>JAJFJA010000029.1 GCA_021774445.1 Alphaproteobacteria bacterium
CGTCAAGCCATAATTTCGAACCAGGATAACCGCCATCCAGCCCGGTTCGAAATTCTGCATACTGGCCAAATCCGGCGTGAGGTAGAACCACGTCGCCAACGCAATCGCGAGATATATGCTATTCCAGGGCCATAAATAGCCGGGGAAGGCGAGCAGCCATTTCGCCGCGGCCAGCGGCTGCGGCGGCCATGCCAAGACTGCCGGCAGCTTGATCAGATTGGGCGGCCGCCAATCGCCAAACTTGTCCCGTTTGCCAAGTGTCGTGTCTGACATCGTCGCCTGCCTCCCCGCTTTTCTTGGCGCCGAGATATGCCGATCGGCTCCAAGAAATTGACTCTATCGATTTGTTATATCAAATTCCCGGTATCGAACCAACGCCCGGGTCAAGTATACGCCATCGAGTCGGGCATGAGAACGGGCCGACATTAGGTCGCCTCGCCAAATCAGCCGCAGTCCCGACTTGGGAAATCTGCACAAGTGGAGATCCGGATGACAACAGTTGGGTTCATCGGCCTCGGGGTCATGGGGGCGCCCATGGCGCGCAACATCCTGAAGGGCGGCTTCCAATGCCGGGTTTTCGACATTGATCCGACGGCCGTGCAGTCCATCGTCGCGGCCGGCGCCAAGGCCGCGACGTCACCGCAAGATTGCGCGATGGGCAGCGATGTCGTCATCCTAATGCTACCGAACGGCGCGATCGTTGAGGCTGTTCTGTTCGGTCCGGATGGCGTGTTGAACGGGATGGCGGAACACGCGGTCGCCATCGACATGAGCACCATATTGCCCGGCCAGACCGACGCCCATGCGGCACGGATGAAACAGGCCGGCCGTCGATTTGTCGACGCCCCGGTCGGACGGTCGTCGGCCCATGCCGTCAGTGGCCAACTGCTCATCATGGTCGGCGGCTCCCAGGAAGACGTCTCTGCGGTGCGGCCGGTGCTGGAGACCATGGGAGATACCATCGAGCATTGCGGCCCCACCGGGGCCGGCGCACGCATGAAGATCGTCAACAACTTCATGTCGATTACACTGAACGCGACCACCGTCGAAGCATTGCTGCTCGCTGAGACCTCGGGGCTCGACCCCGAACTGGCTCGGCGGGTGATGCTATCGACCACAGCCGGACAAGGACATATGGCGACCACTTATCCGGCCAAGGTCCTCAAGGGCGACTTGGAGCCCGGCTTCGCCATCGACCTCGCCCACAAGGATCTCCTGTTGGCCCTCGAAATGGCCGGTCCTCTCAATGTCGAATTGACCACCGGCGCAGCCGCCATGCCGCGCTATGATGCTGCCAGGGCCGCGGGCCGCGGTGGCGAGGACTGGACCGCGCTTTATGCCGACGCCAGACGCCGAGCCGGCCTCTCGAAATAAGCGGCGAACGACCTCCATGCGTGCAGAAATCTTCGTCCACCGTGTCCCCATTGAGACCCCGGTGGAGACCTCCTTCGGTATCATGCGCGACCGGCCGTCGCTGCTCATCCGGATCGAGGACGATGACGGCTGCACCGGCTGGGGTGAGGTCTGGTGCAATTTCCCATCCGTAGGCGCGGAACACAGAGCCCGATTGCTGGCCGCGACGATCCTGCCGCTGGCCGCGGAATTCGGTGCTCTATCCGAACCTGGACTACTCTGGACCACCCTCACCCAGCATCTGCGGGTGCTGGCCAACCAGACGGGTGAGCACGGCCCGATCGCCCAATGCCTCGCCGGGCTAGAGTGCGCCCTGCAGGATTTGGCGGCCCGCCGGCAGACCAAGCCGCTATATCGAATGCTGACGAAGACCGCACAGCCGCTTGTCAACATATACGCCAGCGGCATAAACCCGACCGGCGCTCCGCAGACCGTTGCCCGGGCGATCGATGCCGGCCATGTCGCGTGCAAGATCAAAGTTGGTTTTGATCCCGAAATCGACCGCCAAAACCTAGCCGGTGCCAGGCAGATCCTTGGCGACGAACGAACGCTGATGGCCGATGCCAATCAGGGTTGGAGCCGTGCGGAAGCAGTCGGCTTTGCTGAAGCGCTCGCAGAGGCCAGGCTGGCCTGGCTCGAAGAGCCGCTATTGCACGATGCGCCCGACGCCGATTGGCAGGCTCTGGCGAACCAGCTCCGCACGCCGCTTGCCGCCGGCGAGAATTTCTCCTCCGACCGCGATTTCGAATGCCTGCCGGAACGCCGAGGCCTCAAGGTTTTGCAGCCCGATTTGGGCAAATGGGGCGGCGTCGCGCGCTCCCTCGACATCGGTGGTTCGGCTGCGCGGGGTGGTTACCAATACTGTCCCCATTGGCTCGGCGGCGGCGTCGGTTTGTTGACCACGATGCATGTCAAAGCGGCCACCCGGCAGACGACAGGCTATGTGGAAGTCGACTTTAACCCCAATCCCATGCGCGAACGGATCGCCGCTCCCATTATGGCAACACTGGACAAGGGTCAGGTGCAACTACCCGACAACCCGGGCATAGGCGTCGAAGACACCGCCATCGCCGAATTCTCCGACTGCCTGGTCTGGCGCCGGGAAGTCCGGCTCCAATAGACATAACCGCAGGTCCCGCGACACCGGCAGCGAGTCAGACGAACTTCCGAAACAGTTTCGTTTTGTCGAATATCTCCTCAAGCGTTTCCATGCGCTCTCTGCTCTCGTCCCAATTCAGCTCCTGAACCGCTGTTATCAGCGCCTCGAGAACGAACAGAATTGCGATATTGGAATCCCATGCCGAAGGAACTTCAACCCGGCAATTGAAGCGGAACTGAGCCACCTTGGTTACCGGCGATCCCCATTGGTCCGTCACCAAGCAGACTATTGCTCCGCGTTTATGGGCAAGATCCGCCAGGCGCAGCAACGCATTCTCGTAGCGGCGGATATCGAACAGAACCACGACGTCGCCCGGGTTCATATCCAACAAATAATGTGGCCAGACCCCGGGCGCCGTCCCCATCTGCGTGACATGTGGCCGGATCACCTGCATGTGGTTGAAAAGATAATCCGCCAGCGAACGCGTGATCCGCCCCCCGGCGACATAGATATGACGTTTGGTATCGCCGAGTAATCCAGCGACAGCATCGAAGGTTACCGGGTCAATCTGTGCCAATGTCTGACGAAGGTTTGTTGTAACCGCCTCCGTAAACCGGTTCAGGATATGCGACTCAGGTGCCTCGCTCGCCCAACTCTCCCACTTGCGGATCGGATCTGAAATTCGCGCCGATAGTTCGGCCCGCAGTACTTCTTGGAAGTCGACAAAACCATCGAAGCCAAGTTTTTGGACCATCCGCACCACCGTCGGCGTCGAAACGTCGGCATCCTGAGCAACCGCCGTGATCGAAGCCAGGCCGGAAACCGGGTAGTTTTCCAACAATGCATTCGCCAGCTGGCGCTCTGCCCGGGTCAATGCCTCGAAATTCATGTGCAGTAGTTCTTGGATGGTATCGGACGGTCGAGCCACGGGCGCCCCGCTGGTCTTGTCGAGTGGGTGGAAGTTACACCCAGTTCCTTGAAGAGATATTGACAGAACGTACCGTTTTGTACAATTCTCTTCAGAATGCTGGGAGACGTCGCGACCGTGTCATCCATCCTCACGCCCGAAGAATGCCCGGTGACCAACATCGTCAACATCGACGGCAGCGCTGAGTTGATCGTCGTTTGTGAGCATGCCGCCAACACCATCCCCACGTCGCTTGGCACTCTCGGGCTTTCAGGCACTGCCCTTTCAAGCCACATTGCTTGGGATCTCGGCGCATTGGCGGTCTCGCTCGAACTCAGCAAGCGGTTCGACGCCCCCCTTATCGCCACCCGCTACTCGCGGCTTGTCTATGACTGTAACCGCGCACCCGATGCCCCGGACGCCCTGCCGGAAAGCAGTGAGGCGTGCGCCGTGCCCGGCAACCGGAACCTCGACGAGACGGCGCGGTCGGCCCGCTTTCAAGAGTTCTATGTCCCGTTCCGCGACGCCTTGACGTCTATTTTGGATGCCAGATCAGGTCATGGTCGGCAGCCGGCAATCGTCACCGTACACAGCTTCACACCGACTTTCTTCGGCGCCGCCCGCACCGTCGAGCTCGGTATCCTTCACGACGAAGATGCCCGGCTAGCCGATGCACTGTTACACCGTGCAGCGGCAACTACCGGGCTCCGGACTGAAAGAAACGCCCCCTATGGGCCGGCCGACGGCACTACCCACACCCTCAGGGTCCATGCCCTGCCGCGCGGCCTGCCCAACTTAATGCTGGAGATCAAACACGACCTGATTGCCGATGATACGGCGCGCCGGCGCATCACCACCGCACTCGCTCGGCTGCTGGAGGAAGGCTTGGCAGACCTTGGCGCGGCCTCCCGCAGCACTGCGCCAACAGCGGCACTGAGGGGATAGCGGCATGCCGGGTTTCCTTCGGAACTATGTCCGCTTTGTCGACGCCGTAAACTACCGGATCGGCCGGTTCGCCATGTACCTGCTGTTCGTGATGGTCGCCATTCTTCTTTGGTCGTCAATATCCAAGACGTTTTTTCTGCCGTCACTGTGGACGCTTGAAATGGCCCAGTTCGCCATGGTCGCCTATTACATCCTGGGCGGTCCCTATTCCATACAGCTCGGTTCCAACGTCCGCATGGACCTATTTTACGGCAATTGGTCGGTGACGACCAAAGCTTGGTTTGACGCTTTCACGATCTTCTTCCTGATCATTTATCTTTGCGTTCTCCTTTTCGGCGGTATTGGCAGCACAACCTACGCGTTTGAGTATGGCGAGCGCAGTCCCACCGCTTGGCGCCCCTTCATGTGGCCCATCAAAGTGGTGATGGTCTTCGGTTTCTCCTTAATGTTGCTTCAAGCGACCGCAGAGTTTCTGCGAGACGTTGCCCGCATCCGAGGAGCCGAACTCTGATGCCGCAAGAGTTGATCGCCATTGTCATGTTCTCGACCATGATGCTGATGCTCTTGACCGGGCAGCGTGTGTTCGGTGCCATCGGCGCGGTCGGTGTTATCGCAGCGCTGCTGCTGTGGGGACCCGGCGGCGCGGACATTGGTTTCTCGGCGACCATCAAGTTGATGAAGTGGTTCCCGCTTCTGACCCTGCCGATGTTCATTTTTATGGGTTACGTGCTGTCGGAGTCCCGCATCGCGGACGACCTGTACAAGATGTTCCACGTTTGGATGGGACCTGTCCGAGGCGGACTCGCCATCGGTACCATTGGCCTGATGGTGCTGATTTCGGCCATGAACGGGCTTTCCGTCGCGGGGATGGCTATCGGTGCGACGATTGCCCTGCCCGAGCTTTTGCGCCGGGGCTACGACAAGCGCATGGTGACCGGCGTGATCCAAGCCGGGTCTTCCCTTGGCATCCTTGTGCCGCCCTCCGTCGTTCTCGTGCTCTACGCCATGATCGCCCGTCAGCCCGTGGGCCAACTCTGGCTTGCCGGGGTAATCCCCGGCCTGATGATGGCGGCCCTGTTCATCGTTTATGTCGCTATCCGCTGCCACTTGCAGCCGGAGCTCGGCCCCGTTCTGCCGAAGCACGAGCGCAATGTCCCTATGGCCCAAAAGCTTGGTCTTCTGCGTTCGGGTATTCTGCCGATTGTCATTTTTGCGTCGATGATGGTCCCCTTTATCAATGGTTGGACCAGCCTGGTCGAGAGTTCGGCTATTGGCGCCATGACCGCCTTCGCCGCCGCGGTATTAAAGGGCCGAATGACACGCACTGTGTTCGAGAACTCGGTCCGAAATACGCTTGGTATCTCCTGCATGTTTATGTGGATAATCCTCGCAGCTCTCGGCTTCGGGGCCGTGTTCGATGGCCTCGGCGCGGTTAGCGCCATCGAGAAATTGTTCATCGGACAGCTCGACCTGAACCCCTGGACGATCCTCATTATTATGCAGCTCTCTTTCCTGCTGATGGGGACGTTCCTCGACGACACGGCGATGCTGGTCATTGTCGCCCCGCTCTATGTCCCCCTGGTGAGTGCCCTCGGCTTCGACCTGATCTGGTATGGCATCCTTTACACGATCACCACCCAGATCGCCTATATGACGCCGCCGTTTGGCTACAACCTTTTCCTGATGCGCGCTATGGCGCCGCCGGAAATCCGGATGGGCGACATCTATCGCTCAATCGTCCCGTTTGTCGGCGTGATGATCGTCGCCCTCGCTGTCGTCATGCTGTTTCCTGAAATCGCCTTGTGGCTGCCGAACAGTGTCTACGGAAAGTGAACAAACGCCGAATAACCAAAGAACGCGCCGGGTTGGCGCAAATCGTGGGCTCCACGCCCCAAAAAACGTAAGGAGGTCTGAGTCATGACAACAAGACGTAAGTTCCTAAGCGGTGCCGGGCTCGCCGGTGCGGCGGCCTTGGCGGCCCCGGCCGTCCATGCCCAGTCGAAGATTCGCTGGCGCCTGCAAACCTATGCCGGTCCGGCCCTCGCCCAGCACGTTATCAAGCCGGCTATCGACGCTTTCAACAAGGTCGCCGGCGATGAGATGGAAATTGAGCTGTTCACGTCGGATCAGCTTGTTCCAACGGGCGAACTGTTTCGCGCCATGCAGCGTGGCACCATCGATGCGGTGCAGTCGGACGACGATTCTATGGCGTCACCGACCGAGGTTACGGTGTTCGGTGGCTATTTCCCGTTCGCCGCGCGCTACTCCCTCGACGTGCCGGTGTTGTTCAAACAATGGGGTCTCGCCGAGATCTGGGAAGCGGAATATGAGAAAGTCGGCGTCAAATGGCTTTCCGCCGGCGCCTGGGATCCCGCTCACTTTGCCACCAAGGAGCCGATCCACAGCCTCGAGGACCTCAAGGGCAAACGTGTCTTTACCTTCCCGACTGCGGGCCGGTTCATGTCCCAGTTTGGCGTCGTCCCTGTGACCCTGCCGTGGGAGGATATTGAGGTCGCGGTGCAGACCGGGGAGCTTGACGGTATAGCCTGGTCGGGCATCACCGAGGACTACACGGTTGGTTGGGCCAATGTGACGGACTACTTCCTCACCAACAACATATCCGGTGCCTGGGCCGGGTCGTTCTTCGCCAACATGGACCGTTACAACGAGTTGCCGGAACATCTCAAGGAGCTGCTCACCCTGGCCATGGATAGCTCCCATTATTATCGCCAATGGTGGTATTGGGGCGGTGAGGCGAAGTTGCGTGTGGATGGCACGAAGATGAAGCTGACCACGATCCCGGACGAAGAATGGGCCACGGTCGAAGCCGCTGCCCGTGTCTTCTGGGACGAGATTGCCGCTGAGTCCGAGACCAAGGCGAAGGTCGTCCAGATACTCAAGGACTATAACGCCGCCATGGATAAGGCCGGCAGGCCGTACCGCTACGCCTGACGCAAGTATGCTGGGCGGCCCCACACGGGGGCCGCCTGACCTAAGCCAAGCGCCGCCGCGGGTAACCGCGGCGGCGCTTAAGAACGGCCATTGCGGCTAACGCCGCTATTGGGCAGAATCGGTCTACCTCCCTGCCAAAATCAGCCATTCGCGACCGGAGGCAATATGCCTGGCAATCTTTCTCTCGCCGACCTCAAGCACCATGTCGCCGATGGCCGGATCGATACGGTTGTCGCCGCGCAGACGGACATACAGGGCCGTCTGATGGGCAAACGCTTTCAGGCCGAGTACTTCGTCGATAGCGCCTGGGAGGAGACCCATAGCTGCAACTACCTCACCGCCACCGACATGGAGATGGTCCCGGTCGAGGGCTATGAAGCAACGAGTTGGGCCGCCGGTTACGGCGACTACGTCATGAAGCCGGACCTCGCCACCCTACGCCTCCTACCGTGGCTCGAAGGCACCGCGCTGGTCCTTTGTGACGTGCTCGACCATCACACTCATGCCGAGGTACCGCACGCGCCGCGCGCCGTCCTCAAGCAGCAGATCGCGCGGCTCGGGGCACTGGGTCTGCGGGCGATGGTCGCAACCGAGCTGGAGTTTTTCCTGTTTCGCGATACCTACGAAGAAGTCCACGACATGGCCTATCGTGGCATGACCCCGATCAGCCCCTATAACGAGGACTATCACATCTTCCAGACCACCAAGGAGGAAGACGTGATGCGCGCCGTTCGCAAAGGCTTGCAAGGCGCCGGCGTCCCCGTCGAGAACTCCAAGGGCGAGGCCGCCGCCGGTCAGGAGGAAATCAACGTCCGCTACGCCGACGCCCTCGAAATGGCCGACTGCCACAGCATCGTCAAGAATGCGGTGAAGGAAATCGCCTGGGCCAAGGGCCGGTCCGTCACCTTCATGGCCAAATGGAGCCATGACAGCGCCGGCTCATCGAGCCACATCCATCAATCCCTCTTGACCAAGGACGGCCAGCCCGCCTTCTTCGACCCCGGCCAGCCACACGGCATGTCGGCCACGATGCGCCATTATCTTGCCGGGCTGCTGGCACACGCCGGTGATGTCACTTATTTCCTCGCCCCCTACATCAATTCCTATAAGAGATTTGCCGAGGGGACATTTGCGCCGACAAAGGCGATCTGGTCCGCCGACAACCGCACCGCCGGCTACCGCATCGCCGCGCCCAATTCGAAAGCCGTGCGCGTCGAGTGCCGCGTCGGCGGCGCCGACCTCAACCCTTATTTGGCGATCGCAGCTCAGCTTGCCGCGGGCATCGCCGGCATCGAACAGAAACTCGACCTTGAGCCCGAATTCACCGGGGACGCCTACAAGTCCGCCCGCGCCCGCCGTATTCCCGAAACCTTGCGCACGGCGACGACGGCCCTGCGCCGCTCGAAGATGCTCCGTGCCGCCCTCGGCGGCGACGTCGTCGATCACTATGTCCGCGCCGCGGAATGGGAGCAGGAGGATTTCGACCGCAAGGTTACGGACTATGAGGTCCAGCGCGGTTTCGAAAGGGCTTAAAGATGACGGTTACCGCAAACTGGTCCTATCCGACCGCCATTCGCTTCGGCGCCGGCCGCATCGCGGAAATCGGCGACGCCTGCGCCGCCGCCAACATCCGCAGGCCTCTGTTGGTTACCGACCGCAGCCTTGCCAAACTCCCGATCACCCATCGCACCCTGGATCTGCTCGACCAGGCCGGCCTGGGCCGCGCCGTCTTCGCCGAGGTCGACCCCAACCCCAATGAGATCAACCTGGCCGCGGGCATTGAGCGTTTTCGCGCCGACGGTCATGACGGTGTCGTCGCCTTCGGCGGCGGCTCCGGCCTCGATCTCGGCAAGATGGTCGCCTTCATGTCCGGCCAGACCCGCCCGATTTGGGATTTCGAGGATATTGGCGACTGGTGGACCCGCGCCAATGCCGACACCGTCGCCCCTATTGTCGCGGTACCCACCACCGCCGGCACCGGCTCGGAAGTCGGCCGCGCCTCGGTCATCACCAATTCCCAGACCCATGTGAAGAAGATCATCTTTCACCCGACGGTCCTGCCCACCGTGGTGATCTCCGACCCGGAACTCACCGTCGGCATGCCCCGCCCCGCCACCGGCGGCACCGGCATGGACGCCTTCGCCCACTGCCTGGAGGCCTACTGCACCACGGCCTTCCACCCCTTCAGCCAGGGCATCGCCATCGAAGGCATGCGGCTGGTCAAGCAATACCTGCCCCGCGCCTACCAGGACGGCACCGACATCGAGGCCCGTGGCCAGATGATGGCCGCCGCCTCCATGGGGGCCATCGCCTTCCAGAAGGGTCTCGGCGCCATCCACGCCCTGTCCCACCCCGTCGGCGCCATCTACGACACCCACCACGGCACCACCAACGCCGTCGTCATGCCCCCGGTGCTGCGCCTCAACCGCCCGGCCATCGAGACCAAGATCGCCGCCGCCGCCGCCTATCTCGGCATCGCCGGCGGCTTCGACGGCTTCTATGACTTCGTCCTGCAACTCCGCGCCGAAGTCGGCATCCCCGACAAACTCCGCACCCTCGGCGTCGACACCGAGCGGGTCGAAGAGATGGTCCAAATGGCCTTGCAAGATCCCACCGCCACCAGCAACCCGATCGAGATGACGGTCGAAAATACGCGCGGCCTGTACGAAGCCTGTATCTAGCGCCGCAAAACCACCTGCAGGATTGGCAACGCATCCCATAGACCATCAGCGAGGAAAACTCTAATCCGAATAGATCCAGTTTTTGGGGATCACATCAACGAAACATGAGCGCCCTTTTTCAGGGAGGCCCGACGCTCATCGAGATAAAATTCGCCGGTCCCCGGCGCGCTCCAGGGCTCGATCGGAACGCGCCGAGAGATCCGTCGCCATCAAAAGTTTCTTTATGGCGTAAACTCCGTTTTGGTTGAACAGTCATACGTCTCCGCGCGTCTCTTATGGTGATCCCGGCATGCGGCCGATTAGGCACCTGCCCTTAAGGGGTTATGGCGACCTTGAGAACGCCGTCCCGCTGGTTGGCGAAGAGCTCGTACGCCTCTTCAATCTGTTCGAGCCCAAAGCGGTGGGTGATCAGCGGTTCGAGGTCGACGCGACCCGAGGCAATCACATTCATCAGCCGGCGCATCCGTTCTTTCCCGCCGGGGCAGAGCGAGGAGACGATCTTATGATCCCCCAACCCTGCGTGAAACGCGGCAAGCGGGATTGTGAGATCGTCGGCGTAGACACCAAGGCTCGACAAGGTTCCGCCTGGCTTGAGAACCTTGAGGCAGCTTTCGAAAGTCGATTGCAGTCCAAGAGCCTCAATCGACACATCGACGCCGCGACCGTTCGTGGCCCGCATGATTTCCTCGACCGGATCGGTCTTCTTGAAGTCGATCACCATGTCGGCGCCGACGCGCTTTGCCATCTCGATGCGTTCGGGAACCGTCTCAGCGGCGATGATCATCGTGGCACCGCGAAGCTTCGCGCCAGCGGTTGCGCAGAGACCGATCGGTCCTTGGGCGAAGACGGCAACGGTGTCGCCGATCTTGATGTTCCCTGACTCGGCCCCGGCAAAGCCGGTCGACATGATGTCCGGGCACATAAGTACCTGCTCGTCGGTCAGTCCGTCCGGCACCGGCGCCAAGTTCGCCATGGCGTCCGGCACCAGCAGATACTCGGCCTGAGCGCCGTCGATGGTATTGCCGAAGCGCCAACCGCCCATGGGCTTCAGGCCATGCGCGGCACCCTGCCCGTCCTGGGCATAAAGGCCATCGAGACAGGCGTTGGAATAGCCGCTGGGACAGATGGCTCCGGCGATCACCCGCTGGCCCTCCACATATCCCTGGACATTTGCGCCGAGCTTCTCGACCACGCCCACGGGCTCATGCCCCACCGTGAGGCCCTTGGCTACGGGATACTCGCCCCTGAGGATGTGGACGTCGGTTCCGCAGATGGTCGTGGTTGTGAGCCGGATCAGCGCATCGTTAGATCCGACATCGGGTATCGGCTTGTCGTCCAGGACAATTCGCCCCGGCTCGACGAACACGGCTGCCTTCATCATCTCGGCCATAATCGAGCGTCGCTCCTTTG
>JAJFJA010000030.1 GCA_021774445.1 Alphaproteobacteria bacterium
CCATACGACGGCTTGGCGCGTTTACCCGGCAAGGCGCGCGATACGCCGTGATGCCATCGCATCACAAGTGTCGCGCAACGCGGCCGGTGAGCTCGCCAAGCCGCCCTTCGGGTCGCGTATCCCGGTATCTGGGGGCGTCGAGGACCCTCGACGATGCTTCGGCATCGCCCACGGGCCTTCTCCTGCCCAGATACCGGGATACGCGATCGTCTGGGTACCTTATGTTGGATTTTATCCACTAGGCCGCCGGCGAACCGGCGGCCTAAGCCTAATAGTCCCACGAATAACTGTTGGAGCCATCATGAGGGACCCTGATCCGACGGACGGGCCTGAGGTCGCGTCCGCTGCAGATCGAGTTGAGATCGCGTCCGTTCCCAATGGCCATCTACAGGCCGGTCGGGAACGACCGAGCCGGGCGGAGGCGGAGCAAGCGGTCCGAACCCTGCTGCTTTGGGCCGGCGACGATCCCGACCGCGAAGGCCTTTTGGACACACCGAAACGGGTGGCCAAGGCCTATGAAGAGTTCTTTGCCGGCTACCGCGACGACCCGGTGGAATATTTGCAACGCACGTTCGAAGAAACCGCCGGGTACGACGAAATGGTGCTGCTGCGGGATATCCGCATCGAATCCTTCTGCGAACACCATATGGCGCCGATCATCGGCAAGCTGCATATCGGCTATCTGCCGGACAAGCGCGTGGTCGGCATCAGCAAGCTGGCGCGGGTCGCGGACAGCTATGCCAAACGATTGCAAATCCAGGAGAAGCTGACGGCGCAGATCGCCAATTGCGTCGAGGATGTGCTGCGGCCGCTGGGCGTGGCCGTGGTCATCGAAGCGCAGCACCAATGCATGACGACGCGCGGCGTACACAAGACCGGCGTGCGGATGGTCACCAGCAGAATGCTCGGCGAATTTCGCACCTCCCCGGAGACGCGCCGCGAATTTCTGTCGTTGATCGGACAGCCGGCGAGCCAGATCGGCGTGTGAGCACACTGGACAGGGTGCGCTCGGCGGCCGATGATCGACCCGACGCCGGGCGCGCCGAGGGTGGCGGTCCGGTCGCCGCGTTAGAGGGGGGGACGACGCAGCGCCGTGATTGAAGTTCGTCCGGTCCTGTTCATCGTCGGTATTCTGTTGACGACCTTGGCCGTCGCCATGGTGCTGCCGGCTGTTGTCGATTTGGCGGCCGGTAATCCGGAGTGGCAAGTGTTCCTAGCCTCGGCGGGCCTGACGATGTTCGTTGGGATCGGCTTGGTGCTGATGACGCGCAGCGCGGAAATCGTGATCAGCGTGCGGCAGGCCTTCGTGTTGACGACGATGAGTTGGGTGTCGCTGACGATGTTCGCCGCCCTGCCCTTCACCTTCACCAGCTTGGACCTAAGCTACACGGACGCTTTTTTCGAGGCGATGTCGGGCATTACGACCACGGGCTCGACGGTGATCGTTGGGTTGGACCGGGCCCCGCCGGGGATCTTGTTGTGGCGGGCGCTGCTGCAATGGCTCGGTGGGATCGGCATCGTCGTCATGGCGGTGGCGGTGCTGCCGATGCTGCGGGTCGGCGGGATGCAATTGTTCCGCACGGAAAGCTCGGACCGATCGGAGAAGGTGCTGCCGCGGGCGACCCAGATCGCCGGTGCGATCGGATCGATCTATCTGCTGTTCACGTTGGTCTGTGCCGCCGCCTACTGGTTGGCGGGGATGAGCGGCTTCGACGCGGTGGCGCATGCGATGACAACGATCGCAACCGGCGGCTTTTCGACCTCGGACCAGTCGTTGCGCAGCTTCGATAATCCGACGGTGGAGTGGGTCGCGGTGACCTTCATGCTGCTGGGCAGCCTGCCCTTCGTGCTCTATCTGCAGGTCGCGCGTGGGCGGCCGATGGCACTGTTCGGCGACAGCCAGGTGCGGTGGTTCCTCGGCGTGGTGATCGTGGTGGCGGCGATCGTGGCGCTGCTGTTCGCCCTGTCGAGCGATATCGCCACCGGGCGGGCCATTCGTTTGGCGGTCTTCAATACCATCTCGGTCATCACCGGAACCGGCTACGCTACCGCCGCCTTCGATAATTGGGGCGGCTTCGCGGTGACGATCTTTTTCCTGGCGATGTTCATCGGCGGCTGCGCCGGGTCGACGACTTGCGGCATCAAGATCTTCCGCTTTCAGGTGCTCTACGCCACCGCAACGTCGCATATGAAACGGTTGCTGCAGCCACACGGGGTGTTCATCCCCTACTACAACCGGCGGCCGATCACCGACGAAGTGGCGCTGTCGGTGATGAGCTTCTTTTTCTTTTATGTCTTCGTGTTCGTCGTGTTGGCGGTATTGCTCGGCGTGCTCGGCCTGGATTTCCTGACCGCCCTGTCCGGCGCGGCGACCGCCATCTCCAACGTCGGGCCGGGTCTCGGCCCGATCATCGGGCCGGAGGGCACCTTCTCGACGCTGCCGTCCGGGGCCAAATGGGTGCTCTCAGCCGGCATGCTGCTGGGCCGGCTGGAACTGTTCACCGTGTTGGTGATGTTCGCACCGGCGTTTTGGCGGGCCTGACAATTCTCGAGAGTGCCCGTCGCGATTGCGGTGACGTCTCGCGGAAGTGGATTGAAAGACCTTAGAGTGTGAACGGGCGCAAGGATTGGCCGATGGCCTTTTCGAGCTCGCGGTTGAGGTCGCTCATCATGCTCTCGACCATTTGAAACCAAATACGCTCCCGCTCGTTAAGGGTGACGTTCTCCGGGACGGTACGGGAGCGCGTCGCGGTTGCCGTGGCGGTGCCTTCGCGTGAGCCGCTGGGACCGAAGATCGCCAGTTCGACAGCGAGCGTGCCGTCATACCGTTCCGACTGGTCCTTGGTGAAAATGCCCTTGAGTCCGCCGGTGGGTTCGAGCTTGGTTTCGATAATGGACGCATCCTTGATGGTGTAGACGGCGCGGCGACTGCCGGCGCCGGCGGAGACCAGGCGATCCTCGGCCCAGCGCCGGGCCGGCGCTGCGGGTTGCACCGGCGCACGGTGCTCGACATTCGGGTCCTGCAGGGTCGGGCGGTAGGCGTCGATGACCTCCAGCGAGGCGACATCGAGGCGGATGGGTTGCAAGTGCCCGTAGGTCAGCTCCGGGAAGTCCGGCGCCGTCGTCACACTCGTGCAGGCGGCGAGGACCAGGCCCAGAAATGACAGAATCGCAATGCGCACCCTGGCTCGAGCCATGGCGAATCTCCTCAATAAATCATGTCAGAGCGGTTGCCGGCGCACTCTGCCTAACTAAGTGTCGACACGCAACTGCCCGTCAAAGGACAAATTTGAGTCAGTTTGGCGGCGCCGGCGGCGGCAGGGCGTAGACACGGCTGCAGAACTCACAAGTCACCTCGAGTTTGCCATCGATGGCTAACTCACTCAGTTCGTCCCGAGGCAAGGCTTCCAGCACCGCGGTAATGCGCTGCGACGAGCAACGGCAGCGGGCCCGCAAGGGCCGGTGCGGGCTAACCCGCAAGCCCTCCTGATGGAACAAGCGGAACAGGTAATCCTCGGCGGGCAGATCAGGGTTGAGCAATTCCGCCGCGGTTCCGGTGGCCATGAGCATCATGGCCCGGCGCCAGGGGTCGTCGCCGTCGTCCGAGCGGAGAATGGTCTCCTCGGCGGATTCGGCCAAACGCTGCAACATGAGGCCGCCGGCGCGCCAGACCGGCTTGCCGGCCGTCGCGATCGGGCGGGCGACCAACATGAGGCCGGTATCGAGCTGTGCCGATTGGCGGAAATAGTGCTGCGCACACTCGGCGATGGTGTCGCCGGCCAGCTCGACAATACCCTGGTAGCGTTCGGTGTGCTCGCCTTGGTCGACGGTGAACGCCAGGCGACCGTTGCCGAGGAGGTCTCGCACCGGCCGGGCCTCCGCAGCGGCCTGCCAGGCGCCGACCAAATCGGCATCGTATTTGGCGTAACCGCGCAGATCGCCGGTGCTGGAGATATCGGCGACAAGCAGAGAAACCGGGCCGTCGCTCTGGATCTGCAGGATGAAGATGCCGTCATATTTCAGCGCACTGGCGAGGGTCACCGTCAGCGCCAAACACTCCCCCAGCAAGGTCGCAACCGGCAGCGGATAGTCGTGGCGGGTGAGAATTTCCTCGGCGGCAGAGCCGAGGCGGATCAAGCGGCCCTGCAGCGCCTTGCCGGCATCACCGGGTTCAATCCGGAAGGGCAGAATAAGGCCGTCACCGTCGGCCACCGCGCCGAGGGGCTCAGGGGTCATGGCCGTCGCCGTCGGCGGCGAGGCACCATAACAAAATGCCCTTTTGCGCATGGAGGCGATTCTCCGCCTCTTCCCAGACGACCGATTGCGGCCCGTCCATGACCTCCGACGTTACTTCCTCGCCGCGATGGGCCGGCAAGCAGTGCATGAACAAAGCGGTGGATTTGGCGCACGCCATGAGATGGCGGTCGACGCGATACGGGGCCAGGAGATTGTGGCGATGCTCGCTCTGATCATCGCCCATGGATACCCAGGTGTCGGCGGCGATTAGGTCGGCCCCAGCAGCGGCCTGCCGAGGATCGGACGTGACCGACACGTCGGCACCCTGGTCGGCAGCCCATTGGAGATCTTCCGCGCGGGGCGGCAGCTCCGGCGGGCAAGCGATGCGCAACGAGAACCCGAGGCGGCCGGCGGCATGGATCCAGGAGTTGGCCATGTTGTTGCCGTCGCCGGTCCAGGTCACGACCTTGCCGGCGATGGGACCGCGCGCCTCCTCAAAGGTCATGAGATCCGCCATCAGCTGACAGGGGTGGGACTGGTGGGAAAGACCGTTAATCACCGGGACGCTGGCATATTCGGCCATCTCGCAAGTGCGCGCATGATCGACCGTGCGCAGCATGATGATATCGACATAGCGCGACAAGGTGCGCGCGGTGTCGGCCACGGTCTCGCCCCGGCTGAGCTGGGAGCCGGCGGTATCGAGGATCACGGCATGGCCGCCGAGTTGGGTGATCGCCACCTCGAAAGAGACGCGGGTCCGGGTGCTCGGTATCTCGAAGATCATCGCCAGGGTCTTGCCGGCGAGCAGCGGCCGGCGTTGCCCTCTAGCCTTCTCGGCTACCGCGAGGGCGAGGATGCGGCGCAGCCCCGCCGTGTCGATTTCGTTGATATCGAGAAAATGGCGCGGTTCGGCCGGCGGCCTCCCCTGGGGGCTAGGCATGATCCGAGTCCGACGGCCACCCGGCACAAACGGCGGCAATCATTTCGGCGGCGGCATCGACTTCCACCGGGCCGATAATCAAGGGCGGGACCAAGCGGACGACATTCTCGCCGGCCGGCACGCACAGCAATCCCTGCTCTCGCAGGCGGGCGGCGAAATCGGTATTCGTGTGGCCTTCGGCAAGCCGCAGACCGAGCATCAGCCCGATGCCCCGGACCTCGGCGAGGATACCGGGATGGGCGGCCGTAATCTCGGTTAGGCGCTGCTTCAGGCGTTCCGACATGGCGACGACATTAGCGAGAAAGCCATCCGCCAAAAGGACATCGAGAGTGGCATTGGCGACGGCCATGGCCAGGGGGTTGCCGCCGAACGTCGTGCCATGGATGCCCGGTGACATGGCGTCGGAAACGCGATTCGTGGCGAGGCAGGCACCGCAAGGAAAACCGCCGGCAATGCCCTTGGCGACGGCCATGATGTCAGGCGCGACGCCGGACCATTCATGGGCGAAGAGCTTACCGGTGCGGCCGAACCCGGTCTGGATCTCGTCATAGATCAACAGCAAACCAAACTCATCGGCGGCTTGACGCAAGCCGCGGAGATAGCCGGCGTCCATGGGGCGGATACCGCCCTCACCCTGCACCGGCTCGATCATGATGGCGGCGGTCTCACCACCGACCGCGGCGCGCAGCTCATTGAGATTGCCGAAGGCGACCTGGTCGAAACCGTCGACGGCGGGACCGAAGCCTTCGGTATATTTCGGATTGCCGCCGGCGGCGATGGTGGCCAGGGTGCGGCCATGGAAGGCGCCTTGCACCGTGATGGTGCGATAACGCTCCGGCCGGCCGTTCTCGGCGTGATAGCGGCGCGCCACCTTGATGGCACACTCAATGGCTTCGGCGCCGCTGTTGCAGAAGAAAGCCGCGTCGGCGAAGGTCGCGGCGATCAGGCGCTCGGCGTAGCGGGCCTGCTGAGGGATCTCATACAGGTTGGAGACGTGCCAGAGACGTTGTGCCTGTTCGGTCAGCGCCGCCACCAAGTGCGGGTGGGCATGGCCGAGACTGTCGACGGCGATGCCGGCGGCAAAGTCGAGGTAGCGGCGGCCATCGGCGCCGAAAAGATACGCCCCTTCGCCGCGCTCAAAGGATAGGGGCGCCCGTGCGTAGGTGGGCATGGTGGCAGTCACAGCGGATCCTCGGTTGCGGACAGGCGGCAGAAAGGCCGCCGGCGCCCGGAAAAAGGCGCAGACTATCGTGAATGTCGCGGGGCCTGTCAACGTGTGCGGCCGGCGGCGCGAGACCGCGGCGGGGCCTAATCCTTCAAACGGTAGCCGGTGGCGAACAAGTGCAGACAAATCACCGCCAAGGCGGCGGTTACCGCGATAACGATGCCGGCCGCCCAGACCGGCGCGGTTTCGGTATGACCGGTCATGCCGAAACGGACGCCGTCGACGACATAGAACATGGGGTTGAAACGGACGATGAGCTGACCGACAGGGGGCAACCGATCGAGGGGGAAAAAGACGCCCGCCAGGAAAACGAACGGAATGAAAGCAAAGGTCTGGACGGCCGATATGTGATCCCACTTGCGTGCCCAAAGGCCGCTGATCTGGGCAAATAACGAGATCATGACCGACCCCGCGAAAGCGAAGAAAACCGTGACCCAGGGGCCGCTCGGCAAAGGTGTGCCGAAGGGGACGAGGGCCAAACCGACTATGATGCCGACGAGCAGCGCCCCGGTCGCCGACGCCAGCGTGTAGCCCAGCACGAGCTCCGCCGGCGCCAACGGGGCGCGCACAGTGTCATCTATGGTGCCTTCCATCTTATCGAAAACCAGCGAAAAAGCGGTCGCCTCGAAGGCGCGCTGGAGCACGGCGGCCGCGATCAATCCGGGAATGAGGAAGGTGGCGAACGCCATGCCGCCCATGGTTTCGCCAAAGCGGCCGAGAGCCAGGCTAAAGATGGCGGCGAACAGGATGGCGCTGATCGCCGGTGAGGCCAGGGTGATGACCCAGATCTTCAGGGCGCGCTTGAGTTCACGATAATAGAGTGTCCATACGCCGCGGAAGTTGACGTAGCGGAATTCCCGAGGCTGCGGCGGCATCACGCTTTGAGCCGGTAACCGGTCGCGAAGAGGCGATAGGCGACGAAGAACAAGACCAAGTCGATAACCAGCATTACGATGACGCCCAGCAGCGGGTCGGCGTCGGCGCGGCCGATGAACCCGGCGCGAAAGCCATCGATCATGTAGAAAAATGGATTGACCCGGCTGACCACCTGCCACGCCGCGGGCAGCCGTTCGATCGAATAAAAGGTCCCCGACAGAAACGACAGCGGCATGATAATGAAGTTGGTGATCGCCGCCATTTGATCGAACTTCTGGGCCCAGATGCCGGCAACGATGCCGAGCAGGGACAACATCAACGACGCGGCGACGGCGTGAAAGACGATGAGCGCCGGATTGGCGAGGCCGATGGGAACAAAAAGCAGCATCACAATGGCGGTCACAAGCCCGACGACGACGCCGCGCGTGACACCGCCGGCGGCAAATCCCACGGCCAGTTCGCCGGCGGTCAGGGGCGGCATCAGTACGTCGACGATATTGCCTTGAATCTTGGCAATCATCAGCGAAGACGAGGTGTTGGCGAAGGCGTTCTGCACCATCGCCATCATGATCAGGCCGGGCGCCAGAAACTGCACGAAAGGAACATCACCGACGGTGCGTACGGCGCCGCCAAGGGCAAGACTGAAGATGGCGTAGAACAGCAGGGTGCTGACCACCGGGCCGGCGACGGTCTGACTGAACACCTTGAGGAAGCGCTGAACTTCCTTTAGGTACAAGGTCCACAAACCGCGCCAATTCACCGAACCGATATGCGGCGCGGCAGGCTCGGAATATGTGGCAGGCGGCCGCGGACTGACGGCAGGTGGTTCGGACAATGGCCATGCTCCATGATCGGCGGGGCACCATATGAAGAGTGCCGGCGCGGCGCAACGATGACGGTCACAGTGTGTCAGCAAAGACGAGCAGGGCCGGGGGCTCACAATCGGTGCGGTGAGCGAAAGCGCTGAGGCATCCTCCGGACCGCGGCCGCGCAAGCGGCGGCAGCGCAAGCCGACGCGAGAGCGGCTGGAACGAATCGCGCTGCACTATCTGGGCCGCTATGCCGCCTCCACGGAGACGCTCAGGCGCGTGTTGCGGCGTCGGGTGGCGCGCGCCGCGGCCGAGATGCCGGTCGACCAAGACGCGGTGGAAGGGTGGATCGAGGAGATCGTGGCCAAGCTGCGGCGTCTGGGGATGCTGGACGATGCGGGATACGCGGCGGCGCGGGCCCGCAGCCTGCACCGCCAAGGCCGATCGCGCCGCCATATTCGTGGCTCGCTTAATGAGAAAGGCATCGATGGGGCGCTGATCGACGCGGCGTTGAGCGAAAACGCCGAGGCCTTCGCGGATCCGGAATTCGCCGCCGCCTGCCACTTCGCGCGGCGCCGTCGGCTTGGCCCTTTCAGTCACAAAGACCCCAGCGACGAGCGTCGCCGGCGCGAACTGGCAGCGCTTGGGCGGGCGGGTTTCGGCTATCGTATTGCGATCCGAATCGTCGATGCGTCGTCGGCAGATTCCCTAGAGGACGAAGCGTTGGTGCCGCCGCCGTAGAAGCGGTTGAGTTCTAGCGGTGAACGCGGACGACAATCCGCTGGTTGAGCGCCCGATTCTCCGGAATGGGTTTGCCGACGGCGTCGCGGTTGGGTTGTTTCGGCACGGTATCGGCGAGGCCGGTGGCGCGGAGCCGCCAGGCCGGGATGCCCTGATCGATCATCAAGCGCACGACGCTGGCGGCCCGGGCGGCGGAGAACTCCCAATTCGACGGAAATATCGGCGTGATAATCGGGGTGTCGTCGGTATGCCCCTCGACCGCGATGTCATAGCGGGAATTTCGCGGCGTCAGCAGGGCACGGGCGACGTTCTGGATCACCGAACGAGCCTCCGGACGGACAGCGGCCGTGCCGGGGCGGTAGAACGCCGTGGCGGCGAATTCGAGAACAAGGCCTTGATCATCCCGGCCGATGAGAACCGCATCCGCGACGCCCAGGGAATCGACGATCGCCTCGAGTTGACTTTCGAGAATCGAAATCGTCGGTACCGCCTCACGGCGACCTAAATCCCTGGCGAGACCGGCCTGAAACTGCTCGAAGACCGGCAGGTCGATCTTGGAGACGCTGAACAGCATGACAAAGAAGGCGAGTAGCAGCGTGATGGCATCGGCAAATGTGGCGATCCAGTCATCGTCGCCGCCGTCACCGGACGAACCTTGCCGATTCTTGTCATGCAGGCTCATCTGCCGCTACGCCGTCGCCTTTTCGGCCGCCGGCGCCGCGGACCCCTTGAGTTGGGTATCGATGTCATAGCGGATCGTCGGATCAAGATAGCTGTTCATGCGGTCCTGGATGTGGCGGGGGCTGGCCTTGTCGGCGAGCATGGCGAGGCCGTCGAGGATCAAGTAGTTGCGGAAGCGGGCAATCTCTTCACGCTGCTGGACCTTGTTGCCGACCGGACCGAAAATCAGGCGGGCCAGCAAGACACCATAGAGGGTGGTGATCAGCGCCACCGCCATGCCGGCGCCAATCCCGCCGGGGTCGTCGCCCATCTTATCAAGCATGACGACGAGCCCGACGAGGGTGCCGATCATGCCAAATGCCGGGGCGGTGCTGGCCATATTGCGCAATATGCCGGCGCGCACGAGGCCGCGCTCATAGGCCGATTCGATGGTGTTGGATAGAATTCGCCGGGTCTCTTCGCCGTTGTAGCCGGTGAGAATCAACTCGACGCCGAAGAGCAAAAAGCCGCCGTCCCAGCCGGGCGTGCTCTTGGCCTCGGCCTCAAGCCCCATGATGCCGTCTTTCTGAACCATGTAAGCCCAACGGATAACGCGACCGACCTCGGCATTGAGCGAGGCCTGATCAACGCGATGAACGGAAAAGGTTCCCAAGATCGCCTTCAGGGCGCTGACAACATAGCGGTACTCGTAGCTTAAGAAGGTCGAGGCCAACGTGCCGCCGAGCACGATCACGGCGCTGGCGCCGCTGAGGAACACCCAATAGTTGTCCGTGCTGACGGCAATGGCGCCCATGAAAAGGCCAATGCCAAGGAGCATGGCGAAGAAGGTATTGATGGACATGACGACCTACTCGGCCCCCTCGATGATTTCCGACCCGTCGGCCACGGGTTCGCCGTCAGGGTCGACGAGCTCAAAAATCCCTACCGCTTCGGACACGCCCTCGAACTCTTCGTCGCCGAGATGGGCGAATCGGCGATCCTGGTCGGGACAGAGATCGCGGACCAGGCGCGACGTCAGGATCTGTCCGGCCGCACCCCGACCGCACAAATGAGACGCGAGCTCGACGGCGGATCCGACCAGCTCGCCATCGTCATAGGCCGGCTCGCCGACGTCGATGCCGATGCGTGTATCGAGCCGTGGCATTGACCCATCATCAGCCGCGACGATCCTGGACCGGATCATGATCGCGGCCTCAACGGCTCGGGAAGGCACACTAAAGCTCGCCAGGATACCGTCGCCGTCATGCTCGAATTCGGTGCCATCAAGCTCGTCCAGCGTCTCGCGGACGATCTTGCTATGGGCCCGGAAGACGCGGCGGACAGCCTTCTTGCCGCGGCGCTGCGGGGTAACGTCAGGCGGCAATATGGCATCCGTGTACAGCACGGCGACCAGCTTGCCGCCGGGTTGCTCGGCGGCCGCGTCGGGGTCGGGCGCCGGCGGCTCGAATTCCGGCTCCGGCGGCTCGAATCCCGGCTCCGGCCGCTCGAATCCCGGCTCCGGCCGCGCCAGTTCCGCCGGCGCGGGCGCTGGGCCAGCTTCCCAAGCCTGAAGCGCCGCGTCGGGGTCGATCGCGTCACTCTCGCCGGCAAGTAGTCGGGTCATGTCGGCGCGACCGCGGTCATAGACGTCGCGAACCCGCGGTTGGGCGAGATAGCCCTCGAGCGCACTGCCAAAGCGTTCGATCATTTCCGGCGGCGCGTCGAGGCGGCGCAGCGGGTCCTCAAGCAGTTTCTGGAAGCCGTCGCGGCTCAAACCGAGCGACTGAGCCAAAGTATCGATGGCACCGCCGACATAGACGTCGAGGGCGAACCGCTGGCCGGCATCGCGAGGCGTCAGCCGCTCTCCGAGATGTTCGAGAAGATGATCGGTGAAAGCCTGGGCCAGCTGACCGGCGCCGGCCAAGAGCTTCATATCCTGCAGCTCGCGGGGCGTGGGCGGGGGCGGCGGCGCAAGGTCGGCCGCGTTGGAGACAGGGTCAGAGGCCTCAGATGCATCGGCTACCGGCGCCGGACCCTTGGCGTGCCCCGCTTTAACCAAGACGGTGTGTTGGGTGACGGCGTTCTTCATGATCCGGCGGAGCAGAAAGAACATGGAATAGGCGGTGGTAATCGCAAAGATGCCGAGCAAGATGGCGAGTTGCCCCTGGCGGCCCAACACGACACCCATGCCGGCGACCGCCTGCAGCCCGTATGACGATCCCACGGTTAGTACCGCACCAACCATGCAGGAAAATAGGAATGCCGCCATAATGGCCGGCGCGGCGCGAATAATGGAAAAATCGTCGACCTGCCGGGTCGTGACCGCGGGCTTGGGCGCCGGCTTGGCGGCGGCGGGTGTGGCCGCCTTGGGCGCCTTCGGCGCCGCACTGGGGGCCGGGCTTCGCGGTGGTTTTGGGCGATCAGCGGCCAGTTCCGCGAGCTCACGTTCGAGAGATGCGCTGCGGAAAATGACCGCCGAGTCAACCCGGTGGGTCTCCAGATGCAACGTCTCTTTGGTCACCTTGGTGCCATCGACGCCGCCGTCGCGCTCCATCTTCTTGGCATCGGCCAGGGCCAACTCGCGCTCGTTGGCGCCGTAGGTCGCAAAAACCTCCCATTTTCGACTTCGACGAACCGAAACCTCGAAATTAATGCGCAAGCGAGGTCTCGGGGTGTCGGCTCCAGCCGCTGCCATGCAATATAGTCCTAACGAGACGCCGGCTATTCCGACGAAACCCGCGAAAACCCTAGTCGCAAATGGTTTACTGAGTGCTAAGCTAGTCCGTTCGAGCGCCCCCACAGTGGTGATCGCCTGCGCCGCTCGGTTACGATAAGGTAGCGCAGACAACTGGTGGTTCGAGTTGCAAGATGGCCACAGATGGGCGACAGCGGCGCTGGCTTCGGGCGGTCCCGATCGGCGGCAAGTTGACTTTGGCCCGGTTCCACGCGTTGGGACTGGCCGGGATCATATTACTGTCGGCGGCCAGCGGCGCGGCACAGACCGGCAATAGCGCAAACGGTGACCCGCCCGATCCGGTCGGCGAGATTCAGAGCCTGATCAGCGATATCGAAACACGGGTCAATAGCATCGAGCGATCGACGAGTGGCTCGGACACGGCGCTGGACCTCCTCAACGAGCAAGTCGAGGAAGCAATCGCCAAGCTGACCAGCCGACTTGACGAGAATGTCGCCCTGCGGGAACGGGCGAGCGGGCTAACGTCGGAAATACAGTCGCTGGCGGAAGAAGAGAGCGACCTGCAGGGAGAGTTGGCGCGGCTGGAGGCGGAACGCGGCGGCGCTATCTCAGCGCTGGAGCAGCAGGTGGCCCTGCTCGCCGATGAATTGGCGGCCGATACGGCGGAGCGGCAGCGGCTGGAGGAACGGATCAGCTTCCTGAATACCGAGATTGCCGACACCCAAGAAGAACGCACGCAACTCCGCGACGCACTGGCAACGGCACAATCGACGGGGGCAGAAACGCAAGCCAAATTGGCAGAGCAAAGTGCCGTCCTTGCCGAACTGCGCGACGACGTCGGGGTGCTGCGGGCGGTGCGCGACGACCTTGAGCGGCAGATCGCCAGCCTGGCCGGAGCGCTGGAAACCGGACGCAGCGAACTGACAGAGGAGGCGACGCGCGGCGACGAGCTCAGGGCGGCATTGGAGCGCTCCCAGGCGGCCCTCGCGGAGGCACGCCAGCGGGCGCTGAATACGGCGGAAGGCCTGCGGGCAAGCCGGGAGGAACTGCTTGAGGAACGGTCCCAGGCCCTGACGCTGTCGAGGAGACTGACGGACTCGCTGGACGGTCTGTCACAGGCAAAAGCACGCGCGGATGAGCTCGCGTCGACCCTGGAGGTAGAAAAACGGCAGCGGGCGGCCGAGGTGGCGGAGCGGGACCAGCAACTGAGCACGCTGACACAACAGGCCAAGCGGACGGAGACCTCGCTCGACCGCGAGCGCAAAGCCGCTGTGGCAGCGCGCGATCGGGTTTCATTGTTGACCGAACAAATGGCCGAACTGAAACGGCAGTTGCAGGCGCTGAACAAATTTCTCGTGGATTCGGAAACCAAGAATGCCGAGCAACGGGCCCAAATCGTCGATCTGGGGAGCCGGCTCAATCAGGCACTGGCGACGCGGGTCCAGGAGTTGGCGAACTATCGGTCCGAGTTCTTCGGCCGATTGCGCGAGGTCTTGGGCGCCCGCTCGGACGTGCGGGTGGTCGGGGATCGTTTCGTGTTTCAGTCGGAGGTGCTGTTTGCCAGCGGCGAGGCCGAGCTTGGCCACGACGGCCGCGAGCAGTTGCAGCAGTTGGCCACGACTCTGACGGAAATTTCGGCGACGATCCCGGCGGACGTGGACTGGGTGCTGCGGGTCGACGGGCATACCGACGAGCGGCCAATATCAAACGAGCACTTCCCGTCGAACTGGGAGCTGTCAGCGGCACGAGCGCTGTCGGTGGTGAAGTTTCTGATAGACTCGGGGATTCCTCCAGATCGGTTGGTGGCCGCCGGGTTCGGCCAATTTCATCCGCTCGATCAGCGACGGGACGAGATCGGATTTCGACGCAACCGGCGCATCGAGTTCAAGCTGACACAACGATAGACGCCAGCGCAAAGCGGCGCATAACCGGCGGCGCAACGCGGTGCTTGGGGGAGGCGACATGGCCAAACGAGGGGCGATCCGAGCGTGCTACCAAGATGCCGCGGTAAGAAGGTTCCCGCCAACCGCGGCGGCGCTACGGGCGAAACTTGGCCGCGCCGCGGTGCGCAGCCTCGACCTCAACGAATGTCCGCTGCCGCCGTCACCCGCGGTCGTCGCGGCCGTGGCGGCGGCGGCGCAGTCGGCCAACCGTTATCCCGACGCGCTGTGCAAGGACCTGGCGCAGGCGCTGGCCGCGGCGACCGGGGTCGAGACCTCGCAATTGGTGTTCACCAACGGCTCGGACGAGATGCTGACGCTGGTCGCTATGGTCGCCCTGGGACCCGGCGACGAAGCGGTCATGCCGGCGCCCTCGTTCCCGGGATATGCCCATTCGACGCGGCTTGCCGATGGCAAACCGATCGCGGCCGCATTGCGCGAGGATGGCGCCAATGACCCCGCCGGCCTGCTCGCGGCAATCACGCCGGCGACGCGGCTGCTATTCTGCGCCCCGGTCAACAATCCGAGCGGCGGCATGCTCGAGGCGGCCGCCCTGACCCGGCTGATCGAGGCGACACCGGAGGATGTCCTGCTGGTGATGGACGACGCCTATGGCGAGTTCGCCCAGCATGCCGGCGGGCCTGACGTGCTGCCGCTGATGGCGCGGCGGCGCGCGCCATGGGCGGTCCTGCGCACCTTCTCGAAAACCTATGGCATGGCGGGCCTGCGGGTCGGATACGGCATTTTCAGCTCCGAGGCGGTGGCGCAGGCGGTGTTGCAGGTCAAAGGTACCTTCAATGTGAACAGCTTGGCCCAAGCCGCGGCGTTGGCGGCCCTGGCGGACCAAGCCTACAAAAACCGGATCCTGGACCATAACGCACGGGAGCGCCAACGGCTGGCCAGCGGCGCCGAAGCCATGGGTCTGGTGGCCCTGCCGGGCGTCGGTAACTTTATTTCGTTACGTTTGCCAATCAGTGGTCTGGTCGCGGCCAAGGCCTTGGCTGAACAAGGCATTATCGTGCGACCCTGGGTCGAGCCGGGCTATGAGAATTGCCTGCGCATCACCGTCGGCACGGCAGACGACACGACGGCGGTGCTGGCCGCCCTCCAGGG
This sequence comes from Alphaproteobacteria bacterium, assembly GCA_021774445.1. GTDB lineage: Bacteria > Pseudomonadota > Alphaproteobacteria > UBA6615 > UBA6615 > SZUA-147. The sequence goes on from JAJFJA010000030.1 coordinate 15,236, forward strand.
CATTCTCGCCGCACAATAGCGGCGCACCCCAAACCACCTCTCTCGTGCCGGACCGCCGCAGTTCAGCTACCCCTTGTTGGGCGCGGTGTTAACTCCTTCGCATTATTGATTGGTGGACCGGCGCGGCGAAAGATGGCGGTATGAAACGCATAGCGCTCGCTGTTGCTTTGGCCGTCGGGGTGTCCGCGTCTGCCGACGCGGACTTCAATTCTGGACTCACCGCCTATCAGGGCGGTGACTATCAAAAAGCCTGGCAGGAATGGCAACCCCTGGCCGAAGGCGGCGATCCGATCGCCCAAAATGGCCTCGGCGTGCTGGCCTTCAACGGCCTCGGCGTGCAGCAAAGCTATGCCGTGGCCTTGCGATGGTTCAGTCTCGCCTCGTCCCAGGGCTACGCCGATGCGCAATACAATCTGGGGGTGATGTTCGAGAGCGGCCTGGGAGTCGCGGTCGACAAGGAGCAGGCGCAAACGTTCTTCCGCCGGGCCGCGGCGCAAGGTCATAGGCAGGCACAAGCGAGCCTCGGCGGCACTGTCCAAGGGGCAGACGAGCCCGCCAGCGCCAACACGCGGCAGCGCGCGGCCGGGACACGGGCGCAAGCGATTTCCGATCAACAAGCGGCTTTCAACGCCGGCCTAAGCGCCTATAAGAGCGGCAATTTTGCCGCGGCGGTCCGGGCCTGGGCGCCGCTGGCGGAGCGCGGGATGGCGCGGGCTCAGAACAACCTGGGCGTCATGTACGACAAGGGCCAAGGGCTGCCGCAAGATGCCCGGGAGGCCGTGCGCTGGTTCAGCCGGGCCGCCGAACAGGGCTTCCGCAGCGGCCAGAACAATCTAGGCGTGATGTTCGCCGCCGGCAACGGCGTGCCGCAGGACGATGCCGAAGCGGTGCGTTGGTATTCCGCCGCCGCCCAGCAGGGCTTCGGCGACGCCCAATTCAACCTCGGCGTGATGCTTGAGCGCGGCCGCGGGATCGAACGCGACGAGGCGCAGGCCGTGGCGTGGTATCAACGCGCAGCGGCCCAGGGACATGACGAAGCGCAGTTCAACCTGGCGGTGATGCTGGCCGAAGGCCGCGGCGGGCCCAAGGATGAAAATGGCGCAATGGAAATGCTGCGCCGGCCGGCCGAGGCGGGCCTGGCGCAGGCGCAGTTCAATCTCGGCGCCATGCTGGATCGCGGTGCCGGCGGCGCCCAACCGAACCCGGCGGGCGCAGCGGCGTGGTACCGCAGGGCGGCCGAGCAGGGCCATGCCGACGCGCAATACAATCTCGGGGTCATGCATACCGAAGGCGACGGCGTGCTGCAGACCTACGGCGATGCGGTGAAATGGCTGACTCTGGCGGCGGAGCAAGGCCATCCGGAAGCACAGGCAAAGCTGGCGCTGCGCTATGAGTTCGGGCAGGGCGTAGAGGCGGACGCCGCGGTCGGGGCACGGTTGCATCGAGCCGCGGCGGCACAGGGCAACGCGGTCGCGCAGTATAATCTGGCCGTGCTCTATGCCAACGGCAAGGGCGTGCCCCAAGACTATGGACAAGCCGCCGAGTGGCTGAACCGCGCGGCGGAGCAAAATGTCGGTGCGGCGCAATATGCGCTGGCGGTGTTCTACGAGAAGGGCCAGGGCGTCGCGCGCAGTACCGCAGAAGCGAGCCGGTGGTACGAGCGCGCGGCCGGACTAGGATTCCAGCCGGCGAGTCTGGCCAGTGGCCCAACGCCAGCGCCGAGCCCAACGCAGACCGCGACGGCGGTGCCGGCCGCGACGGCGGCAGACCCCGCACCCGCCACCAGATCGGCCGAAGTACAAGTTGCTTCGCGGGAGCCGAACAGGCCCTCTCCGGCGGGTTATGTGCCGCGTCCCGTACGGCCGCCAGCGCGATATGACGATGGGCTGTCAGCCTATTTACGCGGCGACTTCTCCGGCGCCCTGGCGCAGTGGCAGCCGCTGGCACGGCAAGGCCATGCCGAAGCGCAATTCAACATGGGCGTGCTCTATGGTGAAGGCTTCGGTGTGGCGGCGAACGACTCGGAGTCCACCCGATGGTTCCGCCTGGCCGCGGCCCAGGGACATGTGGAGGCGACCGCCCAACTCGACCTGAAACTGCAGGCCAGCGCGCCACCGAGCAGCGAGCCGCTCCTGGCGGTGCCGGCCGCGCCGCCGCTGGCAACGGAACCGCCGACGGGTGATACGGCGGCGCCGCCAGCAGAGACACAGGTTGCCGCATTGCCGAGCCAGACGACACCGCCGTTGCCGGATCCGCCGACGACACCGCCATTGCCGGATCCGCCGACGGCAGCGGCGGCTGCCGAACCAGGCGCAAACCTTGCCGCACTGACGGTCGAACCAACGGCGCCAGCGACCAACGCGGCACCGATCATCGACGCCGACTTACAAGCGGTCATCGAATTCGCGGCCCGCTCGTCGCGGGATTTCGAGGCCGGCCTGGTGGCCTA
>JAJFJA010000004.1 GCA_021774445.1 Alphaproteobacteria bacterium
GCTGCGCGCGTAGTCTCAGGCGTATCCTTGGCCGGCGCGGAGGGTTTTGACGGCTCCGACATCTCATGTAGTCTCCTAGTACCGAAGGGATTTGGAGGATTGTCGCATGGAGGTGGCCGAGATGTCGCCGGAGTGGAAGTATCAGCGCCAGTTCGACACCGGCGAAGGCGTCTCGACGCTTGATCGTCGTGCCGATCTACTGGCTTCGACGCCGGTGGAACCGTTGAACGACGAGCAGATCCGGACCTTCCTGGCGAACGGCTTCCTGCAACTCCAACCAACCCTGCCACAGGACTATCATGACCGCATGTATGAGCGGTTTGTCGGCATTATCGGGGACGATAACGACGATAATCCAGGCAACAATCTGTTGCCGGTGGTGCCTGAGCTTCAGCTCTTGTACGACGATCCGGTGATTAAAGGGGCGCTGACAAGCGTTCTTGGCGAGGGGTACATGATGCATCCCCATCGCGTGCTGCACGACAATCCCCCCGGCAGCGATCAGCAAGTTTGGCATCACGACAGTTATTGGGGATACAAGCGCAAGGTGCATAACCATCATCCGTGGTGGGTGATGATCATGTATTACCCGCAAGACATCTACGAAAAGATCGGGCCAACGGGGATCATTCCCGGCAGCCAGTATATCGCGCAGCGGCTCGAGGATATCGATCAACTCGGCAGTCATGCCGAGGGTCCGGCGGGCTGCTGCATGATGATCCACTATGACATCTGGCACCGGAAGATGAAAAACTTCACGGCGCTGAAGCGGTTCATGGTGAAATTTGAATTCATACGCATGCAGCGCCCTACCGGCGTCACTTGGGACAGCGGCGAGACCGAATGGCGGGATCCGGAACGCCTGCCGGGCCATGCGATGGCGCCGGTGTGGCGTTCGACATGGCACTGGCTGGCGGGCAGACCGCTGCCGCAGATGGAGAAACCGGCGCCGGATGAGGCTGATAGGGTTGCAAGTCTTGTGGGCTTGCTCGGAGATGACAGCGAGGTCGTGGGGTTGAACGCGGCCTATGGGCTGGCGGCGGCCATGGGTGCCGGGGCCCTTGACGCGCTGCTGGACGCCCTGACCGGCAACGACGGCGACAATGTCGACGATGCGCGGGTGTTCATCGACGAGGGCCAGAAAAGCGAGCTTGAGATGGTGGCGCGGAACGCCGCGCACGGCCTCGTCGCCATCGGTACCGTTGCGACCCCGGCCTTGGTGCGCTGCGCCCAAGAGGGTGGCCCGCGCGTGCGCAAATATGCCTGCTTCGCTTTGGGTGAGCTCGATACGGACGCGCCGAAAGTGCTTGAAGTGCTGATTTCCCGTTGTACCGATGCCGATGCCGCGGTGCGCCTGAACGCCGTCGAGGCGCTCGGGCTCAAGAAGGGGACTCCGGAGGCTGCGGCGGCGCTTGGTGCGGCACTCTCCGATCCGGACGACGAGGTGCGCTTCAACGCCTCCTTGGCCTTGGCTCGATTAGGGCCGGCGGCCGCCCCGGTGCTCGGTAACTTGCTCGATGCCTTGCGTGACGGAAATCGCTACACCATGGGGTATGCCGTCGAGGCCATAGAGCGAATCGGAACGTCGGAGGCCAAAGATGCACTGATCCGATTCCTCAAAATCAGCCGCTGGTGTCCGCTAACGTCGAACAAGGATCTGTTCTGAGCGCCGTATCTTGTCTGAGTTGCACTTATGTGCGGTAATCGCCTGCAGGTAGATGGCAGGGCCGAAGAGGGATGTGGGAAGCTTGTCGTTGCAAGGAGCAATAGTGCGGCGGGCCGTGCAAATGCCGCTGCCGAGTGTTCAGAGGCCGGCGTGAGAGGGCGTTAGCCGATGGATGTGAGCCCGACCCAATTTCTGCGGTTTGTCGACGTGAAGAAGAGTTACGACCAGAAAGAGCTGGTCGTAAAGGGATTTAGCCTCGACGTCGCGAAGGGTGAATTCATCACTTTGCTTGGTCCGTCGGGTTCCGGAAAAACCACGATCTTGATGCTGCTGGCCGGTTTTGAGAGTGTGACCGGCGGGGATATCCAGATAGACGGCATTCCGGTTACCCGGACGGCGCCCTATAAACGCAATATCGGCATGGTTTTTCAGAACTATGCCCTGTTTCCGCATATGACGGTGGCTGAGAATCTCGCCTACCCGCTGAAGGTGCGGAATATGGCGCGCAGCGAGATTGTGCAACGGGTCGACGAGTATCTTGGCCTTGTCGAACTGGAAGGGTACGGCAAACGGCACCCGGGGCAGCTATCAGGCGGCCAGCGCCAGCGTGTGGCCCTGGCGCGGGCGTTGATCTTCGAACCCTCTCTCGTGCTGATGGACGAACCGCTCGGGGCGCTTGACAAGAAATTGCGCGAACAGATGCAGCTTGAAATTACCCGCCTGCATCGAAGACTCGCTTTCACGGTTATCTATGTGACCCATGATCAGACGGAGGCGTTGACGATGTCGGACCGGGTCGCCGTGTTCAACGATGGCGTGGTCCAGCAATGCGCTTCGCCGGACGAGCTCTACGAGCGACCAAGCAACGCTTTTGTCGCCGACTTCATCGGCGAGAATAATCTGATTCCGGGGGAGATCTCAGCGGTTGCAGGGGAAGAAGTCCGGGTGGCGGTTGCCGGCGGCCAAGAGGTCGTCGCGCAGGCTGCCGATATTCGGGAGGTTGGCGGTGGCTGTATCGTCTCCGTCCGGCCGGAGAAGATGTTCATCAAACCTAGCGATCACGCATATGACAACGAAATCACAGCGAAATTTATTGTGCGCCACTATGTCGGCGATTTTATTCGCTACTATTTCGAGCTATCGGATGGCTCAGAAATTACGATCAAAGTGCTGAACGATTTGGCGGCGCCGAAATTCGATGAGGGGCAACATGCCAAACTCATCTGGCAGGCCGGCGACTGCTTCGCGTTTCGCACGATGTGATCTTGCGCCCGGCTCCAAGTGACGGGGGCTCGATAGTCGGTAAGAACGTAACAACAATGAGGAGGGAACAATGAAACTTACAAACCTACTCGCCGGTGCAGCGGTATTGGCGCTCATGGCCGCGCCGGCATTGGCGCAGGATCTGACGGCGGTCTCATTCGGTGGCGCCTATGGCGCGGCTCAGAAAGAGCACATGATTGATCCCTATATGGCCGAAACCGGCGCCAAGGTTCTGTTCGAGGATTACTCCGGCGGTATCGCTGAAATCAAAGCGCAAGTCGAGGCCGGCAATATCCAGTGGGACGTCGTCGATATCGAGGTCATCGATCTCGAGCGGGCATGCTCCGAGGGTCTGCTCGAAGTCATCCCACGTGACATCCTGCCGGCAGGCGACGACGGCGTTGCTGCCGAGGACGATTTTTTCCCGGCGGCCTTGGCCAATGAGTGCGGCGTCGGCGTGATCTTCTGGTCGATCATTTATGCCTATAGCAGCGAGACGATTGGCGGTGAGGAGCCCAGCACGATCGGGGACTTCTTCGATACGGCCAAGTTCCCCGGCAAGCGGGCCATGCGCAAGCGGCCGCAAGTCAATCTCGAATGGGCCTTGATCGCCGACGGCGTGGCAGCGAACGAGGTGTATGACGTGCTGTCGACCGATGAAGGTCAGGCGCGCGCGTTCGCCAAACTCGATACGATCCGCGACGATCTGGTCTGGTTCGATTCCTGGTCACAAGCACCGCAGTTGTTGAATGACGGCGGGGCGGTGATGGTGCAATCGGCCAACGGCCGGATTTTCGGCGCTATTAAAGATGACGGACGGCCGTTCAAGATGGTCTGGGATAACAATGTCTTCGACCTCGACGTGTGGGCGATCGTCAAGGGCACGCCAAATCTGGACCAAGCGCTCGACTTCGTGAAGTTTGCGACCGGCACGAAGCCGTTGTCGGGTATGCAGGATGTCGCTTATGGGCCGACCCGGCGCTCGGGTTCGGCGCTGGTGGATCCGGCCATCACAGAGGATTTGCCGACGGCTCATATCGACGAGGGCCTTAAGGCCGATGGTATCTTCTGGGCGGATTTCGGTGAATCGCTCGGCGAGAAGTTTAACGAGTGGCTGTTGAAATAACAGTGCGTAGAGGGGCGGCGCCGGATCGTTCGGCGCCGCCTATCGCCTGTTGCTCTAGATGACCGCAACCACAGTCCAGGACTCGAGCCTTCTTCCGGCCGGCCGCGCGTTGACTCGGGAAGAGGCTTGGTTTGCGCGGCGGGAGCTGAACCGGCGACGGCTGACGGCGTTTATGCTGGTAACGCCGTTGCTGTTGTTTATCGGCTTCGCCTTCTTCGCACCGATCGCGACCATGCTGCATCGCAGCGTCTACAGTCCGACCGTGGCGCAACTCATCCCCGACACGCTGGCGGAACTGCAGAGTTGGGACGGGCAGGGGTTGCCCGACCGAGCCGTGCTTACCACAATGGCGGTCGATTTGAAGCGGCTGGCAAGTGAACGTACGTCGGGCAAGTTGGGAGAGGCCCTTAATCGGGGTCTGCCCGGTACCTCTAGCGCAGTGAAATCCACGGCGCGGAAGTTGCGCCGCGTCGAGGACACGGAACTCGGTGCGAATGGTGCCGCTTTACTGCTAGAGGCGAACGACAGGTGGGCGACTCCCGAGCTTTGGCGCACCGTGCGGGCGACCGGACAGATCTATACCGAAAGGTATTTTCTGACGGCGTTGGATTTGGAACGCGACGCCGAGGGCGCCGTTCAGGTGCGCGAAGCGGCTCAAATCTATGTTCAGCTCTACTCCAAGACGATGCGGATCGCGCTGATCATCACTATCTTGACTTTGTTGCTGGGTTATCCGCTGGCCTATGTATTGGCGAATAGTCCGTCGCGGATCGCGAACCTATTAATGGTCATGGTCCTGCTGCCGTTTTGGACGTCGCTGTTGGTGCGGACGACCTCCTGGATTGCGCTGCTGCAGACGAACGGTGTGATCAATTCGGTGCTTATGGGCGTCGGGGTTACCAGCGAGCCGCTGGAGATGCTGTTCACGGAATTTGCGACCATCATTGCGATGACACATATCTTGCTGCCGTTCATGGTGCTGCCGCTGTACAGTGTCATGAAGGGGATTGATCCAAGCTATATGCGGGCGGCGCTATCGTTGGGATCACGACCGATACCGGCATTTTTCCGCGTGTACTTCCCGATGACCTTGCCCGGGCTTTCCGCAGGTGCGCTGTTGGTGTTCATCATTTCGGTGGGCTACTACATCACGCCCGCCCTGGTCGGTGGCACGGATGGCCAGATGATCTCCAACATCATCGCATTTCATATGCAGCAGTCGAATAACTGGGAGCTTGCGGCGGCGCTTGGGTCGCTTTTGCTGGCGCTGATTATTGCGCTGTATTGGATTTATGACCGGCTGGTCGGCGCCGGCAACATCAAGCTTGGCTGACCGAATGTCACGGTTCCCCGACTATTTCAACATATGGCACAAGACCGGTGTCTACGCCTTGCGGCTGAGCGCCGGCTCAGTGCTGTTTTTCCTGATGCTGCCGATCCTGGTGATCATTCCGCTCTCCTTCAACAGCCAGCCCTACTTTACGTTTACGGAGGGCATGCTGTCGTTCGACGCAAGCGCCTATTCGCTGCGCTGGTATAACGCGATCCTGGAGAATCCAAACTGGATTCTGGCGATCCGTAACAGCTTCATCATCGGATTCTTCGCGACGATCGTGGCAACGACCTTGGGTACCGTTGCGGCTGTGGGGTTGGCCAGCCCGGATATGCCGTTTAAGCGGGTTATTACCGCTTTGCTATTGTCTCCGATGATCGTGCCGCTGATCATTATCGCGGCCGGTATGTTTTTCTTCTATACGCGGTTTAACCTGGTCGGGACCTTTCCTGGTCTGATCATTGCGCATGCGGCGTTGGGCGTGCCGTTCGTCATCGTTACGGTGACGGCGACCCTTAGTGGTTTTGATCGGTCGCTCTACAATGCCGGTCTCAGCCTTGGTGCCAATCCGCTGCGTGTGTTCAAGGACGTGGTGCTGCCGTTGATCCGGCCCGGGGTCATATCCGGTGGCTTATTCGCGTTCGTGACGTCGTTTGACGAGGTGGTGCTGGTGTTGTTCCTGGCCGGGCCGGACCAGAGGACGATACCGAGGCAAATGTTCTCCGGCCTGCGTGAGCAGATCAATCCGACTATTCTTGCCGTCGCGACGCTTTTGGTGTTCGTGTCGATATGTTTGCTGGTGAGTCTCGAGTTGTTGCGCCGGCGCTCGGAAAGGCTCCGCGGCGTTTGATCACTCGGCTCTGGATGTGCTTTTTCGGGCGATGAGTTGCGGGTCGATCTTGCGGCTTATCTTGGCGGGCCTTGCGCCGGCATCCTGGGCACGCCTGATAATCGTTTCCGCCGCCAGTTTCCCGAGTTCATAGGCGCTGACATCGATGGTCGTGATCGGCGGAATGGCGTGCTCGGAGAGATCATAAGCGCCGAAGCCGGCGATCGCGATGTCTTCGGGCACCCGAAGGCCGGCCCGTTGGCACTCGGTCATGGCGCCAAAGGCGGACAGGTCGGACACGCACATAACCGCCTCGGTGTCGGGCCATTTGGCGAGTAAGTCGCGCAGGGCGCTGGCGCCCTCGCGCATGGTGATCGGCGGCCTGCCGGCGGCAACCAGGCGTTTCGTTTCGAGCCCGAGTTCTGCCAAGGCTGCGACAAAACCTTGGCGCCGACTAAGACCACGCGGGTCGTGGGTGGTATCGCCGCCGATAAATCCGATGCACCGGTACCCTTGATCATGAAAGTGATGAACCATCACCTTTGCGGCGTTTGCGTTGGAGAAGCCGACCACTTCATCGATCGGATTCTCGGGCAAATCCCAGGTTTCGACCACGGTGACGTCGGCCATTTCCAGAAGGCGCCGGCAGCGGTCCGTGTGCCAACCGCCGGTGACGACGATGGCCTCTGGCCGTCGGCGCAGGAATTGTTCGATGAGACGCTCTTCCTCCGTTGCGTCGTAGTTGGTGTAGCCGAGTAGGATCTGCAGATTCGTTTCGGCCAGGCCGTCGGTCAAACCGCGAACGGTATCGGCGAAATTGCCGTTGTTGATCGAGGGTATCGTGGCGGCGATAAAGCCGGTTTTGCCGGACGAGAGACCGGCCGCGGTGCTGTCGAGCACATAGCCGAGCGTCTCGGCAGCGGCGAGGATCTTCTGTCTCGTCGCGCGACTGGCCGAGGCACCCGGCTTGAGGGCCCGCGACACCGTCATTGTGGAAACGCCGGCCAGTTTGGCGACGTCGGACATGGTGGGGGGTTTCTTAAGAGAGGTCATGTCGACCGGGTCCGCCGGATACGTGGGGGCGTCGGGGGTGGATTATCACGCGACCTCGCGAATGCCGAGCGGTGCGATCCTATCGATCATGAGTCCACCTATCGAGGTCGGTGCGAATCAGGGATACGATTTCGTCGGTGGTGCCGTTGATGTCTACCGAGAGCGCGTTTTCGTCGTCACTGGGCGGCTCCAGGGTGGCGAATTGGCTCTCCAGCAAACTGAGGGGCATGAAGTGGCCCTCGCGAACCGCCATGCGCTGGGCGATGAGTTCGCGGTCGCCGACCAGGTGGATGAATAGAACCGGTTCGCCAGCGGCCTCGACAATGCGGCGGCGGTAGGCGCGACGTAGGGCCGAGCAACCGCCGATGACAAGCCCGTTGCGGGCGGCCAGTTCATCGGCGAAGCGGTCGAGCCAAGGCCAGCGATCATTGTCGGTTAGCGGGTCGCCGCGGCTCATTTTTTCGATGTTCCGCGGCGGATGAAACCGATCGCCATCGAGAAAGACGGCGTTTAGGGCGGCGGCCAACGCGGTGCCGATCGTGGTTTTTCCGCAGCCCGCGACACCCATGACGACGATGAGACGGGGGTGTTTAGAGACAGGCTGTGATGCCGCCATCGACATAGAGCGTTTGTCCATTGATGAAACTTGACGCGGCGGAGCTTAAGAAAACACAGGCGCCGACGAGTTCCTCGACTTTGCCCCAACGGCCCGCTGGGGTGCGCTTCTCGAGCCAGGCGCTGAATTCCGGATCGTTCACCAGCGCGGCGTTGAGAGGCGTGTCGAAATAACCAGGCGCAATGGCGTTGACCTGCAGGCTGTATTTGGCCCAATCGGTCGCCATGCCTTTGGTGAGGTTGCCGACGGCCCCCTTCGTGGTTGTGTATGGTGCGATGTTTGGGCGGGCGAGAAGGGTCTGTACCGAGGCGATGTTGATAATTTTGCCGGCGCCGCGGTCGATCATGTGGCGTGCCACCGCCTTGCCGACATTGAAGACAGTCGAGACATTTGTGCGCAGCAGCTTTTCGAACATCTCCGGGTCGAATTCTTCCAGCGGTGCGCGATGCTGCATACCGGCATTGTTGACCAGGATATCGATCGGCCCCACGGTTGCCTCGAACCCGTCGATCGCGGCCTTTACCGCGGCGTGATCGGTCGCATCAAAGGGAAGTTCGTGCACGACGGCCCCGGCGGCCTGCAACTCCGTCGCCGCCTTGTGCAGTTTGGCGGTGTCGCGGCCGTTCAGGACGATCTGTGCGCCGGCTTCGCTCAGGCCTCTGGCTAGGGCGAACCCGATACCCTGGGACGAGCCCGTCACCAGGGCCGTCTTACCGGACAGGTCGAACAAATCTTTTCCACTGGCCACGATTCTTTGTCTCCTTTTGCCTCGACAAGGTGATTACCGTCTGTATATGTTATCGATAACATTTGCAAGTTGAATAACGGATTGCACGGTATGAGAGAGGTTGAGATTCTACAGGTCGGCCCCTATCCGGCTTGGGACGAAATGCCCCTGAACGAGAAATTCCGTATGCACCGCTATTTTGACGCGGAGGATCGGACGGCGTTTGTCGAAAGGCATGCCACAGGGATACGCGGGATCGCTACGCGGGGCGAATTGGGTGCCAGTCGGGCGCTAATAGAGTCGCTGCCCAATCTGGAAATCATATCTGTTTATGGCGTCGGGTACGATGCGGTCGACTTGGAAGCGGCCGGCGAGCGGCGCATCAGGGTCACTAATACTCCGGATGTGCTGACCAAGGACGTGGCCGATCTTGGGGTCGCCATGATGCTCGCGCAGTCGCGGGGCGTGATCGGGGGCGAGCGCTGGCTGGTCAGCGGGAATTGGGAGGCCAAGGGACTCTATGATCTACGGTCGCGCGTCAATGGCAAGCGCGCGGGGATCCTGGGTCTAGGTCGGATCGGCTACGAGGTCGCAAGGCGGCTCGTGGGCTTCGACATGGAAATCGCGTATACGGATCTGGCGCCGGCCGGGTTGGCGGCGGATTGGACGTTTATCGACGATCCCGCTGGGCTGGCGGCGTGGTCCGATTTTCTGTTCGTTACGCTGGCGGCGTCTGCACAAACACGCCACATCGTTGGGCGGGACGTGTTGGCCGCGTTGGGGCCAGAGGGCATGGTGATCAATATCTCACGCGCTTCGAACGTCGACGAAGAGGCGCTTCTCGATGCCTTGGAGAGTAGAAGTATCGGTTCCGCCGCGTTGGATGTCTTCGAAGGGGAACCCGATATCAATCCGCGGTTCCTGAGATTGGACAATGTCCTGTTGCAGCCGCATCATGCGTCGGGGACAGTCGAGACGCGCAAAGCCATGGGAAAGCTCGTCTACGATAATCTCGTTGCACATTTCGAAGGCCGCGACCTGCTGACTCCAGTCTTGTGAGGATACCACTATGAAAGCGCTTGTGATTCACGCCGCCCGGGATCTCCGGATTGAAAACCGGGAAGCGGCCGAAGCCGGTCCGGGCGAAGTGCAAATACGGTTGGCCGTCGGCGGTGTCTGTGGATCCGATCTGCATTATTACTACGACGGCGGCTTCGGACCGGTTCGTCTCAAGGAGCCAATGGTCCTGGGTCATGAGGTTTCGGGGCATGTCGCGGCGCTGGGGGAGGGCGTCGAGGGATTGGCGGTTGGAGAGTTGGTGGCGATCTTGCCATCGCGACCGTGCTATGACTGCACTTATTGCCACCGCGGTTTGCATAATCATTGCCAGAATATGCGCTTCTATGGGTCGGCCATGCCATTTCCGCATGTGCAAGGCGCGTTTCAGGAATCTTTGATCGTCGATGCCGGGCAGTGCGTGAAAGCCGATGGACTGACCGCCGGTGAAGCCGCGATGGCGGAGCCGTTGTCGGTGGCCCTCCATGCCACGAAGCGAGCAGGAGACCTGCTTGGCAAACGGGTTCTCGTCACCGGCTGCGGTCCAATCGGATCGCTGGCCATCGTTGCGGCAAGACGCTCGGGTGCCGCGGAAATCGTCGCCACAGACCTTGCCGCGAATGCGCTTCAGCATGCGCGCGCCGCTGGCGCAGACCGGACCATTGACATGACGGCGGAACCGGACGGGCTTGAGGCCTACAACAAGGACAAGGGTACTTTCGATGTGCTCTATGAATGTTCGGGGGCTCAGCCGGCCCTGGTTGCGGGTATAGGTGCCTTGCGGCCACGTGGTATCGCCTTGCAGGTTGGGGTGGGTGGCGACATGACACTGCCGATGACGCAGGTGACAGCCAAGGAAATCGATATCCGCGGCTGCTTCCGCTTCCATGAGGAGTTCGTCATTGCCGTGCAGCTCATGAAATCGAAGCTGGTAGACGTGACGCCGTTGGTCACGCACACCTTGCCGCTCGACATGGCCATACGGGCTTTCGAAATCGCCAATGACCGCAGTCAAGCGATGAAGACGCAGATCGCCTTTTCATAAGCCTTGAAGATGCTGAGCGGTAAACAGCAACCGCGCGACATGACGACCGAATCGGCGGGGAAAGAATGGCCTTAGGCGAAGAGGCAGGCGCGGAGATCGGGTTGATCGGTCTCGGCACCATGGGCGCTAACCTGGCACTGAATATCGCGGAAAATGGGTTCCCGATCGCGGTATTCAATCGCACGGTCGAGAAAACGCGGCGCTTTCATGCCGCTGCAGGGGTGCTGGCAGACCGCGTTATTCCTTGCGAGACGCTTGAGGCCTTTGTCGCCGCGCTGAAGCCGCCACGGGCCATTATATTGATGGTTCCGGCGGGGGAGACCGTCGATCGGCAAATTGCGGCGGTGCGGTCTTTGCTCAGTCGCGACGACCTTATCGTCGACGCCGGTAATGCGAATTTTCACGATACCGATCGCCGGGATGCCGAAGCTAGGCAGCTTGGCCTGCCATTCTTGGGCATTGGTGTTTCCGGGGGCGAGGAGGGCGCGAGACGCGGACCGTCGATTATGGGCGGCGGGCCGCGGACATGCTGGGACCGGGTTGCCGCCATCCTCGAGGCCATTGCCGCCAAGTATGAGGGCAGTGCTTGTGCGACATGGATGGGCGCGGGCGGGGCGGGGCACTTCGTCAAAACGGTTCATAACGGCATCGAGTATGCCGATATGCAGATGATCGCCGAAGTCTACGGGATCATGCGGGATGGGCTGGTCATGACTCCGCCGGCGATCAGCGATGTTTTTGCGAGTTGGAACAACGGGCCGCTCAAGTCATACCTGATCGAAATTTCAGCCGAGGTCTCCAGGGCCCAGGATCCCGTATCGGGTGGACCGGTGCTCGACGTCATTCTTGATCGTGCCGGACAGAAAGGCACCGGAAGATGGACGGCCATCGAGGCCCAGCATCTGGCCGCGCCGGCGACGACGATCGAGGCCGCCGTTGCCGCCCGCAATCTGTCTGCGCGGTTAGAGGAACGTATGTCGGGCCAGGCGATATTTGGCGCCGCGCCGCAACGGCTTGAGGCCGGGGCGGTTAATGTCGAGATGCTGGAGCAAGCGCTGGTCGCCGGCAAGATCGTTTGTTACGCGCAAGGCTTTGGGCTCTTGGCCGCCGCGTCGCAGGCCTATGACTGGTCGCTGCCGCTACCGGACATAGCCCGGGTCTGGCGTGCGGGATGTATCATCCGGTCCAGCATGCTCAACGAGATGGCAGGAGCGCTGGCGGACAACCCGGGCCGGAACCTGATGTTCGCGGCACATTTCGCAGAACAACTGAAGCAAACCCAGGAGAGCTTGCGCAGGGTCGTTGCGGCGTCGTCCCTGGCCGGATTACCGGCGCCGGCACTTGCCGCGGCATTGTCCTACTTCGACACGATGCGGACCGGCCGTCTCACGACGAACTTAGTGCAAGCGCAACGTGATTTCTTTGGCGCGCATTCCTTCGAGCGCGTCGATATGGAGGGGGCTCATCACGGTCCGTGGAGAAAAGATTAGCTTCAAACGTGGTGCCCGGCCTCGTAACTCGACGGTTGCCAGACCCCTATAAATCTAGTATTCTCGATATATGGATAAATATGCGGTACTGGAAGCGCTGTCGGCGCTGTCTCAGGAAACTCGTTTGGATGTGTTTCGGTTGCTCGTGCGGGCAGGGCCCGTCGGGTTGTGCGCCGGGGAGATCGCGGAACGTCTTGGCGTGGTGCAAAACACGATGTCGACGAATCTACAGGTTCTGCATCGTGCCGGGCTGGTGCGCAGCGCGCGCGAGGGACGGAGCATTCGGTACTTCGCCGACCTTGACGGCATGGGGGATCTACTCGGCTTTCTGATGAAAGACTGTTGTGGTGGGCGTCCGGAGATCTGCCAACCCCTGCTTGATGGCTTGACCGGAAGGGCGTGATTATGAGCGAGTTCGACCTACCCCGGCGCCTGACGGCAGAGGGCCTTGGTACGGCGCTGCTGCTGGCAACCGTTGTAGGGTCCGGGATCATGGGGGAGCGTTTGGCGGGTGGAAATGTTGCCCTGGCCTTGTTGGGGAACACATTGCCGACCGGCGCCATCCTGGCCGTGCTTATTCTGATTTTTGGGCCGATATCGGGCGCGCATTTCAATCCAGCCGTTACAATGGCATTTGCAGTGCGCCGTGAAATCTCGCCGGCAGATGCGCTGCTTTACATACCGGTGCAAATTTTGGGCGGCGTTGCCGGGGTCTTGGCCGCCCATTTCATGTTCGCGGAAGCATTGTGGCAGATCTCGGCGCAGGGCCGAACGGGGTCGAGCCAGTGGTTCTCCGAGGTGGTCGCCACGTTCGGCCTGGTTGCCACAATCCTCGGCGTGTTGCGGTGGCGACCAGAGGCCGTGCCCTTCGCGGTGGGTCTGTTCATTACCGCCGGGTACTGGTTTACCGCCTCCACATCATTCGCCAACCCCGCCGTAACGATTGCACGTGCATTGACCGATACCTTCTCCGGTATCGCCCCGACCCACGTGCCGGGTTTCATCATGGCACAGCTCGTCGGCGCCCTTGGCGCGACCGGCTTGTTTGGCTGGCTCCTGCTGGCGGTTGACAGGCAAGGCGGAAATAACGAGCCTCTGGCGGCTGATGCGGAAGCGGCAGGATAGAGAATATGGTGCAGGAATCAGACGCAAGAATTACGATTTATCACAACCCGAAATGTGGAACGTCACGAACTGTTCTGGCACTTATTCGCGAGTATGGTGTCGAGCCGACGGTGATCGAATATCTGAAGACGCCGCCCACCCGGGAGGAAATCGTTTCGATGATCGAGAGAATGGGGATCCCGGTACGAGAGCTGCTCCGCCGTAAAGGAACACCTTATGACGAGCTTGGCCTAGACGATCCGAAGTGGACAGAAGATCAGCTCGTGGACTTCATAGTGCAGCATCCGATCCTTATGAATAGGCCATTGGTCGTGTCGCCGGCCGGTGTCAGGCTTTGCCGTCCGGCGGAATCCGTTGCGGATATCTTGTGATAATTAAGCCAAGGCGCGCTGGCGTTCCGCCTAGTTGGGCGTAATGAAGATTTCGCTGCCGCGCTGCTTATAAATACCGTTACGGGGCCCGAAATATCGAGTTATCGCTAATCCCGCAAGAGACCGACCAACACCACTTCATGGTCCGTTACGGGCGGTAGATCCGGTATATGATTTACCTAACTTAGGTGGGTCAGGTGGTTGGTTCTAGAGGGGGAGAAATGCCGACCCTGGTTGGCGGTCGTGTCGCTTTTTTCGGGGTCGATCAAGAGCCGTCTTCGCCGCGCGCGTTGGCGCAGCCGGAAGTCGCTGTTCTCGTGCCCTGCTACAATGAGGCGACCTCGGTCGGCACGGTCATCCGGTCCATGCGGGCGGCCCTACCTGATGCTCGCATCTATGTTTATGACAATAACTCCACCGACGGTACGGCGGCCTTGGCTCGGGAAGCCGGTGCGATTGTCTCTTTTGAGCCGGCGCGGGGAAAGGGCAAGGTCGTTTGTCGCATGTTCGCCGACGTTGAGGCGGATATTTACGTTCTGGTCGACGGCGACGACACATATGACGCCACGATGGCACCGGTTCTGATTGAAAGCCTTGTGGCAAACAATTTGGATATGGTGACCGGGGCGCGGGAAAGCACAGAGCAGGAGGCCTATCGATTGGGCCACCGGTTTGGTAACGCGATGCTGACGGGCTTGGTGGCGCGTTTGTTCGGCAGGCGCACTAAAGACTTGCTGTCTGGGTACCGGGTCATGTCGCGCCGGTTCGTCAAGTCGTTTCCAACACTGTCGCAGGGTTTCGAGATCGAAACTGAGTTGACGATTCACGCCAACGGCCTAAACATGCCGATCGATGAGATTGCAACAGCGTACCGCGCCCGCGACGCAGAGTCAGAGAGCAAACTCAATACCATTCGTGACGGCATGAGGATTCTTTGGACGATCGTCATGTTGCTTTACAGCGAACGACCGGCGCTATTCTTTGGGGTGTTAGCGAGCGTCGCGGCGGCGCTTGGTCTGTTGATGGCTCTGCCGATCTTTGTGACGTTCTTTGAGACAAAGCTCGTGCCGCGGTTCCCGACCGTGGTCCTGGTCGTGGGTCTGATGCTGGTTTCGCTGCTATGCCTGTGCTGCGGATTGATCCTCAGAACCGTGACTAAGGGACGCCAAGAGATGAAACGATTGGCATATCTGCAAATCCCGTCGGTAAGAGCCGCGCTTTTGCACTAGAGAGCCGCGCTTTTGCACTAGGGCGCCAACTTCGGTTCGAGCGGCTGTGCGCCGCCGTTCAAGACCCCGCCGTTGCCCGGAAGATTTCGTTGATGCGGTCGCGGCGCCGTTTCCATACATTGCGAGAATCGAGAGCTGGAATGGCAGTCATGGTCAGCGGCCACGTCTATATTGCAGTGAGCCTGGATGGCTTTATCGCGCGAAGCGACGGCAACTTGGATTGGTTGATGAAACAACCCACCCAGGGCGAAGACTATGGCTACGACGCCTTCATGGCCTCGGTCGACGGCTTGGTCATGGGGCGTGGCAGCTATGAAAAGGTGCTTACTTTCGGCGAATGGCCCTATGCCAAACCCGTCATTGTCTTGAGCCGGACACTGACGCAACGGGATATTCGCGAGGATCTTGTCGATAAAGTGCGCCTCTCGGATGCGTCGCCGAAACAGATCATGCAAGGTTTGGCGGAAGAGGGTTGGCAGCGCGTCTATGTCGACGGCGGACGGGTCATCCAGTCGTTTTTGCGCGACGGATTAATCAGCGACATGACCCTTACCCGAATACCGGTCCTGCTGGGGAGCGGCATATCGCTGTTTGGGTCGCTCGATGACGACATTGACCTGCGGCATCTAAAGACCAAGAGCTATCCGTCCGGCCTGGTGCATTCGACGTATGAAGTTGTTGGTGATGACGGCGCTAGCGAGGCTCTATGAGCGGTCGCTTGGCTCGATGTGGCGGCGCTGCCGATAGTAGCTGCGCACGCGCTCCCGGTGCATTTCGCGCTCGGCGGTACCGCTAGCCATGCTCGCGGCGGATTCGGCGGCTTGGGTGTGGAGTTCATTTTCGAGTGCGGGGAGGTCGACCGTCGTTAGTGAACCATCCTTGATGACGCGGCGCCCGCCGACATACAGGTCGGTGACGTGGCGAGCGGTCATGCGGGTGAGCAGGACGTCCTGCTCCGCGGCGCTTTCGGCGATCACATCTGGGCTCATGGCAGCATAGTCAAGGCAGAGGATATCGGCCCGGCAGCCAAGCCCAAGACGGCCTTGTTCCCGGTCACCATCGAATACGGCATTACCATTGACAAGCGCTGCCTGGAACAAGGCCGCGGGTGTCAGGACGCGATCGAGGCCGGTGCCGCCATGGAGTAGATAGGCCAGCCGAAGGTCACGAAGGGCGTCCTGGTCGTCGTCCAGGGCCGTGCCGTCGAGACCAATGGCAAAACGTGTGCGGTGCTCGAGGAACGAGGGGACCGGAGCGATGCCGGATCGCAGGCGTAAGTTGGCGGCCGTATTCACCGCCACCGTGACGCCGCGTTCCGCCAGCAGGGCGCATTCCGCTTCATTGAGCCAAACCCCATGGGCGACGGTCAGCCGTGGCGAGAGGAAGCCGATCCGATCGAGATGCTTGACGATACCGCCGGTGTAGTTGCGGTCGCTCCACTCGCGCTGGCGCGGGCTTTCCAGGAGATGCATGTGGATCCGGCGGCCGTTGCTTTCGGAGGCTGCGGCGATCTTTTCGAGGGTTGTATCCCGACACCATTGCGGGCCGATGGGGCCGAGTTGCACGTTGAATCTCTCGTTGCCGTGGGCTTCGGCGATGGCGTCGATACGAGCAAGCTGTTCTTCGATGGGTGCGTAATTTGGGACCCATCGGGAGACGATTTCCCACTCGGCGTCGCTGTAGAGCGGCCGGATGGCTTCGGTACCGCCATAGACCAGCGGATTGGCGTCGAGGATTGGGCAGGAAAATGCGACGCGGATACCGACATCCGCGGCGGCTCGGGCGACCGCCGCGGCTTCTGCAGCCAAAGTGTCGGCGTTATGCGAGTTATGGCAATGGACGGTTGTCGCGATACCGCTGAGGGCCATGCGGGCGAAGGCTACAGCAGCCTCCAGATAAGGATCTGTGGTCGGGCGGGCCCGCAAGCCGGTGATCCACGTCTCCAAGGCATCGTCGACGGCGCCGAAGGCCATCGGGCGCAAGCCGTAGCCGTGATCGTGGGCGTTGACCATGGCCGGCATGGCGAGGCGCGCGGACTCGATTGGCGATAGGTCGGCCGGTGTGGAGGCGATGGCAGTGATGCGGCCGGCCGAAAACCGGACCGTCATATTCCGTTGCGCCGGCGCGATGCCGGGTTGGGTCAGCAGGCGGCCGACATGCAAAGCCCTGTCGTCTTCGGTCGTCATGAGCCTTGGTCAGTTTTCGCGATGTCCGCGAAAGCCGTGCAAAGATGTTCGACAAACATCGCGGGGCCGATCGCCAACTTTCGGTTGGCCGGTACGAAAACGCCGACACGACGGTCGGCCAGGAAGGGCTCGGAGAAGGGAATGTGGGCGATCTCACCGGCGGCAATGTCGCTTTCGAAGCCGAAGCGGGAGAACAGAGCGACCCCCATGTTGGCACGCAATAGGTGCTTCATGGCTTCGAGAGAGTCGCATAGGGCGCGCGGCGTCGCGTCAAGGTCATTGGCCTTGAGGGCGGAGCGGAGATAGGGCGTCAGCGGCCCCGCTTCGGACCACAGAATCAGCGGATAGCCGGCACAGTCCATCAGGCTGACCCGGTCTTGGCTGGCTAAGGGATGGCCGGCCGCCACAAGCGCGCCTTGGGGGGCAGGTGCCTCGGCAAGCAAGGTGAAGCCGCCATAGATGACGTCGGTGAAATTGATGCCGATATCGGCGCGGCCGGCGGCGACCTCTTCATTGGCCTGTTCCGGGCCGCAGCTACTGAGCTGAAAATTGACGCCTGGATACAGGCGATGGAAGTCGACGACTTGGCGGGGCAGAAATTCCGCCAGCAAGCCAATAAGGCAGGCGATGCGGACCGAACCGGTTTTGAGGCCCCGAAGATCGTCGATCTCCGAGCGGACTCGTTCGAAGTCGTTCAGGGTGTCGCGAACGTGGCGCAGCAGGCGTTTGCCGGCCGAAGTAAGGCGGACGCCGGTGGGTAGACGCTCGAACAGCGGCACGCCGATTTCGTCCTCGAGTTTGAGGATCTGGCGGTTGACGGCGGACGACGCGACATAGAGCGCGTCGGCGGCCTTGCGGATCGAACCGCGCTCAGCGACCTCGCGAAAATATCTCAGGACAGACGCATGCATCATGGCAGGTTAGCACGGTGTCCGTGGCCGGCCCATTCGGTTAGGATGCTTGGCCGATTAGAGGGTGATCGCGGTCGCTGACAAGGTCCGGCATAGCGCCGCCGGGGCTCCCCAGGTCGCTGATCTCGGGGCCAAAGAACTCTCGATTGGCGGCGATGAAAGCTTGCCACTTGGCCGGGACGTCCGGCTCGTCATAGATCGCGTCGACGGGACAGACGGAGAGGCATAGCCCGCAGTCTATGCATTCGTCGGGGTGGATGTAGAACATGCGCCCGCCCTCGTAGATGCATTCGACCGGGCAGGCATTGGTGCAGTCGCCATCCTTGATGTCGATACAGGGTTGCGCGATTACGAAAGCCATTGCCGGTTCATCGGCCCTTCCACTCCGGCCGGCGTTTCTCGCGGAAAGCCTTTGGGCCTTCGCGAGTATCTTCGGCCCGCAGCCAGTCGACGACGCCGGGCAAGCGCTGGGCGACGGCCTCGTGAGGCCTGAGATGGGCGGTTTCGCGCACGGTCTGTTTGATGGCGCGCAGGGCGAGCGGCGAACAGGCCAGAATATCGGCAACCCAGCGCTCGACTGCCTCGTCGAGTTCCGCCATGGGCACGACCTCGTTGACAAGGCCGAACTCCAACGCTTGCGGTGCCTTGATGCGGCGCCCGGTCAGCAGCATGCCCATGGCCTGTTTTTTGGCAATGTTGCGGGCCAACAAAACGGCGCCGCCATCCATGGGAATGAAACCGACGCGAGGCTCGGTAAGGCCGAATTGGGCGTGCTCGGCGGCGACCGCAATGTCGCAGCCCAGTACCATTTCGAAACCGCCGCCGAGGGCATAGCCGTTGACGCGGGCAATGACCGGGATATCCAGGGTCGTACGCATGGCGATACCGCCAAAACCGCCCGGGCGCTCCTGGGCCCAATATTCGAAACCGATAGAACCGCCTGCGTCGGCAGCGGACACGTCGGAGCCGGTGCAGAAGCCGCGCTCGCCGGCGCCGCTGAGGACAACGCAACGGACGTCGGGATCGGCCTCAATTTGCTGCCAAGTTTCTTGGAGCTTGGCCTCGGTCGCCGGATCGACGGCGTTGAGTACGTCCGGTCGGTCGATGATGACCCTGGCGACATGGTCGACGACGTCGAACTTAACCGTCATGCAATGACCCCGGCGCCATGCAGAGTTTCGATGCGCTCGGCGTCGTAACCAAGCTCAGCGAGGATCTGTTTGCTGTGCTCGCCGAGGCGCGGCGGCGCGTGGCGGATATCCAGGGGCGCATCGGACAGGTGAACCGGGGACCCGACCAAACGCGCGGTGCCGCCATTGTACGGCGTCTCGACGACCATGTCGTTGTGCAGGGTTTGCGGATCGCCCAGGGCCTCGGCCAAGGATTTGACCGGGGCACACAGCAGGTCCTGAGCCTCCAGTCGTTGCAGCCAATACTCAGTGGTATTGTTGGCAAAGTTGTCGCGGAAGGTCTGCTGCAGGAAATCGCGATGGACGCGCTGGACTTCCAGGGTCGGGTATTGTCCGGAAATATCATCGATGCCGAGAGCGTTGCAGATATCCTGCAGCGGGTTCCGCTTAAAGGCGCCAACCAAGACCAAGGCGCCATCGGTGGTCTCAAACACGCCGGACAACGGCATGGCCGCCCAGTTGAGTTCGACGTCGCGCATCATCTGGGTGACGGCTTCCTGCATCTGCATGGCGATCATGGAATCATACAGCGATACCTCGACGCGCTGGCCGCGCCCGGTCTTCTCGCGGCCGAGTAGAGCCACGAGAATGCCCTGCACCAAATGCATACCGGCGGAATAATCGCACATGGCGGTCGCATAGACCGCCAGGGGATGGTTGGGGTCGGCTTTGCGCGCCATGACGCCCGACATGGCCTGGGCTAGCACGTCTTGTCCGCCCTTATGCATATAGGGTCCGGTGGCGCCGAAGCCGGAGCCGAAGCCGAAGATGATGCGCGGGTTGATCTCGGCCAGGGTTTCATAGCCGAGATTGAGGCGGTCCATGACGCCGGGGCGGAAGTTGTTGACGATGACATCGGCGGTGCGGACCAGGTCATGCACAACGCCTTGGCCCTCGGGGCTGCGGAGGTCGAGGGCGATACTGCGTTTGTTGCGGTTCAGGCTGAGGAAAACCGGGTTGTCGCCGTGGCCGTCGCTTTCGATGGATGTCCGCGACAGATCGCCAAATCCCGGCCGTTCGATCTTGATCACGTCGGCGCCAAAATCGCCGAGCATCTGGGTGGCACAGGGGCCCAGCATCACTTGCGTCAAATCGATGACGCGTATGCCAGCTAGGGGCAACTCCGCGCTCATTCGGCAGCCTCCAGGATGAGCGCATTGCTGGCCGGCTGATCCCCCGGGTCGCCGCCTTGCGCGCGCACCTTGCGCTGGATATCGGTCGCGTCGACTTGACGAACGGTCTTGTCGGCGTTCAAGGCTAAAGCGGCGGCGATGCCGGCGGCCTCGCCCATAGCCATGCAAGGCGGGATTTCACGGCTGATGCGCTGGGCCTGCGGGGTCGCCGAATAATGGCGGCCGGCGATGAGCAGTTGGTCGATCCCCTGGGGCAGCATGGCGCGATATGGCGTATAGTAGTCACGGCCGCGGGCGACGCTATCGGCGAAGTGGACGCGGCGGGTGATGTCTTCCTTGGTCACCACATAGTCGCCCTGGAGAAGCCGGGTCTGGCGGACACCGGTCTGCGGCGCGACGTCGATAATGTGGCATTTTTCGAAGCCGGGCAGGTTGGCACGGACGAAGTCGACCATGGCGTGGATACGATCGCGGCCTTCGAACTCGGCGCGGGTCAAGTCGGCGACCTTCATGCCGTCAAAGCCGGTCATGTGCGGGCAATTGCACCAGACGATGCCGGGCAGGGGGGTCTTCAGCCACCAGTAGTTCCACGAGCCGCCAATGATGCGCTTGGCCTGGCGGTCGACCGCGGCGAAGCGCTCGGGTTCGGCATACTCGAAGCGCTCTGCCGCGTCGGTATCGACACCGCCGAGGCGGAACACCGTCGTCACGATGTAGGCGCCGTCGGCAAATTCGGCCCCGGCGGACGCCGCGACATCCAGGTCGCCCGTGGAGTCGATCACCACGTTGCCGAGCACCGCTTGGCGGCCTTCCTTGGTCTCGCAAACCACGCCTTTGATGCGGCCATCCTCGACGATGGCATGGGAGAACCAGCTGTGTAGACGCAGATCGATCCCGGCCTCGCGGACCATGTCGTCGGAAGCACGCTTCCAGCCATCGGGATCGAAAGCGGCGGCAAAGATCACCGGGTGCGGCTTTGTTCGGGAGTGAAAATCGAAGACGCCCCAACGTGACCATTTGCGCCACATGTCCTGGGTGCCGCGGACCTCTTCGCGGCGGTCGCTTTCGGGCGGGAAGATCGCGAGGTCCCATTTTGCCATGCGCTCGATGATCTCCATGGCAATGCCACGCACCGAGATCTCGAGGCCGTTATGCATGTCGTCCAGTACCAGGACCATGCCGCCGGACGCCAGGCCGCCGAGATAGGGATAACGCTCCAGCAGGGTGACCTTGCTGCCGTTACGTGCGGCGGCCACGGCGGCGGACAATCCGGCGGGACCGCCACCAACGACGATGACGTCGGTGTTGGCGACCACGGACGCGTCGCGCGCGGCTTCTCTAATCGTACTGGGATGACTCATGCCGTACTCCAAACTTGCGGGACGCAATAGGCTGAAATTCAGTGTTCCGAAACGGGCTTCCAAGTAATCAGGCGACGCTCAACGAAAGAGACCGCACTGAACAGCACCACAGCCCAGGCGGCGGCCATCAGGACGGTCGCGTACAGCAATGGTGAGCGAAAGTTGTAGGTCGCTTCAATGATCAGGGCGCCGAGGCCAAAATTCGAGCCGATCCATTCGCCGACGATGGCGCCGATCACCGACGTGGTGGAAGCGATGCGCAGGGCGGCGAACAAGAAGGGCAGGGAGCTTTGAATGCGGATCTTCCAAAAGACCTCGGTCTTGCTGGCCGAGAGCACGCGCATCAAGTCCAAGGTCTGCGGGCTTACCGCACGCAAGCCACGGACCATATTGACCAGAGTAGGGAAAAAACAAATCAGGCCGGCAATGATCACCTTCGGTGTGAAACCGTTGCCGAAGATCAGGACCAGTATCGGTGCGATGGCGATGATGGGGATGGTGTTGATGAACACCGCGATTGGATAGAACGCCCGCTCCGAAGAGCGGTTATGCACAAAAGCGACGGCGATGAGGATGGCCACAAGGTTGCCGAAAAAGAACCCGGTGAGGCTTTCCAACGCCGTGGGCACGAAATTCTTCCACAGGTTCGGCGCCTGACTAACGAGCGTGCTAACCACTTCACCCGGGGTCGGGGCAATATATGTGGGCACCCCGAACACGGAGATGATGCCTTGCCAAAGCGCGATGATGCCGACAACCGCCAGCAGTGGCGGCAGCCGATCGTTCCAGGCCCGACGCCGGGCTCGGGTCTTGCGCTCGACGGCGCTGACGGTCGCGGAATCGCTGAGGCTAGTCATCAGCAACTCTCCAACAAGGCACGCAGATGCGCGGTTACCTCGATGAACTCCACTGTGTCGCGCATGCTCAGCTTGCGCGGGTGGGGAAGTTCCACGGTGACGAGTTCGCGCACACGTCCCGGATGAGCCGCCAAGACAAGAACCTTCTGGCCGAGGAAAGCGGCCTCCGGGATCGAGTGGGTGACGAAAATGATGGTCGTGCCGGTCTCTTGCCAGATCCGCAACAGCTCTTCATTCAGCTTGTCGCGGGTGATTTCATCGAGGGCGCCGAACGGCTCGTCCATCAGTAATACACGGGGCCGGCAAATTAGCGCCCGGGCGATGGCGACCCGTTGGCGCATGCCGCCGGACAATTCGTGCGGCAGGGCGCTTTCGCGGCCGGTGAGGCCGACCAGCTTGAGGAGATCTTCGGGCCGGCCGGCAGCTTCGACCGTGGAGGCCTTGCCGCCCACTTCCAGCGGCAGGCGGACGTTGTCAAGGGCACTGCGCCAGGGTAGTAGCGTGGCATCCTGGAAAACGAAGCCGAAATCACGTGCCTGGCGGGCTTCGCTCGTGCTTTTGCCCAGCACTGTGATCGCGCCGGCGCTGGGCTCGACCAGATCCGCGATTGCGCGCAGCAAGGTCGATTTGCCACAGCCCGACGGCCCGAGCATGGTAACGAGACCGCCGGCCGGAATATCGACCGTCACCTGCTCCAGTGCGACGACCTGCCCGGCATCGCTGTCGAAGGTCACCGTCAGGTCGCGCACTGAAACAGCCGCGTCGGCGGTGGGCCCGGGAAGGGGCTCCACCGCCTGGGTCATGGTCATCAGCCAGCCTTCGCCCTGGCATCGCTGGCCGCTTCGAGAATGGCCAGGGTCATGACATCGTCGACCGTCGGAACGTCGCCCGCGAACTGGTCGAGCTTGGCGTAGATCTCAATCTGCGCTTCCCAATTCTCCCGGTTCATGGCTGCCCAGCCATGCTTGGCGGTGACTTCATTGAAGCTGAAGCCGAGCACCGGGCCGACCGCGTCAAGCTCGCTTGCCCGGTCGAGGTTGGGATAGGCCGTTACCAAGGCATCGACGGCTTCTTCCGGATTCTGACGGGCATAATCCCAGCCACGGGCGGAACCGCGGAGGTAGCTGGTCAACACATCGCTGTGCTCATCGAGCATTTCGTCGGTGGTGTAGAAGACGTTGGCATAGAGCTGGATGCCGGTGTCCCACAGCATCATGTCAACGCGGTCCTCACCAATAATCTTGAGGGCGTTGGTGTTGGTCAGCCAACCGGTGACCGCCTGGGCCTGGCCGGTTAGGAGCTGGTTCATATCGCTGCCCATGTTGACGATTTCAACCTGGTCCTCGGCAATGTCGTTCTGGGCCAGCAGAGCGCGCAACAGGATGACGGCGGTCGGCTGAGTGGCGATCGTCTTGCCGATCATGTCCTGGGGCGAGCGGATGGGACTGCCTGCGACGGAGAAATAGGTGAAGGGGTGCTTCTGATAACCGGCGGCGAATGCTTTTACCGGGATGCCGGCCGAGCGCGCGAGCATCAGCGACGGGCTGGAAGAAAGCTGCCCGACCCCGGCACGGCCGGCGCCCACGGAAGCGACACCGTCAACGCCGGGTCCGCCGGGGGTGATTTCAAGCTCGATACCTTCCTCGGCGAAGAAGCCCTTGGACATGGCGACGGTCTCGCCAAGGATGCCGTTGCTGGCGAGCCAGCCGAGTTGCATGTCGACCTTGGCCATCTCTGCGCCAAGCGCCGAAACCGTGACAAAATTCGGCGCCATCGCCAGGGCGCCGAGGCCGGCGCCAGCCTTCAGAACGTTGCGTCGATTGAGGAGGTGTTTGGTGTCGCTCATCGAAATATTTCTCCCTGTATCGGGCCGTTTTTGCATACGACCGAGGCGCCTTTCGCCACAGGTGGCGGCGCCGATTGATGGCCGGGCCCGGCGCCGTCAGGGTGGCGGCGGCGATGCCTTGCCTCATGACTGTCGATTAGAGCGTGACAGGTCGTTGTGCGCGCAGGAAGAAGAATGATTCGCCGAGCCCGATGCCGAAACGGCATCGGGATCGTGGTGGACCGGGCATGCTGACTGTCACGGTATTGGTGCAACCGCTGTTTGTCACCTACTTACCGAACCGTCATCGAACGGGAAGAAGCGGCGCTACTGGCGCCCATAGCGAGCTCTATGCCGACTATCTCGCCCGGATGCCTCGCTGGTGGCCCCAGTTGCGTCTGTGGAATGAGCCCGGCGACCGCGGCGCCCTTCGCCGAGGCGTGGAAGAAGATGTGGATTGCTAGTCCCCGGAGATTGAGAACCGTTTTGATACGCCATCGGGGATTCCGTTAGCGCGGAGCTCCGCGATGCCCCACTGGGATCGGTCACGCAGGATTGACTTAAAGAGCTCCATATTGGGACGGTAAGTGTAATAGTACCAATGGTCCCAGATATTACGCGGCCGATCACCAGAGATCTCGAAGCCGTGATCGGCCATCCAGTCCTGAAGGGTTGGGCTGTCGATCTGCAAGTCTATCCAGTTGGGCTCCTTGCGACTTGTCTCCAGGCCGTTATGTCCAATTACTTGGGTGTTGCCAAAGGTACGCGGGCCAAAGTTCTCGGCAAGTACGTCCAGGACGTCATTCTCTCGGCTAACAATGTTATAGAAGACGGGCCCGTCGGACAGTTGGGCCGCTTGCAACCGGTCATGCATGATCTTCGCCTCGACGACATACTCGGAGCCACCTAGGATGACAACGCGCCCCAACTGTGACAGTGAAGGCCATCCGTTGGCGTCCTTGGCCATGGCCGCCAATGCGCGGACGATGACCCTCGACCCCAGGCTATGGCAAAAGATATCGATCGGTCGATCGGTGATGATGTCGGCCAGGCTCTCGATGAGCGCGATCAATACGTTGGCGGATTGCTCGGCATTATCATAGGCGCGGGCGTAGAAATTCTGGCCGCCATGGATGATGGACATGGCGAATCCTGGTGAGCTCTGCCAGCCGAAGGCAACAGCGAGCCCGTTGGAGCCGTCGTCTGGGGTGTCGTAACCCAAGCCCAGGGGCCAGCTAGATGTATGCTCGCGAATTTCCTCACTCATGTCGCGCATCTCGAAGTGGTAGAGGCGGCCATGCGGGTTGTCGTTTTCCTTCGGCTCCGGGCTCACGATCTTTTCGGGGTCGAACAGGAATCCGTGCACCATAATGACGAGCGGTTCGCCCGAAGCCGGGACCAGATCCTCGATCAAGCGCTGTAAATGAGGGCGCAGCTGCGTGGGGCCTGGCGACGGAAACCTGCCGAATTTTCCCACACCTCTGCTGTAGTTTCGCTTGTCCAACGTGCCGTCACGTTTTGGTGCATAGGCGACATCTTTCAGTGCCGATATGCGGATGATTGACATGACTCTTCCTCCCGACAGTTCGCCTTATCGGCGTTGGGTCCCCGTCATGGTTTTTTCTTGAGTACTAAGCCGCGGTCAAAGACTGGCGCGTCGAGGGCGTCGCCTGCTTCATCGACGAAACGCAGTCCGACCGGGACATTGCCTTGGGCGCGCAAGGCGGCCAGCCGGTTGGCCAGATTTCCTGGCGGGTCGAAAAGGTCCGCGGTAAATCGTGTTGCGATTGGATTGGGAAAACTCGCCGATGTGAGAGGCACCAACCATGTTAGTGGTTGATTTTGGCCACCTACAAAGGCCTGGAGCTTAGCCGTGTTCGGCCCAAAAAGGGGAAAAGCGAGCGACCAGTTCTCTGGTAGTTTGGCGACCAGCGCCTGTCCGTCTAGGGTATCCAGTTCGCCGGTTCCGGGACTCTGGACCCCCGACTTGGTGGCGGCCTCGTTCTGGTAGTAGACAGCACGGACGGTGCGGTCAGCGTCAAAGCGCAGAGCTTCCGCTTGGCTGTTCATTTGGCGGACGATGGAGAGATCGACCAGCGTGCCGCTCTTCCAGTCCGATTGCGCCGCGATCTGTGGATAGATTACTCGGGGAAAGACGAGGGATGGCGTTGTGCCAAGGTCGCGCCAAGCCAGTTTGACCTCGTCCTCGGTGTGCTGACTGACCTGCACCTTCAAGGTGCCACCGGCGGGCGGGAAACCGCTGACAATTGCGACGGTGAAGTCGCTTTTGCCGGCGTGAAATCGCGGCGGTCCGTCAAGACGAAAGGCGAGAGCTTGGCTAGCGGCAGCCTCGCAGCGCACATCTATTGTGCGGGCGGCGACGCCAGTGCGTGTCCAAACCGTCAGCTCCGCCTTGCCGGGTTCGGCGATGCGGGATGCCAAACCGCGCAGATCGAAGGTTACGGCAATGCCGCCCATGTCCGGCAGTACCTTCGGTCTGTCCTTCGAAGGCTGGCCGGCGAGAAACACGGCCGGATCGCGCCACAGATCCGAACCCGAAAGAATGAAGGTCCGGTTTTCATCGCTGCATCGGTGAAGGACATTGGGGCGGACATCGTCGATACGGACCTGCCGCAACTGCTGCTTGAGTTTCTCTTGGGCAAGGACGTTAGTCAGAGCATCAAGGTCCGACCGCGAGAGCGGCAGCTTCACGCGGATCGGCTGTTTGTGTGTCGGCGGTGCGCCGGAGCCGTGTGGAAACCCCATGATATCGCCGTTGGAGAACCGAAGGTCCCGCAGTTTACCGACCCATGCGGTCTCGCTGTTGATTTCGATCCACGGCCACCAGCCCGGTACCGACATGTCCGCCGTCACCACATGTTGCGCTGTTCCATGGCTCAGCAGCAGCTGGTTGTTCGCCGTGTCGATCGCGGCTCGCGGACCGAAGAACCAGCCGAAATAGGGATTCGGTGCAGCCGATGTCGGGGCGGTTGGTGCCTTATCTGGTGGTGTGCCGTTCGCACCTTGCTGTGTGGTGGTCGCGGCCGGCTGGCCGCGGCCGACAAAGCCGACGACCTGTGGCAGGCGTTCGAGGGCCTCAACCGAGCCAGCTGCGGACCGGAGGAGATCGGCACCAAGATCAGCGCTGACGCCACTTTCGGGGATCGTCGCGGCCAGGGCCAGCGAAAGCTGCAGCGCGTTCGAGGCCTTGGCGAGAGTGGAGACGCGCTGTGATGTCGCTGCCGGCGTGACGGAGAAAGCGAATGTACGGCTATTCTCCAGAAGTTTCACTATCGCGGCGGTGAACCCCTCAGGGACCTTGCGACCCTTGTCGCGATAAGTCTTAGGTGAAAAGAAGCTGTCCCAATCGTTGAGATTTGTCGCAAAGTTCTGGAATTTTCCTTTGATGTCAGCGCGGCACGCCTCGGGAACACCCCCCAGGGTTTGTAGCAATTTCCTTGATTCGGCGTTGGCCTCATCGAATTGCCTGAGCCGGCTAATCGCGTCGTTTAGGAAGGACGGAGAAACCAAAACACCTCTCGGACCTAGTATCCGAAAGGCGTCACCGATGGCGGGAGACGCTTGGAGAATCCGTTGGGCAAAGCCGATAGTTGTCTCTATTTCCTGGGCGCTGCTGATGTTTGTTAGATCTGGACAACCGGTAGACCGCTCGATCGCCTGGCTCAGTCTGTGCGCAGCACCGATCTGGTGGTCGAGAAGTTGACGTCCGGTGTCATTCTCAACGTCGAAGAAGCCGTTGTCCCTAGGTACGGCGACCTGGATGAAGCGCTCGGCTCCGATGCTAATTCGAACGGTATCGAAGAGGGCGGTGTTGGCGCCCAAGCTGAAATGCTGCGGATCTATCTCGAGCGTGCCTTCTGTGGTTCCAGCTGGATCGGGTTCGATGACCCTGTTCAGCTGGTCAGTGACGTGGGTCAGCCAGGTGAAGTAAAGTGTCTCGATATCTGTAGCATCCATAGCCGGTGGGGCAATCTCCAGGCGGGCAACACCCCAACGATTTTTTTCATCTGTGGGTGGTACGACGGTGGCGTGAAACTGGAGTCGGTAGAGAGAATTGCCGTCGGTATCATGCACGTCATCAAGATTCAGTGACGACCGTGCGGCGCGGATTTCGGCGCGGAAATCGCGCAAGGTTCGGAACCGTTCCTCCGGTGACAAGGAGACGTCGGCCTTGGGGACGGATGTATTGCGCAAAGCGGCAATCTGTTTCTCCAACTCCTGTAGTTTGGCGTCACGCGCCGCGTCCGCGGCGGCGCGGTCGACCGTCGATGGTTTCGGTATTGCTTGGGGATCCACGGTCTGACTGTTCGGGTCCGGCTGACCCTCAGTAACGGCCTTCGGGCCTTCGGAAGAGGTACCCGTACGGAGCGCGGCAAGTTGATTTTGCAAGTTTTGTGCGGTTACCTGTTGTTGCAGGGCCAGCAAGTCGTCCTCGCGCTGGGCGCGATCCGCCGCCGAAGGATTGAAGCCGATTGCGGTGGTGATGGCCAAGCTACGGACCGACTGTAGATCTCGGCGCAGGTCCGACTCAAACTCAGCGCCAACGCTGTCTTCAAGCTCTTTCTCGATGAAGGCGAGCTCGGTATTTCGATCGTTGATAAGAGTTTCGCGGGAGAAGACTTCGGCGCTGCCGAAGACAATCGTTGCGGGTATTTGCTGTTCAGGCTCACCGACGGTTCCGAGTGTCAGATCAAGGGGCTTTGGCGGTTCGCAACCGGACAGAACCAATGCGGTGAACAGAATGAACAATACCCTGATGCGATCCGACATTCGATCCTCCCCTGTCTTATCTTTGTCTGCTATGCGTCCTTTATTGCTTCTGCCTTGATGGTGCAGTTTAATGCTAGCTAATTATTAAATGTTAGACGCCGACCAAAGTCAACACACCGAGGTCGTAAATGAAAATGGTGGGGTAATCAGAGGGTCCTGTTAACAGGGTCGATTTGGGCGCCGCCGACGGTCTGCTCGGTTGGTTGGAGTTCGATCGTGGAAACGTTGCAATGCCATGGGGCGCGAACAGCGTAGACGATGGCGTCGGCTACATCTTCCGGGCGCAGGCAGGTCAAGCCCTCGGTGAAACTGTTCGCCTTGGCAGGATCATCAAGCGCGGTCGCGAAGTAAGGTGTTTCAACGCGTCCGGGACATATTTCGGTTACTCGGACACCGGTTCCGCGCAGTTCGAGCCGCAGGTTTTGGCTGAGCAGATGTATGGCGCCCTTCGAGGCGCCATACAGGGCCAACCCGGTCGGGTGGAGGCCGGCGATCGAGCCAAGGTTGATGATATGGCCGCGCCGGCGGTCGATCATACCGCGCATTACCGTGCGCGTTACCTGCAGCACCGCCGCGACATTGGTATTGACGACACGCTCGATGTCGTCGTTCGTCGATTGTGCGAGCCCGTCATAGCCGCGGCCAAGGCCGGCGTTGTTGACCACCACGTCAATGGCCAAGTCGGCGATCGCATTGTCGACTTTGGCGGTGTCGTTGAGGTCGACGACGAGGGGGATGCAGCCGACTTCCTCAGCAAGTTCGGCGAGCGGCTCGTGCCTGCGAGCGAGCGCGTATACCTCTAGGTCAAGGGCTGTTAGGGCGCGTGCTACGGCGGCGCCGATACCGCTTGAGGCACCGGTGACCAGGGCGGTTTGGTACTGGTTGTCCGCCATATGGCCCCTATCTGTTGCCGCGGCAGGGTTGCTTATTTGGCGCAGTCTACACAGAGCGCTACGGCCGGGTCGAATTCCAGGCGCTTCTGGGCGATCTCGGCCCCGCATGCCAGGCACTCACCATATTCGCCATCGTCCAGGCGTCTCGCGGCGGCGGCGATGCGTTGCAGCCGTTCTTGCCGGCGGGCCTCCAGAGCCTGCGCCATGGCCTGCGACTGCAATGCATCCATGCGGGACAGGCGGCCAACGCTCTGTTGGTCAAGTTCCACGGGGCGCCGGTCGTCTGCCGCAGCGGCACTCATATCCTGTAACTCGACACGCTCTCGTTCGAGCGCCGCCTTGACTTTCTTGGGGTCGTATTTCCGACGTCGACTCACGGTGACGCGTCCCTGTGTTTGGCTAGGGTAATCCGGCA
Source organism: Alphaproteobacteria bacterium (assembly GCA_021774445.1). Lineage (GTDB taxonomy): Bacteria > Pseudomonadota > Alphaproteobacteria > UBA6615 > UBA6615 > SZUA-147. The sequence continues at coordinate 30,492 of JAJFJA010000004.1, forward strand.
ACCAGCATACACAGTGTCAGTCTAACACATCTAGGCCCAGGGGGCGTGAGACCCTAAAGTAGCGCCGCGGCGATCTCTTCCCACTCTTGGGCGAGGGGCAGTCGCGACGGCTCCCGGCCGGCCTTGCGGTACCAATAGTCGGCATTGCCTTGGTCGCCCTCCACGCGATGCAAATAGGCGTGTATCCAAAAGCCGAACTCGTCGTTCTGTTGTTGTGCCAGCTTATGCGCCCGGGCCCAATCGCCCCGAGCCTCATACCAAAGGGCCGAGAGCAAGTCGTTCAGGTCCGCTGGAAGGCTGTCCTTCGTCAGCGTGGCTTTGAATTCCCCAATGTCCATGTCGGATCGCTTCTAGTTTCGGTCCTGCCGGCATTCGCCGCCTTGCCTGCCACGATATAGGCCGCCGGTTCCGGTTGGCAAATGTCGGGTGGCGCGGATTAGGGCCGCACGACGCGGCATTCTTGATCCTGCGACTGCAGGCGTAAACAAAGTGTCTGAGCGATTTGTCGTTCCGACACCGGTCCGACCTGGATTTCGTATGACGGCCCACGCGAGCGGATTGAGCGTTCGACGCGGACGCCAAGGGGACTGATGACGTCGTTGTGACGCTCCTGGAGGTGACGCCAGATGACCGGAACCAATGACACGTCGGGTAGTGACGCAAGCTGGATACGCCAGCCTTCGGCCGGAAATATGGTTGAGAAGGGGGTTTCCGGTGTTGGTGGTAGGGTCTGCAAGCCGCCGCGCTCGGTTGCGGACCGTGGGTTTGTCGCGGATGCCGGGTCGCCAGTCGCCGTCGCCAAAAGTATGGCCTGGCTGCGGGCCGTCACGTGACCTTGGGCGGCCGCGCGATCGAACCAGCGCAGCGCGGCGGTGAAGTCCTGCGGCACCACTTGGCCGGCGTTATATAGCTCGCCCATCAGGTATTGAGCGTTTTTCGACCCTGCTTCCGCCGCCCGGCGATACCAGGTCAGGGCCTTCTCGTTGTCTTTTTGGACGCCTTCGCCGCGGGCATACAGCACACCGATGTTGTATTGGGCATCGGCGTTACCGGCTTCGGCGGCGCCGTGCCAGAGCGAGAACGCTTCCTCATAATTGCCGATCTTGTAGGCTTCGCCGCCAGAAGGTTTCAGTACCGGCCGGGCGAAATTGGTGCTTACGATCTGCGGGATTGTGGCTATTTCGCTGACGGCGGCGTTTTGGATTTGCGTGAAGGCTGTGATGAACTGGTTTCTGGGTAGGTTGGCTTGTTTGAGCCTGGCGGCGATGTCGATGAGGTCGTTGTTTTGGGTTTGGTTGAGCCGGTTGGCGAAGGTTTGTGTTGGCAGGCCGAACTCGGCGGCGGCGAGGTTGAGGTCGAGGGGGCGTTCGAAGCGCCTGATCAGGGCGGTGATGGGCTCGTTGCCTTG
>JAJFJA010000031.1 GCA_021774445.1 Alphaproteobacteria bacterium
GACAACATTGCCATGAAGGTGAATTTGATTGCGCCGATTGCCATGGATGAAGGCCTTCGTTTTGCCATCCGCGAGGGTGGCCGAACCGTTGGCGCCGGTGTCGTCACCGGCATCGTCGAGTAAAAAGTAACAAGGGCGGCCCCATAACCAGGGCCGCTAAGTTTTTGTGAGTTAGGCGGGAGCCAATGGACAGTCAACATATTCGCATTCGCCTTAAGGCGTTTGACCACAGGATCCTTGATCAATCGGCCAAGGAGATCGTGGGTACTGCGAAGCGGACCGGCGCCGACGTGCGTGGCCCGATTCCGTTGCCGACGCGGATCGCGAAATTTACTGTCTTGCGCTCGCCGCACGTCAATAAGAAGTCGCGCGAGCAGTTTGAGGTGCGGACGCACAAACGTCTATTGGACATCATCGATCCGACACCGCAAACCGTGGACGCCCTGATGAAGCTCGACCTCGCCGCCGGCGTGGATGTCGAGATCAAGTTGTAGGGGCGGGCGATGCGTACCGGTCTTATTGCTCAGAAACTCGGCATGACCCGCTTGTTTGACGACACCGGGAACCATGTTCCAGTGACCGTTCTGAAGGTTGACGGCTGCCAAGTCGTGGCCGCTCGCACGGACGAAAAAGACGGCTATACCGCTGTACAGCTTGGTGTGGGGGCCGCCAAGGCCGGCCGCGCCAGCCGTGCCGCCCGCGGTCACTTTGCCAAGGCCAAGGTCGAGCCGAAGCGCCGCCTCGCCGAGTTCCGTGTCGCCGCCGACGCCGTGCTGGAACCCGGTGCCGAGATCTCGGTCGAGCATTTCGCCGCCGGCCAGTATGTCGATGTGTCCGGCACTTCCATCGGTAAGGGTTTCGCCGGCGCCATGAAGCGCCACAATTTTTCCGGCTTGCGAGCCAGTCACGGTGTCTCGATTTCGCACCGCGCGCACGGCTCCACGGGTCACAGTCAGGATCCGGGTAAGGTTTTCAAGGGCAAGAAGATGGCCGGCCATCTTGGCGATGCCAGCGTGACGATCCAAAACCTCAAGGTCGTCAGCACGGATGTCGATCAGGGGCTGCTCATGATCAGCGGTGCCGTACCGGGCCCGAAGGGGGGCTACGTTTTGGTCAAGGACGCCGTGAAGCGCGCCGCGCCGAAGGACGTGCCATATCCCGCTGCCCTTATCACTGAAGCGGCGCCGGAGCCCGAGGCACCCGCGGATACCGCGGCGGCGCCGGCTGAGGCTGACGCCCCGGCGGACAAACCGGCCGAAACCTCCGAACAGCAGGACTGACCGATGAAGTGCAAGGTCATCGATCTAGATAACAAGGCTGCCGGCGATCTCGATCTCGCCGATGCGGTTTTCGCCGTCGAGATTCGTCGCGATTTGCTCGCTCGGGCGGTAAATTATCAGCTCGCCAAGCGCCAACAAGGGACTCACAAGACCAAGGGTCGTAGTGATATCTCAGGGAGTACGCGTAAGCCCTTCAAGCAAAAGGGGACAGGTCGGGCGCGCCAGGGCACCACCCGTGCCGCCCATATGCGCGGCGGTCAGACCACCTTCGGTCCGCGGCCACGCAGTCACGCCCACGACCTGACCAAGAAGGTGCGCAAACTCGCGCTTAAGGCGGCCCTGTCGGCGAAGCAGAGCGAGGGCAAGCTGGTGGTTCTCAGCGAAGCCACGGCCGCCGAGCCCAAGACCAAGGAACTCGCAGCTAAGCTTGAGGCGTTGGGCTGGAAGTCTGCGCTGATTATCGGCGGCGCCGAGCTCGATCGCAATTTCACGCTGGCGGTGCGCAATATCCCCGGTGTTGATTTGCTGCCGCAGCAGGGTGCCAACGTTTATGACATCCTCTCCCGCGACACGCTGGTCCTGACCCGCGACGCTGTCGCTCAGTTGCAGGAGCGCTTGCAATGAGCAGCAACCGCAAGCCGCGCGGCCGCATATCCATCTCTGCCGAGCGTATGTACGACATCGTGCGGAACCCGGTGATCACCGAGAAAGCCACCCAGGTATCGGAGCATAACCAGGTCGTCTTCCGGGTGCCTCTCGAGGCCACTAAACCTGAGATCAGGGCGGCTGTCGAAGGCTTGTTCGGGGTCAAGGTAACCGCGGTGAACACGCTGCGCCGCAAGGGCAAGACTGTTCGCTGGCGCGGCCGGCCTGGCCGGCATGTTGACCAGAAAAAGGCGATTGTCACCCTCGCCGAGGGCGACTCCATTGATGTGACCACGGGCGTCTAACGATGGCACTAAAACAGTACAAACCGAACACCCCGGGCCAACGCGGCCTCGTCCTGGTCAACCGCCAGGACGTTTGGAAGGGCGATCCGGTCAAGAAGTTGACTGAAGGCCTTTCGAAGAAGGGCGGGCGCAACAATCACGGGCGCACCACCGCGCGCCGCCGTGGCGGTGGCCATAAGCGGGTGTTTCGTCACATCGATTTTAAGCGTCGCAAGTTCGACGTTCCGGCGCGGGTCGAACGTCTTGAATATGATCCCAATCGCACGGCGTTCATCGCCTTGCTGCGATACGAGGACGGCGAGCTGAGCTACATCGTGGCGCCGCAACGCCTGCGCGAGGGCGATCAGGTCATCGCCGGCGAGCGCGCCGACATCAAGCCGGGCAACGCCATGCCGCTGCGGGCGATACCCATCGGCACGATTGTCCACAATGTTGAGCTGAAACCCGGCGCCGGTGGCCAGATGGCCCGCGCCGCGGGTACCTACGTTCAACTGGTCGGCCGTGATCGTGCTTATGCCTTGCTGAAGCTGTCATCGGGCGAGGTTCGCATGGTTCGCTCGGAGTGCATGGCGACCATCGGCGCCGTGTCGAATCCGGACCAGGCCAACATCAAACTCGGCAAGGCAGGTCGCCGCCGGTGGCTTGGCAAGCGGCCGTCGGTTCGCGGCGTCGCCATGAACCCGGTCGATCACCCCCACGGCGGTGGTGAAGGCCGGACCTCCGGTGGCCGTCATCCGGTTTCCCCCTGGGGCAAGCCGACCAAGGGTAAGCGCACCCGGAAGAAAAAGCCTTCGGACAGACTTATTGTCCGTCGGCGTCGTTAGGGTAAGGGAGTAGGGTTGTGGCTCGTTCCGTCTGGAAAGGACCTTTCGTCGATGGCTATCTGCTGAAGAAAGCCGAAAAGGCACGGCAGTCCGGCCGCAACGAGGTCATTAAGACCTGGTCGCGCCGCTCGACGATTTTGCCGCAGTTTGTCGGTCTTACATTTGGCGTGCACAACGGCCATAAGTTCTTGCCGGTGCTCGTGACCGAAAACATGGTTGGGCACAAATTTGGCGAGTTCTCGCCCACCCGCACCTATTACGGCCACGCGGCCGATAAGAAGGCGAGGAGGGGCTGATGGGAAAAAAGTCGGCGCCGCGTCGCCACTCTGAAAACGAAGCTGTGGCCCATATCCGCGCCCTTAGGGTAAGCCCGCGCAAGCTGAATCTGCTAGCCGGCGCGATCCGAGGGAAATCCGCTCAAGCCGCGCTGACAGAGCTCACATTCTCCCGTCGGCGCATTGCCGGTGCCGTCAAGAAGGTGCTCGAGAGCGCCATCGCCAATGCTGAAAACAATCATCAGCTTGATGTCGACCGTCTGGTGGTGGCTGAGGCGAGTGTCGGCAAGGGGCTGGTCATGAAACGCTGGCGGCCGCGTGCCCGCGGCCGTGTCGCCCGCATCCACAAGCCGTTCGCAAATCTCACGGTAATCGTGCGCGAGCAGGAAGAGGAGGCCTAGATGGGCCAAAAGGTAAATCCGATCGGCCTGCGGCTCGGGATCAACCGGACCTGGGATTCCCGCTGGTACGCCGAGGGGATCGGTTATGGCGGGCTACTGCACGAGGACATCCGCCTGCGTCGGTTTTTGCAGAAGCGTCTTTCCGGCGCCGGGGTGTCGCGGGTTGTGATTGAGCGGCCGGCGAAAAAAGCGCGCATTACCATTCACACTGCCCGGCCGGGTGTGGTCATCGGTAAGAAGGGCGCGGACATTGAGAAGCTGCGCGTGCAGATTGCCGGCATGACGGGCTCGGAAGTGAGCCTGAATATTGTCGAGGTGCGCAAGCCTGAGGTCGACGCCATGTTGGTGGCGGAGAATATCGCCCAGCAGCTCGAGCGGCGGGTCGGTTTCCGCCGGGCCATGAAGCGCGCGGTTCAGAACGCCATGCGTCTCGGCGCTCAGGGTGTCCGAGTAATGTGCGGCGGCCGTCTCGGCGGCGCTGAGATCGCCCGTACCGAGCAGTATCACGAGGGCAAGGTTCCGCTCCACACCCTGCGCGCCGACGTCCACTACGGCTCGGCGACTGCGCGCACGACCTATGGCACCTGTGGCGTCAAGGTTTGGATCTACAAGGGTGACATCATGGAGCATGACCCCATGGCCCAAGAAAAACGTCAGGAGGAGATGCACGTCTCCCGCTAGGGAGCGCCGGCATCTGGTGAGTCATGTTAAGTCCGAAGCGAACCAAATTTCGTAAGCAGCACAAGGGCCGCATCCACGGGCGCGCCTCCACTGGCACGGCGCTCTCTTTCGGGGCGTTTGGCCTCAAGGCGGTTGGCCCGGGGCGCATTACGGCGCGGCAGATCGAAGCCGCGCGCCGGGCGATTACCCGCCATATGCGTCGCGCCGGAAAAGTCTGGATCCGCGTCTTCCCCGACGTGCCTGTCAGCTCCAAGCCCGCCGAGGTTCGCATGGGTAAGGGCAAAGGCTCGCCTGAGTTTTGGATGGCCCGCGTGAAGCCCGGCCGCATCATGTTCGAGGTCGATGGCGTTCCGCCCGATGTCGCAAGGCAAGCTTTCGAACTGGCGGCGGCGAAACTGCCGTTGCCGACCAAGTTCGTCAGCCGCCAGAGCCTGTGAGGCGTAGATGAAATACGAAGACGTCAAGGCCAAGAGCCACGACGAGTTGCGCGACAGCCTGCGCGAGCTGAAGAAAGAAGCGTTTAACCTCCGCTTCCAAAAAGCCAGCGGGCAACTGGAGAACACGGCCAGAGTTCGTGAAGTACGCCGCGATATTGCGCGCGTGCAGACCGGCTTGCGTGGACTTCAGCAGTCCGGTGCGAAGTAGAGTAGGTGGAGGAATAGATGCCGCGGCGTGTGCTAGTTGGAACGGTGATCAGCGACAAGATGGACAAGACCATCGTTGTGCGCGTCGATCGCCGCGTGAAACACCCATTATACAAAAAATTCATCACCCGGTCTCAGCGCTTCTCGGCGCATGACGAGGCGAATAGCTGCGCTATCGGCGACACCGTACGCATACGCGAATGCAGACCCTTGTCGCGCAACAAGCATTTCGAGCTCGTCGAAAGAATCGGCGCTTAGGCCGGCCGCGAAGCAGGGATACATACTATGATCCAGATGCAATCCAACCTGGATATCGCGGACAACAGCGGCGCTCGTCGGGTGCAGTGCATCAAGGTCCTCGGTGGGTCCAAGCGCAGAAGTGCCGGCGTTGGCGACGTTATCGTCGTTTCCGTCAAGGAGGCGATCCCTCGTGGGCGCGTCAAGAAGGGTGAAATTCACCGCGCCGTGATTGTTCGGACGCGGAGCGATATTCGTCGCAAGGATGGCAGTGTCATTCGTTTTGATCGCAACGCCGCCGTGCTCATCAATACCCAAGGTGAGCCCATCGGCACGCGCATCTTCGGGCCCGTGACGCGGGAACTCAGGGCGAGGCAGTACATGAAGATCGTTTCCCTGGCGCCGGAGGTATTGTGATGGCCCGGCAGCAACCGATCCGCAAGATGCGGGTGAAGAAGGGCGACAAGGTGATTGTCACCACTGGACGGGAGCGCGGCAAGACTGGCGAGGTGCTGCGTGTCATGCGCGACAGCAACCGGGTGCTGGTTCAAGGCGTGAATATGGTCAAGAAGCACCAACGTCCGACCCAGGCTTCACCGGGCGGCATCAATGAATTCGAGGCGCCGCTGCATGCGTCCAATGTCGCCTTGGTCGACCCGAAGACAAACCAAGCCACGCGCGTCGGCTACAAGCGGCTCGATAGCGGCCAAAAGGTTCGCGTCGCCAAGCGCTCTGGCGAAGTGTTGGATAGTTAGGACTGGCTATGACCCCGCGTATGCAGGAGCAGTACCAATCGACCGTCAAGCCGAACATGATCAAGGAGTTCGGCTACAGCAACGGCATCCAGGTACCTCGTCTTGAGAAGATCGTCATTAATATGGGCGTTGGTGAGGCAATTGCTGATTCCAAGAAACTGAACAACGCCGTTGCTGAACTAACCCGCATCTCCGGTCAAAAGCCGGTGGTTTGCGCCGCGCGCCGGTCGGTGGCCAACTTCAAGCTGCGCGAAGACATGAATATCGGCTGCAAGGTCACCTTGCGCCGCCTCAGGATGTACGAGTTTATGGATCGGCTGGTCACCATTGCCCTGCCTCGGGTGCGTGACTTCCGCGGCCTGAACGAACGCAGCTTCGATGGCCGCGGTAACTTCGCTATGGGTCTTCGCGAGCAGCTTGTGTTCCCTGAAATTGATTATGACGAAGTCGACGAGGTTCGTGGCATGGACATCGTGATCTGCACCACCGCGCAGACCGATGATGAAGCCCGGGCGTTGTTGCGCGGATTTGACATGCCGTTCCGCAACTAGCGGGCGGCAAGAGAGGACCGGCAGATGGCCAAAAAGAGTTCGATCGAGAAGAACGCCAAGCGCCGCAGGCTTGTGCAGAGATACGCCGCCAAACGGGCGCGCTTGCTCGAGATTGCCAATGATCGCGAGCGCCCGCCGGAGGAGCGCTTCGCGGTCCGGCTGAAACTGGCGGAAATGCCACGCAACAGCGCCAAGGTGAGAATTCGCAATCGTTGCGATCTCAGCGGGCGGCCGCGTGGCGTTTACCGGCAGTTCAGATTGTCGCGGATCGCCCTGCGCGAACTGGCCCTCAGTGGCCAGATCCCGGGCATGGTTAAGTCGAGCTGGTAGCAGAAGGGACAATGCGGTTATGGCACTAAGCGACCCTCTCGGCGATATGCTGACCCGCATCCGCAATGGGCAGCGGGCGGGGATGAAAACGATCACGGCACCCGGCTCTAGGCTCCGGGCCAACGTATTGGACGTTCTGCAAAAGGAGGGCTACATCCGTGGCTTCAGCCAGGCGGAGTTTCGTCCGGGCTTGCAAGAGCTGACGATCGAGCTCAAATACCACGAAGGTGGCCCGGTGATCCGCGAGATCCGGCGCGTGTCGCGACCCGGTCAGCGGGTCTACTCGAAGATTCGTGACCTTAGCCAGGTCTATGGTGGCCTCGGCATCACCATTCTTTCGACCCCGAAGGGTGTCCTATCCGACACCGAAGCGCGGTCCGAGAATGTCGGTGGCGAAGTGCTCTGTCGGATCTTTTAGGGGGCGTCTATGTCGCGTATTGGTAAGAACCCGATCCCGGTGCCAGCGGGTACCGAGATCCAGATCAACGGTCAGGCGATCGCGGCCAAGGGTAAGCTCGGCCGCGCCGAGATGTCTTTGCTGCCGGAGATCGAGATCACGCACGAGGACAACCTTATTTGGGTCAAGCCGCGCGGCGATAGCGGTCGGGCCAAGACCATGTGGGGCACCTCCCGTAGCCTGGTCAGCAATCTGGTGGTCGGCGTCAGTGAAGGCTTCACCCGCACTCTGGATATCAACGGCGTCGGTTATCGTGCCGCGGTCAAAGGCAAATCGCTCAGCCTGCAGCTCGGTTTCAGCCACGATGTCGACTACCCGATCCCTGAGGGCATCGACATCAAGTGCGAAGGCACCAACAAGATCATCGTCTCCGGCATGGACAAGCAGCGCGTCGGCCAAGTCGCCGCGGAGATCAGGCGGTATCGCCCGCCCGAGCCATACAAGGGCAAGGGCATCCTATATGCCGGTGAGCGTGTCCTGCGGAAGGAAGGCAAGAAGAAATGACCGCGAATGCCAAGCAACTGTTTGATCGACGGAGCCGGCGGGTTCGGACCAAACTGCGTCAGGTTGGTGGCGGTCGGCCGCGCGTCAGTGTCTTCCGCTCGAACAAGCACATTTATGTGCAGGTTATTGATGACAAGGACGGCCGCACGCTGGCGGCCGCGTCATCGATGGCAAAGGAAGTGCGTGAGAAGGTCAAGAGCGGCGGCAGTATCGATGCCGCGACCGCAGTCGGCGCCTTGCTCGCGGAGCGGGCATTGTCGGCAGGATTGAAGGAAGTGATCTTCGATCGCGGCGGGTATATTTATCACGGTCGCGTCAAGGCGCTGGCCGAAGCCGCCCGTGAGGGCGGCCTCAATTTCTAGGGGATTGGTATGGCACAGGCAGGCGGGCGCGGCCGGCGCGATCGGGGCCGGGATGATCGCAGGAACCGCGAAGAGTCGGATCTTGTTGAAAAGCTGGTAAGCATCAACCGCGTCGCCAAAGTTGTAAAAGGTGGCCGTCGGTTTGGCTTCGCTGCGATCGTCGTTGTTGGCGACGGCAAGGGACGCGTTGGTCATGGCTCGGGCAAGGCCCGCGAGGTTCCCGAGGCGATTCGTAAGGCGACCGAGCAGGCAAAGCGCGAGATGGTACGTGTCCCGCTGCGGGAAGGCCGCACCTTCCATCACGATATCCGGGGTCGTTTCGGCGCCGGTCTCGTCGTGGTGCGCGCGGCACCTCCTGGCACTGGCATTATCGCCGGCGGTCCGATGCGCGCGATTTTCGAGTGCCTGGGCGTCCAGGATGTCGTCGCCAAGTCGGTGGGAACGTCCAATCCTCATAATATGATCAAAGCCACCTTCGCCGGGCTCGCCGGGGCCACGTCGCCGCGAGCCGTCGCCGCCCGCCGCGGCCGCAAGGTATCGGATATTGTCGGCCGTCGGGACGGGCAGGTTAAGGAGGAGCAGGTCAGTGCCTAAGAGTGCAGCAACCGGCCGCGTGCGGGTCATCCAGACCGGTAGCCCGATCGGCCGTCCGGTGGACCAGCGCCAGACGCTTGTCGGCCTCGGACTGAATAAGATCGGCCGCCAGCGGGATCTTGAGGATACGCCTGCGGTGCGCGGCATGATCAAGAAGGTCAGCCATCTGATAAATGTTGAGGAGCTGGGCTAAGGCCCGGCTATTCTTGGAGCCAAGCAATGCAGCTCAATCAGCTTTCCGACAATCTCGGCGCGCGCAAGGCGCGCAAGCGTGTCGGCCGGGGCATTGGCTCCGGCACGGGTAAGACCGGTGGCCGCGGCCAAAAGGGTCAGAAATCCCGTAGCGGCGTCGCCATTAAGGGCTTTGAAGGCGGCCAGATGCCGCTTTACCGCCGCTTGCCTAAGCGCGGCTTCCACAACCCAAATGGTAAGAAATTTCAAGAGCTTAACATAGGAAAGCTCGAGGCTGCGGTAAGCGCGGGCAAGGTTGACGCAGGCAAAACGATCACCGAAGCGATGCTCGTCGAGGCCGGGGTTGTTCGCCGCCGCCTCGCGGGCGTCCGCTTGCTCGCCAAGGGTGAGCTCAAGTCCAAGCTGCAGATTGAGGTTACTGGGGCCAGTAAGGCAGCAATTACTGCGATCGAAAAAGCGGGGGGGACGGTCAAACTGACCGCCGCGGCACCGAAACGGGCTGACGCATCGTCCTGACGCTGGTGGGGCCGATTGGCCCTGCGCAAGGAGTGATCCATGGCATCGACCGCTGAACAGCTAGCCGCCAACCTCAACCTTGGTGCTTTTGGCAAAGCCACCGAGTTGAAGAAGAGACTCTGGTTCACCTTGGGCGTGCTGATCGTTTATCGCCTGGGCACGTTTATCCCCATACCGGGTATCGACCCGGTCATCATCGAAGATATTTTCGCCCAGCAGGCGGGCGGCATCTTGGATGTGTTCGACAGCTTCGCCGGCGGCGCCTTGAGCCGCATGAGTATTTTCGCGCTGAACGTCATTCCTTACATCTCGGCCGCCATTATCATGCAGCTGATGACCGCCATCTCGCCGCAGATGGAGGCCTTGAAGAAGGAAGGCGAGTCCGGCCGCAAGAAGATCAACCAATACACCCGGTATTTGACCGTCGCTTTGGCGACTGTTCAGGCTTACGGCCTAGCCGTAGGGCTTGAGAGCCTGTCGACGTCTCAGGGCGCTGCGGTGGCGGATCCGGGGCTGTTCTTCCGCGCCAGTACGGTCATCACCATCGTTGGCGGCACCATGTTCCTGATGTGGCTGGGCGAGCAGATTACCGCCCGCGGCGTCGGCAATGGCATTTCCCTCATCATCTTTTCGGGCATTGTCGCCCGGCTGCCGGTGGCTATCGCATCGACCCTGGAACTTGGCCGAACCGGCGGTCTGTCGCCGCTGTTTATCCTGTTGCTCGCCGTGATGGTTATCTCGGTCATTGCCTTTATCGTCTTTGTTGAACGGGCCCAGCGCCGCATCATTATCCAATATCCCAAGCGCCAGGTCGGCAACCGCATGTTCGGCGGCGAGTCCACTCATTTGCCTCTGAAGCTCAATACCTCCGGCGTCATTCCGGTTATCTTCGCCACCTCGTTGTTGCTGACGCCGGCGACGGTGGCCGGCTTCTCGGGCGGTACCGGCGGTGGGTTCCTGAACTTTGTCAGTGCCTTCCTGGGCCGCGGCCAACCCTTGTTCTTCATCCTCTTCGCCGCTCTGATCGCCTTCTTCGCCTTTTTCTATACGGCAATTGTCTTCAATCCCCAGGATACCGCCGACAATCTCAAGCGCCATGGCGGTTTCATTCCCGGAATCAGGCCGGGCAAGAATACCGCTGACTATCTCGATTATGTGCTCTCGCGCCTCACGGTGGTCGGCGCCGGCTATCTGGTCTTGGTGGCGCTGCTGCCGGAGATCCTGATCTCACGCTTCAGCGTGCCTTTTTTCTTCGGTGGCACCAGCCTGCTGATCGTCGTGTCCGTGACCATGGACACGGTGGCTCAGATCCAAAGTCATCTTTTGGCACACCAGTATGAGGGCCTTATCAAGAAGTCGCGCCTCAAGGGCCGCCGCGGATGAATATCGTTCTGCTCGGGCCCCCGGGCTCCGGCAAAGGCACACAGGCTCAAAGGTTGGAACGCGATCTCGGTATGGTCCAGTTGTCGACCGGCGAAATGCTGCGCGCGACGGTGGCCTCGGGCAGTGAGTTGGGCAAACGGGCGAAGGCGGTTATGGACGCCGGCAATCTCATGCCCGACGATGTCATGCTCGGCATCATCGCCGACCGCATTGTGGCCCCCGATTGCGCCAAGGGTTTTACCCTGGACGGCTTTCCGCGCACGGTCGCCCAGGCCGAGGGGCTGGACAACATGATCGCCGAGAAGCAGATAAGACTCGACGCGGTCATCGAGTTCAAGGTCGATGAGGCGGCGTTGGTTGAGCGCATCTCTGGGCGCTTCACATGTGCGAAGTGCGGCGCCGGCTATCATGACAAATTTCAGCGCACGGCGACCGAGGGCATCTGTGATATCTGCGGTGCGACTGAATTCAAGCGCCGCACCGACGATCGCGCCGAAACGGTTCAGGCGCGCCTTGATGTATACAACGAGCAGACCGCTCCGATTCTTCCCCACTACGCAGCCAAGGGAGTTTTGAGGGCGGTCGACGGTATGGCGGACATCGATGAGGTGTACCGCCAGATCGGTGAAATTCTGGGTACGGGGTAAACTGTTGACGGTGCGGCGGTATTCCCTATAATCCGCCAACTTCAAATACCTTCCAGAAGAATCTTTTGGGCTGCACGCAACCAAGGAGGTCGCAGGGTGGCGCGTATCGCTGGTGTGAATATCCCGACAAGCAAGCGCGTCGAGATATCGCTAACATACATTCACGGCATTGGTCGTACAAAGGCGTCGGATATCTGCAAGAAATGCGGCGTGACGCCCGAGCGACGCGTTCAGGATCTGAGCGAAGACGAGGTAATCCGCATTCGTGAAGTCATCGACTCGGACTACCGAGTCGAAGGCGATGTTCGCCGCGAAGTCGCGATGAACATCAAGCGACTAATGGATTTGGGGTGCTATCGCGGGCTGCGGCACCGTAAGGGGCTGCCGGTACGTGGCCAGCGAAGTCACACCAATGCCCGGACACGTAAGGGTAAGGCTCGGCCCATAGCCGGCAAGAAGAAGGCCTAGCGGCGGATACCAACACGAGAGTGAGAATAGCATGGCGAAGGCCACGACGGGTCGCGTACGCCGCCGGGAGCGTAAGAATATTACCTCCGGTGTGGCGCATGTCAGCGCGACGTTCAACAACACGATGATTACCATTTCCGACGCCCAAGGCAATGCAATTGCCTGGTCCAGCGCCGGCAGCCAGGGTTTCAAGGGATCGCGCAAATCGACCCCCTATGCCGCACAGATGGCCGCAGAGAGCGCTGGCCGTAAGGCGCAGGAACACGGAATGAAAGTCCTTCAGGTCGAGGTCAAGGGACCGGGGTCGGGGCGGGAGTCGGCTTTACGCGCCCTCCAGTCCGTCGGTTTCGAGATCACCCAGATCAAGGATGTGACGCCCATTCCGCACAATGGCTGCCGCCCGCCAAAGCGGCGCCGCGTTTAACCGATCGATGCCGGCGCTTCCCCAGCGCCAGGCATATGCTGGACCGCGTATGGCACGGTTCGGCCAGACATTTGACACGACCGACGCGAGCCAGGAAGCGGGGGCGAGGCAGCGTCGGGGGATGTCGTTGAGGTGCACATGACTGTATTACAGAAAAACTGGACGGAGCTGATCAAACCAGGCCGGCTCGAAGTTAGCCCTGGTGCTGATCCTAGCCGTAACGCGACCCTCGTTGCCGAGCCGCTGGAGCGTGGTTTTGGCCTGACCTTGGGCAATGCGCTGCGCCGCATTCTGCTGTCTTCCCTGCAAGGGGCGGCGGTGACCTCGATCCAGATCGAGGGCGTTCTGCACGAATTCTCGTCCATCCCTGGTGTCCGCGAGGACGTCACGGACATCGTCCTCAACATCAAGGCGATCGCCCTTCGCATGCACAGTGAAGGTCCGAAGCGCATGACGCTGACGGCCACCGGGCCTGGTGAAATCACCGCCGGCCAGATTGAGACCGGCCATGACATAGAGATCATGGAGCCCGACCACGTCGTCATGACCTTGGATCAAGGCACCCGGATCGTCATGGAAATGACCGTTGAAAGCGGCAAGGGCTATGTCCCGGCCTCTCAAAACCGTGTTGCCGACGCCCCGATCGGCCTGATCCCGGTTGACGCGTTGTTCTCGCCGGTACGCAAAGTCTCCTACCAGGTCGGCAATGCTCGCGTTGGCGAGCGCACCGATCTCGACAAACTGACCTTGCAGATTGAGACCAACGGGGCGGTGGCACCGGACGACGCCTTGGCGTTGTCGGCCCGCATCCTGCAGGACCAGCTCCAGTTATTCGTCAATTTCGAGGAGCCGCGGGCCGCTCAGCCGGAAGAGAAAGCCGAGGACGATCTCGCCTTCAATCGCAATCTTCTGCGCAAGGTGGACGAACTCGAGCTTTCCGTTCGCTCCGCCAACTGCCTCAAGAACGACAACATCATCTACATCGGTGACCTGGTACAGAAAACCGAAGCCGAGATGCTGCGGACCCCGAATTTCGGCCGCAAATCCTTGAATGAAATCAAGGAGGTGCTCACGCAGATGGGGCTGCATCTGGGTATGGAAATCCCGACCTGGCCGCCGGAGAACATCGAAGACTTGGCTAAGAAGCTCGAGGAGCCGTTCTAGGCCCGCGAACGAGCAGGAGAGGCACATGCGCCATAAACTAAGCGGTCGCAAACTGAACCGCACCAGCACCCACCGCAAGGCGATGTTCGCCAACATGGCGGCGGCGCTGGTCAAGCACGAGCAGATCAAGACGACCCTACCGAAGGCCAAGGACCTTCGGCGCGTGGTGGAACGGCTGATCACCTTGGGCAAACGCGGCGATCTGACTGCCCGCCGCCAGGCTCTGTCGGTCATCAAGAATGCCAAGCTCGTCGACAAGCTCTTTGTCGCCTTGGCCGAGCGCTACAAAGAGCGCCCTGGCGGCTACACCCGCGTTCTCAAGGCCGGTTTCCGCTACGGCGATTCCGCCCCTATGGCCGTGATTGAACTTGTGGATCGCGATCCGGAGGCCAAGGGCCAGGATTCCGGTCCGGTTCAAACCGATGATGATGAGGAGGCGGAGGCCGCCTAACGGCGCCGTCCATGACAAGATTTTAGGGCCGCTCCGCTGGGGCGGCCCTTGCTGTTTGTGCGCACCCGCACTTTATGGATAAGGAGCCATTCTCTGTTTGGATGAACCGTCGCATGGGTACTTTAGGACGCATTTTGCTCACCTTGGCCGCCACCCTGCTCGTGGCCTCAGCCGGTCCCGCCTCGGCGCACGCGGCCAATCGCGTGGTTCCTGCGGACCGGGCGCAGATAACGCTATCCTTCGCGCCGCTGGTCAGGCGTGTCGGCCCCGCCGTCGTCAACGTCCTTGCCCAACGCATGATACCGGAGCGCCAAGTCGCGCCGCTCTTCAACGACCCGTTCTTCAGGCGTTTTTTCGGCGAAAACTTCGAGTCGCCGCGGCGTCGTCAGGACAGTTCCCTGGGGTCCGGCGTCATTGTCGACCCCGAAGGGCTCATCGTGACCAATCATCATGTCATTGCCGGGGCTGAGGCGATCCGCGTCGTGCTCGCTGACCGCCGGGAATATGACGCCGAGGTGGTTGTCGACGACGAGCGAACTGACCTCGCCATCCTAAGAATCGACACTCCCGATGCACTTGCCCATGTCACCCTCGCCGATAGCGACGACATCGAGGTAGGCGATCTTGTCCTGGCGATCGGCAACCCCTTTGGTGTCGGTCAGACGGTGACCAGCGGCATCGTCTCCGCACTGGCCCGCACCAACGTCGGGATTACCGATTTCAACTTCTTCATCCAGACCGATGCGGCGATTAACCCGGGCAACTCCGGTGGTGCGTTGATCACCATGGATGGCCATCTCGCCGGCGTAAACACGGCCATATTCAGCCGCAGCGGCGGCAGTCAAGGTATCGGCTTTGCGGTTCCCGCGAACATGGTCCGCACAGTACTCGCCAGTGTCGGCCAGGCCGGCATTGTCCGCCGCCCGTGGCTTGGCGCGGCCGGCCAGTCGGTGACGGCGGAGATGGCCGCGGCTTTGGGTTTAGACCGGCCAGGCGGTGTGATGCTCAGTAAGGTCTTTCCAGGCGGTCCCGCCGAGCGCGCCGGGATGCGGCCCCGGGATATTGTCGCCGCGGTCGATGGCCATCGCGTTGAGGATGTCGACGCCTTGCGTTTTCGCCTCGCCACCAGCGAATTGGGTGGCACCGTGCCCATAGAGGTCTTGCGTGGCCATCGCACGGTCGACCTGACGTTTCCCCTTGAGGCCGCGCCGGAGGAGCCACCCCGTGACCTTACAGAGCTTACTGGCCCGCAGCCGCTCGCCGGGGCCACAGTCGTCAATGCCTCCCCAGCGGTCGCTGAGGAGCTCGGTCTGTCCGCTGCGGCCCGCGGCGTCTTTGTGACCCAGGTGGCCCAGCGCAGCAACGCCGCTCGCGTCGGCCTACGCCCCCTCGATCAGATCGTCGAGGTAAACGGCACCAAGATCCCTGATGTTGGCACCCTGCGAACCGCTGTCGCACGGCACGCCCAGCGCTGGAGTCTCCGTATCCGCCGCGATGGCCGAATGCTGTCGGTCACCGTATCAGGATGAATCGCTCGAATCAGGGCGGATTGTTCGAGGCTCAGGCACCTCGGCCACTGGCCGACCGCCTGCGGCCCGGAACGCTTGATGAGGTCGTGGGTCAGGACCACATCCTGAGCGTCGACGCGCCGCTTGGCCGCATGGTCGCTCAGGGCCGTTTGGCCAGCCTGGTCCTTTGGGGGCCACCGGGCTGCGGTAAGACCACGATTGCCCGTCTGTTGGCCGCCGTGTCCTCACTGGAATTTGCCCCGCTGTCGGCAGTGTTCTCCGGCGTCGCGGACCTACGCAAGATTTTTGAAGAGGCCCGGCAGCGGCGCCAAGCCGGGCGCGGCACCCTTCTGTTCGTTGACGAGATCCACCGCTTCAACCGGGCTCAACAAGACAGCTTCCTCCCATATGTCGAAGATGGCAGCGTCACCCTGATCGGCGCCACCACGGAGAACCCGTCCTTCGAGATCAACGCCGCCCTACTGTCGCGCTGTCAGGTAATGGTCCTTCAGCGCCTGGACGACGCCGCTCTGGAACTCCTCCTGAGCCGGGCTGAGACGGAAGCAGGGCGTGATCTACCGCTGGAGGCAGACGCGCGCGCCGCCCTCAAGGCCATGGCCGATGGCGACGGCCGTTTCCTCCTCAATCTCGTGGAGGAACTTTTGGCGGCGCCGCCGGGACCACCGATGGATAACGCCGCCCTGGCGCAGGCTGTGCAGCGTCGTGCGCCGCTTTACGACAAGAGCCAGGACGGGCACTACAACCTCATCAGCGCCCTCCACAAATCGATCCGCGGCTCCGATGCCGATGCGGCACTGTACTGGCTTGCCCGCATGCTCGCCGGCGGCGAAGATCCGCGTTATGTCGCCCGGCGGGTAACCCGCATGGCCGTCGAGGACATCGGCCTTGCCGACCCACAAGCCCTGCCTCAGGCGCTGGCCGCCTGGGACACCTATGAGCGCCTTGGTTCTCCCGAGGGCGAGCTGGCGATCGCCCAGTGCGTCCTCTACATGGCGACCGCGCCGAAATCCAACGCCGCATACAAGGCCTTCGGTGCCGCCATGCACTCGGCGCGGGAGACCGGCTCGTTGATGCCGCCCAAGCACATCCTCAACGCGCCGACTGGCCTGATGAAGGATCTCGGTTACGGCGCCGGCTACAAATACGATCACGACACCAAAGAGACATTCTCCGGTCAGGATTACTTTCCCGACGGTATGCCGCGGCAGTCTTTCTATGATCCGCCCGATCGCGGCTTCGAGCGCGAAATCCGCCGCCGTCTCGACTATTGGCAAAAGATTCGCGATCGCCAGGTCGAGGGCCGCTCTGACGGTCAATAGCGCGTCGCTTCGGGCTCGTCTCACGAGGCCCGATTTTGTATAAGCTACGCGCGGCGGGCGCACTTTATTGGAGGATCCGCTATTGTGAAGCGGGCAGGCTGGGCCACATGAAACTCATTCTAGCGATCGCAGTCGGGGGCGCATTGGGCGCCGTTTCCCGCCATATCGTCGCCTTCCAGGTCAGCATGTGGCTGGGCCGCGGTTTTCCCTGGGGGACGCTGGCAGTCAATATATTGGGGTCGTTCATCCTTGGCGCGTTGATCGAGGTGATGGCATTGGCCTGGTCCCCTGGCCAGGAGATGCGGGCCTTGTTGACGGTCGGTATCCTCGGCGCCTTCACAACTTTTTCTACCTTTTCCCTCGAAACCATCCTGCTCTTTGAGCGCGGTGATACGACCGTTGCCGTCGGTTACATGGCGGCCTCGCTACTGTTCTCGGTCGGCGCTCTCTTTCTGGGGCTTCGCGCCATTCGGTTCGTCATCCTGTGACCGGCATCCGCCATCTCGAAGTCGCCCAGGACGAGGGCGATCTGCGCTTGGATCGGTGGTTCCGGCGGCATTTTCCGACGCTCGGGCATGGCCACCTCGCCAAATTGTTGCGTACCGGCCAGGTTCGCGTCGATGGCAAGCGTGCCCAGGCCGGACTGCGCATTTCCCCGGGCCAGACCATCCGCGTGCCCCCCAACGCCGCCACCGACAAACCCTACACGCCCCCCAGGACCGTAGTTCCTGAAGCGGACCGGCGATTGCTTCTCGATGCCATCCTCTATCAGGACGACCATCTTATCGCGCTGAACAAGCCGGCCGGTCTCGCCGTCCAAGGCGGCAGCAAGATTGCCCGGCATCTCGATGGCATGCTTGACGCCTTGCGGACCGGCGCCGACCGGCCGCGTCTTGTCCATCGTCTCGACAAGGACACCAGCGGCGTATTGTTACTGGCCCGCACCGCCCAGATTGCCGCACGCCTCTCAACGAGCTTCCGCGAACGCCACACGCGCAAGGTCTATTGGGCCCTCGTTGCCGGTGTACCCAGGCCGGCGCAGGGGCGCATTGATGTCGCTCTCGCCAAGCGGTCCACCGGAGGCCAGGAGCGGGTTGTCGGTGATCCGGATGCCGGCAAGTCCGCCGTCACTGAATATACCACCCTCGAAACCATTGGGCAGAAGGCCGCTTGGCTTGAACTGCGCCCCCTCACCGGGCGCACCCATCAGCTTCGCAGCCACAGCGCCACCCTCGGCACCCCAATTGTCGGGGATGGTAAGTATGGCGGTGCCGGCGCCCACCTTGCCGGCCTTGCCAACCGCCTCCATTTGCACGCGCGCCGAATTGTCATAAGCCACCCGGTGACCGCAAAGCCCCTGCAGATCACCGCTCCACTGGTTGGTCATATGGCGCAGAGTTGGGCCATGCTGGGCCTCTCCGAACGCGCCCCGAACGAGTCCAAATCGACCAAATGATCTCCGCGGCGCAGGGAATCCCGTGCCGCCTCGCAGTCTTCGACTGCGACGGCACGCTCGTCGACAGTCAGCATGCCATCGTTGCTACAATGGTTATCGCATTTGGCGCCCACGGCCTGCCTGACCCATCTGCGGAGGCGATCCGGCGCACCATCGGCTTACCCTTACAACAAGGAATCGCCCGGCTGGCACCGGCCGAGACGCCGGAGGTGCACGCCGATTTGGCCGATACCTACCGTGACTCCGCGCAACGAAACTATGCTGACGGCACTCACGAGGCGCCACTATTTCCCGGTGTGGCTGAAGTCTTGGATGTGTTGAGCGCCGCCGGTGTGTTATTGGGAGTCGCGACCGGCAAGGGTTTGCGCGGCCTGACAGCAACGCTGAGCGATCACGCATTGAACGACCGCTTCGTGACCTTACAGACCGCCGACTCGGCGCGCGGCAAGCCGCATCCGGAAATGTTGCTGCGCGCGATGTCCGAAACAGGGGCTCGGCCGGCGCATACCGTGATGATCGGCGATACGGTTTATGACGTCGAGATGGCGCGCAACGCAGGTGTTGCGGCGATTGGAGTATCCTGGGGTTACCATTCGGCGGCAGAGCTAAGAGAGGCCGGCGCGGCATTGGTAATCGATGATTTTTCTGAACTGCCGGTAGGGTTCGATACTCATACCGCCACCCGGTGAGGAGCGACGACATGGGCAAATTTCTCAAGATCTTAGCGGTTCTCATAATCGCAATCATCGTCGCCGCGGTCGCAGCGGTGTTGCTGATCGATCCCAATGATCAAAAGGACCGTATTGCCGATGCCGTTCGCGATGCCACGGGCCGCGAGCTCGTCATCGCCGGCGATATCGACCTCGACCTCGGGCTCGCCACATCGGTGTCCTTGAGCAACGTGACCTTCTCCAATGCAGATTGGGGCACCGGCCCGCAGATGGTCACATTCGACCGTCTCGAGGCCGAGGTCGGCGTGCTGCCACTGATTACTCGTACCATACAGATAAACCGCTTGCTCCTGGACGGCGCGGAGATACTTCTGGAAACCGACGCGGCCGGCCTAGCGAACTGGCAGTTCGAGCCGGCGGCGAAGGAAGGTGACGATGCCGGCTCGTCCGACTCCGGCGGCGACGCTGGCGAAGCGCCAAAACTACCGATTCTGAAGGACGTGCTGATACAGAACGTAACGCTGACCTTCAAGGACGGCGTCTCCGGTAGCACCCGTACGTTCAAATTGGAGCGCTTGGCTCTGCAAGGGGAGGGGCCGGAAGATCCGATGAAGTTGGACCTTGCGGCCACCCTGGACGATATCCCGATTGTCGCCACGGGCCAGCTTGGCGCGGCCAACGCCTTGGCTCGCAACGAGGCATTTCCGGTCGCCTTGTCCGTGGATGCGCTCGGGCTGGAAATCAGGCTCGATGGCGCGGTCGCCAAACCGCTGGAAGGCGACGGCATCGATCTCAATCTTGCGGTCAACGCCGACGATCTATCAGGTCTCGCCGTGGTCGCGGGCGATAGCCTCCCCCAAGCAGGCCCGCTCGAGCTCAGCACTGCTCTACGCGGTGGTCCCGCTGCAATCGCTCTTGAGGATATCTCGTTGCGCTTCGGCGCGACCGACCTATCTGGTCGCATCGCCAGCACGGCGCAGGGCGCCAGGCCGCGGATCTCGGGCACCTTGACAGCCCAGCAGATCGACCTGACTGAGCTGCTGCCGCCGTCTGACGGATCGGCGCCAGCGGCGCCGGCGGCGAGTACCGATAACGCCGCCGCTGCCGGCGACGGTCGACAGCGGGTTTTCCCCAACGATCCATTGCCATTCGCCGGTCTTCGGGCCCTGGACGCCGATTTGGCCCTTCGTATCGCCCATCTCGTCACGCCGAGCGTCAGCGCCGACAACGTCGCGGTCGACATTGCTCTCGACAACGGCAACCTGTCGGTGAAACCGTTCGCGGCGACCCTTGCCGACACCGCGCTCACCGGAAGTCTCAGCCTCACCGGCGGCCAGGATGTCCCGTCGCTGACGCTGGAACTCAAGGGGCCGGACCTCAACGTAGGTCAGGTTCTCCAAGAAGCCACGTCTCTGGAGATTTTGCGCGGCTCTGGCGCTCTCGACATCGAGTTGATCGGCCAGGGCTCGTCGGTCGCCGCCATTATGGCCTCGCTCGATGGGCATGCCCGTCTGCTCATGGAGGATGGGCATGCAAAGACCGAAAGCTTCGATCTGCTGATCGGCGGTCTTAGTAGCGCTGTCGGCTCACTGTTCGGTGGCAAGGACGAGTGGACGGTGCTGGAATGTCTCGCCGCCAACTTCCAGTTCGAAGACGGCGTCGGCACCAGCGCTCTGTTAATGGACACCGAGTTCGTCTCCATCATCGGCGACGGCGGTATGAACCTCGGTGACGAAACCCTCGACATGAAGATCACGCCGCAGTCGAAGTCCGCGACATTGAGTGTTGCGGTGCCGATCAAAGTGGGCGGCACCTTTGCCTCGCCGTCCTTTACGCCCGACGAGTTGGCCGCAGCACGCAAGATCGGCGGCCTTCTAGGCGCCACGCTCTTCCCGCCGGCCGCGCTCTTGGCTCTCGGCGATTTGGGCGCGGGTGAGAATTCATGTGTGGAGACCGCATCTGCGGCGCCTGAGGCGTCTGAGCAGCCCGCCGCGACTGAGGCGCTGCAGGCGCCCGCCGAAGGCGTGAAGGACGCTATAGAGGGCTTAGGCAAGGGTCTGAAGGGCTTGCTAGGCAACTAATTTCTTGCAGCGCTTTTATCAGCAAACCTCAGCCGCATCCGTCGGCGGAGGCCATGAAATTAGGCTGGATGATCGTCCGGTACTCACGCCGGGTCGCCGCAAGATGTCTGTGCCGGCGGCGACACTGGCGGCGGCGATCGCCCGGGAATGGGCGGAGCAGGGCGAGAAGATAGCCCCCGAGACGATGGTGCTAACGCGCATCGCGGCGACCGCATTGGATCGCGCCGGCCCCGAGCGTGCAGCGGTAACCGAAGCGGTCGTGGCTTACGCTGGAACGGATTTGCTCTGTTATCGTGCCGAGAGGCCACCAGACTTGGTTGAACGTCAAGCGCTGGCTTGGCAGCCGCTGCTGGATTGGGCGGCCCTCCAGTTTGATGCGCCCTTGCGCACTGTGCGCGGGATTGTGCCGTTAGCTCAACCCCAAGCGAGCCTTGATGCTTTGCGCAGGGCGGTCGAATGCTTGGACGACTTCCAGCTTGCCGCCCTCAGCACGGCCACGGCGGCTGCCGGTTCCCTGGTCGTCGGCTTGGCGCTCGCCCATGGTCGCTTGCGGGCTGACGAAGCCTATGCCCTAAGCCAGGTCGACGAGACCTACCAAGCCGAACACTGGGGCGAAGACGAGCAGGCGCGAAAAACGCGCCAAGCGCTCGCCGCCGATATCGCTGCCGCCGGCCGTTTCTTCGCCTTGCTCGCCGAGTAAGTGCCGCGCCAACGCTGGCCTGGTCAACGACAAGCTGGTATCTCCTTAGCCGTGTCCGGAAAGGCGCTGGAGGGCGGCATGCAAGACATCATCGACGAATTGCAAGCGCGACGCGCAGCGGCCCGCATGGGCGGCGGCGAGCGTCGCATCGCTGCCCAACATAAGAAGGGTAAGCTCACGGCGCGCGAGCGCTTGGACGCGTTGCTCGACGAGGGCTCGTTTGAGGAGTGGGACATGTTCGTCGAGCATGACTGCACCGATTTCGATATGGCGGACCAGCGCGTCCCCGGCGATGGCGTGGTCACTGGCTGGGGCACCATCAACGGCCGCAAGGTGTTCGTTTTCTCCCAGGATTTTACGGTCTTTGGCGGCTCCTTGTCACAAGCCCATGCCGGCAAGATATGCAAGGTCATGGATCAAGCCGTTCGTTTGGGCGTGCCCGTGATTGGGCTCAACGATTCCGGCGGCGCCCGCATTCAAGAAGGGGTTGGCTCTCTCGCCGGCTATGCCGAGGTCTTTCAGCGTAACGTCCTGGCGTCCGGCGTGGTCCCGCAGCTTTCCATGATCATGGGGCCTTGCGCCGGTGGGGCGGTCTACTCGCCCGCCATGACCGACTTCGTCTTCATGGTTAGGGACACCTCCTATCTCTTTGTAACCGGGCCGGAAGTGGTCAAGACGGTAACCCATGAGGAAGTCAGTCATGAGGACCTCGGCGGTGCCAGCGCCCATACCACCAAATCAGGCGTCGCCGATCTCGCTTTCGACAATGATATCGAGGCCCTGCGCCAGCTCAGGCGCTTTTTCGATTTCCTGCCCGCCAACAATCGGCAACAGCCGCCCGTTTGGCCCACATCCGATGCCTCCGATCGCGCCGAACCCTCGCTAGACAGCCTCATTCCGACCGATCCGGCGCAGCCCTACGACATAAAAGAATTGATCCATAAGGTTGCAGACGAAGAGGACTTCTTCGAACTCCAGCCAAACCACGCCGCCAACATCATTATCGGCTTCGGCCGTATCGGTGGGCATACCGTCGGCTTCGTCGCCAATCAGCCCATGGTCCTCGCCGGCTGTCTCGACATAGCGTCGTCCATCAAGGCCGCTCGATTTGTCCGTTTCTGCGATTGTTTCAACATTCCCATTGTCACCTTCGTCGACGTCCCGGGATTTCTGCCCGGTACGGCTCAAGAGCATGGCGGTATTATTAAGCACGGCGCCAAGCTGCTGTTCGCCTTTGCGGAGGCGACGGTGCCCAAGGTGACGGTGATCACGCGCAAGGCCTATGGCGGCGCTTATGACGTCATGTCATCCAAACATCTGCGCGGCGATGTGAATTACGCCTGGCCGACGGCCGAGATCGCCGTCATGGGCCCGAAAGGCGCGGTTGAAATCATCTTTCGCCAGGACCGTGACGATCCTCAGCGTATTGCGCAGCGAACCGCCGAGTATCGTGAAAAATTCGCCAACCCCTTCGTCGCGGCCCAGAAGGGTTTCATTGACGACGTGATCATGCCGCGCAACACGCGCCGGCGGATCGCCCGCGCGCTCCACCTATTGGCGGATAAGGTGCTCGAGAATCCCTGGAGAAAACACGACAACATCCCGCTCTGATCGGCCCACCCGGCTTCAGGACACCAGTCGATAGACCTCCACGCCTGCATCCCGGCCTCGGATGCTGCGCTCTCCCAGCGCTTCCAATGTCACTTCCTTTGGTGTCGCCGCGGCGGTTTCGCTGGACAGCAGCACGACGCAGTCGGCGTCCGGCGCGACCTCCTTCGCCAGGGCTTCTAGCCGCGCCGCGGTGTTCACCGTATCGCCGACGACAGTGTAGTTCACCCGTGATCGCGGCCCGATATTGCCCACCACAACCGGCCCCGTATGCAGCCCGATCCGCACCGCCACCACCGGCAGCCCCGCTGCCCGCCGCTTGTCGCTATCCGCCTCCACCGCCTGCTGAATCGCCCGGGCCGCCAGCAGCGCCCGCGTTGCATGGTCGGGCGTTGGTTCCGGCGCGCCCCAGAAAGCCATCACCGAATCGCCGATGAATTTGTCGACCGTGCCACCTTGTGCCTCTATGCACCCGGTCAGCATTTCGAAATGTTGATTGAGCATCTGCGCGATATCCGCTGCCGGGCTATGCTCGGCCAAGGTTGAGAATCCGCGAATATCTGTAAACATGATGGTTAGAACGCGCTCTTGGCTTCGCGTGATGCTTTCGCCGTCCCGGCGCAGCCGCAGCACCAAGGATTTCGGCACATAGGTCTCGAACCACTTCATTGCGGTCGTCATGGTGTTGAAAGCGTTTGCGGCATTGGCCAACTCACGGAAACGCGAATCCGGCACCGTCCCGACCCGATCCACGTCAAGGTTCGCCAGCGCATTGGCCGCCGCGGCCAGGCCGCCGATTTGTCGGCTGAGGACCCTCCCCAGCAACAATCCCAAGATCACCGCGACAGCAAGGATGCCCAGCCCGACCATTGCCACTTGGCGTATCCGGGCAAGCTCTTCGTCAAGCACCGCCCGGCTCAGTTTCAGGCCGATCTCCCAGGGCCCAAAGTCGGCCAGTTCGCTAACGATCACCAGATCGTCGCCCAACTCATAGGCGTCGGTGTAGCGATGGTTTATGGCGCCGATATCCAGGATCGCACGCGTGCCTTCGCTCCGATATGCGAGGGCCGGATCGTCGAACATGGCCAGACTGGGCAGTGGTATTTCATTGTCGTCCCCGGCGGTCAGCATCATGTCGAACAGTGCCGGGTGGGCCAGCACCCGGTCGCCTTCATAAAGGACAAAGGCTCGGGTTGCGTCTCGGCCTTCCAAATCCTTGAGAAATTGCGACAGCTCGCCCAGTGCCACCACCACCAGCACCACGCCGCCGAACGTATCCTCCCGGCCAACCGGCACCTCTAGGAACAGGACTGGCTGTTTCAGGCTCTGCACCCAGACCGGCGCCATCCACAGAAAGTCCGCCTCCATGGACCGGGCGCCGGTTAGCATCTGTTCCATGCCTTCATGGCTATCCAGCATGCCCTGTAAGCCGGCCGTAAACTGGCTCTCGGCGACCACCTCGTCGAGCGAGCCCAGGTTGGGCGGGTATTGATAGGACTGATAACCCTGGTCAATGAAGATCAGCGCCGTGGCCTGTGGCACCGCCGCCAAGGCCCCTCGGAATGTGTCCTCGAGCTGTTGCCGGTTGCCCGGGTCGATTATGCCTTGCTCCAACATCCCGGCCACCTGTAGCCCGAGGACGTGTGCCGGCTCGAGCTGGCCCCGCACGCGCGTCTCCAGCAGCTCCAGGCCGACATCGGCATTATCCCCGAGCAGTTCCAGGGCAATCCGTTGAGCACTTAGTTGGCTGATCGCCAGCACGCTTCCCACGGCGACCAGCAACAGCAATGCCACGCCGCCGGCCAGGGCCGCGGCAATGGGCACGCGCAGGCGCGGTTTCACGCCTGTCGGCTGGCCGGCTGTATCTATGGCAGAGTTCATTTGTTCAAGCTAAGGTCGCCGCTTGCCGGGAGCAACATCATATCCCGGCGTTACATATGGTTGCGGGAGGCCCATTCCCTTGTTCAAGAAGATTTTGGTTGCCAATCGCGGGGAGATTGCCTGTCGGATCATCCGTACCGCGCGCTCCATGGACATCGCTACGGTGGTCGTCGCCTCGTCGGCCGACCGCGATTCCCTGGCCGCCCGAATGGCCGATGAGGTTATCGAGATCGGCCCGCCGCCGGCCGCGGAAAGCTACCTTCAGATCGATCGCATTATCCAGGCGATCCAGGCCACTGGCGCCGATGCGGTTCATCCCGGTTATGGTTTTCTCTCCGAGAACACCCGGTTCGCCGAGGCCGTCGTCGCTGCCGGCGCCGTCTTTATCGGGCCGCCGGCGCCGGCCATCGCCGCCATGGGCGACAAGATCGCCGCCAAGCAACTCGCGGGCCGGGCCGGGGTCAGCACGGTACCGGGTCACGATGCCGAGATCGCCAGTGCGGAAGAGGCCGTCAGAGTGGCCGCCGATTTGGGTTACCCGGTCATGCTTAAGGCCGCCGCCGGGGGTGGCGGTAAGGGCATGCGTATCGTTCGGGATGAATCCGAAACCCGTGAGGCGTTCGCCGCCACCCGTCGCGAGGCCCTGGCCTCGTTTGCCGATGACCGCCTGTTCATCGAGAAGTTCATCGAACAACCGCGCCATATCGAGATCCAACTGTTGGCCGACAGCCACGGCGCCGTCGTCCATCTCGGCGAACGGGAATGCTCCCTGCAGCGCCGCCACCAGAAGGTCATCGAGGAGTCGCCATCGCCCTTCCTCGACGAGGCCACGCGCGACGCCATGGGGGCGCAGGCCTGCGCCCTGGCGCGCGCCGTCGGCTACCAAAGCGCCGGCACCGTCGAATTCATCGTCGACCGGGACAGGAATTTCTACTTCCTCGAAATGAACACTCGGCTTCAGGTGGAGCACCCGGTGACCGAGTTGGTAACCGGGCTCGACCTGGTGGAGTTGATGATCCGTATCGCTGCCGGTGAGGCCCTGCCTTTCACTCAGGACCAGATCCGGGCTACCGGCTGGGCCATCGAGGCCCGTCTTTATGCCGAGGATCCGGTGCGCGGCTTCCTGCCATCTATCGGCAGGCTTACCCGTTTTCGCCCGCCGGCGGAAGAGCATGGCCAGGTCCGGGTGGACACCGGTGTCTCGGAGGGCGCCGAGGTCAGTATGTTCTACGATCCGATGATCGCCAAACTGGTCACCCACGGCGACGACCGTAAGACAGCTATTGACCGCATGAGCGACGCGCTCGACCGCTTCGATGTGCGCGGCGTCACCAGCAACGCGGTCTTCCTCGCCGCGCTCGTCAACCACCCCCGTTTCCATGCCGGCGAGCTAAGCGTCGATTTTATCGCGGACGAGTTTCCCGACGGCTTCGCCCCCGACCGGGTCTCGGACTCGTCGCTGGCGCGCCTGACCGCCGTTGCTGCGGTCATCCACACGATTGCCACGAGCCGCGCCCGCCATATCGGCCGGAAAATACTCAGTGATGTTGACAGCAAGGACAGCTGGGTCGTTCGCACCGGCGACACCGAAGATATGATGGAAGTTACGCGCTCGGACGACAGCTTTTCGGTCAAGCGAGCCGATAACACCCTTTGTTTGTCCACCGGCTGGCGGCCGGGTATGCATCTCTTCGACGCGGTCATCGACGGCCAGGCGGTTTGCATTCGCATTGCCGGTGGCCATGGCACCTATCGCCTGACCCATGCGGGCGCGGATCTGACCCTCGAGATATTGCCGCCCATCGTCGCCGATCTCTTGCACCGAATGCCGTCGAAACCGGCGCGCGATCACAGCCGTTTCTTGCTATCCCCGATGCCGGGCCTGTTGGTTTCCCTCGCCGTCGAGCCCGGCGTCACGGTAAAGGCCGGCGACACGCTGGCGGTCATAGAGGCAATGAAGATGGAGAATGTCCTGCGCGCCGAACGTGATGGCACCGTGAAGACACTCCATGCCGCGAAGGGCGATAGCCTCGTTGTCGATCAACAGGTTATCGAGTTCGAATAGCCCATGGACCCGACGGTCGTTCGCGTAGAGATATCCGGCCGGGTCCAAGGTGTCTGGTTTCGCGGTTGGACGGTCAAGACGGCGACGGCGCTTGGTCTTGCCGGTTGGGTCCGCAACCGCCGCGAGGGCTCTGTGGAAGCCACCCTTGTCGGCTCGGCGAGTGCTGTCCAGGAAATGGTTCGGCGCTGTCGCGAGGGACCAGGCATGGCCCGTGTCGACGACGTGAGATACCTCGCACCGGACCCGGAAGATGCGGCTATCACGCGCGCCGACGGGTTCCGCCAACGCCCCACGGTTTGAGCTACTCTCCGAAAACCTCGGCGAAACTTGCTCTGAGTGCCGCGTCCAGTTCCGCCATCGTCACCGCATGGCCCAGGGCGGCAAGACTGGTAACGCCGTAGCGCTTTGGATCGATCCCGCAGGGTACGATCCCGCTGAAATGCTCTAGCGTCGGGTCCAGGTTAATTGCGATCCCGTGGAAACTGACCCAGCGGCGCACCCGCACGCCGATTGCCGCGATCTTATCTTCCCGGCCTGCGCCCTGGGCAATCCAAATCCCGACGCGGCCTTCCCGTCGCTCGCCGACCAGGTCGAAATGAGCCAGAGTTCGGATTACCCAGCTCTCCAACTGGCGCACGAAAAGCCGGATATCGCCGCCGCGCTGCTTGAGGTCCAGCATGGCATAAGCGACCCGCTGGCCCGGCCCATGATAGGTGTATTGTCCGCCCCGACCCGTCTTGAATACCGGGAAACGCTCCGGTGTCAGCAGGTCGGCGGCCTTGGCGCTCGTGCCGGCCGAATAAAGCGGCGGATGTTGCAGCAACCACACCAGTTCCGACGCCTCTCCGGCGCGGATCGCCGCAACCCGATCCTCCATGACCCTGATCGCCTCGGGATAAGCTACCAGATCGTCGGATGTCTTCCAGGCCACCGGCCCCATCAGGCTCGTCCCACCTTGTGATGGCTCGATTCATTTGGTATGCCGCCGCACGGGCGAAGGCAAGCGTGAGCCGATTGCGCGAGGGTCTTTATGAACGCCGGGTCCGGCGGGCAAGAACCAGCACCGGAGGACGGCCCATGGCCGAAGATCAGCGCGCCGCAGCTTTGCGTTATCACCGCGAGCCCAAACCCGGCAAGATCGAGGTCGTGCCGAGCAAGCCGCTGGCCACCCAGCGCGATCTCTCCCTGGCCTATTCGCCCGGAGTCGCGGCGGCGTGCGAGGCCATCGTTGCCGATCCGGCTGAGGCCTCGACGGTCACCGCCCGCGCCAATCTGGTTGGTGTCGTCACCAACGGCACCGCGGTACTTGGGCTTGGCCCCATCGGCCCCCTTGCCGCCAAGCCCGTCATGGAGGGCAAGGGTGTCCTGTTCAAGAAATTCGCCGGCATCGATGTTTTTGATATTGAAATCGATGAGACCGATGTCGAGCGCTTCGTCGACATTGTCGCGGCACTGGAGCCGACCTTTGGGGCCATAAATCTTGAGGATATCCGCGCGCCCGAATGCTTTGAGATTGAACGTCGCCTGCGCGAGCGCATGAACATTCCGGTTATGCATGACGATCAGCACGGCACGGCCATTACCGTCGCCGCGGCCGTGCGCAATGGCTTGCGCGTGCAGGGCAAGACCTTGGCGGCGGTTAAACTGGTCACGTCGGGCGCCGGTGCCGCGGCGCTGGCTTGCGTCAACCTGCTGGTCAGCATGGGCCTGCCAAGATCCAACGTCGTCTTGACCGATATCCACGGCGTTGTCTACGCCGGTCGCACGAAGGATATGGGCCCCCAGAAAACCATCTACGCGGTGCAAACCCAGGCCCGCACTCTGGCCGAGGTTATTGCCGGCGCCGATATTTTCCTTGGCCTCTCCGCGCCGAATGTGTTGACCGCGGAAATGGCTAAGGCCATGGCCTCCAAGCCGATGATCATGGCACTCGCCAACCCGACTCCGGAAATCAAGCCAGAGCTGGTCAGGGATGTCCGTCCCGACGCCGTAATTGCCACCGGCCGATCGGACTATCCCAATCAGGTCAACAACGTCCTGTGCTTTCCCTTCATCTTCCGTGGCGCCCTCGACGTTGGTGCCACGGCCATCAACGAAGAAATGAAGATCGCCTGCGTCAACGCCCTTGCCGACTTGGCCACGCAAGAAGGCTCGGAGGTAGTCGCCAATGCCTATGGCGGCCCACCGGACAGCTTTGGCCCGGAATATTTGATTCCCAGGCCGTTTGATCCGCGCCTTATCGTTAAGCTGGCACCGGCCGTGGCGCGCGCCGCCATGGAGTCCGGCGTCGCCACTCGGCCTATCACCGATTTTGCCGCCTACGAAGAGCGGTTGCGCGATTTTGTCTTCCGCTCGTCATTGCTGATGAAGCCGTTGTTTGAGCAGGCGCGCAGCGATAGACGACGCGTCGTCTATGCGGAGGGTGAGGACGAGCGTGTCCTGCGCGCCGTACAAAATGTTCTCGACGAAGGCCTCGCCGATCCGATCCTAGTCGGTCGGCCGGACGTCGTGGCCCAGCGCATTGAGCGCCTTGGCTTGCGCTTTCGGCCAGGCGCCGATTGCGAACTGGTCAATCCGCAGGACGACCCGCGTTACAACGAGTATTGGCAGCTTTATCACGAGCTTATGGGCCGCAAGGGGATCTCTCCTAGAGACGCCCGCACCATCGTGCGCACCAATGCGACGGTCATTGCCGCCTTGATGATTCAGCGTGGCGAAGCGGACGCCTTGATTTGCGGTGTCGAGGGTGGTTTCAGCGCCAACCTGTCCCACGTCACCGATGTCATCGGCCTCCATGAAGCAGCCCACGAATTTGCGACTGTCTCGGTTTTGATCACACCCAAGGGCGTATTTTTCGTCGCCGACACTTATGTGACGCCCGACCCGACGGTCGAGGAGGTTGTCGAGATAACCATCATGGCAGCCGCCGAGGTCCGGCGCTTCGGTATCACACCGAAGATCGCGCTGCTGTCCCACTCCAACTTCGGCAGCATGGACACGGCGTCGGCCTGCAAGATGCGTGAGGCCGCGCGAATTCTGCACCGCCGCGCCCCCGATCTCGAGGTCGAGGGCGAAATGCAGGGCGACATCGCGGTCCGTCCCGACGTTCGCGACAATATTTTCCCCGGAGGGCATCTACAGGGCCGCGCCAACTTGTTGATCATGCCAACCCTGGATGCCGCCAACATAGCGCTCAATCTGCTCAAGGAGCTCGGCGATGGTTTGTCCGTTGGCCCAATCCTTATTGGTGCCGCCCGTCCTGCCCACATTCTCAACCGGTCGGTAACCGGGCGCGGTATCCTCAACATGACGGCGTTTGCCGCGGTCGGCGCCCAGCACGCCCGCAAGACACAGAGTTCGTGACATCTGACCTCCCTCGGGAAGATCAGGTTCCTTCGACGGATGTCGCGGAGGACCGGTCGTATCGCATTGCTCCCGACTTGGTTCGTGCCGTCGAGGATGCACTCGACCGGAACGAGCCGACTGACGAACTGATCGCCCCGCTCCACGCTGCAGATGTTGCGGACCTTTTTGAGGAACTAGGCGGTGACAGCCGTCGGCAGCTTGCTCACGCGCTTCGTGGCCGTCTCGATGCCGAGGTTCTCACCCATCTCGACGAATCGGTGCGCAGTGAGGTCGTCGATGTGCTCGGCAGCTCCGAGATTGCATCGGCGATTACGGAGCTGGAAAGCGATGATGCGCTCGACGTCATAGAGGACCTCGAGGACGAAGAGCTCGCGGCTGTTCTGCGCCAACTTTCCCCATCGGACAGGATCCTCCTCGAAGAAGCCTTGAGCTGGCCCGAGGATAGTGCGGGTCGGCTCATGCAGCGCGACCTTGTCACCGTACCGCCCGAATGGAGTGTCGGTGGAACCATCGACTATATGCGCGCTCGGGCCGCCCACTTGCCGCGCGATTTCTACGATATTTTTGTCGTCGACGACGCTGGGCGGCCGGTCGGTTTCGTACCCCTCAGCCGTCTCATGCGCAACCGGCGGCCGGTCGGCATCGGCGACATCATGTATACCGAGATACATGCCATCCCCCTGGAGATGGACCAGGAGGACGTGGCGTTGTTCTTTCGCCAATATGGCATGGTCACCGCCCCGGTCGTTGACGGCGGCGGTCGGCTTGTCGGTGTCATCACCGTCGACGATATCGTCGACGTGATCCATGATGAGCATGAGGAAGACCTCATGCATCTCGGTGGCGTCGCCGCCGATGACTTCTATCACGATATTCTCAAGACCACCCGTTCGCGCTTCTCTTGGCTGCTGGTGAATTTGGGCACCGCCGCCATAGCCTCGGCTGCGATCGGATTTTTTGATGCCGCAATCGAACAGGTGGTGGCGCTGGCCATCCTCATGCCCATCGTTGCGTCCATGGGCGGTAATGCCGGAACCCAGACGCTAACGGTCGCCGTTCGAGCCCTTGCCCTGAAAGAATTGACGGCCGCCAATGCTCTGCGCATTATCAGCAAGGAGGTCGTGGTTGGCAGCATCAACGGCGTGTTGTTCGCCCTGCTGGCCGGCGCTCTGGCCTGGGCCTGGTTTGGCAGTCCGATCATCGGCGCGGTTATCGGCCTCGCCATGATTATCAACCTGATTGCCGCGGCCTTCAGCGGCGTCGCCATTCCCCTGGTGCTTGAGCGAGTCGGCGTCGATCCCGCGGTCGCCTCGGCGGTAATCCTCACAACCGTGACCGATGTCATCGGCTTTGTTGCATTCCTCGGACTCGCCGCCGCTGCGCTCCTGTGATCACCCGATGCTTGCACCTTGCTCCGGCCCCTTTGATCGCCTATCCAGAGGCACAAGCAGCGAGTCATAGCTGAGGTCAGACATGATCCCCAATCAGCTACCGGCGCTGAACTTCGGTCTCGGCGACACCGCCGACATGCTGCGCGATACGGTCCGAAGTTTTGCCGCCGACCATATCGCCCCGCGTGCCGCGGAGATCGACCGTACTAATCAGTTCCCGCGCGACCTGTGGCCCCAACTCGGGGCGCTTGGACTGTTGGGCGTCACTGTTGCCGAGGACGATGGCGGCGCCGGCATGGGCTATCTTGAGCATTGCGTGGCGATGGAGGAGGTCTCCCGCGCGTCCGCGGCGATCGGCTTGAGCTATGGCGCCCATTCCAATCTGTGCGTCAACCAGATCAGCCGCAACGGCACGGCCGAGCAGAAGTCCAGATATCTTCCTGATCTCATAAGCGGCAAGCATCTCGGTGCTCTTGCCATGAGTGAGCCCGGCGCCGGCTCGGATGTTGTTTCCATGCGGCTGCGCGCCGACAAGCGCGGCGATCGCTATGTTCTCAACGGCACGAAAATGTGGATTACCAACGGGCCGGATGCCGACACTCTGGTCGT
This sequence comes from Alphaproteobacteria bacterium, assembly GCA_021774445.1. GTDB lineage: Bacteria > Pseudomonadota > Alphaproteobacteria > UBA6615 > UBA6615 > SZUA-147. The sequence continues at coordinate 32,767 of JAJFJA010000031.1, forward strand.
TTACGCCAAAACCGATCCCCAGGCCGGCAAGGACGGCATCACCGCCTTCTTGATTGAAAAGGCCTTTGCCGGCTTCTCCACGTCGCAGAAATTGGACAAGCTGGGCATGCGTGGCTCCGACACCTGTGAGCTGGTGTTCATTGACTGCGAAGTGCCGGCCGAGAATATACTCGGCGAGATCGGCAAGGGTGTCGCCGTCCTCATGAGCGGCCTCGACTATGAGCGGGCCGTTCTCGCCGCCGGCCCCCTCGGCATCATGCAGGCCTGCATGGATATCGTCGTGCCGTATGTGCATGAGCGCGAACAGTTCGGTCGACCCATCGGCACATTTCAGCTCATGCAGGGCAAGTTGGCCGACATGTATACGACCATGAACGCCGCCAAGGCCTACGTTTATGCCGTTGCGGCCGCTTGCGACCGCGGTGAGACGGCCCGCAAGGATGCGGCGGGAGCCATCCTCTACGCGGCGGAAAAGGCCACCTGGATGGCGCTTGAGGCGATTCAAGCGCTTGGCGGCAATGGTTATATCAACGAGTTCCCCACTGGCCGGCTTTTGCGCGACGCCAAACTGTATGAGATTGGTGCCGGTACCAGCGAGATCAGACGCATGTTGATCGGCCGCGAGTTGTTCGAGGAGACCGCATAAGGGCCACCTGTCAAGCCGGGCGCGAAGCACGCCGCACAACGACCAGCGAGGAACATGACGATGCCGACTGCCTTAATTGTTGGTGCCAGCCGCGGCATCGGACTTGCCCTGGCGGAGCAGTACGCCGGCGCGGGCTGGCGCGTCCTGGCGACCCATCGCGGCACGCAGGCGCCGGCCGCCCTTGCCGGGCTCACCGGGGATATCGGTTTCTACAGCCTCGATGCCACGGACGCCGACCAGATCTCTGCCTTTGCGGGCGAGGTCGAGGCTCTTGCCATCGACCTTTGCATTCATAACGCCGGTATTGCCGATCCGCACACCGATTTCGGCGACCTCGATGCCGAGCAGTGGCACCAGGTCTTGCGAGTGAACACGGTGGCGCCGATCATGGTTGCCCAGGCGCTCATCGATCGGGTCCTTGCCAGCAAGATGAAGACCATCGCCTTTATCTCCAGCGAAATGGGCTCGATCGGCCGCAACGACGGCGCCAGGGCCCCAATCTACCGATCCTCTAAAGCCGGCCTCAACGCTGCGGTCCGTTGCGTGGCCAACCAGTTCCGACCCCAGGGTCTGATCGCTGTCGTCATGCATCCCGGCTGGGTCAGGACCGACATGGGCGGTCCGGCGGCCACTTTGTCGGCACAGCAAAGCGCGGCTGGAATCCGCGACGTCATTGCTGGGCTTTCTGAGCCGCAGAGTGGACGGTTCTGGAACTACGATGGCGAGGAGCTAACCTGGTAGCGCGACAAGCAAAAGGACTGTTGGCAATGGCCGCACCGATCGATTTCTATTTCGATTTCTCCAGCCCGTACGGGTATCTCGCCTCTTGTCGCATCGATGAACTTGCCGCCCGGCATGGGCGCGCCGTCAATTGGCGTCCGTTCCTGCTCGGGGTTGCATTCAAGCTCACCGGCGCCAGCCCGCTGACCAGCCAAGGCCCCAAGGCCGACTATGCGATCCGTGATTTCGCCCGTACGGCGCGTCTATTCGGCGTGCCGTTCACGATGCCGGAGGGCTTCCCGTTCTCCACGGTTGCCGCCGCAAGAGCGTTTTACTGGTTGCACGATCAGGATCAGGCGGCCGCCCATGGTCTCGCCCGGGGCCTCTTCGACGCAGCTTTCGCGCAGGGCATCAACATCAACGATCCAAGCAACGTGGTGGCCGTAGCCGAGCGTCAGGGAATCGCCGGCGACGACCTGCGCACCGCGCTAGAGGACCCACAGGTAAAGCAACGGCTACGCGAACAGGTTGAGTTAACAATTTCTTACGGCGTTTTCGGCTCGCCATACATCGTCGTCGACGGCGAGCCATTTTGGGGCGTGGATCGGCTGCCTCAGATAGATCAATGGTTATCAACCGGTGCATGGTAGTGTTTAATTTCAAATAGTTAGGCGGGCCGCCGTGTTTATCCGATGTTAAATCCTGTTCTCCACAATTCACTTGAACGCACTCAGGTGACTATCGGAAACCGCCTCGATGGGCCCCGCACCCGCCGCACGATCCGTATTGATGGTGAAGGCCAGGATTGCCGTTGCAATAATGGCGGTGTCGGTCATCGCTCTATTTCTGCTTGTTTTCATCTGGATTCAGGATCGTAACGCCCGCCTGGACGCCGCCTTCCAGGCGTCGATTGAGGACGCCCAGACGGCCGCCGAACATGCCGCACGAACCTTCGAGACGGTCGAAATCACCCTCGGTATGTTCGCGCGCCATATGGGGAACAACCTGGGACCCGTCGGGCGACTAGAGGTGAGACCCCTTGAGCTCCAGGGTGCCATCGAAGACCTGCAGCACGTTTCGGCGATTACCGTGGCCAACCCTGACGGTCGTATTATCTTCTCGTCCGATGATGAGCGGGTGGAGGCAAGGCAGGCCTCTGTCGAACGGTATCTCAGCCATTACCGGACGACCGGCTCAACGATACTCCATGTGGTCCCCTGGCAACCCAACCCCGACTCTGATCCGGCGATCGAGCCGATCACCATCGCGGCTGGCATAGAAGACAGCGCGGGTAATTTTAATGGGCTAATGATCGCCGAGGTCGATCCTGATTTCTTTCGCGACTTCTATGAGCTCACAATTGGCGGTGACCGCCGGTTCGGCGCTGCTTTGCTGACCAATTCATTCCGCGTCATATCCAACAGCAGCCACTTCTCGGAAACGGCCGACGATCTCCTCGGTGAGACAGTGAGTTTTGGCTCGCCACGGGCGGGTCGTAGCGTATTGCCGAGCGTCCTAGTTGGTGAGTCGGACATGGACAGTGGATATGTCGGCGCAACCGTCCCCATTGCGGGATGGCCGCTCTTGGCTTTGGTCACCTATGCGCCGAATGAGATACTGAAGCAAAGTCTGGGTATTCGAGTTGGCCTTGCGGCGGCGGCAGTTGTTGTCATCCTGGCCGGTTTGGTTGCGTTTTTGATCCTAAGTCGTAACTACGGCAAGCAGCATCGAGCGTTCGTGCAGCTGGAGGAAAGCCGGCGCGAGCTCGCCCACCAGGTAGTCGAGCTTGAGGACAGCCAAGCCCGACTTGAGAAACAGGGCGATCAGCTGAAGGACATGGCCGAGGAACTGATCCTTGCCAAGCAGTCGGCCGAACAGGGCAATCGCGCAAAATCGAATTTCCTGGCCCAGATGAGCCACGAACTGCGCACGCCGCTTAATGCCATTCTCGGCTTTTCGGAAATCATTCGTGATCAGATATTCGGAGCCGACTGCCCGGATCGCTATGTTTCCTACGCCGACGACATTCACAGCAGCGGTCGTCATCTTCTCGACATCATCAATGACATTCTCGATCTCTCGAAAATCGAGGCTGGCAAGATGGAACTGATCGAAGAGATAGTGGATATATCCGAGGTCGTCGAGGAGGTCCGGCGCATATTGGCACCGCGCGCCGACGATAGCGGCCTCGGTCTCGTGACCGATCTGCCGCCGACGCTGCCGCATATGAGAGCGGACCGTCGCGCCGTGAAGCAGATCCTGATCAATTTGCTGGGCAACGCGATAAAATACACCCCGAGCGGCGGCTCGGTGACGGTGTCGGTGGCTATTGCCGAGGGCGCCTGCCGTATCAGTGTCGCGGACACCGGAATCGGTATCTCGGATGAAGACATGCCCAACGTTCTGTTGCCGTTTGGGCAGGTCTCGGCGGTTGACCGCAGCAAGGGCGGCACCGGCTTGGGTGTGCCCATCGTTTCGGCTTTGGCCCGGTTGCATGGCGGCGATTTGCAAGTCCAGAGTACGCCCGATATCGGCAGCACGTTCATTGTCACGTTGCCCAGAGAACGCATACTGAGTCTTGTCGGCGCGGCCTGACCTCAGCCCTCGAGCCAGCCGCCGCGGCATAAGATAGCCATTGCGCTTTGCCGATTCGACGCACAAGGTTACGCCAAAGGCGATGAGTGCCAATGCCGGTTTTGCGAAGCACGATCAACATTTCGTCCGCCGAGTTCACGGCGAACAAAAGCGCCATGGTCAGCCTTGTCGAAGATTTGCACGACACCGTCTCGCGGGTCCAGGCGGGTGGTGGCGAGGCGGCACGGCAGCGCCATACAGACCGCGGCAAGCTCTTACCGCGCCAGCGCATTGATGCTCTTCTCGATGAGGGTGCCCCTTTCCTGGAGTTGAGCCAGCTTGCCGGCCATCGGCTCTATGAGGACGACGTCCCGGCCGGCGGCATCATCACCGGCGTCGGCCGCATATCCGGCCGTGAGTGCATGCTGGTCGTCAATGACGCCACCGTTAAGGGCGGATCCTATTATCCCATTACGGTGAAGAAGCACCTGCGGGCCCAAGACATCGCCCGGGAAAACAATCTTCCTTGCATCTATTTGGTGGATTCCGGTGGTGCGAATTTGCCAAAACAGGACGAGGTCTTTCCCGACCGCGATCACTTCGGCCGGATCTTCTACAACCAGGCCACGATGTCCGCCGGCGGTATTCCCCAGATTGCCGTCGTGATGGGATCCTGCACTGCTGGCGGCGCCTACGTGCCGGCAATGTCGGACGAGAGCATCATCGTCAAGGAACAGGGCACGATCTTCCTTGCCGGTCCACCCCTTGTCAAAGCCGCCACGGGCGAAATCGTCAGCGCCGAAGAACTGGGCGGCGCCGACTTGCATGCCCGCACCAGCGGAGTTGCCGATCATTACGCCACCGACGACCTTCATGCCCTGTCGATTACCCGCACAATCGTCGCCAACCTCAACCGGACCAAGACAGTGTCGCTCGACATCCGCACCCCCGAACCGCCGAAATATGCTCCGGGCGAGCTCTATGGCGTGGTGCCGGCCGACACCAAGAAGCCCTATGACGTGCGGGAAATCATCATGCGCCTCGTCGACGGTAGTCAATTCGACGAGTTCAAGGCGCTCTATGGCCGCACCTTGGTCACCGGATTCGCACATCTTTACGGCTACCCGGTCGGCATTATTGCTAACAACGGGATCCTGTTCTCGGAGTCCGCCCTCAAGGGCGCCCATTTCGTTGAACTTTGCTGCCAGCGCCGCATCCCGCTCGTGTTCTTGCAGAACATCGCGGGTTTCATGGTCGGACAGAAATACGAGGCCGGCGGCATCGCCAAGGACGGCGCGAAAATGGTCATGGCGGTGGCCTGTGCCCAGGTGCCCAAATTTACCGTCATCATCGGCGGCAGCTTCGGCGCCGGCAATTACGGCATGTGCGGCCGCGCCTACGGGCCGCGCATGTTATGGATGTGGCCCAATGCCCGTATCTCCGTAATGGGCGGCGAGCAGGCGGCGAATGTCCTGGCTCAGATACGGCGCGATGGTATCGAGGCCAAAGGGGGTTCCTGGACGGCCGACCAGGAACAGGCATTTAGGGAGCCTATCCAGGCCCAATATGAGACCCAAGGTCACCCTTATTATGCGAGCGCTCGTCTCTGGGACGACGGCATAATCGATCCTGCCGACACGCGCGATGTCATAGGTCTCGGTATCTCCACCGCCCTAAATGCGCCGATCGGTGATACCCGTTTCGGTATCTTCCGGATGTAGCGATGAAACAGGACGGACTGGAGCTTAATCAACAGGGGCGTACGGCTTGGCTGCGATTGTCCAAGCCGGACCGGCACAATGCCTTGGACGATGCGATGATCGCGGACCTGACCTCGCTGCTTGAGGGCCTGGGCCAAGACGCCTCGATAGACAGATTGGTCTTAGCCGGCGCGGGCAGGAGTTTTTGCGCTGGCGCCGATCTGGCCTGGATGCGCCGCACCGCCGACTATGGCGAGGCCGAGAACCTTGCCGACGCCCGCACCTTGGCAATCCTCATGCGCACCTTGGACGAGTTTCCGAAACCAACCATCGCCCGCATCCACGGCCCGGTTTATGGCGGCGGCGTCGGTCTGGTCGCCTGTTGCGATATCGCCATCGCGACGCCGGATGCCGTTTTTTGCCTTTCCGAGGTCAAGTTGGGGTTGATCCCAGCCGCCATCAGCCCGTTCGTCATCGCCGCCATGGGGGCGCGCGCGGCACGTCGCTACTTCCTTACCGCCGAACGGTTCGACGCTGCCGAGGCTCTGCGGATAGGGCTTGTCCATGCGCTGGTGGCACCGGACAAACTCGACGATATGGTCGGCTCGGTCATTGCGTCTTTGGCCGAATGTGGACCTCTTGCTGTCGCCGCCGCGAAACGGCTGGTCGCCGACGTATCGACCGCGACACGCGATGACGCATTGCTTGAAGATACCGCGAGCCGCATCGCCCGTGCCCGCGCTAGCTCTGAGGGCCGTGAAGGTGTGACCGCCTTCCTCGATAAGCGACCGCCAAGCTGGCTTAGCTCCTGAATATGCCGGCGACCCGCCGCACCATCGCCAGTGTCTTGATCGCGAATCGGGGTGAGATCGCGTGTCGCATAATGCGTACGGCGAACCGCCTTGGCATCCGCACCGTCGCTGTCTATTCGGACGCGGATGCCGGCGGCCTTCACGTCGAAATGGCCGGTTCGGCAGTCCATATCGGCCCGTCGCCGGCGGCGGAGAGCTATCTGGATCAGACCGCCATATTGGCAGCAGCCCGGCACGCTGGCGTTGACGCGGTTCACCCCGGTTATGGATTCTTGTCGGAGAATGCCGATTTCGCGGAAGCCTGTAACGCGGCTGGTCTCATCTTCATCGGCCCCTCGGCCAGCGCTATCCGCGCCATGGGGGACAAGAGCCGTGCCAAGTCGCTGATGGCGCCGGCCGGTGTGCCGCTCATTCCCGGCTACCACGGTGCTGATCAACAGCCCGAACGTCTGGCCGCCGAGGCGGCAGCCATCGGCTTCCCTGTTCTCATCAAGGCGGTGGCCGGTGGGGGCGGGCGCGGTATGCGGATCGTACAGGACGCGGCCGCGTTCCTTCCGGCGCTTGAAGCTGCGCGTCGAGAGACCCTTTCGGCCTTTGGCGATGACCGCATCCTGCTCGAAGCCTTTATTGCAAGGTCGCGTCACATCGAGGTTCAGATTTTCGCCGACCGCGGCGGTGACGTCGTTCATTTGTTCGACCGCGACTGTTCGCTGCAACGCCGCCACCAGAAGGTCTTGGAGGAGGCACCGGCGGCAGACCTTCCCGCCGCTACCCGCTCCGCCATGCGTACCGCCGCCGTCGCCGCCGCCCGCGCCATCGCCTATGAGGGCGCCGGCACGGTGGAGTTCATTTTAGCCGCCGATGGTCGATTCTATTTCCTTGAGATGAACACGCGCCTTCAGGTCGAGCACCCTGTTACCGAGCAAATAACCGGGCAGGATCTGGTCGAGTGGCAGTTTCATGTCGCCGCCGGCGAACCGTTACCGCTTGCTCAAAGCGACATCCCCTGCCGCGGTCACGCCATCGAAGCGCGGCTCTACGCGGAAGATCCGACGCGCGGCTTCTTGCCTGCCGCCGGTCGCCTCGCCTACTTCCACCTGTCGGAGGGCGCCGACGGGACAAGGGTCGACACCGGGGTTCGCACGGGTGACGAAATCGGCATCTACTACGACCCTATGCTTGCCAAACTAATCGCCACGGGCGGCGATCGGCGGCAAGCGATCGCCCGCCTTCGGCGTGCCCTTGGTAATGTGCGCATAGCCGGCATCTCAACAAATCTCGGCTTCCTGGCTCGACTGGCGGCCCATCCCGATTACCTGGCCGGCCCGGTCGATACCGGGTTCATTGAACGCGCCGGCGCGGAATTGATCCCGCCGGAGCCGGTGGCCGACCCGGCGACGATCGGCTTGTTGACATTGTTCCTGCTCGATCAGCGTCGACGGGCCGCGCAGCCGCCTAGCAGACCGCGATCGGACCGCTATTCCCCTTGGTCGCAGGCGAATGCTTGGCGCCTAAACGCACCCGCCTCGCGGCAGGTGGTCTTCAACGAGGGTGCTCTGGAGCATCGCATCACGGCCACCGCTTATCCCCGCGCGGGGGATACATACGCCACCGAATGGCGCTTGGCCTTCGCCGGCGACCATGTTGATTGTCGGCTCGTATCCGTGAAGGACGCGGAGATATCCGCCGAGATCGGCCAATCTCGATATCAAGCCACTATTGTCATTGCCGAGGAAACTATTTTCGTTTTACGCGATGGTCGCGAATTTCGATTTGGTCAAATCGACCGACTCGCCGGGTCCGGCGGCGATGACCAGATCGCCGGGGCGCTGATCGCGCCGATGCCCGGACGGGTCACGCAGGTCAATGTGACCGTGGGTGAAAGCGTCGAACGCGGCCAGACTTTGTTGGTGATTGAGGCGATGAAGATGGAACACATGGTCATCGCGCCGAGCGATGGCATCGTTGGCGCGTTGCACTTCGGGGCCGGCGACCAGGTGACCGAAGCGGCCGAACTCTTGCGGATCGACCAGCCGCCGGATCAATAGCCCAATTAAAGAGTTGGCAAGATTTGCTGCCTAGCCTGCCTCGCGGACGCGTCATTTAGTGTTCTCGCACGAGTGACGGTGCCATCACGTCATCAATTACTTAGGAGACGGTGGTGGGCTACGCATTAGAACGGCTCACGGTCCTCGTTGCCGAGGACAATGAGCATGTCATGGGCCTGATCAAACTCGCGCTTCGCGCTTTCGGGGTCCGCAATCTGTTGTTGGCTTCGGATGGCGCAGAAGCTTTTCGCCTCCTAAGGTCCGAACGGGTCGACTTCGTCCTCACTGACTACGAAATGCAGCCACTTGGTGGCATTGAGCTGTTGGACCTATTGCGCCAGTCCGCCGATAGTCCCAACCCGCACATGCCGGTTATCATGATCACCGGCCACACGGCTCGCGAGCAAATCGAGTCGGCTCGTGATCGTGGTGCGTCGGAGATTATTGCCAAGCCCTTCACCCCGGCCGCCATGCGCGATCGCTTGCTGATGGCTATTGACCATCCGCGGCCGTTTATTCAGCTTGCCAGCTATTTCGGTCCTGACCGCCGCCGCCGTGGAGATCCCGATTATTGTGGGGATGAGCGGCGGCACCACGCCCCCAGGCAAATATTCGCGACCTGAGTGCTTACGCAATTGATAATTCATAGTTGGCTCGAGATAACTGTTTGATAATAACTTGATAATAGTACTTAGGGGCTAGACACCTACGAGGTCTCTTCCCCTCCCGCCATGATGGCTAACACCCCACTCGACTATGGTTGCATTCTGGTCGTCGACGACGCGGCGTCACGGCGGCAGAGTGTGTGCGACCTCTTGCGAGGAATAGGCGTTCGCCGGATCCAGCATGCCGGCGACGCCTCTGCGGCGCTGGCGGCACTTTCCAACACCCAGGTAGATGCGGTTCTATTGGCCGCTAGCGGCGCCTTTGACCCGGTTGGGCTGGCACGCCGAATTCGCGCCGGCCACGCTAATCCATACGTTCCGATCATTCTTATTACAGATCGAGTTGACGCGCCGACGGCCTTGTCGGCCCGTGACTCAGGCGTGACGGAGTTTCTGGCACGACCTCTCACACCGTCCGGAATCACGCGGCACCTCGCCCACGTCGCCGCACTTCAGCGTGTCGGGCCGCGCCCCCGGCCGTCGTCTTCCGTTAGACCCGGTCACTCGATATCGGCGGGTCCGGCATGAGTGCCAAGCCGGTTGCATCAGAAGAGGCTCAGATCATCCAGGTTCCCAACGCATTGCCGGCCAAGCTTGGTCCCGGGAAGGGGATCGACGACGCGCTGGTCGAGCGGGCCGATCAAGCAATCGAGCAGCAGGCTGGGTCGTTTCTTGAGCGTCTTGTCGAGGAAGTTCAGCACCTGGTTCGCTTGACGACGGAACTGGAGGATGCCCCGGACCAAGCAGCTCTTTCGGCCGCGCAGCAGAAAATCTATGCCGCCAATCACGAGATGCGCGGTGAGGCCGGCACCTACGGGTTCGCCTTGGTTACCGGCATCGCGAACGCGCTGTGCCGTTATGTGGAGGGTCTTCCGACCGGGACACTCGCGGTACCGGCCGTTGTGCGCGCCCACACCGACGCCCTGCGCGCCGTCATTCGCGATAGCGTCTCCGGTGACGGTGGTGCGGCCGGTAAGGAACTGCTGCAGGGTCTTCAGCTTCTTGCCGAGAAAATGCAGAATAGATAGCATCTCCTGCCTCCACGCCTCCGGTCATTGCTGCTAGCGTGGCCAGCCATGATTCATCTTGTAAAATTGGCGGTCGGCGTCGACAGCGTTGACCAAATGGTTGCGTCACGCCGGCGCCGCAGGCTTCAGCATCCGCAGAATTCGCCTCAGTTTATTACCCGCAGCATGCCGCGCCGCGCCGCGGAGATCGTTTCCGGCGGCGGCTCGCTTTACTGGGTCATCAAAGGCGTCATCCGGCTGCGGAACCGCATCACCGCGATAGAACCCGTCGAGGATCGCCATGGGCGCCGCGCGTGTGCTTTGGTCTTCGAGGACAAGCTTGTCGCCACTTGGCCCGTACCCCATCGCCCGTTCCAGGGTTGGCGCTACCTCACCCCCGACCGCGCGCCGCCGGATCTTGATGGTGACCCTTCCGAGCCGCCGCCGGAGATGGCGGGAGAACTCCGGGCGCTAGGCCTCTTGTGACTTGTCTGTCGCCGGCCCCTCAGGCTGGCTGTCCATGTCCCAGCCGCACGCTTGCAAGCTTGTTGGATAGCGCCGGCGCTATCCTGCCTGGTCGGACGCCAGTAGCGTCGATGCCGACCGGCTTGCCCGCGTTCCCGGCCGCGCCCGCCCGATGGTCTTGATCAGCAACAGCACCGGCACCACACCGACCAGTACGATCGTCAGCGCGGCCGGCGCGGCTTCCTGCAACAGTTCGTCCGACGCGAACTGATAGACATGGGTCGCTAAAGTCTCGAAGTTGAACGGCCGCAGGATGAGCGTCGCCGGTAATTCCTTCATGCTGTCCACGAACACCAGCGTTGCCGCCGTCAGCAGGCTACCGCGCAGCAGCGGCAAATGGACCCGCATCAACGTCCGCCACGGCCCGCTGCCCAATGTTTTGGCAGCCATGTCCATACCCGGGCTGACCTTGGCGAGGCCGGCATCCAACGCCCCAAAGGCCGCCGCCAAGAAACGCACGACATAGGCAAACGCGATCGCGAAGATCGTGCCCGTCAGCACCAGCCCGGTCGACAGACCGAACCGTTCGCGCATGATGGCATCGACATTGTTGTCCAGTGCCGCGAACGGGATGAGTACCCCGACCGCCAGTACTGCGCCCGGAACGGCGTAGCCGACACTCGCCAGCCGGGTCGCGATCTGCATGACCCGGCCGCCTCTGATGCGCAGACCGTAGGCCAGCACCATTCCGACGGCGACCGCCATCAGCGCCGCGACCCCGGACAGCAGGAGGCTGTTCCGAGCCAGACTCAGGAACGATCGGCCCCACGCCCCGGCTTCGCTCCCCAGCCCGAGGTTGAGCAGCACGACCACCGGGGTGACAAAGCCCAACAGCACCGGCATGGCACAGGCCAGCGTCGCCAGTATGGCTTTGCCGCCGGTTAGCTGCATCCGGGCGAGGGGGCGGTACCGGCCTGTCGTATGGTGGAAGCGCCGCCGCCGGCGCGCCAGCCGTTCCGTGCCGATCAACGCCAGCATCACCAACAGCATGACCAGCGCAATCTGGGCGGCGCCACCGGCGTTGCCCATGTGCAGCCAGACGTTGAACACCCCCGCCGTTAGTGTCCCCACGGCAAAATAGTCGACGGTGCCGAAGTCGTTCAGCGTCTCCATCAACACCAGGCTGAGGCCAACGACGATGGCCGGCCTGGCCAGCGGCAGACCGATCCATATGAAGCTGTACCAGGGCCCTCGGCCCAGGGTCCGGCTGACCTCCAAGACGCAGGCCGACTGCTCCAGGTAGGCGGCCCGCGCCAACAAATAGACGTACGGGTAGAGCACCAGAGACATCACCGTGATGGCGCCGCCGAGTGTGCGAATATCCGGGAACCAATAGTCCCGGGCCGTTTCCCAGCCGAAGATCGCACGCAAGGCCAATTGCACCGGCCCGGCGAACTCCAACAGGTCGGTGTAGACATAGGCGATGACATAGCCGGGCACCGCCAGTGGCAGTAGCAGCATCCATTCAAGCAGCCCACGACCTGGAAAGCGGCACATCGTTACCAGCCAGGCGGTACCGGCGCCGATGACCAATGTCGCCAGACCATTGCCGGCCATCAGCCAAGCCGTGCTGCGGAGGTATCCCGGCAGCACCGTGCTCGCCAGATGCGGCCAGATGTTTTCGGCTGGATGGAAGGCCAACCAGACCACCGCCAGCAGCGGGACCGAGACAATCGCCGCAATAACCGAACCGGCCCACACCCAGCCATGCCCCCTACGGCCGCCCGGAACGTCCCTTCCAATCGTTTCGGCGCTGTGATGCGCGACGGCCGTCATGGTCGATCCACTCCATCGCAGGAAGGCGCCGTCACCGCTCACACCTTGATGTTAATACTGAAAGTGCAAACCACTCGCAATGTCAGCATAGACAGGGACACTGCACAGCGGCAAGCGCGGCGCAGTGTCGCGGCTCTGCTCGACAAGCGCCCGGACCGCCGCTCAGGCGGCCAGAAAGCGCTCCTGTGCCATCATATCCGCGATGACATTGGTCGGCAGCCGTTCGGCATCCGCACGCCGGAACAGGTTGATGAGGGTGTCGTGAATGGTGCGGACGTGATCTCGCGTATTTTCGTCGTCCTGCTCGCCGATATGAGCGATCTCGATAATGCCGCCAGCGTTTATCGCATAGTCTGGCGCATACAGGATATCACGCGCCGCCAGCGCGGCGCCGTGGCGGTCCTCGGCCAATTGATTGTTGGCGGCGCCGGCCACGATCGGCACTTGCAACTGTGGGATCGTCCGGTCGTTCAGGATACCGCCCAACGCACACGGTGCGAAAACGTCGGCTTTAGTCGTATGAATGCTATCGGGATCCGCCGGGGTGGCTCCAAGTTCGTCCGCCGCCATGGTCACCGCGTCGGCTGAGATATCGGCGACGGTCAGGGTGGCGCCGGCGTCATGCAGTTGCTGCGCCAAGGCAAATCCCACCTGTCCAAGGCCTTGCACAGCGACATGGACGCCCTCCAGTTCGGCATTGGCCCGCAGTTTGTGCCGCACCGCCGCCCGTACGCCTTCGAACACCCCCAAGGCCGTGTAGGGCGAAGGATTGCCGCTGCCCTCGCTCGTACAGGCCACGTGGTCCGTGACCTCTGCAATGACGTCCATGTCTTGGACAGTGGTTCCCACGTCTTCGGCCACCACGTAAAGGCCGTCCAAGCGGTCGACGAACAGGCCCATGGCCCGCAAAAGATCGTCCGACTTGTCCTGCCGTGACTCGCCGATAATGACCGCCTTGCCGCCGCCGAAGGGTAGATTTGCCAACGCCGATTTGTAGGTCATGCCGCGCGACAGCCGCAGGGCGTCTTCGAGGGCAAGGGCATCATTGTCATACGCCCACATCCGGCAGCCGCCAACGGCGGGCCCGAGATTGGTGTTGTGTACGGCTATGATGGCCTTCAGGCCGGTCTCTTGATCGAAGCGGAAGGCGACATGCTCATGTTTGTCGAAACCTGGGGCGGAGAATACGGCCATGTTGGCTCCCTGATGATCAGACGCCACTGGCCTCGATGTTACGCCGAGGCGTGTGGCGCAAAACGCAGAGCTGATTACCTAGAATTTTGGCCGTCTGCGCTTAAGTAACAATGAATTTTCAACGGCTTGGCGAAATTCGCAAGGATGCGCCCCGGCGACTCTGGGATCCTTGCTTGCTATTTTGTTAACCTTTGGTATTGAGCAACATTCTTACTTTGACTCGGAGGATAGCCGGGGAAGGACGATCGCATGAAGCGTGAAGGGACCAAGCCTGCCGCCGAGCCGGCCGTTTGGCGTCAGCCGGACGGCAATCCGCTGTCTTGCGAGGAGAAGATCGATGTCCTCCGGGAGAACCTTGTCGAGATCCAGGAGGCCTGTCAGGAGGCGTTGGAGGATGCCGTGCTCATGGATGTCGATGAAGCACAATTCCGCCAGGTACTTCGCGACCTGGTCGACGGCTTGAACAACCCATACGCCAAGAAATGAGCAGGCAATAGGTCAACGCCCTCAAGGCTGTACCGGCCACGGCGGACTCGATATCTGAAGCCTCTCCCGAGCCCTCGGTTATCCTGCTTGTTCGGGTCTTTACGCGGTGATAGTGCTTGCCGCCCACCCACCTCCAGCGCAGGAGCGGAACATGACAGCCAAGCCCATCATCATTGATTGCGACCCTGGGCAAGACGACGCCATCATGCTTCTGCTCGCGGCGGCGGCGCCCGCGGAACTCGACATTCTCGGCATCACGGCCGTTGCCGGCAACGTGCCCCTGGCGCTCACTGAACGCAACGCCCGGCTCATGTGTGAGCTTGCCGGCCGCACCGATATTCCGATTTTCGCTGGTTGCTCGCGTCCCATGGTGCGTGACTTGATCACCGCCGAGGAGGTGCATGGCCGCACCGGCATCGATGGCTACGACATCCACGAGCCGGCGATCCCACTGCAGGAAAAGCACGCGGTCGATTTCCTCGTGGATTGCCTGATGTCGTCTGAGGATCAGGCAGTCACCCTCGTGCCTACCGGGCCGCTAACCAACGTTGCGATGGCAATCGTGAAAGAGCCCCGTATCGTTCCGAAGATCAACGAAATCGTCCTGATGGGCGGCGCCTTTCGAGAGGGCGGCAACAGCACACCGTCGGCCGAATTCAACATCCTTGTGGACCCTCACGCGGCCCATGTCGTGTTCGCCTGCGGCCGTCCCATCGTCGCCATGGGCCTTGATGTCACGCACAAGGCGCTCACCACCAAACAGCGTCTTGCGGCCATCGGCGAGATCGATACCCGCGTTGGCCGCGCCGCCCATGCCATGCTCGAATTCTACGATCGCCATGATATCGAAAAATACGGCACCGACGGCGGGCCGCTGCATGATCCTTGCACCATCGCCTACTTGCTGGAACCAGGCCTGTTCAAAACCAAGCATGTCCACGTCGGCATCGAGATCAACTCGGAACAAACCATGGGCGAAACCACGGTCGACTATTGGGGCGTTACCAAGCATGCGCCGAACACCCATTGGGTCCATGACATTGACGCTGAAGGTTTCTACCGCTTGCTGACCGAGCGTCTCGCGCGCCTTTAGCAATACCCGGGCTCACGTTGCTGCAACCTGACCACTGCGATCGGAGGGTGCGGTGACCCTACAAATCATCTCGCTCGACGCGGCGTCCCATGACCAGCGGGAGGATGCCGCGGAAATCCTGATGACTGCATTGGGTCATTGCCCGTCGGCCTGGCACGACATGCCGTCGGCCCGCGACGAAGTCGGGACTTTTCTCAACAATCCCGATCGTTTCAGCTTCGCTGCCCTGGAGGGCGGGCGGCTTATGGGTTGGATCGGCGGCATTCGCCAGTCCCGATATGTCTGGGAGCTGCATCCGCTCGTCGTGCGCCCGCAATCGCAGCGCCGGGGTTACGGTCGGCTGCTTGTGCAGGCCCTTGAGGCGGCGGCGCGCGGTGCCGGCGTTTGCACAATCTGGCTCGGCACGGATGACGACTTTGGCGGTACGAATTTGTTCGGTGTTGATCTGTATCCCGATGTGCTCGAGAAACTGGCGCATCTTGCCCCGGCGACGGATCATCCCTTCACTTTCTATCGCGCTCAGGGTTACGCCGTAGTTGGTGTGCTCCCGGACGCCGACGGGCCCGGCAAACACGACATCCTTATGGCCAAACGGATCGGTCCACCTGAACCCCAGCACCCGGAGGCGGTGAAATGAACGGTCGAGGACCCGCAACAAAGCCAACTCTCATAATAAAGGATGTGAAAGCCCGCGCCGTCATGGCGCCACTGACCCGGCCGATAACGACATCCGTCGGGGCGATCCCGTCGGCACCGCTCGTACTGATAGATGTGCTGACCGATCAAGGCTTGGTCGGGCGCTCTTATATATTTGGATATTCCCCGGTGACGCTGCGCCCGTTGGTCGAATTGATCGCAAATTTGGCGGAGATACTGCGCGGAAAATCTGTCTCGCCGGTCGAACGGATGCGCGATTTTGAAGGTGCATTCCGGCTCTTGGGTCGGCAGGGCCTTGTCGGCATGGCCATTTCAGGCCTCGACATGGCATTTTGGGATGTCCTCGGGCGGGCTCTGGGTCTGTCGGTTGCCCGCATGCTTGGCGGCGAAGACAGAGCGATACCGGCCTATGACAGCTTTGGCGTTATCAACCCGAAGCAAGATGCAAAAGATCTCGAGAGTGCGCTGCGGCAGGGCTTCAACGCGGTGAAGGTTAAGATTGGCGGCGGCGAGTTGCGGCGGGATTTGGAGACGGTCGCCGAGATCCGAAAGATCGTCGGTGACGAGACCGCATTGATGGTCGACTACAACCAGTCCCTGACGGTTCCGGAAGCGGTGCGGCGCACAAACCGTCTCGCCGCGTACGATCTCCTCTGGGTGGAAGAACCTGTGCCGGCGGAGGATTTGGCCGGGCACGCGGCGGTTCGCGCTGCCTCGCCTGTGGCCGTCCAGACAGGTGAGAACTGGTGGTTTCCCGAGGACGCCGCACGGGCGATCGCCGCCGGCGCTAGCGACTTTGCAATGTTGGACATCATGAAGATCGGCGGTGTGACCGGGTGGTTGCGGGCGGCGGGCCAAGCCGCCGGCGCCTCGCTGCCGGTGTCGAGCCATATATTCGTTGAAGCCAGTGCCCACCTCCTAGCCGTAACACCGACAGCCCATTTCCTTGAACATCTTGACATCGGCAGCACCATTCTGGCCGAGCCCCTAAAGATCGAAGCGGGCACCGCCCGCCCGCGTGGGCCCGGACTGGGGCTCGACTGGAACGAGGCAGCGGTAAGTCGATATGCGATTTAGCGGTACCGGCTTTTGCTAGCGGTCTAGATCGCGGAACTGACGGTTCAGCTCGAATTCGGCGGAGGTGACATGCGCCTCCATGCCCCGCAGCCGCCGCTCCAGTTCACGGAACTTGTGCCTCAGGTCATGGGCGGTACCACTGGGCTCGCGCCGCACATTGCGCCAGAACTCCTCTTCGGCATCGGACTCGAAGAGATCGTCGGGCGCGTCGTCGAGTATCCAAGCTGCGATGATATAGCCGAGGATCACCCATGGACCGGTCATGAACAACGCGACGATCAGGCCGCCGCGGATCAGCCACACATCGACCCCCAGATAGTCGGCGATACCGGCGCAGACGCCTTTGATTTTGCCCGTGTGCGGGTTCCGGTAGAGTCGGTTGCGGCGTGGTCGTCCGCCAATGCTCATTTCTCGCCCCTCCAGTCCGGATCGTCAGCCTTGAGAATGCGCTCAAGTGTGCCGATGCGATCCTCCATCCTCTCTGCGCTCTCCCAAAGCTCCTGCAGCAGTTTCTCGTCTTCGCCCGAGATCGTCTTTGCCGTGCGCCATCTGGTAACGTAGTGGGCCAGGATCCACAGCGGCGCGACGATCGCCAGCAGGATGATGAGTGGGACGAATAGAAAATCGAAAAACCCCATCTTCAGCCTTTCTTGTTAGGGCTCTGACCACCACCGCCAAGGCGCGCCTTGATCGCCGCCAACTCTTCCTCGATCGCGCTGTCGGCGGCCAAGGAATCGATCTCCTCGGCCAGCGTTTGCTTCTGACCAAGATCGTAGCTTTCGATCTCGCCCTCGACCCGTGTCAGCCGCCTTTCTACCAGATCGAAGCGCATAAAAGCGTCCTCGACCCGACTGTCATGCAGCTTGCGGCGGACCTTTAGCCGGGCGCTAGCCGTCTCGTGCCGCGCCAGTATCGCCTTTTGCTTGGCTTTCGCCTCGTTCAGCTTGTTCTCGAGCTTGGCAACATCCACATCATTGCGCTCCAGCGCGATCTCCAAATGGCCAAGCTCTTCTTCAATAGCCCGAGCGGTGTCGGCCAGCTTTGCCTTCTCGACCAGGGCTGCCTTGGCCAGGTCCTCCCGGCCGCGGGTCACCGCTAGTTCCGCCTTGCTCTCCCACTCGGCCTGCGCCGCCGCGATACGATCGACCTGGCGTTGCAGGTCTTTCTTCTCGGCGATGGTTCGCGCCGCGGTGCTCCGCACCTCTACCAGCGTATCCTCCATCTCCTGAATGATCAGGCGGATCAACTTTTCCGGCTCCTCGGCCCGGTCTAGCAGCGCGTTGATGTTGGAGTTAATGATGTCGGTCAATCGCGAGAAAATACCCATCCTGCTCGTCTCCTAGTTACCCTGCCGTCAGGCCAAAATGGCGCCGATGACGACACCGGCGAGAAACATGATCCAATGATCCGTGGTACGCGTGCGCAAATACCGCCGCAGCCGCGCGCCTAGCCGTTTCCAGCCGTCGTCCCGCCGGTTCCGCTCCAGGCCAAGATCGGTGTCCTCCATATGCATCGAACATCCCCATTTTGTGCGTTGGCGCCAACCGCGCCCGCAACTTCAACAGCATGGACCGTGCCAACTCGCGTTTGCGCGGATAAGTCACTGATTCATAGCGAAAGTAGCCGCCAGCGGCCAAAATTCGGTGTTGTGAAAATGGCAAACAATTAGTATATTACGTCAATAAATACATAAATACGGTAAGCGCAAATGACAGAATCACCGGCCGATTTGCCGGCCTTGGTCGGCGAGTCTCGGGCTTTCTCGGAAATGCTCGAGCAGGTATCGCGGATCGCCCCACTCGATCGACCCGTGTTGGTCGTCGGCGAGCGCGGCACCGGCAAGGAGCTTGTCGCGTCCCGCCTGCATTTTCTGTCGCGCCGGTGGGAGCGTCCTTTTGTCAAACTGAATTGCGCTGCCCTGGTGGAGAGTCTGCTCGAATCCGAACTGTTCGGTCATGAGGCTGGCGCCTTCACCGGCGCCATGCGTCGTCGGCTGGGCCGGTTTGAGCTGGCGGACACGGGGACGCTGTTCCTCGACGAGATCGCCAACGCCGGCCTCCCGGTTCAGGAGAAGATCCTGCGCGCTGTCGAATACGGCGAATTCGAGCGCCTTGGTAGCGACAAGTCTCTGGCCGTCGATGTGCGCGTTATCGGGGCCACGAATGTCGACTTGCCGACGTCGGCGGATCGCGGCGACTTCCGCCACGACCTGCTCGATCGGCTGAGCTTCGATGTCATCACCATCCCGCCGCTCCGGGAACGCCGTGAGGATATACTCCTGCTCGCGGAACATTTTGGCCGTGCTATGGCGCGGGAACTCGATTGGCCGATCTTTGCCGGCTTTGCCTCGCCTGCCCGCGACGCATTGCTGTCCTATGCGTGGCCCGGCAATGTCCGGGAGCTTAAGAATGTCGCCGAGCGAGCGGTCTATCGGGCGCCTGATATCGGCGCGCCGATTACCGATATCGTCTTCGATCCGTTCGGCTCCCCCTACCGACCTGCTACCCGGTCAGAGCGCCCGCATCGGTTGCCGGACATACCGGCGGCTGTGCCAACAGCAGCAGATGGATCCTGCGATCAGGCTTTGCCCGATGCCACGGCGCCCCTTGATATCCGCGCCGTCCTGGCAGCTTTGGAGAGCCGACTGCTGTCCCAGGCCATGGCGGCCAATCGCTACAACCAGCGGGCCACCGCAAGCCATGTCGGCCTCAGCTATCATCAGCTTCGAAACGCGCTGCGAAAGCACGGCCTGCTGGCTGAGCGAGCGACCGAGGGGCAGAGCTGAGTCCAACCTCAGCGGTCTCTCTCAAAGCTTTGGTATCTCACGCAAAATTGGCCGTGGAACAGTGCCGCTGATGTCACGGGTTCGTGACGCGGATTGAGTTTATACTGGGTCTGCCTTGGCTAATATCAGTCCATGAGCGTTATGCCTCTCCTCACGACCGACGCTTGGAGCTAACTGGTGGCGGTGCCTCGGCACCGCCATTCTTTTTCCACAATTCCGAAGGATCGGACACCGCCCATGAGCATCGCAGCGCGCACCGGATCAGCAACCGCATCTATCTTTCTCATTGGTGCACTGGCGCTGGCCGCCGCCACGCCCGCGAGTGCGCAGGCTCCAGACGCCTGGAAGCTGCAATGGCCGAACACCGATTTCGATACCGCGAGCGTGGATTTTGCCGAGATTACCTCGGTCTTGCCGCGCGATCGCATTCCGGCCATCGACGACCCGACCTTCGGATCTCTTGCCGACGGCGACGGCTTTCTTACCGATGTCGAGCCCGTTGTTACCCTCCAGGTCGAGGGCCAGGCCCGCGCCTATCCGCTGCAGATCTTGACTTGGCATGAAATCGTCAACGACGAGATCGCCGGCGTGCCGGTCTCGGTAACCTATTGTCCGCTGTGCAATTCAGCCGTCGCCTTCGACCGCCGCGTCGGCGATCAGGTGCTCGATTTCGGCACCTCCGGCAATCTTCGTTTTTCCGACTTGGTCATGTATGACCGCCAGACGGAAACTTGGTGGCAGCAGTTTATTGGTGAGGGGATCGTCGGCGAGCTCACCGGCACCCTGCTCACCATGCTGCCGGTCCGCGTCGAATCATACGCCAGCTTCAAAGGCCGTTTTCCAGCGGGCGAAGTTCTCCTTATTCCTGGGAATGTGCAACGTGACTATGGCCGCAACCCCTATGATCGTTATGACACTTCCGCCCGGCCATTCCTGTTCAGCGGCGACATGCCGGAGGGCATCGCCCCGCTCGCCTATGTCGTTGCCGTCGACGGTGAGGAGGAGGCTTGGAGTCTCGAACTGCTCAAGCGTGAGAAGCGCATCGAAAAGGGCGATCTGATCATCACCTGGGAGTCTGGCATGGCGTCCGCGCTCGATACGCGCGTCCTGTCGCAGGGCCAGGATCTCGGCAATATCATCGTCCAGCGCAAGACCGACGGCGGCTTGGTGGACGCCGTCCATGACCTCACATTCGCGTTTAACTACAACGCCTTCAACCCAGGCGCCACGATAAACCAATAGCGCGCAATATTTGAGCCCCATCATGGTCTCGTATCCGCCGTCCTACATGCGCCTCGGTCTCATACTGGCAGTGGCGGCACTGGCCGTCGGCGTGCTGCTGTTCCAGTTCCGCAGCAGTGCGCCTAGCCCTGACCGTCGCGCTGTGTCGGCTGCCGACAATGATGGCGCCGAGCCGACACAGCGGGTGCCTGCCGGCTGGCGCCGCGAGTTCAAGAAGACCGACTTCGCCAACGCGAGCATTCGCTTCGACGAGGTCCTATCTGGCGGCCCGCCCAAGGATGGCATCCCGTCGATCGACAAACCGAGCTTTGTCAGTATCGCGGAAGCGTCGGACGACCTGGCGGCTACCGAACCGGTTATTTCGGTCCAGGTGAACGGCGAGGCCCGCGCCTACCCCTTGGCGATCCTGATGTGGCACGAGATCGTCAATGACGAGATCGCCGGCGTGCCGCTCACCGTAACGTTCTGCCCGTTGTGCAACTCCGCTATCGTCTTTGAGCGCACGGTCGACGGTCAGGTGCTTGACTTCGGCACCACCGGCAAGTTGCGTAACTCCGATTTGGTCATGTATGACCGCCAGACCGAAAGCTGGTGGCAGCAATTTCTCGGCGAGGGCATTGTCGGCGAATTCAACGGCACCCTGCTCACCATGCTGCCCGTGCGGGTTGAGTCTTTCGCCCGCTTTCAGGAGCGCTTCCCCCAAGGGCTGGTCCAGAAGCGCCCCTTCAATGTGCGCCGCAGCTATGGCCGTAATCCATACAGCGGTTACGATACGTCCTCGCGGCCCTTCCTTTACCGTGGCAGCTATCCCCAAGACATAGCGCCCCTCGCCTATGTCGTCGCGGTCGATGGTGAGGCTTGGTCCCTCGATTTGCTGCGTGCCGAACAACGCATCGAGAAAGACGATCTGGTGATTACCTGGGAGCCGGGACAGAACTCGGCCCTCGACCGCGGCAGAATTGCCGACGGCCGCGACATCGGCAACGTCGTGGTTCAGCGACGTCAGGACGGCGAACTTGTTGACGCCGTCTATGACGTGACGTTTGCCTTCTCGTTCCATGCCTTCCATCCCGACGCTACGATCCACCAATAGCGCGCGCATGATCATCTTGCCCCTCATAAACGGCAGCAATCGGATCAGGTTCGGTGTCCTTGCCGTTGCCGGCGCGTTGTTTGCCTTTGCGTCCTTGGGCCAGGCCCATCCGATGGTATGGAATGTCAAATGGCCGAAGACTGATTTTTCCAACGCCAGCATTGAGTTCGACGAGATCTTGTCCGGCGGTCCGCCGAAAGACGGCATCCCGTCGATCGACGATCCTCGATTTGCGACAGTCGCGGAATCCGCCGGTCAGCTAGGTGACAGCGAACCGGTTATTTCAGTTCAGGTGAACGGCGAGGCCCGCGCCTATCCACTAGCGATCTTGATGTGGCATGAGATCGTCAATGACGAGATCGCCGGCGTGCCGGTCACGGTAACCTATTGTCCGCTGTGCAATTCCGCCATCGTCTTCGACCGCCGCATTGACGGTCGAATCCTTGACTTCGGCACCACCGGCAAGCTTCGTAATTCGGACCTGGTGATGTATGACCGCCAGACCGAAAGCTGGTGGCAGCAGTTTCTCGGCGAGGCCATTGTTGGCGAGTTCACCGGCACCCAGCTCACCATGCTGCCGGTCCGGGTAGAGTCCTTCGCCCGCTTTCAGGAGCGTTTCCCTGACGGGCTTGTTCAGCAGCGTCCCGCGAGCGCTCGCCGCAGCTACGGCCGCAACCCCTATGCGGGCTATGACAGCTCGCCGCGTCCATTTTTGTTCCGCGGCAACTATCCCCAAGGCATTGCACCGCTGTCCTATGTCATTGCCGTCGATGGCGAGGCCTGGTCCTTGGAACTACTGCGTACCGAGCGGCGAATAGAAACGGGCGACCTCGTGATTACTTGGGAGCCCGGGCAGAACTCGGCTCTTGACCAGCGCGAGATCGCCGCCGGTCGCGACCTTGGCAACGTCGTGGTCCAGCGTCGCCAGGGCGAGCGTCTGGTCGATGCGGTTCACGACGTCACATTCGCCTTCTCATTTCATGCTTTTCATCCCGACGGCACGATCCATCAATGAGGGCCCCCAATGGTGCAAACGTCTAGCGTCGTAACCCATTTCCGTCGGTTCGCCGGTGCCTTATCGTTGGTCTCGGTGATCGCGTTGGCGCCGCCGGTTGCGCTCGCGGATACGCCGCGCGACTGGGTCGGTGAATTCCCCAACACCGATTTCGACCAGCGCTCAATCGAATATGACGAGATCGTCACCGACGGCCCGCGGCGTGATCAGATCCCACCCATAGACGACCCGAAATTCATTCCCGCTGCGGAGGCGACGGGCATCGGTACCCTCGAACCCGTTCTCAGCATTGGTATCAATGGTGACTTTCGCGCCTATCCCCTGCGCATTCTGCTCTGGCATGAGATCGTCAACGATGTAGTCGGCGGCGTCCCGATATTGGTCAGCTATTGCCCTCTCTGCAATTCCGGCGTCGTGTTCGATCGTCGCCTCAACGGTGCGGTGATTGAATTCGGCAATACTGGGCGCATTCGCCACTTCGACATGGTGATGTATGACAAAGCCACGGAAAGCTGGTGGCAGCAATTCCTCGGCGAGGCGATTATGGGGGAGGCTCTGGGTGATCGCATGAAGCCCTTGCCGGCCCGGTTGGAGTCCCTTGAAAAGTTCATTGCCCGGGCGCCAGACGGCAAACTCTTGGTGCCTAATGACGAGCGGGCAAGGCCATACGGCGACACGCCATATGTTCGCATGGACTCCAGCCGTCTGCCGCGACGGCGTTTCGGTTTCGACTTGCCCAGCGAAATTGAACCGGTTGCCAGGGTTGTCGTCGTCGGCGAGCAGGCATGGACTCTGGAGCTTGTCCGTGACCAGGGGCGCATCGAGCAAGACGACCTGATCATCACCTGGGAGGCCGGTCAAAACTCCATCCACGATACCGGCAAGATCTCGTCCGGCCGCGATGTTGGCAACGTCATTGTCCAGCGTCGTACCGATAGCGGCCTTGAGGACGTGCCCTATGACGTCTCCTTCGCCTTTGCCTTCGGTGCATTCATACCGGACGGCGAGCTGCATTTTTAGAGTCACCAACTGTTTCAACTCACGCTGAGAGGCCCCGAAAAATGACCCGATCGACCAATCCAACCCGCCGAAAGTTGGCGCCTATGACCATCGCTATGGTCGCGGGTCTAGCCTCCTTCCTTGCCGTTGGTACCGCTCATGCCCAGCGCAGCTTCAACCCGGAGCGGGATTCTGGCGTCTGGACCACCGACTTCAGCAAGCATAGCGTTGATTTTGCTGAGATTTTCTCCGGGGGCGTGCCTCGTGACGGAATTCCGCCGATTGACGATCCCGTCGAAATGACGTTGGCCGAGGCCAGTGAGGTTCTGAACGATACTGCACCGGTGATCAGCATCAGCTTGAACGGCGAGTCCAGGGCATATCCCCTCGGCGTGCTGATGCGTCATGAAATCGTCAATGACGAACTGGGTGGCGTCCCCATCTCGGTGACCTTCTGCCCGCTCTGCAACTCTGCCGTCGTTTTCGATCGCCGTGTCGGCGACCAAGTGCTCGATTTCGGCGTCAGCGGCAACCTCCGCCACTCCGACCTGATTATGTGGGATCGCCAGACCCAGAGCTGGTGGCAACAGTTCATCGGCGAGGCCATTGTCGGCGAGATGACTGGCACATTGCTCGAGATCCTGCCGGTTCGGGTCGAGGGCTTTGCCATATTCAAGGAGCGTTTCCCCGACGGCACGGTGAACGCCGGCGGCGAGAGTTTTGGCGGCTTCAATCAGGGTTATCTCTTCAACCCCTACGGTGGTTACGACAGCAGCGCGCAGCCCTTCCTGTTCTTTGGCGATCTGCCGGCCGAAATCCCGCCGCTTGCCTATGTTGTGGCGGTTGAAGACCAGGCTTGGGCCATCGATCTGTTGCGCCGTGAGCGCCGTATTGAGACGGATGATTTGGTCATCACCTGGGCACCCGGCCAGAATTCCGTCATGGGGGCGTCGTCGATCGCTGACAACCAGGATATTGGCAATGTGACGGTACAGCGCCTCGTCGATGGCGAACTCGTCGATGCGGTGCATGACGTCACTTTCGCATTCTCCTTCAACGCCTTCCGCCCGGAAGGCACGCTGCACCAATAGCCACCCCGTCCGCGCCCGGGCATAGTCGTCCAACGACTCATGCCCGGGCGTTTCCCATGCCCGCCATCGTCCGCTGATCGAGTCGCTCGCCGCCGTTGAATCAGGTGCCGAGGCTATGCGCGGAACCCGTTGAATCTACGGCACTATTCACCCTCGAGTCGTGACGCTTCCTGTCGTTTTTGAGTCTTCGCCGGATCTGGTTGCGCCGCCGCCCACAGCGCGCCATAAGGGACCGAACATCGTCGTTTGCAGCAAGTGGATGCTTTGGATGCGGGCCCCTTACATCATCGTCATCGGCAACCAGAAGGGTGGCACCGGCAAGTCCACCGCGGCCATGCATCTGATCGTCAGTTTGCTGCGCCATGGCCACCGCGTCGGCGCGATAGACCTGGACGCGCGCCAAGGCACATTATCCCGCTACCTGGAGAACCGTCGCGACTATGCCACGCGCCGCCGGCTTGCGCTCGAACATCCTGACGTGCGCGCCGTCCACGTCAGCGAGTTGGAACGCCGCACAGACGCGATCGATGAAGAACGTCGACGGCTCGCCACGGCACTGAATGAGCTATCAAACTGCGAATATGTGGTGATTGATACGCCGGGCGCCGACAATACGCTGTCGCGCCTTGGGCACACCCATGCCGACACGCTGATCACACCGATCAACGATAGCTTTGTCGATCTTGATCTGTTGGCGGTCGTCGATCCCGACACCCTGAACGTCGTGTCGCCGAGCCGTTACAGCGAGATGGTGTGGGAGCAGAAGAAGGCCCGCGCGGTGCACAATCGCCGCCCCGTTGATTGGATCGTCATTCGTAATCGCGTCGCGTCGCTGGCGTCCCGCAACCAGCGCAACGTCGATCAGGTCCTCAACGCACTTGCCGGCCGTATCGGCTTCCGCACTGCCGCCGGCTTTGGCGAGCGGGTCATATTCCGCGAATTATTTCTCAAAGGCTTGACCCTGCTCGACTTGCGCAGCGACGGCACCGACGTGCCGCTGACCCTCTCCCATGTGGCGGCCCGCCAGGAAGTGCGCACCTTGTTGGCGGCCATCGGTTTCTCCGAGGTCACTGAGGAGCAGGCACCGCCGGGATCGGCCCCGGCGGATACGGCCCCCGTGGAACCGGTTGCGGTGGAGCCGGTGGCTCAGGGCCAAGCCCCGACCGGCAATCATTTGGGGCGTTCCGCGGCATAATTGATCTTGCACCCTGGTAATTGGCCAATCGGACCCAATCTCACGACCGAACACGCAGCCGTGGCCGCCCAGTCGCCACGAAGGCTTGGATATTTGCGGCGAAAGCAGCACATAATAGGGCGGGCAGCCTGTTTGACATCGGGGGAGGGCAGAAGGTCAGCAAGCAAGGGACGATTAAGAGGTTATGAGCAACGGCGACAAGAAGCTGCCGACTGGGCAATCCTCGAGCGGTGATGTTGACGCTTTTTTGCGCAAGGTCGCCCTGACCCCGGCCGCCTCTGGCTCCGGCCAGCCCGGTCGGCTGCTTTTTGCCATTGACGCCACCGCCAGCCGAGAACCGACTTGGGACATGGCGAGTCACATACAAGCAGAGATGTTCGCCGAGACGGAGACACTGGGTGGCCTGGAAATTCAGCTTTGTTTCTACCGCGGATTTGGCGAATTTCGTGCCTCGAAGTGGCTTACGCGCTCCACCGACCTTATCCAACGCATGAATCGTGTACGCTGTCTGGCCGGTCAGACTCAGATCCGCAAAGTACTGCGCCATGCCGTCAAAGAGACCAAGCAGCGCAAGGTTAACGCCGTGGTCTTCGTCGGCGATGTCGTCGAGGAAGACATAGACGCGCTCGGCCATCTGGCTGGTGAGTTGGGATTGCACGGGACCCCGGCCTTTATTTTTCACGAGGGCGGCGAGCCGATATCCCGCCGGGCCTTCACCCAGATAGCCAAGCTCTCCGGCGGCGCCTATTGCAGCTTTGATGCCGGCAGTGCCAAGCAGCTGCGTGACTTGCTGACGGCGGTAGCCGTCTATTCGGCTGGCGGCCGCCGCGCCCTCGAGAATTACGGCAGTCGCACCGGCGGCAAAGTACTTCAACTCACCCACCAGATCGGCGGCCGTCGCTAGTTATGCTTCCCGCTCTAATCCTCGGTGTCGCTCTCTTGGCGGGGTTTGTCCTGCTGGGGCGTTGGTTTGTCTCGGCCGAACCCCAAACGCTGGTGAAATTCGTGCGCGGCTTGGCCATCGCCCTGGCTGTACTGTTTGTTGTTTTTATCGCTGTCTCGGGTCGTTGGTCTTGGTTGCCGGCTTTGGCGATCATCGCCTTGCCTTGGTTCCGCGGCATGCGCACTCTCCGCACCTTCGCCCGGAACGCCCAGGGACCGTCTTCCGGCCAGACCTCCACGGTCGATACCCGGTTTCTTCGCATGACCCTCGACCACGACTCTGGGGACATGGTGGGTGAGGTGCTTGCGGGTCAGTATGCCAGCCGCAGCCTGGAAACTCTGTCTGTGCCTGAATTGCAGGGACTTTTTGCCGAATGCACCGCCGATCCCCAGTCGCAGTCGGTGTTGGAGACTTATCTCGACCGTCAGTTCGGTCCCGATTGGCGCGAGTCCTGGGGGCAGGGGACGGGCTCTGCCAACGCCGGCGCACCGTCATCAGGGGCCATGACTGTGGACGAAGCCTATGAAATACTTGGCCTCGAGGCGGGCGCCGCCGATGCTGAGATCGAGAGCGCCTACCGCCGGCTCATGCAGAAGATGCATCCCGACCACGGTGGCAGCGATTTTCTCGCGGCGCAGATCAACCAGGCAAAAGATTTGCTGCTCCGCCGCCGATAATGCCGGCGACGCCCGGACCCTTGCGCCCGCTTGCACCGCTATGGCACAACACGCCGGGACTTCCCCATACAACTTCCACGAGCGGCAACGACCAATGGGCGCAGGATGACATCACCCGTTCGTAAAGCTGTTTTCCCGGTCGGTGGCCTCGGCACGCGTTTTCTTCCCGTGACCAAGGCGGTGCCCAAGGAGATGCTGCCGGTCGTCGACAAGCCCTTGATCCAATATGCCGTAGAGGAGGCCTTCGCCGCCGGAATCGAGGATTTCATCTTCGTGACCAGTGCCGGCAAAGCCGCGCTCGAGGATCATTTCGGGCGCAACCATCAGCTTGAGGACGCCCTAGCGGCGCGCGGCAAGGCGGCCGAACTCAAGGTTTTGCAGGCCACCATGCCGGAGGAGGGCCGGTTCTCCTACACCCGGCAGCAACAACCGCTAGGACTTGGTCACGCCGTATGGTGCGCCCGCAACCTTGTCGGCAACGAGCCATTTGCAGTGATCCTTGCGGACGACCTGATCCTGTCGCAAACGCCTTGTCTCAAGCAAATGGTCGATGTCTATAACCGCCACGGCGGCAACGTGATCGCGACGATGGCCGTGCCTCACGAACAAACCGCTCGTTATGGCGTCATCGACGCCGGTGGTGTGCAGGCCAATCCAGTCCCGGTGCGCGCGCTGGTGGAAAAACCCGCACCGGACGAGGCTCCCTCAAATCTTGCCGTAATTGGCCGCTATATCCTGCAACCCGAGGTATTCTCATTTCTCGAGCGCAAGGAGACCGGGGCCGGCGGCGAGATTCAACTGACCGACGCGATGGCCAAGCTGATCGGCGATCAACCGTTTCACGGCCTCGATTTCGAGGGCCGTCGATTTGACTGCGGTGACAAGATCGGCTTCTTGGAGGCGAACATCGCCTACGCCTTAGCCCGGGACGATCTCGGCGCCGCCTTCGCCGAGCGACTGAAGGAGTACGCCAACTAACGGTGGCCGTTGGCGTTGAAGTGGTTGACGCCGTTCGTGATCTGCGCCCCCATCACCGGGAGAGACAGCGAGCGAACGAGATTTTTTCTGTGTTGGGAGGATTTGTGCGATGCGTATCGCAATGGTCGGAACCGGCTATGTCGGGTTGGTATCGGGAACCTGTTTTTCGGAGTTCGGCTGGAACGTCGTCTGTGTCGACAAGGATGAAGCCAAGGTTGCGCGTTTGCAGGCCGGCGAAGTTCCGATCTACGAGCCCGGCCTCACTTCCCTGGTCCGCAACAATGCGGCCGGCGGCCGACTGACCTTCACCACCGACTTGGCCACCGCTGTCGCCGAAGCGGACGCGGTTTTTATTGCCGTTGGTACCCCGTCCCGCCGTGGCGACGGCCATGCTGATCTCTCCTATGTGTTTGACGCCGCACGCGAAATCGCTGCGGCTCTCGACGGCTACACCATCGTCGTCACCAAATCCACGGTTCCGGTCGGCAGCAGCCGGGAGGTTGAGCGCATTATCCGCGAGGCGCGGCCGGACGCCGATTTCGATGTCGTCTCGAATCCGGAATTCCTCCGCGAGGGGTCGGCCATCAGCGATTTCATGCGCCCCGACCGCGTTGTTATCGGCGCTGACGGGGAGCGCGCGCGCGAGCAGATGCGCCAGCTGTATCGACCCCTGTTTCTGATCGAAACGCCGATGATCTTCACGGCCCTCGAGACGTCGGAGGTCATCAAATACGCTGCCAATTCGTTCCTCGCGACCAAGATCACATTCATCAACGAATTTGCCGACTTATGCGAAAAAGTCGGCGCCGACATCCAGGACGTCGCCAAGGGTATCGGCCTCGACGGTCGCATCGGCGGCAAGTACCTGCATGCCGGTCCCGGATTTGGTGGCTCATGTTTCCCCAAGGATACCTTGGCGGTGGTGCGCTCAGCATCGGATGCCGGCTCGCCCCTCACCATTGTCGAGCGAGTCGTTCAGGTAAATGAGCAACGCAAAGATCGCATGGCGGAGAAGATCATCGCCGCCTGTGGTGGATCCGTGGAAGGCAAGACGATCGCCGTGCTTGGCGTCACTTTCAAGCCCAACACCGACGACATGCGTGACTCGCCGAGCCTGGCGATCATTCCTCACTTGCAGAAAAGCGGGGCCGTGGTACGCGCGTTCGATCCTGCCGGCATGGCCGAGGCCAGCACCATGTTGCCGGGCGTTGAGTGGGCCGCCGACGCGTTCACCGCCATGACCGGCGCTGACGCCCTGGCGATCCTAACCGAGTGGAATGAGTTCCGTGCCCTCGATCTGACCCGGGTCAAGGCGGCGCTGCGCGCCCCGGTCCTGATCGATCTTCGCAATATCTATCAGCCTCAGGAAATGGCGGCGAAAGGCTTCTATTACACCAGCATCGGGCGACCGGCCGTGCGCCCGGCGAACGAGAGTGTGACGCCGGTACGGACGGCCAGCCGATGACCATGCAACCGCACGATTTCGACGGTACGATTCTGCGCGAATACGACGTTCGCGGCATTGTCGGCGACACGCTTGCCCCAGCCGATGCGCGCGCTCTCGGCGCTGCTTTTGGGACATGCGCTGTGCAGGCCGGCGCGACGACGGTTGCGGTTGGCTACGATGGTCGGCTGTCTTCGCCGGCCCTCGAAGCGGCTCTGGTGGAGGGGTTGCGAGGCTGCGGGCTCGCCGTGCGGCGCGTCGGCGTCGGCCCTACCCCTATGCTGTCCTTCGCCACCAAGCATCTGCCGACGGATGCAGGTGTGATGGTAACGGGCAGCCACAACCCGCCGGATTATAACGGTTTTAAGATGACCCTGCTGGGCCGACCCTTCTTTGGTCCGGACATCCCACGCATGGCCGAGATTGCGCGCTCGGGAACCTACGCCAACGGCACCGGCGAAGTCACCGACCATGACATCCGTGAAGCCTACGTCGACCGCCTGGCCAGTGAGTACAAGCCCGCCAAACCGCTCACTGTCGCCTGGGACCCGGGCAATGGCTCCGGCTCGGAGATTCTTGGCCGCCTCTGTCAGCGCTTGCCGGGTCGTCACCTCATCATCAATGGTGAGATCGATGGCACCTTTCCCAATCACCACCCCGACCCCACCGTCGCCGAAAACTTGGTCCAACTTCAGGAGCATGTCGCGGCCAACAATTGCGACGTTGGTATTGCCCTCGACGGCGATGCCGACCGCGTTGGTGTTATCGACGGCAAAGGGCGCATTCTCTGGGCCGATCAGCTCATGATGCTGTTTGCCGAGGATGTCTTGATGGACCAGCCCGGCGCCACCATCATTTCCGATGTCAAATCCAGCCAAGTTCTGTTCGACGAGATTGCCCGCCTCGGCGGAAAGCCGATCATGTGGAATACCGGCCACTCCGTCATTAAGGCGAAAATGGTCGAGGAGAAATCTCCTTTGGCCGGCGAGATGAGCGGCCATATTTTCTTCTCTGACCGCTATTACGGCTTCGACGACGCGCTCTATGCCGGCGTCCGTCTGCTCTCGTTCCTCGACCGTCGCGGCGTGCCCTTGACCGAGCTGTACGACGCCATCCCCCCGGCCGTGAATACACCGGAGCTTCGCTTCCCATGTTCCGAAGCGCGAAAGTTCGAGGTTGTGAAGGAACTGCAGGCCCGTCTTGCGGCGACCGGCGCCGACGTCATCACCATCGACGGTGTCCGCGTCAAGACCGCGGACGGCTGGTGGTTGCTGCGGGCGTCGAACACCCAAGATGTTCTGGTCGCCCGCTGCGAAGCCGCCAATGCGGCCGGCTTGACCCGCCTCAAGGCGCAGATCCAAGATCAGCTTGCGCAGAGCGGTATTGCAGCGCCGGCCGATCTGCTTGCCTGAGGAGCCGTCTGATGGCCGTCGATCCCGTGCCTGACCTGCTCGCCACTCTGAATCGCCAGATGCCCATTGCGCCCGATACCTACGATCTCGGTGGGCGTACCCCTGGGCTGGTGATTGTCGATGAGGTGAACGGGTTTGCCACCGTGGGCGCCGGTAACTTGGCCCCGCCGAGCCCCAATCGACAGGTCAGCCGGATGATCGCGGAGACTGACCGGCTGGCCCGCGCCTTCGTCGATTCATCTCGGCCGCTGCTGGCCTTCCTTGATACCCACGAGCCCGGCAAGCCGGAACCCCCTTATCCACCCCACTGCGAGGCCGGGACCGGTGAAGAGGAACTTGTCGCCGAACTCGCCTGGCTTGCCGAGTGTGCCGCCGCGACGCTGGTCCGCAAGGATTGCATCAACGGCTTCATCGGCGCCATTCGGCCGGACGGCAGCAATGCCGTCGTCGACTGGGTGAACGACCACCGACTCGACAGCCTGGTAGCGGTCGGCATCTGCACCGATATTTGTGTCATGGATTTTGTGCTGACCCTGCTGTCCGCCCGCAATCACGGGCTCATGCCGAGCCTGCAGGATATTGTCGTTTATGAGCCGGGCTGCGCGACTTACGATCTCCCCGCTGGTGCAACGGCAAGTTTGGACCTACCCGCCACCGCGGCTCACCCGCAAGAGGCAACGCATCATCTCGGCCTCTACTTTATGGCCTCGCGCGGCGCCATCCTGGCGGACGGCTTGGCTGGATGATGATGATGGCTATCGGCTGAGCTCAGCCGACGAGCTTGCTAGCTGCGTCTCAGACCCAGCCGAATGCCGCCTTCCGGCGTCACCAGCGCGCAATCGCCGCCGCGATCTTGTAAGGCGCCGCAGGAACTCTGCGCGTCGCCGCGCGTGACCCCCATGAGCCGCGCCCGATAGAGCGTGCGCCCGCTCTTATTCACCGCTTGAATCTCGATTGACGCGTTGAGGGCCGGCAACTTGTCGGCGGCGATATCCGCCGCCCGCCTCGCTTGCGCGAATTTCGCGAACGCGCCGACCTGGATGCCCCAGGCCCCCGGCTCGGACAGGATCGCACTGGCCGGGGTTTTGCTCGGGTCGACAATCACACTGACCTGTTTCTGCGCCACTTGCGCATCACGCGTCAGCGCAGCGGGCTTCGGTACCGGTCGCGCCGCCGCCGTCGACGGTATGGTCCGAATGCGCTTGAAGGATCGCTCGAGCAGCGAAACCATGTGCCGGTCTCGTGATCGTGCCGTCTTGCCGCCGAACACCACGCCGATTAGGCGTCGGCCGTCCCGCTCTACGGACGTCACCAGATTGAACCCGGACGCCCGCGTGTAACCGGTCTTGATACCGTCCGCGCCATCCTTCAACAGATTGTTGTGGGTCCGGTAGGTACGCCCGTTATAGGCGAAGGACGGCTCCGAGAATGCTTGGTAGCGCCCCGGGAAATCTTCCAATAAGGCCCGGGCCAGTACCGACATGTCATGAGCGGTGCTGAGCTGTGCACGGTTGGGCAAGCCGGAGGCATTGCGAAACGTCGTTCGCTTCATGCCCAAATCGCGCGCTTTTTTGGTCATCATCTGCGCGAACTTGACCTCGGTTCCACCGACGGCCTCGGCTGCCACGGTGGCGACGTCATTGGCCGACTTCACCACCAGGGCGCCGATGACATCGCGCACGGCAATTGTCGATCCAGCCTTCAGCCCAAGCCGCGAGGGCGCCTGTCCAGCCGCGCGTCTCGACACTTTCAATCTACTGTCCAACGTCAGGTCACCCTTCTCGAGCGCCTCGAACAGCAAATACAACGTCATCATTTTGGTTAAGGAAGCAGGATAGTTGCGCGTGTCAGAATTGGTCGAATGCAGCACCTGTCCGGTATCGGCATCGACGACGATGGAGGCGTATTTTGCCGCCGCCGGCGCGCTGCCGACCAACGATACCAGGACCAGCCCCAACGCACCGAGAACGCACTGCAAGCCTCGTGATACCGCGCGCCGCCAAAGTCCCCCGACCCTGGCCGCATCTTGCTGTCGATCTAGCCTTCTCAAGTCCAGCCCATTCATCTTGTATCGAACCAACGACTCGGTACGGATTCTAGTGAAAATGACCTTTTTATGTCCATACACTTGTTGCGTTAATACTCGATTAATCAAGAAAAAAAGTTGGACAAGATGGGATACTGGGCGCATGTCGAGTATTCAGCCCGAATAATGTTAGAATCTATTGACATTTCCATTGCCAACCCTGCGTCCCGACCACCGAATCAGCCAATGGAGAGCATCTGAAGTAATGAGAAAACGACTCGGCACGGTCTCGCTCTGCGCCGGCCTCGGGATGGTCCTGGCTGCCTGTGCGGCAAGCGGACCCGTCGATAACGCCGTCGGACGTAGCCTGAGCTGGTTTAGCTATGCCGCCGGGGCCGATATCAAGGCCACCTGCGGCCCGAATAGCCCTGACCGCTATCGTTGGGTCTACAACGGCATCTATGACCGACAGATCCGCACCTATGATCTGGGTACGCGCCCCGATGGTTCCGCTGAGCTGGTTGCTCGTGCCCGCGGCGTGAGCGGCAATCTGCGCCAACTAAGCCCGGCACAACCTCTCGGCCCCTGGGACCTGAGCCGCGATACGTCTTCGGTCGCCGCCGCCGACATTAACCAGCTTCTGGCCGCACTATCACAGGATCGTGACGGCGCCCCACCCGCGGCAGGCCAACGCTTGGCCAGCTCCGAATTCTACTGGTTGGTGACGGCCTGCGAATCCGGCCGCTTTGCCATGGCGGCCTTTCGCGACGCCAAGACGCCGCACGCGCAGTTGGCGTTTCCGGCTTTGCTGTTGGTCCAAGACCGCACCGGCGTGCCCTTTCGCCCAGCCCGCAGGATTGAGGGTCAGCAGGGCGGGGACGGGGAGTTTCAGCTCCATATAAACCGTACCGGGGACGGCCTTGTCGGAACCATAGTGGCGTTCTAAGCCCCGGAAAACCTGCGCTCTTGTGCATCGCGAGATTTTTTATGGTGCAGCGCACAAAATTTTCTTGACAGCGGTAACTAGAGGGGCCAAATAGTGGCGTGTTGCAGTGCAACATAAGGCTTAACCCGGCACCGCGAGCTCCGACTACCGCCAGCACGCATGCCGATGACTTTTGACTGGGAGTAAGACAAATGACCGTTAGCAAGAAAACCGCTGGCAAAGGCACGGCTCGGCCGGCCGGCGCCGCAGAGGCTGAGTTTGAGTATGCTGCCGAGCAGGCGGCCAAGGGCTACGAGCAGGTCGCCACGATGACCCGCGAGGGCTTGGAGCAGGTCAGTGCCGCCGCCATTAACGGCTATGAGGGCGTCGCTGAGTTCAACAAAGAGCTTACCGAGGCCTTTCAGGCGTCGTCCAACGAACTTACCCGCACGGTCGAGGAGACCACCCGGGCGATGACCGATTACGCCAAGACGTCCCTCGAAGACAGCATGTCGGCCGCGAATCGTATGTTCGGTGCCAAGAGCGTTCAGGATTTCATGAATGTCCAGGCCGATTGGGCCCGGACCAGCTTTGAGCGTTTTGCGGCAGAAAGCGCCAAGATGCAGGAGCGCTCCGCGCAGGCCGCGTCGGCCGCGGTTGCGCCACTGAATGCGGGCGCCACCGCTGCATTTGAGAAGTTCAGCAAGCCGCTCGCGCGGTAAGCTAGAGAGCAATTCGCCGAAATTATTGCGGCGCTTCAAGCCCGGCGAGGGTCTCGCCGGGCTTTTTTTGTGCCTGGGTTGTTTTTGCCGGCCCCGGCCTGTTGTATGGAAAGCGGTAAGGGTCTTGAGGTAGAGCTTGATCGTTCCGGATAATCACACATCTGTCATGCAACAAGAGCTTTCACCAATGCAGTCCGATCCAATATCATTTCATGGGTCGAGGTGTCCGATGTTCGCGCGTGTCAGGCTCATGAGCAACGACCACGATAGTGACGGCGATGGCAACGGCAAGGGACAGACGGGAGTTGTCACCCGCGCCAAGCCAAAGACCAAGAAGCCGTCGATGTACAAGGTGTTGATGTTGAATGACGACTACACGCCAATGGAGTTTGTCGTTCAGGTTCTACAACGCTTCTTCAACATGCCGAATGAGGAGGCCGTTCGGATAATGTTGCATGTACATCAGCGTGGCGTCGGCATCTGCGGTGTGTTTACCTATGAGGTGGCTGAGACCAAGGTCACGCAGGTGATAGACTTCGCGCGAAAGAACCAACACCCTTTGCAGTGCACTCTGGAAAA
Source organism: Alphaproteobacteria bacterium (assembly GCA_021774445.1). GTDB lineage: Bacteria > Pseudomonadota > Alphaproteobacteria > UBA6615 > UBA6615 > SZUA-147. Next base: position 68,873 of record JAJFJA010000031.1, read on the forward strand.
GGAGTAGGCGGGACGCCGTGGGTATGCTGTCGCACAACCTAGAACAGACGCTCCATCGCGCTTTGGCCCTGGCCAATGAGCGCCGACATGAGTTCGCCACCCTCGAGCATCTGCTCCTGGCGTTGATCGAGGATCAGGACTCTATCGCCGTCCTCCGCGCCTGCGGGGTTGAGATCGGCAAGCTTCGGCAAGAGCTGACGGACTACATCGACAATGAGCTTTCGGGCCTGATGACCAACCGGCTCGAAGACGCCAAGCCGACCGCGGGCTTCCAACGCGTCTTGCAGCGTGCCGCGATCCATGTCCAATCGTCGGGCCGGGAAGAGGTCACCGGTGCCAACGTTTTGGTTGCTATGTTCTCGGAGCGTGAGAGCCACGCGGTCTACTACATGCAACAGCAGGATATGACCCGCCTCGACGCCGTCAATTACATCTCCCACGGCATCGCCAAGGTTCCGGGTCAGGAGACGTCATCCCCGGTTTTCGGCGCCGAAGAGGGGGTTGACGGCGAGGAGGTGGTCAAAAAAGGCCGCGAGGCGCTCACCGCTTACTGCGTCGACCTCAACAAGAAGGCGGCCGACGGCTTGATCGATCCACTGATCGGCCGCGCGGACGAAGTCGAGCGCACCATCCAAGTCTTGTGCCGGCGCCAGAAGAACAACCCGCTTTTCGTCGGCGACTCGGGCGTCGGCAAGACCGCGATCGCCGAGGGCCTTGCCCGCCGCATTGTTAAGCATGATGTGCCCGAGGTGCTTGAGGAGGCGACCATCTTCGCCCTCGATATGGGGGCGTTGCTGGCCGGTACCCGCTACCGCGGTGATTTCGAGGAACGCCTCAAGGCCGTCGTTTCGGAGCTTGAAGCCCTCGACGACAGCATCCTGTTCATCGACGAGATCCATACCGTAATCGGCGCCGGCGCTACCTCGGGCGGGGCCATGGACGCGTCGAACCTGCTCAAGCCCGCACTGGCCGGGGGCACGCTGCGTTGCATCGGCTCCACCACCTACAAGGAATACCGCAACTACTTCGAAAAGGACCGCGCCCTCGTGCGCCGGTTCCAGAAGATCGACATCGTCGAGCCGTCCGTCGAAGATGCGGTGAAGATTCTGCGTGGCCTCAAGCCGTACTACGAGCGCCATCACAATATTCGCTACACCGAAGACGCTATCCGCACTGCGGTTGAGCTGTCCGCCCGCTACATCAACGACCGCAAACTGCCTGACAAGGCCATCGATATTATCGACGAGGTCGGCGCCTCGCAGATGCTGTTACCACCCTCCAAGCGCAAGAAGACGATCTCCGTGCGCGATGTCGAGAACGTGGTTGCCAAAATCGCCCGGATCCCACCCAAGTCGATCAGCCGCGACGACCGCCAGTCCTTGCGCAATCTGGAGCGCGATCTGAAGACTATGGTCTTCGGTCAGGATACGGCCATCGAGTCACTGGCGAGCGCGATCAAACTCGCCCGCGCCGGTTTGCGTGAGCCTGAGAAGCCGATAGGCAGCTATCTGTTCTCGGGCCCGACGGGTGTCGGCAAAACCGAGGTGGCACGGCAACTGGCGCTGTCCATGGGCGTGCAGCTAACGCGCTTCGATATGTCCGAGTACATGGAGCGTCACTCCGTGTCTCGTCTGATCGGGGCCCCGCCGGGCTATGTCGGATTCGATCAGGGCGGCTTGCTGACCGACGCTGTCGATCAACACCCCCATTCAGTGCTGCTGCTTGACGAGATCGAGAAAGCCCACCCGGACCTGTTCAACATCCTGTTGCAGATCATGGACTACGGCAAGCTGACCGATCACAACGGTAAGGCGGTCGATTTCCGCAACGTCATCCTGATCATGACCACCAACGCCGGCGCTACCGAGCTTGCTAAGCAGGCCATTGGCTTTGGTCGCGCGAAGCGCACCGGCGACGACGAGGAGGCAATAAACCGGTTGTTCACGCCGGAATTCCGCAATCGTTTGGACTCGGTGATACCTTTCGCCGCGCTCACGGAGGAAATCGTCTCCAAGGTTGTCGACAAGTTCGTCATGCAGCTCGAAGCCCAACTTGGTGATCGCAACGTCACCATCCAGCTCGACGACGAGGCAAGGAGCTGGCTCGCCAAACGTGGTTATGACAGTTCCTTTGGTGCCCGGCCTTTGGCCCGCGCCATCCAGGAGCATATCAAGAAACCGCTTGCTGAAGAGCTGCTGTTCGGTGCCCTGGCCAAGGGCGGCTCTGTCAAGGTCACGGTTGCCGAAGGCAAACTTGCCTTCATCTGCAAGGAAGACAAACGCGCGACCAAGTCCGGCAAGAAATCGAAGCGCGGCGGCACCGCCGCAGGCTCGGACAAGACAGAGCTCGTAGACTAGAGCGGCGCGTCCCCGTCGCAACGGTAGGGCGAGTGGCGCGCCAGCGCTGAAATCTCATACTGCATGGCCCGCCGCTCTTCGGCGCAGAACCGCGCCACTGCTTCGCGGAAGGATTCGTTGCGAATATAGTGGGCGCTGTAGGTCGGCACCGGCAAGTAGCCGCGTTGGATCTTGTGCGGCCCTTGCGTTCCCGCTTCCACCCAAGTCAGACCGTGGCTAATTGCGTAATCGATTGCCTGATAGTAGCAGGCCTCGAAATGCAGAAAGGGCGTGTCGTCGACGCTCCCCCAATTTCGGCCATAGAGCGTGTCGCTGCCCTTCAGATTAAGCGCCCCGGCCACCGGGCGGTCGCCGTCGAAGGCCATCACCAGCACCACGGCATCGCCCATCCGCATCTGCAGTTCCTCGAAGAAGCCGCGGGTGAGATAGGGATAACCCCATTTTCGGTCGTAGGTATCCACGTAGAACTGATAGAACGCATCCCAGTGAACCGGCCGGATGTCGCTCCCGCTCAACGCTTTCAGTGTTATTCCACTCTCGGCGACCACGCGTCTTTCTTTTCGAATCGCCTTGCGCTTACGGCTGATAAGCGTCCCCAAAAAGTCGTCGAAGGACTGATACCCTTCGTTGTGCCAATGGAATTGCTGGCCGAGCCGCGGCACCCAATCTGCCGCTTTGAATAGCTCATAGTCCTCTTTGGTCGTGAACGTCGCGTGGACCGAGGAGACGTTGAGCTGCTCTGCGACCGCTTCGAGAGTGCCGATCAGGGCCGGACGTACGCCACTGTCATCCTCGTCACGCACCAACAATCGCGGGCCGGTGACCGGCGAGAAAGGCACGGCGACCTGTAGCTTGGGATAGTAGTCGCCGCCGGCGCGCTGAAACGCGTCGGCCCATCCCCAGTCGAAGACATACTCACCCTGTGAGTGGCCCTTTACATATAAGGGGACGGCGCCCACCAGCCTGCCTTGCCCATCCTCGAGGGCCAGATGCCGTGGCAACCATCCGCTCTCCGCACACACCGATCCGCTGATCTCCAGCGCATCCAGGAATGCATGGCTCACGAAGGGATTCGCCGCACCCGCGCAGGCGTCCCATTCGGTCGCCTCGATGTCACCGATACGCTCCACCAGACGCGCGGTAACCGGTGTGCTGCTCGCCGCCGGGGACTCCTTGCTCAACCGCCTTGATCCGCCGTCGACGCTCGCCTATGCGACCGCGAAGATCCCATCGATTTCCACCGAAATGTTGAAGGGCAGCGCCGGCGCACTGATGGCCGCGCGCGCATGCCTGCCGATGTCACCGAAGATTTCCACCATCAAGTCGGACGCGCCGTTCATGACCAGGGCTTGTTGATCGAAATCAGCCGCGCTGTTGACCAAGCCGAACAGCCTGACCACGCGTCTGACCCGATCCAGGTCACCGTCGAGTTCGACCGCAACCTGCGACAACACGTTGAGGCAGGTCAGCCGTGCCGCCTGCTGACCCTCCTCGACGCTCAGATCTTGCCCCACCCGACCCTCAAACAGGATTTCCCGGCCGTTCACCGGCCCTTGGCCGGAAACTGAAATCAGCCCGCCTGTCCGGACCGCACCGATATAATTGGCCGCTGGCGGCGCCGCGTCCGGCAATTCGATGCCCAGTTCGGCCAATCGCCGTGAGATGCGTCCATCGCGAAGATCCATGCCTAGGCAATCTCAAACAGCGCGTCGATTTCCACGGCAACGCCAAACGGCAGACTGCCGACACCGACCGCGAACCGCGAATGGCGGCCGGCATCACCCAGCGCACCCACCATCAAGTCGGAGGCGCCATTGATCACCATTGGATGCTCGACGAAGTCTGGAACCGCGTTGACAAAGCCGCTGAGTTTCACGCACCGTACGGTGCGGTCCAAATCCCCATCCAAGGCTGCCTTGAGTTGCGCCAGAATGCCGATTCCGCAGGCTTTCGCCGCCTCGGCGCCCGCCGCCGCATCGAACGTTTCGCCAACTTTGCCAATGAAGCCCGGTTTGCCGTCGACCATCGGCAATTGGCCCGAGATAAAGACCAGGTTGCCGCTGATCACCCAGGGCACATAATTTGCCGCCGGTGCCGCCGCTTCTGGCAACGTGACGCCAAGATCCGCCAGCCTGGCGTCGATCCGACCAGTCATACGACAGTCTCCATATCCAGGGGTTTTTTCAGGGCGTCATGATAACTGCCGCCCGCCGCCCTTGGTAGGCGAAAACCACCAAATATCCGGTAATTGAACGGACCGCAGCCGCGATCCCGAAGGGCCTGGCTGCCCCCTGAAAGAATGGCTGCTCAGGCCCCGGGTTCGGGCGACGGTGATCCTAGCTGCAGCCGTTTGTGCCGCCGCATGTCATACATTTCAGGCAAGTGCCGTTGCGAACCAGCGTAAAGTTACCGCACTCGCCGCAGGCATCGCCCTCATAGCCTCTCATGCGCGCTTCCTGGATCGGTCCCGGTGCCTCGCCATTGCCGACCGAGACGGTCGCTGCCACGGCCAAGCTGCCGTTTGCGACCGTGGCTTCGCTATGCAACATCAGTTGCTCCGGCCCGGTCTCGTTTTTGTTGCCGGCGCCGCCATGCACCACCACCAGACCTTTGCGCCGCACAAAGCCGTTGCTGATCGCCTGTTGTGCCAGATGGCTAGGCAGCGACTGCGCTTTTTCACCGCGGCCGACGCTGTCCGGGCGCAGATCCTCCGGCACCACATGCGCCAAATCGTTGCGGCCTAGGTAGCTCACCGCCAACTCACGGAAGATATAGTCGAGCACCGAACTCGACATCTTAATCGCCTCATTACCTTCGACGATGCCCGACGGCTCGAAACGAGTGAAAGTGAAGGCGTCGACGAATTCCTCCAACGGCACGCCATATTGCAAGCCAATGGAGATCGCGATCGCAAAGTTGTTCATCAGCGACCGGAAGGCCGCGCCTTCCTTATGCATGTCGATGAACATTTCACCGACCGCGCCATCCACGTACTCGCCCGTGCGCAGATAGACCTTGTGCCCGCCGACCGTGGCTTTTTGCGTGTAACCCTTGCGGCGATCGGGCAACCGCCGTCGCTCGGCGCCTCGGTCGATAACGCGCTCGATCACTCGTTCGGCGACAATCTGAGCCCGCCGCCCGTCCGGGGCATCGATGATCGAGTCCAGCGTGTCCTGTTCGTCTTCGTCCTCGGCATCGCTGCTTAGCAATTGTGATTGCAGCGGTTGGCTAAGCTTGGAGCCGTCACGATAGAGCGCGTTGGCCTTGAGACCGAGCCGCCAGGACAGCATGTACGCATCCTTACAGTCGGCGATCACCGCTTCGTTCGGCATATTGATGGTCTTCGAGATAGCGCCCGATATGAAGGGCTGCGCCGCCGCCATCATCTTGATGTGGCTTTCTGCCGGCAAAAAACGCGTGCCTATCAGGCCGCATTTGTTGGCGCAGTCGAACACCGGCAGATGTTCATCCCGCAGATACGGGGCGCCTTCGACCGTCATGGCGCCGCAAACATAGCTGTTCGCCGCTTCTACATCGTCTTTCGAGAAACCGATGGCGCCCAACAGGTCGAAATCCAACGCATCGAGTTGCGCCGCCGGCAGGCCCAGCGTCTCCGTACAGAACGACGCCCCCAAGGTCCATTTGTTGAACACGAAGCGGATATCGAAACAGCCGCCGAGGCCTTCCTCAACCCGTGCCAAAGCTTCGTCATCGAAACCCTTGGCGCGCAGCGCTTCTTCGCTGACGCTTGGCGCGCCCGCCAAGGTCCCATGCCCGGTGGCGTAGCGGGTAATCTCTTCGACCTCCCGCCGTTTATAGCCGAGCGCATCGAGCGCCGGCGGCACCATGCGGTTGATGATCTTGAAGTAGCCACCACCCGCCAGTTTCTTGAATTTCACGATCGAGAAGTCGGGCTCGATACCGGTCGTATCGCAGTCCATCACCAGGCCGATCGTGCCGGTCGGTGCGATCACCGAGACCTGGGCGTTACGAAAGCCGTGTACCTCACCCTCGGCCAGCGCCCTGTCCCACGCCCGTTTTGCCGCCGCGACGACACCGCTGTCCGGACAGTCGGCGCCGTTCAGCGCGACCGGTTCCACCGACAGAGATTCGTAACCGCTTTCTCCATGGGCGGCGCGCCGGTGGTTGCGCACTACGCGCAGCATGGCCTCCCGGTTTTTGGCATAACCGGAAAACGCGCCCAGTTCTTCTGCCATTTCCGCCGAAGTCGCGTACGCGACCCCAGTCATCGCCGCCGTGATGGCACCGCAAAACGCCCGGCCTTCGTCGCTGTCATAGCTCAGTCCGTTTGCCATCAACAGCCCGCCAAGATTGGCATAACCCAGTCCCAGCGTGCGATATTCATAGCTAAGTTGGGCAATCTGGCGCGACGGATACTGCGCCATCAAGACCGATATCTCGAGCGTCACCGTCCATAGTCTGACCGCATGTTCAAACGCGGCGACATCGATCAGCGCATCGTCCGCCGCCTTATCTCCCGGCCGAAAAGTGATCAGGTTCAGCGACGCCAGATTGCAGGCCGTATCATCGAGGAACATATACTCCGAGCAGGGGTTGGAGGCGTTGATTCGCCCCGAATTCGGGCAGGTGTGCCACTCATTGATCGTGCTGTCGAACTGCAGCCCGGGGTCGGCGCTGGCCCAGGCTGCATGGCCGATCTTCTCCCACAGCTCGCGCGCCGGCAGCGTCTTGGCGACCGCCCCGTCCGTACGCCGAGTCAGGTGCCACGGCTCGTCATTGCGCACCGCCTCCATAAAGGCATTGCTCAGTCGCACGGAGTTATTTGAATTCTGGCCGGATACCGTGAAGTAGGCCTCCGAATCCCAGTCAGTGTCGAATTCCGGGAACTGGACGTCTGAATATCCCTGGCGGGCAAATTGGATTACCCGCTGGACGTAATTCTCCGGCACCATCGCGGTCCGCGCCTCGCGTATGGCTCTCCGTAGTAACCGATTGTGCCGCGGCTCGAACCGATCATCGTCAGCGCGATCGGGGGTCATGCCGGAACGGTCGTGGCATGCCTCCATCACCGCGCTCAGATGCTTCCGGCACATCCGCGAGCCGGCAGCCAAAGCCGCTACTTTCTGCTCTTCCTTGACCTTCCAATCGATGAAGGTCTCGATATCCGGGTGGTCGACATCGACCGTGACCATCTTGGCGGCGCGCCGCGTGGTTCCACCGGACTTGATCGCCCCGGCCGCCCGGTCGCCGATCTTCAGGAAGCTCATCAGGCCGGACGACCGCCCGCCCCCTGCCAGCCTTTCGCCTTCGCCGCGAATCTGCGAGAAGTTTGAGCCGGTCCCGGAGCCGTACTTGAACAACCGCGCCTCGCGCACCCACAGGTCCATGATGCCGCCGTCATTGACCAGATCATCGGCCACGGACTGGATGAAGCAGGCATGCGGCTGCGGATGCTCGTAGGCGCTCTCGGATTGCACCAGTTTGCCGCTTTGGAAGTCCACGAACGCATGGCCCTGACTCGGCCCGTCGATGCCATACGCCCAGTGCAGGCCGGTGTTGAACCATTGCGGCGAGTTCGGCGCCGCCATTTGCGCCGCCAGCATGAACCTCATTTCGTCGAAGTAAGCCTGCGCGTCCGCTTCGGCGTCGAAATAGCCGCCCTTCCAGCCCCAATATGTCCACGTGCCGGCAAGCCGGTCGAACACCTGTCGGGCATCGGTCTCGGGGCCGCTGCGGTCGTCTTCCGGTAGCGCATCCAGGGCGGCATCATCGGCGACCTGCCGGCGGAGCCAGATCGGCACGCCCGATTCGGGCACGGCCTTGAGGCGTGCCGGAATGCCCGCTTTGCGCAGGTATTTCTGCGCCAGGATGTCGCAGGCCACCTGACTCCAGGCTGCCGGCACTTGGATCCCCTGGGCATCGAAAATCACACTGCCGTCCGGGTTGCGGATTTCGCTGGCCGCCTCGCGAAAAGCGATATCAGCATAGGGACCTTGACCTTCGATCGTAAATTGGCGGCCTATCTTCATGGCAAAAAACTCCCCCACACGGGCAAACGATCTCAACGTCTGCAATCGCACACGTACCCGATCGGTTCCCGGTATATCCCCGAACCGTTCTAAGCGCTCCCCGAGTCGAAGCCATGTGCCGACACGTTCTGTTCGCTACACACGACATCTCGTGGAGATTGCTAACCTACCCACAAGATATGCCCTGTTCAACTATATTTTGGGCAGGTACCGGCATTAATGGGCAAATACGGCGTGGTCTCTGGCTTTTGCGGGAGGCGCGAAAAAATGCCGCATGCGATCCCACGCCAACACCGTGGCCGGCCGCGGAGCACGGGCGGCTCCTCCCTTATCGCCGACCGCGCCGGTAGCGGTAGCAAGCCACCCGCTGAGCCGCTTCGCCCGGGTAGACGAATCTTAGGGGAGGTGCCATATTTCGCGCGCCCGCTCGCAACTCGGTCGCGGGCCCTGTAAGGATTCCAAGATGGCGACCATTGGCACCCGATTGATGACCTGGTTGCGCGGCCGCGAAGTCGGCCGTGATCAGTTCGGCAATCGGTACTATCGCGGTAAGGCGCGGAGCGGCTATCGCCGTGAGCGCCGGTGGGTGATGTTTGACGGCGAGGACGAGGCCAGCCGAGTACCCCCGGAATGGCATGCCTGGCTCCATCATCTAGTCACGGACGTCCCCAAGGACACCGCGCCGCGTTACCCCTGGCAGAAAGAGCACCAGCCCAACCTGACCGGTACGCCGGCGGCCTACCGCCCGCCCGGCAGCGTCCTCGCGGGTGGCAAGCGTGACCGCGCGACCGGCGACTACGAGGCCTGGACACCGCCGCAGGGTCCTTCGTGACCGCACAGCGCCAAGCTGTTGTCGAATTTTTGACCGGCGGCCTGCTGATGCTCGTGCTTGTCGGGTTTGTCGCGTTCGTTTTCAGCGGTGCCAAGTTGGCCAATGACGGCCACTACGACCTAATCGCCCGCTTCACCAGAGTCGATGGCCTCGCCGTCGGTTCTGAGGTGCGCGCGGCTGGCGTGCCTGTTGGCAGTGTGTCGGCGCTCTCGCTCGACGAGAACAACCAGGCGATCGCCGTACTTCGCGTATCGGATATCGTGCAGGTGGATACCGACGCTTCCGCGGCGATTGCCACGGACGGCCTTTTTGGCGCCAAATTCGTCAGGCTGGATATTGGCGGAGGCGACGACATGATTGCCGCCGGCGGCGAGATCGTATTCACGCAAGAAGCCATGATTGTCGAGGATCTGCTGGAACTGATTATCGGCCGGGGCCGCGCCCGGCTGTCGAGCGACCCCGCGCCGGCCGCGCAGTAGGAGCGAACCATGCGACGCAATATGGTGGAGACTGTTCTGGGCGGCGTGGTTGTGCTGGTCGCCGCCGGCTTTGTCCTTTTTGCGATGCGGACCGCCGAGATCCGTGAACCCGAGGGCTACTCGGTGACAGCGCGCTTCCTTAAGGTCGGCGGGCTCGAGCCCGGCAGCGATGTCCGGATCAGCGGTGTCAAGGTCGGCACCATTACGTCGCGCGAACTCGATGCTGCTAGTTTTGAGGCCGTGGTGACCATGACCCTTGCCTCGAAAATCCAGCTACCGGCCGATACTGAGGCTGTTATTACCGGCGAGGGTCTGCTCGGTGGCAAATATCTGCGCCTGATTCCGGGGCAGGACACTGAGATTATCGCGGCCGGCGGTGAGCTTGAGCGCACCCGTGATTTCAAGAGCTTGGAGGATTCGGTCTCCGAGATCATCTTCCTGGCGACCGGGGGCTAGTTGGTGGCTGACAGCCAGCCCAGTCAGCCCAGTCAGCAGTGGGATCCCGCGTGCTATGCCGAGAAGGCCGGTTTCGTCGCCGAGCTCGGGGCGCCGGTGCTGGCCCTACTCGACCCTCGGCCTCACGAGCGCATCCTCGATCTCGGCTGCGGTGACGGTGCGCTGACCCAGCGCTTGGCCGCTTTGGCCGCCGCCGTCGTCGCTGTCGATTCGAGCGCGGAGCAGATCGCGGCGGCCCGGGCACGGGGGCTGGACGCACGGGTCGTCAGTGGCCAGGCATTGCCGTTCGCGGCCGAGTTCGATGCGGTCTTCTCCAACGCCGCTTTGCATTGGATGCAGGATGCCGATGCGGTCATTGCGGGTATCCGCCGAGCCCTAAAGCCCGGGGGCCGTTTCGTCGCGGAGTTCGGCGGTGGCGGCAACTGTGCCCGCGTGCAGGCGGCCCTCCATCAGATCCTGGCGGCGCGCGGACATGACCCGGTAGGCCTCGACCCTTGGTATTTCCCCACCGCGGAGGAATACCGTGCCAAGCTGGAAAGTCACGGCTTCGACGTGCGCTACATCGAGATAATCGACCGTCCCACACCGTTACCGGGGGATATTGGTGATTGGCTCGATGTTTTCGCCGGCACATTCTTCGACGTTCTGACCAGCGATGAGCGCGCCGCCGTGCGCGCCGAAATCACCGATCTCCTGCAACCGACTTTGACCGACGAGAACGGCCAATGGATCGCCGACTACGTCCGCCTGCGCCTCGCCGCGCGGCTACCAGGTTGATTTGGCCGGCCGTGCTGGCCGTCATGGTGGTGGCTGCTCCGTCTGCTTTGGCTCAACCGGCCCCACCCACGCCGCCGGCACCGCCCGGCGTTGTCCTTCAGGGCCTCGACAAGGTCACGGCCCGGATCTCGACTATCGAGGTGCCGCTTCACACCCTGGTCCGCTTCGGCACCTTGGAACTTGCCGTCCGTGCTTGCCACAAGACGCCGCCCACGGAACCGCCTGAAAGTACGGCTTTTCTTGAGGTTTTTGAGGTCAAGCCCGGCGAGCCTCGGACCTCCATATTCAGCGGCTGGATGTTCGCGTCCAGCCCCGCCTTATCGGCCCTCGAGCACCCTGTCTACGACGTTTGGGTGATCGACTGCACGAATACCGAGAACGCCTCGTCGCTCAACCCCGGTTGAAAGCGGGCATCGACTTGAACCGCCTCCGCCAACAGCGCCTTGTAGGCGGCACGCGGGATCTCCCTGGCCCCGAAGCGTCGCAGATGGTCGGTGACGAACTGCGTATCCAAGAGACGGTAGCCGCCCATGGTAAGCCGAGCGACCAGGTGGCATAGCGCGATTTTGCTGGCGTCCCGATGCCGGCTGAACATGCTTTCGCCGAAGAAGGCCCCGCCGAGGGACACGCCATAGAGGCCGCCTGCCAAGGCGCCGTCGATCCAACATTCCACCGAGTGGGCAAAGCCCATCTCATGCAGCGCTGTGTAGAGCCGCTCGATTTCGCCGTTGATCCAGGTTTCCGGCCGCCCTGCCGTCTGTTCCCGGCAGCCCAGGACGACCCCGCTGAAATCGCGATTGCAGTGGATCTCGTAATCGCCGCGCCGCAGGGTTCGCCTGAGTCGCCGCGGGATATGAAAGCTCTCAAGCGGCAGAATTCCGCGATTATCCGGATCGATCCAGAACAGGCTGCGGTCGTCACGGCTTTCTGCCATTGGGAAAATACCGCCGGCATAGGCCCCGAGAAGTAATTGCGGCGTTAGGGCAGTCATTGGTCCTCAGCGTCTCTCCTGCCTGATCCAAGGACGAATATTAGCCTCAACCCGAGCCGGCGACCAGACGCTCCAGCCAATGAATATCGTACGCGGCGCTGGCAAAATCCGGCTCCGCGATCAGCCTCTGGTGCAGGGGAATCGTTGTCTCGATGCCGCCAATCACCATTTCCCCAAGGGACCGGCGCAGCCGCATGATGCACTCTTCCCGGGTCGCGCCATGGACGATCAGCTTGGCAACCAGGCTGTCATAATGCGGCGGCACCACATAGCCCGAATACAGCGCCGAATCGACCCTGACGCCCAAACCACCCGGGGTATGGAACTCCGTAATCCGGCCCGGGGAGGGGGCGAAGGTCTCGGGATTTTCCGCGTTGATCCGACATTCGATGGCATGGCCGTTGATTGCCAGATCTTGCTGTCGCACCGAAAGTCTCTCACCGGCGGCGATGCGTATCGTCTCGCGCACCACATCGAGACCGCAGATCGCTTCCGTGACCGGATGCTCCACTTGGATCCTGGTGTTCATCTCGATGAAGAAGAATTCGCCATCCTCATAGAGAAACTCCAGGGTGCCGGCACTGGCATAACCGATTTTCCGTACGGCATCGCAGCAGATCTGGCCGATGCGCTCGCGTTGGGCGTCGTCCAAGGTCGGTGAGGGCGCCTCTTCCAGTATCTTCTGATGGTTGCGCTGCAGCGAGCAGTCTCGTTCGAACAGATGCACCACATTGCCGTGCTCGTCCGCCAGTATCTGCACTTCGATATGGCGCGGCCGCCCCAGATAGCGCTCCAGGTAAACCTCGCCATTGTCAAACGATACCAGCGCCTCGTTGCGCGCCGCCGGCACGGCACGCCGCAGCTCGGTCTCGTCCCGGGCGACTTTCATGCCGCGGCCGCCGCCACCGCCGGCCGCTTTGACGAGCACCGGATAACCGATGTCCGCAGCCACTCGAGCCGCCTTGTCCAGGTCGTCGATCGGCCCATCCGAGCCCGGCACCACGGGCACCCCAGCCTCCGAGATCACCCGCTTGGCGGTCACTTTGTCGCCCATCATGGCGATATGCTTGGCGCTCGGGCCGATGAATTTGAATCCGTGCTCGGCGACGATTTCGGCAAATGACGCATTCTCGGACAGAAAGCCATATCCTGGATGGATGGCCTCGGCATTGGTCACCGTCGCGGCCGATAGGATCGCTGGCACGTTGAGGTAGCTCTCTCGCGCCGGCGCCGGCCCGATGCACACCGACTCATCCGCCAACCGCACATGCATCGCGTCTGCGTCCGCGGTGGAGTGAACCGCCACGGTGGCGATTCCCATCTCCTTGCACGCACGATGGATGCGGAGCGCGATCTCTCCGCGATTGGCGATCAGCACTTTACCAAACATCGACCTAGCCGATTATTGCCAGAACCTCGCCATACTCGACGGGTTGTCCGCTCTCTACCAGCAACTCCTTGAGTGTGCCGGCCTTGGTCGCCTTGATCTCGTTGAAGGTCTTCATCGCCTCGACCAGCATTAAGGTCTGACCCGCCGCGACCGCGTCGCCGAGTCGGGCGAATGGCGGCTCGTCCGGCGCCGGGCTGAGATAAATCGTCCCCACCATCGGCGAGGTCACGCTACCTGGTTCGGACCCGTCCTTGGGCGTCGGCGCTGCCACCGGGTCCGCCACGGCCGCCGGGCCCGCTGGGACCGGCGCGACGGCGCTAACCGTTGCGCCAGGGCGTGCTACTCGAATTCTGCAATTCTCGATCTCGAATTCGATTTCGCCCAAGCCGGTCTCTTCCAACAGGCTGGCAAGCTTGCGAACCAGATCGCCATCCACATCAAACTTAGCCATGCGCCCGCTCCGCCAATAGTCGCGCCATTCCCGCGATCGCCAGCTTGTAGCCATCGGCTCCGAAGCCGCAGATCACCCCGCTGGCGACAGCGCTGACGTAGGAATGATGTCGAAACGCCTCACGACGGTAGATATTGGACAAATGCACCTCGATCACCGGAACATCCAAAAGGCGCAGCGCGTCATGGACCGCCACGGAACTGTGGCTGAGGGCGGCGGCATTGATGACCACCCCGGCGGCCTTGACCTGAGCCTCCTGGATCCAATCGACAATCTCGCCTTCATGATTGCTCTGTCGAAAGTCGACCCTTAGCCCGGCGCTTTTCGCCGCACCTCCGCAGGCCGTCTCAATGTCCGCTAGCGTGCCGGTGCCATAAATACCGGCTTCACGCTTGCCAAGCATGTTGAGATTAGGCCCATTGAGGATAAATATGAGAGGCTGCTCGGCCACCGTTTGCGGCATTCGCACTGTTGAACGAGCCTGGTTATCACAGCTGCATGAGTCAGCGCAATGCGGCTGCCGAAAGGCGGCGCGACCCGGCCCTCATTTTCCGCTTTCCATTGCCGCAGATTTCGCTATAACGCGGCGTCTTTTTCGCGCTGTTGCGGGGCTTGAAGGGGATATTCGTTTGACGTCGAAGATTGCTGATTTCCTGGCCGAGCAAAGGCCGCCGACGCCATGCCTGGTAGTCGATCTCGAGCTCATCGAGCAGAGCTACCGGCGCATCTGCGAACTCATGCCTCTGGCAGTCCTCCACTACGCGGTCAAAGCCAATCCCGCGCCGCCGGTCCTGGAGCGACTTGCCGAGCTTGGCGCCAGTTTCGACGCTGCCAGCCTGTCGGAGGTCGAAGCTTGCCTGGCCGCCGGCGCTCCGCCGGCGCGGATTTCATACGGCAATACCATCAAGAAGAGCGTCGATATCGCCCGTGCCTATGATCTCGGCGTCCGGCTGTTCGCCTTCGATAGTGAAGCTGAGCTGGCGAAATTGGCGCATGTGGCGCCTGGCAGTGCCGTTTTCTGCCGCATCGCGGTGGACGGCGGCACTGGCGCGCGCTGGCCGCTTGCCGGCAAATTTGGCTGCTCGGTAGCTATGGCGCGAGATCTGCTGCTGTCGGCCCGTGACCTGGGCCTCGACCCCTGTGGTCTTTCTTTCCACGTCGGCAGCCAGCAGTGCGATATGGCCCCTTGGGATGACGCCATTAGTGCCGCTTCCGGAGTTTTCCAGGATCTGGCGGCTGCGGGGCTGGAGCTCCGGATGCTCAATCTTGGCGGTGGCTTTCCGGTGCCGTACCGGTCCCAGGTGCCGCGACTGGAGGATGTGACCGGCGCGATTCATCGCGCGCTGACTCGCCATTTCGGCAACCGCCTTCCCGATATCATCGCTGAGCCCGGACGCGCCTTGGTCGCCGATGCGGGCGTCATACGTAGCGAGGTCGTGCTCGTCTCTCGCCGCGACTATGGCGCGACAGAACGCTGGGTTTACCTGGATGTCGGCAAGTTCGGCGGCCTTGCTGAGACTGCGGGCGAGGCGATTCAGTACAGCTTGCGCACCGACGCCGATGGCACGGCAACGGGCCCGGTGATTCTCGCCGGCCCGACCTGCGATGGCGCCGACGTGCTCTATCGCCATGCCGGCTATCACCTGCCCTTGAGCCTCGATGTCGGCGATCACATCGATTTCCTCGCCGCCGGCGCCTATACCGCGACCTATGCTTCGATAGGTTTCAACGGTTTTCCACCGCTGCAGGAATACTACATTTAGCGCGTTGAAGTTCGGGCGCTAGCGGCCATAGCTAGTAGAAATGATCGTCTAAAGAGCCTATACTCGTAAGGCGTAACGAAGTCGCGGAGCGGAGAGGTCGCTTGTGACCCGCTGGTGTCATTCATCGCGAAATTCTCATGGTACGCCGATATCGCATCACTATCATTTAGGCGCTCAGACTGGGAATACGCTTGGGCGGAATATTCCCGGTTTTCCAACAGCAAGCGGACACATAAGCAGCATTTTCCCCGCTTCTCATTCCACACAATATTACGAATGTGCATTACGAGTTTCTGAGATGGTTGTCAAATTCAGCCTGCATAAAAAGAGGGGGGTATGGAGAAATTCTTAATAAGTATGGCGATGGTCAAGGTAAACTGGGACGTTAGCCAAGAATCACCTATCGATACGTACATGCCGCTCCTGGGCTATGCAATTTCTCAATGCGAGACTGATATCGTGACTGTGGACGAAATATCAAAGACCCTTGCTGATATGGCGGAAATCTATATACCGCAAGGTGCGATTATCGCGTTGCTCAATCGCGCAGCCAAACGCAAGTATCGATATGTAAAAAAAGAAAACAAGGTGTACATAAAGAACAGTTCAGCATTAAAGGGACTTGTTTTTGATGACATTCGCGCTCGGGCGTCAAGGTCGCAGAATAGTTTGCGAATAAAATTTAAGTCGTACTGCAAAGAAACGCTTTAAAAAAACGTAACAGAAGACGACGTTGATAACCATTTCTTCGAAATATTATATGATATTTCTCCAAATTTAGCCGAGCATTTGTGGTCTGCAGAAGAAAGCTTAAACGAGAAGGATAAATCACCAGAAGGTACGTTAAGGTACTTTATTTATAGCTTTATTGAGCACACGATCAAGAACGACCCGGAGGGCTATGACGCAATAGACGATTTTGTCCGTGGGGCAATACTAACAGAGTCCTTTTACTACATTGTTCCGCAGAATATTACCACGAAGTTCCGTTCCGTCGACGTATATTTGGACACACAGTTTTTGCTGCGTGCCTTGGGGTGGGCTGACGATTCAATGGTTAGGCCGTGTGTAGAATTGCTCGAGATGTTGCGAGAGGCCGGCGTTCAGATTCTATGTTTCAGAAAGACTTATGATGAAATTCATGGAATCTTGACAGCGGTAGCCCGAGCGCCGAAGTCACCCTCTTTAACTCCAAATAGACCGGGAGACGTTCTAGATTTCTTTGCTCGTAAGGGTATGACCAGAGCTGACATAGAGCTAGAAATAGCAAGGCTTGATGGTAGTTTGGAGAATATTGGAGTTAAGAGTGTAGTTGAATTCCCGGAATATGTTACGCAGCTGGGGGTGGATGAGGCTAAGTTGAATCGGTTTCTCGATGAGGAGATTCTTGGACAGTCGGAAAAAGCGAGGGAGCATGACGTCAATTGCCTGACCGCTATTTTTCGGCTTAGGTTAGGCGGTACGAAGAAATATATCGAGTCTTGTGATGCCATATTTATCACTACGAATACGGCATTGGCGAGAGCTTCAACCAAGTTCTTTAATGATGAGTATGGAGTATCCGATGCACCCATATGTATGGCAGATCATGTCTTCTCCATGCTACTTTGGATAAAGGCCATCAAGAAGAGACCTGACCTCCCAAAGGAACAACTTGTGGCAATAGCATACGCCGCGACGAACCCGTCTGATGAGCTTTGGAAGAAATATCTCTCCGCAGCGAATCAATACATGAGTAGAGGGGGAATAAGTCAAGATGATTACGCGTTATTGGTGCATACGCTCAATGCGAGAAAATACTTGATGGAAATAACGGACGGGGACTCGGATGTCTTCGTGCAAGGCACTGTGAGCGATATTTTGGATAGGATAAAATTCGACATATTGAAAGATACTAAGGAAAAACTAAAAGAAGAATCGTGGCATACGTTAAGGATGAGACGAAAAGTAGAGGGGTTTATTAACAAGGCTGTCAAAGCGGCGGAGCGTGCTGTCAGGGTCGCGATACTCTCGTTGCTGATTATTGGTCTTGTATTTGGGCTGTTTCTCTCTCTGTCAACGCAATTTACTGAGCTGTTCATTGCAAGCGATAATTTGGTGATTCGCGGTGCCGTCCCAACATTTCTTGGGCTTTTGATTGTAGCCACCGTTATGAACTTGATTTTCGGTACTCGTCTAGTGGGTCTTGCCAGAAAGCCCGCGGATGCGTTCGGAGTTTTTGTTCGGCAGGTGTTGACGCGGCATTTGGTGGGTGGCTGATCGTCTGCTCGTGGTTACATGCGGAGCTGCCTACCCGGTTCTGACTCGGGTCCGGCTATCCACGCGCGCCTGAAGCTTTTCTATCAGGCAATCAAGCTGCTTTACCTCCGTAGCGCTTAGCGCCGCCAAAAGCTCGGCCTCCCGTGCCAGCGCCAGGGGCACGATCTGCCGGTAGACCTCTCGCCCAGCGCCGCTCATCTCAAGCATAACCCGCCGCCGATCCTCGGCGTCCGTTCGCCGCCGCAGCAGTCCGGCCGAGGTCAATCGGGCCACCGCCCGGCTCACCCGGACTTTATCCATCGCCGTACGCGCGCAGACGCCACTGGCGGTGAGCGGCGCGAAGCGTCCCAGGACCGCTAAAGTGCGCCACTCCGGCACCGTCAACCCGAAGCGCTGCGCATATTCGTCGGCGATCGACCGACTGACGGTATTGGCCAGCACCGAGAGCCGATAGGGCACAAACCGTTCCAGCGCCAGGGACGCGACCTCCTCGGGACCTTTTTCGGCCATCGTCACGGGCCCTTGAATTAGTTTCACTTGAAACTAACATGGAGATGCAGTCATATGCGTGTCAAGTCCCCACGACCTACCGGGGCTGTCGGCTCGCCAAATGGAGGTTCATCGATGTCAGCGCAATCAGCCATGGCCCACGATCCACAAGATGATGGCTCCTTGTGGGAGAACCCGCTCGCCACCGATGGTTTCGAGTTCGTTGAGTACGCTTCGCCCAATCCGCAAGAACTGCACGATCTTTTCCTGCGTATGGGTTTCAGCCTC
Organism: Alphaproteobacteria bacterium; assembly: GCA_021774445.1. Classification (GTDB taxonomy): domain Bacteria; phylum Pseudomonadota; class Alphaproteobacteria; order UBA6615; family UBA6615; genus SZUA-147. Next base: position 87,416 of record JAJFJA010000031.1, read on the forward strand.
GTTGCCCGTCATCGCTCGAAGCAGGTTCGGCTCTATCGCCAAGGCGACGTCAATTTCATCCTCAATGAAGAACCCGGCAGCTTCGCCGCGGAATTCGCCAAGGTGCACGGGCCATCAGCCTGTGCGATGGCGTTCCGCGTCAAGGATGCGGCCGAGGCCTATCGGCAAGTCGCCGAGCGCGGCGCCACATTGATCGAAAACCATGTCGGCCCCATGGAGCTGAACATTCCCACCATCGCGGGCATCGGTGGCATTCGGGTCTATATGGTCGATCGTTATGGCAGCCAGGGCAGCATCTACGACGTCGATTTTACTTTCCTTGAGGGGGTCGACCGCAGTCCACCCGGCCTCGGTCTCACCTACATCGACCATCTGACCCACAATGTGGCCATGGGCGACATGACGAAATGGTCCGATTTCTATGAGCGTGTCTTCAACTTCAAGGAAGTCCGGTATTTCGACATCGAGGGCAAGCTGACCGGCCTCCGCAGCAAGGCGATGACCAGTCCCTGCGGCAAGATCCGTATCCCGATCAACGAATCTGCCGATGACAAGAGCCAGATCGCCGAATTTCTCAAGCTCTACAACGGCGAGGGCATCCAGCATATCGCCCTGGGCACTTCGTCGGTCTACGAGACTGTTGAGCAAATGCGCGGCCAGGGCATCAATTTCCTCGAGACCCCCGCCACTTACTATGACGCGATTCCCGACCGTCTGCCCGGCCATGGTGAGGACCTGCAGCGCCTCCAGGCCGACCACATTCTCATTGATGGCGCCCCCACCAAGGGTCAGGGCCTCCTTCTACAGATTTTCACCGACACCGTGATCGGTCCGATCTTTTTCGAAATCATTCAGCGCAAAGGCAATGAGGGTTTCGGCGAGGGCAACTTCAAGGCCCTGTTCCAGGCCATGGAGGAGGATCAGATCCGCCGCGGCGTTCTCCAAGGCCCCGAGGAAGACTAGGCCATGAAGAACTACATCGCCTTTTCGCGCATCGAGGGCGAGGCGTCTCGTCAAGCCCACACCGATCTGCCTGCTGACACTTACGAGCGCGAGCTTGGCAAGGAGGGCTTCTTCGGTCCGGCGACCATGATGCATCACCGCCATGCGCCCACCGGCTGGGTCGATTGGGACGGCCCCCTGCGCCCCCGGGCCTTCGACCTCAACAAGCTCCCACCCATGCAGGCGACACCCTGGGCGGCAACCGAGGTCCTCACCAACAATCACACCCGCATGCGCTTTTGGCGAACGGAAGGCGCCATGCCCAGCCTCGCCCGCAACGGCGATGGCGATGACTTGCTCTTCGTCCACAACGGCCAGGGCAGCCTGTTTTGCGATTACGGTCATCTTGAGATTCGGGACGGCGACTATGTCGTCCTGCCCCGCGGCACCATGTGGCGCACCGAGTTCGATGGGCCGGCGGAACTGCTGCTGATCGAGGCCACCAACGAAAGCTACATGCTGCCGGAAAAGGGCCTCGTCGGCCGCCATGCCATCTTCGACCCGGCCATTCTAGAGGCGCCCCGTATCGACGATGTCTTCAAGGCGCAGCAAAGCGAGCAGGCCTGGCAGGTTGAGATCAAGCGCCGTGGTGATATCTCGACGGTAACTTACCCCTTCAACCCTCTTGATGCCGTTGGCTGGCATGGCGATCTCTCGGTCGTCCGGCTCAATTGGCGCGATATCCGTCCGCTGATGAGCCACCGCGCCCATCTACCGCCCTCGGCGCACACCACTTTCCTGTCCGGTCGTTTCGTCGTCTGCACGTTCGTGCCGCGCCCCTTCGAAACTGACCCCGGCGCGCTGAAGGTGCCGTTCTTCCATAATAACGACGATTTTGACGAGGCGATCTTCTACCACCGCGGCGATTTCTTCAGCCGCGACAACATCACCGCCGGTATGGTCACGTTTCATCCTTGCGGCTTTACCCACGGACCTCACCCCAAGGCTTTGCGGAACGCCTTCGTCCAAAGCAAACCGGCGACCGATGAAGTCGCCGTGATGATCGACACCCGCGACGCTCTCGATGTCGCGGCCTTGCCGGCGGAAGTCGAGAATACCGGCTATGTCAATTCCTGGCGCACCGACACGCCGACTGAAGAGGCCGCCGAATAATATGAAACTGGCATCTCTGCGCGACGGCACCCGCGACGGCACGCTGATGGTCGTCTCCGGCGACCTAACCAGCATGGTCCCGGCCAGCGATATTGCGCCAACATTACAGGCGGCTATCGAGGATTGGACACGGACCGCGCCGCGCCTTGCCGACGTGGCCGCAGGCCTCAACGCCGGCACCGCTGTGGGCGCCGAGTCCTATGCATCACGAAATTTGGAATCCCCACTACCCCGTGCCTATCAGTTCCTCGATGGCAGCGCCTACCTCAACCATGTCGAGTTGGTCCGTCGCGCCCGCGGCGCCGAGATGCCGCCGAGTTTTCTCGACGACCCTTTGATGTATCAGGCGGTTAGCGACGGTTTCCTCGGCCCGTTGGATGACATCGCCGTCGGCAGCGAGGCATGGGGTATAGACCTGGAGGCCGAGGTTACCGTCATCGTCGATGACGTGCCCATGGGCATCGCCGCGGCTGACGCGGCAAGTCATATCAAACTCGTCATGCTGGTCAACGACGTGTCACTCCGCGGCCTCATCCCGGCGGAGTTGGCCAAGGGCTTTGGCTTCATGGCCGGCAAGCCCCGCTCGGCTTTCTCCCCGGTCGCGGTCACCCCGGATGAACTCGGCGACGCCTGGGACGGCGGGAAGCTCAGCCTGCCGTTGATAACCCATGTCAACGATACCTTGCTCGGTCAACCCAACGCCGGGGTCGACATGAACTTCGACTTTCCCCGTCTCATCCAACACGCCGCCCAAACCCGTCCCTTGGCCGCCGGCACCATCATCGGCTCCGGTACCATCTCCAACCGCGACCGCAGTACCGGCTCCTGCTGCCTCGCCGAGGTCCGCACTATCGAGACCCTCGACGACGGCAAGCCGAAAACCCCTTTCCTCAAATACGGCGACCGCGTCCGCATCGAAATGCGCGACGCCGCCGGTAAAACCATCTTCGGCACCATCGACCAAAAGGTCGTGCCCTACACGGGCTGATCCCGAAAAATACCGTCGCGAGCGGCGGTTGGCTCCTTTTTGTGACTCAATCTGTTAACCTGCCGAGCAGCGCCGACGCGGGACGAGGGATCACCATGACCGAAGCAGCCAGCCTACCCTGCGGTACCTGGCCATCTCCCATTACGGCCGAGTTGATTGTTGCCGGCTCGATCGGGCTTGGCGGCGTGGCTTGGGATGGCGACAGTATTTGCTGGGCTGAGGGTCGGGCCAGTGAGGGCGGCCGGGTAGTTCTCGTCCGGGGCCGCGCTGAGGGCCGCAGCGAAGATATCACGCCACCGGGATTCAACGCCCGCAGCCGTGTCCACGAATATGGCGGCGGCGCCATCCTCATCGCCAAAGGCGTCGTTTATTTCGTCAACTTCACCGACCAGCGCATTTATCGCCAGCCGCCCGGCGGAGCACCCGAACCGTTGACCCCGGAAGGCCCTTGGCGCTACGCCGACATGGTGCTCGACGGCGCGCGCAGCCGTCTCATCTGTGTCCGCGAGGATCACGACCAGGCCGATGAGCCTGAGAATACGCTGGTCGCCATTCCCTTAGCCGGCCCTCTGACTTCGGGGGAGGTGCTGGTCAAAGGCCCCGATTTCGTCGCCAGCCCTCGGGTCAATCCCGACGGCACCCAACTGGCTTGGCTTGCCTGGGATCACCCCAACATGCCGTGGGACGGCACCAGCCTCATGCTCGCCGATCTCGGCCCATCCGGCTTGGCCAACCCACGGCCGGTGGCCGGCGGACCCGATGAGTCCGTGTTCCAGCCGCAGTGGTCGCCGCAGGGTGAGTTGCACTTCGTCTCCGACCGCAGCGGCTGGTGGAATATCTACCGCTTGTCCGATAACGCCCAGGCCGGCGCCCTTTGCCCGATGTCGGCGGAGTTCGGCTTGCCGCAATGGGCTTTCGGCATGAGGACCTATGGCTTCTTGGACGATGGCCGTATTGCGGCGGCCTACACGCAAGACGGCGTCTGGCGGCTCGGCATCATCGGTACTGGCGGGACCGTCGCGCCGGTCCGACTCGCCTACACGGACATCTCCGGCATTCAGCTTTCCGGCAGCAAGGCTCTGTTCGTCGGTGCCTCCGCCACCCGGCCGGCCGCGGTAATTTGTTTGCATCTCGACACGGGCGACCAGGAGGTCATCAAGCGTTCCACCGAACTGACGATCGACCCAGGTTACCTCTCCGTGCCGGAACCGATCTCCTACCCGACCGCCGGGGGCGCCGTCGCCCATGCCTTCTATTACCCGCCGGTCAACCGGGACGTCGCCATGCCGGCGGGCGAACGGCCGCCGCTGCTGGTGCGTAGCCATGGCGGACCGACCGGGGCCACGTCGCGCTCGTTCAATCTGTCGATCCAGTTTTGGACGTCGCGCGGGTTCGCGGTTCTCGACGTCAATTATCGCGGCAGCACTGGTTACGGACGGGCCTACCGGGCCGCTCTGGACGGACAGTGGGGCGTCGCCGATGTCGATGACTGCGCTTATGGCGCCCGCCACCTGGTCGAGCGTGGCTTAGTCGACGAACGCCGATTGGCCATTCGCGGCGGCAGCGCCGGCGGCTACACCACGCTGGCGGCGCTCACCTTTCGCGATGTCTTCGCCGCTGGGGCCAGCCACTACGGCATCGGCGATCTCATGGCCCTGGCGCGCGACACCCACAAATTCGAGAGCCGCTATCTCGACCGCATCGTCGGGCCGCTGCCTGCGGCCGAGGCGCTGTATCATCAGCGCTCCCCCATTGACCACACAGAGAGACTGAGCTGCCCGGTGATCTTCCTCCAGGGGCTCGAGGATCGTGTGGTCCCGCCTAATCAGGCCGAAGCGATGGTCGAGGCGCTGCGGAGCAAGGGCCTCCCGGTCGCCTATATCGCCTTCGAAGGCGAAGGCCACGGCTTCCGCCAGGCCAAGAACGTCAAGCGAGCCCTTGAGGCGGAACTCTATTTCTATGGCAGGGTCTTCGGCTTCAAGCCCCATGACGAGATCGCGCCGGTGCCGATCGCCAACCTAGCCGACTAGCGGACGGCAGGCGGGCATGGCGTTTCACTTGACCGACAAGGACATCGCCGCGTTTCATCGCGACGGTGCCGTTTGCCTGCCGGGCGCGGTGGCACCCGACTGGGTGTCGCGTCTGGCGGCCGGGGTCGAGCGCAATCTGAAGCATCCCGGCCCCATGGCCCAGCACTATACCGATGCCGAGGGCCATGGATCCTACTTCGGCGACTATTGCAACTGGCGCGCCATCCCCGAATTCGCCGCCTTTGTGTTTGAGTCACCGATGGCCCGGCATGCCGCCCGGCTTGTGTCGGCTCAACGCGTGCAGTTTTTCCATGAACATGTTCTGGCCAAGGAACCGGGGACCCGGGAGGTGACGCCCTGGCATCACGACCAGCCCTATTATGTCGTCGACGGCGACCAAGTCATAAGTTTCTGGGTCGCGTTGGATCCTGTCGAACGGCCGGTTTGCCCGCGCTTTATCGCCGGCTCGCACCGCTGGGGTCGCCTGTTCTATCCCCGCCGCTTCAAGGATGGTGCCGATTACGACTATGCCGGCGACGGCTTTGAAACCATGCCCGACATTGACTCGGCGCCGGAAGATTATCTGCCGCTTTCTTGGGCTCTTGAGCCAGGTGATGCCATCGCTTTTCATTTCAAGACCGTCCACGACGCCCCGGCAAACAGCGGCACGACGCGCCGGCGGGCGATTGCGTTTCGGTGGCTCGGCGATGACGCGCGATACGCCGAGCGGCCCGGCACGCCGTCGCCACCTTATCCCGACATGGGGATCGATCAGCAGCCGGGCGAACGCCTGCGCGAGGATTGGTTCCCCACGATCTGGTCGGCTGACGATCACCAAGACTAAAAAGGCACCGACTCATGAAATTCTATGACTACTTCCGCTCTTCGGCCGCCTATCGTCTCCGTATTGCCCTAAACCTGAAGGGCCTGGAGCCGGAGCGCAGTTTCGTGCATCTGCGGCGGCGAGAGCAATCGGCGCCAGATTACCTAAAGCTCAACCCACAGGGTCTGGTGCCCGCGCTCATCGACGACGACGGCACGGTCCTGACCCAGTCCATGGCGATCATCGAGTATCTCGACGAGACTCGGCCCAAACCGCCGCTGATGCCCTCTGATCCGGCCGGCAGGGCCAGAGTGAGGGCGATATCGCAAGCCATTTCATGCGACATCCATCCGCTCAACAATTTGCGTGTTCTGCGCCAGTTGGGCACTCTTGGCCTTGCCGAGGAAATCCGGAACGGCCCGCAATGGTACCAGCATTGGGTCGCCATCGGCTTCACCGCCGTGGAAGCGTTATTGGCTGATCACCCCGCCACCGGTCGCTATTGCCACGGCGATGCGCCGACGATGGCCGATTGTTGCCTGGTGCCCCAGATATTCAACGCAACGCGGTTCGGTACCGAGATCGCCGACTACCCGACCATCAAGCGGGTCTTCGATGCTTTGATGGATTTGCCTGCGGTATTTGACGCCCAGCCAAGCCACCAGCCCGACGCGGAAGCCTAGGGTCGGGCGGTCGGATCAGCTCTGACGCTTTGACTCAACGAGCCGCCGCATGGTGTTGATGTCCAACGCCCCGGGCACGATCTCATCGCCGATGATGAAGGACGGCGTGCCCCGAATACCAAGCCGCTGCGCCAGCCGATAATTTTCTTGGATTGTCGCCTCGACCTCTGGCGAATCCATGTCTTCTTCCAGTTGGTCCACATCCAGGCCGACCTTCTTTGCCAGCTTCATCACGGTACGTTCCGTCAGACGCCCGCGGTTCTTCATCATCGCCAGATGATACTCGTGATAAAGCCCCTGCTTCATCGAGGCCAGCGAAGCCCGCGCCGCAAACACGGAGTCGTCGCCGAAGACCGGGAATTCCTTGAACACGACCCGCACGTCGCTATCGCCCTCGACAAGTTTGGCGATGCTCGTGGAAATCCGTTTACAGAACGGGCAGTGGTAGTCGAAGAACTCGACCACGGTCACGCTTCCCTCGGGGTTTCCGATAATCGGATCCTGCCCCTCGTTATAGACCACGGCCGGATCGACCCGCGCCGGTTGTTGCTGCTGTTGTTGCGCCGCCTGTTGGCGGTTTTGCAGTATCTGCAGGACCTCGACGATGACGTCGGGATTCTGGACCAGATAGTCCCGCACGATCTGACCGATCTCCGCTTGTTGGGAATCGGAGAATGTCGGTTCGACAGGCGCCGCAGCGGTACTCGGCAGGGTCAGGGCGCCTTCCGGTATCGGTGTAAGGTTGTCCTGTCCCAGTGCGAGCCCGCTCGCGCCGATTGACAACACGAATGCCGTACCCGCAGCCGCTATCAGCCTTTTGGCCAAGATCACAGGAAACCTCCGAAATCAGTATCTTAGGGTGAACAGGGCGCGATCATGGGCCCGCTCAAACGCGTGAAGCAAATCACGGCTTATCACGCGCCGGTGACACTCACAAGAATTCCGGCGCAGCCGGGGTTTAGCCGAGGGGGTTGAATCGGTTTGTCAACGTTTTCGGCCCAACTGCTGTTGCAAATCCTGGGCGCGCAGCCACCCCGGGGAACCCAAGGGCAATTCCCGCTCGGCGCGCTCTGCATGGGCCTTGGCGGCCGCCCGATCGCCAATGATCGCGGCATGCTCCGCCTGTGCCAACGCCATCTGGCCGATCTCGGACAGGCGGCCATTGGCGATCGCTAGGTTGAACCAGCCGGTGGCGTTCTCCGGCTCGGTCCGCAGCGCCTGTTCCAGATTGGCCTTGGCCGTTACGAGCAGTTCTTGGCTGTTGCCTTCGATCTGGATTCTCGCCAGGTCAATCTGCAGCAGCGGTTCGTTGGGTGCCAGCCGCACCGCCTCCTCATAGGGCGCGAGTGCATCCGCGATACGTCCATTCTCGAACAGCATCTGCCCTTTTAGCTCTAAGAAATACGGGTCGCTCGGTCGCTCTTGGATCAAACTGTCGATAAGTTCCAGTGCTGGGTCCAGTTCCCCACGACGAAATCTGGCGATTGAGCGCGCATATCGACCCGGCAAGCTGTTGTCTGTCTCGGGATATCGTTCGAGTACCTTATCGAAGGGCCACAGAAAGCCGATGAGTTTCGCCACCATCCGCTCATGTTGGCGCACCAGGTCCGGCTGATCCGGGACATTGGCGTAGCGCGACAAGGCCAGGTGATTGGCTACGGTGCTGCGCCGGCTTGAGGTGAGCGGATGCGTCCCGGTATATGCCGAGCGCCGCCCAACGGTTATGGCCTCTTCCCGGTTTAGCATGTCGAAGAACTCCAATAGTCCACTCGCCGACTGCCCGGTACGATCGAGCAGCGACAAGGCGGCGGCGTCCGCGGCCGACTCCTGACCGCGAGAATAACGCAGCAGCCCCTGGACCGCGACCTGCTGGCCACCCACGATTACCGCTTGCGCCACGTCCGCGTTGCCGCTGGCGACCCCGGCCGCGGCGGCCAGGACGAAGGCCGCGATCGATTTCGCGGTGGCATTGCGCAGTTCGTCTTGCAGCCGGGCCAGGTGCCCGCCGGTAATGTGGCCGGCCTCATGGGCAATCACGCCGACGACCTGAGATGGTCTGTCCGCCCGGGTCAGCAGGCCGGTATGGATGAACAATTGCTGGCCGCCGGCGACAAAGGCGTTTATTGCGCCGTCTGAGACCAGATGGATGCGCACGGCATCCGCATCGAGATCGGCTGCGCTGAAAATTGGCGTGGCATAGGCGCGGATGGTATTCTCTATTTCCGCGTCGCGGATAAGGGAGATACCGCGCCCCTGCGCTGCGGCCGGCCCCATGGGTGGGGACACCAGAAGCAAGGCGCCGACAACGATGGAAACGATCCTAAGCACGCTTCAATTCTCCGCAACTGCACTAAGAACGTAGGGCGCCAGTGGATACACGTCAATCGAGGCCCGCCCGGGCCGTTGCCCGGTCCTTCGGGCTCGCTCTGGCCCTGACGGTGGCCGCCTGTGGCCGCTCTGCGGATCTCGGCCAGCAGGGCTTTGTCGAGGGCTTCTTGGGCGGCATCGTGACTAGCGAGCCACGCGCTTCCCTGGTCGGTCGAGATGTGCTGGCGGTGGGCGGAACCGCCGCAGATGCTGTCGTCGCCGCCTATTTTGCCATGGCCGTGACCTTTCCCTCCGGGAGTGGTTTGGGTGGCGGCGGCGCCTGTCTGGTCCATGATTTCGCCACCGCGCAGACGGAGGCGATCGAGTTCCTTGCTAAAGTCCCGGCGAGAATTCCCGCCACCCGTGCGGCCCTGAATGTCGTGCCTGGCAACATTCGGGGGATATTCGCGCTTCATTCCCGCTACGGCCTGTTGGAGTGGGCCGATCTGCTGGCCCCAGCCGAAGACTTGGCGCGCAACGGTAATCCCGCCTCGCGTGCCCTCGTTCGTGCTTATCAGCGCGCTGCAACCGGCGCTGACGGCAGCGACGATCTTGCCGGCGTCTTCGACCTGCCGGCTGGCAGTAGCTTGAGCGAGGGCGATCGGTTGCAGCAGGTTGAACTGAGCACCATGCTGGCGGCATTGCGCCGTCGCGGACCGGGCGATTTCTACGGCGGTCAGTTGGGCACCCAGTTCGTCAATGCGGTAACTTCGTTGGGGGGTGAGCTGACCATTGCCGATTTGCGCGACGCCCGCCCGCGTCTTCGCCAATCGATGCAGGTGCCATTAGGCTCTAATTTCATGCATTTCTTACCGCCACCGGTGTCCGGCGGAGCATCTGCCGCTCAGATCTGGGCGGTATTGGACGGCGGTGAACTCTATGACGACGCGCCGGCCGGCACCCGTGACCATCTGCTGGCTGAGATCAGCCGGCGAGTTTACCTGGACCGCGCCGAGTGGATGCGCGCCGACGGAACGTCGGCAGTCGTGGCGTCGGACCTCTTGGCCCCGCAGCGCCTGCAAGGGATATTGCGCGGCTATGAGCGCGGCGGCCGGGCGGCGCTGGCGCCGCCGTCTTCCCCGCAGCCGGACCCCGGTGGCGCCACGATTTTGGCCGTCGATCGCGAGGCCCAGGCGGTTGCGTGCGCCTTCACAATGAACCGCCCGTTTGGCCAAAGACAAGTCGCCCCGGGCACTGGCATATTGCTGGCAGCCCCCCCCGATCCCCAGGAACCGGCGCCGCTGAGCGCTATGTTGTTAGTCAACCCGAACACGCGCAACGTCTATTTCGGGGCCGCCGCCGCCGGCGACTCTGCGCCCGGCGCCATGATCAAGGTAGCACTTGCCTCCCTGGTCGAGGATCTACCACTGAATTTGGCTCAGTCTCGCCCCCGCCTGCACCACTCGGGTACGCCGGACGAAGTTGTCGCCGAGGCCGAAGAGGGGCTCAGCGCCCGCGGCCACCGGGTTCGCGCTGTTGAGCGGCTCGGCCAGGTATCCGCCTTCTCATGCCCCGAAGGTCTCCCCCGATCCATTCGGTGTGAGTTCCAGACCGATCCGCGCGGCTACGGTCTGGCCTCCGCCGCTGACGAGCAATAGCACCATGGTCAAAATCGCCGAGCGCGGCAAGATTCCTGCTTTCATTGTTATGGACGTCATGCGCGCCGCCAACGAGCGGGCTGCGGCCGGCGCTGAGGTTCTACATATGGAGGTCGGGCAGCCTGGCACGAGCGCCCCGGCGGCTGTCATCGCCGCTGCCCACCGTGCCCTTGATACCAACCGTTTGGGCTATACCGATGCCCTTGGTATTCCCGATCTCCGCGCCCGCATCGCCCGCCACTACCTGGATTTCTATGGCCAGCAGGTGAGCGCCGATCGCATCGTCGTCACCACCGGATCGTCCGGCGCTTTCTTGGCGACTTGCCTGGCTGCGTTCGAACCCGGAGACCGCATAGCGCTGGCATCCCCGAGTTACCCCGCCTACCGCAATATGATGACGGCACTGGGTATCGAGCCGGTGCTGTTACCCACCACCATGGCTGAGCGGTTCCAGCCTACCGTAGAGCGTCTCTCTCAGATCCCTGACCTTGAGGGCTTGATCGTCAACAGCCCCACCAACCCGGCCGGCACCATGGTGTCGCCTGAGGAATTGACTACCATCGCCGCCTATTGCGATCGCCGTGGCATCCGGCTCATCTCGGATGAGATCTATCATGGCATTACCTTCAGCCGGCAGGCGGCGACCGCGGCGAACTTTGACCATGCCGTGGTGATCAACAGTTTTTCCAAATATTTCTCCATGACCGGTTGGCGGATCGGCTGGCTCGTGTTGCCCGACGATTTGGCGCGACCGATCGAATGCCTGCTGCAAAACCTCTTCATCTCAGTGCCGGCCCTATCGCAGCTGGCCGCGCTCGCCGCGTTCGATTGTCATGAGGAGTTGCAAGCGAATGTCGCGCTCTACGCCCGCAACCGTGAACTCTTGCTGGACCGGTTACCGAAGGCCGGCTTCGAACGCTTGGCGCCGGTCGACGGCGCCTTTTATGTCTATGCGGATGTCAGAGAGCTAACGAACGACAGCACCGATTTTTGCCAACGCATGCTGAACGAGATCGGTGTCGCGGCGACGCCGGGACTGGACTTCGATCCCGATCGCGGCAATCACTTTGTGCGGTTTTCCTTTGCCGGCGCAGAACAAGAGATCGCCGCCGCGGCGGCGCGGCTAATCGATTGGCGTCGCTAGCCGTCTGAATTCGACTTGACGCTAGGAGAGCGGCGGCGTTGGGTGCCGCCGCCGCTCCTGCACACTAGCTGATAATCCGGTTCCACCAGCCCCGTCGCGGCTCGCCGTCGTCGTCGGCGGGCTCGGTATCTGGCATGACCTCGACCGTTTCAGAGCCCCCGTTACTGCCATTGATCCCGGTGTTCTCGTCAATCCTGGGGGGGGTGCTTGGCACTTGCTCAGGCGTAAACGAAGGTGCTGGCACGAACGGCACATCGTTGGTCTCGGCAACCGGTTCCAATACCGCCGGCTCCGATACCGCCGGCCGTTCATCAGATGCCGGTTGTGCTCCAACCGCCACGTCTTCCTCGACCTTGGCGTCGGAGTCCCTTGTGGTCCGCCGCCGTCTTGGCGCCGTGGCCCTCTCGCCGTCCTTCGGTCGCCTAGTGCGGGGGCTCCGTCGGCGTCGCGGTTTCGGTTTCGTCTCCGCCTCGTCGCCATCAGTTGTGGCTTCTGCCGTTACCGCTTCTGCCGGTTGCGACTCAGTCGCCTCGCTTGGCATCGCTGGAAGGTCGTCATCTGCTTCTGGCGGCGGCATGGTTTCGACCGTCGCCTCTCCGTCAACCACGGCGGAGACGTCCGTCGTGGCAGCGCCCTCAGCTCTTGAGCGCCGGCGACCGCCCCGTCGACCCCGCCGCCGACGGCTTTTGGATTCACCAGTTTCTTCTTCCGCATCATTCGCGTCGGCCACAACAGTCTCGGCTGTAGGCTCGATCGTAGGCTCGACCTTGCTTGTCTCGGCTTCCGCCTCTTGCGAGCGGCCTGACCGCCGCCGCCGCTTTCGCCCGCGCTCCGGTGCTGCCGCGCTCTCACGATCGGAAGCCCGGGCGGCGACCGCAGCGGGCTCACGCTCGTCGCGACTGCCGTCCGACCCAATGCGGTCCATCTCAAACGCCGGTGGCACGAGCTCATCGTCGGCGTTGATGACCACTTGAAAGTTGAAATTGGCCTCTGCGGCGCTCAACGCCTTACGCTTCTGGTTGAGCAGATAGAGCGCCACGGTTTTCGGTACGCGCACGGTCACTTCTTGAGCGTTACCGCGCAGACCCTCTTCCTCGATGGCCCGCAGAACGCGAAGTGCCGCGGATTCCGTTGAGCGAACCATGCCACTGCCGCCGCACATTGTGCAGGCTTGTGTACTGGCCTCCAGCACACTTGGCCGCAGCCGCTGCCGTGACAGCTCGAGCAGCCCGAACGGGCTGATCCGGCCCACTTGAATGCGCGCCCTATCGAGCTTCATGGCCTCCTTGAGGCGTCTCTCGACAGCGAAATTATTTTTCGACTCGTCCATATCGATGAAGTCGATAACGACCAGCCCCGCCAAATCGCGCAGGCGCAATTGCCGTGCGACCTCGGAGGCCGCCTCCAGGTTGGTGCGTAGCGCGGTTTGCTCGACGTTGCGCTCCCGCGTCGCCCGGCCGGAGTTGACGTCGATGGCGACCAGCGCCTCGGTCAAGCTGAGTACGATGTATCCGCCGGCCGGCAGGTTCACGATATGGTCGTGAATCTCATCCAACTGCGCCTCGATCTGGTAGCGATGAAACAGCGGCACACCACCGTCACTGTAGCGCTGCACCCGTCGTGCGTGCGACGGGATCATTGTCTTCATGAGCTCCTTGGCGGTCTTGTAGGCTTCCTCGCCATCGACCACGACTTCTTCGATCTCGCGCGTATACACGTCTCGCAACGCCCGCTTGATGACATTGCCTTCCTCATAGATCAGCGAGGGCGCCGTCGATTTGAGGGTCAGCTCGCGGATCTCGTCCCACAGCCGGCGCAGGTAGTCGTAGTCGCGCCGCATCTCCACCCGGCTGCGCTCGACGCCGGCCGTGCGCAGGATTACCGCCATGCCGCCCGGTACTTCGAGGTCGGACAGGATCGATTTGAGGCGCTTGCGATGCGACGGATTGGTAATCTTCCGCGAGATACCGCCACCGCGCGCCGTATTGGGCATCAACACACAATAACGGCCGGCCAGGGAAAGGTAGGTGGTGAGGGCCGCACCCTTGTTGCCCCGTTCTTCCTTAACCACCTGGACCAGCAGGATCTGCCGCCGCTTGATGACTTCTTGTATTTTATATTGCCGAGTAAGGTTGCGCAGCCGGTGGCGGTGTTCTTCCCCCACCCGCTGAATATCGTCGGCCTCATCGCCGCCGACGGTCTCGAAACTTTCGCCGTTTCCCTCCACCGGTTCGACGTCGTCGGCGTCGTCCTCGGCGGCTTCGGCCAGCAGCGCCTCACGGTCTTCCACCGGAATCCGGTAATAGTCCGGATGGATCTCGTTAAACGCCAGGAACCCGTGGCGGTTGCCGCCATAGTCGACGAACGCCGCCTGCAACGACGGCTCGACCCGCGTAACTTTCGCGAGATAGATATTACCTTTTAGCTGCTTCTTTGTTGAGGTTTCAAAATCGAACTCTTCGAGCTTGTTCCCGGCCGCCACCACCACTCTGGTTTCTTCGGCATGGGTCGCATCGATTAGCATCCTTCTGGTCATTTTTCACTCTGCCTTGGCCGCCTGGCCGGTCTATCCGCGCGAACAACGGACAAAACGGTAGGCGACTGGATCGAATCCGGCGGTAGCGATCTTGAACCGTCGAACGGACAACATAAGTGCCAGGACGGTAAGGGCTAGGCCACCGCACCCAAGGCCTTTGCCGTGGGGTGGCTTCGATGGTTTCACATACACCGCGAGGGCGAGGCCCTGATGGTACCGAAATGGCGATCTCTCTTTCCGTCGCCATAACATATCTACCACCGCAGGACCCTTTGTCCTGAGCCAGGTGGGCTCCGCGAATCGCGGCCGTTCGCGTGGCTAAGATAGCGACCGACCCTGTCATGGACAACGTGAATTGAATATTGTCACAGATATCGGAAGCTTGTTGCTGCACAGCCACAGTAGAGATATATGTACTCGGCCATAGATTGCGAGGCGCGATATATTGGCTTTTTTTCAGCGATTTAGACGTAGATGCTGGGTTTTTGCTTGGCTGTTCGTCGCGCCCGTAATTGGCGTTTCGACCGCACTTCCGGCCCAAGCTGAGCTCCAGGTCCATGACGTGCGAATCGGCATCCACGAGGGCAGCACCCGATTCGTTGTCGAACTCTCGGGGTCCACGAAGCCCAGGATTTTTGGCCTTCCCGACCCGTATCGGGTGGTCATCGATCTTCCCGAGGCGATATTCGCCTTACCGGCGGACAAGACCGGCACCGGCGGCGGGGTCATTGATCGTTTGCGTTATGGTCAGTTCCAGCCCGGCACCAGCCGCCTAGTCCTGGATTTGGGTGGGCCGGCCAAAGTCACCCGAGATTTTCTAATCCCGCCGGAAGGCGACGGTTCTTGGCGCCTGGTCGTCGATCTGGTCTCCACCGATCATGCAGATTTCGTCGCGGCCATGCGGCCGAAGGCGCTCCCCCCGAGGGCGCCGGCAGTGCCGCTCCGCACTGAGCCCGATGGCGACTCGGATGATGAGGACATCGTCGTAATCGACCCCGGCCATGGCGGCATCGATCCCGGCGCCATCGGCCGCGGCGGCATCCGCGAGAAGGATTTGGTCCTCGACTACGCGAACGAAATCAAGCGGCAGCTGGGGCAAAGCGGCAAGTACAAAGTCATCCTAACCCGCGACCGCGACGTATTTCTGCCCCTTCGCGAGCGCGTGCGTATCGCCCGCGCCGGCGGCGCCGACCTGTTCCTTTCCTTGCATATGAATGCCAATGGCAGCAATCGGGTGCGGGGGTTTTCCGTTTATACCCTGTCCGAGAAGGCGTCCGACCAGGAGGCCGCGGATCTGGCCGAGGCAGAGAACAAATCGGACGTCATCGGCGGCGTCGACCTGGATCGTTATAGTAACGATGTCGCGAGCATCTTGATCGATTTTGCCCAGTCCAAGACCAACGAGCAATCGGTAGCATTCGCCCGGGATTCGCTGGTCAAAGAGGTCCAAAAGCAAGCAAATCTGTTGCCCCGGCCGTGGCGGTCCGCCGGTTTTGCCGTCCTCAAAGCCCCTGATGTGCCCTCGGTTTTGATCGAGCTGGGTTATGTCACTAACCCGGATGAAGGGCGACTCTTGCTTCGGGACGACTACCGAAAGGAGTTGTCTTCCACTATAGTTCGCGCCATCGAACGGTATTTTGAGCAAGCTCGCGAGGCCAAACGGACATGACTGCGCCACAATTTTCGCCGTAATATCGCGCCGGACTCCGGCGGTTTTCTGGGGTTTGGTGAAAAAATTGGCCAATTTGGTCGCTGTTCACCTTGCGATAACCGTGACTCGCTAGCATTTGGAGCAGCAATGCTCAGGATAATTGGCTATCTCTTCGGTGTCGGTCTGCTGTTTGGCCTCTTGGCGATTGCGGGCACGCTCTGGGTATTCTGGGAGTACGGCCGCGATCTGCCGGACTACAATCAGCTCGCCAACTATGAGCCACCGGTGATGACGCGGGTGCACGCCGGAGACGGCCGGATGTTGGCCGAATATGCCATTCAGAGCCGGGTCTTCGTCCCGGCGGAGGCCATACCTCGGCGGGTCATCGAGGCCTTCGTCGCTGCCGAGGATAAGAATTTTTTCCATCATCCCGGCATTGATCCGCTTGGTATCGTCCGAGCCGCGGTAACCAATCTGCGCAACATCGGCACCGGCCGCCGTCCGGTGGGCGCCTCGACCGTCACTCAGCAGGTCGCTCAGAACTTCCTGCTAGCCAAGGAGCTGTCGTACACCCGCAAGATCAAGGAAGCGATTCTGGCTTTCCGGATTGAGCGGGCCTACACCAAGGACCAGATCCTCGAGCTCTATCTGAACGAGATTTATCTTGGCCGCGGCGCCTACGGCGTTGCTGCGGCGTCGATTAAGTATTTCGGGCGTTCGTTGGACGAATTGTCTGTCGCCGAGGTTGCATTCCTCGCCGCCTTGCCGAAGGCGCCGAGTAACTATGACCCGACCCGCCGGCCTGAAGCGGCCCGGGCTCGACGTAACTATGTGCTCGGCCGGATGCTAGAGGACGGCTTCATTGATGCCGCTGAAGCCCAAGGCGCTCGCATCACCGATATCAGCGTTTCCGGGCGCGATCCGGCCGAAAGGGTCGAGGCGGATTATTTTGCCGAAGAAGTGCGTCGCGAGCTCGTCACGCGCTACGGCGAAAGCGCTCTTTACGAGGGCGGGCTTTCGGTCCGCACCACCTTGCAACCTCATCTGCAGGATCTTGCCGATCGTGCCCTGACCGATGGTCTGATCGCCTACGACCGGCGCCACGGTTGGCGCGGGCCGGTTGCCCAACTGCCGGGTTTTGACGCCTGGCCCGACCAGCTTGCGGCGATTGTGCCGCCCACGCGTTACGGCGAATGGCGCCTTGCCGCGGTACTTACGGTCGAGGTCGACCAGGTCGAAATCGGATTTTCCAACCGTAGCGCTGGCGTAATCCCGCTCTCGGAGCTTACCTGGGCTCGACCATGGCTAGCGGGCCAGCGGCTTGGACCCAAGGTTGAAAAGCCGGCCGACGTCCTGGCCGCCGGCGACGTCGTGCTGGTGGAGCGGGTCGAGGCCAACGCCGAGGGTGAGCCTTACCCGGATAGCACCTTTGCCCTGCGCCAAGTCCCGGAGGTCCAAGGCGGTATCGTTGCCCTCGATCCTCATACCGGCCGTGTCCTGGCCATGTCGGGCGGGTTCGACTTCAGTATGAGCGAGTTCAACCGGGCAACCCAGGCCTTGCGTCAGCCTGGTTCGGCGTTCAAGCCATTTGTCTATATGGCGGCTCTCGATGCCGGCTTTACGCCGTCTACACTGATCCTCGATGCGCCCTTCGTAATTGACCAGGGCCCGGGACTGGGCAAGTGGAAACCGGCCAACTACACGAAGAATTTTTACGGTCCGAGCCCCATGCGCCTTGGTATCGAGAAGTCGCGCAACTTGATGACCGTGCGTTTGGCCCAGACCGTCGGTATGGAGAGTGTCGCCGACTACGCCGAGCGCTTCGGTGTCGTCGACGATCTGCCCGAACAACTCAGCATGGCTATCGGCGCCGGCGAGACGACGCTGCTGCGCCTGACCACCGCCTACGCGATGATGGTCAATGGCGGCCGTCGCATAACGCCGACCCTCATCGACCGGATCCAAAACCGCCACGGCCTGACCGTCTTGCGCCATGACAGCCGCCCCTGCACGGCCTGCCAGGCCGGCCCGTGGAACAACCAGGCGCCGCCGTCTCTACCGGACAGCCGCGAGTCGGTCGTTGATTCCCGAACCGCGTATCAGATGGTTTCCATGCTGCAGGGCGTGGTTGAGCGTGGTACCGGGCGCCGTATCAGCGCTATCGGTAAGCCTCTCGCCGGCAAAACCGGCACCACTAACGACAGTTTCGATAGCTGGTTCGTCGGCTTTTCACCGGATTTGGCAGTCGGCGCGTATATCGGCTTTGATACCCCGCGCTCGCTTGGCAATGGCGAGACCGGCTCCTCCGTTGCCGCCCCGGTCTTTCAACAGTTCATGGCCGGGGCCCTGGTCGACCAGCCGTCGATTCCCTTCCGCATCCCGGAAGGCATCCGTCTTGTGCGCGTCAACGGTGAGACCGGTCTGGTTGCCAAGGCCGGCGAACGCCATGTGATCCTTGAGGCTTTCAAGCCCGGCCGTGTGCCCCAGCGCGCCGGCCCGGTGATTGACGGCGGTTATAGTGTGCAAGGCACTGCAAATGCCACGACCGGCGGCATATACTAGCCTCGGCCGTAGAACACACGGTCGATAGTCAATCGCCAGCACCAAGAGGTATGCCGAAAATGCGCGCTGAAACCGCGCAGCTCGCCGCTGCAGTCACTCAGTCATTGGCTCTTATTCGGAGGCATCTTTGACTGGGACAACGCGCTTCGCCGGCTCGATGAGCTCAACGCCCTGGCCGAGGACCCGGACCTTTGGCAGAACCAGGATCAAGCCCAGCGGGTTCTACGCGAACGCACCCAGTTGGCCCGGTCCATCGATGACGTCCAGGCCCTGGGCCAGGAATTGGCGGACAATCAAGAACTGATCGCGCTTGGTGAGGCCGAGGGTGACGCCGATGTCGTCGCCGAGGCTGAAGCCGCCATCGCCGCGCTCCAGGCCCGGACCGGAAAGCTCGAACTTGCCAGCCTGCTGTCCGGCGAGGCCGATAGCAACGACTGCTATGTTGAAATCCATGCTGGCGCCGGCGGCACCGAGTCTCAAGACTGGGCCGAAATGCTGACCCGCATGTATGCCCGTTGGGCCGAGGCCCATGGCTATAAATTGGCGTGGCTTGAGGAAAGCACGGGCGAAGAAGCCGGCGTCAAATCGGCAACCCTGAAGGTCTCTGGCCCCGATGCCTATGGCTGGTTGAAGACTGAGTCCGGCGTCCATCGGCTGGTACGGATATCGCCCTTCGATTCCCAGGCCCGTCGCCACACCAGCTTCGCCAGCGCCTGGGTCTATCCTGTGGTCGACGACACCATCGAGATTGAAATCCAGGACAAGGATCTGCGCGTTGACACCTACCGCGCCTCCGGGGCCGGCGGTCAACACGTTAACAAGACCGACAGTGCGATCCGCCTGACCCATCTTCCCAGCGGCATTGTCGTCCAGTGCCAGAACGACCGTTCGCAGCATCGCAACCGGGCTCAGGCGATGGACATGTTGCGCGCACGACTCTATGAGGCGGAGTTGCAAAAGCGCGAGGAGTCAGCCCAAGCCGAGGCCGATGCCAAGACCGACATCGGCTGGGGACATCAGATCCGCTCTTACGTTCTGCATCCCTATCAAATGGTCAAGGATTTGCGTACTGGCGCCGAAACCGGCAACGCCCAGGCCGTGCTCGACGGCGACCTCGATCGTTTTCTCGAGGCATCGCTTGCCGCCCGCCTCAAAGGTAGTGCCGATCAGGCCCCCGAGGTACCGGCGGGATCGTAATAGCGCTGGGGAAATCCTGCCGCCGACCGGCCGGCGACATTAAACGGCGCTTTCAGCACCCCCGGATGGAATGCTGCGACCATGCATTGCCAAGTACCGGCCGGCTCAAGGCCGCGTGTGGCGCAGGCGAAATCGAACCACCGGCGGCCGATCGCCACGTGACCGATTTCCTCGTTGTAGATCGTTTGCAATATCTCCGCCGAGTCTTTGTCGCCGGCGCGCCGCAGCTTGGTAATCATTGCCGGGGTCACATCCAACCCGCGCGCCTCCAGCACCAACGGCACGACAGCCAGTCGGGCGACCAGGTCATGCGATGTTGCCATCGCCGCCTGCCACAACCCGTCATGGGCGGGCAGGTCGCCATAGGCAGCCCCAAGTTCGCGTAATCGTGTCGACAGCATTGAGAAGTGTCGCGCTTCTTCGCTGGCCACCGTCAACCAGTCGGTGAAGAAATCGCGCGGCAGGGCCGGCGAGGCGAAACGCGCAACCATGTCCCACGCCAAGTCGATCGCGTTCAGCTCGATATGGGCAATCGCGTGCAGCAGAGTGACCCGCCCTTGCGGCGAACCGATTTTCCGCTTCGGCATCTCCGCCGGGGGCCGCATAGCGGGGCGGTCCGGCCGGCCCGGCCGGCTAGGCGGTTCGACTTGGCCAACCTCTCGAAAATACCCGGTTCGCCAGGCGGCCGCCGCCGCCTCTGTTAGGGCGACTTTGTCCGCGGGTTTCGTGGCGGTTAGGACGGCGACCGCGGCAGCCGACAGTGAAGCCGGCCGGCTCAGAGCGCGCGCACCGCGTCCAGGACAGCTTCGACATGGCCGGGCACTTTTACTTTCCGCCAGATTTTCTGCACCACGCCGTGCTCGTCGATGACGAACGTCGCCCGCTCGATTCCCATATATTTGCGACCGTACATACTCTTTTCGACCCACGTACCGTAGGCCTCGCAAATCGCGCCGTCTTCGTCACTCGCCAGCGTAAACGGCAACTCGTACTTGGCCTTGAAGCTATCGTGCTTTTTCACGCTGTCCTTCGAAACGCCGATGATCTCCGCACCGGCCGCGGCGAAATCGTCGATATGATCGCGAAAGCCGCATGCCTGTTTGGTGCAACCGGGCGTGTCGTCTTTCGGGTAGAAATACAGCACGACTTTCTTACCCGCATGTGCTTCGAGACTGATCCGTCCGTCGCCATCTGCCGGCACCTCGAAATCCGGCGCCTTATCTCCTTCGCTCAGGCTCATCGCATGGCTTCCTTTTCTTGATTTGCCCCGCCACATAGCGCGGCCATCTTAGAAGAGATTTCGTGGTCCGGCCCGCAAAGTCAACAACGCACACCTGGGATTCTGCGCCTCACTGCGGCGCCGACTGGGCTTCTCGGACCCGCTCGGCGGGCTCGCCGACAAGTGCCTGATAGTGAACATAGGTGCGTTGCGCGATCGCCTCCGCCTTGGCGACCAGCGCCCCGAAATCGTCCACATCACCCGCTCCGGCGAGGGCCGCCTTGACCGCCGCCGGCCACGACTCTGCTGCCATACTCTCGGCCGCTTCCAGGCGCACGACGCCCTGTAACCGCCGCCACAGATTGCTCGCCTCGATCAACTCTTCGGCGACCGCCGCCGGCAGCAATCCGTCCTCTCGTAGAGTGGCGAACACCGCCACCGGTTGCCGCCGTAGTAGGCCTGGATATTCGTTGGCATGACGTAACTGGAGATACTGGGCAATAAATTCGCAATCGATCATCCCACCGCGGTGGTGTTTGATATCCCAAAGACTCACGCCGGCATGTTCGCGCGCCATCCGCAGCCGCATGTCGTCGACCTCGACCAGCAATTTATCCGCGTCGCGTGGTCGGCAGAGCACGGTTCGGATCGTCTGCTCGATCCGCCGTGACATCTTCGTTTCGCCATAAACCACGCGCGCCCGCGTCAGCGCCTGATGCTCCCAGGTCCAGGCGGACTCCAGCTGGTATCGCTCGAAACCATCCAGGCTGACAGCCAGTGGCCCCTTGTTTCCCGACGGACGTAGCCGCATGTCCACGTCGAACAGCTTGCCCTCCGCGGTCATGGCGGTCAGCGCGGTAATCAGCCTTTGCCCAAGACGTTGGAAGTAAAGTTGCGCCGGCAGCGGTTTGACACCGTCGGATCTGGCATCGGCGACCGGCATGTCATAGAGCAAGACCAAGTCTATGTCGGATGTCGCGGTTAGCTCTTGGCTGCCGAGCTTGCCCAGCGCCACCACCGCTAAACCGTCGCCCGGACATCGCCCATGCCGTTCCGCAAACTCGGCGCTGACCCGTGGCAGCAAGGCGCTAATCACACAGTCTGCAATATCCGACAAGGCCCGCCCGGCCTCGTCGATGTCTGCGGTCTGCCGCAATACCTGTACGCCGACCTGAAATTTGGCGTCATTGGCCCAGCGCCGCGACAGGTCGAGCACATCTTGCATGTCTCGCGCCTGCACCAGCCGATCGTCGAGTTCCAGCGCCATCGTGGCCCGGTCTCGCAACGTGCTGAAAAAGCTTTCATCCAGCACCCCATCGAGCAGCAGCGGATTGCGACTAAGCCAGTTCGCCAGGGCCGGCGAGCCGCCCATGATTTCGGCCACCAGGCGCAATAGGGAGGGGTTGGAGTGAAAGAGCGAGAACAGCTGGACCCCGGCAGGTAACCCACCGAGAAACGCATCGAACCGGCTCAGGGCCTGATCCGGATTGGCCGTGCTCGCCAGCGCTTTCAGAACGCCGGGCATGAGTTCTGTCAGTAGCTCTCGCGATCGTGTACTCCGGGTCGCCCGATACCGGCCATGTTGCCAACCGCGCACGATTGCCGACGCCGTCTCCGCCCCATCGAATCCCATTTCGGCTAGCGTCTTCAGTGTGTCGGGATCATGCTCACTACCGGTGAAAACCAAGCTGCCACTGCTACCGAGAGTCTGCGCCTCCTCAAAAAGTTCCGCATAATGATGCTCCACGGTGCGCAGATGGCCGAGCAACGTCGTCGCAAAGGTTTCGGCGTCGGGATAGCTCAGGAAGGTCGCTAATCGGGCGATGCCTGCATTATCGGCTGGCAGCGTTTGTGTTTGCTCATCATTGATCATTTGCAGCCGATGCTCGATGCGCCGTAGCTCTCGATAGGCCGCCTCCATCTGCTCGGCGACATCCGCGCCGATGCGACCGTTCGCCGCCAGCCCGCGCAATGAATCCAGCGTCCCGGCGGTCCGCAGGTTAGGCGTCCGCCCGCCCCAAATCAGCTGTTGGGTCTGCACGAAGAATTCGATTTCGCGGATGCCCCCGCGGCCGAGCTTGATGTTGTGGCCTTCCAGGGCCACCGTGCTGCCGCCCTTATGGGCGTGGATCTGCCGCTTGATCGAGTGGATATCTTCGATTGCCGCAAAATCGAGCGACCGCCGCCAGACGAAGGGCCGCAGGGCCTCGACGAAGGCATGGCCGGCCTCCAGATCGCCGGCGGCGGGACGCGCCTTGATCATCGCGGCGCGTTCCCAGTTTTGCCCGATGCTTTCGTAATAGGTCTCCGCCGCCTGCACTGATATCGCCAGCGGCGTCGCCCCCGGATCTGGCCTCAGCCGCAGGTCGGTGCGAAAGACGTAACCGTCTGCGGTTCGCTCGTCCAGCGTCTTGACCAGTCCGCGCGCCAGCCGCACGAACACCTGTTGCAGGGCATCCGGCCGTGTTGTCTTTATCTTCTCGGCGTCGTACAGCACGATCAGATCGATATCGCTCGAGTAGTTGAGCTCGTTCGCGCCTAACTTGCCCATTGCGATAATGATCAGACCCGATCCCAGGTTCGGGTCGTCTGGAAAGGGCAAAGTAATGGCATTCTTTTGGTGCGCTTGCTTCAGCAAGAACCCGCTGGTGGCTCTGAGCGAACAGTCCGCGAACCGGCTCAATCGCCGCGTTACGGCCTCCAACCCCCAAACACCGCTGATATCGGCTAAAGCGACGGTCAAGGCGACCCGCAATCGCGCGCGCCGCAATCGCGCCATCAGAGTCGCCTGGTCCTCGGCGGACGCACCCGACCCCTCCACCTCATCCAAGGTTTCGTAGAAATAACGCTCGAATCCGTCCGTGAGAATGGCCCGCAACATCCCCATATCTTGGATCAGGCACCGCGTCAGGAAGGGGCTATTGCCGAATATGGCGTCAAGCAGTCGCAGTCCCGTCTCGTCCGTCATAAGATCGTGGGCGAAGCGCTTTAGCGCTGGGTCACCGCAGGCTGCCGCGGCGTCCTGCCAGCGCGTCCGGCCCAGCGCGGCCCGTTCGGCGTCGGCGGCTCGGGGGAGTCGGCGCGTATCAATGACGGCAGGCAGGTGCATAACAAGCCATATGAATTTTCCGCACAGTGCGGTATGGCAAGCGCCGGGGTCAAGGCTGCGCCTTAACTCCCTAACTGGGCACGCGAAGGGCGTAACCTTTTGATTCTGCGATCATCCAGGCTGTTGCTGCAGGTCTTCGCCGCGCTTGCGATTGGCACGGTATTGCTCACTCTTGCGGCCATCTGGCAGCTTGCGCAAGGCCCGATTCGGCTGAGCTTTCTCAACGGCTTTATCGAACGGGCGCTCAATCCTGAGGGCAGCGGCGCCCGCGTCACCCTCAGCGAAACCGTGCTTGCCTGGTCGGGTGAGCAACGCTCCCTGGACGTTCAGGCGCTTGGTGTGGAGCTTCGGGATCGCCAGAATTCACCGCTCGCGCGGATCCCGGAACTGACTATTAATTTCAGCGGTCGCGCTCTCTTGCGAGGCACAATTGCCCCGCGCGGTCTAGTGATCAGGGGCCCGCGCCTTCGGGTATCTCTTGGCGGCGAATCGCCGGTTGTCTCAGGCTTCGAAGAACCCGCGCCGGCCGACCCGAGTAGGGCCCTTGGCGCCTTGTCGCAACTGCTACAGCCCCTCGATGGCAGTGGCGTGGCGGGCTACCTTACCAGTGTGGAGGTGGCCGACGGTCAGATTGCCATCCGCGACCAGACCCGCAATCTCGCTTGGGACATTACCGACGCCGATATTGTTGTCAGTCGCGATATCGCCGGCATCCGAGCCGAGGCTCAATTAGCCGTAACCGCCAACGGCATAACCGGACAGGTCTCGGCCGTGATGCAACACACATCGTTGCGTCCCGAGGTTGCTGTGCAACTTCAATTCGAAGACATCGATCCGGCGCTGATCGCCAGCATCGAGCCAAGGCTCGATATCCTAAACCGGATCGATCTGGCGCTTAGTGGCGTCATCGACTTGCGCACCGACAATGTCTTTCGGCCCGAGGAAGTCCGCTACGACTTGCGTGCCGGTGCCGGCACGATCCTACTGCCCGAATTATACGCCGAGCCACTCATTATGGCCGGTGCGGTGATTCGCGGTGACATTGATGGCGACTTCACGACCATTCGGGTCGATGAGGCCGAAATCGATCTGGGTGGGCCGACCGCATCCCTGCGCGGGGTTGTACGCAGCCTCGGTGATCGTCTGACGATCGCTCTCGACGCCGAAGCCCGCGATGTCCCGGTCGACGAGCTAAGCATCCTATGGCCGTCCGACGTCGGACGGGGCGCTCGCAATTGGGTAACCAAGAACCTCGAGGCCGGCATCGTTCATCGCGCGACCTTGGCTCTTACCGGCAGTGCGCCGGTGGCGGACCTCACCGCCCTGGAGGTTGATGAAATTGGCGGCGTCATGGATGTGTCCGGCGTCACCGTTCACTATCTACGGCCCATGGCTCCGGTGCTCGATGTCGGCGGCGATATTCGGTATGACGCCGCTCAGTTTATCATTAACACGAATACCGGCAGTCTTTTGGACCTGGCCATCGAGGATGGCACGGTCGCCATCACTCTGGATGGGCCGGAACCTGTTGCCGATATTGATCTTACCGTGGTCGGCCCGATCACCGATGCGTTGACTGTTTTGGACATGGAGCCCCTGCGGTACGCGTCGACGCTCGGTATCGACCCGGCCCAGATGGGTGGCCAACATCGCACCAACGTGACGTTCCGCATTCCGCTGCGTGCCGGCCTGTCACTTGATGACATTGGCGTCGCCGCAGCCTCGAGCGTCACCGATTTCTCGCAATCGTCTGGACTATTCGGGCTGCCGTTCGCGGCTGGCGCGTTGTCGCTTGAGGTCGACACGACGCAGCTCTCCGTGTGGGGAGACCTCAGCCTTGGCGACGTTCCCGTCGAAGCGCGCTGGACCGAGCGCTTTGTCGACGACGGCAGCTTTCGCACCCGGTACGAGGTCAGCGGCATTTTCGATCAAGCCGCCTTGGCTAGTTTTGGTCTTGATCTCCGGGGCAGCGTCACCGGTGCCATCGGTGTGGGGGTCAGCTATGCCATCTTCCCCGATGATAGCGCCGTCGGGGCCACCGAGCTCGACCTCACCGCCGCCGACATTTCGATCCCAGCGATTGGCTTGCGCAAAACCGGCGGCAACGACGCCCGAGGGGCATTGAACTTTACGGTTGCTGACGGAGCGCTGACCGATATCTCGAGCTTTGAAATTGCCAGTGATGAGTTGGTCGCAACCGGCGCCGTCCGCTTCGCCGGCGCGACCGACGGCGGCGGGCTCCGGCAGGTCGGTCTCTCGCGTCTCGCATACGGTGACAATGAATTGTTCGGCACCCTGCGGCTGCGGGAAGATGGATCGTTGGACATAGACCTGGGCGGCCAGCGGGTCGACCTGCGCGATCAGATCACCGCCGTCACGGACCCCGGCGACGACGCGGAAACCGAAACCACTCCAGAGGCCGGATTGGCTTATCGCCTCTCGATCGACCCGCAGTCCCCCATCGCCGAGGTCCGGGTGGGTGAAATCACCCGCTTGTTGAATGTCTCCGGCACTCTCGTGAACGATGGGATCGAAATACGCAGTGCCAACCTCCGCGGCGGCCTGGTCGAACCCGATGATTTCGGCGTTGTCGTCGTTGACGCAAAGCCGCGACGAAGCTTCACCATCGCCGCCGCGGACGGCGGCGCGCTCCTCGCCGCGCTCGATTGGACTGATGCGGTGAGCGGCGGACGGCTCCTTGTCGAAGGTGAAATGCTCGATGACGAACCCGGTGCGTCGTTAGCGGGGCGGGCTCTGATGACGGATTTTCAGATGATCGAGGCGCCGCTATTGGGCCGCTTGCTCAGCCTCGCCTCACTGAGAGGAATTGCCGATACCCTCAGCGGCGAAGGCATCACCTTCAACCGCCTGGAAGTCCCCTTCGAAATCAATGATGACACCATCGAACTTCCCGACGTGAAGCTGCGCGGCTCCCAGTTGGGCATCCTTGCCGAAGGTCGCATCGATCGCCGCGACAACACGATTAGTCTGCTCGGTGAAGTCGCGCCGGCCTACACCCTGAACAGTCTGCTCGGGAATATTCCTCTCATTGGCAACGCCATAACCGGCGGCGGGGATGGTATTTTTGCCGCAACATACAAAGTCGAAGGCCCGCTCGATGACCCCAAGGTGACCGTCAATCCCTTGTCCCTTTTGACACCAGGCTTCACCCGAAAAATACTCGGCGGTTTCGGCAGCTCTGCCCCACCTCCACCGAAGGAGAAGCTGGAATTCCCATCCGACCCGACATTCGATAACTAAGCCTGTTCCGCCGTCGGGCCAGCCTAGCTTGGCCGTACCAAGGCGTGGCGCTTTCGCCCGGCGGACAACTTAATGACGCCCTCAGCGGTCACCGCGTCGGCGCCGACGACGGCATTCTCGTCCGCCACGACGGCGCCATTCACCCGGCAGCCGCCGCCGCGAACCATTCGTCTGCCCTCGCTATTCGATTGCACCAACCCGGCACGCGCCAAGAGTGCGTAGATCGGCACACCCGCGGTAAGCTCCGCTGCCGACAGATCCACCGTCGGCAAAGCGTCGCCGGCGCCGCCCTGTTCAAATGTCCGCCGCGCCGTCGCCTCCGACGCGGCTGCGGCCTCGGCGCCGCGACACAGGGTCGTTGCCTCGTTGGCGAGAACAACCTTGGCGGCATTGATCTCGGCGCCCTCGAGTGCTTCCAGTCGTGCCACCTCATCGAGCGGCAGCTCCGTGAACAGGCGTAGGAAGCGGCCCACATCGCCATCCTCGGTATTCCGCCAATACTGCCAGTAATCGTAGGCGCTCAGCCGATCCTCATTGAGCCATACGGCCCCATCCGCCGTCTTACCCATCTTGGCGCCGCTGGCCGTTGCTAACAGCGGCGTCGTCAGCGCAAACAGCGCTTTGCCCTCGACCCGGCGTCCCAGATCCACTCCAGTAATAATATTGCCCCATTGGTCGGAGCCGCCCATCTGAAGTGCGCAGCCATGGCGCCGCGACAGCTCGACGAAATCATACGCTTGCAGCACCATGTAGTTGAATTCCAGGAAACTTAGCGGCTGCTCCCGGTCCAAGCGCAGCTTCACGCTATCCATGCTCAGCATTCGGTTAACCGAGAAGTGCCGACCGTAGTCCCGCAGGAAGGAGATATAGCTGAGGCCACTGAGCCAGTCGTCGTTATTCGCCATGATGGCGTCGGTCGGGCCATCGCCGAACTGCAAGTACTGCGCGAAGATCTCTTTGATATCGGCGATATTCGCGTCGATGACCTCCGGCGTGAGCAGCTTTCGCGCGTCGTCTTTGCCCGACGGATCGCCGACCTTTGTTGTGCCGCCGCCCATCAACACGATCGGTCGATGCCCGGTGCGTTGCAGCCAACGCAGCATCATGATCGGCAGCAGGCTGCCCACATGCAGGCTGTCCGCGGTCGCATCGAAGCCGATATAGGCGGTGACGATACCTTCGGCGGCGAGCTGGTCGAGACCGTCAAGGTCGCTGCATTGATGTAGGAAACCTCGGTCACTGAGCGTCCTCAGGAACTCGGAGCGAAGCCGTGTCATGTCGAATGCTTTCGTTTGGCGCCTACAGCCGGGTGACCGGGTGCGAATTTTTGATCAGGCGTCGGTGCGCGTGTTCAAATAATCCAACACTGTACGCGCAAGCACATCCTGCTTGTCCTGATAGAAGTGGTTGGCGCCTTCGATGGTCTGGTAGGTGATAACCACGTCGCGCTGCTTCGCCAGCCGCTCGACCAGATGGGCGACCGACGGCTCCGGCACCACGTCGTCGGCGGTTCCCTGCACCATCAGGCCGGACGCTGGGCAAGGCGCCAGGAAGGTGAAATCATACATGTTCGCCGGTGGCGAGACCGAAATGAAGCCGCTGATTTCCGGCCGCCGCATCAGCAACTGCATACCGATCCAGGCCCCGAACGAGAAACCGCCGACCCAGCAGGCCCGTGCATTCGGATTATAGCCCTGCATCCAATCCAACGCCGAAGCGGCGTCAGAAAGCTCTCCTTCGCCTCTATCGAACGACCCTTGGGAGCGTCCGACGCCGCGAAAGTTGAAACGCAGCACCGAAAAGCCGCGCCGCGCATATATGTGGTATAGCGCATAGACGAGCTTATTGTTCATCGTCCCGCCGTGTTGCGGGTGCGGGTGCAGCAACAGCGCCACGGGAGCATTTGGCTCCTTGGCGTGGTGATAGCGGCCCTCAAGCCGTCCCTCTGGGCCGCTAATGATGACTTCTGGCATCCTTTTCCCTTGCCTGGCTGAGCCGTCCGGCCGTTGCCGGGCAATCTCCTACGCTATTGGTTGTCCTGTGGAGCCGGGGAATCGCCCCTTCTCGCGAATACTTGACTAATCTAGTGGGTTATCCTATATCGCCCTCAAATCCTGTTGACGGCCCGGATCATACGCCCTGCCGCCGTCTAGGGACCGGACTGTATAGCATATAGGGTGCCATGAGCTTCAAGAGCCTCCTACGGGACCTCGATGCGTATATTGAACGCGACCCCGCTGCGCAATCGCGGCTGACCATAGCGCTGACCTATCCTGGCTTCCACGCGGTCGTCTGGCATCGGGCCTCGCACTGGCTGTGGCAGCGCCGTTTGTTTCTCCCTGGCCGTATCTTATCCCAGCTCTCGCGCTTCCTCACCGGCATTGAGATTCACCCCGGGGCCAAGATTGGCGACCGCTTGGTGATCGACCATGGCATGGGCGTCGTCATCGGCGAGACGGCGGAGATCGGCAACAACGTGACCCTCTACCACGATGTAACCTTGGGTGGAATATCTCCCGCGGAGGACAGTCATAGCCAAAAGGATACCAAGCGCCATCCAACCTTGGCCGACGGCGTGATCGTCGGATCCGGCGGCCAGATACTTGGCCCGATAACCGTCGGTCGCGATGCCCGGGTCGGCGCGAACGCCGTTGTTGTGCGGGATGTCGTCGCGGCCAGTACCGTTGTTGGCGTTCCGGCCCGGCCGGTGCAGGTGCGTGAAGCGGCGAAGCCCGGAGCCTTCGCGGCGTATGGTACACCGACCAGTGACCTGCCTGACCCCGTTGCCCGGGCCATTGAGGGGCTGTTGGGTCAAGTCGGCGAGTTGCGCCAGCGTGTCGGTGAACTCGAACAGGAGCTTGCTGACGCCCATTCGGTGGCCCTGCCTCTCGCCGACAATACCGATCAGGCGCCCGGCGAAAGCGGCAAACCCGATTTAGGGAGCACCGCGACAGGAGGGACCCGCTCATGAGGTTGAGCACCAAGGGGCGCTATGCCGTCATGGCAATGGTCGATCTCGCCCTCAATGGCGGCGAGCGGCCGGTCGTTCTGGCCGATATCGCTGAGCGCCAGCAGATCTCGCTGTCTTATCTGGAGCAGCTCTTTGCCAAGCTCCGGCGTGTCGGGCTTGTGCAAAGCGTGCGCGGCCCGGGCGGCGGATATCTACTCGGATTCCCAGCCCGCGAGACCCGCATAGCCGACGTGATTTTGGCCGTAGACGAACCGATCCGCGCCACGCGTTGCCGGCCCGGTACAGCTGAGGGTTGCTTGACCAACCGCAGCCGCTGCCTGACCCATGATCTGTGGGAGGAACTCGGCAAGCAAATCCACCTATATCTGGACTCCGTGTCGCTCGCGGACGTCTGCGAGCGCCGCGTGCTCGGCACCAGCCATTTATTTCAGGGCGAGGAATCGCCGGCGATCGTGGCTGCCGAGTAGGACAGTAGAGCCGCCTATGAGCACGCCCGTCTATTTGGATTACAACGCGAGCACCCCGGTCGTCCCGGCGGCGGCGGCGGCGGTAACGCGCGTGCTGGTCCAGCCGGGCAATGCCTCTTCGGTCCATCGCTTTGGTCGCATCATGCGCCGCGAGGTCGAAGACGCGCGCGACCAAGTGGCCGCGCTGGTGGGCGCCCCGACGGCCGGCGTGATTTTCACCGGCAGCGGCAGCGAGGCTAACAATCTCGCCCTCCGCGGGTGTGGCCGGGCCCGTGCGTTGGTCTCCGCAATCGAGCATGAGTCTGTGCTTCGGGCCCGTGCCGACGCGGTGGCGGTGCCGGTTCGTGCCGATGGCTGCATCAGCTTGACCCATCTCGCTGCCGCACTGGCCCGGGATGACCGCCCGGCCGTGGTCTCGGTCATGTTGGCGAACAATGAAACCGGCGTTATCCAGCCGGTTCGTGAGGTCGCCCATCTCGCCCGTGAGGCCGGCGCCCTGGTGCATTGCGATGCCGTTCAGGCCGCGGGTCGCATAGCGCTGGATATCGCTGACCTCGGCGTCGACATGCTGACCCTGTCCGCCCATAAGATCGGCGGCCCCCAGGGTGTCGGCGCGCTGGTCCTTGCCGGTAATCTCCAAATCGCTCGTGCGATTCACGGTGGCGGGCAGGAGCGCGGGCGCCGCGCCGGGTCTGAGAACGTCGCCGGCATCGCCGGTTTTGGGGCCGCCGCCGGCCTTGCGGCCAGCTATTCGGAAAGTTCGCGAGTCACGGCTCTGCGCGACGAACTTGAAACCCGTGCCCGGGCGGCCGCCGCCGATATCGTAATCCATGGCGGCGCGGCCCCTCGTCTCGGCAACACGACCTGCCTTGGCCTGCCGGGGGTCGCTGCCGAGACGCAAGTTATGGCCCTCGATCTTGCCGGTGTTGCAGTGAGTGCCGGCGCCGCCTGCTCCAGCGGCAAAGTAACGCCGAGCCATGTGCTTCGGGCGATGGGCGCCGGCGAAGATACGGCACGCAGCGCCATTCGGATCAGTTTGGGCTGGGCCAGCACGGCGGCCGATATCGACCGTTTCATCGCCGCCTGGTCCGACATCGCCGTCAAGGCCCGCCGGCGGAGCGGCGCGGCGACGTCCGTACCGGCGGCGTGGGCATCATGAGCGGTAACGGCAACATCGCTTCTTCGGCACCGGTCACCGCGGTGTATCTCGATCATCAGGCGACCACGCCTGTCGACCCCCGCGTCCTCGACGCCATGCTGCCTTACTTTAGCGAGCGCTTCGGTAACCCGCATTCCAACCATGCCTTTGGCGGCGAGGCCGCCGATGCGGTGGCAACGGCCCGCGCCCAGGTGGCGGCTTGCATCGGTGCGACGCCGCGCGAGATCGTCTTCACCTCCGGCGCGACCGAAAGTAACAATCTGGCGATCAAGGGCGCGGCCGAGTTCTACCGCGAGCGCGGTGGCGACCACGTCATCGTCGCCGCCACCGAGCATAAGTGCGTTCTTGAATCGGCTCGTGCAATGGCCGCGGCCGGCACCCGTATCACCATCCTTCCGGTGCAACCGACGGGTCTCGTCGATGTCGGCGCTCTCGCCGACGCCATTGAGGATGGCACGGCTCTGGTCTCCATCATGGCCGTCAACAACGAGATCGGTGTCATCCAGCCGCTTGCCGAGATTGGCAGTCTGTGTCGGCAACATAATGTGATGTTTCACACCGATGCCGCCCAGGCGATCGGCAAGACGCCCATCGATGTCGAGGCCATGAACATCGATCTGCTGAGCATTTCGGGCCACAAGATATACGGCCCCATGGGTATCGGTGCCTTGTACGTCCGCCGCCGGCCGCGCGCTCGGCTGGTGCCTCAGATCAGCGGTGGCGGCCAGGAACGCGCCCTACGCTCGGGCACTTTGCCCGCCCCGTTGTGTGTTGGCATTGGTTTGGCTTGCGACTTGGCTGCCGATGAAATGGCGCCGGAAACTAGCCGCTTGATGGTCTTGCGCGAACGCTTCCACCAACGCGTATTGGACGCCATACCGGATGCGGTTCTCAACGGCCATGCCGAGCGCCGGGTCGCCGGGAACCTTAATCTTGGTTTTCAGGGGGCCGATGCCGAGACCATTGTTGAACGTCTGGACGATAGTGTAGCGCTCTCGACCGGGTCGGCCTGCACGTCTTCCAGCGTCGAGCCATCATATGTTCTGCGGGCCCTTGGCTTGGGCGACGCTTTGGCCTCTTCCTCGGTCCGCGTCGGGCTGGGGAGATTTACCACCGAGGCCGAGGTTGACTTCGCGGCCGACCGGCTGGTTGAGGCCGTACAGCAACTTAGAAGCGAGACGCCTCAGCCAACCGGCGCTCTCGCCCATGCATAGGAGGCCTGATGGCCGTAGATATCGAAACCGTTGAGCAGGTTCAGTCGGTTGGCGCCGACTACAAATACGGTTTCATAACCGACATCGATGTCGAGCTGGCCCCAAAGGGGCTCAACGAAGACATCATCCGCTTCATTTCTGCGAAGAAGTTGGAGCCGGAATGGCTGTTGCAATGGCGCCTCAAGGCGTTTCGCCATTGGCTGACCATGGCGGAGCCGAACTGGGCCAAGGTCGGCTACCCGCCGATCGACTATCAGGACGCTTATTACTACGCCGCGCCCAAGACCGGCGATGGGCCGAAATCCCTCGACGAGGTCGATCCGAAATTGCTGGAGACCTACGAGAAGCTGGGTATTCCCTTGCGCGAGCAGGAGTTTCTAGCCGGGGTCGCCGTTGACGCTGTGTTCGACAGCGTTTCGGTCGCGACCACCTACAAGGCCAAGCTTGAGGAAAAGGGCATCATCTTCTGCCCGATCTCCGAGGCGGTGCTGAACCATCCGGAACTGGTGCAAAAATATCTCGGCTCGGTGGTGCCGTACTCGGACAACTTCTTTGCCACGCTTAATAGCGCTGTCTTCACAGACGGGTCGTTCGTCTACATTCCCAAGGGCGTTCGTTGCCCCATGGAGCTCAGCACCTATTTCCGCATCAATCAGGAAAACACCGGCCAGTTCGAGCGCACCCTGATTATTGCCGACGAGGGTTCCTATGTAAGCTATCTCGAAGGCTGTACGGCACCTATGCGGGATGAAAACCAACTCCATGCCGCGGTCGTCGAATTGGTCACCCACGACGATGCCGAGATCAAATACTCCACCGTACAGAACTGGTATCCCGGCGATGAGGAAGGGCGCGGCGGCATCTACAACTTCGTCACCAAGCGTGGCGCCTGCCGCGGCCGCAACTCCAAGATCGCGTGGACCCAGGTCGAGACCGGCTCGGCGATCACCTGGAAGTACCCGAGTTGTATTCTGCAAGGCGACAACGCGGTCGGCGAATTCTACTCCATCGCCATCACCAACAACCGTCAGCAGGCCGACACCGGCACCAAGATGATCCACATCGGCAAGAACACCAGCTCGCGCATTATCGCCAAGGGCATCGCCGCCGGTCGCTCCGACAGCACCTACCGCGGCCTGGTGCGCATGCAGGGGGGCGCCGCCGATGCCCGCAATCATACCCAATGCGACAGCTTGCTGATCGGCGACCAATGCGGGGCCCATACGGTTCCCTACATTGAGTCCACCAACCCGTCCGCTCGCGTCGAGCACGAGGCGACCACCAGCCGTATCAGCGATGATCAGCTGTTCTACTGCCGCCAACGTGGCCTCACCGACGAAGAGGCGGTCTCGCTGATCGTCAACGGATTTTGTCGTGAGGTCTTGCAGACCCTGCCCATGGAGTTCGCGGTCGAAGCACAAAAACTCGTCGGCATCAGCCTTGAAGGCAGTGTCGGTTAGCACAAAAGGTCTTAGGAAATTTATGTCATTGCTTGAGATAACAGGCCTGCGGGCCGCCGTGGATGGCAAAGAGATCCTCACCGGTCTCGATCTCACCATCAATCCGGGTGAGGTGCATGCCATCATGGGGCCGAACGGCTCCGGCAAGAGCACATTGTCTCATATCCTCGCCGGTCGCGACGGTTATGAGGTGCTGGCCGGCTCAGTCCGTTATGACGGCGCCGATTTGTTCGCCCTCGGCGCGGACGAACGCGCCCGCGCCGGCATATTCCTGGCCTTTCAATACCCCGTTGAGCTGCCCGGCGTCACCGGTATGAACTTTCTCAAGACCGCCCTCAACGCCACCAGGACGAGTCGCGGCGAAAGTGAAATCGACGCCATGGACTTCCTCAAATATATTCGCGCGCGGGCTGCCAAACTGGGCGTCAGCGACGACATGTTGCGTCGGTTCGTCAATGTCGGCTTCTCCGGCGGTGAGAAGAAGCGCTTCGAGATCTTGCAGATGGCGGTTCTGGAGCCACGGCTGGCCATCCTCGACGAGACGGATTCAGGCCTCGACATCGACGCGTTGAAGGTCGTCGCCGAAGGCGTGAACGCCATGCGGGCGCCGGATCGTGGCCTGCTGGTTATCACCCACTATCAGCGCCTGCTCGACTACATCGTGCCGGATCATGTGCATGTGCTCGCCAACGGGCGCATCGCCGCGTCCGGCGGCAAGGAACTGGCCCTAGAGCTTGAGGAAAAAGGCTATGGCCGTTTCCTCGACGCCGCGGCGTAAACACATGCAGAAAAACCATCCGCCGTTATCCGCCAGCCACCCGGCCGCGGCCCCTCACTTGCCGGGCGGCCCGCTGCCCTGGCTCGGCCGGCTTCGCAGCGAAGCAATAGCCAGCTATCAAGCGGGCGGGCTGCCATCCCGTAAGCTCGAGGATTGGCGCAATACGCCGCTCGATCACCTCAACAGCCTGAACTTGACCCCGGTAGAACTCGCCACGCCGACGGTCATCGATGCGGTCCCGGTATGGCAGCGCGACCTCGTTGACGGCCACAGCGCGGTGTTCGTCAACGGTCGCTATTATCCCAGTTTGTCGCGACTTCCCGACCTTCCCGATGGTGCCGCAATAGGCAGCCTGGCAGACTTGCTGGAGACCCGGCCGGACGTTGTCGAGGACCATATCGGGCGGCTTGCAACGATCCAGGGTCATGCCATGGCGGCCCTCAACACCGCCTATCTGGGCGATGGCCTGGTTGTCTTCTTGCCGCCCGGCACGGTCCTTGATCACCCTCTCCACCTGATCAATATCGCTGCGCCGACCCAGGACGCAGTTGCTATCCAGCCTCGCCACTTGCTCATCCTCGAAACCGGCTCGGCGATGACTCTGGTTGAAAGCAATGGCGGCCTTGGTGGCACCGCTTATCTCAGCAACGCGGTGACGGAGGTTAGCCTCGCCGCCGGCGCGCGACTGCAGCATGTCAAGGCTCAGCTCGAGTCACCGAACGCGACTCACTTGGCGACCACCGCCGTATCGGTCGGGGAGGGTGCGCATTTTGACGCCTTCACCCTCAATAGTGGCGCCGCCCTGGCACGCCAGGAGACCTACGTGAACATTACCGGCCGCCATGGTGCGGCCCGGGTCAATGGTGCGTACCTCGCGGCCGCCGGACGGCAGCAGGATAATCTGACCCGTATCGTTCATGACACCACCGATAGCGTCTCGCGTCAGAACTTCCGCGGTGTCATCGACGCCCGTGGTAAGGGCGTGTTCCAGGGCAAGGTGCTGGTGAAACGCCACGCCCAGCGTACTGACGGTCATCAGCTTAATCGCGTCTTGCTGTTGGCGCCGGGTGCCCGCATCGATGCCAAGCCGGAACTCGAAATTTATGCTGATGACGTCAAATGCAGTCATGGTGCGACGGCGGGCGAACTCGACGATGGCGCTTTATTCTACCTTTGCGCACGCGGGATTCCGCGGCCGATCGCCCGCCGCATGTTGATCGAAGCCTTCGTCGGCGAGGCCTTGGCCGAGATCGCCAACGAGCCCCTTCGCCAATCCTTTACCGCCCTTGTACGAGAATGGCTGGACGAGCATATCGGGGTGCCGGCATGAACATGGAACCGCGCAGCATGATTAACCCCACCCGCGCCGACGACGCTTACGATGTCGAGCGCATTCGCCAGGATTTCCCTATTCTGTCGTGCAAGATCCACGGCAAGCCGTTGGTCTATCTCGACAACGCCGCATCGGCACAGAAGCCGCGTGTGGTTATCGACCGCGTGTCCCGGGTTTACGAGCAGGAATACGCCAACGTCCATCGCGGCGTGCATTTCCTCAGCGAGCGCGCCACCACCCTCTACGAGGAAGCGCGCGAAAAGGTCCGGGTTTTCCTGAACGCCGCCAGCCATAAGGAAATCGTCTTCACCCGCAACGCCACGGAGGCGATCAACTTGGTTGCCGCCAGCTATGGCAGCAACGTCCTGCAACCCGGCGATGAGATCATCATCTCCGAGCTGGAGCATCATGCCAATATCGTGCCGTGGCAGATGTTGCGCGATCAGAAAGGTTTGAAGCTGCGTATCGCGCCGATCTCGGACGACGGCGAGTTCCTGATGGGTGAGTTCACCAAGCTCGTTGGTCCGAAGACCAAGCTTGTCGCCATTGCCCAGATGTCTAATGTGCTCGGCACCGTCCTGCCGGTTCGTCAGATCATCGATATCGCCCATCAAGCCGGGGCCAAGGTCCTGCTCGACGCCTGTCAGGCCGTCACCCACTTGCCGGTCGACGTGCAGGCCCTGGGATGCGATTTCTTGGTTTTTTCGGGACATAAGCTCTATGGCCCCTCCGGTATCGGCATCCTCTACGGCCGCGAGCAGTTGCTAGCCGAGATGCCGCCCTACATGACCGGCGGTGAAATGATCAACCGGGTCACTTTTGAGACCACCACTTTCGCCGGCTTGCCTGGCAAGTTCGAGGCTGGAACGCCGGCGATCGCCCAGGCCATCGGCCTTGGCGCCGCCATCGACTACGTAACCGGTATTGGCCTCGATGCCATCGCCGATCATGAGCGCGACGTCTTGAACTATGCCAACCAGCGCCTTGCCGCCATTCCGGGTTTGCGGCTCATCGGCACCGCGCCCGGCAAGGCCAGCGTCGTATCCTTCACTCTCGACTGCGCCCACCCCCACGACATAGCGACCATCGTCGACCGCGCCGGCGTCGCCGTCCGGGCCGGCCATCATTGTGCCCAACCGCTGATGGATCGCTACGGCATCCCGGCAGCCACGCGCGCTTCCATTGGCATGTACAACACCCGTGCGGACATTGACGCTCTGGCCCATGGCCTGGAGCAGGTGAGGGAGCTTTTTGCCTGATGATGGACGATATTCGCGAACTCTATCAGGATGTCATCCTCGACCACGGCCGGCGCCCGCGTAACTTGCGCCACCCCGAGGATGCCACCTGTGAAGCCCGCGGCTACAACCCGGTCTGCGGTGACAAGCTCACCGTCTACCTCAAGGTCGACGACGATGGCATTGTCCAGGATGCCGCTTTTGAGGGCAACGGGTGCGCCATATCGATGGCCTCGGCGTCCATGATGACGGAGCTGATACGCGGCCGGACCGAGGCCGAAGTAAGCAAACTGTTCGCCCAATTCCATCACATGTGTACGATCGACGACGCGTCAGAGCAGCAGGATCCGGACGCCGCCAACGCGCTCGAGAAACTGCAAGTTCTTTCGGGCGTTCGCGAATATCCCATGCGGGTCAAATGCGCCACCCTTGCCTGGCACGCGGTCACGGCCGCTCTTCAGGGCGAGCGTGAGGCCAGTACGGAATAATCGGTGTGAACAGCCAATTCGACGACGGCCGGTCCCTTCAGGAATTCATGCCCGGCGCCCCGGCGCCGGGGGAGGATTTTGTCGCCCATGCCGGCGCCCCGCTGCCGGCAGGAACTGCCCGGGCCGAGACCGCGGCGGTGGTCGCCGCCCTGCGGACCGTTCACGACCCGGAAATACCCGTGAACATTTACGATTTAGGCCTAATTTATGATCTATCGTTGGCCGACGACGGATCGTTGGTGATTGCGATGACCCTGACCACGCCGGCCTGTCCGGTGGCCGGTATTCTGCCGCAACAAGTGGCCGATGCCGCGGCGGCGGTGCTTGGCGTTGGTAAGGTCGAGGTTCGTTTGGTCTGGGAGCCGACATGGACACCGGCTCGTATGTCGGAGGAGGCCAGACTGGTTCTGGACATGTTTTGAGCAATTTGCAGAATGTCGTTGATGGAGCGAATAAATGGCGCAGCCGGTAATAACACTAAGCGAAGCCGCCGCGGGTCGCGTCCGGGAATTGATGGGCCGGGCCGAAGGCGGTGTCATCGGCTTGCGTGTTGGCATCAAGCCGCGCGGCTGTTCCGGCTTGAGCTATGTCATTGAATATGCCGAGGAAATGCGGCCCTATGAGGAAGTTATCGAGGATAAGGGCGTGCGCGTTCTTATCGACCCTGCCGCAACTATGTTTCTCATCGGCTCCGAGATGGATTATGAGGAAAGCCAATTTCAATCGGGCTTCACTTTCAATAATCCCAACGAGAAGGGACGCTGCGGCTGCGGCGAGTCCTTTCACGTCTGACGGCCGGCCTCGGAAGGTCTGCTGATGCCGCAAGTAATTTTTGTCGAAACGGACGGTACTGAGCGCCCGGTCAATGCGCCGGTCGGCCTTTCACTCCTCGAAATCGCCCATATGCACAACATCGATATTGAAGGCGCCTGCGAAGGTTCGCTGGCCTGCTCGACCTGCCACGTGATTATTGAGACAACCTGGTTCACTGAGCTTGAAGAGCCCAGCGAGGATGAGGAAGACATGCTTGACCTCGCCTTTGGCTTGACCAGAACGTCTCGGCTTGGTTGCCAGATCATCATGACCGAACAGCTCGACGGTCTGACCGTGCGCCTGCCGAAGGGCGTCAACAACATGATGCTGTAGGCACCGGCAATCACTCCCGACGCGCTCTACGCTGTTCGGCCGCCCCCGCGCCCAAGCCGACACGGTGTGGTCGATTATCAGACCCTCGCTCTAGGCCCCGTGGCGACCATGGACCGGCTCTGGGCGGCCGGAGGATAGGCGAAAGTTCAGCGGTTCTCCGCCGCCAGGAAGGCATCGAACACCGAAACCGTGCTCGCGATAAGTTGCGCCGCCAGCTCGATACTCCCCCCACCCGGCGCGGCGTTGCTATCTGCGCTGGCCCGCTCCAGCGGGACCACGGAGACACCTACCGCGGGAATACCTGATGCTTGAAAACCCGCATGGTCGCGTGCGCCGACCGGGGCACCGTCGTGAAAACCGACGCTCAGCCCCTCGGAATCTCCCGCTTGCAACAAGGCGTCAACGATCAAGGAGCGCTCCGCGGCCCCTTCCACGTCCCACACGCTGAATACTCTTCCGGCACCGCACACGCTCAGATTGAGCATACCCAACACCGTCTCCGGGGGCGACGCTTCGGCATAGAAGGCGGCGCCGTCGTCGCGATTGCCTGCTTGCCCGCCAAACAGCACGAGGCGTACGGTCAAATGTTGTGGCGGCGCCTCCGAACGTAGCAGCTCATAGGCCCGCAACAGAGCCGGGCCGCACGCGCTGTCTGCGTCCGTCGGTGCGAAGCGTGCGCCGACGACCAATTCCGCTGCGCCGGTCCCATACGACAGGACAATGTTCTCCGCACCGTCTTGCCCGTCCTGATAGGGTGCGCGGTCAAACGGAATGTTCGCCGCCTGCAGCGC
Source organism: Alphaproteobacteria bacterium (assembly GCA_021774445.1). Classification (GTDB taxonomy): domain Bacteria; phylum Pseudomonadota; class Alphaproteobacteria; order UBA6615; family UBA6615; genus SZUA-147. Next base: position 127,744 of record JAJFJA010000031.1, read on the forward strand.
CAGGACCGCGCGCGTCCCATCGTAGTCCTCGGCCGGCGCTATGGTTTCAGGCAGCCTTGGCGCGCTCGGCGCCAGCGATGCTAGGGGCGCCGCGGGAGCAACCTCGGGTGCCGTTGGCGCACGGGTCGCCAGCGTATTCTCAGCGTTTTCGCAGGCCGCAAGCGCCAGCAGAAGGCCGCCCACGGCCAGGGCGCGGTCTAATTTCTTTCGCAATATCATGGGCATAAGGTCGTAGTGATTGCTCTTTGTCCGACGCCGGGAAGGCAAGAGTAAGGCGACCGACCGTGGCAACGCCACATTTTCCAAGAATGGCCGTAACCGCTCTGTGTCGCGGCAAGCAATGGCGACGGTACATTTGATCCAAAGAGGGTATGAAGCAGGAGTCCTGACCGCCGCTCTTGCGGCGCTGGCGACTATTTCACGGTGAGTTGACTGCTATTCTAGTTTCGTTGTGCTTTCCTTTTGACGCGATATAGAGCCCTATGCGAAACTTCGCCTCGCCAAGCCACCCCGTCTTCGGACTTGGCTAGGCCGGTAAGAGTCGATCTAGGGATGCGGTTTTGGCTGGCATATTGTCTCTTGCGCATCCTGTCATTTCGGCTTCACACTGGCTGTCTATGGTGAATACTGCCGCGAGCTTGGCGCTTGACGGACAGTTAAATATTGCATTTTTCACATAGGGAGGAATCCATTCATGTATGTTCGTAGGACGATGGTCGCTGCCGCGGCGCTGCTCGCATTTGGTGCGAGCTCGGCGATCGCGCAGGACCGCACCACCATCAACTGGTGGCATGCCATGGGCGGCGCCAACGGCGAGCGCATTGACGCCATCGCCAAGGCATTCAACGATTCTCAGGACAACTACGAAGTCGTCGCCCTTAACCGCGGCACCTATGCCGAGACCATGAACGCCTCGATCGCCGCGTTCCGGGCCAAGGAGCAGCCGCATATCGTCCAGGTCTTCGAGGTCGGCACCCTGACCATGATGTCGGCGGAAGGCGCCATCAAGCCGGTCTTTGAGCTAATGGCCGAGAATGGCAAGGACTTCGCCCCCTCGAGCTTCCTCGCCGCAGTGACCGGCTACTACACCAACGATGAGGGGCAAATGCTGTCCTTCCCGTTCAACAGCTCCACGCCGGTGCTGTACTATAATAAGGACGTCTTCCGGGCCGCTGGCCTCGACCCTGACACGCCGCCGAAAACTTGGCCTGAAGTTGGCCAGATGATGACCCAAGTGGTCGAATCCGGTGCCGCGAATTGCGGTCTGACGACGGCGTGGCCGTCCTGGGTCCAGCTCGAGAACTTCTCGGCCCGCCACGACCAGGCATTTGCCGACAAGGGTAACGGCTTTGGCGGATTGGACACTCAATTGACCCTGAATGGTCCGGCGCAGGTCAAGCATATCCAGGCACTGGCCGACTGGCAGTCCAACGGAGTCTTCAAATACGGCGGCCGCCGTAACGTGTCGGCGCCTTTATTTACGGGCGGCGAATGCGCCATGTTCACTGAGTCCTCCGCCGGTCTCGGCGGTGTCCGGGCCAACGCCAGTTTCGACTTTGGCGTCGCCCAGTTGCCCTACTGGCCTGAGGTGATCAGCGAGCCGAAAAACACCATCATCGGTGGTGCCAGTCTGTGGGTTCTCGAGGGCCATAGCGATGCCGAATATGCCGGCGTTGCTGACTTCTTTGAGTTCCTCTCATCGTCGGGCGTGCAAGCCGCTTGGCATCAGGCTTCGGGTTATCTGCCGATAACCCCCGCCGCCTTCACGGTGTCGCAGATTTCCGGCTACTACGGCCGCAATCCCGGCGCCGACGTCTCGATCTTCCAGATGCTGTCGGGTGAGCCTTCGGGTAATTCCAAAGGTCTACGCCTTGGCAGTTTCGTGCAGATCCGTGACGTGATCGAAGAGGAGTTGGAAGCCGTCTTTGCCGGTGACAAAACGGCGCAAGAGGGCTTGGACGCTGCCGCTGAGCGTGGCAACGATCTGCTTCGTCGTTTCGAAAGCGCGAACAAATAGCTGACTGAGCTGGTAGGAGAACGCGCGGGCCGTAGCCTACGGCCCGCGTCCTGCCGGGGCCGGGGGGCAGTGTGGACAGGCGAGTTACGTTCAATCATCGGTTCTTGCCGTATTTCCTACTCGCGCCGCAGGTCGCTGTAACCTTAGTTTTCTTTGTTTGGCCCGCCGGCCAGGCTTTGTTTCAGTCAACCCTGATTGAAGATCCTTTTGGACTCTCCAGCGAGTTCGTCTTTCTGGACAATTTCGCCTTCGTGCTCTCCGACCCGCTGTACGTCGATTCCATCATTGTTACGGCGATTTTTTCGGTCTCGGTTGCTGCAGTGGCCCTTCTTGTCGCGCTGTTCCTCGCTGCCAAGGCGGATAGCGTCATCTCCGGCAAGCTAATTTACCGCACGTTGTTGGTGTGGCCCTATGCGGTGGCACCCGCCATTGCTGGCGTGCTCTTTCTCTTCATGTTTAGTCCGCGTGTCGGCGTCTTGAGCTCCGCTCTGACGGCGTTGGGCGTCGATTGGAACTACTTGCTCAACGGCAACCAGGCCATGATGCTGGTAATTGGCGCCTCGGCCTGGAAGCAGATCAGCTATAATTTCCTGTTTTTTCTCGCCGGCATGCAGGCGATGCCTCGCTCATTGCTCGAGGCCGCCGCGATCGACGGCGCTGGTCCGACCCGTCGCTTCTGGACCATCACTTTTCCGCTGCTCATGCCGATCACTTTCTTCCTGTTGGTGATCAACATGATATTCGCCTTCTTTGAGACCTTCGGTGTGATCGAAGCGGTAACGCAGGGCGGTCCCGCCGGTGCCACCAATATCCTGGTCTACAAGGTGTTCAGAGATGGATTTGTCGGCCTCGATTTCGGCAGCTCGGCAGCGCAATCCGTCATTCTCATGGCCATCGTCATTTCGCTTACTGTGCTGCAGTTCCGCTATGTGGAGAAGAAGGTCACCTACTGATGGTCGAGAATAATCGCCTTTTGGTCATCTTCTCTCACACGATCCTCATCCTGAGTGTGATCGTCCTGGCCTTTCCGATTTATGTGGTTTTCGTGGCGTCGACGCTAACCTTGCCGGAGGTCTTGCAAACGCCGATGACGCTGCTGCCGGGGCGTCAGTTGATTGACAACTATGTCACGGCGCTGACCGAGGGCGCCGGCGCCAGCAGCACCGCCGTGTGGCGCTTGCTGCTCAACACCTTGATCATGGCTCTCGGCATTTCCTTGGGTAAGATCGCCATCTCGATCATCTCCGCCTACGCCATCGTGTTCTTCCGCTTCCCGCTTCGCATGTTTTTCTTCTGGCTCATCTTCGTCACTCTGATGCTGCCCGTCGAAGTGCGCATCGTACCCACGTTCGAGATCGCCGCCGCCCTCAACTTGCTCAACAGCTACCCCGGACTAATCCTGCCTCTGATCGCGTCGGCGACGGCGACATTTTTCTTCCGACAGTTTTTCATGACCATCCCCGATGAGTTGATTGAGGCGGCGCGCGTCGATGGCGCCGGGCCAATTCGGTTCTTCTTCGACATGGTTCTGCCGTTATCCAAGACCAACATCGCGGCTTTGTTTGTCATTCTGTTCATTTTCGGTTGGAACCAATTTCTGTGGCCGCTGCTGATCACCACGGATCCCGCCTTCGACACCATCATCATCGCGCTGAACCGTTTATTGAGGGCAGTCGACGATCAGGTTGACTGGCCGTTGGTTATGGCCACCACCATGATGGCCATGATCGTGCCCATATTGGTCGTGGTGCTGATGCAGAAATGGTTCGTCAAAGGTCTTATCGAACATGAGAAGTAGGGGCAGCGGGCATGGCTGAAGTGATCATCCAGGACGCCACCAAGTCCTACGGCAATACCCAGGTCATACACGGCCTGAACTGCACCATCGACCATGGCGAGTTTGCCGTCATCGTGGGCCCATCCGGCTGCGGAAAGTCCACCTTGCTGCGCATGATCGCCGGCCTCGAGCGCGTTACCGGCGGCACCATCTCCATCGGTGGCGAGGTCATGAACGAACGCGAGCCCAAGGACCGCAATATCGCGATGGTCTTCCAGAATTATGCGCTCTATCCCCATATGACCGTGCGCGCCAACATGTCCTACGGCCTGCGCATCGCCAAACTGCCGAAGCCGGAGATCGAGCGCCGTGTCCAGGAGGCGGCGCGCATTCTACAACTTGCGGATTTCCTTGACCGCCGGCCGGGGCAGCTCTCCGGTGGACAGCGTCAGCGTGTCGCCATGGGCCGCGCCATCGTCCGTGATCCGGCGGTATTCCTGTTCGATGAACCATTGTCGAACCTGGACGCCAAACTGCGGGTGCAGATGCGTATTGAGATCCGCCGGCTGCACAACAGCTTGGACACGACCAGTGTTTATGTGACTCATGATCAGGTCGAAGCCATGACTCTGGCCGACCGGCTGATCGTGATGAATGGCGGCAACGCGGAGCAGATCGGCACCCCGTTGGAGGTTTACGAACATCCGGCCACCACATTCGTTGCCGGCTTTATCGGCTCGCCCCCCATGAATTTCGTTACTGGACAAGTCGGTAACGGCGGCACTTCCGTAACGCTCCATGATGGCCTGCAGGTGGCCGTGTCCGACGACACGCTCGCGGCCATGGCCGGACAAACGGTGACCCTCGGCGTGCGACCTGAGCACTTGCAGCTCGCGGCGTCGCCTGAGGGCGCTATGCCAATGACGGTGGACCTGGTCGAGGCACTCGGCGCCGATATCCTTGCTTATGGCCAGGTCGGGCAGGAGCAAGTCATCGCGCGCCTACCCCATGACGCTGCGGTCAAGATCGGCGATCGCATCCATCTCAGTTTCGCGGCCAGTCAAGTCCATCTGTTCGACGCTACTTCGGGCGCCCGCCTATCCCCGTAAGGGCCGGGATCGGCACCAGCCAACCTGCTTCGGGCCGAGGAGCTTCAGCCCGGCCAGGTCTTCGAGAGTGACGGTTTTGCCGTGGTTTGGCGCCGCCGCGGCCAATTGCCCCCCGCGGACTACACCGGCTTTGGCCTTTGACCGCCCGGCCGGTCACCCTATATTCCGGCCATGAACAGCCTCGGCATCGCCAAATCCCCCGGCGACACCCGCGTCGTCGTCGCCATGTCTGGTGGTGTCGATAGCTCGGTCACCGCGGCGCTGCTCCACGAGCAGGGCTACCAGGTCATTGGCGTTACCCTCCAGCTCTATGACCATGGCGCCGCGATTGGTCGGTCGGGCGCCTGCTGCGCTGGCCAGGACATCTATGATGCCAAGCGTGTCGCCGATCGGCTCGGTATGCCTCATTATGTGCTCGACTATGAAGACCGGTTTCGCGCCGACGTCATGGAGAGTTTCGCCGACTCCTATGCGCGTGGCGAAACCCCGATCCCCTGCGTCACTTGCAACAGGACGGTCAAATTTCGTGACTTGCTGCGCCGAGCCGAGGAACTCGACGCCGACCTTCTCGCGACCGGCCACTACGTCCGCCATGTGCTCGGAGCGGCCGGGCCTGAGCTCCATCGCGCCGTCGACAGCAACCGGGACCAAAGCTATTTCCTTTATGCGACGACGCGCGGTCAGCTCGCTCGCTTGCGGTTCCCTCTGGGCGGCCTGCCGAAATCCGAAGTCCGCGCTCTGGCCCACCGCTTTGGCCTTGTCAACGCCGACAAGCCCGACAGCCAGGACATTTGCTTCGTTCCCAATGGCGACTACGCCGGCGTAGTCGCCAAACTACGGCCCGAGGCCGCCGCGTCCGGCGATATCGTTCATATCGACGGCACCGTCCTCGGTAGGCACAACGGCATTATCCACTTCACCATCGGCCAGCGTCGCGGGCTCGGTATCGCCAGTACCGACGGTCCCCTCTTTGTAACCAAGCTGAATCCCCAAGCGCGGCAAGTCGTGGTCGGGCCCAAATCCGCGCTGGCCACCCAGCGAATCCCTGTCGCTGATGTCAACTGGTTGGATGAGGTTGCGGCCGGCGACGCTATCGAGGTCGACGTGCGCCTACGTTCGGCTCAGGCCCCCGTATCCGCCATGGTGACGGTCCTCCCGGACGGCACCGCCTCGGTCGAGCTTCGCGCCCCGCAATTTGGCGTCGCGCCGGGGCAGGCGGCGGTGTTCTATCGCGGCGCGCGCCTCGTCGGCGGTGGCACGATTTCCAGAGAACGACAGACCCGCGCGGCCTAGTCAAGCGGCCTGGCGTCGCGTAACACCGCCCTCGCCGGATTCTGGAATTTGCCCGAAGTGGGCCGGAAAAACCAAGGCATTACGCCACAGTCCGTCACATCCCAGTGAACTGTGACGGTGAGCACAGCCCACGAGGCTTCCAAGCGCCATAGTCTATGAGCAGCAGTGCCTGCTTCGGGGGAACGGGCTTACCCATTGGAGGAAATGACATGGCACACGCAAGAACATCGATAGTGACCGCAGCCCTAACGGCGGCGATGCTCGCGGCCCCTTCAGCTTCCTTCGCCGCGCCGGTCCCATCGACCATCGCCCTGGTCGCCGATGCCGACAATGTAACGGTTCACCAGGTCCAGCAGCAGCTTCGCGCGCTCGGTTTCACCGATCTCGGCACCATCGCCCGGGATGGCGGCATCTTTGAGCTTCCAGCCGTTTGGGAAGGCGAAGCTGTTGACCTGAGGGTCGATGCGAGCACGCGAACAATTCGCCTAGCTGCCGTCCGGACTGACGTTGGTAGCGGCCGCCCGACCAGCATGACCCTCGCCGGGGAACCCCATGAGGTGAGCGTACCTCAGGTCGTTTCCGGACTCCGCGACCTCGGCTTCACCGGCATTTCCGGTATCCGCAACTCTGGCCGTATCTTCGAGGCGGCCGCCATGTGGCAGGGGACCCCCTTCGACCTCCGCTACGACGCCTCCTCCGGCACGATTTCCGATCGGTCGGCAACGACCGCCCGGGCCGCCGAAGAATTCCCCAGGATCGTCTTTGCCGGCGCCCCGCATGAGACGTCGGTCCAGGATATAAGCCGCGGTCTTGCCGCCCTCGGTTTTAGCCGGATTGCCGACATTCAAAAGGACGGGCGTATCTACACTGCCTCGGCGACTTGGCAGGGTGAGGCGCTGGATCTGCGTGTCGACGCGGCGAACCGCCGCATCACCCGTCGGTAACGCGCCCGATCCGACGGTCGGTGAGGCGCCGGCTATTTGGATCTGAGTAACTCTTTCCCTCCCAGCCTCCCACCTTGACGCCCTCTCAGTGAGGGCGTCTTTTTTTGTCCGCAAACCGTTGTCGGCCGATGACGGCCATGCCAGGGTATGGCAGCCATAAAGGCTGCCGCAAAGGTTGGCGGCACAAGGGAGTAAGGCCATGGAATTTCTGCTTTTGATCTATGAGGCGGAGAGCGACCGCGGGAGCCGGGGTGAGAGCGAGCGGGCCGAAGTGATGGATGCCTACCGTGCCTTCTCCCAATCCGTGGCAGATGCCGGCGTCTTGCGCGGCGCCAATGCCCTACAGCCCGTGTCCGACGGCACCACGGTCCGGGTTCGTGACGGTGCAGCGATGCTGACGGACGGCCCCTTCGCGGAAACCAAGGAGCAGCTCGGCGGCTACTACCTGCTTGATTGCCCGGATCTCGCCGCGGCGCTCGCCTGGGCCGAAAAAATCCCCACCGCCAAGACCGGGTCGGTGGAAGTTCGGCCGATCATGACCTTCGAGTGATCGAGGCCAGCCAGGCGGCCCGACCCCTGCCGTGGGACTATGAGTGACCTCCGGCAGTCGCAGAGCGCGGCATTGGCTTTCGTCAGGGAAAAGGCCTCCGCCAAAAAGTCAGCCGCGCGCCGAAAAGCCGAAGATGTGCTCGAAAACGAAGGCACTTCGATTCAAGCCTTCGACGAGGCACTGACAGCAATCGAGGCGAACGCTCCAATCGATGTCAGTTTCCACCCTGATCGGCTTGACGTTAACGGCGAAACCGTCGTCGGAGCTTTGATCCGGCCAGCGCGGTATCGAAATCAATTTGAGACGGGCATATCAAACGGGGGCGTCACTGCTTTTGAGGGCGGCGAAAGAGATCTGTGGGAAGAGCACCTTTTCGGAGGGGCGTATCAGCAATCGGGTGTCGTATCGGGAGATAGACCTAAATACGGCGGGTTGAACCTCCTAGGCCATTGGGATGGTGCCTGTCCTCGATTTGGCTGCTGCTATTTTCGCCTCAAACCAAGTCTCGCTGAACGGAGCACATTTGCTTTCGGTGACAGTTCAACCGAGCCAGACGACATCGGCACCATCGGTATCTTCGATGGCGTTCTAGCAGCCGTCCTCGAGGCAATTCAGACAACCGGCTGTGCGGTCGGGGGCAGGAACCTCAACGTCAGCGCGTTCCTGAAGGAGCTGGTTCAGCACACCGGTTTCCATAGCGCCGTTGATTTCGATCGGCCGCCGGGAAGGTCTTTGGATGAAAGCGTCGAGGTCCATATACACGGCCCGATAGACCTACATACCGATGTCGAATGCGTCGTCGCGGACGGGGCGTTCCGCGGTACGTTCACCGGAAAACAGTTGAACGAGTTGAGCAAAAAGTACGAGTTTGCGCTTTACTGGACTCCCGGTTTCTTCTTGCCGACCGCTGAGGTGCCGGCTGATTTCCGCGGCCCGATCATGGTCCCACTGGCCAAACACATCGCGAAAGACGGCGTGCTCGATGCAGCGAAGATAGGGCGGGCGACCGTGTCACTGCGGACGAACCCCGACGTGTGGCGGGATTGGGGAACGCTCGACGAGACGCTGCAATACCTAAAACGGATGTGGCACGTCCTGGCGGCCTTCGGAAAAGTCGGGTTCACATAACAGGAACGGCGGCTCCTGGCCGATAGCCGCCAAACACTACCATCGAGACCTTTGCTTCTGGCTTGCCCTATCCGCCGATTATTAAGTTGGTCTTCCGGTTCACTGGCCATCTCAAAGCTTTCTTTCGCTCAATATAATTTCTCTGTTAGCGATGACATAACGCTACAAGGTCATATGTCCGTCTCACTCCTTGGACGTAATTTTGCTGGCATTTAGGAATACCGCAGGCTCAACGTTCCGCGCCGTCGCAAGCGGAATTTGCATGAGCTGAATCGGCAATATTTCCAGCATCGGCAAGAGGCGATCGGTTACCGACGGAATCGTCAGAATTCTTGCGTTTTTATTCTCTCGATATTTGCACCCTCCGGCGCAATCCAGAGGACCTTGCCCCCAAAACGCGCCACATCTTCGGCAGTTACCCGGTTCAGCCGGGCGGTATTCTCGGAGCCGTAGAACAGAATGCATGAGAAATCGTCACGCACCATTTCAATTGGACCATGGCGGAATTAGCCGCCGGATAAACTGATGCAGGGAATTTTCGCCGCCTCGATCGTTAAAAGAGCGCCAATTCGAGCGGTCGAAACACTGTATCCGCGAC
>JAJFJA010000032.1 GCA_021774445.1 Alphaproteobacteria bacterium
TACTTCCACTCCGGCGACATCTCGGCCACCTCCATGCGACAATCCTCCAAATCCCTTCGGTACTAGGAGACTACATGAGATGTCGGAGCCGTCAAAACCCTCCGCGCCGGCCAAGGATACGCCTGAGACTACGCGCGCAGCACCATCTTGTGGGGTAGTAGAATTTCCGGCGCCGGCTGGGTTTGGGTTCCAGCCCAAATAGTGTCCAGCAGGTCGACCACCGCCGTTCCGAAGGTCTCATACGGGACATGCACGGTATCGAGCCAGGGGGCGACCCAGTCGTTGAGCGGGTTGTCATCGAACCCGAACAGCAGGACGTCTTCCGGCACGGCCAAACCGAGCTCACGACAGCGCCGATGCGCCCCATAAGCGATCAGATCGCTGGCACAGAATATGCTGCGCGGAACCCGCCCATTCTGCAGCAACGCGACGGCGCCCCGATAGCCAATTTCCAAATGATCGACACTAGGATACGTCTTGATGGCCGAGGCCGGTAGCTTGATGCCTTCCCTTTTCATATGGCGGCGAAATCCGGTGAGGCGTTCTGCGGTCGCCGACGATGACGGATCGGCATGAATCACGGCGCACGGCAGCCGCTCCCGCTCTACGAAATAGGCCGCAATATCTGCGCCCGCCTGCAGATTGTCGATGCCGACGAAGCCGCCGCCCGGACCACCTGGTGATTTCCGATTGACGAACACCAGTGGTTCCCCTTCATCCAGAAACTGGGTTAGGACCGGACTGTCGACGGCCCCTAGCATCACCATGCCACGGACCATCTGGGCGCGCATTTCCAGCAGGTAGTCGTCCTGAATATTCGCGTCCTCCGCCGTATCGCACAGGATCATCACCTTTTGCCGCTCGCGCAGGGCCGCTTCGACCGCGGCGGCAACGGCCGCCATATAGGCGCTTGCCGCGCCGGGCACCAGCAGCGCGACAATGCGGCTTTGACGGCTGCGCAGCGCACTGCCGGCGCCCGATGGCCGATACCCAAGCTCCGCGATCACCCGCCGGACGCGTTCAGTCGTATCCGCGGACGCTTTCTTGCTAACACCGTTGACCACCCGCGAAACGGTCGCGATGGAAACCCCGGCCTGACGGGCGACCATTTCGATCGATGGAGATTTCCCCGGCCGGCGCTGCGCTGTCATTTACTCCCGCTCAATCTCATTTCCCGGGCCCTGGTAGGCGACTGGTTGCGATAGCGTTATTGCACCGGGCTCAACGCCATGATATAAGGAAAACGTTTACCTAAACTTATTATGTAAGGCAACCCCGGTCGACGGGGTCCCTCGGGAGGAACTGCAATGCAGGTAAAGAAGTGGCTTCCAGCAGCTAGCGCGGCTTTGCTCATGTCGGCGGCGACTGCGGCGTCGGCCGAGACCCTGGTCGTGTGGCACGACCTGGGCGACAACGGCATCAACTGGTTCAACGAGCTGAACGAGCTCTATCAAAAGGAAAATCCGGACATTACGATCGAATCCGTCTCTTTCCCCACGGATCAGTGGTTCGGCAAGGTCATTGCCGCCATCAATACGGATTCTGCGCCCGACCTGATCTACAATAACTATGAGCGGGTCATCCGCATTCAGAACCAAACCGGAAAGGTCATGGATCTGCGCGATGAATTCGCTTCTATTAGCGATAAGGCGTTCCTCAGCGAGGCGGATATCGCTGTTGCGACCTACGAAGATCAGATGATCATTTTGCCGATCCAGCGGGTGCAGATGGGTTTCGGCGCCCGGACGAGCTGGCTCGATGCGGTCGGCGAATCATTCCCGCAGACTTGGGAAGACGTGCTGCGGGTCTCCCAGAAATTCCAAAACGACGACCCCGATGGTAATGGCAAGGCCGACACCTTCGGTATCGCCATCGAAGCGGCCAATCCCCGCGACCTGGTCCACATGCTGGACTTGTACACTTTCGGCACCGGTCTGCGGCATACCTTGCTTGATCCGGACGGCAAGATCGTCATTAACGAGCCACGGCATCGCGAAGTGCTGGTCGAAGTGATGAAGCTGTTCACCAGCTACAACTATGTCGCACCGGACTCCGTGAACCATAGCTTCGCGGAAATGTATCAGGTCATTGAGGGTGGCCGTGCCGGGATGTTCCGTGTCGGCGACTGGAACGTCAAGAAATGGGACGCCGAAGCGCTTGAAGGCGACTTCACCATCGGCTCTTGGCCGGCCTTTGCGAGTGGCGACAAGAATGCGGTCGTCATCGGCGGCATGCGCGGTGTGGCGGTACCGGAGAATGCGCCGAACAAAGACGCATCCTTGGCATTCGCCAAATTCTTGCTGACCAAGGATGCGCAAGCGGCATCGCTCAACAATGTCGGTGCCGCCGTGCGCGGCGATTTCGAGATGGCGGACCTCAGCGACAACCGGCTGTTCTTCGCCAAGCCGGCGCACAACCTGAATGCTTATGATTTCCCGGAGTCGATCAACTCGGCCTACCCCGAGGTCGAGGCCGAATATCACGCTCGTCTGCTCGGGGCGATCGACAATCCGCCCGATGACTGGGACGCGTTCGTCGATGGACTGGCAGCCGATCTGCAAAAGCTGGCGGACGAGAAAAAGAGCTAGCGATCTACTGTCGGATGGCGGGGCGCGTTCACCCGACGCGCCCCCTCACCGTCCAGCAATCTTGTCGGCGTAAATGGCAGTGATAGAGTCCACACCGATGACGCGCGCGCAGCCGATGCCTGTCTGGGCCCACGAGATGTGGCGGTATCGGGTACTGTATCTGTTCGTCCTGCCATTCGCCGCCCTGGTGGTACTGTTTGGGCTTTGGCCCATCGTCCAAAGCATCATTCTGTCGTTTGCCAGTTCATCAACGGCGTTCCGCCTAAGCCCCGATTATGTCGGCCTGGAGAATTTTCAAACCATCTTTGCCGACCGGCGGTTCATCGCATCACTCCGCGTCACCCTGCTCTACACCGCCATCTCGGTCGTCTTGAACGTCGCGTTCGCGCTCGGTTACGCCGTACTACTGAACAGCGGCTATCTCAAGCGCGGCAACACCTTTTTCCGCTTGGCCGTGTTCCTGCCGGTAATCACCCCGGACGTCGCCGGGTTCATCGTCTGGAAGTGGATGTACAACCAAAACTTCGGCGCCGTGAATGCCGTGCTGGGCAGTTTGGGTCTGCCGATGTTCGGTGGCATCGCCGATACCGACACCGTGCTCACCGCGCTTGTTGCCGCCGAACTTTGGAAGCATGTCGGCTTTTACACGATTATTTTTCTGACCAATATGCAACTGCTCGACCCCGCCCTGGACGAGGCGGCAAAGATTGATGGAGCGACCGCATGGCGCCGGTTCTGGCATGTCACGTTGCCGCAGCTTCGTCCGGCGATCACCATCAACGCCGTGTTTGCCCTGATTCAATTCCTCAAGACGTTCACGGTCGTCATCGTAATGACCAAGGGCGGTCCGAATTTTTCCACCAATTTCATCTCTTACTATGCCTTCCAGAAATTCGACCAGGCGGCTTACGGCGAGGCCATGGCCATGGCGACAACCCTATTCGTGCTGGTGTTGTTCCTGACCTACTTCCTCTATTGGGTGCTCGAAAGAACGGATTGGCGATGAACGTGGCGCGGATTCCCAAAATCCTCGCTTACGTCGGCGCAATCCTGTTGTCGGCCGTTTTCATCTATCCCTATTACTGGATGTTCATAGGTTCTTTTCGGAGCACGGAGCAAATCCTGACCGCACCGCTTCGCTTGTTGCCGGAAGCCTTCAACCTGTCCGCCTATGGCGAGATCGTCTCTGTCGGTGGGGCGTCCCTGCTGCGCCTGACGATCAACAGTTTCTGGATCACGACCGCGTCGACGGCCATTGCCGTAACCGTCACGGCTCTCGGCGCCTATGCATTGACCAGGCGGCCGAAGCTGCTGGGCTTCGGCCTGATCCGCTACGGCTTCCTGCTGACCATCATGTATCCCTTTATGCTGCTCGTCATCCCGGTGTTTATCGTGATGTTTCATCTCGGCCTGCTTGGCACCTACACCGGCATCATTTTGTTCCTTAGCCTGGGACCCATCCAATTCTTCCTGTTCGAGCAGTTTTTCCGCTCCTTCCCACGGGAGTTGATCGACGCCGCGCTCATCGATGGCGCATCCGAACTAGGGGTGTTGTTTCGAGTGGTGCTGCCGGTGGCCCGGCCGGTCGTCGGCACCGTGACCCTGATCACTTTCCTGCTGAACTGGTCTCAGTGGTTCCCCGTCCTTGTGATATCCCGTACCCCGGACACCTACACCCTGCCCGCGGCATTACTGACCATGAACAGCGAGCTCGGCACCAATTTCCAGGGCATCATGGCGCTCGCCACCCTCACGACGCTGCCGGTTGTGGTCGTATTCATCCTAACCCAGCGCCGCGTGATGCATGGCATCGCCGCGGGCGCCATCAAGGGCTAGACCGTGGCCGTCACCCAAGCGCAGGTCGACACGGCGATTGCCCGGGCCGAGGCATGGTTGTGGACGATGCAGGCACCGGATCATGCGCGAGGCATATTCCGCTTCAGCGACTACCACGCCCCCCAGGACTGGCCGGGCGTTCTATTGCCGGCGACATACAACGCCATCTGCTGTCTCGCCTTATGTGACGGACTGCGGAAACTGGACCCGAATGCACGACAGCACGTCGCCGCGTTTCTGCGCGAGCACCAACAGGAAAACGGGGTCTTCCGGATTAGCCAAATGGCGACAGCGGACATCTATAAGAAGCGCGATCCAGCGGAAACCTGGCGCTACATCGACTTTCACGTCAGCAACTATGCCCTCGGCGCCCTGGAGATGCTCGATGGTCTAGCCCCCATGCGGCTCGATTTTGCCAAGCCATTTCTGGATCTGGCACGGCTTGATGCCTGGCTCGCAACCCGGGACAAGCACGAGCCATGGCAGGAGGGCAACAACATCGTCAATCTCGCGAGCTTCCTGCTCCTATTGCGGGATCACGCCGGCGCAACGGAGTCCGCTCAAGCCACCGCGGCGCTCCAGCACATGCTCGATTGGCATGATCAACATCAGGACCCGACGACAGGTTTTTGGGGTGGCACCGTAGGGTCGGCGGACGCGCACCTCCATGCCATGGCCGGCGCCGCCCATAACCTGCATCTCTACTACGCAATCGGCCGACCGGTACCCGGGGCCGAAACAATCATCGACTATTGCCTATCGCTGAGTCCGAGCTCCTCTACCGCGTGCCTCGACGTTGATCCGGTGGATATCCTCGCTTCCATGTCAAAACTTGGAAACTACCGACGCGACGACGTCCGGCACTGGATCGCCGACAAGCTCGCGGCAATCCTGGCCCATCAAAACAGCGACGGCGGCTTCGCCGATGAGGCCGATGGCACGCTGCGCCTCGACGGCTGGGTCCGTGGTTACGCGGAGCCGCAGGGAATCAGCAACACATTCGCAACCTGGTTCCGCGTTCTTGCCATCGCCCACGTATCGAGCGTGTTATGGCCTGAATGGCGCCAATGGCGTTTCCGCCGAATGATCGGCATCGGCTATGCGGCACCGGTTCGGGCATGAATGAGGTCAGCAACACCGTCAGTTTCTTGCATGACGAGGGGTACGATAAAGCATTCGATACCCGCAATCTTTCCCATGAAACCATGCTGTTCATGGGCGGACGACCCACCGAGAAGCTCAACGATGGTTGGCTGTTCACCGTCGATCCTTTTGACACCGGTCTGCGCCAACATTGGTATCGTGATGACAGCCTCGATGCACGACAGCGCCAAGAGCCATGGGATTTTCAGCCGGATTTCGGCGCTCCCATAAACCTACCTGCATCCTGGAACATGCAGGAAGAGCGCCTCCGCTATTACGAGGGAGCCGTTTGGTACACCCGCTGGTTCGACCACGAGCCACACCGCAAGGGCGAACGCCTCTTCCTGCGCATCGGCGCCGCCAACTACGAAGCCAAGATCTTTCTGAACGGCCGCTTTCTCGGCAGTCACCTCGGCGGATCGACGCCGGTCTTTGTCGAGTTGAGCGAGGGGCTCGAAGATCGCAACCGCCTCCAGCTTTACGTCAACAACACACGCACGCTCGACCACGTGCCCATGCGCCATTTCGACTGGTTCAACTATGGTGGCATCCACCGCGATGTCGAACTGGTCCGGCTACCAAGAATATTCTTCCGGGACGCCTTCATTCGTTTGGCACCGAATGAGCAAGGCATGATCCTCGTCGACATACATCTGTCTGACCAGGTATCCGGAACCGCCCTGCTGACCATCCCGGCACTTGATATCGCCACGGAAATCTCGGTCCATGATGGCATCGGCGGTGCCCGCATCGCCGCCCAACCGGATCTCTGGTCGCCGGGGTCGCCAAGCCTGTACGACATGGAAATACGCTTCGGCGACGATACGGTCCGCGACCGTATCGGCTTCCGCACCGTCGCCGTCGACGGCACCACCGTACTACTCAACGGTGCGCCAATTTTCCTGCGCGGCATCTGCGTGCACGAAGACGATGCCCAACTCGGCCGGGTACGAACCGAGGCCGATATTCGCCGGACTCTTGCCACGGCGCGCGAGTTGGGCTGCAACTTCCTGCGCCTCGCCCACTACCCCCATCATGAGAGGGTCGCGCAACTAGCCGACGATGCTGGTATCATGCTGTGGGAAGAGTTGCCGGTCTATTGGGCCATCGCCTTCGACAACCCGGCCACCTATGCAGACGCCGAGAATCAACTTCTGGAGCTGATCAAGCGCGACCGCAATCGGGCGAGCGTGATCGTCTGGTCGATCGGCAACGAGAATGCCGACACCGACGCGCGACTGGCATTCAAGCAGAATCTCGCGGCAACGGCGCGGCGGCACGATCCTACCCGCCTAATCTCCGCTGCCTGCTTGATCAACAAAACCAACTTTCGGTTGGAGGATCGCCTCGCCGAAACCCTCGATATTGTCGCGATCAACGAATATTACGGCTGGTATGAACCCGACATGACCGGGTTGGAGCACACACTGGCCGCCTACGACATCGATAAACCGCTGTTCATCTCGGAGGTTGGCGCCGACGCCCTCGCTGGGCATCACGGCGGCGAAGCGGACCTGTTCACCGAGGACTGCCAGGCCGCAATTTACCGCGAACAGATACGGCGGCTGGCAAACTTCCCGGCGCTCTGCGGCCTGTCGCCTTGGCTACTGTATGATTTCCGCTCGGACCGCCGCCAGAATACCTTTCAGCAAGGCTGGAACCGGAAGGGCCTCATCGCCGCCGACAAAACCACGCGCAAGGCCGCATTCGCGGTGCTGCAAGCCTTCTATAAGGCCCTGACCGCGCCGCGGGACAGCTGATGCCTTTCTCCGAACGAGGCTTGGACAGGACCATTAAGCTTAAGGTTCAAGCAACGCCATTCTGGTAGATCTCAAGCCGAAGCCACCACATATACAGTCTTGCGCCAAAAATAAGGCCCTTGTCGGGGCCCATTGGCCCCAATATTGGCGAATATCGGCACGGTAACTTTGAGCGATCACCCATCGTCACAGAGCCACACAATCCGGCCGGTAATGCCCTATCGGGCATTGCTTACCGCTCTCGCCGGTGTATTTGCCTTCCGGGTGGCGGCACAATTCTTCCTGCAGAACCGCCAGATAAGTTTCCTGCCACCCTTTGAGCTCTGGCACAGCGCAACCGCATCATATGCCGCGCTACTCTCCGTGCAGATTGCGATTTTGGCGGTGATGGCTGGCGCAATCGCCTTTTTCCCCTTCAGAAAGTCACGCCCCACGATCGGCGCCATCCTTATCGGCGTTGGCCGAATATACGTCATCATAATGACGATCCGCCTGATCGTCGGAGCCGCCCTTGGCCCGGGAGGGCGCCCACGGCAAGATCCTCTTAGCGCGCGACGTCTCGGACTCGGCCCTGAGCTTCTCACGCGGCGGCTGTTTGCATCCCCAACGTTATGCTCTGCACTCGGCGGCCGGTCTCGGCGTCACCGTCGATGAGAGCCCAATCCGCTGGGTCGGGTGAATGACGCCGACCGCTACCCCCGCCGCTCCCTGAGCCGCTGCTCCATCACTTCTTTCGCCGCGTCCGAACCGTCGTGGAACGTCCCGAACACTTTATCGAACAGCGGCAACCCGTCACCGCTGTAGTTGCACTCGAAATACTTGTGATGCAGGTAGTGGAAATAGTTGCCGATCAACAGTGAGGTCTTGCCCTTGATCGCAATCCGGTCGAATCCGCAATGCCCCTGCGCCGGTGATAAGGCGGCATGTTGCAGATGGAAAATCGCATGGATTGGATGCGACAGGACAACCCAGTGGATCAGCACGCCCGTAAAATACAGCACATGCTCCACCGGATGCATCGATAGCCCCGTCCACGGGCCGACGTTGACGTTGCGATGATGCAGGTAGTGGACCGTATCATACAGCGGCTTCCAGTGAATCAACCGGTGGATCAAGTAGAAATGCATCTCCCGGAATATTGGTATTAAGATCAGCAGGACCACGAACCAAACTGGGTTCGATTGCCAATTGATGAAAGGCAACAGATTGTTGGCATAGGCCCACAATGTGACCACTTCATACGCCGTCCAGATCGGCACCGCTGACACCAGCGTCCAGAACATATTGTCACGGACTTGATTGCGGAACCAAAACGCCTTGTTGTTGGTCGCCAGCGGACGAGCGTTGTATTTGAACTCCGTGCCTTGGCCCTTGATGATATAAAAATACAGGTGCCAGGCGCCGTAGACGAGGACCGTCAAGCCATAATTTCGAACCAGGATAACCGCCATCCAGCCCGGTTCGAAATTCTGCATACTGGCCAAATCCGGCGTGAGGTAGAACCACGTCGCCAACGCAATCGCGAGATATATGCTATTCCAGGGCCATAAATAGCC
>JAJFJA010000033.1 GCA_021774445.1 Alphaproteobacteria bacterium
GAGATCGCCAGCACGAGCGCGAAGGTGACTGGGGTCGCCCTTGGTCCGGCATAGCCGCCGAGGTCGACGAAGAACGTGACACTCCAGCCGGCGGCGAAAGGGAGCGCGGTGGCGCCGAGTAGCAGCAGGCCCACCAGTCGGCGATCGCCGGTGCGGAAGCTATTCTGGACCCGAAGCCCCGTGGCGAACATCAGCCACAGCAATCCCAGCCAATGCAGACCGGACAGCAGTTTCGCGTTCGCGGCCGTATCGGGAAAGAGCCAAACCGACAGGCCGGGAGCCAACGACCCGGCGATGGATGGGCCCAGCAATAGGCCGCCGCAGATCTCGCCGATAACGCGCGGCAGGCCGAGGCGGTGGAACGCGTAGCCGGCACCGTGCGCCAAGACCAGCAAGGTCAGCGCAAAGCCAAAAAACTGGGTAAGCTCACTGAATGTCGGCATCGCCCGTACCAGGAATGCGCCGGTCGTTCTCAGTCAGCGCCGATCCAGGAGAGCACGAAAGCCCTTAACGATTTCGAAAACGCGCGGCGTGTCCACCGATGTCCGATTTACGGGTTTCTGGCCATGGTAAGGTATTTCGGATAGAACGCGCGGTGCGGTGGGGTCGCCGATGCGGCATTCGACCTTTGGAGAGAGAGATGGCAACGGCCAACAATAGGGTGAAGATCGGCATTCTCGGGGCCAGCGGCTATACCGGCGCCGAGCTTGTGCGCCTGTTGGCCCGGCACCCGGCAGCCGAAATCACGGCGCTGACCGCTGATCGACAAGCGGGTCAGCCATTGGGGGCGGTTTTTCCGCACCTGGCCCATGTGGGGTTGCCGGATTTGGTGCGGATCGAAGAGGCCGACCTGGCGGACACCGACGTGGTGTTTTGCGGTCTGCCGCATGGCACGACCCAAAAGGTCATCGGCGATCTGCTCGAGGCACGGCCGCAGCAGAAGGTGATTGATCTTTCCGCTGATTTCCGGCTGCGGGATTTGGACAGTTTCGCCGAGTGGTATGGGCATGAGCATTGGGCGCCGGCGTTGCAGGGCGAAGCGGTCTACGGCCTGACGGAGGTGTATCGCGAGCCGGTTAGTAAGGCGCGGTTGGTGGCCAATCCGGGCTGTTACACGACGACGACGGAGCTGGCGTTGCTGCCGTTGGTCGAGGCCGGGGCGATTAGCACCGAGGATATTATCATCGATGCCAAGTCCGGGGTTTCCGGCGCGGGACGCGCGGAGAAGCAGGCTAATCTGCACAGTGAGGTGAGCGAGGGCGTCCATGCCTATGGTGTCGGCCGGCATCGGCACGCGGCCGAGATCGAGCAGGAGTTGTCGGTGGCGGCCGGTAAGCCGGTCACGGTGTGCTTCACGCCGCATTTGATGCCGATGAACCGGGGCATTCTGGCGACCTGTTACGTGCGTTTGGCGCATGATGCCGGGGTCGAGGATTTGCGGGCGTGCCTTGCCGGTCGTTATGGCGACGAGCCCTTTGTGCATGTTGCCGCCGCCGGCGTTAGCCCGTCGACGCGGCAGGTTCGCGGCTCCAATCACTGTGTGATCGGCGTTTTTGCCGACCGACTGCCAGGGCGGGCCATTGTGCTGTCGGTGACCGACAACCTGGTCAAGGGCGCGTCGGGTCAGGCGATCCAGAATATGAATGTGATGCTGGGCCTTGCGGAAACGACGGGCTTGGAGCAGGAAGCCCTGTTCCCGTAAGCCCTATCCGGGCATTGCACCGATATAAGGCAACTCGCGATAGCGTTGGGCATAGTCGATGCCGTAGCCGACGACGAAGCGGTCGGGGATCGTGAAGCCGACCAGATCGGCCTCGAAAGGGACGACGCGACGGCTGGGTTTGTCGAGCAGCACGCATGTCACGACCTCGTCGGCCCCGGCCCCGCGCAGACTGCCTGCCGCCCAGTGCAGGGTGCGGCCGGTATCGAGGATGTCATCAATCAACAGAACCGGCGCGCCGGTAATATCCCTTGGCCCGGACCCGGAAATCTTAAGTTCTCCGGAACTGGTGGTGTCATCGCCATAGCTCGACGCCGTGATGAATTCGACCCGGCAGATCAAGCCGTGGCTATGCAGCATGCGGATCAGGTCGGCCGTGAACATGAAGCTGCCCTTGAGCAGCGAGACCACGACTATTTCACGCGGCAGCCGCGCGCCCAAGGATGTCGCCAACTGGTCGAGGCGTTGGGCGATTTGGTCGGCCGTGAATAGAACCTCGATTTCCGGGTCCGGAGCAGGGACAGATTGCACGATGAGATAGCCTTTTTCGGTGACGCGACGGTCTTGGCTGGCACAGCTTACCCGGGTTCGTTGCGGCGGCATAGCGCCATGGTGTGATCCCGTGGCCCCGTGGTAGAAGAACGCCCTTTCAGATGGATTCTTGGCTGCCATGAGCGGAAAAATACTGCCCTATCGCGGGGTCCTCCCGACCATTGCGACGGGCGCCTTTATTGCCGAGACCGCGGTGGTTATCGGCGATGTCGAGATCGGCCCGCGCAGCAGCCTGTGGTATGGCACGGTGGTTCGCGGCGACGTCAACAAGATTCGTATCGGCAGCGATACCAACATCCAAGACGGCACTGTCGTTCATGTGGATCGCAAGAAGTATGGTGCCTTCATCGGTGACCGAATCACCATCGGGCATATGGCCATGATCCACGCGTGTACGCTCGAGGATGACTGTTTCGTCGGGATGAAGGCCTGTGTGATGGACGGCGCGGTCGTGGAATCCGGGGCCATGGTGGCGGCGGGTGCGTTGGTCGTACCCGGCAAGAGGGTGCGCGGCGGCGAACTCTGGGGCGGGGTACCGGCGAAACCGCTGAGGATGCTGCAGGATGCCGAACTGGCCGGATTCAGGGCGGGCGCGGAGAAATACGCCCAGTTGGCCGCCGAGTATCTGCTGGCCGGCGGCTAATCCGCGCTACGCCCGAACTTTTACATAGCTGCCCGGTGCGTCCTCTATGGGCGCAAGATCACCGTCGCCGGGATGGCGGGCGGGGATCTTGGCGCCGGAATGCTTGGCCAGCCATTTCTTCCAGGCGGGCCACCAGGACCCGTCATGCTGTACCGCGCCGTTGAGCCAGGCGTCCGGTGTGTTCGGGGTCTTGGTGGCGGTCCAATGGTGGTATTTGCCGGCGGCCGGCGGGTTGACGACGCCGGCGATGTGGCCGGAATCGGCAAGGCAGAACGTCACCGGGCCGGAAAAGATCTGAGTCGCGGCGTAGGTGGACTTCCACGGTGCGATGTGATCCTCCCGAGTCGAGAGTATGAAAGTCGGCGTCTCGATTTGGCTGATGTCGATCGGGACACCGGCCAGCTCGATACCGCCCGGCACGACCAACAAATTCTCCTGATACATCTTGCGCAGGTAGAAGATGTGCATGGCTGCCGGCATATGGGTGGAGTCCGAATTCCAGTACAGCAGATCGAACGGGAACGGGTCCTTGCCAAGCAAGTAATTGCTGACGACGAAAGACCAGATCAGGTCGTTGGCGCGCAGCATATTGAAAGTGTTGGCCATCTCAGAACCTTCGAGATAACCGGTATCGTTCATCTTCTGGTCGAGGGAGGCGAGCTGTTCCTCGTCAATGAAGACGCTGAGTTCGCCGGCCTCTTCAAAGTCGGTCATGGTGACGAGAAATGTCGCACTGGCGCAGCGGTCGTCATGGCGCGCGGCCATATAAGACAGAGTCGCCGCGAGCAGCGTGCCGCCGAGGCAGTAGCCGACGATGTTGATCTTGCGCTCTCCGGTCGCTTGCTCGACGGCGTCGATCGCGGCGAGGGGACCTTCGAGCATGTAGTCCTCGAAGGTCTTGGCGGCGAGGGTATGGTCCGGATTGACCCACGAGGCGACGAAAACCGTAAAGCCCTGCTCGGTACACCATTTGATGAGCGAGTTATCGGGCCGAAGGTCGAGAATGTAATATTTGTTGATCCAGGGCGGGATGATAAGGAGCGGGCGCTTGTAGACTTTGTCGGTCGCGGGATCGAACTGCAGCAACTGCATCAGTTCGTTTTGATAGATTACCTTGCCAGGTGTGATGGCGACGTTGCGTCCGACTTCGAAAGCTTCCTCGTCGGTCTGGCGGACGCGCAGGCTGCCCTCGCCGCGCTCAAGGTCCGTGAGCAGGTTGTCGAGGCCCTTCACCAGGTTCTCGCCACGGGTTTCCATGGTCGTCCGGAGGACCTCCGGGTTGGTCATGACGAAGTTGGACGGCGCCAGGGCGTCGACGAATTGGCGGGTATAAAAGTCGACCTTTTGGGCCGTCTTGCTGTCGAGGCCTTCGGCTTCGCTGACGGTGTTCTGCATCCAACGCGCCGTAAGCAGGTAGGACTGCTTGATATAATCAAAGAGCAGGTTCTCGTCCCAAGCCTGATCGCGAAAACGGCGGTCGCCGCGTTGTGGCGCGATAACCGGCGGCGCCTCCTGTCCCATGGCGCGCTGAGCCGTGCTTTGCCATAGATTGACGTAATCCTGCCAAAGCCCCATTTGGGCCTGCACGAGTTTGGTGGGATTGGTCATCATTTGGGTGGTCAGCTCCATGAAGGCGCCGCCGATGTTCATGGGATCCATCGCAGGGCGGCCGGGCTCTTGCGCCGTTTGCCGCTTCAGGAAGGCAGTCACCAAGGCCTGGCTCTTTTCGGCTATGCTGGCCATGGCCTGGGTCAGTTCCATGGGGTCGGGGAACGCCGACTTGCCGTCCGGTTGATCGACCATCTAGTAATCCTTTATAGTGCAGGCGCTTGGTGGGATTCTTTCAGATGACCGTTTCCGAACCCTTTAAGCCCGTTGGTCACGGCAAGCCTGCCGGCTAGGCCGGTGGGTTTACATCACTAGGGGTTTGTGAGTCTAGGTGGTATTCGGGTGAGATATATGGCGAGAAGGCGGGCCTCCACGATGGCTTTCGTTGAAATGATTGGGCGGCGGCAACTGCGCTCCAAAGTTGTGTTGGTCGGATTGGTGATGGCGTTGGCCGGGTGTTCGTCCGTGCCCGACTATCTCAACCCTCTGACATTGTTCGAGGACGATACGCCGGCGGCGGAGACGGCCGGGGGGGCCGATACCCGGGCGCGGGCCGAGCAAACGACCGCGGCGGTGGGTGATAACCCATACCCAGCGCTTTCCTCGGTGCCGGAGAGGCCGGAGACGCCGCCGCCGGGGTTGCGGGCGCGGGTCGTGGAAGGCCTTGTGGCGGATCGGACAAATGCCCGATACACCGCCGAAGCGGTACAGGATGAGGCCGCAAAGGTAGGGCAGCCGGGCAGCGTTCCGGCGATCTCCACGGCGGTCGGACCGACTTCCTCGGCAACGACGGTTGATAGCGCCGCCGTGCGACCGGCCGCCGGGCCAGCCGTGGCGGCTCAGGCCGGGGCGGCGGTAACGGCGCCGGCGCCGCCGCCACTGCAAGAGGCGGTGGCGCGACCATCCGCGACCCGGGCGGCGGCGGTACCCTTGCCGGCGATCCCGCCGGCACCGGGCGGGGCGACGGTGGTGCGGGCGCCGAGCGGTGGCGAGCAGGTCCCGGCGAAACCTTCGGGTCGGACAGTGGCGGGCGGTGCCGTCGACGCCGCCAAGGCGGAGATCGATCGATCGGGCGACCTCGCCGGCGAGACAATGCAGCTGGCGACCATTCAATTCGGTCACAACTCGACAAGTCTGGATCGGCGAGACGAGGAGATCTTGCGCCAAATTGCGTCGGTGCAGCAGCGGACAGGTGGTCTGGTGCGGGTGGTCGGTCATGCCTCAGGCTCCGTCGCCGCAGCGAAAACGCCGGCCGAGGAGCAGGTGAATTTCGAGGTGTCCGTGCGGCGCGCCCAGGCGGTAGCGCAGGCGTTGGTGCGACTTGGGCTAAATCCCGCCATGATCCAAGTCGAGGGGCAATCGGATCGGGCGCCGCTCTATGACGGGTCGACGCAGAATGGTGAGGCCGGCAACCGGCGTGCCGAGATTTACCTCGTTCTCTGAATTGCCATAGAATCGGCTCGAAAAACTGCCGTGTAGTCGGGTACAAGGGGGCGCCGTCGGCGCGTGGCTGGCGGCGCGGACCGTTTAGCCGAAAAATCGTGCCGGAGTGGCGATATGGAGCCCGAGTTTCATCGTATCAAGCGCCTGCCGCCTTATGTGTTCGCAGAGGTGAACGCGATGAAGGCGGCGGCACGGGCGGCCGGCGACGATATTATCGACCTGGGCATGGGCAATCCGGACCTGCCGACACCGCAGCATATCGTCGATAAGCTGACCGAGACGGTACAGGACGCGCGCACCCATCGCTACTCCAACTCGCGGGGCATTCCCGGGCTGCGTAGGGCGTTGTCGGCGTATTACGAGCGCCGATTCGGGGTCGATATCGACCCCGAACGCGAGGCGATCGTGACGATTGGATCGAAGGAGGGTCTGGCCAATCTAGCGCAGGCGATCACCAGTCCGGGCGACGTGATCCTGGTGCCCAATCCGTCTTATCCAATCCATCAATTCGGCTTTATCATCGCCGGCGCCTCGGTGCGCTATGTGCCGGTGGAGCCGGGACCTGAGATGCTATCCGCGCTGCATCGGGCAATCGCCCACTCGGTGCCGAAGCCGATTGCGTTGGTGCTGAATTATCCGGCAAACCCTACCGCCTTGCTGGCCAATTTGGATTTCTATGGCGAGGTCGTTGATTTTTGCCGGTATCACGGCATCTATATCCTTTCCGATTTGGCCTACGCCGAGATCTATTTCGAATCCGGACCGCCGCCGTCGTTGCTGCAGGTGCCGGGGGCAAAGGATATCGCGGTCGAATTCACGTCCTTGAGCAAGACCTATTCGATGCCCGGGTGGCGGATCGGATTCGCGGCGGGGAACGCCAATCTCATTGCGGCCCTGGCGCGGGTGAAGAGTTATCTCGACTATGGCGCCTTCACCCCAGTCCAAGTGGCCGCGACGGCGGCGCTGAACGGCCCGCAAGAAAGCATCGGTGAGGCCAGAGCCATCTATCAGGGCCGGCGAGATGTGCTGATCGAAGGATTGTCGCGTGCCGGCTGGTCAATTCCGGCACCGCAGGCGACCATGTTCGCGTGGGCGCCGATCCCGGAGCGGTTCGGCAACCTCGGAAGCTTGGCGTTCTCCAAGCTGTTGCTGGAAAAGGCGAAGGTTGCGGTCTCGCCCGGCGTCGGTTTCGGCGAGCATGGCGAGGGTTTCGTGCGCATTGCGTTGGTTGAAAATAAACATCGCATCCGGCAGGCGGCGCGCAGCATTCGGCAGTTCCTCGGTACCGGCGATCTCGACCATGAGCCGGCGGTCATCAAGGCGATAGCGCGTTGAGCGAACCACTGAAGATCGCGGTGGCGGGGCTGGGCACGGTCGGCGCCGGTACGCTCGCGTTGCTGGCGCAAAATGCGGATCTGGTGGCGCAGCGTTGTGGGCGAAGGATCGACGTCGTCGCGGTTTCGGCGCGTACCCGCGAGCGTGACCGAGGCGTCGATCTCAGCGGCGTCGATTGGTACGACGACGCGGCGGCGATGGCACGGGAAGCCGATGCCGATGTCGTGGTTGAGTTGATTGGCGGCGAGGACGGGCCAGCCAAGGCGGTCTGTGAGGCCGCGCTGACGGCCGGGCGCCATGTGGTGAGCGCGAACAAGGCGATGTTGGCGCATCATGGGGCGGCGCTGGCGCGGCAAGCGGAAGCGGCTGGGGTCGGGCTGCACTATGAGGCGGCGGTGGCGGGCGGCATCCCGGTGGTCAAGGCGCTTCGCGAAGGGCTGGCCGGCAACCGGATCAGGCGGATCTACGGCATTCTCAACGGCACCTGCAACTATATCCTCACGGCGATGCGGGACAGCGGCCGGCGGTTCGAAGACGTGCTGGCGGAGGCGCAAAAGCATGGTTATGCCGAAGCTGATCCGTCGACTGATGTGGACGGGATCGACACGGCGCATAAGCTGGCGCTGCTGGCGAGCCTGGCATTCGGGACAGAGCTTGATTTCGCGGCGGTCCATGTCGAGGGTATTCGCCATATCTCGCCGCTGGACATCGTCTTTGCCGATGAACTGGGTTACCGCATCAAGCTGCTGGGCAGCGCGCGCATGACGGCGCATGGCCTGGAGCAGCGGGTGCATCCTTGTCTGGTGCCGACGGATACGCCGATTGCGCAAGTCAACGGCGTTTTCAACGCGCTCGTCGCTTCCGGCGACTTCGTCGACGACACCGTCTATGAAGGCCGCGGTGCCGGAGGTGGACCGACGGCGTCCGCGGTGGTCGCCGATTTGATCGATATCGCGCGGGGACGCCGGACGCCGGTCTTCGGCGTGCCGGTGGAGGCCTTGGAGAAGGCGGAGCCGGCGCCGATGCAGCGGCATCAGGGCGCCTACTATTTAAGGTTGATGGTACGCGATCAGCCCGGCGTCATCGCCGATCTGGCGGCCGCGTTTCGAGATGAGCAGGTTTCGATCGAGTCACTGTTGCAACATGGGCAGTCGCCGACCGAGGCGGTGCCGGTGGTGTTGACAACGCATCAAACAGAAGAGGCGCGCATGCAGCGCGCAATGGCTATTATCTCGGGTATTGAGGCGGTCGTCGAAGCGCCGAGGCTTATTCGCATTGAAGAGCTCTGATTATGGGCAGCTAAAAAATTTCGAGGGGGAAAATGGCTGAGCAATATCTGCAGATGGACCGCAACATGGCGTTGGAGGCGGTCCGGGTGACGGAAGCGGCGGCGCTTTCCGCCTCGCGATGGATGGGGCGCGGCGACGAACGCAGCGCCGATGCTGCGGCCGTTGATGCGATGCGCGAGACGCTTAACGGCCTCAGCATCGAAGGCACCGTGGTAATCGGCGAGGGCGAGCGCGACGAAGCGCCGATGCTCTATATCGGTGAGAAGGTCGGCACCGGCGACGGGCCGAAACTCGACATCGCGTTGGACCCTTTGGAGGGCACGACAATCACGGCCAAGGGTGGCTCCAACGCCATGGCGGTGTTGGCGATGGCGAATGAGGGCGGCTTTCTCAACGCGCCCGACGTCTATATGGAAAAGATCGCCGTGGGCGGCGGGTTGCCGGACGGTATCATCGACATTGCCGCGACGCCGGCAAAGAACCTGGCGGAACTGGCGAAGGCCAAGCGGGTCGATGTTTCGGACCTTGTGGTCTGTGTCCTCGATCGGCCGCGCCATCAAAAGCTGATCACCGACGTGCGTGAGGCCGGGGCGCGGATCATGCAGATCTCCGATGGCGATGTCGGCGCCGTTATCGCAACGTCCCAGCCGACCAGCGGGATCGATATTTATATGGGCAGCGGCGGTGCGCCGGAGGGCGTGTTGGCGGCGGCGGCGTTGCGGTGTATCGGCGGGCAGATGCTGGGCCAGCTAGTGTTTCGCAACGACGATGAGCGCGACCGGGCACGGCGCTGGGGGATCACGGATTTGGACCGCGTCTATGATGTGATGGATCTGGCGTCGGGCGATGTCATGTTCGCGGCGACGGGCGTTACGGACGGGACGATGTTGCGCGGCGTGCGTCGGTTCACCGACGGTGCGAATACGCACTCCATCGTCATGCGCTCCAAGTCCGGCACCGTGCGCGAGATTCAGGCGCGGCATAATTTTCATCGGAAGACTGCGTTCGGGAGCCTTTAGTCCCGATGGTGGTCTCGGCGGCGCTTTCGGCGGTGCCTGCATCGACAACCGGCGTGGGCCGGGAAGACACTTTCCTCGGCGTCGAGCGATCGCTGACCGGCCGCCGCTGGGTTAGCCGGTCCGCCGATGAGCGCACCGGGTTGATGTTGGCGCAGCGCCTGGGCGTGCCCGATGTGGTCGGGCGCGCGATGGCGGCACGCGGTATCGATGCCGATAGTGCCGAGGTCTTTCTGGAACCGAGCCTGCGAGCACAACTGCCGAACCCTTCGGTACTGGCCGATATGGATGTGGCCGCGGCGCGGCTGGTGGCCGCGGTACGCGATGGCGAGGCGATCGCGGTGTTCGGCGACTACGACGTGGACGGGGCGACTTCGTCGGCGTTGCTGGCGCGTTTCTTCGCCGCGGCAGGGGTGCCGCTGCGGATCTATATTCCCGACCGGATGCGGGAGGGCTATGGACCGACGACGCCGGCGATGATGCGGCTGCGCAGCGAAGGCATCCGGGTGATCATCACCGTGGATTGCGGCATTACCGCTTACGAGCCCTTGGCCGAGGCGGCGAAGGCCGGGTTGGACGTCGTCGTCGTCGATCATCATGTGGCCGAGCCGGCGCTGCCGCGGGCGGTTGCGGTGGTCAATCCAAACCGGCTCGACGATGTCAGCGGCCTTGGGCAGTTGGCGGCGGTGGGGGTGGCGTTCCTGTTGATCGTCGCGGTGAACCGCGGCCTGCGCGAGGCCGGCTGGTTCAAGGACCGGCGTGAACTGGATTTGCTCAGTCTGCTGGATCTGGTGGCGCTGGGCACGGTCTGCGACGTGGTACCGCTGATCGGCCTCAACCGGGCGTTTGTGACGCAAGGTCTCAAGGTCATGGGCCGGCGCGAGAATATCGGTCTGGCGGCGCTGGCGGATGTCGCCCGGGTCAGCGAAAAGCCGGACGCCTACCACGCCGGGTTCTTGCTGGGCCCGCGGGTCAACGCCGGTGGGCGGGTTGGCGAAGCGGGGCTGGGGGCCCGGCTACTGACAGTGCGGGATGCGCAGGAGGCGGCGGCCCTGGCCGAAAAACTCGATGGGTATAACCAAGAGCGGCAGGAGATCGAAGCGGGTGTGCTGGCGGAAGCGCTCGCCCAGGTGGAAGAAGCGGGTCGGGCAAGCAATGTGGTATTCGCCGTAGGCGAGGGCTGGCATGCGGGCGTAATCGGTATCGTCGCGGGGCGCCTGCGCGAGCGCTATCACCTGCCGGCGGTCGTGGTGGCGCTGGATGGCGATGTCGGCAAAGGGTCGGCGCGGTCGGTAGGCGGCGTCGACCTGGGCAGTGCGGTGCTGGCGGCACGGCAAGCGGGCCTGTTGATCAATGGCGGCGGCCACAAGATGGCGGCGGGACTGACCGTGGCGCGCGATCAGGTCGAGGCGCTGCAAGGGTTCTTGAGCGAGCGGATCGGCGCCGAAATCGAGGCCAAGGGCATCTCACCGACCTTGGTGGTCGATGGCGCGGTTCGGGTTGCCGGGGCGAGCCTCGATTTGATCCAGGCCCTGGGGCCGCTGGCCCCCTTCGGTGCGGGCAATTCGGAGCCACGGTTCGCGGTGCCCGGCGTTCGCGTGGTGTCGGCGCAAGTCGTCGGCAACGACCATGTGCGCTGCATCTTGGCCGATGAGACCGGTAGTGGACGGCTGAAGGGCATTGCCTTCCGGGCGGCCGGCGAGCCGCTCGGGCAGGCGCTGATGGACAAGCATGGCCGGGCGCTGCATCTGGTGGGCAAACTGCGCGCCGACCGCTGGCAGGGCCGTGAAGGCGCGCAGCTGCTTATCGATGATGGGGCCTGGTCGTAAGGCCGGCGCCGGCCGGGGCGGCGCCGATTATTGGACGCGTAGGCTTTCGATCATGGGCAAGAACGCCGCGGTAATCTCCTCGCCGGTCAAGCCCCGCTGGCAGTCAATGCCGCGGAGGTACCCTTGCGAGCCTTCGTTCGGGTTGTGGTAGTTGGCGCCGCCGGAGCCAAACGGATAACCCTGGCTGTAGACGAAACAGGCACCATTGTCGCTTTCGACGGCGGCATAGACGTAGGAGCCCAGGCGGTTCACACCGCGCTGCATTTGGTTTTCGGTAACGGAAATGGTGCCGTCCTTCAGCTTCCAGGTCAGATCGGCGGCGGTCCGGTGGTTCTTTCGCGTGAAGATGTTTTGGCCGAACTTCAAGACTTCCAGGAAGCCGCTCTCCCAGCGCCAGTTCTCGACCAGCGTGCCGTCGAAATTGTGCTTGCGACGGCTGACGGTAACCGCGGCGTCAGTGGGCAGAGCGACCAGAATTGTGCTGCTCGAGGGGTCGATTTCATGCCACTCGCCAAACTCCTCCTCATAGGAGGTGGTTACACATCCGGCCGTCAGAAGGGCCGTAGCAAGAAGCATCGCCGGGAGCCTGTAAGCCATTGTATCGGGACCTTTGACCTATGATATTTGTCTGGTCCATCTAAGCGTCACCGATGTATGGGGCCTATATGCCGGGCGGCATATTCCGGCGGCTATTTGGAAGTGCTCCGGCAGGCGCGCCGCGTTACAGCGGCCGGCGCCGTCGATAGCCTTGATTTATTCGTCGCGGCCAGTTATTTGGGCGCCTCGACATTGCGTCCCCATCGTCTAGAGGTCTAGGACTCCACTCTTTCAAGGTGGCAACACGGGTTCGAACCCCGTTGGGGACGCCACTCCTTTTTGTGAGAATCGCGCGGAAGCCACAGCCATTGTGGCTTTTGGCGTTTTTGCGTCACTTTCAAAAAACTCAGGTTTTCTCTGCCCTTTGATGTCTAAGGTAGTGTTCGGACCACTGCGTTGGAAAATTCTTGGGGTAATTTCGCTGTTTTGAAGCAACGAAAGAGTACTGGCACGTCTAAAGTTGTGTGGTCCAGGCATTTCCACGGCGACAGATACCGAGGCTTCTGCTTGAGACGTTCCAAAAGCATCGTCGATGGAGTCCTGGATGGTGAAACTTGCTGTCACTGGCCTGGCAAGTGGGTCTGGTATGGAGTTCCAGTCCTCGTCGGCTTATCACGCGTTGCCGTCATTCCGTGTTGTGATTTGATTCATCGTCGATGTGTTATTCTCTTCGCCACGTCGTGTATTGAAAGTTCCACAGTTGGGTAATCCCCGAAATTACAGCTTGGAGTTGCCAGAGCGTTGTCTGAAGCTCTTGGATAGCTTAATGCCGCGTGCGCGATGCATCTTTCAGGAAGGGCAAGACCAACCTGGGCCACTGACATCCACCTTTCTGATTTCGATGTCCATCCCGATGGTAACCCTGCCATTAGAGCGACTCGAGCGCTGCCAAAACGGTCAGGAAGAGGTAGACTACGTTAACGATCGCCCGATCAATGAGAAGGCAGCCGGTGCCTTTGATAAGGTCTTGGATGGAGTTTTTGGAAAAGCTTCCTTCTTCAAGGATGGTGCTTGGCGGTATGCGACGCACGAGACGCTGCCCCTCCCAAAATTGGTGAAGGGTTTACCTGAAGACATTGCGGATGCACTTGGTGCCGACGATGCTGCAAAAAAAGCAGCAAATATGCCGACGAAACAATGGTGTAAAATCATACGAAATTCTATGGCCCACGGCGGGATAGCGTATCTGGATGAGCACGGTCGAAGCTCTTATGGAACACCCGTCAAGATGTATGCATTTTTTAGCGGAAAACCCGATAACAAAAGCAAGATAACCCCAAAGCCCCTGATTGGGCTTAATTTCCTGCGGATTAGTGAAAACGACTACTTTGATTTTCTGCGCTTGTGGGTCGATTGGCTTGAAAAAATCGGCTTTCGTGCATAATTCCTGGTTCGATTATATCCAAGAGTATCGATTCACGGATTCTCGCTAGGAGATCCGTTGCCGCTTAGTCGGGAACTTGGCTGCCGTAACCAAACCAATGATTTCGAATGATTACAAGTTGACCGAACCACAACCGTCCAAAGTTGCACACTAGTGTGTATCGGAAACTCCGGACTCTGCCGCAGGCCTGGGAGGCTGTGCTGGCGGGCGTTCGGCGGTTCTGCACGGGACTCTTTCAAGGTGGCAACACGGGTTCGAACCACGTCGGGGACGCCACTCTTTTCAATAAGTTAGCACAAATGTGACCGCAATGTCACCAAAACCTCTCCAATAAGTCGAGTTGGTTTCGGCTCTGCGTAGCCGTTTGGTTTCGATGTGAGCAGAACGATCGAGTTCGGCGGACCCGCCGGTGGGTAGGCCTCGAACTAGGGGTCCTGCCCGCGAAATTTTCGGACAAAATGGCGTTTAACTTCTGATGCCTGGTTTGGGCGTTTTACTGGGCTCGCGGTATCTGCTGCGCGGATAGGATTTCACTTGGGAAGGTGAACACTGCGTGGCGCTGCGCTGACCCGTCGTAGATTGCTGTCCGAGGCGAAATGAGACAGCTGCGAGCACTTGGCGGTGCGACGAAGTTGCTTGGGTGACCGGGACAGCTGAACATGGATATGGCGCGCTGGTGACCAGCGGCGGCATCCTTCCGACACTGCGCCGACCGTCGCTCCGGGCGACGCCAGAATGCCATGGCGGGCATAGGGAGCGTGCGCCGAAGGGGTGGGAGGGGAAATGCCAGGACGCAGCCATGTCCATTGACTCCAACGCGCGCGTTCATACAAACAGTCTATTGTCGTCTTGTGCCCCTACAGTAGAGCCGGGACCGCGCGGATGATTGCGCCCTAAGTACAAAATGGGACGGTTGGCATGATTCATTCCCCGATCAAACGGCGAACGTCCTCCGAGGTCTGGTCGCATCGATGCGTGAAGCGGTTGGCTTTGTGATCGAGACAGAAGCCGGCAGAGTCGCGAGAGAGCTGACGTCGTTGGCAACGCGACGAAATTGATAGTCCCGTCATTTTTTTGCTGAGGCGAAAGACCACACCGGGAACCATGGAGGTTGCCCCCTTTGGTATTCCAGAAAGGAGCTGTAAGTTGGTCGAACATGAGGCCCATGGCCATCTAAAATCACAGGTAATGGGTTCACATCGCCGCTCTATCAGTAATCCATCTTTCCGATGGTGCTCTCGTGCCGGTGCACGGTCCGTATCGTCGCAGTGTATTTGACTTCCTGGATATCCCTGACCTCGATGGTATGGAGATCCACACGTAGTGCCGCCTCCTCTCTCGGGTCTTGGGTCAAATCTGGCCTTCCCGTCAGGTTTTCGCGAGGGTCCGACCACTCCTCGTCAAACGGATCCAGGCCCCGGGGATTCTTCGCCCTCTGCCGTATCCGCTTTTTCTTTGTCCATACGGTGATGTCTAAATCCGGGTTATCTTCGGTGGACCAGCCGAAATCGGTCTCCATCTCCAGCTTGTCGCTGCCGTCCGGTTCCACCGACGATGCACGCCGGAAAAGCACCACATTCTCCCCTTTCCCACCGCGCTGTGAAGAGGGGAAAATCAGGCCATCAAGCTGTGGCACCATTTTTTCCGAGATATATTCCGCCACCGCCTGGGTCGGTAAGTAATGATAGTCTTCGTCAGTCGGCAAGATCGGGCGGCTCATGATAAGAACCAGCCGCTTGAGGAACCGCGCCTTGTCGCGCAGTCGCCGGAACTCTGGATCAAAGAAGCTCGCGTTTTTGACGAAAAGGTTCTGCAATGCATCGAGATCGAGAAGTGTCAGCTTGCGGATGATCGTGAATTTGCCGATCACGACTGCGCTACCTACCGGCGCGCGGATTTCAGAAACACAAGTATCGGGATCGAACGCGCCGTAGAACATAGATATCCAACGCGGGTTCATTCGCCCACTCCCGGCCGCTTGCGGCGGTGGTGCGCCTAGCTCACGGGCCGGATGCTCGACTATACGGGCGATTTCGGCGTTATCGACCGCACGCCGGGCACGATAGAGCAATTCGGTCGCCGAGCCCGGCCCGACCTCCCGGACAAGCGGTCGCGAGGGGGTCCAAAAGCGGGCCAGATCACCGAATATCTCGTCAAGGGCGGATTCCGCTTTGCTGCTGAAAAAGCGCGCCCGGGTGCGAATCTCCGATTCGAAGGCCGACCACATATCATGGAATTCATAGTCGTTTGGTTTGCAAAGCTCGTAGTGAACTTCGTCGCCATACGGGTCTTCCTCACCTGCTGCGGCATCGTCGAAGGAGTGATGCTCTTCTGAAAGAGCTTCCTTCAGCGCGTCGATTAGCGGCTGGTCGCATTGTAGGATCTCATACAATATTTCATCGATTGTTTCGCCTTCACGGTCCCAACCTATATCGGCTTCCTTATATGGCGCCCAACTCTCCGGTTCACTCGCGGTAAGCTGGAACTCTTGGTTGACAATGTCGTGGATGCGTTCGCACACTTCGTCGAAGGCGATAGCTCGATTCCTCTTTTTGCCGCAAATCATGCACCCTTGTCGCTTCTCCTCGCGTTGAATCTCCGCCTTGAGATAGGTATCCCCGATGCACTCGTGGCACACGAACCTTGGACTTTCATCACCGTAGTCTGTCAAGTTGCAAATACTCCAGGCAGGTAAATCAACGATTGGCGATGTATGGGACCGGGCCACCAACGGCGTTCCCTAGTTTGGCCTGCAAAGAGAAACCAGTCGCATGCGAGTATCCTCTTAACGTCGTCTATTTTTTCCATTGCGTCCATCATGTCGCTCGGGCGGCAAAGCCTTGTTGGAAGGGCACTTGAATAACCGGACAGTTAGGTGTGCAGTATCAGGGCCTAAAGACGTCGTCTTCGGCCATATCCGGCAGCGACCCGCATTTGATGCTTTGTCGGTCGGACGACTCCCAAGAAAGGTCTGCGTCTTCTGGATCGCCCTCAGCGCCTGCTGGGTCGCCACTCGACCCGATGTCGGCTAATCGCCGCTGAGTTCGAAGGCGTGAAACTCGGTGACGGCGTAATAGAGCGAGATTTCCGTGCCGCCGCCGGCGAAGGGTAGGTCGACGAACAGGACATTCGGTTCGCCCTTCGTCAGGCCCCAGGCTTCCTTGTTGGTCTTGATGAGCTTGATGAGGTCGGCCTTTTTGTCGGGGTCGTTGAGCAGGGCCTTGCGCAGGCCGTCCGGGGTTTTTGCCCCAACCCGGGTTATGAACCGCACCAGCGGTTCGAACTTCTTGCCCGCGGTGGCGGCCTTGACGGCCTTGCCGAACTTGGCGCCGAGAGCGACGTTGAAATCGACTTCGCCCTGCATATGGCCGTTGAGCTGGCCGGGCCGCTTGACGCCGCCGACGATCATGATCGCGGCACCGCCGCTGGCCCCGAACCCGGCGCCCAGCCGGCTGCCGGAACCGGTAACCGACATCCAGCGATCGGTATCGTCGACCGACATGCAGATGCCGACGATGGTTTCGGTCCCCGGCACGACGAAGGTCGTGCCGGCCTTGCCCGCGAGTCCGATCCAGATCTGGGTATCGAGGCGTCTCTCGGTCTCAGTGACCGGCGGTTGGGCCCCGACCTTGGGCAGATAGACGATGCCCGGCGTGTCGGACCAGCTGAACACGTAGTTCTTGCCGCTATGGGTGGTGCGCGACGTCCCGACCTTGTTGCGCAAGTACCAGTTGATCTCCGCGCCCTTGCGGGTCCTGAAATTGAAGAAGCACAGATCGCCGGCGGACAGGTCTTTCGACCGCGGCCCCGGCAGGTCGGCCAGCGTCCACCAGCTCTCACCCTGCTTTACCTTATGGGCCTCGCTTTCGGGCGGGATGTAGTCGAGCGGCGAGGGCAAGGGCTTTGGTTCTCTCAGGATCGGCATGACAGGTCTCCAAACAACACACCACTCTCCAACCGCGAGAAGAGACAAAGATATCAGATCGGCCGGCGCGAGTCAGTTCGTGTCGGCAACTGTCCGTATCAGCGCCGATGAGACAGATTTGAGGAATCGGATAAGTATCATGCGGCGCCGGCGTGCTAAGAGTCTTGCCGGCAACGGTATTATCGAGGTTCGTCCATGACTGCGAAGAAACTGGCGGCGGAGCAAGTCGGCTTGCCGCGACACAACGCGCCGGACGGCGCCAGCGGTAGTGTGTTCGATCTGTCCAGCCATAAGCGGGCGCGGGACGCGCTGGATTTCGGGCTTTGCGTGGGCGAGCCGCGGTTCAACATCTTTGTCGTGGGCGAGGATCGCAGCGGTCGCATGACCGCCACTTTGGAGTTTTTGCAGGGCTCCATTGCCGGGCGCCAGGCGCCGCGAGACTGGGTCTACCTCAACAATTTCCGCGAACCGCAACAGCCGCGACCCTATGCGCTGCCGCCGGGTGCCGGCCGGCGTTTTCGGGACACCATGACCGACCTGGTCCCGCAGTTGCGCGAGGCGCTCGGCCAGGCGTTTGCGAGCGAGGCTTATGAAAATCAGCTGCGCGAAGCAGGGGACAAGGTGCAACAACTGATCGCCAAGAATATTGAGGCGATCGGCGCCGAGGCGCGGACGAAGGGTCTCGCCCTGGCACAAACGCCACAGGGCGTCACCGTGGTGCCCGTCGGCCCCGACAACAAGCCGCTCGAGGCGCAGTCGCTGCCCGAGGAAAAGCGCGAAGAGCTGGAGAAGGCGGCGCGGGAGATCGGCGAGAAGATGCGCGATGTGGACCGCGATGCGGCCCGGCGCAAGCGTGAGCTGGGGGTATGGATCAAGGACCTCAGCCGGCAAGTGGCGGAGAATGCCATCGGCAGTCTGTTGGACGAGGTGATTGAAGAGTTTCAACAGTACCAGGGCCTGGCCCAATGGCTGGTTGAAATGCGTGTGGACGTGCTGGAGAGCATCGGGCGGTTCCGCCCGCAGCCGGCGGAGGGCGCCCCGCCGGGCGCGATGCTCAGGACCGCCGACCAGCCGGAGCAACGTTATGCCGTCAACCTGTTGGTGGAGCACAGCGCCGACGAAGACGTGCGCGTCGTGCTCGAGGCGAACCCCACGGTCGAGAATTTGTTCGGCCGGATCGAGTACCGCCAATTCGGTGGCGTGCTGGAGACCGACTTCACGCTGATCCAGCCCGGCGCGTTACATCGGGCCAACGGTGGCGTGTTGGTGCTGCGCGCCGATGCCCTGGCGGCACAGCCGCAGGTGTGGGCGCTGCTCAAGGCGGCGCTGCGCGATCAGGCCGTGCGCATCGAGGAGTTGCACCGCGCCGGTGGCATCCCGATCGCCGGCGCGCCGAAACCGGTCGCCATCCCGCTCGACGTCAAAGTCGTCGTGGTCGGGGCGCCGACCTGGTATTACGCTTTCTTCTCCATCGACCCGGAATTCCGCACGTATTTTAAGATCAAGGCCGATCTGGACAGTGATCTGGAGGCGACATCGGAAAATGTCGCTGTGCTGGGCGCGCTGATCCGCCAGACGGCCCAGGATCGCTGGCAGCTCGATTGCACACCAGGGGCGGTCAGCTATCTGCT
Source organism: Alphaproteobacteria bacterium (assembly GCA_021774445.1). Lineage (GTDB taxonomy): Bacteria > Pseudomonadota > Alphaproteobacteria > UBA6615 > UBA6615 > SZUA-147. The sequence goes on from JAJFJA010000033.1 coordinate 18,973, forward strand.
GGGGTATATGGCGCGCTGGGCGGCCGATCGCAGCAAACTGACCGCGCGTATCGAATTGGTCGAAGACACCTTGAGCGAAGCGGCCCAGTTGTTGGCCAAGGGTGACAAGACCATGAGCGAAGCGGCGATAAAGGCGGCCCTGGATAATCGCCGGCGGCGCAACTCGCGGATCGAAGACCGGCTGCACGAAGGGATCGCCGACGGCACGGTCATGATCGATACGGCCGGCGCCGTACGCGGCCAGGTCAATGCGCTGACGGTGCGCGACCTGGGCGATCATGCGTTCGGCACGCCGAGCCGCCTGACCGCGCGGGCCTCCGTGGGGCGCCGCGGGGTGATCAATATCGAACGCGATATCGCCATGAGCGGTCCGATCCAACAAAAAGGCGTGATGGTGCTGCAGGGGTTCCTGGCCGGCCACTTCGCGCAACGTTTCCCGCTGTCCTTCGATTGCTCGATAACTTTCGAGCAGAGTTACGGCGGCGTCGAGGGGGACAGCGCGTCCATGGCCGAACTGGTCGCCATCGTCTCCGACATCGCCGCGCTGCCGGTGCGGCAGGACATTGCGATCACCGGTTCGGTCAATCAGCGCGGCCAGTCCCAGGCGGTCGGTGGCGTGCACCACAAGATCGAGGGCTTCTACCGCACCTGCATCGACGCCGGTGCGCTGACCGGTACCCAGGGCGTGGTGGTGCCGGCGGCGAATGAGAGGCACCTGGTCCTGCACGACGATGTGGCCGCTGCCGTGGCGGCGGGCAAGTTTCATGTCTGGAGTGTGCGGAGCGTCGAGGAGGCGATAGAGCTGCTGCTCGGTGTGCCGGCCGGCGATGCCGACGCGGCGGGCACGTACCCGGCGGACACGGTTTACGGCAAGGTGGCGGCGCGGCTGGAAGAATTCGACCGGATCATGAGCGAGCGGGAAGGTGGGTATCGCGAGCCCGACGGGGTGTAGTGCGTGCTTAGCAGGCGGTAGGCACTGTTTCATCCGCTGGGTCGGCGGGGCTCATTCGGAATGTTCTCCGTGTCGTCCAAAGCCGCTTGCATGCCAATGTTGCAAGCGATTCGCGAATCGACAATACTATGGAAGTAATACTTTGGTTGACTCTTTGTCCGTCGGCTGATCGGGAACAGCGCGGGACTATTATAGCCGGGCGGAGATGGATTGGTGTTGGGGGATGCGGGTAGCTTTTGCTTCGCTATGTACAGGCGGGTGTGACGTTAGGCGTGCGACAGTCCTTACCCTGCCTTTTCTTTTAGCAGGGTGTGTCTCGACAGGCGGTACGGGGCTGGCAGGTCCGGCGCCGGCGCAGTCTCAACAGTTTGCTTACAATATGGTCCAGTCGGCGCAGGCGTTGTCGGACGGCAGCAGTACGGTGGCGGCGCTTCAGGCGGCCGAGTCGGCTGTAGAGTATTTGTTGCCCGGTTTGGGTGCGGACGGGCCGGAGTGGCTGTCGCGGTTTGAATTTGAGTGGGACGTGCAGGAGGACGACAAGCCGGAGTTCTCGGTACTCACCGTGCAGCCGCTGTTTCAGAGCGAGGAAGAGCAGGATACGGTCTTTACTCAACTACGCGTCGCACGCGACTACGCCTTTGGCGTTCACCGCACGACAACCAATGCCGGGGTCGGGTACCGGCGCCTGTTTTCCGACGACAAGGTGTTGCTCGGCGCCAATGCCTTTATCGACAATGAGTGGAAGATGAACCATAGCCGTCTTGGCCTGGGTGCTGAGGCGCGATGGTCCGGGTTCGATCTCTACGCAAATTATTACAAGGGGCTTAGCGGCAGGCAAAGTGTGGGTGGGGGCATCTTCGAGGAGGCGCTCGATGGCTTCGATGTCGAGTTGACCGCGCAGGTGCCCTACTTGCCGTGGGCCAGGGTGCGGGGTCAGTATTTCTTCTGGGACACGGTGTCGCTGAACGATGATAACGACGGTTTGACCGGTGCGGTGGAGCTGGATATTCACCAAAATCTGCAAGTCGAGTTGGGCTACACCGACGACGATCTCAACGACGGATATATGTTTGCCCAAGTTCGTTTCATACTTGGCAACCGTGGGCGTCCGGCGCTGTTTAGCGACCAAGCGGTGGCCGAGCAAGCATTCAACCTTCGGGATATGCGCGAGTATACTCTGGACAAAGTCCGGCGTGTGAACACCATCGTGGTCGAGCGGGCAAGTTCAGGCGTAACCATCTCGCGGCTGAACTAGGATTCGAACGATGAAGCGCGCCTTCTTTCTTCCAGCCGCCTTTCTTCCTGCCGCGGTACTCGCGTTCGTCGTCGCGTTTTCGACCCAGTCTCTGGCCCAACTTACTACTGGACCTGCCTCCACCTACATCGTTTCGGTAGTCAGTGTGGAACTTTGCTCCAGCTCAGCATGTGGCTCTCCGTTCTTGCTGGGGTCCGGATCAAAGAATTTCGATATAGCGTCCGCGGCGGTTGGCAGCGCGATCGGATCATACGCCAGTACTTCCGGCTTGCCCCAGGGCCGGACGTTTACTCATATTCGCACGAAGATGTCGCGGATTCTTCAGATAGCAGGAAACGGGGGTCAGCCACCGGGCGTCGGGGCCGATTGTATCACAGACGGTACAGCAGGTACGGCAGCGGCGGGCGCAGTGCTAACAGAAGGGGGCGCGATCGCCGTTAGCAACTTGGTCGTTCCGAATATCGGCGCTTTTGGCGGCCAACCGACTGCCGGTCAATATGCGGCGCAAGGGATCACGCTGATCGATGGGACGACATTCCAATTCCTAACCGCGCTAACCAGTCCTTTCACCGTTGGCACGACACCGCCAAATATCGATATTGCATTTCAGACGGCAACTGCGGTGGGCGCGGTTAACGACGGCGCTAATGACTGCAGAATGTTTCCCCAGCCACCAGTCGTATCACTGACAATAAACTAAGACCTGACGGTCTTTAGGTCCGGTGGACTATGTGGACGTGTTCGGCGTGCCGGGCGTTTAATACCCGGCGGGCGCGGTTCTCTTCATCGTCGTTCTGGACATGGACCCAGCAGACGACGCCGCCCTGCTGAATCGCCTGCTCATAGATTTGGTGATGGTCCTGGTCGACGTGGTCGGCGAGGAAATTCTCAACGGTCAATTCGGTCGAGTCACCGGCCGTGGCGGCGAGACCGATCGGGCCGCCGACGGCGTAGGCGACACCCGCGGTGCCAATCATGCCAATCGTCGCGAGGCCTTCGGCAAAAAGGTGAATCGCGGTTTTGACGACGCTATGGTCGTCCGCCTCATCTTCAGCCGGTGGGGCGTCGTCAAGGATGTGCGCGTCCAAGGCCTGCTGATCGGCCAGCACGCTTACGGCCTCATGGGGAAACCCGTCGTCAATCAGAGAAGCGAGCGCCTGTTTGAACGATGGCGCGTCCTGAAAGACGCCGGCAACATAGTGCGTCGTCATTTTTGTTTCCTCAAGGCGTAACAAAAAGGGCGGGAGTCGATTTCCGGCTCCCGCCCATGACTTCGGTTTCCAACGGGTGTGCGTCAAGCGGCCTTAACGGAGATTTTCTTAGCCGACGTGCGCTCCTCGGGTGGTTTCGGCAGGATCACCGTCAATACGCCCTTGGCGAATTTGGCGTCGACACTGTCGGGATCGAGGTTGTAAGGCAAGGGTATCACCCGTTCGAACGCGCCATATGAACGTTCCGTCAAGTGATAGTTTTGCTCCTTCTCCTTCTTCTCGGCCCGTTTCTCACCCTTTATTCTCAGGGTGTCGTCCCACAGGGTGACCTCGACGTCCTTCTCATCGACGCCCGGGAGTTCGGCTGTGATTTGAATATCATGGTCGGTCTCGGCCACGTCCAAACGCGGGCCCCGGCCGCTCAAATCCTCGGCGCCTTCAAACAAGGGGCCGCCGCGGAAGAAACTGTCGAAGACCCGGTCAATCTCGCGGTGAAAAAGGCGTAGGGGGTCGTCTTTTTGATTACGCGCTGGGGTCACAGCGCCCCAGAGGGAGGGTAGTATGTGCTTTCTGGTCATCGCATGCCCTTTCACGATCTAGCGCAGGAACATGATCAGTTTCGCGTTTTCCTGGTGTTCTGACATTGACGTGCATCAATATGGATTGGGGATTTCTGCGCGATCTTCGGGCGGCCGGGGACGATAGTCTTCAGCCAACCTCCACAATGGGATAGCGGTATGGAAAAGAAGGCACAGCTTCACCTGTGGTATTTTGTCGTCGCCATGGCGGTCGTTCTGCTTTTGCAGGGTTGGCTGGCCAGCGTTCGCGAGGTGGAACCGATACCCTACAGCGAATTCGAGGCGCTGTTGAAGGAAGGCCAAATCGACCGGATCCAGGTTCGCGAGAACTTCATTCAGGGTGAGTTCGTGACGCGCCTGGATGACGGCAAGACTCGGTTCGTGACGACCCGGGTGGATCCGGAACTGGCCGATCAGCTCAACGAATATGGGGTGGAGTATACCGGGGTCGTCGAGAGTACGCTGCTGCGTGATCTGCTGTCCTGGATCCTGCCGGTCTTGTTGCTGTTCGGGTTGTGGATGTTCGTCTTTCGCCGCATTGCCGAAAAGCAGGGTTTCGGCGGCATGATGGCTGTCGGCAAGAGCAAGGCCAAGGTCTATGTGGAGACCGACATCAAAGTCGCCTTCAAGGATGTGGCCGGGGTCGACGAAGCCAAGGAGGAGCTTCAGGAAATCGTCAACTTCCTGAAGGAGCCTAAGACCTATGGCAGACTTGGCGCTCGCATGCCCAAAGGTATTTTGTTGGTTGGGCCGCCCGGCACAGGCAAGACATTATTGGCCCGGGCCGTCGCCGGTGAGGCCGGGGTGCCGTTCTTCTCGATCAGCGGTTCGGAATTCGTCGAGATGTTTGTTGGGGTCGGTGCGGCTCGGGTGCGCGATCTGTTCGATCAGGCGCGCAAGGCGGCCCCGGCGATCATCTTTATCGACGAACTCGATGCGCTCGGCCGGGCGCGCGGCATCGGCCCGGCCGGCGGCGGGAATGACGAGAAAGAGCAAACGCTCAATCAGTTACTGAACGAGTTGGATGGGTTCGACCCGCAAGAGGGGGTGGTCTTGCTGGGAGCGACGAACCGTCCCGAAATTCTCGATCCAGCTTTGCTGCGTGCCGGGCGCTTCGATCGGCAAGTCTTGGTTGATCGGCCGGACAAGATTGGCCGGCTGGCGATCTTAGAAGTGCATATCAAGAAGGTGCGTGTGTCGAGCGACGTCGCCCTTGAGCAGGTGGGGGCGCTGACGCCCGGGTTCTCCGGCGCCGACTTGGCCAATCTGGTCAATGAGGCGGCGCTGCTGGCGACCCGCCGTGGCGGTGAGGCGGTTACCATGGCGGATTTTTCGGCCGCGATAGAACGCATCGTCGCGGGGCTCGAAAAACGCAGCCGTTTGCTCAACGTCCATGAGCGGGAAGTCGTCGCCCATCACGAAATGGGCCATGCGTTGGTGGCGATCGCGTTGCCGGGTATGGACCCGGTGCATAAGATTTCCATCATTCCGCGCGGGGTCGGCGCGTTGGGCTATACGATCCAGCGTCCGACAGAGGACCGCTTCCTGATGACCCGGGAGGAGCTGGCCAACAAGATGGCGGTGCTGATGGGCGGCCGCGCGGCGGAGATACTCATATTCGATGAGATTTCAACTGGTGCGGCGGATGACCTGGAGAAGGCCACAGGGATTGCGCGCCATATGGTCACCCGGTTCGGGATGACGGACCTGCTCGGCCAGATGACCTACGATACGGAACCGCAGGGGTTCTTGGGTGAAAGCCTCTATCGCCCCGTCGGGCGGGAATACAGCGATGCAACCGCCCGCGAGATCGACCAGGCGATCCGTGGTTTGGTGGACGATGCGCTGGCGAAGGCGACGGCGATCCTGACACGTTATCGTGAACCCTTGGAGACGACGGCCAAGAAACTGTTGGAGAAAGAAACGCTGCTGAACATCGAGCTGCCAGTCCTGGAGGCAACCGCGGGACTCTAGGCTCGCTATGGCGCTGCTCGGTTAACTTCGGCTGGGGCGGTAGCGGAGCCTAATGCGCTGAAGCCAGCGGATCTGGAGCCGGCGCAGCACCGGGAACTCCATGGCCACAAAGGCAATTCCCAGAAGAATAATCCAGATACCGGGGATCGGCAGCAACAGGCCGACGATGCCGCCGACTATGAGTAGAAGGCCGACCAGGGACCGAATGCCCGGTGGTAGGCGGCGGCCAAGATACATGCCCCGCCGCAGAAACCGGATGGTACTATTCCGCCATCTGCTTAGGCGGTCATCCATGGCTATGTTCCTCGGGCTTGACGAGTCGGTGGGTTCGACCCAATCTGCCACGCCGTCTATTGTCGAATCGTAAAGGCAAACCGAGGGAAGCCCAAGTGGTTGCTGTTTTGGCCCCGTTCGAGGGGGAAATCGACCAATCGTAAAGGCTTTGATAAGCCGCCGGGCGCAGACTTCCGGAGGGTGCAGCGGTGCGGAGTCGGCGTGACGCCAGGCGGACAATGAATATCTGCGACGTTTTTCACCATCACGCCCGGACTCACCCCGGACGGGTGGCGCTGGTCGACGGTGACAGGGTCCTTCCCTTTGACGAACTCAACGACCTCATAGAGCGAACGGCGACGCATCTCATCAAGCTTGGCCTGCATCCTGGTGATCGGGTCGGTTGCGCCTTGAAGGAAGATGCGGATCATGTCATCGCCCTGCTCGGCATCCTGCGGGCGGGGTTGGTCTATGTGCCGATGGACTGGCGCGCGCCGCCGGCGGAGCGGGATCGTCTGGCGGCACGGTTCTCGGTTGCCATGACATTGGTGCCGGAAGGCATATCGCCATTGGCGACGCCGACCCATGTCGTGAATGGCGATTGGCAGGGCGCCGTCGCCGTGGCGACCGGCGTGCGTCACGTCGCTGGCAATGGTGATGAAGCGGCGGTCATCGGCCTTTCTTCCGGGACCACGGGAGAGCCAAGCGGCGTGGTGCAGAGTCACAGCGTGGTGTTTTTCCAGAGTTGCAGCCGGTGGAATTCGATCGAGCATTTCGGGCCTAGACGCTATTTCTCCGCTTTGCCGCTCTTCTTTACCGCCGGCCGACACATGGTGTTGGATCATCTTATCTATGGCGCCACGGTTATTGTGTATCCGTCGTTGTTTGCCGCCGACGAGTTCGTGGAGCAGGTCAAGAGACATAAGGCGACAATCACGTTGGTTGTCCCGACCGTAGTGCGTTGGTTGCTTGATCTACCCGCAAAGCAACCCTGCTTGCTGCCTGACCTCGAGGTTCTTTTGCTCGGCGCGGCGCCGATCCATGGCGAAGAAAAATTAGCGGCGTTGGATCATGTCAGCCCGCGGGCGCATGACTCCTATGGAGCGACCGGCGGCGGCTGGATGTCGCTGGCGCGGCCGGACGATATCAGGCGGCATTCGGATTCGATCGGACTAGCGACATTCCTCGTTGAGCGACAAGTGGTCGATGAGAACGATCAGCCGGTGGCCGTCGGCGACGTCGGTAGGATGCGATGCCGTGGGCCCGGCATTGTCGGGACGGAGAGTTCGGCGGACGGCTGGCTCTATACCGGTGATCTCGTAACAGAGAACGAGAGCGGTTATATGTTTTTGCAGGGCCGTGCGGCGGATCTGATCATTCGTGGCGGCGCCAATGTATTGCCGAATGAAGTCGAGCGCATCTTGATGACGCATGACAATGTGTCGGAAGCGGCGGTTATCGGCTGGCCATCACCGGTGTTCGGCGAGGAGGTCGCCGCCTTCGTGGTTTTGCGACGACCCGGCCCGACGGACGAGCTGCTAAAGCTGTGCCGGTCGTCGTTGGCGCCTTACAAGGTACCAAGCGAGATATTCGTGGTTGACGACTTTCCGCGTACAACTTCCGGGAAGGTCAAGAAGCGAGACCTGGTGGATCGATTGCCAGAGCGATTGGGCGCGTAGCCCAGGCGTTACTGGTCCAAGTTGTGCGCCAACTTTTCCGCGATGCGTGACAAGTGCGGTTCATCGAGCAACTGTAAATGCTTGGTACGGACAATGAAGTGCTCGATGCTGCCCGAGAGGTATTGCTGCCAGGGTCGGATGACCTGTTGGGTGGAGACCCACGGCCGCGAAATTGCGCTGACGAAGAATACCGGGCCATCGTACGACCGTATTTGGTAGGTGCGTGCGGCCGTGCGCAAGATCTCTTTGAGTTCGCGCACCGTCGAGGGCACATGGCGGTTGCGGATGTCCGCCGGCATATAAAGACCGCTGCGTTGGCCGGTCAGCCGGCGCTTGATTTTGTGCCAAACGTAGGCCGGCCATTCGGCCGTGGGAACTTCAGCGAAGCCGCTTAGGAAGCTACGAAGCTTGGCGTCTATCGTCGCTTCCATGCCGTGGATAACGCTATCGAAAATAACCAACCGCGGTACATCCTCACCGGCCTCTCTCAGCCGTGCGGCGATTTCGACGGCGACGAGGCCGCCGAATGAGTAACCGCCGATGCAGTAAGGGCCGCTGGGGAACTCCTTGCGAATGTCGGCGATGAAGCGCTCGGCAAGCTCCACAACGCTGTAAGCCGGGATCGGGTGAGCGGCCTGGTCGGGATATTGCAAACCGTAAACCGGTTGGTCCGGCAGCAGTTCAGATAAGGCCTGGTAGCGCACGATGCTGCCATCCAGGGGGTGGACGAGCAATAGTGGTGGGCGGTGGCCGGCGCGCTGAATAGGTATGAGCGAAGAGTCGTCGTCCGGTCCGACGGTCTGGCCGATGGCTTCGGCAAGACTGCGAGGCGTCGAGTGGCGCACCAACAGCGCCATAGGCAATTTAAGGCCGAGACGTTTCTCGATCTGACTAAAGACATGGGCGGCCTGGAGCGACGCGCCGCCGAGGCCGAAGAAATCGTCGTCGGCGTCCACATCCATGTCGAGCGCGGAGGCAAAGATATCCACCAGGACGTCCACGGATAGGGGCTCCGAGGGCGGTACCGTGGAGGCGGCGCCGATATCGTCTTGCATCCGCATGGGCATTCTGACCCTGTCTTCAATGGGTAATTGTTTGATCTCAAGCATGTCTGGATTTGGTTTATTAAGCGTTACCCAAGAGTTCAGAATCCGGCCCAACGTTGCGGTGTGTCGCGGGTGCTCCCGCGGCAGCCTGTTATCGCATATTGGACGATATTTGACAAAGCGATGATGATTTGACTGTGTCTATATTAGGTGATCTAGAAGGGTAAAAGGGCGGGTGACACCGTCTGCTAAAGGAGAATTGCATTGATCGATATTGCGAGTTATCTGACCTTCATTGTCGCCTGTGTGGCCATTTTGCTGGTGCCCGGACCGACCGTTACGGTGATTGTCGCCAACAGCCTGCGGGCGGGCGCGGCGGCAGGCTTGATGACGGTTGCCGGGACCCAAGTTGGTCTTGCGCTGATGCTGGCGGTGTTGGCGGCTGGTTTGACTACCATTGTGGCCACGATGGGTGCGGTGTTCGATATTGTTCGGTTAATCGGCGCCGCGTATTTGATTTGGCTAGGGGTCAAGTTGTGGCGATCGGACGGCCGGCTCGCGGCTCGACCTAACGATGGATCCGGCAGGCGGTCGCCAGCCGGGTTTGCACGGCAGGGATTCCTTGTCGTTTGGGCGAACCCAAAGGCACTGCTGTTTTTCGGAGCGTTTATCCCTCAGTTCATCGACCCGGTGGGTGATGCCTTGGCGCAAGTGCTGCTCCTGGGGCTGACATTTATGGTGCTGGCGACGCTGCTCGACGGCGCTTATGCGGTTGCGGCGGGCAAGACGGGTGCCCTGTTGGCGCGTGGACGGGTTCGCCTGGTAGAGCGGATTTCGGGATCTTGCCTGGTTGCCGGCGGGTTGTGGCTGGCGTTCGCCAGGCGTTAGTCGTGCCTGTGGAAATCTTTGTCGATGCCGATGCTTGTCCGGTCAAGGACGAGGTTATCCGTGTGGCGGCAAGGCATCATCTGACGGTTCACATGGTCTCCAATAGCTGGATGCGGCTGGCGGAGGGTCCACTGGTGCGCCGGGTCGTGGTTCCCGAAGGCGCGGATGCCGCCGATGATTGGATCGCCGAGCGCATGGGGCGCGGCGATGTCGTGGTAACAGCCGATATTCCGCTGGCCGCCCGTTGTTTGAAGAAAGGTGGGCGCGCGCTCGGTCCGACCGGAAAGCCGTTTACCGAAGACAGCATAGGCATGGCGCTGGCGATGCGCGACCTGATGGCGGAGCTGCGAGAAACCGGCGATATTCGCGGTACTAATCCGAGTTTCAAGCCACAGGACCGATCGCGCTTCCTACAGGCGCTGGAGGAGGTCGTGCAGGCGATCAAGCGCGAGGGGTGACGATTGCCAGGTTATCGGAGACGGCTTAGGCGGCTGGCGATGACCGCGGCGACCAAAAGCGCGGCGACGGCGACCATGGAAGGCAGAAAAAAGCTGCCGGTCAGGTCAAATCCGTACCCGGCGGTCACCGGACCCACGGCCTGACCCAATCCGAAGGCGGCGGTCATCAAGGCGAGGGAGCGGCGGGGATCGCCGGAGGCTAATTGGTGGGCGGCCGTGAGACCGAGCGCGGTTATACCGACAAAGGTGCCGCCCAAGGCGGCGGCAGACAGGAACAAGGCGAGCGCGCTTTGGGAGACAACGCTGAGCGCCACGCCGACCGCTTCGACAACACAGGCTGCGGCAAAGATCTGGAGGACACCAAAGCGACGGCCTAGCCGCGACCAAAAGGGGATCGATGGGATGGCGGCGAGTCCGACGGCGAGCCATATGAAAGGTTCAATAGTGCGGAGGTCAGGGGCTGCCCGGACGATGGCCACAATGAAGGTCGCGGTGATCACGTAGCCAAAGCCGAACAACGTATAGGCGATCACCAGCGGCCAAATAGACAGCACACGCGGATCCTGTTTGGCCGGCGCCGATGCCTGTGCCGACGCGTTCACGGCGGGTACCAGGCTGGCGACGGCGAGGAATCCCGCGAGCGAGACCGCGCCGCCAAGAAGCCACATAAGACGCCAGTCGCCACCGACTGCTTCCGCGCTCCACGCGATCAACGCAGAGACGCAGATGCCGGCTCCGATGCCGACAAAATGGGCGCCCGACAATTCTCCCCGGCGCGCGTCGATCAGCCGCTGCATAACGATGACGGAGGTTAACAGGAAGACGAAGGCGCTGGCGGCACCGCCGATGAGGCGCAGAACCAGCAGCGTTGCCAGTGATTGGGCGAAGAACATGAGGCCGGTGGTGACGGCGCTAAGGGCCAACGACGAGAGCATCCAGGCGCGCGGGCTACCGGGCATGCGGCGCGACGTCGCGGCCAGAGCCGCCGCGAGGTAGCCGACATAGTTCGCTGAGGCGATCAAGCCGGCTTCGCCCTCGGTTAGCCGCAACCCTTCGATCATCGACGGTAGAATCGGGGTGTAGATGAAACGACCAATGCCGACGGCGCTAGCGATCGCGATCGCGCCACCGGCAACCAACAGGCCTGGTCTCGTAGCCTGGGCCATAGTCGACTGACCTTTCCCCCTGAACCAGGTCATGTTCGGTGAGAGTCTGCCAAGCCGCCGGTGCGCCGGGAGGCAGTCCGGAAAGGCAATGCATAGCGCAAACGAAGCTGCGTCGCCATATTGGCGATCAGGATGGGTTGAGGCGCCGGCGGCGGGCTTCGATCGAGGCGCGACTTAGGAAGGCGTCTATCGGTGTGGTTTTTGGGTTCTACCACAAAAAGGGCCGCGGTTTTGCCGCGGCCCGAGTCGGGGGTATCCGGCAACGCTAACTTGGGAGCTGGATCTGAGTGACAACCTTTTCGCCGGTGGCACTCTCGTCGAAACTAACCACTATCTCGAGCCCTGGCTGCAGCTCCTCCATCGCGACACCTTCCGAAACGACGAAAATCGTGCCGTCTTCGAACAACATTTGTCGTGTTGCAGGATCTACGGCTTGGATGACGCCCTGCATGTCTTCCGCGAACGCACTGCCGAGCGTTGCGACCATCAGGGTGGCTGCCAGGAACAATGTTTTTCTCATCGCATCTCTCCTCGTTGGTGGTTCGACAAGTGTCGGCGAGGACCGTGGCGAAAGCGGGTAAAAGGCGCGGCGATTCCATGGTCCGGAACTTTCCGCCGCATTGATGCGGTGGCCGAATGTTCGGCAGCGAATACGCGACGCTCAGGCGGGTCCGTAAAAGTGAGCTACAGCGATTCCTCGGGCGAGCTACTGCGCCGCAATTCCGTTGGCGCCTCGGGTAAGAAGGCAATGGCGCCGGAACTAATCGGCTTGATGTTGGCCATGTGCAAGGCCTTTAGAATGCGGCCGTTTACGGCGTAGCGTGACGGGAAATAGCGCCGACTGGGCACCCAAACGCGATAGCCCAAGACGATGCCCGCGTAGCCGAACTCATGGATGCCTACCTGGGCGCTGTTTTCGACGATCTCCGGTGTGTCGTCGATGGCCTGCTGGAGGACGCGTATGGCGGCATCCGTATCAGAGGTTACCGGCAGGATAATCTTGCCCTCGACGACGCGCCGGGCCTGCGAGTTGACGAGGATCTCCCCCATTATCTGTTTGTTCGGGATGGTAATGGTCTCCTCGTCCTCCCCTTTGAGAACGGTGGCGGCCAGTTTGATTTCCTCGACCACACCGCTGGTCCGACTAACCTCGATGGTGTCACCGACGACGAATGGCCGGGTGAGGATGATGGCGAGCCCGGCGCCGTAGTTGGACAGAACGCCTTGAATGGCCAGTGTCGCGCCGAAGGCGGCCGCGCCGGCCAAGGCGATGAGCGGGGTGATCGTGATGCCAAAGTTTCCCAGCGTGATGATGACAACGAAGCCAAGCAACACCACTCTGACGATATTGGCCAAGAACCTGACAAGTGTGGGATCGAAAGCTTTGCGCTCGCCGAAACGCACAGTCTGGCTGGCGATCCAATTGGTGACCGTCAATCCGATGATGAGGACGACGACGGCACCGAGTAGTTGAAAGCCGTAGGCGACGGAGAAAGTGATGGCGGTATCCAAGAGCCGGGAAACGGCCACAAGGTCGGTTTGCATTTGCGGCTACTCGTTGTTGAAAAAAGTGAGTCGGCGAGCGTTTGGCCAGTCAATGAGAGTGATGACCGTCACAGTGTAGGGATTCGGCAAATGAAATTCGTGAGTCCACTTGTTGCGTAAAGCTGACGTGAGGTGTGACTCCGGTCACTCCCTTATTGGTGCTTGAGTACTTATATCAATGCCATGGCCCACTACTACAAAGAACTGGAGGTCGCCATGAGTAAGTTCTTAGCAACGGGGCGGTACGCCAGCCCCAAAACGCATTCAAGCCTGTTGGCGATCGGTATCATGATCGTGATGTTCGCGGTTGCGGTGACGTTGACCACACCGGTGCATGCACAATCGCTCAACAACGGCGCGCCGCGTGCCGATGTAGCCAAGTTTCTTGGTGAGCGCTACGCCGAGCAGCCGGTGTCGATGGGATTGGCGCAGAATGGTGGCGTCATAGAGGTTTTTTCGACAACCGACGGTTCCACTTGGACCATCGTCCTGACGATGCCTAACGGTAAGAGCCGGGTGATCGGTTCGGGTGAGTCTTGGACGCCGGTGATCCAACTGGCGGGCCGAAAAGTGTGAGGTCCATGATGCACCGGCATAGAGAAGGGGCGGCCTGCCTTCGTAGAGCCGCCCCTTCGCATTTCATATGCTGTTATGCCGCTTGGACGATTTCGTAAGCCGGCAATGTTAGAAACTCCGGGAAGTCCGATGCGGTTGCCATTTCCGAGAACAGCTTCGCAGCCTCACTGAAACGGCTGGCCCGATAGGCCTCGGCACCGATTTCGGTTTCGGTCTTCCGCAATTCCTCTGCCGTTATTCCTCCAACCAGCGCGGCGTCGATCGTTCGACCGTCATCGAGCTTGGCACCATGGCGGAGCCATTGCCAAATTTGGGCGCGTGAGATTTCAGCGGTGGCCGCGTCTTCCATCAGATTGTAGAGGGGCACGCAACCGGTGCCGCGCAACCAGGCTTCGAGATAGGCGATGCCGATGTTGATGTTCTGGCGGAGGCCATTCTCGGTGATCGTACCCTGCGGCACGGTGAGCAAGTCGGCCGCGGTGACCGCAACGTCCTCGCGTTTCTTATCGATCTGGTTTGGCTGAGGCATGAGACGGTCAAAGACTTCCTTGGCCACGGGAATCAGACCAGGATGAGCGACCCAGGTGCCGTCATGACCGTCCTCGGCTTCGCGCTGCTTGTCGGCGCGAACTTTGGCCAGGGCCTGCTCGTTCGCGGCGGGGTCGCTGCGTATCGGTATTTGTGCCGCCATGCCGCCCATGGCGTGGACGTTGCGCCGGTGACAGGTCTTGATGACAAGCTGACTGTATGAGCGCATGAAGTGCGCGGCCATGGTGACCTCGGCGCGGTCCGGCATGACCCAGTTCGGGTGATTGCGGAACTTCTTGATGACACTGAAGATGTAGTCCCAGCGGCCGCAGTTGAGGCCGGCGGAGTGCTCGCACAGCTCATGGAGGATTTCGTCCATCTCGAAGGCGGCGAGGATAGTTTCAATCAATACGGTCGCCTTGATGGTGCCGCGCGGGATTCCCAGGGTGTCTTGCGCGGTGACGAATACGTCGTTCCACAAGCGTGCTTCGAGGTGGCTCTCGAGCTTCGGCAAGTAGAAGTAGGGACCGGATCCACGGGCGAGCAGGTTCTGAGCGTTGTGGAAGAAATAGAGGCCGAAATCGAATAGGGAGCCCGACATGGCCAGACCGTCGACCAAGACATGGGCCTCGGGCAAATGCCAACCCCGCGGGCGCTGCAGCAGCACTGCGATGTTGTCGTTGAGCTTATATTCTTTGCCGGTGTTCGGATCGGTGAACTCGATCGTGCCGGTGATTGCGTCGGCCATGTTGATCTGGCCTTCGATCATATTCGTCCAGGTCGGTGTGTTGGCGTCTTCGAAGTCGGCCATGAAGACGCTGGCGCCGGAATTGAGCGCATTGATCACCATTTTGCGGTCGGTCGGGCCGGTGATTTCGATGCGGCGGTCGAGCAAGTCCGTGGGAAGCGGCGCCACGGTCCAGTCACCGGCGCGGATGGCGGCGGTTGCGGCCAAGAAATCCGGCATCTCACCGGCGTCGATACGGGCCTGGCGGACGGTGCGGGCCGCTAGGAGGTCGCGTCGCCGCTGGCCGAACTTACGCTCCAGCATGGCGATAAAGCCCAGTGCCTCGGGCGACAAGATGCGCTCGAATGCCGGTGTCATGGCGCCTTTGACGACGACATCCCGGGCCTGGGCGGCGAGATCGGCGTCGGATACGCGCTGGGAACTGGTCATAGCTACCTCTTTGCTGGAAAGTAGTCGGATCGGCGGGCGGAGGATTGGTAGACGACGGGGTCTTTGTCAATGCGATATGCGTTCGATATTGGCGGAACGAACACGGATTTTGCGGTTTTTGCAAGCAATGGCGACTTATTGGAGACCTCTCGCGACCCCACCCCGACGGACCGATGGGAGGATTTCGCGGCGCTGATTGCCGATCGCGTCGCCAAGGCGGACAAAGCTTCCGGGCCGGTCTCCCATGTGGGGATGAGCCTGGCCGGTGTGCTCGATCCGACGAGCGGGGCGGTGCTGAGCGCGAACGTCCCGTGCCTCAGCGGACGGCGCGTTGGCGCTGAATTGGAGGCGGTACTGGGGCGCCGGGTCGATGTTGGTAACGACGCGGATTGTTTCACCGTGGCGGAGGCCGAGGCCGGCGTGGGGCAGGGACATGCGGTGGTGGCGGGGATCATCATCGGCACCGGTACCGGCGGCGGTTTGGTGGTCAATGACCGGCTGATTAGGGGGTTTTCCGGTTTTACCGGCGAATGGGGCCATGGCGGACGATTGGCCGATGATCTGGTCGCGCGCGGGCTGACGCCGGTGCCGTGCGGCTGCGGGGGTACCGGATGCCTGGATCCCTATGCGTCCGGGCGGGGCGTCGAGCGGATATACAGGTGCGTTACGGAGCAGACGTTGGATTGCCCGGCGGTGTTGGCGCTATGGCACGCCGGCGATGCGGCAGCAAACGACGCCATGGATCTGTATCTCGAGGTTGTGTCGCGCCAGCTGTCCCTGGTGGCCGGTTTCCTGGACCCCGATATCATGCCGGTCGGGGGCGGCGTGGCAGCCAACCTGAATTTGGTCCGGGAACTGGATCGGCGGGTGCGCGGACGGCTGTTGAGCACGCGCGCGACGCCGTTGCTCGTTCAGGGCGCCTTTGTTGCCGATGGTTGTCTGCGGGGCGCCGCAATGCTCGGCGCCCGCAGTATCTCGGAATAGCCGGTTTTCCGATCAGCTGTTCTTGCCGCGTCGAACTGAGGTGACGTCGGCGGTGAAACTGCCATAGATTTCGCCGACTGCCTGACCAAGGGCCTTGACCGCCGCTTCGACACTGGCATCTTCGGTTTGGCGTTCCACGACATAGGTCTTGACCAGAACCAGGCCTTCCGCACCGGGCTCGACGACGGCGAGTTCGACCTCGGCGATAACGCTTTGCGCGCCGTCGTCTATCACGCGCTCGAAGCGACGGACCTTGCCGATGATTTCAAAATCGGGCCGGATGCGCATGCCCGGTGTGACGACGGTGTCGGCGAGGCCACTCTCTTGGAGGTAGATCGCGAGGGACTGCTGCAGCATGCGGGTCGGCGAATCATTCCAATAGTGATAGTCGTGCTGCTGCATTTCGTGCTGGGTCGCCGCGCTGCTGAATAGAATCGGGCGCTCGCGGAGCAGGCCGTCGGCGTCGAACGGGGTGACCGAAACGATTCCGGGGAAAGCCACGGGCCTGGCGTCGCCAGCCAACGGCGCGACGCGGACGCGGTAAAAATGATCGCGTGGGACCGGCGGAGCCGCACAAGCGGCAAGCGCGAAGGAGACGAGTAGCAAGATACTGACGCGGCGCATGAAAGTTACTCCAGGCTGGCGGAAGCCGGGGCGATTTCGTCCCGCGGCGTGCCGTTGAGAAGCATGCCCGGGTTCTGCCGAATGAGGCGACTGAACTCGTTCATGTTGCGGCTGGTCCCGTCCAGGTTGTGCAGGATCGAGCCGAGATTCTGGGTTAGGGAACGCAGAGCGTAGTGCACATCCGTTAGCGATTTATCAACGTTGTCGCGGTTGGCGCCGATCATGTCGTCAACGGTGGTAACCAATTCATCGATGGTGCCGGCCGTGCGGCCCAGATCCTCGCTCATGGCAGCCAGGTTGGTCGTTGCAAGCTCGACGCTGACGATGGCCTGCTCAACGGAGTGGATATTTTCCGTCGACATCACGCGCTGGAGGCCGGCGGCGCTGTCGTTGAGGCGGTCAGACAAGGCAGTGAGTTGGTCCGCGAGTTGGGGTGCCCGGGTGTCGACGGTGGCTGCCGCCGAGCGGAGGGAGCCGAGAAGGGCGCCAAGATCGCGTTCGACGGTGCCGCCGAGGCTGGTCACCGTGTTACTGATCAGGTCAAGCAACGGGCGCACGCCTTCGCGATTGAGGGATCCAATATCAGCGGCGAGAGCGGAAACGGTTGCGAATATGTCGGCCGGAGGCAGGCTGGCGATCTGTGCGCCCGGGACCAGCGGGCGCTGGCTGGTGCCAGCGCGGATATCGACGGTCTTGGCGGCGAGCAGACTGCTGCTGGCAATAGTGGCGAGACTGTCCTGGGGAATAATCCAGCCTTGCCGAACGGAGATATCGACGCGGAACTTCAATTGTCCGTCAGCGGCGGCCGGCTCGATGCTCTCGACCTGACCGACCGGGAAACCTTCGTAGCGAACCTGGGTGCCGAACTTTAGACCGGCGACGTTGTCGAAGGTGACCAAATAGTGGTCGACGGCCCCGGTGCGGCCGGTGACCACGGCGATAGAGGCTATCGCGGCCAGCAACATGGCGCAGACGAAAGCGCCGACGAAGACATAGCTCTTGTTGTGGCTGCGCATGGGCTTGTTCCTGCTTAACGATCGTGCGGCATCGATTGGCTTGGCGCCGGTGCCACACCGGTGAGACGACTCAAATACTCGGCAGCATCGATCTGCTCCTCCTCAGCCACGCGGTTGAGCAAGTTGCGGATACGTTGGTTTTTGCTGTTGCGAATGTTTTTGACGCTGTCGACGGCGAGGAGCCGTCCCTGGTCAAGGATGGCAATGCGGTCGGCAATCTTGAAGGCGCTCTCGACCTCATGCGTGACGACGACGATGGTGATACCCATGGCATCGCGCAGACGCAGAATCAGGTCGTCGAGCGCAGACGAGACCACCGGGTCGAGACCGGCCGATGGCTCGTCGAAGAACACTAGCTTGGGATCCATGACGATGGCACGGGCCACGGCGGCGCGCTTGAGCATGCCGCCGGAAAGTTCGGCGGGCATGAGGGCGTCGAAACCGGCGAGATTTACGACCTCGAGTTTCAGGCGAACCATGATGTCCATGGTCTTCTCGTCGAGCCGGAAGTGCTCGCGTAGAGGCAGCTTGATGTTTTCGGCGACGGAGAGAGAGCTGAATAAGGCGCCGCCTTGGAAGGCTACGCCCATTTGACGCCGCAAGGCCATGGCCGCGAGCGGGTCGAGATCGTTCATGTCCTGGCCGAGCAGTCGGATGGTTCCGCCGGTCGGCTGCTCCAGGCCAACGAGGTGTCGTAAGAGCGTGCTTTTGCCGGATCCGCTGCCGCCCATGATGACCATGATCTCGCCGCGCTTTACCTTGAGGTCGACGCCGAACAGCACCTGGCGTCGACCATAGTGGGTCTCGAGGCGCTCGACCTCGATCACGGCGTCGGCAGTCGCGGTTGTTGCCGGGCGCTTCGCGAGAGTGGCGGTCACAGCGTCACCATGAAGGCAAACAGCATGTCGGTGATGATAATTGCGGCGATACCTTGGACGACGGCGCTGGTGGTCGCCGCGCCGACGCCTTCGGCGCCACCCTTCACGGAGGCGCCGTTGACGACGCCGACGAGCACGATCAGCAAGGCGAACAGGACGCTCTTGCCGAGGCCGTGGATAATGTCATTTGCGGTCAGAATGCGGATGGTGTCGGAGACGAAGGCGGCGAACGACAGGTCGAGAGAGCCGGAGACAAACAACCCGGCGGCGGCCAGGCCAACCAGATTGGCCCACATAGTCAAGGCGGGGAGGACGAACAGTAAGCCGACGAGAGCCGGGGCAACGAGGAACCGAACCGGGCTGACGCCGATGACGCGGAGCGCATCGACTTCCTGATTGATGGTCATGGTGCTGAGGCGAGCGGCGATGGCCGAGCCGGAACGGCCGGCGAGGAGAATCCCCATGATCAGGGGCGAGAATTCCCGGGTGATCGACAGACCGATGCCGACATAGGCGAAAGACTCCGCACCGAAAAGACGCAGCGTGTGAATACTCTGGATGGCGAGCATGATGCCGATGGTGGCCGACAGCAGGGTGGCAATGGGTAGTGCGCCCGTGCCCATCTGCACCATCTGGGCGAAGATCGCGCCGCTGCGGACCGGTTGGCGGCGGCGCGCTCCGAAGGTGAGCCAGAATGCGCTCTGACCCAACAGCGTCGCCGCGAAGCCGACTTCGTCAATGGCTCGGGTGGTCCCGCGGCCGACTGTTTCGAAGATGCGCATCTCAGCCGGTCCGCTCAGTCCGACATGGCGGTCGGCATGTCGGGAAAGATCGAGAAGACCTTGTCTAGACGGGCCAACTCGAAGACACGTAGGGCTTGGGTGCTCAAGGCGACCAGGCCGAGGGTGGTGCCGATGTTCTTGGCGGCCTGGAGTGCCTCGACCAAGCTGGCGATGCCGGAGCTGTCGATGTAGGTGACCGCTGAGAGGTCGACGAGCAAGTCGGTGGTTCCGTCGATGGCGTCGAGGAGCATCTGCCTTGTTTTGGCGGCGTGTTCCAGATCGACGTCGCCGGAGAGGGCAATAACGTGCTTCTGGGCTGCGCTCATGTCGGCCTCGGCAAACGTTTGGTGAGAGATAGGAGGTTGCCGACGCCGTCTGGAGCCGGCTGGAAGGCAATATCGTCCATCACCTCTTGTATGAAGTGAGTACCGAGCCCGCCGGGGCGGATGTGGTCGAGGTCGCGAGGCCGGATTGTCGCGGGGTCGATCGTCGGTGCCGTGTCGCGCAACTGGAGTTCCATGCCGTCGGACAGGCGGAAGGCAGCCAGGGCGATCCGCTGGTCAGATCGGCCCTGGTAACCATGGATAATGATATTCTGGCAGGCCTCGTCGACGGCCAGGACGATGTCGTGGCCAAGCTGTTCGTCAAAGCCGGACATTCGGGCCGCGGCGAGAATTGCCGGGCGGATCAGTTTGAGGCGGTCAGCCTTGGCGAAGAAGCGAAGCTCCAGCAATAGATCGGTGTCGATTGCCGGATCGGTCGGCGGCGGCATTACTGCCCGCTCGGCGCTGCCGCTCATCGCGAGGCCCCGCCCAGACTGTCGTCGATCGCCAATACAGTGAGGTCGTCGCGGGCCTCCCAACCATCGCCGTCCAGATCGGACAGGAGCGCTTCGAGACGTGCGCGCAGGGGGGTCTTGGCCTTTGACTCAACCAATTGGATGAGACCCTCAACGCCAAGGTCCTCTTGGCTGTCATAACGGAACTCAGTGAGGCCATCCGAAAAGATGTAGAATTCACCGCGTTGTAGGTTCGTTTCTTCAGTCCGAAATACGATGTCGGGGAGAATGCCCAATGGCGGCGCGTCGGCCGCGAAGGACTGGTAGCTGCGGTCGGGCAGGCGGACCAGAGGCGGCTCATGCCCGGCGTTGGCGAAGCGGACCAAGCCGATCGCCGGGTCGTATAGGCCGGCGACCATGGTGACGAACATGCCGCGGCTTGCCGTCTCGCAGATTTCCCGGTTGACGATCTCGAGCAAAGTGCTTGGATCGTCCATGTTCTTGGCCAGACAACGGAACAGGCTGGCCGTTTTCGCCATCAGCAGGGCGGCGTTGAGCCCCTTGCCCGATACGTCGCCAAGGGCAAAGGGGATGAGGCCGTCAGGGCGCTCGAAGAAATCGAAGAAGTCGCCGGAAATGTGGCGAACGGGCCGATTCAGACCGTAGACCGGGAAAGATCTCGTTTGTTCTTTGGGCAGCAAATTGCGCTGGAGTTCGGCGACGAGCGCCAACTCGTCTTGGAAGTTGGACTGCTTGGCGAGATCTTCGGCCATGGTGAGATTGTCGAGCGCCAGACCGGTGAGACCCGCCACGGTTTGGACGAACTCGGTGGATATTGCCGCTTCATCGGCGCCGCAGCAGGAGATGGCCGCAATCTGTCGGCCGCGCACGGTGACCGGGATTGATCGAGAACGCGGCGTTGGTTCCGATGAGGTGGTGCCGAAACTCGCCAAGGGCTGCTCGGCGTCAGCTTCGGTAAGCCAAGCCGCGTCGTGCTGGCCGGCCAAGGCGATGGCCTGCATAGCTGCTGCGGCTATTTCCTTGTGCGTCGAGGCCGCCGCGATATCGTGGCCCAGCTGCAACAGGAGTGGCAGGCATCGTGGGCCGAGCTCTTGCTCAGCGGCAATATTGGGACGTGGCCGTGCGGCACGCATATCTTGAGCTCAATTGCGTCATGGTTGACTGCAACAGCCCAAGATAGAGGTTAATCGTTAACCATATGTTGGCGCTTCGGTCGGGCGTTGTGTGGGTAGGACCCTAGCTGCGACGGGATTGCGGCGCCGGCTGCGCGTGGGCGCGGATGGTTTCGTCATACATGTCGGCGCTAACGTCGAACATGTAGAACTCCCAGAACGCGTCGCTGCCGGTCCGCAGGTGCGATTCGGTACGCGAACGCTCTTCGACGACGGCGAGCCAGGGGCGGCCCCGGTACAGGCGCTGATTCCGCATCTCAACCCCTAAGAGGTATACGCGGTGGTTAGGACCACCACTTTCTTGGGGGCAAAGTTAGCGGGTTGTGAGTCGCCGATGCTGTGTCAATTCCTAGCCTCGCCCGCGGGTGAGGCTAGGAAGACCGGGTCAGGCGGCGTGGGATCCGCCGACCGATTCGACTGTTTCGATCTGCTCTTTATCGGACGCCATCAGATCCGTCGCGATGCGTTCTATTACGTTTGCATATATCAAAAACCGACCATTGCCGCCGGACGTGCTCGCCAAGGATCGGAATTCGTTGGACAAATATTTCAACATGCCGGCATAGCCGGCGTGATGTCCTTGCATTGGGTCGCCTCGGATAGCTGAATGTACCAATAGTCTATGGTTAGTGTGTTGACGGGCATTATCGCAAAAAAGGGCTATGGTGCATTTTCGCCGCAACCTGTGATCCGATTGCCGCGGTCGGCATGAGCGGTCCCGTGCGCCGCATTTGACGGCATCGTATCGAAATCGTCAGAGCTAATAGGACTGACCCTTTTGTCGAGTCGCGGTGGCGGGGTGGCCATTGTAGTATGAGGCATTCACTGCGCGTGGGTGCGCGGGACAAGAAGATCAACCATTGCGCCGTTTGTTTGAGGCTGCCAGGACATGACGGAAACTTCTTCGGATGCCCCGCGGGGCATGAGCATCGAAGCTCTACGGAAACGGGTGACGGCGGTCGAAAGCCGATTCTCTCGTATCGACGACGAGAATAAGGACTATCGGCGGCGGCTGGACGATCTCATGGCCGCCGTTGAAGGTGATCAACGCCGACAGCGCGAGGAGATCACCGTCCTTGAGCAGAAGATCGAAAGCCTGGCATCGGAGAATATCCAACTGCGGGTGATTCTGGACGAGTTGTTGACTGCCGCAGAGGCCTTTGGCGAGGTTCGGCTGGATGAGACTTTGGCGGATCTCGATGCCCGGGTGCGGCAGGAGGACGCCTCGAAGGATATCTTCGTCGATGCCGCCGCGCGCATCGGGGAAGCGCGGGCCGCCGCGGCCGCGGTGCCAGACGGTGACACCGCGGCTCCGGCAAGAGCCGAACCTACAGGCGTGTCGGATACCGACGTTTCCCCGCCAGCCGAGCTGGCGGATGCGGCCACGCCAGAAAAGGTTGTCGAGGATGAGGCCGCACTGACCGCTGATCCGGAGCCTGAGGACGAAAGCCCGGGCGCCCGGGCGGCGGACGATGCCAGCGAGCCGCTGACTCTGGAGCCGGTAAAGGAGACCGAGCCTGGCCTCGAGCCGCAAACGGGAAGCGAGGCCGAAGCGATCGATGAGCGGCGAGATGCGGTGGAGCCCGACGAGATCGTACTGGCATCGGAGTTGAAAGACGAAGCCCTTGAGGCGAAAGAGGCCGAACCCGAAGAGCAAGGTTCGGACGCGGATCAGGCGCCCGACGAAGAGGTTCTGGAGCTCAAAACCGAGATTTTGGACGCAGAGGTCGAAACTATTTCCCGGCCGGAACCAGCGGTCGAGAAGCCTGCCAAGTCGGAGACGGCGCAAGACGACAAAAAGGTCGTGGAAATCACCACCGACAAGGAGACCGATCAACTGGATCGGATACTGGCTTCAATCCGCCGGATCACATCCTCCCTCTGACATCCAGCCGTAGGATATGAGCGGGTGCGTGTTGACGCACACCGCTATACCTTAGCTAGAGCCAGAGCCGTGCCGTATCAGCGTGCCGGCACGGCATCGTGCAGGAATACGAGGTCGTCGCCCGGTGCGCCGGTGTGGCAGGCGATGCAGTTGAACGGCGCTTCCTCCATACCGGTCTTGACGATCTGCCCGGCCATGCTCAGGCCGAGCGGATTGACCACGACATTGCCGTTGGGCGCGTAAACCACCCAGAACCAGTCTTGATTCTCAGGGTCGTATCCGACTTCGCGCTGGTACATGACCGTGTGAACGCGAAGATACTTCTGGGGATCCTCGAAGACTTGTTCTTCGGTCGCGGCCGCGCCGTCGGCACCAACGAAGTTCTTCTTGACGATGGCGAAGCCTTCGCTGCCATTCACCATCACTTTGCTCTGCAAGGTGATCAGTGTCTCGGTGTGTAAGCCGGTTCCGCCCTGGTAAGTCGTGGCCGACAAGGCGTCAGGCCCGACCATGCGTGCATTGGCAAGCTGTTGCCAAAGTCGGTTGGCGAAGTCCACGTCTTCCGGAGTGCCGAAGGGTGGCGCGTCCTGCGCGAAGGCGGCCGCCGATAGGCCAGTCAGCATGACGGTAGCGACAATCCATTTTCTAAGCACGGTCAATCTCCCCGGGTTAAGCTGTGTTGACGGGCCGGTCGGTCCTAGCCCTATTGCTTTGACGCTCGGGGAGGTCGAAAGGTTACATCGTGGTCAGTTGGGATGCCGTCGAGGCTGCGAGTGCTCGGCCGATAGCAGGCCCGTCAACTCATTGGTAGAATGATCGAAGGCGGATCTGGAAACGGCGATCGTGGCTCGGTAGCTCTCCAAAAAGCTCCGGCAATCGTCGCAGAGGCGCGTATGAAGATGGAAACGGCGACGCTGATCCGGCGACAATTCGCCCTCCAGATAGTCGACAACGGAAGCATCCATCTCGGCGCAAGTGAGTAGCAATGGCAGGCGCCGATTCATCCAGCCGCGGAGTTTTCGCAATACCCGCCGTGAGGAACTCATGGCTGTCCGGCCTCGATCATAGCTTCGAGTTTCTGTTTGAGGGCGAGGCGGGCACGATGCAGCCGTACTTTCACCGCCGCTGGCGTGATGCCCAGGAAATCCGCGGTCTCCGCAGTCGAATAGCCTTCAATGTCGCGTAGAGCCAGGGCGGCTCGAAGGCCGGCCGGCAGATCCAAAATGGCCTCGCGGACGATGCTCTTGCGCTGATGCAGTTCAAAGACTGCCTCTGCGAGCCGAAGCGAATGTGCCTGATCGACGATACGGCAGCCTTCGGAGTCGAAACGCACGGAGGCGGCTTCCAGCGGCTCCTCCCTAAACCACCTACGGCGACGGAGCCGCGTGATAGCCACGTTAACCACGATTCTGTGTAGCCAGCTTGCGATAGTTGAGCGACCCTCAAACCGGGCCAAGTTCTTAAACGCGCTTAAGAAAGCATCCTGAACACAGTCTCGAGCGTCTTCCTCGTTGCCTAATATGCGCCGGCATACCGCAAGCATGCGGCCGGCATTGCGGCGGACGATGGCGCTGAAGGCATCGGGGTCGACCGTATCGGATCGGTGCAGGCTCGCCGCTGTGGCGTTGGGCAGACCGGCAAAATTCTTCGGTGTCGCCATGTGTCTCCTTCTATCTGAGCCACCCATGGATTCAAGTCCGTTGGCGTGGGGGGCACAAGGCGCCGGCGTTCACAAATGCTCGATCTGACGGCTACCTCTTTCGGTGTATTGCCTCCTCGAAATAGCGAGGGAGTGCGGGTGGTACTAAGGTGGAAAGATCATATCGCCGGGCACGCAAGGGTCGCCCTTTCCGGGGCGGGCGGGATTACATGAGATCCGAGTATTACATCAGCCATGCGGGCATGCTGAGCTATCTGGCCCGGGAATTTCGCACCGCCGCGTCGATGGAGCATGACGGCCGGCGCTACGCCGCCTATGCGGATGTACTGGACCGTATTGTCAGCGATCTGATGACTAGCGAGGACAATGCCCCGGTCAGCAAGACCGCGGTCTCGGGCTCCGTCGCGGTGCCCTAGGCACGGTGGAACGGCCCTCGCGTCCGGGTCTAGCTATTGACGAAGATGCCGACCATCGCCTTGATCGTGCGTCCTGCTTGGGTGTATCGGATGGCGCGCCACACGGGCGTGCTTCTGAGGCGGACGCGCAGGCTTTGCTTACGGTAAATGGTGACAGGGCGACCGAGAAATTCCGACTCCTTGTTAAACTGGCGGGGCCGGCGTTGTTTCAGGCGGGCGCGATAAAGCGCCGCATAGCGAGGCTGACAAAAGAATACCTTGTTGAAACTTATGGCGAAGGGGACGAGTTGGTCCGGATGGTCCCGGAAGTGTCTTACGACCCCTTCCGATACCCCCGGCCAGGCCGGTTGGAAGTAATCGTCAACAATGACGACGCCGCCGTCGCACAGTGAGGCTGCCGCCAACGCCAGGTCGTTCTGGGTGAGATAGGCTGTGTGGCCGCCATCGATGCTGAACAGGCGGACCTTGCCGCAAGGGGCGGTGATCTGGGCAGGCGTCACGGCCTCCGAGCTGGATTTGATCAGGTGAATCTGCGGGGAGGCGCCAACGACTCTGGCTAAGTTGTCGCGAAATGCAGTTGGGGAACCGCGTCCAGAACGATCGATGTTAAGGTGCTGCATCTCGAATACGTCGATACAAAATGCGGTCTCGTCGCGGTGAGTCAGCAGATACAGCAGGATAAAGAGCTTGCCGTGATGCACGCCGATTTCGCCGACGCTGCCGGAAATTCCTTGCTCCGTCTGAATATGGCCAAGATCGGCGATGATTCCAGCGTCGAGGCCGTTCAGCCAACCCTTCACCCTGATCCGGCCGAGGCGCGCGTAACTGTCGATCCGACGGTGACGGAACCTTGGTGTTGGGGTTGCGTGGGTTACCACTTCCGTTTGGTATGCTACCGACACGAAGAAATACTCCCCCTTCGATATCTTGAACTAATGGCGAAAATAGCGAACCGTCCTTCGGATTAGTCATATTCTTTGGTGGTAGCCCTGCGAGAAACAGGGCTGGCCGAAGTCTGGTGGTGATCATCATAGGCAGCAGAGATGGGTATAATCGTGGTCGAGTTGTGGCGAATACGGGCGAGAGGGAATGACCGATGAAATCGACGAAGCTAATGGTTTTCATGGCGGGCGTATGCCTAGCCGCAGGCAGCGCGGCGGCCGGCGAAATCGTCACGCGGGGCGGTGGGCAAGTCTGGGTACCGCAGTCCTGTGAAAGGCCGTCGGCGCCGGCAGTCGACCGGACGGACGCACAGGCGCTCAATGAGTCGATCAACCGCTTCAACCGCTATGTTGCGTCGGTGGACGCTTATAATCGGTGCCTGAGCGACGAAGCGGCGCGGGATAGCGAGGTCCTGGTCGGGATCATCAATGGAAGTGTGCGGGACCTGCAGCAGGAGGCGATCGCGGGCGTGGAGGTAGAGCGCGCCGGTCTGGTGCGCGCGGACCCCTAGTGGATGGCCTTGCTGGGGGAGCCGCCGGTCGATAACTCAAAGGCGCGATCAAGGGCGACCGCGCTACAACGACGGGCCGTGCCCGGCTCGCCATGGTGGGTGAGTGCGAGGTCCTTGAGGGCCATGGTCACGGCCGCCAACGCGGCGCCCGTGTCCTCTTCCTCGAGGGCCTCCATAATGACCTCGTAAATCTCGGCTACACCGAGATTCGACTTGTCTTCTTCACCAACCATTCGGGCTTGTCCAGCTTGCTCAAGGCGACCAGTGTAGCGGCTCCCGGCGCTTGTGAAATGGACAATCGGGGATAGGGCCGACGGGGTAATCGGATCGTTTGGAGCAGTCGGCTACCAACTCAGACGGGGGCAACCGAGCCGAAAGGCGGGTGCCACGAATTGCCATTGTTATTGAGGGTTGATGGGCGTTGGCCGGGATCGACGGGGTCGACTAAGATGCCGGCTGCGGTAATGGGATTAGGCTGGGAGGCGGCCGGAGCTATGAGTTTACAGGCGCTTGAGGCGCAGTTGGTCGATGACAATACTAAGGGGTACCCAGATGGGGTCGCGGCTGTGCCTCTTGGGCAGATCGGGGCCCAGGGGTGGAACCTCCTTCGCGAGGATTTGCCGCTGCCGGTAGCCGTCCTGCGGCAAAGCGCGGTGGCGAATAATAGTCGCTGGATGCAGAAGTTCGTCGCCCTTTCCGGGGCGGTTTTGTGCCCGCATGGCAAGACGACCATGAGCCCGCAGCTATTTCAGCGGCAACTCGACGACGGAGCCTGGGGGATAACCATGGGCACCGTGGACCAGGTGCGGATCTGCCGAGGCCATGGCATCGAGCGGATCATCCTGGCCAACCAGCTGGTGGGCCGGCAGGGGATTGGCTACATCCTGGATGAGCTGCATCGAGATCCGAACTTTGATTTTTATTGCCTGGTTGATTCGGTGGCGGGTGTGGAGCGCCTTGCGGCCGCGGTGGCCGCGCATCCGCTAGAGCGACCCCTGCAAGTGCTGCTGGAAGGTGGCGTGGTTGGCGGACGTACCGGATGCCGTGACGTCGAAGGGGCGGTAGCGGTTGCCGAGGCGGTGCGGGCGGCGGCGCCGAATCTCAGCTTGCGTGGCGTCGAGGGCTTTGAGGGCCTGATCGCCGGCGACAGCGCGGCGGAGCGAGAGAAAAAAGTTACCTCGTTCCTCGATTTTCTCGTCGGGCTGGCCGTTCGCGGGGTGCGCGAGGACTGGTTCGGTCCGGGGCCGGTGATCCTGACCGCAGGCGGATCAGCCTTTTACGACTTGGTGGCGGAACGCTTTGCCGAACTGGGCAGCGACCGCGAAGCGCTGATCGTAATCCGCAGCGGTTGCTATCTGTCCCATGATTCGGCGATGTATCGCGAGCTGTTCGAGCGGCTAAAGACTCGTTCGGCGACGGCGCGTGAGCTCGGCGGCGGCTTGCAGCCGGCGCTGGAAGTCTGGGCCATGGTGCAATCGACCCCTGAAACGGGTCTCGCCATTGCCACCATGGGGCGGCGCGATGTTTCATTCGACGTCGGGATGCCAGTGCCGCAGCATTGGTACCGGTCCGGAAAGCATGAGGTGCCGGAAGCGCTTGGCTCCGACTATTCGGTGGCCGGTCTGAACGACCAACATGCGTATATTAGCGTGCCGGTGGATTCACCGCTGCGCGTTGGTGACTTGATCAGTTTCGGCGTGTCGCATCCCTGCACCACGTTCGACCGCTGGCAGCTGATTTACCTGGTCGATGACGCCTACAACGTTACCGGTGCAATTCGAACATTTTTCTGAGGATATGACAGACTCAAACCTGACGTCGGAACGCCCGACTTTCGTGACTCATCTGTCCTGTAGTGCGACCGGTGAACGTTATGCCGCCGATCAACTGCATGGGCTCTCCGCGGCCGGTAAGCCGCTTTTGGTGTATTACGACCATCAGGCGCAGGCGGCGAGCCTGGACAAAGAGGTCCTCGCCGCGCGGCCACCGGATATGTGGCGGTACCGCGAGTTTCTGCCGGTGCGGAAAGCCCACAACATCGTCTCGCTGGGCGAGAGCATGACGCCCC
Organism: Alphaproteobacteria bacterium; assembly: GCA_021774445.1. Lineage (GTDB taxonomy): Bacteria > Pseudomonadota > Alphaproteobacteria > UBA6615 > UBA6615 > SZUA-147. The sequence continues at coordinate 48,016 of JAJFJA010000033.1, forward strand.
TAGTGACATTACCGCGAACCGCGGCGCGTTTGAATGCGGCGGAGATTCTGGTCAAGGATGAAGGCCGGCTGCCGACCGGTTCGTTCAAGGCACGGGGGTTATGCTTGGCCGTCTGCATGGCCAAGGAGCTGGGCATTACGCGGATGGCGATGCCGACGAATGGCAATGCCGGCGCGGCCTTGGCGGCCTACTGCTCGCGCGCCGATATCGAGTCCTACGTTTTCTGCCCGGATGACACGCCGGAAGTGAATGTTCGCGAGATTGCGTTGCAGGGCGCAAAGGTGTGGCGAGTCAACGGGTTGATTAACGATTGCGGACGGATCGTCGGCGAAGGCAAAGCGGCGATGGATTGGTTCGACGCGTCGACGCTGAAAGAGCCCTATCGGATCGAGGGCAAGAAAACCATGGGCTTGGAGCTGGCCGAGCAGTTGGGCTGGTCGGTGCCCGATATCATCTTCTATCCGACCGGGGGCGGCACCGGGCTCATCGGTATGTGGAAAGCGTTTCAAGAGCTGGAGGCGATTGGCTGGCTTGGCGGGAAGCGGCCGCGCATGGTCGCGGTGCAGGCGGAAGGCTGCGCGCCCATTGTTAAGGCGTTCGAGGACGGCACCGAGCATGCGGAGTTGTGGCCGGATGCCCATACGGTGGCGAGCGGTATTCGGGTGCCCGTGGCGGTCGGCGATTTCCTGATTTTGCGGGCGGTGCGGGAGAGCGGTGGTTTTGCCATTGCGGTGCCCGACGAGGCGATCACCTTGGCGCAACAGCAGGCGGCCCGTGCGGATGGATTGTTGCTGGGGCCCGAGGGAGCCGCCACTTTGGCGGCTTATGAGCAGGCCCTAGCGGATGGTTGCGTCGCGCGCGACGAGCGCGCGTTGCTGTTCAATTGCGGGACCGGGTTGAAATATCCGATGCCGGCGGCCGATCAGAGATTGGACCGGACTAAGCCGATCGACTATGCGGCGCTGGCGGCGGTTTAGCGAAGCACGCCGTCAAGAAGAGGCGCCGCCGCCCCGAGGCGGCGGGCGACGGCTTCGCGGTCGACCGCCTGGGGGTCGGCAAGGACTTGGCCGATCGGCCGCTGATCGAGGGTCACGTCGGCGAGTAGTTCCTCACGGGTAACCAGGCTGTTGCCGTCGCTATCGAAGCCCGCCATGAGCTGTTCGATACCGATGGAGTCGGTGACGAATAATCCAAGGGCAAGGGCCGAGCGTTCCTGCCGGGTTAGGGTGCTTTGCCGCCAGAGAAGCCAATCTCCCATGATCGCCCGGACGAGTGTCGCTTCGGCCGGGGAGATGCTGCCGTCGGCATTGGTGTCGGTGAAAAGCCAACCGCTGTCGACGCACTTTTGCGCCGGTTGATTGAGACAAACCGGAACGGCGCCGATCACGAAACGGTCGAAGGCGGCGACGGCGGGCGAGGGAGCCGGCTCGGCCGCTTGAGCGGCCCCGAGGCTACAGAACAGGAAAGCAGCCGATAGCAGATGTGTGATTGGGGGCATCCTAGTCTCGCTGGTGGGTACCGTCCTTGCTGCTTTAGCCCCGTGCAAGAGCCGATGCAAGGCCCCGGCGATCACCTTTGCGGAATGTTGAGGGTCAATGAAAGTGGCGTCTGGTGAGGGCGGGTTAGGCGTAGTCGACAAATTTATCGATGGCCGTGCGATCATAGCCTTTGCTGGCGACGAGCAATTGTTGGGTGTAGGGGTGCGTGGGGGATGCGGATTTTAGCTGCCCCGCGGTAAGTTTCTCGACGATGCTGCCATGGTTCATGACGGCCAGGCGATCACACATATTGGAAACCACGGCCAAATCATGGCTGACCAGGATATAGGTCAGGTTGCGCTGTTTTCTGAGTCGGCGCAGTAGGTTAAGCACTTCCGCCTGCACCGATACATCAAGCGCCGAGGTCGGCTCGTCGAGCAAGAGGATCTTCGGTTCGAGGATCAGGGCGCGGGCGATGGCAACGCGTTGGCGTTGACCGCCGGATAACTGATGCGGATAGCGGAAACGGAACTGCCGGTTCAGGCCGACATCCGAAAGGGCCTGATCGATGCGTCGGTCGGCGTCGCCTAGCCGGTGGATGGCGACAGGTTCGGCCAGGATATTGTTGACTGTCCGGCGCGGATGCAGCGAGCCGTAGGGGTCCTGAAAGACCATTTGGACAAGCTTGTAGAAGCTGCGTTCACGACGGGGGGTCTGATTTTGACCGCTGATCACGATGCGACCGGTCCAATTCGCGTTGAGGCCGCAGAGGGCACGCAACACCGTGGACTTGCCGGACCCCGACTCCCCGACCAGGCCGAAGCTTTCATTCGCCGCTACATGGGCGGAGAACCCGCGAACGGCGTGGACCGCGTTGCGGCCGCTGCCAAAGGATATGTCCAGATCTTCGATGGCAATCACTCGTGCGCCTCCAGCCAAGCGGGGTCGCGCTCAAGCACCGGCAGATCGATGGCGCCGGCCTCGATTTTCGGCAGACATTGCAGCAGGCCGCGGGTGTATGGGTGTTTTGCCGATTGCAGATCCCTGGCGTCGCAAACTTCCATCACCTGCCCGGAATACATGATGACCACGCGGTCGCAAAAGGAGGCGACGAGGCTGAGGTCGTGGCTGATGAAGATCAGGCCCATGCCGCGTTGGGTCACGAGGTCGTCGAGGATCGCCAAGACTTGGAGCTGAACCGTCACATCAAGGGCGGAGGTGGGCTCATCGGCGATCAGCAGATCGGGCTCGGGAACCAGCATCATGGCAATCATGATGCGTTGGCCCATGCCGCCGGAAACCTCATGGGGGTAGGCACGGTAGACCCGTTCCGGGTCGCGAATACGGACGGCGTCGAGCATGACGAGGGCGCGCTGCCGGGCCTGGGATTCGCTGCTGCCGTGGTGGACGCGGTAGGCTTCGGTGATCTGCTTGCCGACCGTCAGCACGGGGTTTAGCGAGAATTTGGGATCCTGCATCACCATGGAGATGCGCTGGCCGCGGATGGCGCGCATCTGGCGGGGTGACGCCCGCAGGATGTCGACACCGTCGAAGCTGAGCTCATCGGCCCGAACGCGACCCGGCAACGGGATCAGGCGGAGAATGGCCCTGGCAGTCATGGATTTGCCGGATCCGGATTCGCCGACGATGCCGATCTTCTCCTGGCCGACGCTTAGGTTGAGCCCGCGTACGGCCTGTACCAGTCCGACCCTGGTGGGGAAATCCACGCTGAGGTTGCGGACCGTCAGGAGCGGCTTTGTGTCGCTCACCGGGCGGCGCTCTTGGGGTCGAGCACATCGCGCAAGCCGTCTCCCAACAAGTTGAAGCCCATGCTGACGATGAGGATCGCCATACCGGGCACGGTGGGCACCCACCATTGGTCGAGCAGGAATTGCCGGCCCGACGCGATCATGGCGCCCCATTCCGGCAATGGGGGCTGGGCGCCGAGCCCAAGAAAACCGAGACCGGCAGCGGTGAGGATGATACCGGCCATGTCGAGGGTCAGGCGGATGATCACGGAGGACAAGCAAAGGGGAACGATGTGGTAGGTCAGCAATCGGGCGGAAGAAGCGCCTTGGGCCCTGGCAGCCTGGACGAATTCGGAATTGCGGATCGTCAGGGTTTCGGCGCGGGCAATGCGGGCATAGGGCGACCAGGTGGTGATGGCGATGGCGAGGACGGCATTTTCCAATCCAGGGCCGAGAACCGAAACCAGCGCCAGAGCCAAGATCAGTCTTGGAAAAGCCAAGAAGATATCGGTGATCCGCATCAGTAGATTATCGACCCAGCCGCCGAGAAAGCCGGCGACGGTGCCGATAATGAGACCGATCGGCACCACGATGATGCCGACGAGGGCGACGATCCGCAGCGTCACGCGTGAGCCCCAGACAATGCGGTCGTAGATGTCGCGGCCAAGTTCGTCGGTGCCGAACCAATGGGCGGTGCTGGGCGGAAGCAGGCGCTGGGAAAGCTCCTGGTGGATACCGTCGCCACCCGTAATCAATGGCGCGAAGAGGGCGGCGAGGATGAGGGCCAGGATAATCAGGAAGCCGGCCATGGCGACAGGATTGGCGGAGAAGGTGGTCCAGGCGAGATAGAAGCGCTGGCAGCGCGCCTGCATGGCGGATTCCGGCGATTCAGACAGTAACCAGGCTCTGATGCCGGGGTTCGGGATAGCGCTCATCGGACGCGGGGGTCGACGATCTTATACAGGGCGTCGGAGATCATATTGATGCCGATAAAGCACATGCCGACGACCATGGTGCCACCGATTACCGCGTTCATATCCGAATTGAATAGGGAGTTGGTGATGTATTGCCCGATGCCCGGCCAGGCGAATACGGTCTCGGTGAGCACGGAGCCCTCAAGCAGGGACGCGAAGGTCAGCCCGATAATGGTGATGAGCTGGATCAGCACGTTGCGAAAGGCGTGGCGCCAGATGACGGCGAGTTCCGACATCCCCTTAACGCGGGCGGTGAGGACGTATTCCTGGCTGAGCTGGTCGAGCATGAAGCTGCGGGTCATGCGGGCGACATAGGCGAGCGCAAAGGTGCCGAGGATAATGCCGGGCAACACGAGGTGACCCGCCGCGTTCCAGAAAACCGTCCATTCCTTTTGGAGCGCAGAGTCGATGAGGATGACACCCGTGACCTGAGTGACGATGCCGTCGTAATAAACTTCGATGCGCCCGGGACCGGGGAACCAGTCCAGACGGGCGTAGAACACCAGAAGCGAGACCATGCCGAACCAGAAGACCGGAACGGAATAGCCGAAGAGACCGACTATGCGGACGAAATGGTCGATCAAGCGGCCTTGGTTGACCGCTGCCAAGACGCCCATTGGCACACCGAAGACGACGCCGATAATGATGCCGACAGTGGCCAGTTCCAGGGTTGCCGGAAAGAAAATCAGAATATCCGTCAGCACGGGGCGGGCGGTCATAATCGAGGTGCCGAAATCACCGCGCAGAACGCTGGTGATGTAGATCCAATATTGCACGAGGATCGGCTTGTCGAGGCCGAGTGCGAAGAAGACCGCTTCGTAGGTTTCCTTGGAGGCACGGTCGCCGACAATGGCGATGACCGGATCGACCGGCATGACTCGACCGATAATAAAGGTGACCGCCGTCAGCCCGAGGAAAGTCAGGCCGAGGGTGTAAGCAAGACTAGCGATTTTGAGCAAAAACGGTGGCAGGGACGGCTGCTTAGCCGCCCCTGCCGTGACCGAAGGATCAACAACCGCCATCGACCCGGTTGCTCCAGGTCAGTTACTTGGTGGTGTTGCGATAGAATACCAAGTCAGAGCTCGGGCCGTTTACGAAGCCCTGGACGTTCGCCCGTCGTGCCAGTTGTTCGTTCTGCTGGAACATGACGACGAAAGGCGACGAGTCTTGCAGACGCTTCTGCAGGTCGAGATAAATCTGCTCGCGCTCAGCGGTATCGAGCGCTGCCGCAGCTTTTTCGGTTAAGGCATTGATATCGTCGTCAGACCAGGCGTTGCGCCAGGCCAGCTTGCCGCCAAGTTGCGCCTCAAGCCGATTGTCCGGATTATGGGCGAAGGAATCGGCGTTGGAGTGGGGGTCAAGATAGTCCGGGCCCCAATAGGCGACGATCAAGTCATGCTTACGGGCGCGGTATTTTGGCCAAAGGGTTTTGCCCTCGGACAGTACGATCTCAGACTTGATGCCGGCCTCTCCCAACCTCTGCTGGATGGATTGCGCGATCTCCTGGAACGGCGACTCGTTCAGAGTATCGATGTTGAGGGTGAAATCAGCCGGAATATCTATTTCTTGCAGCAGACTTTTGGCGCGGTCGACGTCAAGCGCGAACGGGGTGTCCTCAAGGGACGCCCAGAAGCCGGACGGCCAGAAGGATTGATGGACCTTGTACTGGTTCTTGAGGAACGAGCCAACCATGCCCTCATAGTCCACCAGGTAGCGCACAGCCTCCTGGAACTTCGGATTTCCAAGGACATCGTTCTCCGAGTTGATCGCCGTGTAGTAGACAAGGCTCTTGCCGGCGCTGTCGACTGCGATGTCTGCATTGCCTGCGAGGCCCGCCGCCTGATCAGGCGTGAGGTTGCGAGCCATATCCACGTCACCCTTTTCGAGCAGCAAACGCTGCGCGGCGGCTTCCGGGACGTGACGCATGACAACGCGCTTCATGGTCGGTGCGCCGCCCCGGAAGTCCGGATTGGCTTCCATGGTTACGATCTCGTTGGATTTCCAGTTCTTCAGGATATAGGGGCCAGAACCGGCGCTGTTGCTCTGCAACCATTTGTGGCCGAGATCGCCATCCTCTTCATGACTCATCGCGAGTTGCTTGTCGACGACCGAGCCGACACCGGACGACAGGGCGCTGAGGGCGACGCTGGCCGACAAGTCGCTGAGGATCGAGAGCTTAACCGTGCTGTCGTCGACTGCCTGTACAGAGTCGTCGACATTATCGGCGTCCCAACCGAACTGGGTGAAGATGAAGGAGGGGGTCTTGTTCAGCTTGATAACGCGTTGCAGCGAAAAGGCGATATCCTCGGTGGTGACCGGGTTGCCGGAATGGAACTTCTGACCGGGGCGAAGCTGCAGCGTAATGGTCTTGCCATCCTCGCTGATCTGATAGCTTTCCACGGCGCCGCCAACGAGCTTGGTGAGGTTGTCGGGCTCAAAGGTCATCACCCGGTCATAGACATTGGCGATAATCTCGATGCCGGTGAATTCAAAGACTTCGGCGGGATCGAGATTGATGATGTCGTTGATGTTCTTGGCCATCACCAACATGTCTTTCGGAGTCTCAGCGACTGCGGCGTTGCCGCCTATGGCGAGTGCCATAGCCATTCCGGCGGCCAATGCGCCGCGGCGCACCGGGCTCCGCCAAGAACGCGTTATCCCTGAATTTGTCGTCATATGTGCTCTCCCTAATGGATTCGCGGCTGATTCGAGCCGTGACCGGGCACTTCGAGTACCTCTTGAGGCGACCAAACCGCTTGGTGAGGCCACTATAGCGCGAAGGCTGGCAGTGCTGGCTAGGGAAAACGCAGGCAGTCAGGAGAGTGGGTGAGAACCCGAGCAGATCGCGTCTGGTCAGGTTCACACACGGCGATGGTTAGTCTGCCAGAAAGACCGGGTGCAAGCGGCCGTTGAGGGCGACGTTCACACGAAACTCCGGACTGCTGCGGACGAAGCCGCTGGCGATTTGGCCGTCGATCAGGCCGAGTGCAAGGTCGTGGCGTGCGACGGTGCGGCTGGCAGGATTCGACGCGATGTAGGTCGGCTCCACATGCTCCATGACCAACCAGCTCTCTGCGATGGCCATCGAGACCGCGGCGGTCCATTCGGTGTCCGACGCGCACTCGCGGCCGACGATCACCCCGCGACCTCGGGTGTCGAGGGGGCGCTTGAGGACGTAACACGCCGGTGCCGCGCGGATCTGGGATATCTTGGAAGGCCCGAGCTGCGCGATGTTCCGCGACCAAGGGATGTGCGAGCGGACGGCCTCCAAGTCTGCGCGGTTGAACAAGTCGGCAAATTTCGGATCCGAGAGGACAGCGAGGCAGAGCTTATTGTCACCAATCCAGCGACCCAGCAGCCCATTTTGAATGAAGAGATCGCCGGCCATAACCGCGTCGATAAAGCCGTTCAACTGGGCTCTCATGTGGGCGAATTCAGGAATGCTCAACTTCAGGTAGCCGTAGGGCGGTGGCGTGTCACTTTTCAGGTTGCGCGGATCGAGCTCGGTCGTGGCGACGCCATGGGCTCGGAAGGCGGCGCCAATCTCGTCGAGTTCGAGGCGGTAACCCCCTGCCTGGCAGAGAATTGAAAGTTCCTCCGGCCGCTGGCCGGTTAGGGTCTCGGCGGCACGTAGATACCAGGTGCCGAACCAGTTCGGATCTTCGCTGGGTAATGCCGCGGCTTGGAAACTCGGCATATGCTCCCGCCAAAAGGCGGCTCCGATGCCGGAGTAGAGTAACAATCCGGGGCAGTTTGCGTTGGTTTCGAGCACCGAAAAGGCGCCGTTCTCATGGAGATAGAAATCAATGCGACATAGGCTCACGGCGTTTTGGACCCGACTTTGGTCGCGCAGCGCATCTGGGGCGATGGCAGCAGGCAAAGTGATGGTCTCTTGGAGGCGCCGATCGGTAGGATAGTGCGATACGATACTGCCGATGAGGCGGTGATAGGCGTGACAGAAGCGCTGGAGCCGGGCCGCGGCTTGCCTGGTGATTTGCACTGGGGGCGCAAACGGCGTCGGTTTGATACCGGAGAAAGTATGCTGGTCTCCAAGCCTTGCGATTTCAGCTTGAATTGTGGGTTGCCGGCTGATCGCGCAGGCGTCAGCATAGAAATTCCAGTCGAAGCCAGGCCAGCGCGACTTTTCGGCTGCCTGTGTGGTGCCGTGAATGGGACCCATGTTCCGTCCTGTTGAGGCGAAATAAGGGGCGATTTTAGCCTTGGACTGGCGCGCAAATCCGCTATGCGAACGGGGAAGAATCTGGGGTATTCAGCTCACTTGAGCGTGGTCGGGGTATGTCTACGGCAATAGTCTTGAGGCCGCCGTTAAACGAGGTGAGCAGCAGTTGGGGACGCGCCGACAGGTTTGGGGGTCGGCATCCGGCTGCTGTCGCGGTGGTTTCTGGTGGGCCGGTTACCGGCGATAAAAACCGGGTGCAGACGGCCGCTGAGGGCGACATTCATCCGATGCTCGGGGCTACTGCGGAGGAAACCGCTGGCGATCTTGCCGTCGATAAGCCCGAGCGCAAGGTCGTGACGGACGACAGCGTCGCTGGTCGGATCGGACGCTATGTAAGTCGGCTCGACATGCCGCATGACCAGCCAGCCCTCAGCTATGGCGGTTGCAAGAGCGGCCATCCACTCGCTCTCCGACGCAATCTCGAGGCCGATGACGACGCCGCGCCCGCGCGTATCCAGGGGGCGTTTCAGGACGTAGTCGGCAGGCTGGTTGCGAATTTGTGTGATCGTGGCGGGATCCAGAAGAGCGGCGTTTCGCGACCAGGGGATGTGCGGCCGGACAGCGCCGATGTCCGCCGGGTTGAATAGGTCAGCAAAGGCGGGGTCGGAGAGTACGGCCAAGCAAAGCTTGTTGTCGCCGATCCAGCGGCCGCGGAGACCGTTCTGAACGAAGAGGTCGCCGGCAAGCACCGCGTCTACAAAGCCGTCGAGTTGATGGCGCATCTGGGTGAATTCAGGAATGCTAAGCTTGAGATAGCCGTAATTCGGTGGGGCATCCTTGGTAATGCAACGCGGATCGAATTCGGACGTTGCCACGCCATGGACCTGGAAAGCAGCGGCGATCTCGTCCAGTTCGGCGCGATAGCCACCCTCTTGGCCGAGGATAGCCAATCGCTCGGGGCGTTTTCCGGTTAACGTCTCCGCGGCCCGCAGATACCAAGAGCCGAACCAGCCGGGATCTTCGCTGGCCAGAGGGATGGCTGCGCAAGGCAACCGGTTGCGCCAGAATGCCGTGCCGATGCCGCCATAGAGCAACCCTCCTGGGCAATTGGCATTGGTCTCGAGGACGGAGAATTCACCATCGCCATGGAGGTAGAAATCGATACGGCACAGGCTGATCGTGTTGTGAACCTTGCTCTGGTCGCGCATGGCGTCGCGGGCGATCGCCGGCGGCAGGGTGATGGTCTCTTGCAACCGGCGATCAGTGGGATAGTGCGAGACGATTGTGCCGATCAGGCGGTGATAGGCGCGACAAAAGCGAGCGAGGCGTGATGCCGCGCTGGCGTTGATGCGGACGGGTGGCGCAAATGGCAGTGGCTTGACCCCGGATACGGCGTGGCGCTCGCCGAGACCGGCAAGCTCCGCGGAGATCTCGGGGCTCCGTGCGAGTGCGGAGGCCTGGCTGTAGAAATTCCAGTCAAAGCCGGGCCAGCGAGATTGTGCGGTCGCTTGGGTGGTGCTGTGAATCAGACCCATGTGCCGTCCTGGAGAGGCGAAATACGGGTCGATTGTAGTGCTGTGCCGGTGGGCGATCCGTTATACGAACGGCCAGTTTCCTGGGTTATTTGACGGGCGTTGGGGGCTTGGGAGTAGGCCTTTGGCAATAGAGCCGGCCGAAATCCGTTGCACGGCCTTGGTGGCAGAATCGGGGTTAAGATATCGTCAACCCGCATCCACTAGGGTCTGTTCGGCGCAGCAGGGGCGGCGGCCGCGCGCATGTGGGGGTATTAATTGGTGACCGGCGAATGACTCCTCAGGAGATAGTGCAATTCCTCGCCAGTCATGAAGACTGGCTTGGCAGCGTGCGCGGCGGCACACGGGCCGATCTTTCCTTACAAGATCTCCAAGGTTTTACACTTGACGGCTCGACCTTAAGACAAGCGAAGCTGGCAGGTACGAACCTCGAAGGCTGCTCGCTGATTGGCGCCGACCTCAGCGAAGCGGATATGTTCTCGGCACGGCTCGACAATGCCGACCTGCGCGACGCCAACTTGGAAGGGGCCGATCTGCGAGGCGCTTTCATGCGCGGCGTCAAGCTCGAGGGCGCCAATCTCACGAACGCGGATCTCCGGGGTGGGGCGATCCTTGGTGGTGGCGAGCGAGCCGAGGCGCATGATATGCGCGACGCGAAGATCGACGATGCCAAACTGGACGGCGCCAATATGACGGGCGCGGACCTGACGGGTTCGACGATGGCGCGTACCCGGCTTTCGGGGGCGCAGCTCAAAGGCGCGTGCCTAACCGATGTGGATCTGCGAAAGAGTCTGCTGAACGACGCGGATCTGAGCGGCACGGATCTGACGAACACCAACCTATCCGGGGCCAACCTAAAAGGGGCGGACCTATCCGGGGCAAAACTGGCTGGCACAAACCTTAAGAATGCGAATTTGCAGGGCGCTATCTTGGTCAATGTAGACCTGGACGGCGCCGATATAAGCGGCGCGAATATTGCCCGCTCATCGGAGGATTTTCCGCCCGATATTCAGGAGATCCTGCACAAGCATTTCGATTGGATCGACGGCAATGGCGCGTCGGGCAAACGGGCCGAATTGGCGGGAATGAACCTGGAGTTCATCGAGTTGGTGGGCGTCAATCTCAGCGGTGCGACGCTGCAAGGCAGCCGCCTGAAAGGGGCGAATATGTCGGGCAGCTTGTTCGTCATGTCCGATTTGGGAGAGGCGGACCTCGAAGGCGCCAACTTGTCGGAGGCGGAGTTGGAGGGCGTCAGTTTGCGGCGCGCCAATCTCTGCCAGGCGAATCTCGTCAACGCGAAATTGGTGGCTGTGGACCTCAAGGATGCCAACGGCGAGCCCACCGGCCGACTATGGCCGGCTAATCTTTCCGAAGCGAAGCTGGTCGGTGCGGATCTGAGCGGCGCGGATCTGAGCCACGCCAATCTGCGCGGGGCCGATCTCAGCAAGGCCAACCTCTCCGGTGCCAATCTTGAAGACGCCAACCTCGAAGACACCAAGCTCGATGGCGCCAATCTCGAGGGGACGCGGATGTCGCCGGATGTGCAGACGAAAAAACGCTCGGCCTAGTCGGGTTGCTCGCTCTTGCTCTCGGCGCTGTTCTGACTAAGTTAGCGGCGGTGGTAGTCTTCGCAAAACAATCGGGCCCTTCCGTAAATGTCTGACAATGTGCACCGGACGGATGTGTGTATCGTCGGTGCCGGCCCGGTAGGCCTCTTTGCTGTCTTCGAATGTGGCATGCTGCGTATGCGGTGCCAGGTTGTGGATGCTCTGGATGTGGTGGGCGGCCAGTGTGCTGCGCTGTACCCGGAGAAGCCGATTTACGACATTCCGGGCTATCCCCGAATCGATGCGGCGGCACTGATCGACCGCTTGGATGAGCAGGCCCGACCGTTCGAGCCGGTCTATCATCTCGGGCAGCAGGTCACCGCGGTGCGGCAAGGCGATCACGGGCGTTGGTCGGTCGAAACTTCCAAAGGGACGAGGATCGACTGCGCGGCCGTCCTCGTGGCCGCGGGTTGCGGCGCCTTCGGACCCAATCGACCGCCGTTGGACGACATCGAGTCGTTCGAGGCGACCGGCGCCGTGCGGTATCTGGTAACCCGGCGCCAGGAGTTGCGGGGCCGGCGGGTGGTGATCGCCGGCGGTGGTGATAGTGCGGTGGATTGGGCGCTTAGTCTCGCCGACATCGCAGCCTCGGTTCAGCTTATCCATCGCCGAGACAAGTTCCGTGCGGCACCGGAAAGCGTGGCGCGGTTGCGGCAGTTGGCTGCCGACGGTCGGCTGGAGTTGGTGGTGCCCTACCAGCTTTCGGGTCTGCTCGGCCGGGAAGGGCACCTTGAGGCGGTTGTCGCAGAGTCGCTCGACGGGGTGGCGCGGCGCTTGGACGCCGATGTCTTGTTGGCGTTCTATGGTCTGGCGATGGATTTGGGGCCGATCGAGAAATGGGGCCTGGCGTTGGAGCGTAACCATGTCGTGGTCGATCCGGCGACCTGCGAGACCAGTACGCGCGGGGTATTCGCCATCGGCGATATCGCGCATTATCCCGGCAAGCTGAAGCTTATTCTGTCCGGGTTCTCCGAGGCGGCGATGGCGGCCCATGCCATGTTCGGCGTGGTCTTTCCAGGAGAGGCGCTGCATTTCGAATATTCGACGATGGCGGGGGTACCGGTCGCCGGTTAAAAACGGCGGCGGCATAACAATAAATAAGGGGGGCGCGTTAGATGGCCAAGGCGTTTGCGAGTGCAGGAGACCTCAGTAGGAAAAAGATCAGCTTCGATAAGTTAGCTGACGGCGTTTATGCCTATACGGCAGAAGGCGATCCGAATACCGGGGTCATCGTAGGCGATGACGGCGTCATGGTGGTCGACACACAAGCGACACCGGCCATGGCCAAGGATGTCCTGAAACACATCCGCAAAGTTACAAAGAAGCCGGTAAAGTATGTGGTGCTGTCGCATTATCACGCGGTGCGCGTGCTCGGTGCCTCGGCTTACAAAGCCGACTATGTGATTGCCAGCCAGCCGACACTGGAGCTCATCAAAGAGCGGGGGGCGCAGGACTACAAATCCGAGGTCGAGCGTTTCCCGCGGTTGTTTCAAGATGTCGGCTCGATACCTGATTTGACCTGGCCGAACATGGTGCTCGATGACAGCTTGACGATCTGGATGGGGGATCGGGAGGTGCGGATCATGCATCTCGGGCGAGGCCATACGAAGGGCGACACCGTCGTGTGGTTGCCGAAAGAAAAAGTTCTGTTTGCCGGTGATTTGGTGGAGATGGGGGCGACGCCTTATTGCGGCGATGCCTATTTGGGCGACTGGCCGGATACTCTGGATAAGCTGCGGGCATTGCAGCCGAAGAAACTGGTTCCGGGCCGTGGAGCGGCGCTGAAGTCCGCGCCAAAATCAATGGCCGCAATCGATTCGACCGCCGGATTCGTGACCGACATGATGCGGAGCGTCAAACGCGGCGTTGGTAAAAAGCAAGAACTGAAACAAGTCTTTTCCAGCACACATAAGTCTCTCAGCAAGAAATATGGTGACTGGGTTATTTTCGAGCATTGCCTGCCGTTTAATGTGTCACGGGCCTATGATGAAGCCAGTGGTATTGCCGATCCCCGCATCTGGACGGCGGCGCGGGATAAGCGCATGTGGAAGGATCTGCAGAGCTAGGGTGTGTTCTGAAGATGTGACGGCCCTGAGCAACGACCTTCCATAGCCGCGACCCTCGTGGCTAGCAGACGGGCGTCCGGCATTTCCAATTCTCTAAAAAATGGCTTCCAGTTTGACCTGGATCAAGGCGGCAACGGTGGACACCTCCTAGGCTCGCTGACAACGCGGTATGGACCGCGTTATCAATTAGGAGGTAACAATGTTGTACCGGAAGGCTCGTCAGCATCTTGGCGGGGCGTTCGCGTTAGCTGTTATGCTGGGGCTTGTGGCCGCTGCGCCGGCGCAGGCTCAGGATGGCTGGACAACGCCATTGGCGGAAAAGCTGGGTGTGACCCTGCTGGAGGACTTCGACTCAAGCGGTCCCGATGCCTGGGATCCAAACGAGCACCCGCTAGTGTTCATTACAACCGAAGGGCCGGGCTACGGCGGCCTGCTTAGTGGCGTGTCTCGACCGGGGGTCGCCATCATTGACGGTGACACGCAAGAGGTTGTCGCCAGCATGGTGGTCGATACACAGGCGTTGGGCTGGGGCTCCGTATTCGAGCCGCATGGTCTCGGCGTTTCGCCGGACGGGCAGTGGATTTATCTGCCGAGCGGTGACGGTCGGGCCAAAGGGCGCTTGCTCGTGATCAACGCCCGCACCCTAAAACTCGACAAGGTGCTTGGCCTGATGGGCCGGCCGCATCATGCGAAGGCGTTCACCGACGCCAATGGCAAACCCCTGTCCTACGCCTATGGTTGGGGTCAGCCGCTGTTCGTGATGGACCCCGCAGATGACAACAGGGTCGTCGGCGGCATCGATTACAACGAAATGGGGATCGAAGGGTATTTGTATTTCGCATCTCCGGCCGGTGACGAGATCATCGCCAGCGGCAGGTTCCGCCAAGGCGTCGCGCGCAATGCCCTGCATAGCAACGTCATGGTCCGGATCGATACGGCGACTTGGGAGATGATCGACTACATCCCCGTCGATGACAGCACCCCGGTTTGGGTCAGCTTTAGCGCCGACAACAAGTTCGCCTACTTCACCGGCGGCCACTCGAGCCAGGTGTTCAAGTATGACGTGGATGCCGGGGAGGTCGTCGCCCATGCCCGGGCAGCCGTCGAAGGTCCCTATGGTGGCCATCTGGGCTGGAACGACGTGGAGTTGTACACCGTCGGTAAGGGAGAAGGCTCGCACAACCGCGGCAAGGTGCTCGGCTTGATCAATACGGAATTGATGGACACGAGCACGCGGCCGGTGGACCAGTTCACCACGAACTGCATCCGCGGTGACCATGCGACGTTGCATCCGGATCCCGACGCCAATGAGATGTGGATCACCTGCAACTCCAGCTTCGAGGTCGTCGTTTTCGATCTCGATCAGAAAGAGGTGACTGCGCGCATCGCGATGCCCAATGGCGGCAGCACCCATTCGGGCTCTTTCGTCGCCTATGACGGTTGGGACGGTGAAGTCCTGTCCGATCAGAACGGTCTCCAGGGCAGCGCCCTTGCTTTGAAGCGCGAGCTTCTCGGCATGGCAAGCCCACGGCCGGCGCCGTCGGAAGATCACTAGTCCGGTTCTCGGCAGGGGGCGGCGCCAAGTTAGGGCGTCGCTCCCGGCCAACCGCGCGACAGTAACCTCAAGAAAAGAGCTAGCAGGATGGTCAAGGCTTTGAAAGCGACTGGCATCTTTGCCACCGCCATCGGGATTTTCGTCGCCGTCGCGGCCTGGCATCCGGCCGCCGCCCAGGATAACCCGATGATCGAAAAGGGCCGTCAGGTTTTCCTCACTGCCGGCGACGTCGGATGTGCCGCCTGTCACGGCATCTACGCGGAAGGCGATGTTGGCATCGGCCCCTACAATCGCGGCGTCGGCGAGATCGCAATTCGCGGCGCGTTGGATTCGGTCGACGAGATGTCGTTCCTCAAAGGCGAGTTGAGTGACGCCGAGATCGGTCAGATCGCAGCCTACTACGAGTGGCTCGGGCAGTTGCAGCTGGTCAAGGTTCTGGTCAAGCGCGGGCGCTTCATTCCCAGCGAGATTCAGGTCCATCCGGGCACCAAAGTCCAGTTCGTCGTCAACAATTCCGGCCGCGCGACTCAGACCTTCGGCAGCGACAAAATGGACATCGGTGCATTCAAGGTGCAAGGCCGTACCGACCGGGATCTGATCTGGATAGCGCCCGACGCAGAAGGTGAGTTCGAATTGCGCTGCACGGACTGCCGCCTGAAGAACCAAGTGTTTGTGATCAAGGTTACGCGGGCAGCTCCGCCGTTCCCACCGACCCGGGAAGCAAAGGCACCCGAGGTCCAGCTCGTCTCGATCCCGGCCGAGCAACGCGATGTCGAACTGATCGCCAGTGGCCGAGACGTGTTCCTGAACGCCGCCGGTGTCGGCTGCGTTGCCTGCCACGGTCCCTATGCGGAAGGTGACGTCGGCATTGGCCCGTACAACCGCGGCTTCGACGAAGATCGAATCCGTCGCGCGCTTGAGACGGTCGATGCGATGGCGTTCCTCGGCGACGCCTTGAGCGACGACGAAATCAAACAAGTCGCCGCCTACTACCGGCGTCTGGGCGAGCTGCATCTCGCCAAAACGCGGGTCATCCGGGGCCGCTTCATTCCCGATCGTATTCGCATTGAGCCGGGCACCAAGGTTCAGCTTGTCGTCAACAACGCAAGCCAGGCGGATCGGACGTTTGCCAGCCCGGATATGGGGATCGAAGACTTTCACGTCCCGGGGCGGGAAGCGGTCGATCTCGTCTGGGTTGCGCCGCGAACCGAGGGCGTCTTCAACCTGAGTTGTACCGACTGCGCGGAACCCGATCGGCAACTGACGATCGAGGTTTCCCAGGCCGACCAGTGAGGAAGAGTCCGGAAGGAGCAGGATTTAGACATGGCCATAGATAGCAATCTTCATGTTGACGCCGCTGTCGGCCGAGACGCTCGATCAGGATGGCTGGCGCGTCACCGCGGCATCGGCATTGCGCTCTTGGCAATCCTTTCCGTCTTGATTGCCTCAGCCTGGCTGGTCTTCCCGTATTTCCTCGAAGGCAGAACGATCCTGTCGGACGTTGGTGTCACGGTGCAGGCCGACCGCCGCGCCAAGTCAGTCAGCATCGCCCAGCATCTGACGCGTTTCGCCGATGGGCCGGGAGAGGCCGAGGTCGACATCGTCTACGCCACGCCGACCTACTTCGATGTCGCCGACAAGGGGCGAATGGTCGCCGAGTACAGACCCGACCTGTTCCACGTCTTCGTCGTCAACGAGACCACTCACGCCGTTGACCTACCGGCGGAACTGCCTGATGTGAAGCTCATCGTCGATGGGCGGGAGTATGCGCCTGTCGATACCGAGGGGCCCATCGATACCGACCATCACCGCGCGACCACAGTGCGGTTCGACCGGCTGAACGCGAACGGTGAGCCGATCATCTCAGACAGCGCCCAGCGAATCGAGCTCCGTCTATCGAGCGACTGGGACAGCGAGCGGACCGTCCGTTCCGCCGTATGGGCGCTGCCCATCACCTATCCGGAGGAACTGGTTTCGCCGGGCATCTGGTCGCCGATCATAGTCCTCGCCTTGTCGGCGGGCCTGTTATCCGCCGTGCTAACGCCGTGTTTATTGCAACTCATCGTCGTCTATTTCGCCACCCTAACCGGTCTCGGCGCCGAAGAGTTGAGCCGGACCGGCGTGGCAGCGGCCGCGACCAGCCGCCAAGTCTTCCTGATCGCCCTGGCCTTCGTCGCCGGCTTCATGATCCTGTATACCGGTGCAGGCGCCGTGATCGGCTATGCCGGCAAGTCGGCGCAGCTACTGTTCGCCGACTCGAGCCGGTCGGTGGGCATCGTCTCCGGCATATTGATGATCGGACTAGGGATCTGGGTCGGTGCCCGGGCCCGTGCGCCGGTGGTCTGCAAGCTGGCGATGCCGGGTATGGCCCAGCGCTTCGACAAAGGCGGCCTGGTTCGTTCGGCACTGCTGGCGGCGGGATTCTCCCTCGGCTGCATGGCCTGCTTCGGCGGCGCGATCATCGCCACGCTGCTGGTTTATGTGGGGGCGCTCGGCAGCGCGACGATCGGTGCCGCCGTGATGTTCGTATTCTCGCTGGGCGTGGCCGTACCGTTCTTGGCAGCGGCGCTCTTGCTGTCACGCATGACACCCATGCTCAGTCAGATCAGTCGCTACACGCCGCAGTTGGGCTTTGCCAGCATGGTGGTCATCATCTCTTTCGGCGTCGTCCTGCTGACCGATAATTTTCACACGCTGAGCAATATCATCTATCCATGGCTGGGGCTGAGTTGAGGAGAGATGCAACATGACAAGAACGTGGAACATCTCGATCCTGAGCGCCGCAGCCGCCGCCGGTCTCGCCGCCGCTGCCGGTGCGTGGGCTCTGTGGCCGACACCGGCAACGCTGCAACTTGGTGATGTAGGCAGCTACGTTTTTGTGCCCAGTCGTGCCGCGCCCCAGGTCACGATTATCGACACGGATGTGGATCAGGTCGTTGCGCGGCTAGCGCTGGACTCCATCCCCAACCAGATCTTGGTCTCCGACGCGGTCGGACGGCTGATCACCAGTAATCTCGAAGCCCGCACGGTTTCGATCCTCGATCTGGCCACGCGGTCGGTGGAGGCCGTGGTGCAGTTGGACATCGCGCCTCGGTCCATGGTGCTTAGCCCCGATGGCTGGCTGGTCGCTGTCGGCGATGCAGTGGCCGGAACGGCGGTGGTCGTCTCGCTGCACCGGCAGGATGTGCTGGCACGCGTCGATGGCCTGCACGAGCCATCCCACATGACGTTCAGCGATGACGGCTCGGTCGTCTATGTCACCGACCGCATGACCGGTGAGGTCAAACTAATCGATATCGCAGGTGGCGGCGTTATCGGCGACATCTCAGTGCACAGCGTGGCCGATGCCGGCGAGATCAGCGCGGTGACCAGGACACCCAACGGCCATTACGGGTTTTGCGCCCTGACCGGGCGCAAGGAACTGGCGATTCTCGACCTGAATAGCGAGCAGCGTATCAAGACCTTGCGGTTGGGCACCGATCCGGGCCGGCCCTATGGCACCGCCGATGGCCGCTACATGATGGTGGCCAACAACGGCGACAGGACCGTATCCGTCATCAGTACCGAATCCCTGGATGTGGTGGCGACGCTGCCGGGTGCGGCCGATGTGTCTGCGATAAACACCGGCTGGTTCGAGTCCGTGGCTTTTGTCATCAGCGCTGCCGAGGACAAGGCGGTGGTGTTGGATCTGATCGAACTGGAAAAGGCCGGTGAAATCGCGCTGCCGAGCCGGCCGGGACCTGGGGTGGTGACGGCCGACGGGACGAAAATGTACGTGGCCTTGAGCGGCTCGAACCAGGTGGCCGTGATCGACACGCGCGAGCGCAGGCTGGCGACGCTGATCGACGATGCGGGTGACGAGCCGTGGGGCGCGACGATGGCCCGCACGAACAACTACTGTCACTAGGGAGGCGGCGAATGACGCGGCATACCTTGACGGCTCTGATCATGGCCGGGGTGCTGGCGCTGGGGGTCGGCGCTGCTGCCCTTGCACGCTCGCCCGGCCCCGATACGGGCACAGCGGCGGTAAATGCGGAACAGCGCGGTCAGGTGCCGGGTGGGCCGTTCACGCTCACCGACCACAGGGGACAACAAGTCACCGACATGGACTATCGGGGCAAGTTCCTGCTGGTCTTCTTCGGCTACACATTTTGCCCCGACGTCTGCCCGACGACCCTAGCCGAGGTCGCGCTCACGCTAGACCTACTGGGCGATGACGCGGCGCGGCTGCTGCCGCTGTTTGTTTCAGTCGATCCGGCCCGCGATTCGCCTACGCTCTTGGCGGACTATGTCGGGTTGTTCCATCCGGACATCATCGGGCTGACCGGCACGATCGATCAGATCGCCCAGATCGCGCGTGGCTACATGGTCCATTTTGAGAAGGCGCATGACGCGGACGCGGCGGACCCGACGGACGATCCGTATTACCGCATAGACCACAGCGCTTTTACATACCTGATGGGGCCGGACGGATCTTATCGCACGGTGTTCGCCTATGGCACGCCGCCAGATCGGATGGCGCAAAAGATCCGCGGCCAAATGGCCGCCTGGACCAAGGAGGGAGTCTAAAACATGATGAAATCCATCGTCGCGGCGATGGCGGCCGCGGGCGCCATCGCGGTCGCGAACCCAACCCTGGGGTTAGCCGCCGAGCAGTCGCTGATCCTGGACGTGAAAATGACTTGTCCGCAATCACAGCCGCCTATCGTTACGCACAGCCTGAAGCAGGTGCCTGGCGTGCTGGCGGTTGACGTTTCGTTCAAGTCCCAGAATGCCAAGGTTTGGTTCGACGATGGCGAGACGAACCCAGAGGCGATCCGAGCTGCCCTCGACGGCGTCGATTTTCCCGCTACCGACGGCATGGGCATGGATGACAGCATGGACGATATGTAGGGGCGCATGGCGGGGCTCAGGGGCCGATTGCGATGGCTCCAAGCGGCGGCGGCGATGGGCGCGATCCTGCTGTGGCCGACTGAGGCTGCGGCGGCACAGGTCGCGAGCGTCGTGCTGGGTAACGGTGACGTCGTCGAATACGCGTTGGTGCTACCGGATGGATTTCAGGCCGAACGGGAATACCCGGCGATCTTGGCCTTTCCCGGTGGCAGCCAGTCGCTGCGCGGCGCACTCAATACCCTCGAACGGTTCTGGGAGAGCGAGGCGGCCAAGCGGGGCTATATCGTCGTCAGTCCGGCAGCGTTGCCGGGTAAGCCATACTTCGGCGCCGGGGCGCTGCTGATCCCGGACCTCGTCGGTCATTTCACTGCGACCTATCGCATCGCCGGCGGACGGTTCCACGTCGGCGGCCACAGCAACGGCGGCGTTAGTGCGTTTCGCGTTGCCGGGCTTTATCCGGACCTGTTCGATGCGATCACGGTCTTCGCCGGCTTTCCCGAGGAGAAAGAGGATTTCGACCGCCTGACCAATGTCGCCCACTTGTCCGTGACAATGTTCGTCGGCAGCGGTGACCTTTATTGGAAAGAAGGAATGATTCGGGTCCGTGATCGGCTTTGCACGCTAGGTAACAGCGTCTATCTGGAGATTCTGCCGCGCAATGGGCACTTGCTGCCGGACCTGACCTACGAGAGCAGCTGGAGAATTTTCGACGTCATCGAAGCCCGGCGGCAAGGTTCACCAGGCCCTGAAGCCAGCGCATGTTGACGGCTCACAAGCAGGCGCGGCTGGCCAACGCTCATGCTGCTTCCCGCGCCTGCAGTTCGGATCAGAGCACACCCTGCGCGCCGGCCGATGGCGTCGATAGCCGCGCACGCCTGAGTGGCTTTCTCCGCAGACCAGCCATGGCTATCAAAGCTCCAGATCCTTGAGCAATCTAGACCGCATCATCAGGCGAATATCGGCGGGAATTTCATCCTCGTTGAACGTTTGTTGCGCTTCGAAGTCGTTCAGGAAACGCGCTATGTCCGCCATTTCCTCGCCGGTCAGTTCGATTTGATACCCGAGTTCCAGGTTCTGAAAGGCGATCATGGCCGCGGCCCCTCGCCACATTCTGGCGGCGAAGTCGAAGGGGTCTATTTGTGCCTGTAGGGGGTCAGCGTCCAAGGGAGGCCCGATTTCGCCACCGGCACCGTTGAGGGAGTGGCATATGACACATCCCTTATTGATGAAAAGATCACGTCCGCGCTCAGAGCTGGTGAAGGGCAGATGGTAACCGCTCAGAAATTTCGAGGCGGCGTCGCCGGCTCCGACCGGCTGAACAGCCGCAAGGCCGACGAGGACCATGGCTGCAAAGAATCCGATTTGTCTATTCATTGGGTCAGTCTCCCTCTGTGCCGCATGGGCGTGAAATTCGGCGCCATATTGCCGGACGATCTCAAGGCTTCGGCGCCCAAGATGGCGTCGCGATCCCAAGCCGTTCCACCACTTCCGTGGTCAGCACGCCGAGCGGTCGGTTGGCGTCGATGCGACTCCAACTCACGTCACCTGTCGGCAACGCCGCCTGTTTCCGCACGACGTCGGCGGTCGCGTCCGAGGCATCCGCCTGCCGCTTGTGAACCCGGTCGAGCAACGTCGTTAGCGGTGCCTCCAGCCAAATTCCATGGAATGGCACGCCTATGGTTCGCGCGACATCTTCGATGCGTGCGCGCTGCTCCGGCTTAAGAAAGACGGCATCGACGATGACGGTGTGCCCGGCGGCGAGAGTGCGTGCCGCTTTGTCTGCCAGAACGCCATACACTCGTTCCGACATCGTCGGCGAGTAGGCGTGCGGCGGGAGGCCGCTCAACTCGTCGACATTGGCAAGTCCCTTACGAACAACATCGCTGCGCAGGTGTACGGCGCCGGGGACATTGCCCACCAGCGGCGCCAGCCGACCCGCGAGGGTGGTCTTCCCCGTGCCCGACAGGCCGCCGATAACCAGCAGCCGTGCGGGGGTCGTTACAAGCAGCGTCCGCGCCAATCCGAAATAGCTCATGGCTTCATCACGCTTGTGCGCCCGAGCCGACGCGTCCGGCTGGCTGGCCACCGCACTCGCGGCGACCTTTGCCCGGACGCCGGCGCGTGCCGACAAAAACAGGGGCAATGCGGTCAGCCCATCCACTCTCTCGAAACTCTGCAGGTATCGATTCAAGATCAGATTCGCATAAGCGTGCAGGTGGCGATGTTCCAGATCCATGATCAAGAATGCCAAATCATATATGACATCAATGCAAGACAGCCGATCCTCGAACTCGATCGCGTCGAATATCGTGGGCCTGTCATCGATCATGCAGATGTTCCGCAAATGCAGGTCGCCATGACAACGCCTGACCATCCCCTGAGCGAGCCGGTCGTCCAACAAGGCCCGATATGCCGTAAGTTGGCTTCTGCTGGCGTCGGCGAAGTGCGCAAGCTCGTCAGTGGGGAACAGATCCGGATGCTCGCCCATCTCCGCTTGATTGTCGTCGACAACCCACTTCATGCCGGCATGTCCGCCTCCCACGGCGGCGACCCCGCTCAGCTCCTCGGCCGACATATGGAAATCGGAGATGGCGTCGGCGGCATCGCGAATCATCGGCGCGGTCAGTCCGTGTGTGCTCGCCAGATGATCGAACAGGCCACCCTGTTCGAAGCGCCGCATGACGACGGCCCACTCAATGGCGATACCGTCCTGATTGATGCCCAAGGCACCGTCGGGCCGCCGGACAATGGGCACGACCCCGCGGTAGAGGCGAGGGGCCGTGCGCCGATTGAGCTCTACCTCACGCTCACAAAACCGACGGCGACGCGCGAGGGTTGAAAAATCCATGTAGGGGAACTTGACCGCACGTTTGATCTTGTAGGCGAGGTCGCCGACCAAGAAGACCATTGCCGCGTGCGTGTCGATGCGTTCCACCGGGCCGCTGGCGCCATGCGCTGCGGGGGACCCCATGAAGGCGGCGATTTCGCTTTGGTCTTGGACGACGTGCGTGCTTTCGGCTGACATGACGATCCGCAAGTCCGACGAGACTGGATTTACGCAGCATGGGGGGTAGCCGCCAATGACATGGGTCAAGGAGCCATCTTGTCGGTGCTGTCATATTGTGGTGCGGGGAGGCTCTTGGATACGGAGCCGGACAGCCTCATTCAGCGGCGATCGCCTGTTCGCTGAGTTTGTAACCGTAGGTCTTGTCCAAGCCGAGACGGGCGACGATCTTCATCCCAACCTGCAACGACTTGGTGTCGAGCTGATTGAGCGGTTTGCGCAGTGGGCCGGATGGCATCCCGATGGCGCGCATGAGGCTTTTGACCGCGACCGGGTTGATCGCGGAGTAGGCGAAGTGAAGAAGATCGAGGTTCGCCAGCCAAGCTTCACGGCAGGCGAAGGCGTCGTCGCCATTCTGCCATTTCTTTGAAATGACCGCCATTTCACGCGGGATTAGGTTTCCCGTCATGTTTGCCGTGCCATCGCCGCCTAAGGCCATCATCGGGACGACAAGACCTAAGTTCGGCGAACAGCAGCACATTACCGACATGTCCGGCTTGGCGGCCAAGACTTGCGCGACCTGTCCAACACGGGTGGTGCTTTCCTTGAGGACCACCATGTTGGGATGTTTGGCAAGCCGCAACAGGTCGTCCCAATGCAGGTCGGTCTTGACCCTGGGCGGATTGTTGTAGAAACCGATGGGGAAATCGGTGCTGTCACAGACCTCCAGGGCGTATTCGGTGATGTCTTTATTGGAGGCACAGATATAGGCCGGTGCAGCGATGATCGCGCCGTCGGCGCCTGCGGCGCCGGCGTAGCGAACATAGTCGATGGTGCCCGCGGTGCTCGCCCCTGTACATCCGTAATAATGCAGCATCTTGGACGTCTTCATCTTCACGGTTTCCGTGATGATCTGGCGCCGTTCCTCCGGCGACAACATCGAGACCTCTCCGGTCGACCCCATAATCAGCACTGCTTCGGTGCCATTTTCCTGATGAAACTGGAGGAGCGAGCGGAAGCCTTCAAAATCGATGGAACCATCCATGTTCATCGGCGTTATCAGCGCGACGAAAGAGCCCTTAGGTCTGATATGCGTCATGGAAGTCCGGTCCTTCGGCAAAGAGGTTGGGTGAGCGGAGATGCGCAGCGTCATATTAGCAGCGGGCACAGAAATGACCTAATCGGCCGGCCGGCTGTGGAGCTGTGAGGCGGTTTCCTATGTCGTTGTGTCGCGGGCATTTTTGGCGATGGCGAGTGCCTCATCGAGCACCCCGCGGTCGCCGATGTGGTTGGCGAGCAGGAGGATCAGTTCGGCGTTGACCAGGGCGCTCTGGGCATCGGTGAGGCCGTCATGGAGGGCGATGAGGGCGGCGTAGAAGCCATCCGGATCCTCTATGCGCGGTTCGGTTCGGAGGTTGTCGGGCATGGTCACATCCGTGTCAGGCAGCGACCGACCGCCGCTGTGACGTTGTTCAGATCCAAATCTCGCCAGCGGGCGGCAACATGTTGGTCGGGCCGGATCAGGTAGGTCGTGCCAGGTTTGGCATCGTAACGGGCGGTGACGACGTCATCCTGCGCCAGAACGAGTGTGCGGACCTTGGGCCGCAGTGCCGCCAGGGCGTCGAAGGTGGCTTGGATGCCGCCGGAAATGTCGTGGCCAAAATAGAGCAAGGTGAAGTCGGTACCGATATGCTCGAGCAACCAGGTGTCGCGGTTGTCGATGGTGATGGGTGCGTCCGTGCAGGGGGTGCCGGGCGCCATCTCGCCGGCAAAGCTGTCGCTATCGGGTGTGTTGAGCGGCGAATGCGGGTAAGCGGCGGGGGTCGATAACCGGCCACCATTGACGAAGCGACGGGCGAAATCATGGTTGCGGGCAAGATCGAGCACCGCATCGCGGAAAGCGCGACTGACCTGGTTCTTCGGGGTCATGAAGTCGGTGCTGCGCGTGGAGTTCAGAATGTTCTCGTCGGCGCCGCTGAGGCGTTCGATGTCATAGCTGTCGAGCAGGGTCTCAGGGGCCTCCCCGGCGATAACAAGGGCCAGCTTCCAAACCAGGTTGTCGGTATCCTGGACACCGCCATTGCCACCGCGGGCGCCGAACGGGGAAATGACATGGGCGGCATCGCCGACAAAAAAGACTCGGTCGTGGCGAAATTTCTCCATGCGGCGACAGGTGAAGGTGTAGACGCTGCTCCAGACGATGTCGAAGTCGATGTCACCGAGCATTTTCTTGATGCGGGGAATCACATGCTCCGGTTGGCGCTCCCGTTCTGGGTCGGCATCCCAGCCGAGTTGAAAGTCGAGGCGCCAAACATTGTCGGCTTGCTTGTGCATGAGAGCCGACTGGCCGTCGTGGAAGGGCGGGTTGAACCAGAAACGCCGTATGGCCGGATCGTCCCGCTGCACGGCAATGTCGGCGATCAGAAACCGATCTTGAAAAACACGGCCTTGGAAGTCCTGGCCTAATCTTTCCCGAACCGCGCTGCGCACACCGTCGGCGGCGATAAGCCAATCGGTTTCGAGACTATATTGGCCGCCCGGGGTGCTCACTGTTAGGGCCACGGACTCCGGGCCCGGTCGGACATCGACGACTTTATGCTGCCAGCGCAAATCGATCAGCGGCAGAGATTGCGCCCGCTCGATCAGAAAGTACTCGAAATAGAATTGCTGGAGGTTGATGAAAGCCGGCTGCTTGTGGTGTGGTTCCGGCAACAAGTCGAACCGATAGATCTCCTGGTCCCCGAGGTAAACGATACCGCGATTCCACGTGATACCCTTGTCGACAAGCCGCTGGCCGACGCTCAGACGATCGCAGATCTCCAACGTGCGTTTGGCCCAGCAGATGGCACGACTGCCGTCGCTGACGGTGCTCTTGTCATCCAGGAGGACGACGGGGATACCGTGAAGACTGAGATCGATCGCGGCGGCGAGACCGACGGGGCCGGCACCAACGATGGCGATGGGGTGATGCGGGGCCGCGCCCGCAAGTTCCGGGCAGCTGGCGAAGTCGAAAACCGGATAGTCAAAAGCCATCGGTCGGCTCGGATAGGCCGGTGTGCTAGGTGAAAGCCTTGAAGGTTATCAGCGTGAAGGTGTCTTTTACTCCCTTCAACATCTGGATCTTGCTGGTGACGAAATGGCCGACATCCTGGTTCTCGGCCAGATAGCATTTCATCAACAAGTCATACTGGCCGGAGGTGGAGTGGACCTCTGACACCTGTTCGACTTCCAGCACCGCCTGATCCGCGACCTGATAGGCTTGTCCGAGTTCACATTTGACGTGGATGAAGATGGTTTGCATAAACAAACGCTAACCGGCAACGCGCCTTAGCGCAACAGGAAGGCAGGGGTGTGGTCGCCCATGCCGACGGTTTTTTCCTCAGCGTCATGCTTGCGACCGGAGCCGTTGCTCTGCGACTTGCGAACCGTGCCGACCGAGCCGCTTTCGGAGCGGCCATGGACGTGCGTCACCTCCACCTCATCAGGCGGCGGGACGGCTTCCGGGCGTTCCGTTTTGGGTGGTGGGACGGCCTTCGTACGTTCCGCCGGGCGTCGGCTGCGCCGCCGTGAGGTGGGCGCCGGGGCCTTGGCTTCCGCCTCCTCGGTTTTCGGGGCGACGCCGTCAAGCGTCAGGCGCGGTATCGGGGATCCGATAAGGCGCTCAATCGACGCGACATATTTAGCGTCCGCCGGGGCCGCCAGGGTGAAGGCGCGACCCTCGAGGCCGGCGCGGGCGGTGCGGCCGATGCGGTGGACATAATCGTCCGCCGTCATGGGCACATCGAAATTGAAGACATGGCTCATGCCGACGACATCCAGTCCGCGAGCGGCGACGTCACTGGCGACGAGGAGGGTGATCTCGCCGTTCTTAAAGCGCTCCAGCGTCTCCGTACGTATGCTCTGCGGCATGTCGCCATGCAGGGCTGCGCAATTGAATCCGTGATTATCCAAGGAGCGCGCCAGAATCGACACATCGCGCTTGCGATTGCAGAAGATAATCGCGTTCTTGACCTCTTCGGTTCGCAGCAACTCGCGTAGTGCCTGACGTTTGGCGCGAAAATCACCGCCGACGGGCACTAGCCGCTGGCTGACCTTTTCTGCGGTCGTCGCTGAGGGCGCCACCGACACCTGACTGGGCAGAGTCAGGTAGGTATCGGCCAGGCGGCGAATTTCAGCGGGCATGGTGGCGGAAAACATCAGCGTCTGGCGCGTGCGGGGCAGGACTTTGATAATGCGCTCGACATCGGGGATAAAGCCCATATCCAGCATGCGATCCGCCTCGTCAACAACCAGAATCTTGATGTCGGCCAGGAGTATTTTACCACGTTCGAATTGGTCCAGAAGCCGTCCCGGGGTGGCGATCAGCACGTCGACGCCCCGATTTAGAGCCTGGTCCTGTTCGGTAAAGCTGACACCGCCGATGAGCAGGGCCATGTTCAGCTTGTGGTACTTGCCGTAGACGGCAAAATTCTCCGCGACTTGAGCCGCCAGCTCGCGGGTTGGCTCGAGGATGAGTGAGCGAGGCATGCGGGCGCGGGCCCGGCCCTTACCCAGGATCTCGATCATCGGCAGCGTGAAGCCTGCCGTTTTCCCGGTTCCGGTTTGGGCCACACCAATAATATCGCGACCCTGAAGGACCTTCGGGATCGCCTGTTGCTGAATCGGTGTGGGTTGTTCATAGCCGGCGTCGGCAACGGCGCGCAGCAAATCGGACCCAAGTCCGAGGTCGTCAAAACTCATATTCGTATGATCGATCAAGTCCGGTCAGCCGGAGAGCCAGACAAATGTGTTTGTCGATGAAGATGGGAAGGCATCATAAGTGTAAAAATGGTGATGTCAAATTACGCTTTGGTCGTAAGGAGATGGTATAGGGACTATGTCCCCGGGGATCCAGCAGGTTCTTGGTCGGCGGGTTGGGGGTTTAGGCGTTGTGCCGCCCTTTCCGGCCCGTCGAGGCAGGCATGATCGTCGAAGGTGTCAAAGAATCGTGAGTGATAGTGTCGCAGGCCCCCTGTTGCTGCTGCCTGGTTTGCTTTGCGATGAGGCCTTATGGGCACATCAAAGCCGATATCTGGCCGATATCGCCGATATTACGATCGGCGACCTCACCCTGGCGGACAGCATCCCCAGCATGGCCGCGGCGATATTGGCGGTGGCCCCCGATCGGTTTGCTTTGGCGGGGTTCTCCACCGGCGGCTATGTGGGCCTTGAGGTCATGCGGCGGTCACCGGAAAGGGTGACGCGGCTGGCCTTGCTGGACACCTCGGCGCGGCCGGACAATCCCGAAAAGGCGCGCCGGCGGCGCGGTCTAATAAGCTTATCCGGCAAGGGGAGGTTCCGCGGGGTCAGTGCAAAGCTGATGGCAGAGCTTGTATACCCCGACCGAGCTGACGATCCGGCGTTGCTAGAGAGCGTCAGCGTGATGACCGAGCGTATGGGGCCTGAAGTCTTCGTACGCCAACAGACGGCGGTGCTCGGTAGGATCGACAGCCGCGCCACGTTGCCGACAATAACCGTTCCAACGACGGTGATCTGCGGGCGCCAGGATGCCCTAACGCCGCTTTCCCACCATGAGGAAATGGCGGCGGCAATCAGCGGCGCGCGCCTGGCGGTGATCGAAGAGTGTGGACATCTGGCGCCCTTGGAACGGCCGCATGCCGTGACGGCGCTGATGCGGACCTGGCTACTGCACGACTAGGGCCATCGACAGCCGGCGGGGCGCAATCTCCGTGGCGGTGTGTTTGCGGTTGACGTAATACCATTTGGTATCATATTAATATGAAACCAAACAGTACTATATTGGAGAGGTGCGATGAAGACGAGGCGGATTTCGAGGTTGGCGGGGGCGGCGCTGGCGCTGGCCGGCTTGGCGACACCGGCGGCGATATGGGCAAATGAACCGATAACGAATATCCCCAGTGCCCAGCTCGATTGGGAGACAACACCGGAAGGGGTGGCGTTTGCAGCGCTGATCGGCGATCGATTTGCCGAACCCTACATGGCTATGGTCCGCCTGCCGGGGGGGCTGGCCAGTCCGCCTCACATCAAGACGGCCAACATGTTCGGTGTCGTCGTCTCGGGAACCATGACCCATGTCGCCGTCGGCGCCGATGCCGTGGCCGAGGTGCCTTTGCCGGTGGGCTCGTTCTACCGGGTGCCGGCCGGGCTGGCACATGTCAGCACCTGCCTCTCCCAGGTCGAGTGCATCACGTTTCTGTATCAAGACGGCAAGTTCGACTTCTTGCCGGTGTCGCAATGAGCCCGGATGTCCAAGGTGCGTTTCGGGCCCTGGCCGATCCGACGCGGCGCACAATCCTGGTGCATCTGAGCCACCGGGAGATGACCATCGGCGAAGTGGCGGATCATTTCGAGATGACCAGGCCGGCGGTCCGCAAACATTTGAAAATCCTGGAGGAGGGGGCGCTGATTTCGGTGCATCCGCGAGGCCGGGATCGGATCAACCGGCTTGAGCCGAGGGGCCTGAAATCCGTTGCGGATTGGGTCGATCACTTCAGCCGCTTCTGGGATGAACGCCTGAGCAAGCTGCAAGCAGCGATCGAGCAAGAGGAAGAGAAATCCAATGACTGATACGACGATTGTCAAAACAGCGTTCTTCGCGGCTGCGCCGAAGACGGTATGGGCGTTCCTGACCGATAAGGACAAGCTCGGCCAGTGGTTCTACCCGCCAGAGGCGGACTTGGCCGAGGGGCAGGACTATGCGCTCATGGGCGCGCAAGGTGACGGCAAAGCGGTCAAGCAATGCTGGGGCACAGTGCAGCGCATGGAACCGCCGTGGTTGCTGGTCTACACCTTCACCATAGCGCCATTGGGCGGTGTTATGACCACGGTGACGTGGCGACTCGAGGACGTCCAAGGAGGAACCAAGCTGACCCTGTCGCATGAAGGCGTCGGCGCCGCCGGCGCTGCGGCGTTGGGTCTTCTGGCCGCGCTGGATGCCGGATGGGACCGGCATCTGGGGCGCTTGCGGGAGTGCTGCTCGCGTTAGCGAACGCCTAGTCGAACCGGCGGAACCGGTTGCGCTCGGGCTGGGTTAGCTGGAGCGCCTGGGCGAGGAAATTCTGAAACCTTGGGTCTTCCGGTCCGGTCGCGTCGGCCAGGGTGCCGCGGCGGGAGGAGATGTCCTTGTCGCCCTGGCAAAAGGCGATCTGGAGGCGGATGGGGCGGGTTGACGCCGGGGCGAGGGGGATCGTCTCCGGGCTTCGGCAAAGCCGCGACGGCAGTCCGCGCTCAGCGGGGTTGAAGGTCAGCACAAGGCGGAAATTCGGGCGGGCCGAGGGTCCGGGGCGGGTGGTGAAGTTGCTCGGCGACCGGCTGTTGCGGGTGTTGAACACGGCAGTGACGCTGTCGGCGAAGAAGTCGTCCGGGATGGCGAACGGATTGCCGAAAATCTGCGTATGCATGTCGCGGCCGCCGCCGGCAATCGTGGCGAAATCAAGCCGGCTGGTGTTGGTGCTCAAACGGCCAGTATCGAATGTGGCCGCACCGGCGCAGCCGGCGAGTAGGATGGTGGCTGCGACAAGCAAAATGCGGGTCATTGCGATCCCATCGCTTTGGCGTCAAGCTGACGGCAATTGGAGTTGCGGTGCTGCTCCTAATATGGGAAGCGCACCCCAAGATCTGCAATATGAATGACGCGGCGTCTCAGTCCGACTGACCAATGGAGGTGCGGGTGCTCCGAACGGTCGGTCTTGGCTGGCGCGGTGGCGGCGGTCTAGCGGACCTGCCGTTCCGGACCGCGGCCGCGGAAAGCGTCGATAAAGGCGAACGCGGCCTGCTCATCGAATTCGGGACTAATCAAGCGCTTATTCCAGGCGGTGAGTGCGATACCCCGTCCGATGCCGCGCACACGAACGGCGATGACACCGTCCAATGCGCCTTGATACTGCTGTGCCCAGCCGCGCAGCGCGGTGATCGCGGCTTCACCCGGCTGGTCGTAATAGATGACGATGTTGCCATGTTCCAGGGCATGTACGAGGTTCTCAGCCGGCACGCGGTCGGTGTAGAACCCCGGCGGTGCCGGCGTCGGCGAGTGCGAGCCCGAGGTGGGAAAGGAGTTACCATAATCCACCTGGTCGGACGTGTGCTGTGCGCCCTGGTCGGGCAGCGTCTGCACGGCGGCCAGCGGATCATCCTGCCCCTGGGCCGTCCCGGCCAGAATCACGATGGCGGCGGATGCGGCCCCGGCCAACGCGGCCTTGCTGGCCCTGGAAATCGTCTCGGCTACGCCCATCGTGATCAGACCCTTTGAATGTTTCCGTAAGACCAAGGGGCGGCACGGGCCGCCCGGTTACTCACAGGATGTAGTAAATCCGGCCGAGTGGCGCAATGTTCCGATTGGGTGAGCGGCGGGTCGGGCGGGAGACGGGAAACCGTTGACCGGTTCGCCGTGGGCCTAAATATCGATTTCCTCGACGAAACGGGCGTTTTCTTGGATGAAGGTGAAGCGCTCTTCAGGCTTGCGGCCCATGAGACGCTCGACCAAGCGCGTGGTCTCCCGGGCTGCGTCGGCGTGCTCCGGATCGAGGGCATTGGGCAAATCGACACGAAGAAGCGTACGGTGCGCCGGATCCATCGTGGTTTCTTTAAGCTGTGCCGCAGGCATCTCGCCTAAACCCTTGAAACGGCTGATGTCGACTTTGCCGCGACCGTTGAAACGCTCCTTCATCAGGCGCTCACGATCGGCGTCGTCGATGGCATAGACGGTGTCGCCGCCCTGACTTATCCGGTAGAGCGGCGGTACGGCCAGATAAAGTCGGCCGTCGGCAACCAAGCCGGGGATTTGGCGATAAAAGAATGTCATCAGGAGGGCTGCGATGTGCGCGCCGTCGACATCGGCATCGGTCATGATGATGATGCGTTCGTAGCGCAGATTATCGGCCTTGTAGTCCTTACCGGCGCCACAGCCGAGGGCCTGCATCAGATCGCGCAATTCCTGGTTGGCATGCAGCTTCTCGGCTGAAGCGCTGGCGACATTGAGGATTTTGCCGCGCAACGGCAGGATCGCCTGGGTTTCGCGCTTACGTGCCTGCTTCGCCGACCCGCCGGCGGAGTCGCCCTCCACTAGGAACAACTCCGTGCCCTCAGGGGTGTTGCGGCTACAGTCGGTCAGCTTGCCCGGCAGGTGGGTACGGCGCGTCGCGCTCTTGCGTTTGAGCTCGCGGGACTGGCGGCGACGCAGCCGGTCCTCAGCGCGTTCGAGCGCAGACTCCAACAAGGCATTAGCGCTCTGGCGATCGTTGGATAGCCAGTGGTCAAAGTGGTCCTTGATCTGGCCTTCGACCAACCGCGTCGCCTCCGGCATCGAGAGCCGTTCCTTGGTCTGGCCCTGGAATTGGGGATCGCGGATGAAGAGAGACAGGAGGATGCCGGCGCCATCGACAACATCCTCGGTTGTGATAACGGTCGACCGGCGATTACCAACGAGTTCGCCATAAGCCTTAAGGCCCCGGGCGAGGGCGGTGCGGACGCCGGTTTCGTGACTGCCGCCCGACGGTGTCGGTACGGTATTGCAATAGGACTCACAAAAACCCTCGCCGTCCAGGGGCCAGCAAACGGCCCATTCGACCCGGCCGGCGAGGTCGCCGAACTTGGCATCGCCGCCGAATACTTCAGGGGCGACAAGATGGCGGTTGGTCATCGTCGCGCGCAGATAGTCGTGGAGGCCGCCGGGGAAGTGGAATGTCTCCTTCTCCGCAACGTCGCCGCCGGAAAGCAGTGACGGATCGCAAACCCAACGGATCTGAACGCCGCGGTAGAGATAGGCCTTTGAGCGCGCCATGCGATAGAGCCGCGCCGGCTTGAAGCGGGCGGTCTCGCCGAAGATCTGCGGGTCGGGGTGAAATGTCACATTGGTGCCGCGGCGGTTTTGAATCGGCCCCAGGTCCTGCAGCTTGTTAACCGGCGCGCCGCGACTGTATTCCTGGCTCCATAGGCGCCGGTCACGCGCGACCTCGATGCGTAGCCAGTCGGATAAGGCGTTGACGACGCTGATGCCGACGCCATGCAATCCGCCGGATGTCTGATATGCCTTGCCGTCAAACTTGCCACCGGAATGGAGGGTCGTGAGGATGACTTCAAGTGCGGACTTGTCGCGGAACTTCGGGTGGCGGTCGACCGGAACGCCGCGACCGTTGTCGGTGACGGTCAAGCTGCCGTCGGCATGGAGCAGCACCTCGATGCGGTCGGCATGGCCGGACACGGCCTCGTCCATGGCGTTGTCGATCACCTCCGCCGCGAGATGATGCAGGGCGCGCTCGTCGGTGCCGCCGATATACATACCCGGGCGGCGGCGTACAGGCTCCAGGCCCTCAAGAACCTCGATGTCTTTGGCGGAATATGATCCGCCGCCTTGCGGCCCCACACTGAACAGGTCATTGGTGGCGCCGCGCCGGGATTGGGACACTCTTCGCTGCCTCATGCAGTGTTTTCGGGAAGTGGGCGGCACGATATCTTGTGGCAATGGTGGCTGGCAAGAGCTAGCTACCACGTAGTGGCTAAAGCAATGGAGGTTGGCTTGAACAGTGATGAGCCGCAAGGCGAACTGGCCATACGGACCGCAGCAATGCCGGCCGACACGAACGCGAATGGCGACATTTTCGGCGGCTGGCTGCTGGCGCAGATGGATATTGCCGGTGGCATCACCGCGGCCGGAGTCGCCGGCGGGCGGGTGGTTACGGTCGGAATAGAGTCAATGCAGTTTCACCGCCCGGTGTTCGTCGGCGACGTGTTGTGTGCCTATGCCGACCTGTTGCGGGTCGGGACCACATCGCTGACGTTTCGGATCCAGGCCTGGGTGATTCGACAAAATGGTGGTGTTCGCGTCAAAGTTACCGAAGGGGTCTTTACCTATGTCGCGGTCGATGATGAACGTAAGCCGAGGCCGGTCCGGCTGCAGTAGCTACTGGTTGAATGGAGGGTAAGCATGCGATTGGCGATATTCGGATCGATAGTCTTGATGGTGGCTTTTGCGGCGCCCGCCCTTGGTCAGGGAGCCCAAATCGTCGATGCCACCGCGGCGTCACAGGGGGAGGGAGTCTGGCGGTTCGACGTGACCGTGCGTCATGACGATAGCGGCTGGGAGGATTATGCCGACGCCTGGGAGGTCCTGACGACCAGCGGAGAGATATTGGGTAAGAGGGTGCTGCTGCATCCGCATGTCAATGAACAGCCGTTTACCCGGTCGCTCGGGGGCGTCAAGATTCCGGCCGGGACGAGCCAGGTGGTGATTCGGGCCCATGATAACGTCGATGGTTATAGCGGCAACGAGTTCATGCTTGAATTGCCGCAGTAGAGCGATGGGTGTTGGCGTCTAGGACAGCGTGTCGTTGGCGCGCTCGGCGGCGCTGACGCCGCTCAGGTAGGCGCCGTGCACCGTCCCGTGATAAGCGAACGTCGTATGCTCCCCCGCGAGGAAGACGCGATCTGCGATTGGTGCGGTCAGCCGGTCGAAATCTTGCGGCTTGGCACCCAGGCTGGCGTAGGAATAGGCGCCTTTGCTGAAGGGGTTCCGGGACCATCGTGTCAGCCGATACGCCGACGGTTCGCCAACGTGACCGCCAAACATAGTGCGGACCGCCTGAAGCGCGTCAGCGACCATTTCCGGATCGCTTAGTTGCTCGACCCGTTTGGCATAGGTGCCGACACTAATCCCGAGAAGAATGTTTTCGTCGGAAAATGTGCGGTAGTTCAAGAAATAGTTCCAACGACCCCGCTGCTGGGTCATGAGACCAAAATACTGGATATCGGTCGGCCAAAAGGGGCGGTCGAATTTGAGCGCGATCTTCGTGACGTTGCCCATCTTGAGGCGCGAAATCAGCTGCCGATGGGTTTCGGGTAAGGGTGGGGAAAATCGGATGTCATCGCTCTTGAGGACACCGAGAGGGCAGGTGCATATCACCGTGCGAGCGGTAAATCGGGTGCCGTCCGCCTGAACTACGACGCTGCCGGGTCGGTCATATTCGACGCTTTCGACCGGATGGTTGAGGCGAATGTCGATGCCGTGCCCGAGTTGGTCCAGTATGCCACCGTATCCGGTCAGGAGAACAACGTCGGCACCGTCAAACGCTTCGTCTTCATCGAAATAGAGAGCCGATAGGTCGTCGATCGGGCCACCGGTATCGAATTCTGTGTAGGCCGACGTCATCCACGCCAAGGTCGGGTCTTTTGCGGCAGCAGGGGAGATCCGGCGGATCGCCTGTTCTAGGGATTGATCGGTATCGAATTCGTCGTCGATCTCGCGATACAGACGCTGGAGTTCCGTGCCCGATGTGACGATATCTTCGTAATCCAATTCGACGCCGGACGGTGAGAAGATAGCGAAGCTGTCGTCATTCGTGACGAAGGTGCGTGCGTTCGCAACGTCTGCGAGCTTGCTGATCGGGTTGCCTTGCGGGCCATGGACCCAACCGGCGCCGATTTCGAAGGGTGCGCCGAGGCCCCAGTCCGTTTGTATTCGGCCGCCGATATTGCCGGTTGCTTCGAGGATCAAGACGGAGCGCCCTTCATCGGCGAGGGTTTTCGCCGCTGCCAGGCCGGCGATACCAGCGCCGATGACTATGGCATCGAAGGTTGTTGGCGCACCTCGGGCGGCCATTGGCAAAAAGCCAATTGCCACGGCGGCGTTAGAGCCGAGGTGTAGAAAACCGCGGCGGGTTAGAGAGGTGCCTTGCTTGCTGAACTTCATCGACGGGCCGTGCCGTGAGTTGACCGAGGATGTCAATAGTCCCGCCGGTGCGGGCCCTTCGAATGCTAAAAATGGGCCGCGTCGCGTCGGCGGCGCGGCCCAAGTCTAGGGAGGAAACGCCCATGGCTGGGCAATGGGCGCGGGGATGACACGCCCAAGACACCACTATGGCGGACAACGACTAAAAATCGGTTGATTTGTCTGTCGCTGGTCAAAAAAAACGGTCGCGATTCAAAGAAATTTACCAATCAAAGTTTAGCTAAGTATTTTGTTAACCATTGTCGGTTCATGTTTTTACTGTGAGACAACATCAAAACTGAGTGGTTTTTCATGGACCGACGAGAATATGCTGAGACCTTGAGAGAGCATGCCCGCCTAACATGGGATCTGGCTGAAAAAGCTGATCAGGAGGGAAATGCCGAGCTTAGCCGCGAACTGCTACAGTTGGCGAGAGATACCGAAATGAGAGCCATGTCGACCTGGCCGGTGAAACTGCATCAGACAATCGGTCCGGAGCAGGACGCGGTCGATGGTGAAGAGGCCGAACCGCTGCCGGCAATCCGGCTCATCAAGCGACCGGCGATGGCCTCAGGGGCGCAATCGTAGGCTCGCCGGTGTACTAGGCGCAGAAAACGCCGCGCGGCGTCCGGCCGCACGGCGTTTGCTTCTGTGGCTTCGCCGCTCTTCGTTACGACGAGTAATACATCTGAAATTCGATCGGATGGGGCGCCTGCTCGAAGGCCAGGACCTCTTCTTCCTTGAGGGCGATGTAGCCGTCGATGAGGTCGTCACCCATCACCCCACCCTTCTTCAGGAATTCACGGTCGCTATCCAAAGACTCCAGGGCTTGGCGCAGCGAGCCGCATACGGTTGGCACGTCCTGTAGTTCCTCGGGTGGCAGATCATAGAGGTCCTTGTCCATCGGATCGCCCGGGTGGATCTTGTTCTCGATGCCGTCAAGGCCGGCCATCAGCATAGCTGAGAAGGTCAGGTACGGATTCGCTGTGGGGTCAGGGAAACGAACCTCCACGCGCTTGCCGTTCGGGCTGACGACATGTGGGATGCGGCAAGACGCCGACCGATTGCGCGCCGAGTAAGCCAGCAGCACCGGTGCCTCGAAACCGGGGACCAAGCGTTTGTAGCTGTTGGTCGTGGGGTTCGAGAAGGCATTGATGGCGCGGGCGTGTTTGATGATGCCGCCGATATAGTAAAGGCAGCTTTCGGACAGGTCAGCGTAACCGGTGCCGGCAAAGGAGGACTTGTTGTCCTTCCAGATCGACTGATGAATATGCATGCCCGAGCCGTTGTCGTTCATAACCGGCTTAGGCATGAACGTCGCCGTCTTGCCGTAAGTGGCGGCGACCATATGCACGACATATTTGTAGATCTGCATGTGGTCCGCGGTGCGGAGCAAGGTGTCGAACGTAAAGCCGAGCTCATTCTGGCTGGGCGCGACCTCATGATGGTGCTTCTCCATGCGCAGGCCCATTTGCATCATGGTGGTGACCATCTCGGCCCGAAGGTCCGTCATCGAGTCTACCGGCGGTACCGGAAAATAGCCGCCTTTGATGCCCGGACGGTGACCGAAATTTCCTTCCGGGAAATCATTGCCCGAGTTGTAGGGCCCTTCCTCGCTGTCGATGCGATAGAAGCTGTGGTCCATATTCACGGCGTAGCGCACGTCGTCGAAGACGAAGAACTCGGCCTCGGGGCCGAAATAGGCGGTGTCGCCTATGCCACTGGATTTGAGATAGGCCTCGGCGCGCCGGGCCGTGCTGCGAGGATCGCGGGAGTAGGGCTCGCCGGTCGACGGCTCAACGATGTCGCAGAACAGAATCAACTGGGGCTGTGCGGGGAAAGGATCCATCACAGCGCTGGCAGGATCCGGCATCAGGATCATGTCGGACTCATGGATCGACTTCCAACCGGCGATCGAGGAGCCGTCGAACATGATACCGTCCGTAAACGCGTCCTCACCCATAGTGGACACATGCTGGGCGGTGTGCTGCCATTTGCCGCGCGGATCAGTAAAGCGGAGATCGACGTACTGCACGTCGTTCTCCTTTATCATTTGCATTACGTTTTCTAAATCCGACATGATCTCGTCCCCGTGTTATTGGACCGCGCAGACGCGCGGTCTAGATAGCCTCCGTACCGTGTTCCCCGGTACGGATACGAATGGCCTGGTCGACTGTCTGAACGAAGATCTTGCCGTCTCCGATGCGCCCAGTGCGTGCGGCGTTTTGGATGGCTTCGATGGCTCGGTCAACCATGTTGTCTTCGAGAACCAACTCGATCTTCACCTTGGGCAGGAAGTCGACGACGTATTCGGCGCCGCGATACAGCTCGGTGTGACCCTTCTGGCGGCCAAAACCCTTGGCTTCCGTGACTGTTATTCCCTTCAGCCCAACGTCGTTTAGCGCCTCCTTAACATCGTCCAACTTGAACGGCTTGATGATGGCTTCGATCTTCTTCATAGGCTGAGCCCCTGTACTGGTTGGCAACGGGCAACGGGGATGCAGTCAAGGCTGCGATGGGTCGCGGCTTAGGGAATGCACAGCCCGTGCCAATCGGTGGCCGGCGATATCTCGCGCGTTCGTGGCCCGGACGCTCCAAAACATGCCTAATAATTGGGCGGTTTGAGCAAGCGCTGGGCATTGGAGGTCGATCATCAGACCAGCAGATCTCGGATACGGTCGATGGCGGCGAGGATATTCTGCTTGCTGTTGGCGTAGGAGAATCGCAGGTAGCCTTCACCATAGGCGCCAAAACTGGTGCCCGCGACCGTGGCGACAAAAGCCTCTTCAAGGAGGCGATTCTGCAGGGTCCGCGTGTCCATGCCGGTGCCGGTGATATTGGGGAAGGCGTAGAAGGCTCCCGTCGGTTTGCGGCAGGTGACGCCCGGCAGGCCGTTTAGGGCGTCGACGATGGCGTGGCGGCGGTCATCGAAGGCGGCGACCATGGTGTCGACGCTGTCTTGCGGTCCCTCGAGGGCGGCGATGCCGGCAAATTGGGCGGCCGCATTGACGCAGGAATGGCAGTTAACAGCCATTCGGGTCGCGCCCTCGATCAGCGATTTCGGCCAGACGCTGTATCCCAAGCGCCAGCCGGTCATGGCGTAGGTCTTGCTCCAGCCGTCGAGCAGGATCAAGCGGTCGCGCAAGCTCTCATAGGCGGTCAGGCTGGCGTGGGGCACGCCGTCATAGGTCATGCGGGCATAGATCTCATCGCTCATCACGGCGACATGGGGGTGTGCTTCCAGGCCGGCTGCCAGTTTGTCCAGCTCGCTTTTCGACACCGTACCGCCGGTCGGATTGGCCGGGGAGTTAACGATCAGCAGGCGCGTCGCCGGCGTGATGAGATCGAGCACGGCCTCGGCATCAAAGGAAAAATCGCGGTCCTCCAGCAGCGGGATGGGCACCGGTTTGGCGCCGGAAAAGGCAATGACAGATTCATAGATCGGGAAGCCCGGATTGGGGTAGAGGATTTCGGCGCCGGGTTCGCCGAACATCATGATGGCGAAGAACATGGTCACCTTACCGCCGGGCACGACAAGAACCAGATCCGGGTCGATCTCGACATCGCGGTATTTTGCGATATCCGCGGCGACGGCTTCGCGGAGCTTGGGAATGCCGGGTGCGGGCGTGTAGCCATGATGGCCGTCGCGAAGGGCCTTGGTCGCTGCCTCGACGATATGGGGCGGGGTTTTGAAATCGGGTTGGCCGATGCCGAGGTTGATGACGTCATGGCCGCTGCGCGCCAGCGCCTCGGCTCGGGCCAACACCTCAAAGGCGGTTTCGGTCCCTAACCGGCCCATTCGCTGTGCAACCTGCAGCATTCGTTCCTCGCCGTCCTTGCAGTTTCCGGCACTATGCCGGAGCTTGCGGGACGGGGCAAAAGCTTTGACCGCATCGCGTGTTGACGTTTAGATCTCTGTCTGGTTTCGGGAAAGGGCCATGAAAGACGCAAACGCAATCCTGTCGGGTTACGGAACGACCGTGTTCGAGGTCATGAGCCGGCTGGCCATCGAGCATAAGGCGATCAATCTGGGGCAGGGCTTTCCTGATGGGCGCGGCCCCGAAGATGTGCTGCAGGCCGCGGCTACGGCTCTATTGGAGAAACCCAACCAGTACCCGCCGATGCTGGGAATCCCCGAGCTCAGGAAGGCGGTGGCGGTGCATAACAAGCGCTTCTACGGGCTCGAGGTCGACTGGCAGAGCGAGGTGATGGTGACATCGGGGGCGACCGAGGCATTGGCCGCCTGTCTGTTCGGGTTGATCAATCCCGGCGACGAAGTGGTGCTGATCGAGCCGCTATATGACAGCTACCTGCCGATGGTGCGGCGGGCCGGCGGAATACCCAAGCTGGTCCGGATCGAGCCGCCAGATTGGGCCTTGCCGCTGGAGGCACTGGCCGAGGCGTTCAGTCCGCGGACCAAATTGCTGTTGCTAAACACGCCGCATAACCCCGCCGGCAAGGTCTTTTCGAAAGACGATCTGCTGTTTCTGTCGGATCTGCTGGAGAAATACGACGCCTATGCGGTGTGCGACGAGGTCTATGAGCACATAATCTATGACGGCCGGGCGCATGTGCCGATGATCACCTTGCCCGGTATGCGTGAGCGCTGTTTGCGCATCGGATCCGCCGGCAAGACCTTCTCCCTAACGGGGTGGAAAGTCGGCTATGTGACCACGGCCCCCGGATTGCTGGCGCCGATCTCAAAAGCGCATCAATTTCAGATCTTCACGACGCCGCCGAACCTGCAGCATGCGGCGGCCTACGGTCTTGGCCTCGGGGACGATTATTTCGCCGGGTTGAGGGCCGAGATGCAGGCGAAGCGGGATCGCTTGAGCGTCGGTCTCAGGGCCATCGGTTTCGATGTGTTGCCCTGTGAGGGAACCTATTTTCTGACGGCGGGGTTCGGTGACCTGCCGGTAAAGGGCGCGGATGTGGATATCTGCCGCATGCTTACCGTGGAAGCCGGGGTGACGCTGATTCCCATGGGTGCGTTCTATCAGGAGGGCGATCTGGAGGGGTTTGTGCGGTTCTGCTTTTG
The DNA here is from genome assembly GCA_021774445.1 of Alphaproteobacteria bacterium. GTDB lineage: Bacteria > Pseudomonadota > Alphaproteobacteria > UBA6615 > UBA6615 > SZUA-147. The sequence goes on from JAJFJA010000033.1 coordinate 88,812, forward strand.
CAAGGCCGACGCGGTGCTTGACGAGGCCGTGGCGCGGCTAGCGAGGCATTTTGGCGTATCGGTGCCGGCCGGCGACGCGGCCCGTGACGCCGCATCCGGTTAGTACGGGGCGATGCTCAGGGGCGGGCAAAGCTATGCGCAGCTGGTCGACCAATTTCGCTGGCAGATCCCGGGGCGCTACAACATCGGGGTCGATGTTTGCGACCGCCAGCAGGCCGACGGGTTGGCGCTGATCCATCTGCATGCCAATGGATTGGTCGAGGAATATCGCTTCGGTCAGTTGAAAAGACTCTCCAACAAGCTCGCGAATGTGCTTGTCGGCCATGGGCTGCGCGAGGGCGACCGGGTTGGCGTGCTGTTGCCGCAGGCGCCGGAGACGGCGGTGACTCATATCGCCGCCTATAAAGCGGGGCTGGTCGCGGTGCCGCTATTTACGTTGTTCGGCAGCGATGCGCTGCGCTATCGGCTGGCCGATAGTGCGGCGGCGGCGGTAATTACCGATCGGGCGGGGGCGGCGCGGCTCGAGGATTTGCGCGCCGATCTGCCGAACTTGAAGCTGGTGCTGAGTGTCGATGGGCCGGGCCCTGGCGCCACGGATTACGGCGCGGCGATGGCGCTCGCTACCGATGTCTATGCCCCGATAGACACCGGGCCGGACGACCCGGCGCTGATTATCTACACATCCGGTACGACGGGGCCGCCGAAAGGGGCGTTGCATGGGCACCGGGTGCTGCTGGGGCATCTGCCGGGCGTGGTCCTGCCGCATAATTTCTTCCCGCAGCCCGGGGATTTGTTTTGGACGCCGGCGGATTGGGCCTGGATCGGTGGGCTCTATGACGTGCTGCTGCCAGCGTGGCATTACGGGGTGCCGGTGCTGGCGCATCGCGCGGCGAAGTTCGACCCGGAGGAAGCGTTCTCGCTGATGGCAAGGATGGGCGTGCAGAATAGCTTCCTGCCGCCGACGGCGCTTAAACTCATGCGCCAGGTTCCGGAGGCGCGCCGGGGATCGTGTCGGTTGCGTTCGGTGGGATCCGGCGGCGAGCCGCTGGGGCAGGGGCTGTTGGATTGGGGCCGCGAGGCGTTCGGGGTGACGATCAACGAATTCTACGGGCAAACCGAATGCAACCTGGTGGTGGGAAATTGCGCCGAAGCGATGCCGGTGCGGCCGGGTGCCATGGGGCGCGCCATACCGGGGCATGACGTGGCCGTTCTCGGCCAAGATGGCGAGCCGGCACCGATCGGAGCGGTCGGCGATATCGCGGTGCGCCGGCCGGACCCCGTGATGTTCCTTGGTTATTGGAACAACCCGAAGGCGACGGCAGCAAAATTCCGCGGCGATTGGATGTTGACCGGGGACCAGGGTCGGCAAGACGAGGACGGCTATTTTTGGTTTGTCGGCCGTGACGACGACGTGATCACGACGGCCGGATACCGTGTCGGCCCGACCGAGATCGAAGATTGCCTGGGGCGGCATCCGGCGGTGGCGATGGCGGCGGCGGTCGGGCTGCCGGACCCGATAAGGACGGAGCGGGTGACCGCCTTCGTCGTGCTGAAGGATGGTCAGGCGGGCAGCCCAGGGCTGGCGGCGGAAATTCAGGGTTTCGTCAAAACCCGCGTGGCGGCGCATGCCTATCCGAGAGAAGTCCGGTTTGTCGCGGCGCTGCCGATGACGGCGACCGGCAAGATTAGGCGGCGCGAGCTGCGTCGCGCGGACGGGCCGAAAACGGAAGGCGGATAACGGGTCGCTTGACGCCGCCCCGAGGCGGCATTACACACGTCCAACGGCCCAAGCGGGCCGACCTCTGGCGGTGGCTGTAGCTCAGGTGGTTAGAGCACCAGATTGTGGATCTGGGGGTCGGGGGTTCAAGTCCCCTCAGCCACCCCAATTTTTCCATGTCCGACCCGGAGAGATAGGTGACAGAACGTACCTAAGACATGGGTGACAACCTCGTGCCGAACGGGTTGTCGATGGTTTGTAGCGTTCTTTGCTCCAGATCGATATAGCCGAGGTCGTAGTGCATGAAGCTGGTTAGCCAGATGCCGTCGTCGATCTCCTTTATGCCCAGGCGCTGACCGGCCAAGACGGTTGAGATATTGATCTTCTTGCGGTGCATGCAGATGCGACCGCAGGAAGTGACGAGGATATCGCGGTCGTGGCAGGGATAGTCGACATCCGGCAGCCCGTCATACCGCTTGGTTGAGGGCTGATAGACCTCGCCTGGACACTTCATGGCGAGCGCCTCGTGGGGCCGTTCAGCGTTGAACTCACTGACAAAATCATCGAACCGCGCTTGCTGTTGCAGAGCGTTCTCGCGGGCCGGTCTTGTCGTCTCCTTCTTGAGGGTTAGATGCATGCGCTCGTGCCGCCCATTCTGCTGGGGACAGCCCGGTTTGATACGCTCGATGGCGATACCAAGCCTGAGCCACCAGACCGACAGCCGTGAGAGATTGTACAGACCGTTGGGGCTAGCGAAGGGCACGCCGTTATCGCTACGAATGGCGTCGGGCAGGCCGCGCTCTTGGAATAGGCGCTGGAAGACCGGGATAGCCGAGGCCTGTTTGGTCGATGACAGGGCTTCGCAGGCCAGAATGAACCGAGAGGCATGGTCGCTCACCGTCAGGGGGTAACAGTAGCGGCCATTACCGAGCTTGAACTCGCCTTTGAAATCGACGCCCCAGAGGTCGTTGGGGGCCCTGCCGGTCGACAACGGGGTGCCCTTGGCTTTGTTGGACCGGGTCCGCGCCCGCTGCACCAGGCCGTGCCGATCTAGCACCGCATGAACCGTGCTCTTTGCCGGGATGCGGACATCGCCGGCGAGGCGCCGCACTAGCAGTTCACGGATCTTGCGCGCCCCCCAATGGGGTTTTTCCTGCTTCAGGCGAACAATCATTCGTTCAATCTGATCAGGCAGTTGGTTGGCGTAGCGGATCGGTCGGCGCGCGCGGTCGCACAACGCCTGCGGCCCCTCCTGTTTGTATCGATTGAAGATCTTGTAGCCGGTCTTGCGCGAGATCCCGAAACACCGGCAGACCTCGCTCATGCTCTCCCCGTCAAGCAGGCGGGCGACAAACCGCAGACGTTCTTCCATCACCGAACTCACTTTCCACGGCATCAACACCTCCCGGCAAAAGCCAAAAAGTGTTACCCATGTGTCCGGTACAATCTGTTACCTATTTCTCAGGTCGCTCACCCGCTCGCGATCAGCCGCCGCGCTGCTGCAGCGCCCGCCACACCCGCTCCGGCGTCGCCGGCATGTCGATATGGGTCACGCCATGACCCGACAGCGCATCGACGACCGCATTCACGATCGCCGGCAAGGCACCCGTGGTCCCGGCCTCGCCACAGCCCTTCACGCCCAGCACATTGCTCGTCGCCGGCACCGGATGCGAGGCGAACACGAACGGTGGCATGTGATCCGCCCGCGGCATCGCATAGTCGAGCATCGAGGCGCTGAGCGGTGTGCCGTCGTCGCCATACAGGGTCCATTCCATCAGCGCCTGGCCGATGCCCTGGGCGACGCCGCCATGCACCTGGCCTTCGACCACCATCGGGTTGATCAGGGTGCCGAAATCGTCCACCGCGACATAGCGCGCGACGGTGACCACGCCGGTCTCCGGGTCGACCACCACCTCCGCCACATGGCAGCCATTGGGAAAGGCCGAGGGCGGCGTGTCCGCCACCAGGG
>JAJFJA010000034.1 GCA_021774445.1 Alphaproteobacteria bacterium
GGTGCGCAGCAGCACGCGCCGTTGCTCGAGGTCGATATCCCGATTTGAGGGTGCGGAACCCCACTGGCTGTCACCCCCGACTTGATCGGGAATAATATACTTTACAAACCCAATGCATGACCTTATATTAGATTCACCAAACGAATCTAGTGAGTTAATGGCATGTCGATTCTCTCTAAAAAATACTTTCATAACGAAAAAGCAGCGTTCGCCTATTTGGAATCGATCCTTTGGACCGATGGTCCGCAGTGTCCCCATTGTGGAGTGATTGACCGCGCCGGGAAGTTGAAGGGCAAGAGCACACGGATAGGGCTTTGGAAGTGCTACGAATGCCGTAAGCAGTTCACGGTCAAGGTTGGTACGGTTTTTGAACATGGTCGCATTCCGCTGCATAAGATGCTTCAGGCAACTTATTTGATGTGCGCCAGCAAAAAGGGCGTATCGGCGCATCAGCTGCACCGCACATTAGAAGTGACGTACAAGACGGCGTGGTTCTTGGCGCACCGTATTCGTGAAGCCATGCGCGAGAACAAACTGCCTTTAGGGATGGGCGGCGAAGGCAAGATCGTTGAGGCTGACGAAACCTATGTCGGCGGCAAGGAAAAGAACCGCCACCGCCGCAAGCGTTTCAAGAGGCACGCTGGCGGGACGTGGGGCAAGGAAATGGTGTTTTCGCTTGTCGAACGGGAAGGGCACGTAATGTCCGTTCATACGCCCAGCGTTTCGGCGGCCACGCTTCGACCGATTTTGGTTCGTCAGTTGCAGGGCAAAACCAAGCTGATGACGGATGATGCGGGCCAGTACCGCCACATGCATAAGAATTTTGACCATGAAGTGGTCAATCACAGTTCGGGCGAATACGTTCGCGGCGAAGCGCACACGAACACGGTTGAAGGCTATTTCTCGATATTGAAACGCGGTGTCACGGGCACGTTCCACCACGTCTCGCCGCAACACCTAAAGCGGTATTTGAGCGAATTCGACTTTCGGTACAATTACCGTGCCGCGTTGGACGTTGACGATAATCAGCGGACGGAGAAAGCATTGTCTGGTATCGTTGGGAAAAGGCTAACCTACCGTGGCTCATCTCCGGTCGCGTAAGCGACCCTAAAGGTACTGTTGTAATGGGCAAGTCGGTATCGATTACCATTCATCCCTCTGCCGTTGGCGCAGAGTATCTGACTGTGTCTGACGCAATGCATCAGGTGTTGGACTTGGTTGCTTCTCTTGAAAGTACAGAGTCCCAAGATGCATCGTCGCGTCGAATCGTATGGCGTTTGACGGAGGCTCACACGAATTCACCGCCCTTTACCGTTACGGCGGAGGCTTTCCCAGCTGACCCAGACATATCTGTTGGGGTAGAGGCTTCCCGTGTAGCCGTGCTGTTTTCTAATGGGCTTAGGGAATTGCTTGGTGGCGGAGACCCCGGTCAGTTTGTTGACGATATCTCCGGGCCGTTAAAGCGGGTGTTGAAGCGCAATGTAAATGGTGTTGGGCGGACAGAAATAGTTGTTGAGGGCGAAGAGCCATTTAATATTTTGCCCCAAAATACTAGAACCGCAATTGCCGCAATCGAGCGACGCGAGATCGATGCAGGGGCATTGACGCCAGACTATAGCCGCACCGAATACGGAACGATCGAAGCCGAGGTATTTGGAATTATTCTCTGGAACTATAAGCCCGCGTTGTCTGTGAGAGAAAGGCTATCGCAGGATAGGGTGACTTGCGTTTTAAGCGAAGAGCTGGCTACCGAATTGGGCCCCCAGCATTTATGGAGTGAGGTTTGGGAAGGCCGGCGGCTACTTGTTGGTGGCGCGATGCATTACGGGCCAGACGGTTCGCTAAAACGAATAGAAGCCGACACCGCCGACTTGCGATCTTGGACAGACGTATCTATCGCGGATGTTAGGGATATCGACATTCTGCAAGGACAAAGTGTTAGCGAGCACCTTCGCCTATTGAGGGGCGAAGACAATGGCTAAGCCGACGAGGCTTTACTGGGATAGTTGTGCTTGGCTCGGCTTTTTGAATGGCGAGGCTGATAAGAAGCGCGAATTGGAAATTGTTTACGCTGGCGCGCGTGCCGGCCAATATGAGCTTTGGACATCGACACTTTCAATGGTGGAGGTTCGTCGCTTAAGGTCAGAAAAGGACGACGCAAAGCCACTTAGTGAAAGCAACTTAAAAAAAATTAGCGATCTCTTTGCTCAGCCGTTTGTTAAGCCGATCCCGCTTGCGCAAGACATAGCCGAACACGCTCGCGAGTTAGTGAGAAACACCACTGGTCTTCAAAAGTTTCAAGATGCTATCCATCTTGCGTCGGCGTTGCGCTGGGATTCACAGGTAATGCATACCTACGACAATAATGACCTGCTCCATTTGAGCGATAAATTCAATTGTCGAAATGGTAAGGCGCTGCGCATTTGTTATCCTGACGAGACTACAGACGGCCCACTCTTTAGTAAATCCAAGGCGCCGCAATGAGTGTGAAAAATACCCAGGAATCGCAGGCCGAAAAGTTTAAAAACCTTGCTCGTGAAGTCGAGGCTGACGAAAACGAATCTGCTTTTGACGACCGATTGCGAAAAATAGCAAAGCGAAAACCGAAACAAGAGAAAGCCCCGGACGATTGATCCGGGGTTTTCCGTTGGAGGCTACATGGATAATTTGCAGTCCGAATTGAACAAGATCAGAGTATCTCTCCTTAACCCTCGAACGCCGCCTGATCGGTACCAACAGCTTTATGCTGCGCAGCAGGCCCTTAGTTGGGTGGCGTCCGAGGGTAGGATGATGTCGCCTTACGATGCCATTATAGGCGGCAAGGTATGGGCTCCCATCAAGAGCACTCCGGCAAACTCAGAAGATTGTTCTGGCTCTCTCCGTCAGGCTCTGTCGTAAGGTATTTGTTTCCGAACTGGCTAGTGCGGACAATGACCCAAACAGAATGCCGACCGTCGTGTACGTAGAACCTGTTTATACCATTATCGATTTCTCGGATTGCGTCTTGCTGAAGTCTGGTCCAAGAGCCAAGGGTGGTTGTTCCACCACCGATCCGTCGAATTCGGTCTGTCGGGTCAAAGCGGTCGATTTTGTTAACGCACGTAACTTGTAAGTCAGCCATTGTGGCCTCCTTCTGTTCAAAACGGAGGCCTGCTTGACTTGGCGTGAATCGTGACTCATAGTCAGTAGGCAAATACGCACTACGCTTCGGATGGCCTCCAGAGCCCCGAAGCAACAACGAGGCCGGGGACTGCAATCCCCGGCTTTTCGTTGCCGTCAAACTTACAGTCTATATATCGATTCGCGGTTGTGTCTAGTGGTTAAGGCACAGCTTTTCACAGTATCTTGGGGTGTGTAAAGTATACAAATCCCGTCGGGTCGGGGGTCTGGTGGTGGCTCTTTGGATACAACGCAGCATTTAGGGGCCGATATAGCTGGCGTGGTTGATGAGATTGTTTTGTGCATACGGCCTATCGGTGGCGTGTCGGCGATGGATGCGGAGGGCTCTCTTACGTGGCGCGAGGAATCTTAATTGTTTATACCGCATTTTGTACAAAACGAGCTTGATGCAGGCGATACCGATTTAGATAAGCGGATTTCGGCTTTCAATTTCTGCAACCCGTTCGACCACATTTTACCGTTTGCCGATGGCGCGATTGATGCCGGTGATAGGGCTCACTTGTGGGGGCTGTATTCCGGTATTTCAGCGGGTGAGGCC
>JAJFJA010000035.1 GCA_021774445.1 Alphaproteobacteria bacterium
TCTGGGGGTTACTGGGTCGATCCGTCGCTGTGGCATCCAGAATTCAACGGCACGTTCCCTTCGACCGAGGTCGGCTTTATCAGTCCGGAGACCGAAGAGATCTTCGCCAAACTGGCGGCCGCGACTACGTTTGAGGAACGCAAGGCGCTCGGTGAAGATCTGCAGACCGCCTTCTACGACCAGGTCGCGATGGTCAATCTGGGCTACATCTATCGCCTCGTCGCCAAGAGCGACAAGGTGCACGATCCCTACGACAATCTTGCACTGGGAAATCTCACCCTGCATGGTGTTTGGAAAGACCAGTAGCTTTCGAAATGGCTGGAGCCGGGTTATCGCCCGGCTCCAGCCGGAGCTCCCACAGAGCGTCGAAGTCGAGACGCGCGACCCACGCCACTGGCAGAATGACATATGCTCGAGTATGCCCTGCGCCGCGTTCTCGCGTTCATCCCGACCATCTTCATTACCTTAACGCTGATCTTTTTCATCACTCGCCTGGTGCCGGGGAGCCCGATATGGGCGCTGATCGGCCACCAGTCGGTTGACGCCGCCCAGATCGACGCGATCACCAAAGAACTTGGCCTCGATCGCCCGCTGATAACTCAGTACCTTGAATGGCTACCTCGGGTTCTGACCGGTGATTTTGGTAATTCCATCTTTTATGGTCGTCCGGTCGCGCAGATCGTCGCCGACCGTTTTCCCGTCACGCTCTATCTCACCACTATCGCGATGATCGTTACCATCGCCATCGGCATGCCTCTGGGCATTGTCGCAGCCATCCGGCGCGGCGGGGTTACCGACTACGCCAGCAACACGTTTTCCAGCCTGGGCATGGCGATGCCGTCTTTCTGGCTCGGGTTCCTGCTGATTATCGGCTTTTCTGTGTTGCTCAACTGGCTGCCGTCTTCGGGCTATCGCAGTCCCGATTTTGGCATTTGGCAGTGGCTGAGCCGACTGATTCTGCCAGTTATTGCCCAAAGCCTGGCGCAGATCGGCCTTGTCGTGCGCATGACACGTGCTTCCATGATTGAGGTGCTGGGCCAGGAGTACATCACGATGGCGCGCGCCAAAGGTCTGTCAGAATCCCGCGTTGTGCTGAAACACGCGCTCAAGAATGCGATGATCCAGATCGTGACGGTCATCGGCCTGACATTCGCCCTCGGTCTCGGCGGCTCGGTGATTATCGAGAATGTTTTTGCCCTTCCGGGCCTGGGACAACTGATCACCATCGCGGCCGTGCGTCGTGACTATCCGATGCTTGAAGGCGGTATTTTTTACCTCACTCTGGTGGCGCTGGTGGTCAATCTTGCCGTCGACCTCACCTATGCGTTCTTCAACCCGCGCATCAGGTACACTGGATGAGCAGCGACCCCGCCAGCACGCGGTCCGGAGATCTTTTACCTCCGCACGTCAGCGCCCGGCGCATACGCGTCAATGGTATGTTTGTGACCGGCTGCCTCATCCTTGCCCCGTTGGTCCTGATGGCGCTCTCCGCGTCTTATCTGGCATTTCTCGATCCTTTGTCGATCAACGCACCCGAGAAGCTGCTGCCGCCAAGCTGGGCGCACCCGTTCGGCACCGATCACTTCGGCCGTGACGTGCTCGCCCGGACGGTCCACGGCGCTCAGATCTCCCTGCGCGTGGGATTCGGATCGACACTGCTGACGGCGCTCTTCGGGATCCTGCTCGGCACCGTATCGGGTTGGTATCGCTGGGCTGATGCGATCATCGGGCGGGTGTCCGACAGCCTGATGATCTTCCCCGGATTCGTGCTCGCTATCATGATCTTGGCGGCGATCGGCCCGTCGGAGCTCAATGTCGTCATTTCGGTGACGGTCCTCTACGCCCCGAGGGTGATCAGAACCGTGCGGGCCTCCATCATCGAATTCCGGGACGCGGAATTTGTGCAGGCCGCGCGGACGGTCGGCGTGGGGGATTTCCGGCTGTTGTTTTTGCACATCCTACCCAATGCTGTCGGACCGGTGATGGTGCAGTTGAGCTTCGGCTTTGCTTGGGCGGTTCTGGTCGAGGCGGGGCTCAGCTTTCTCGGGCTTGGCACGCCGCCGCCGACGCCCAGCTGGGGCAGCATGATTAGCGACGCACGCGACTTCATTCGATCCGCGTGGTGGCTGATTACGATTCCGGGCTGCATGATTACGTTGGCGGTGCTCGGCCTGAACTTGATTGGCGATGGCCTGCGCGACATGTTTGATCCGCGCCTGCAAAACCGGGGCAATCTGTGATCGCGACAACGCCCTCGCGGAAGACCGAGGTCGCCGCGGAATCGGGTGACAGTCCGACGTCTGGCCCGCTGATGGAAATTCAAGCGCTGGAAGTACGCTTTCCCGGCAATCGCGGCCCGGTCACGGTCATCGACCAGGTAGACCTGGCCATTAATCACGGCGAAATTCTCGGTCTCGTCGGCGAGTCCGGATGTGGAAAGTCCATGCTCGCGCGTTCCATCCTGGGCCTCGTTCCCACGCCGGGGAAGATAACCGGTGGTCGGATCCTGTTCGAAAGGGACGATCTGCTGAACATGAGCACGCAGGCGATGCGGCAGATTCGCGGTGACAGGATCGCGATCGTGCTCCAGGAACCCATGACGAGCCTGGACCCGGTCTTCACGGTGGGCAATCAGATCACCGAAGTGCTCGCAACCCACCGGCCCGAGATGACCCGGCATGAACGCCGGGCGCGGGCCATCCAAATGATGGAGCAGGTCGGGATTCAGTTCCCCGCCAATCGCCTTTCGCAATATCCCCATGAGCTTTCGGGCGGCATCCGCCAGCGCGTGATGATCGCGATCGCGCTGATTTGCGGCGACGTCCGCCTGCTGGTCGCCGACGAGCCGACGACGGCCCTCGACGTCACCATCCAGGCCCAGATCCTCGAGTTGTTCGTGCAACTCCAAGCCAAACACAGCATGGCAATGCTGCTGATCACCCATGATCTCAGTGTGATCGCGCAGACCGCCCATCGGGTCGCGGTCATGTATGCTGGCCGTATTGTCGAAGTCGCCGGCGCCGTGCCACTGTTCGACGGTCCCTTGCATCCCTATACGCGCGGCCTGATGCACTCACTACCGCGTGCCGGCGCACGGCCGCGCAAATCGCGCATGGCCGCGATCCCCGGCACGGTGCCCAACCTGGCTGACTTGCCACCCGGTTGCCCCTTCTTTGATCGTTGTGCGCATCGCGCAGACGACCTTTGCCTCGAGACGATGCCGGTGCTGGAACAAGCGGCTCGCGGCCACTGGGTTCGCTGTCATCGCTGGCGCGACCTTGCGCCATATGAACCGCCTTCGCCGCAAACGGCTGCTTCATGACCGCCACGCCCGGAAATCCGGTGATTGCCGTCAAGAACCTGGTGAAACATTTCGCCATGCGCCGTTCGTGGTCGCAGCGTGCGGCCGTTTCGGTACGCGCGGTGGATGGTATTTCGTTCGAGATCGCGGCCGGGTCGACACTCGCGCTGGTTGGCGAATCGGGTTGTGGAAAATCAACGACGGCCAAGCTGATCCTGCAACTAGAGCGACCGGACAGCGGCCAGGTTCTGCTCGATGGCGAGCCGATCACCAAGCCCACGCCGCGGCTCCGGCAGCATATTCAGATGGTGTTTCAGGATCCTTATGCGTCGCTGACCCCGCACTTCAAGATACGATCGATCCTGCGCGAACCCCTGGCGATTCACCGCGTTTGCCGACGACGCGAGATGCGGGATCGGGTCGCAGCGGCGCTGGACGACGTCGGGCTGACCGCCGAGGTAATGCCGCGCTACCCGCACGAGTTATCCGGTGGCCAGCGGCAACGGGTCGGCATAGCCAGAGCCCTGGCGGTAAAGCCAAGACTGATCGTCTGCGACGAGCCGGTCTCGGCGCTGGACGTTTCAATCCGGTCGCAGATTATCAACCTGCTGCTCGACCTGCAGGAAAGCCAGGGCCTCGCCTACCTGTTTATTTCGCACGACCTTGATCTGGTCGCGCATATCAGCGATGTCGTCGCGGTCATGTATCTCGGCAAGATTGTCGAGCAGGCACCGACCGAAGTATTCTTCGCCGGGCCGAAACACCCCTACTCTCAGGCGCTGCTGGCCTCGTCTCCGGTGCCCGATCCGCACCGACGTGTGCAGTTTGCGCCGTTGCGTGGGGAGATCGCAAGCCCGACCGACCTGCCGAGCGGCTGCCGCTTCCGGACGCGATGTCCACTGGCCATCGACAAGTGCGCAGACACCGAACCGCCGCTGCGTACGGTCGGCGCCGATCACCTGTCGGCCTGTCACCGCGCGGATGAACTCAATCAATGATTGATGTGTGTCACGACGTAATTTGCGCTCCGGCAAATATTCACCGCGGAGACTTACATCGGCCCGACGCGTGGCGGACCGCGGTCAAGCACGGCCATGGACGCGTCAAAACTGGCCTTTAGCAGTTGCATTTTTCGCGCGGCGTGCTGCGGCGAGTCCCACAGATTGTCGAACTCCCAAGGGTCGGCTTCGAGATCGTAGAGCTCGCCGAACGGGTGCTGGTGATAGACCACAAGCTTGAATTGGCGGTCGCGAAACATCGTGGCGAGAGAGCCACCCGGAAGGTCGAGGGCGTCATAGTATTCGCTACGCACGAAGTCGCGGTGATAATGCGGATCCACGGTGCCTTCGAGAATGGGACGCAAGGAACGCCCATGCATGGTCGCCGGGACTGGCAGTCCGGCGTAGTCGAGGATCGTCGGCGCCTGGTCCAAAAGCTCGACCAGCGCGTGGCTGACCACGTCCGCGCCGATTCGCTCCGGCCAGTTCATGACCAACGGCACACGGACCAAGCCCTCATAGAATCGGCAGCCTTTCTGGATTAGCCCATGGTCGCCCAAACTCTCGCCATGGTCGGTGCTGAAGATCACGATCGTGCGGTCACGCAGGCCGCTTTCATCGAGCAAGGCGACGACCCGCGCCATTTGGTCGTCGATCAGCTTGATCATCGCGTAATAGGCGGCCTGCAGTGTCCTCGCGTCGCGCTCACCTGAGGATTCCCCCGCTTCGATGTTGCCGCGTTCCATGCTCTTCGGAATAATCGGGTTCTTGATGTCCAGGTTCGACGGGTCGCGTGCCTTGGATTGAAAGTCTACCGGTGCCAGGACTTCCTGCTGCCGCAAGTCGCTCTCGCGAAAATGCGGTCCCGGCATCTCCGCCGGATCGAACATCGCCCGGTAGCGCGCCGGTGGATTGAAAGGCGGGTGCGGATCGTAGATGTTGATCGTCAGCAGCCAGGGGTGCCCGCGGTTGCGGTTGATGAACGCCATCGATTTCTCGGCGCACCACGTCGTTTGATGCAGTTCCTCCGGTACGCCGTCCAAGTCCTGGGTCAGTTCCGCAAGCACGTGCCCCTTGGCACGCACCCAGTCCGCATAGTCGTGGCCGACCTCCCAATCGTCGCGCGGCGCGTGGCTATATTCGAAGTAGCTGTAACCGTCATCCGCGCGCGGCTCGCGGCGCCGGAAGGCGCTGGCGAGATGGAGTTTGCCGACATTGCCGCAGACATAACCGGCATCTGCCAACATCTTGGTGACCAGCCGCACGTTGTCGGGAAACGTGTCGTTGCCGTTGCGATTGACATGGATCGAGCTCGGATACATGCCCGACAGAAAGCTCGCCCGGCTTGGCGTACAGATCGGCGCCTGGCAGTAGGCGTGCGTGAACGCCGTCCCCGACCGGCACAGCGCATCGATCGTCGGCGTACTGACATGCGCATTGCCGAGAGCCCCGATGGTATCGAAGCGCTGCTGGTCGGTACAGATCCACAGGATGTTCGGCCGTTCGTCCGTCATAAGTGATTTCCGTCATACCAATCTTGAAGGCCCGCCGCTCGGCATCCATCGGGTGACGACAAGGCCACCCGGTGTGCGTCTCGACGTGCCTCGCGGCCTGCAGGTTGGCACTTGGCGGGGCCAGAGCACAACCCCGTTTCCGAGCGGTCACTGGTGCCCGTGGCGGATGCTGGGCCAGGCGCCACTTGCCTGTAGTCATCCCGACGGTAGTGTCAGGTGGATGCGACTTGGTCTGCAAAAGCCAAAATCCGGTGTTGAGACGGCATTTCAGGCGGCAAGCTGAGGCCAATCGGCAAGGGCGGCGGAGCGGCTGCGTTTGAAGTTCTGGCGGCTGTTGAGGTGACGTTCCTGATTGAAATGGTTATGGACTGAAGAGTGGATCGCTGGGAATTTCTGTAGCGACTTTGCGCTCCTGAATTTCGCCATCGCGCACTCGCGTCGACGAAACGGCTGGTGTGAATTTTCGGCCCGGTTGTTGAGCCAACGACCGGTCTGTTGGCGTGCTTCGTTGCCGATCCCTCGCATGGCGGCCCGGTAGGACCGAAACCGGTCGGTGACGATCGCTTCCGGACGGCCATATGGTTTCATCGCTTTGCGCAAAAATCTCAGCGCCGCCTTGCGATCT
>JAJFJA010000036.1 GCA_021774445.1 Alphaproteobacteria bacterium
AAGGAATTTCGCTACCTTAGGACCGTTATAGTTACGGCCGCCGTTTACCGGGGCTTCGGTTCAGAGCTTGCACCCCTCTCCTTAACCTTCCGGCACCGGGCAGGCGTCAGACCCTATACGTCGTCTTGCGACTTCGCAGAGTCCTATGTTTTTAGTAAACAGTCGCCACCCCCTGGTCTGTGCCCCCCGCCTCTGGTTGCCCAGATGCGGGGCCCCCTTCTCCCGAAGTTACGGGGGTATTTTGCCGAGTTCCTTCAACACCGTTCTCTCAAGCGCCTTGGTATTCTCTACCAGCCCACCTGTGTCGGTTTGGGGTACGGTCCATATGCTGGGGCTATTTCCTGGAACACCTTCGCTGCACGGTCAATCCAATAAGTCCGTACAACACACGGCATTCGTCACCTCCAGCGGGCCCAGGAATATTAACCTGGTTCCCATCGCCTACGGCTTTCGCCCTCGGCTTAGGGGCCGGCTCACCCTGCGCGGATTAGCCTTGCGCAGGAACCCTTGGGCTTTCGGCGAGAGTGTTTCTCACACTCTTTATCGCTACTCATGTCAGCATTCGCACTTCCGATACCTCCAGCATCTCTCGCGAGACACCTTCGCAGGCCTACGGAACGCTCCGCTACTGCGCATGACAAGTCATGCACCCGCAGCTTCGGTGGATAGTTTAAGCCCCGGTACATTTTCGGCGCGGGACGGCTGTTAGACCAGTGAGCTATTACGCTTTCTTTAAAGGATGGCTGCTTCTAAGCCAACCTCCTGGTTGTCATGGCCTTCCTACATCCTTTCCCACTTAACTACCACTTGGGGACCTTAGCTGGCGGTCTGGGCTGTTTCCCTCTCGACCATGGACCTTAGCACCCATAGTCTGTCTGCCGTGCTGAACTCACCGGTATTCGGAGTTTGGTTAGGTTTGGTAAGGCTCGCGCCCCCCTAGCCCATCCAGTGCTCTACCCCCGGCGGTAAACACACGACGCTCTACCTAAATAGATTTCGCGGAGAACCAGCTATTTCCGAGTTTGATTGGCCTTTCACCCCTAGCCACAGGTCATCCCCGTCTTTTTCAACAGACGTGGGTTCGGTCCTCCAGTGGGTTTTACCCCACCTTCAACCTGCCCATGGCTAGATCACTCGGTTTCGGGTCTAATCCGCGCAACTCAATCGCCCTATTAAGACTCGGTTTCCCTACGCCTACACCTAACGGCTTAAGCTTGCTGCACAGACTAAGTCGCTGACCCATTATACAAAAGGTACGCCGTCAGGAGCCGAGACCCTAAGGTCACTCTCCCTCCGACTGCTTGTAGGCATCCGGTTTCAGGAACTATTTCACTCCCCTTGTCGGGGTGCTTTTCACCTTTCCCTCACGGTACTAGTGCACTATCGGTCACTGAGGAGTACTTAGGCTTGGAGGGTGGTCCCCCCACGTTCAGACAGGATTTCTCGTGTCCCGCCCTACTCGAGGACCGCTGTGCTTTCTACCCGTACGGGGCTATCACCCACTATGGCCCGCCTTTCCAGACGGTTTCGGTTCTTACACAACGGCCACTGGCCTGGTCCGCGTTCGCTCGCCGCTACTGACGGAGTCTCGGTTGATGTCCTTTCCTCCGGCTACTTAGATGTTTCAGTTCGCCGGGTTTGCTTCATGCACCTATGTATTCAGTACATGATGACCCAATGGGCCGGGTTTCCCCATTCGGAAATCCACGGATCAAAGCCTGCTCACGGCTCCCCGTAGCTTATCGCAGTGTGCCACGTCCTTCATCGCCTCTCAGTGCCAAGGCATCCACCAAATGCCCTTAAAACGCTTGATCGCAAAGCCGTCGCGTACAGGGGCAAGCCCCGCAGCGCAACCGCTCGTTATCTCAGCTTGTGGCTCCGCGACATGAAACATACCGGCAATACCACAGGGGTATTCCCAACATGAGCCCACGTCGCGGGATCAGGAATTAATTTGCAACCTATTCACGATGTCGAAAAGCGACGCCGATTCTGCGGAAACCGCAGATGGCGTGTGCGCACATAAATGAGGATGTGCGCATGCTCTGTTATCCAACCCGTCCGATCGACCTTCCGTAAACCTTGCAGATACCACCAGGATGGTGGAGGTGAACGGAATCGAACCGATGACCTCCTGCTTGCAAAGCAGGCGCTCTCCCAACTGAGCTACACCCCCGCGCTTTTACGTGCGGCGATATATTCCAGCCACCATCAAACGGCGGCCAAAGATCCAAAATGGTGGGCCGAGGAGGACTTGAACCTCCGACCTCACGCTTATCAAGCGCGCGCTCTAACCAACTGAGCTACCAGCCCAACTTTCTCGGGGGTCCTCCCCTGTTCGGATCGGACGTGGAAGGGATGCGGCGACGGCGGCACGGGTCATGTCTTTTGGAAAGATCGGAATGGGCGAACCCACTCTAATCATCCTTAGAAAGGAGGTGATCCAGCCGCAGGTTCCCCTACGGCTACCTTGTTACGACTTCACCCCAGTCGCTGACCTTACCGTGGACGGCTGCCTCCTTGCGGTTAGCGCACCGGCTTCGGGTAAAGCCAACTCCCATGG
>JAJFJA010000037.1 GCA_021774445.1 Alphaproteobacteria bacterium
CTCGGCGCGGCCATCCCGCACGGCGATGGCAATCTCCTCGCGGGCGGTCTCGCCGCCAGTGACATGAACCGAGAAGGTGAGCCTGAAGGTGCCGGTAAAGTCGGGGGCGGTGCGATAGGCGAGGATGTTGCGGACGCTGTAATCGACAACCAACTTGCCGCTGGCGCGGGTGAACAGCGGGTAGATGAACGGCGTCACATAGTGGTGCAGGCGTTCGGTCATCGGTTATTTGAAGTTGGGAAAGTGGTCGATGCTGATGGCGCCGCCTTGGAGGCGGTTGACGATGTGTTTGCGCACCGGTCGGTCGCTGCGGACCAGCAACGACAACATGCGGTCGCGTGGGGCCCGGGGGAATGCCTCATCGAGGCTTTGCAGGGCGGCGCCGCGGCCCGGCAAAGTCCGGCGGAACGTGTCACGGTAATCTGAGTCCGGGCCGCTGAGATCGAAATCGATCCGGCAGGCTTTGTTCGACGCGTTGATCAGATGAACGTCGGAGTTGAAGCCGGATGCGATGGCCTGCACAAGGACGGCACGGCCCCGGCAAGCATAGGCGTGATATTGGGTGTGAAAGGTCGCGACCCAATGGGGGCCGGCGATCGCGACCTGGGGGCGGATCGAACCCATGAGGCCCTCGCGTCCCGGATACAGGGTGAACAGGAACCAGCCTGCGGGCGGGGCGCCGGCGACAGAGCTGAAATCGACCCATTCGCTGCCGCCAGGTTCGAGATGGCCGCGGCGCCGGCCCGCATGGCGGCCGTCATTGGCGAACAGGTCGAGCGTGTAGCGATAGCTCACCGCGTATTGCAGGGCGGCGAACATAGGCCCGAGATTAGCAATGCGAATGCCCGTGGTGATGCCATCGGCATTCAAGAAGGGGCCGCTGTTGGACTGGTCGATAGGGAGCTTCCAACCGCGGCCGGCGGCTTGCGGGCGTGGGTCGGCGATGACGCGGCTGGTGGCGTGCTCGCCGGAAGCCTCGTCGACGATGAGATCGAGATCCAACAGACAGGCGGTGCAGCGGGTGCCGACACCAGTGGCCTGAACCAGGGTGTCGTAGTTATGGGCCGGGTCTTTGAAATGGTCGAGGATGTCGCGCCGGGTCAGGTCCTTGCAGAGACAAACGACCTGGTTCATCTCGGGGCTGTCGGTGTCTGCGTGCGGCGTGGCTGGGTGGTGCATGGGCTAACCGGCAAATTTGGCGGCAAGGACGAGATCGACCCGCTGTCCTTGCCACAGGAACTGGCCGCTTCGCCGACCCTCCTCACGCATGCCGGCCGCGGCGAAGATCTTCAGCATCGGCGCATTCAGGGCCATGGTGCCGGCAGTGACCTTGTGAAAACAACCGGACTGGAGCAGCCAGTCCTGCGCAAGTGTCCAGCTTTCCCGGCCCAAGCCGCGGCCCCAAGCGGCGCGGTCGCCGATGACAATCGCCAGATCGGCAATGCGGTTGCGGCGGTCGGCGTAGGCGGTGATGTTGCCGATATGGGTGCCTGAGGCGCCGTCAGCGGCGTGCAGATGGATAGCCCAGAAGAAGTGGCCGCCAGTCTGCATGGCGTCGAAATAATTCTTGCAGGTCGCCAGGCTGTGGGCGCGGTGCCGGTTCTCGCTGTAGCGCATGACCGCGGGATCGTTCAGCCAACCAACATAGGTTTCGGTGAGATGGGCAGAGGTAAAGGACGACAGGGTCAGGCGGTCCGATCGCAAGTCCGGTGTTGCCGAACGCCCGGGCAGGCCGTCGATGGAGTTAGGGTCCGCTTGGGCGCCAGACACAGTCACAGGGGCACGCCGAACTGACGCTGCCAGCGCACCATGTCGAGGAGGCGATCGACCGCCAACTCGATCTGTTCTTGCGGCAACGCCGAACCGTCGCCGCCAAGCAGCCGCAGGCCGGCGCCGTCGAACGAGATTTCGGTGAGCGCGTCATAGAGAGAGTCGCCGGCGCGGCGCCAGGTGGCGATTTCGTCGTCGCCAAAGGACTGGGTGGCCCAGCGTGCGATCGCCGGCAGCTCGTGCAGCGAGGTCACGACACGCACGTTCGGCATCTGCGCATAATCGACGTGGCTGGAGAAGACGATCGCCGGTTTGCCCATGCGCGTGGATTGCTTGCCGATCGACCCACTTATGGTGGCGACGGCGGTCGCGGCCTCGGCCAGCTCGTGGCCCGGCAAACGATAGTCGGCAAGCAGGACGTTCGGCAGGCGACGCATACGGGCATAGGATTCGAGGGCGCGATTGCCAATGTTCGGCGCATGCTCCTTGACGACCAGATTGATCCCGGCCGGCAGCGATAGGGCGAGTTGGTGGACGATGGCCTCGGTATGGCCAAACTCGCGGGCAAGGCAGAGTGTGGAGTATTCGGGCTCGACCTGGAGCAGGAACAGCACGAACGGTTGGGCGGTCAAGGCCGTGAGGGACGTCTCGCTGTGGCGGATCAGGTAGCGGGCGCTGCGATAGACGCGCCAGTGCTGTTGCAGCACGGCCACGAAGGAGATGCGGCGGCGAAAGCGCCGGCGCTTCAGATCGAGGAGCACATGAGCCGCGCGGATCTTGGTGGCGCGGTAGAGCTGGTGCAACAGATAGGATGTCTGCGGCAGGCGATGCATGCGGTCACGCATGAAGGCCTGTGCTTGCGCCGGAACCTTGGAGTCTTCGCGGGTTTGATCGACCGGGTCCGCCGACTCTGTGGGTTCTTGTTGCATACGGGACATCACAAAATCCGGCGCCATGAACGGACCGCACATCCAGGTGACCAGGCTGCCGTAGTTGGAACCGCCGGCCAGGGTGACCGGGATGCCGCGGGCGGCGGCGACATAGGTGACCGCAGCGCCGGCGCGGGAATCGGGGCGCACGATCACGAGATCGATCTGCTGTTCGGACAGCAACGCCTCGAAGTAGTCGACGTAGAAGTTTATTTGGCCGATGATTCCGACCAGGCTGCCTTCCTGGTGGGAGGCATGCACACTGGCCGAGGCGGACGGGTTGAAGCTGGTGGAGATGCGGCGATCCATCTGGATGATGTCGCGCATATAGGTGATGCCGTAGCGCGCCTCGATGTCGCGGGCCCGGGCAAAAATATCCGTTTCGTCCGCGGTGCTCGCAGCCGCTTCGGCGCGGCGCTGCAGGTCCGTGGTGTCGATGACGGCGTCGCCGGTGCCGACGTGGCCAGCAAATCCCGCGGTGTCGCCCTCGGTCAACAGGAATTGAAAGCGCGTGCCGGCGCGGCGGCGCATGGCCTCGACGATGCCGGCATGGAGACCGTCCAAGAGGGGCAGGACCTCAAGCAGGACGCTGCGCGGTGCATCTGCGGCCGGGGCCGAGGGTTGTATGGCGCGGGATACGGCGGTGGTGGGCATGAATTCCGTGCTACTCAGCCAGTGGTGCGCGCGATGGCGACGTGGTCGAACATCAGAACATCGAGTTCCGAGCCGCGGAAGGTGCGGATTGCATCGTCAGGGGACTCGGCGATGGGATCGCCGTGCAGGTTGAAAGACGTGTTCATCACGCAGCCAAGGCCGGTGCGGCGCTTGAAGGCCTCAAGGATGGCATAGTAGCCAGGGTTGTCCCGGCGGCGCAGCATCTGTGGCCGAACCGTGCGGTCGGCCGGGTGCATGGCGGCCGGGATGGCGTCGCGGAACTCCGGGCGGAGGTCGAACGCCATCATCATGAACGGCGAATAGAGCTGCTTGGGGTTTTCGAGCAAACGATCCGCCTCCTCCGCCATCATGGACGGGGTGAAGGGCATCCAGAAATCGCGGAATTTAATCTGCCGGTTTACTCGTTCGACGGTTTCCGCGCGCCGTGGGTCGGCGATGATCGACCGGTTGCCCAAGGCGCGCTGCCCGAATTCCATGCGCCCCGAATAGCGGGCCAGGACGAGTCCGTCGTACAGCCACTCCGCGACGTCGTCGGGCGATGGCCGATCGATGATGGCGAAGTCGCGGCGCAGCCCATTGCGTTCGATGGCGTCATCGATGGCGGCGGCGTCATAAGCCGTGCCGAGATAGACATGCTCCGGTGCCTGGATCTCGATTTCGGGCGCTCGCTGAAGACTGGCGAGCCAGGCGGCGCCGACGGCCAGGGAGCCGTCGCCGCTGATGGCGCCGACCCAGAGGCGGCGCACGCGGTCAAGCTCGGCGACGATCTTGTTGGCCTTGATGTTCTGCGAAACGCCGCCGGAGATAATCACATTGTCGATGCCGTGGGCGGCGATATTGTTGTCGATCCACTCGGCCAGCAGTTCCTCAAGCCAGGTTTGCAGACCCCAGGCGATGCCGTCGAAACGCTCAGCGCGCAACGCCTGCTCGACGGTGTAGTAGAGTTCGGGCACGCGCCCGTCATTGACGATTTCCGTGCCCTCGACGCGGTTGACCTGGCGGAAGAAGTCGAGGCTGCCGCGGCCGTGATATTCACTGCCATAAGGCGCCAAACCCATGACCTTGTATTCGTGCTGATTGGGCTTCATGCCAAGCAACAGGGTGGTGTACAGGTAGGCGCGACCGGCGTTGACGCTGTTGGAGCGCCAATGTTCGGCGATGGTGCCGTCGGGGCTTAGCGTACTGACGGTGGCCGAGCTATCCTGCCCGCCGGCCTCCAGGGTAAAGACCAGGGCCGGTTCGCGCTGGCCGAGGGCGGACAAGTAGCCATAGGCCTTGTGGCAGTCCTCATGACGCAGCGCCATAATCCGGTCGCCGGGGAGGCCGAGATGGCTCTCGATAACCTGCCGGCGCATGTCGTCGCCGATCGCCTGCCATTGCTCAAAAGGTGCGTTGCGGACGCGTTCCACCATGGGCAGGTAAGGATCGTCGAACAGTTCGGGCTCGGCGACATGGCGGAAGTGATCAAACAAAAACAGCTCCGGGATCGTGGCGCCCTCAAGCAGTTTTGGGCGCCAATAGACCGCGCATTCCTCGATCCAATCCTGGATCGAGAACTTGGCGTTCTTGTTGATGGTATTCTTCCAGATCCAGTCGCTGCGCTGGGTAAACGCCACCGCGTCGATCTCCCGGGGATCGACGCCGGCCAAGTCGATGACGGCGTCGATGGCACGCCGGGGATAGCCTGACGTCGATTTGAGCTTGTTAAGGCGCTCTTCGGCGACCACGGCAAGCAAGCGCCCATCGCGGACCAGGCAGGCATGGGCGTCGTGGCCCTCATGGATACCAAGAACGATCACGATTGAGTCTCTTGCATCTGCAATTGGATGTCCTGTGGGACTGGGGGCGAAGACCCGACGCGCTCGTTGCCGAGGCGGGCGGCGAAGAATTCGCGCACGCGCGCGGTGGAGTTCGGTGGAAAGACGTCGCGGACCTCATCCAGGTCGATGCCGCGCGCGTTGTCGAGCAGCCGAGGCAGCAGGGCATGTAGATCATGCCGGGTGTGGACGCAAGGCGTGAGGCCGGCCTCGACAGACAACAGCATGCTGCGCTCTTGCGGCCGGGGGACGATGGACAGCGTGGCTCGGCCCAAAAGCGCGGCCTCGATCAACAGCATCGAGCTCATGCCGACCACGAGGTCGCTGGCCAGTATCAATTCGTGGGGAAGGCCGCCGACGCTGATCTGGTCGAATTCGTCATAATAAGCGGAGAATTCTCGATCCTGTGGGTCGTGGGGGTGCAGCCGCAGCACTTTGTAGATGGGCCGATCGATCGCGGCGACTGCGTCGAGGAACTCCTCCAACACGACGTCGGTGCGATATTCCGCGCCGCCGCGACCGGTCAATGTGTAGTCGGGTCCGCTGCGGTAGGCGCCGACCGAGCCGCGGACCCGGCGCGCGGGCTCGGCGGCAAAGGTCACGATACGCGCCGCGTCGGGACAGTTGGGAAGCAGGCGGCGGCGAAGATCATGGCGGTCAAGCGCCGTCTGGGCTTGGCCGATTTGGTAGATCCTGTCGAAATGCGGGTGACCGCAGACGATCACTTGGTCGGGCCGGCTGCCGGCGTGCACAAAGTAATCGCTGGAAACGGGATCGGGCACGAGGATCCAGTCCGGCGTGTAGGATAACGGGTCATCGGTGCGGCCACGGAAGCGGTCGCTGAGATTTTGCCGCTGATCGACGATGCCAACAGATTCGATTCCGGACTCCCGCGCGGCGGCGAGCAGCTCGAGGCCGACACTGTCGAGGTTGATACCGGGCCCGACGACGATCAGCCGTGGCCGAAGTGACTTTATTACCGTTGTGGCCGCGCCGGCTTCCGGCGCCGGCTGGTAGGCGACCTGCAGGCGTTCGAAATGGCGCGCCGCGTGGGGGCTTGCGAGCATCCGACCAGGTAGGCCTAGCGATCCCAGGATTTCCGGCATACCGGCGAGATAATTAGCCGCGCCAGTGTCTTCGGCGAAAAATAATGCTGCTGGCGCGGTCATCGGACGGCCTTGATCGCCAAGTCCTGGGTGGTGCCGAGCAGCTCGGGCCGTGCGTTCAGCATGGCGACAACCGCCGCGGCGCCGAAGGTCTCGCCATGTTGTGGCGACAAGTGTGCATAAAGCGCTGCGAAAAGATCGCGATCTTCGGGGTAGTCGAGAGTTAAGCGCAACTCCGGCGCGTGGGCGTCCGGCGGGGCGGCCAGGTGGATGGTGCGGTAGATCTCCGGGTGCTCGTAAAAATAAAGCGAGACATGTTCGCGCACCGGCGCGTCGAAGACGGTGTCGGCGACTTTTTCCAAAACGCCGAGCCGGAAGACCTGAGCGTCGATGCCAATGGGGAAACTCTTGCGGGCGGCGGTGGAAACGACGTCGCAATCGTTGAGCAAGAAGGTCGCAACGGCGATATCGACGACGGCGGGATCGGTGAGCGTGGCATCGCCGGTAATCTCGACAACGATATCGCCGGACAGGCTGCGTTGGGCGTCGACGACGCGGGCGAGCACGTCGTCCTCGCTGCCGCGATAGACAGCGACCTGTTCTTGCCGAGCCCAGTCGGCGATGGCGTCGTCCGATGGGCCGTCGCTGGTGGCGACGACGATATCGTCCAGGTTCCGACAGGTGCGCAAGCGACGGAGCAAGCGCGTGAGCGCGGGTGCGCCGGCGATGTCGGTCAGCACCTTACCGGGGAAGCGCGACGAACTCATGCGCGCCTCGATGCTGGCGACGACGCGGGTCATGCGTTGGCCAACTCGGGGCGGTCTTGCGGCTCGAGGCCGCGCAGTTGTGGGATGCCGGCGTGAACCTTGCGGATTGCCGCGGCCAGGGCCGCCGAGCGGTCGTCGTCGAGGTCGTAGGGGCAGGGCGCGAACAGGATCAACTGGCGATGTTCGATGTTTTCGACGGTTGGGCAAAGGCCGGGCGGGTAGCGGCGCTGGGTCAGGTTGAACGGGAAGCCATCCTTGCCGATGGCCACGCCCTGACGAAATAAGGGCAGATCGTAGAGCGGCGGCAGATAACCGGCGCGGACCGGAAAGCCCTCGGCCGCAAGGGCGCGGCAAAAGGTGTCCCGCGACAGGCCCAGACTATGTTCGTCGAACAGGACGACCCAACAATAGTAGTTGTGGCGGCAACCGGGACGGACATGGGGCGGGGTGAGGCCGTCGAGATCGGCAATGGCGGCGGACAAATGCGCACAGGCGCGCTCTCTGGCCGTGGTGTGGCGCTCGACGTGCGCTAGCTGGGCCAGTCCGACAGCGGCGCTGAGTTCGGTCATGCGCAGGTTCATGCCGACCAGGTTCGTCAAGTCGGGAATGTCGAGGGGGTCGACCAGGTTCTCGCCGTGGTTGCGAATGAGCTGCAAGCGCTCGGCCAAATGTGCGTCGTCGGTCACGCACATGCCACCCTCACCGGTGTGAATGTGCTTGTGATAGTTGAGACTGAAGACGCCGGCATGACCGACCGTGCCGGCCCAGCGGTCGCCCTCGCGGCCCAGCGGGGCCTGGGCGTTGTCCTCGATCAGATAAAGCCCGTGGGTGTCGGCGAGCCGGCGCAACTCGGCCAGCCGGGCGGGGTGACCGAAGAGATTGACAACCAGGATCGCCTTGGTGCGGGGTGTTATGACCTTCGCGACCGCCTGCGGGTCGAGGCCGAAGGTCTCGGGCTCGATGTCGGCGAACACCGGAATGCCGCCGTAGAAGATCGGTGCCATCGCGGTGGCCGACATGCTGTAGGGGGGGACGATGACCTCGTCGCCGGGCGAAATGCCGATGGCGCCCATCAAGGCGATCAGACCCGAGGTCGCGGAGTTCACCGAGACGGCATGGGCCACGTCATATTGCCGGCGCCAAGCCGCCTCGAAAGCCCGCACCTGCGGTCCGCCGAGAAAGCCGGGACCGGGCGAGCCGAAGAATCCGGACAGGCAGCCGCTGTCCAAAACCGCAAGAACCGCGGCCCGCTCGGCAGGGCCGATGGACTGATAGGGGGGCAAAGGCTCGGTCAGCACCGGCCGGCCGCCGAGGAGGGCGAGGTCGGGGCCGGTCATGCGGCGGCCGACATGGCGTGTGGTACGCCATCCTGTGCCGCCGAGGCGAGGATGGCGGCGATGCAACGCTCGGTCTCGAGGATGTCGAAAGCCGGTGCAAACAAGGGTGTGCCGCTGTCCAGGGCCGCCAGCAGATTGTCGTACATACGCAAAAAAGCGGTTCCCAAGGTCGATGGCAGCGGCGTGCCAGGCAGATCGGCGCGCAGCTCCCGGGCCTGCTCGACCTGACGATGGGGTGCGGTTTCGAAATGCCGAATGCACATGGTTTCCTGAGACAGGGATAGGCGTCCGGTGGTGCCCCAGATATCGATCGCGTTTTCCCGGTAGTGGCGGAAATCTATGGGCACGGCGACAACTGTCGGACCGTCGCTAAATTGGATCGAGAAGGGGAGCGCCACATCACCATGGATCGGGGCGGCCGGCAGGGGCTGAGTCGGCCCGAGGGCCTGAACGGCGGCGATGGGGCCAAAAAACTGGCGGAGAAGATCGATGAGGTGACAGCCGTTGTTGCGCAGCCCATTGCCGTAGACGACGGTTGCCGCCTGCGGCGTGCCAATCCGCTCGGTGAGGCCGCCGGATGCCAGCGCCTGCAGGGTCTCGTCGGCGCGGCGCAGCAAATTGACCTGCATCTTGATGTTGCGGTCGTTGCAATGAGTGACGAGGGCCTCGGCGGCGGCCAGGGACGTGCCCAGGGGTTTCTCCACCAACACGGCGCGAACGTTCGGAAAGGCACGTAGCGCGGCCAGACGATGCTCCGGCGGGCAAGCCAGAACGAGGACTTCCGGCTCGATCTGGGCGGCGAGTTCGAGAGCCCCGGCGGCAATATGGGGCACGCCCCATTTCTCGGCGGCGCGGGCGCGGGCGCCGGCCGCCGGGTCGGCGACACCGAGCCAGTCGATGCCGGCGTGGTGCGACAGCACCTGGGCGTGGCAGGCGTAGGTATAGTGCTTGGCGGCGCGGGCACTATCGGCCAAACCATCCGCGATGCGGCCGAAACCGACGATTGCAGCCGAGTGGCGGGTCAGCTCAGATCTCCGCGCCGGATCATTTCACCGGTGCTTCTCGCCGGGCCGAGGACCCGGCCGACGAGAGTCAAGGCGTCCTCCGCCGGAATCTCCGTCGCCGGCCGCGCGAACATCAAATCCTCGCGTGTCAGCACGGTGCCGGCCGCGAGATCCCGGGCGGCGACGACGCCCTTGCGCAACCGCGGCAGCATCTCCGTCTCGGCCGGGGTCGGCGTCTTGCCGTATTGGCCGAGCGCGGCCCGGACGCCGCGCACGCTATGCACCAGCGCGGCCAACTCGGCCGGCTCGAAAGACAAGTGGTGATCGTGGAAGGTCTTGCCGGCGCGGGTATCGGTCACGTGGACTTCAATGACCGCAGCGCCCAAGGCAACCGCGGCGACGCTGGCCTCGGGCCCGATCACATGGTTGGACCAGCCAATCGGCACACCGAACTCATCCCGCAGGAAGGGCAGGCTCAATAGGTTGGAGTGTTCGAGAGCGGCGGGATACTCGGACACGCAGTGCATCACCACCAAACGCTCGGCGAGGCCCTCGGCGGCGCGTTCTTCGCGGACCCAGCCGATCATGCGGGCGACTTCCGCCGTGGTCCCGGCGCCGGTGGAGACAATCAGGGGGCGGTCGTGACGGGCCGCCAGCCTAATTACGGGTTCGAATGTGAGATCGGCGCTGGCGATCTTAATGGCGGCGCCAAGCTCGGCGATCAAGGGCACCCAATCCTCGGTGATCGCGGACGAGAAAAACGCGATCCCGGCCCGTTTGGCGACCGCGGCGAGATGGCGGTGATCGGCCTCGTCCAGGGCGAAACGTGTGACCCGCGCCAGGCGATCGGCATCGTCCGCGGCGACGAACCGGTTCGGGGTGTAGCTTTGGAACTTCACCGCGTCGGCGCCGGCCGCGGCGGCTTGTTCGACCATGGCCGTAGCCGTCGCGAGGTCGCCTTCGTGGTTGACGCCGATTTCGGCGATGATCGCGACCTCACGGCTGAGGTCGCGGCCAAACAGCGTCAAGGCCGCCGCCGGCGCCGTGGGGTCCGGACTCACGGCCGGGCGCGGCGACGCCGCCGCCACGGGGAAAGGCCGGCCCTCGAAACCGACCATCTGGCGATGGATGTGAAACGGATCGGTGCGGCCGATCTGGTTGGTGCCGTCGATGGCCGAGGGTGCATGGTCGAGCCCGAGTGCGCGGAGATGGTCAATAACCGTGTCATTATAGTCGTTGGCCTGGCCTTCCGGATAGGCGAAGTGACGACAGGGCGCGCCAAGTTGTCGGGACAGCGTCGACAATGAGTCGGCGATCTCGCGGCGCATCTGGTCCTCGGGCACCTTGAGAAGCGAGGCGTGGGTGACCGTGTGGGCGCCGAAGGTGATCAGGGGGGAGGCGTCCATCTCGCGGATCTGGTCCCAGTTCATGAACCGGTAAAGCGGGTGGTCGGGCATGCCTTCGGCCGCGAGTTGCCGGCAGACACTATCGACGACCTGATCCTTGACGGCGTTCGGCAGGCGCTTGCAAAGCGCCTTAATGCCGTTCAAGGCGGCGATCTTCTGTTCGATCGAGGCCAAATCATAGGTGCGGTCGCGATCGCGGGT
The DNA here is from genome assembly GCA_021774445.1 of Alphaproteobacteria bacterium. GTDB lineage: Bacteria > Pseudomonadota > Alphaproteobacteria > UBA6615 > UBA6615 > SZUA-147. Next base: position 11,013 of record JAJFJA010000037.1, read on the forward strand.
CTCGATCGTGACCGCCGGGGCGGACGTCGCGAGAATCGCGGCCTCGAGCCGGTCGGTCCACATCACCTTGTCGGTGCCGACATAACCGGTGGTCAGGTACACGGTCGCGGGGATTTCGTAACGGCGCAGAATCGGCCAGGCGACCGCGTAGTTGTTCTGATAGCCGTCGTCGAATGTCACGGCGACCGCGCCATGGGGCAGATCCTGCTCGCCGCGATGGGCGGCGGCAATGTCGGACATGGTCACGATGGGGCGGGCGTCGCGGAGAATGCGCATTTCCTTGTCGAAACGGGACTCGGCGATGTGCTTGCCGGACGAGTTGCGCAAGTCCAACTGGACATCGTCGGCATGGACGCCATGGTAGAGCAGGACCTGATAGGACGGGCCGGTCTCCATTGCGACGCTCATGCGGTAACGCTCCCGCCGTTGGCCCATTGCCGCAAAAGCACATCCGTCCGGCGCTTCAACAGCCAGGGCATGGGTCCGTAATAGCGCGATCGACGACGATCGTTCGGCCGCGGCGTGAGGGTGCTGGCGACCAAGTGTCGGGTGAGCTCGAGAAACAAATCGACGCAGACCAACGTGGTGAAATAGCGCAATGAGTAGATGCTCAAATCGGGATGGGCCGCGACGGGGCGGTCGGCATATATGGGTCCGGTGTCCAAATCTTCGTCCATGCGATGAAGCGTGACGCCCATTGCTTGCGGCTGGCCGTTGTAGGCCGCCCATAGATTGGTGTCGAGGCCGCGATAATCCGGCAGGCGGCCGCCATGGGCATTGATCGAGCCCGCCGCCGGAAGAGCAAAGGTTTCGGGGACGATCTTGCCGGTGCCATAGACATACAGTACGTCCGGACCGGCCCCTGCAAGCGCCCGTCGCGCAGCCTCGTCATTTACCGAATGCACGGTCTCGACGGTCAGCGCGGGGGGCAGGGTCGCATCGCCGTCGGGGAAGAAGCGCGGGAATTCGTAGGCATGTTGGCGGCGGTTGAAGGCGCGGGGCTGGAGATACGGATTCAAGGCGGTGGCGCGCCAGACATTGGGGATGGCACGAAAGAAGTGGCGGCGGGCGCGGCGACGCCATGGATAGGGCCGGGTCTCGAACATCGCCATCACGAGATCACAGCCGGCGGGCAACTGCGCAGACAACCGCCGCAGGAAATAACGGTGGTGGGCGGTGTCGGTGGTGAGGACGGCGATACGCATACTCTAACCACCGACCGCCGCGAGAGACCCGGCCGGCTCGGCGGTCCAGATCCCGGGGTGCAAGGGCGTTTGCGTGGCGATTGGATCGCCATCGATGAAAATGCGATGCCAGGCCTCGACATTGATCCACTGCCAGACGAAAAAGCTGTTGTCATAGGCGCCGTCGACGAACTCAGCGAAAGCGGTGCGGGCGGCGGCAACATCGAATAAGCCGCGATCGGCGAAACTTTGGCTGGCGATTAGATCCTGCACATAACCGCGCATGGGCTGGCGGCGGAGCCAGTCGCCCTGGGGCGCCTGAATACTGCGTTTGGCGGCAAGGCGCACATCTTCAGCCATGGCGCCGGTCAAGGCCTCCCGCAGGATGGATTTGGAGCGGCCATGCAGGAAGAGCAAATCAGCAGGTAAGGACAAGGCCAACTCGACCAGCCGGTGATCGAGGAACGGCAGACGCAGCTCCAAGCCGTAGGCCATGCTGAGGCGGTCCTTCATGCGCGTATTGCGCGGGATTTTGCGGACCTGAAGGTAGTCGACGAAAGCGTCGCGCAGGGGGTCGCCGGTGGGGGTCGGAACGGTGGCGGCATTTTCGACATTGCGCAGGCGCGGATGCAGCACCTTTTCATTGACCAGGCTGGTGCCGTCGATGGCGGTGGACTTGGCGTGCAATGCGGCGAGGCCGTCGCTACGGGCCTGCGCCTCGCTGACTTGCCAGTTGCGGGCATAGTCGCGCAGGGCCGTGTCGGCGGCGGGGTCTTGGGCGGCGATAAGTCGACCGAGATAGAGATTGTGGTGGTTGCGGTAACCGCCGAACGCCTCGTCAAGTCCGGTACCGTCCTGGATCACCGTAATACCGCACTGTTGGGCATGGGCCATGACGGCGCCGAGGGCGCAGTTCATGAGGCCGCCGAGGGGACCTTCGAGCTGCCACATCATCGGGGTAATATCGGCGCGGAAGTCCTGCGGCGTGTAACCGACGATATGGGCCTGCAGACCGTGGTGGTCGGCGGCCGCCTCGATCCAGGGCCGTTCGGTGAGGTCGCCGCCGAAATCGACGGAGACACATTGCACGCCGTCATGGAGTTCGCCGGCAAGATCGATGGTGGCGAGAAGAGCAGAGGAGTCGAGGCCGCCGGACAGAGAGACGCCGACCGGCACGTCGGAGCGCATGTGCAGCCGCGCCGCATCGACCAGGCATTCGCGCACGGCGGCCGGTGCTTGGGCACGCGTCACCTGTGGTTCCGAGATCGTCGCGGCGACATCATAGTAGCGCCGGCGGACGAGCCGGCCGGGTTCGGCATAGTCGGCGCATTCGCCGGGTTCAAGCTGGGAGATGCCGGCGAAATAGGTGGCGGGGCCGTCGTCATAAGAAGCGTGGCGGAGATAGCGGGCCCAAGTCGCCGCGTCGGACGTGGCCGGAACGCCCGCTGCCAGTAGGGGTTTTATTTCGCTGGCAAAGAGCAGTTTTCCATGCTGTTCGGCGAAGAACAGCGGCTTTTGGCCGAAGCGGTCGCGGGCGAAGAAGGCGGTGTGCTCGACGGTGTCGAAAATACAGAAAGCGAACATGCCGATGAGGCGATCGAGGCAATCGGCGCCCCAACGGCGATAGGCGGCAAGCAGCACCTCGCTGTCGCTAGCGGACTGGAAACGAGTGTCGCGCGCCAGGTCGGCGCGCAGTTCGCGGTAATTATAGATCTCGCCGTTGAAGACCATGACATGGCGGCCATCGGCGCTGGTCATGGGCTGCAAACCGCGGTCGGAAAGATCGATAATGGATAGCCTGGTATGGCCGAGCACGGCGCCCGAATGCACCGTCGAACGGATGGCGTTGGGGCCGCGATGGCGCAGCATTTGGGTCATGCGCCGGACGCGATCATGGTCGTCCGGGGTCACGGGGCCGAGAATGCCAGCGATGCCGCACATGAGCAGAGTTACTCGGCGCCCGCCCTGCGGGCGCGCTCGGCCATGAAATCGTTGAATTGATAAAGCAGGCCGAACGGCACGAAGTCGGACGTCATGATGCGGTGATAGCGGCACAGGGCGCTGAAGCGAAAACGATCGCTCATGTTGGTGCCGGAGCGGTGGAACATGTTCATGTGGATGATCAGCATGTCGCCTTTGCCGAGTTCGGCGATGGTGTGGGGATATTTGTCGACCAGCGGTTGGGGTACGGCGCGCTGTTCGGTGGTCTCGTAGTCGTCCTTGCTGGTCTGTTCCGGTTCGATCAAGCCTTCCCGGTGGCTGCCGGGGCAGACGTTGAGGGCGCCGAGCTCGGCGCTCGTGTCCTGCAAGGCGATGGTGACGACGACGCCGTTGGCGCCATCGAGATTTTGTGGGTAATAGGCGCGGTCTTGATGCCAGGACAAGACATTGCGCTGATCCTTCGGCGCGTCCATGCGCAGCATGATGCCGGAATAGGCAAGATCCTGCGGGTCGTCGCCGTAGAGGCCGGCGACGGCATTGGCGACGTCCGGTTCGGTGACCAGGCGGGAGACCGCCACGGCGCTCTGCGCGCAGTCGTAGAGGGAGCCGAACAGCCGCGGGTTCTCGGTCCGCAGATCGAGGAGACGGCGGTCGAACCAAGGATCGTTCCAGGGTTCGGTTTGGGGGATGTTGCGGTCCGCCGGGACAAGCTTGGTGTAAATCCGAAAGATAAGCCGGCGGAGTTCATCGATTCTGGCGATCGGAACGATGGACGGGACGACCAAGTAGCCATTGTCCTGGAAGAACAGCAGATCGCGGTCGGAGAGAGAGCGGGTCATGGGTTATTTCCGTAGGATCCCGAAACGGATTCCCGAACCGCCCGGCGTGTAGTGGTCGGGATCGACCGGCAGGATATGGGGTTGACGCGAAACCTGGCGGGCAAAATCAAAAAATGCCGTGTTGGTGTCGATATTATCCGCCAGCAAGACACCGCCTGGGCGCAAGGCGGGCCAAGCCGTTTCAAATTCAAACAACATCGTGTGCGGGGTGTGCTCGCTGTCGTGGACGAAGAGATCGAGACTCTCCCGTTGGCCGAGTATCCCGGGGAGCAAATCGGTTGAGCGGCCGATGTGCAGATCCCAGCAGGCGCGATGCGCCGGCGGAACGATCCAGCCGGCGCCCAAGCCCGGTGGCAGGAGCTCGACAAAGCCGTCGTCATTGGCCGGACCGTCGCCCTGGGTCGACGGGGCATCGATGGAGATCAGGCAGCCCGCGGCGCCGTCGTCGAGCAGGGCCTGGAGCAGGAAGATCGATGACAGGCCATGAAGGACGCCGGTTTCGATCACTGTCGTCGCGACGAGGGCGCGGACCAGACTGTACTGGGTGAAGCGATATAGCCCGAGGCGTAGCAGGCTGTCCCACTGTTTGGTGCGGAAGAAATCGACCTCGGCGACGGCGGCCTCAACGGTCTGCTTCAGGTCGCTCCGCTCGAGTTGCGTTGCGTAACCGGATAGGTCGGGCAGATCCAACCATCGGCCAAGGTCGTCGAGATGGGCGGTGATGAATTGGCGCTGGTCGGCGATTGGGATCATGATGCGTCTCGGCAGACAGCGATGTCCTCGAAGAGGAGCACGTCGATGTCGGATTTTTCGAAGGTGTCGATGGCATCGTCGGCGGACTCGACAATGGCGTCGCCATGGAGGTTGAAGGAGGTGTTCATCAGGCAGCCGATCCCGGTGCGCGCCTCCATCGCGGAGAGCAGGTCGTAGTAAGCGGGATTGGTGTCGCGCTTGAGCATTTGCGGTCGGGCGGTTTTGTCGGCCGGATGAATGGCGGCGGGGATGCTGTCCCGGTATTCGGGTTTGAGGTCGAAGGCCAAGGTCATGAAGGGCGAATAGAGACCTTTCGGATTGTGCAGCATGCGCTCGGCGGTTTCCGCCGTCATGGACGGCGTGAAGGGCATCCAGAAATCGCGGTATTTGATCTTGTTGTTGACCCGTTCCACGGTCTCGGCACGGCGCGGGTCGGCGAGGATGGAGCGGTTGCCAAGGGCGCGTTGGCCGAACTCCATACGGCCGGCGCAGCGGCCAACCACCTGACCGGCGACGAGCCAGTCGGCGACCTGGTCGGGCGACGGCCGGTCGACGATCCGGAACTGCTGGGCGAGATTGCGGCGGTCGACCGCGGTCGCGACCGCTCGCGCACCGAGGCTGGTGCCGAGATAGACATGAGGCAGGCCGGTAATCTCTATGTCCGGGGCTGCCGTACGGCTGGCCAGCCAGGCGGCGCCGATGCCGATGGAGCCGTCGCCGGAGACCGGGCCGGCCCACAGGCGGTCGACCTGAGGCAACTCGCTGATGGTTTTGCAGGCCTTGATGTTCTGGGCGACGCCGCCGGAGATGATGACGTTGGTCTGGTCATGGGCGGCGCAGTTGGCGCTAATCCACTCGCAGAGCAGTTCTTCGAGCCACTCCTGCAGACCCCAGGCGATACCGTCGAAACGTTCGCCACGCAGGGCTTCGCGTACGGAGTAATAAAGGTCGGGGACGGCGCCGGGGTTGACGATGCGCGTACCGTCGACGTGATTGATGGTGCGGAAGAAATCGCGGCTCTTGCGGCCATGGTAGGCGTCGCCATAGGGGGCAAGACCCATCACCTTATATTCGTGCTGCCCCGGCTTCATACCGAGGATCAGCGTGACATAGGCATAGAGGCGGCCGGCTTGGGCGTCGTTGGCGGTCCAATGTTCGGTGATGGCGCCGGCGGCGTCGAGGGTACTGACAGTGGCGGAGGAGTCGTCGCCACCGCCCTCGATGGTCAGCACGAGCGCATCTTGGCGCGGATAAGGGGACGAGAAAAAGCCGTAGGCCTTGTGGCAATCCTCATGGCGGAAGAATCGGATCCGGTCTTCCGGGATGCCGAGATGGTCGTGGACGGTGCGATAGCGGATGGCGTCGCCGATGGCACCCCATTCGGACATCGGGGCGTGACGCGCCTGATCGAGCATTCGGTAATAAGGCTCGTTCTCCAGATCAGGACCGCCATGGTGGCGGAAACGATCGAAGATCTCGAAAGGCGAGACCGTCTTGCCTTCGAGCAGCGTCGGCTTCCAATAGAGATCGCACTCGTCGATCCAATCCTGAACCGAGAATTTCGCATGCTTGTTATACAGCGTGGCCCAGAGCCAATCGCTCTTACCGGCGAAAGCGACGAGGTCGATTTCGCCGGGATCGATGCCAGCGATCGTCAACACTGCGTCGATGGCGCGGCGCGGATAGCGTGAGTCGGTCTTGATGCGGCTCAGACGCTCCTCCGCCACGGCTGCGAGCAGGACGCCATCGCGCAGGACGCAGGCATGCGCCTCGTGGCCCTCACTGATGCCAAGGATGATCACGCTTCGAGACTCCGCGGGTTCGGGCTGGCCGTGCCGGGTTGACGGTCGCCGCCGCCAAGGGCGGCCAGGAATGCTTCGGTCTGGGGGTCGCCGGCGACAAGCGACGGGGCCGGTGGCGGCGGGGAGCGCACGAGACCGGTGATGGTTTGTTGCAGTGCCGCACTGTCGCCATTGATGAAATGACAGACCAGGTCGGGGTGAATCGACTTGCCGTCGGTGGCGGCGAGCGAGGCCGCGTTGTAGCTGGTGTATTCGACGGTCGGCAGGCCCATGGCGATGGCATTGGCGAAGGTCGAGCTAAACACGTTGCCGATAAAAAAATGAGCGCCGCGCGAGAGCAGCAGCGGGTGCAGGTTGGTCACCGCCAACGGGGCCGGTGCACGGGCGGCGATGGCTTGACGCTGCAGGGCAAGATATTTTTCGTGGGTGGCCGGATGGGGTTTTATCAACACCGGCACGTCGGGGATCGCCGTGGTGATGGCATCCAAAGTATCTGCGAACAATTGCGGAAACATATCGGCGCGGGTGAGCATCGCCGTGGGATCCATGGAAGACAGTATGAAGACGACGAAGCGGGTCTTGGGATCGTGGCCGAGGTCGCGCAGGGCCTGACCCAGATGATGCTCGGCCTGACCGTCCAAATGCCGGTGCCATAACTGGCGGTTGTAAGGCGGTGGCAGAATATATTGCGGCAAACCGGCGGCGCGGGGGTCGTGCAAGGGTGGCCAATCCCGGCTGAACGCGACCAGGGCCGTGGCCGCCGGGCCGTGCTTCGATACGCGGCGCGGCCGATTGATTTCGTCGACGCGTTTTTCCGCCGCGGATGCGCCGACCGCGCTGGGCTGGATGTAGAAGGTGTGGCGACGGTTGGCGAGGTAGAGCAGCCGCAGGGGCCAGGCGTTGAGGGCCTTGAAATGGACGAAGGATACCTGACCGAGCAGGGCCAAGATCATCAGGCGCGCCAGGATAGCCGCGGCCCGCAGGCGATGGGCGATGAAAGTGACACCGCCGGTCTTACGGCGGCCGATCATGCGCAGGACGCCGAGACCATCGATGGCATCGCTGATGATGATGTTGGCGCGAATGGCGCGTTCGGTCGCCGCATCGAAACAGTAGAACTCAATAGGACGGCGCGGCCATTTGACCCGGAACTCCAGCAGCAACGGTAGCACCGTATCGGCGGCGATCAGCTTGTTGTTGAGGAAAACAGCGATCACGTCGCGTTGGCCTTGGTCGCGGTGATCCGCATGTTGGAGGACAGGCCGGCTTGCTTGATTAACCGCTGCAATCCCGCGGCGACCGCTGGGTCGTCGTGGGTGATCAGATGGCGAATGGCCGGGTCGAGCTGAGCCTGGTCGATTTGTCGGCTGGCCAGCGCGGATTGCACCAACTCGACGTCAAGTTCGCCGGGGGTGGTCACCTCGATGTCGCGGAAACCGCAGTTGTTCATTAAGAGAGCAAGGCTTTGCGGGTTGAAAAGATTGAGGTGTTCGTGTTCCAAGGCACCGGATTCGAAGCCCAAGACCAAGGGTTCAAAGCCGGCGATGTTGGGACAGGTCATGAGAATGCCGCCGCCGGGGCGCAAACGACGATGAGCCCAGCGCAGGAAGTCGCCCGGATCGAACAGATGCTCGATGACCTCGAAGCAAGCGATCAGATCGACCCGTAGATCAGAACCGACGGATTCATAGGGGCCCTCGATGACCTCGATGCCCTTGTCGCGGCACACTTGGGCCAGTTCCGGTGTCGGCTCGATGCCGACGACATGGGAGATGACGTCGAGGGCGGCGACTTCCTCGCAAAACAGGCCATAGCCGGCGCCGACCTCGAGGACATGGCCGTCGGTGATGGTCAGTTTCTCGGCCAACTGAGCCAGGACCTGGGCGCGAGGCCGGAAAATCTTCTCGCGCCGGGGTTGCTCGCTAGCCGGGAAAACATGCCGGGCCCAATAGGCATAGTTGGCGGAGCGGGCGTAGAACTCGGTGAGGGTGGCCTGGTCGGGGCGGGGACTGACATATTGGGTGCGGCAGGTGCTGCAGCGCATGTGGGGCATGGCGAATTTCTCATAAAGAGCCTCGCCATGCTCGGCACCGCAAGCGGGACAGGGCACGTTGACGAAGTCGCGGCGCCGGTCGACCAGCCAATCGATATCGGCCTGCACCGCCGCCGCCTGGTTGACCATGACATCGTCGGGCCGGATCTCGTTGACCGTGAGGGCAAGCTCGGTCATCGGTTTTGCGGCTGGTCCCAGATGTTGTGTTTGTGCCAGTTGTTGTTGGCGTCGCGGTGCCAGACCTTGGGACTGCGGAAACTGTCGGCGATGTCGTCGAACCACGATTCGGGGCGGCTGACATAGTCGAGCCAATAGTACAGGTCCGAGGAGCGCACGGCGTCGTATTTGCGCACCATCTCAATGCCTTCGGCGCGAGTCATGTAACCGCGGCGGATGTCCTTACAGGCATGGTCGGTGGCGCGGCCATAACCGAATTTGATGTATTTGAGATAATCGTGGGCGCCGTTCTCGTAGCGGTCGTCGAGATTGGACATGCGCCGGTAGGTGCGCTCAAAGGGTTCCGGGGACGGCTCCCAGTCGTAACGGTCGATGATCAGCTCGGCGTGGGCGTTGGCGTCCCACGGGTCGTAGTTGCCGATGAACAGTCCACGCAGGCCGACCTGCTGGATGGTTTCGTCGTCGGGATATTTGAAGCACTCGAGCTCGTTCTCCTGCAGCGGGTCCTCGTCGTCGCCGACGAAGTCCTGCCAGTCGTAGCCGCGCAGGCCCTGATCCTTACGGTAGCGGTAGGTGTATTCGGGGAAATCATGCATGGACAGCATGCCGCCGAGATCGGTCCAGCCGTGCTCGCCCCAGAACACCAGGGGGATATTGAACTGGGCGGCGAGTTTCATGGGCTGGGTGAGGATGCCGGCATGGCCGTGCCAATTCATGTCGCCGGTTTTGCGGAAACCGAGGCGATTCATGCGGATCAACATATCGACGCTGGGGGAGATGATGAGGTGGTCGGCGTTGAACACTTCTTTCATGCGCATGAGGTTGCGCCAACCGACATCGAGATAGTTGTTGCCGTTGTAGGTCACGAGCAGCGGTTTGAGGCCCAGCTTCTCCGTGACGAAGTGGGTTTGATAGTAGCTGTCCTTGCCGCCGGACACGCCGATGACGCATTCATAGCCGGACGATTTGCGATAAGGCTCGATTTCCTCGAGCAGCCAGGTTAGGCGCTCGTCCCAGTCGATTGCTTTCTTTTGGTCATGGACGCGGCAGCCGCTGCAGATCCCGTTCTCGTCGAAGGATAGTGGAATGGCTGAGTTGGACGGGTAGACGCAGCGTGCGCACCAGGTAATGGGTGGCAATTCCAGGGCGGTCACGAAATGGCTCCGAGAGGCACCGGTGTGGCGAGCTGGTTGTGGGTTTTTCGGCGCGGGGTGATGACACCGGGCTGGACTGCTTCGCTGGCGCTTGCAATGACGGTATTGGATTGGTCTGCCCGATGCCCTTCCTCGTCATTGCGAGCAAAGCGAAGCAATCCAGATCTTGTGGCCAATGTGCCGGCGTTGCTTAGGATCACGAATTCATTGATGACGGGGTGAGTAGGGGCGGCGCTAGTTGCTCTGCGGCTGAGCATAGGTCTTGAGCTGATCGGCGTAGTCGAAGGAATCGAAAAATGTCTCGCTGCCGGTTCGCTCGATCTGGTCACCGAAAGCGAAGTCGTAGACCAGTTTGTCGCCGTAGTTCTGCAGGGCCAAGGCGACGGCGCGGACCGGGTTTTCGGAGTATTCGAAGCGGTCTAGCTCCTGATCGACGGCGCGGAGTTGTTTTTCCGTGATGGTGAAACGGCATTTGTCGGGGCCATCGGCGGCAACGCTGGGGTAGACCTGAGCGAGGGCGCCGGCCAACGCCGGGGAGTATTCGATTTCCTTGGCCCGGGTGCGTTGCTCGATGAACAAGATGCGCTCGAGACAGAAATCGACCAATTCTTCGGCCACCGGATCGTCATGTTGGCTGGCGATGGTCTGCAGGATCTTGCGCGCAAGGCCGGGGTCGAGAAGGATGCGGGCGAGATATTTCAGGTTGAGTTTGAGATACTCGTTGTCGAGCAAGGTCTGGTAGTTCTCGGCAAAATAATCGAGCAGTTGCTCGCGGCTTTCGAACCACTCCGTGTGGGCCTCGGCCTTATAGTCGGCGAGGAATTGTGCCAAGGTCGGATCGAGACCATCACGGGTGAGGGCCAGCAGGCTGTCCAGCGGATTGACGTTCTTGGCTCGGAACAAGTAGCGCAGCAGGGGTTGGCCGAGACCCGAGTTCCACAGCGCCCAGGCGAGGAAATGCACCATACGGACGGTGTACATTTCGTCGTTGGACATGGTGCTGGTGGCGACGATGGACTCTTCATACTCGCAGATAGGCTGGCCGTCATAGATACCGTAAAAGCCGGCAATCAGGCGGTATTTGGTCTTGAGGTCGTAGGTCGCGCGGGTCTCGTCATCCTCCATCTCCGAGCCCGGCAGCATGCGGATCTGGCCGACATTGAACGATTCGAAGCCGATGGAGAAAACGTCGCGCAGCGTAGTGAAATGGCTCTCCAAGGTTTCTTCGGGAAGGAGGGCGAGGACATCGGTGGTCATGGCGATACCGTCCTTACGGCCCTGCTCGACCAGGTCGGTGATGGTGCTCATGCGGATGTTGTCGCGCTTGATATGCTTGAGGACCTTGGGATCGGTGGATTGCACGGCGATGAGGGGGTCGCAGACGCCCTTGAGGATGTGCTGAATCTCGGTGCAGTATTTCGACGAGTTCTTGGCCCAGTTGATGGACAGGCGCTGGAAATGGGAACTGTTGTCGGCGGCCTTGCGCAAGGCGTGAGCGATGTCGACGTCGCGGGGAAACATGCCGAAATTGGCGTCGGTGAAATACCAGTGCGAGGCCCGGGAGCGGGCGGCAACGTAGTCGATCTCCGCGACGATACGGTCGAGTTCGAATTTTCTTACTTTGTTAAGTACCGAGATACCCCAGGCGCAGAAAGTGCAAGCAAAGGGGCAGCCGCGGTTGGTTTCCAGCAACGGCAGGTAATAGGGATTGGCGAGGAACTCATCGAGCATGCCGGACAAGTAGGGCGACGGGATCGCCGTCAACTCGCCCTTCTGAGACGAACGCGGAAGGTAGATCAGCTCGTCGCCCTGCAAGTAGCTGACACCGGCCATGACTTCGTCGCAGTCGCGGCCCTTTACCAGACGGCCCTTGGAAAGCATATGTCCAACCAGGCTGGCCATGGGTAGCTCACCTTCGAACATGATGTAGTAATCGACCCAAGGATGGTCGCGCAGATGGTCGATGATGCCCTGTTGATCGATGCGGATGTGCGGGCCGCCTTGCACGATAACGGTGTCGGGGATTTCGGCGGCGAACTTTGCCGCGATGTAGCGGTTGATCTCGTAGTTCCAGGAATAGTTCGAGAGGCCGACGATATCCGGGGCGCCGTCGGCGGCGGCCATCAGGCGCTCCGGCGACTTGAACAGGCGCAGATCGACGGCGTCGGGATAGGCGGCGCGGAGATACTCGGCGACGAAACCGATGCCCAACGGCGTGCAGAAATGATTGGGCCGATAGTCATGAACCAAGTCGGCGAGGAAGATGCGAAGTTTGCGTGCCATGTACGGTTACCGAATGTCCGAGAGGGTTTGTTTTAGGAACGTCTTGGCGCGCGGGTAGGCGTTCTCGGTGAAGTGGAAGATGTTGCCCGCCGCCACCGCACTGACCCGCGTCTTTTCGAAGCACTCGCGAAAATGTCGCTGATGACCGGCGCCGCCGCAAGCGATTACCGGAATGTGCACGGCATCGGCCACGCGGTCCATGGTCTCGAGGTCATAACCGCGGGCGGCGCCATCGCGGTCGACGGCGTTGAGTAGAATTTCCCCGGCGCCGAGCCGTTCGGCCTGACGGGCCCAGTCGACAACGCTGCGGCCGGTGGCGCGGCGGCCGCGGTCGACGAAAACTTCAGGTGCGTTGTCGGTCATGCGGTAGTCGATGCTGGCGACGATGGCTTGGCTGCCGAAGCGTTCGGCGGCGGCGGTGACGATTTGCGGCGACTCGGCGAGGGCCGTGTTCATGGCTACCTTGTCGGCGCCGTTGGCGATGCGGATGGCGACGTCATCGACGTGCGCGATGCGGCCGCCGAAGGTCAGCGGGATGCAGCAATCGACGGCGATCTTGGTGATGAATTCCAGCAAATTGCGCACCGGCCGATTCTTGTAGTCGCTGCGGTCGTGTTGGACGGTGGATTGCTCGGCACCGATATCGAGGACGATCAGTTCGTCCACATCCCATTGAACCATACGTTCGACATGGGTCACCGGATCGCCGATGAACTGATGCAGCTCGAAGCGCTCGCTGCGCACCATCCAGCCGTCCTTCAGGAACAACACCGGTATCAGGCGGCGTTTGTACATAGCGGCGGCTAGGCAACGAAGGCGCGGAGCAGCGCATCGCCGAGGGCCGAGCTTTTTTCCGGGTGAAACTGCACCCCGACGATATGGTCGCGGCGGACCGCGGAGACGAAGGTACCACCATAGTCGGTGGTCGCGAGGGCGAACTCGGCCGGGCAAGACATGGCGTAGGAATGGACGAAATACATGTCCTTGCCGTCGATGGGCCGCAACACCGGGTCGTCGGGGCGGGTAAGCTCCACGGTGTTCCAGCCGATATGGGGGACCGGGCGGCGCTCGCCTCGCGGCGCCAGGCGGCCGACATGCCCGGGGATCCAGCCAAGACCGCGATGTTCGCCAAACTCCTCGCAGGTTTCGGCGAGCATTTGCATGCCGACACAGATGCCGAGGAAGGGGACGCCGCTGTCGACGCGTTCGGCAAGTCCGTGTTCCAGGCCGCGCTCACGCAATGCCGCCAAGGCGGCACCAATGGCGCCGACCCCGGGGAGGATGATGCGCTGCGGTGATTGTGCCGCGAGTTCATCCCCCGTGGTGGCCTGCCGGGCCTCGGCGCCGATGCGCCGACAGGCATTGAGAACCGACTGGATGTTGCCGACGCCATAAGAAACAACGCTGACCCGTGGCGCCATTCAGGCCTTGGTGGCGATGTATTTAAGTTGCGCCTCGCCATATTTGGTCGCGGCGTGGGGAATGCCGACGGTGACCTGTTCGATCTGGTCGGAGGCGACGCCGCGGGTCATTTGGAACAGATCGGTAAAGCCATGCCGGCGCAGCAATTGTTCAAGCTCGGCGCGGCTGCGCCACTCATAAGGCGCGGAAAGACAATCCATGATCCAGTAGAGGCGGCCGGAATTGACACCGAGCAATGACAGGAAGTGTTGGAACAACGGCTTCGGGACATCCGCGGTGGCCAAACGCAGGGTGTCGAGAAGCAGCTCGAACAGGCCGAAGCGGCCGTTGACATAAAGGAAGAGCTGGCCGCCGGGCTTCAACACGCGGGCGAATTCGGCGACGCATTGATCATAACCGAGGGTGTGGTGGATGACGCCATTCGACCAGACGACGTCGACCGAGGCATCGTCCAACGGTATGTCGAGCAACGAGCCGAAACGGTAGTCGAGGCGGTCGCCATAGGGCACCTTGCCGGTTTGGCCACGGGCGAAATCCAGCCCTTTCTGGCCAATGTCCATACCGATAACCTGCTTAGCGCCGAAGCGGGCGATGGCGGCGGAGAATTTGCCGCTGCCGCAGCCGGCATCGAGGACGGTCTTGTCGGCGAAGAAGGCTTCGGGGTCGAGGCCGTTTTTCTCAAACCGCTGCTTGGTGAAATCGTAGGACTGATCGAAATAGATATCGTCGGTCATGCTGACCCAGATATCGCTGAACAGGCCAGAGACCTGGTTTTCGAACCCGCTTTCGTCGACGGTGGCCGGCGGGACTTCGGGAAAGTGACCGCCACAGACCGTGTCGCCGGCGAGCTTCAGCAATGCCGTGGCGCTATCGAAAGCGGTGATGAAGGCGGGGACGGGGTCGTCCGCGCTGGCAAAGGCATCGAGATGCCACAAGAATAGATTCAGCGACGTGAACATCTTGAGCGACCAGCCGCTGCGGTCCGTGAGATTTCCGGCCGCTTGTAGATAGCGCTGCGCCGCATCGTGGGCGGCCGCGTGGCGGTCAGGATTGGGTGCGACTTGGGGCAGGCTCATTGCGATGCACTCATGTTGGGCGATGCACTCATGTTGGCGTGGTGAGGCTGGGTGCGCAGAAAATCGGCGATCTTGCGGGCCATGAAGACGCGGGCACCGTAGATGGACTCGGTCGTGGCACCGCCAATATGGGGGCTGATCAGCAGGTTCTCGTGGTCGCGGGCATAGGCGACCAGTGGATGGTCGTGCAGCTCGGCCTGGCTCAGCCATTCGCCGTCGACGACATCGAGGGCGGCGCCGCCGAGATGACCGGACCGGAGGGCGGATAGCAACGCCGCTTCATCGACGATGCGGCCGCGGCTGGTGTTAATCAGGATGGCGCCGGGCCTGAGTTGGGACAGCGCGGCGGCATCGACGAGGCCGATATTCGCAGACGTCAGATGGACATGGACCGTGAGCACATCGGCGGCGGCGAGCAAGGCAGGCAACCCGACCATGTCGACGCCGTCGCACGACGCGTCGCGCACATCATGGGCGATGACTCGCATGCCGAAACCCTGGCCGATACGGGCGCTGATCTTGCCGAGGCGGCCGAGGCCGAGAATGCCGAGGGTCTTGCCAAGCAGCTGGAAACCGGTGAATTGCTCGCGCGCCCAAATACCCTGCTCGGCGGCGGCACAAGCCGGGCGCAAGCGGCGGTTGAGGCAGAGTAGGAGCCCGAAGGCGTGTTCCGCCGTGGCGCTAAAACTGTTGATGAGATCGAACTCGGTGGCGATGTCGAACACGGTGATGCCGCGGCGACGGATCGCCGGGAGATCGAGATGGTCGGTACCGGTGCTGGGGCTGCCAATAACGGTCAAGTTCGGGGCCGCGTCGAGAAACTCATCGTCGATTTGTACCGAGGCGGAGGCGAGATAGGCGTGGCACCGGCCGAGACCGCGCAGGACGGTGTCGCGTTCGGCCGGAAAAGACGTCAGGGTGCCAACGTCCTGCAAGGCCTGCACGGCTTCGGGAGCGCCACCGAGCTCAAGAGTATTGACGATCTGCCAAGGCATGCCGGGTCAGGCGCGGGTCGCCAGTCGTCGAGCGGCGCGGGCCAAATCCTCGGCGTGATGGATGTTGGTGCAGTCATCGACGACGACCCCGTCGGCACGGCTCTCGCCGGTTTCGACAAAATGGCGCGACAGCACGTAGTGGGCGCCGTTGTGGGTGCCCTGGGCATCGTCGCTCATCAGCCGGTCGAGCCCGTCGCGTTCGAAGATGGCGATGGTTTCGTCGACAGCAATGTCACGGTCGGGGTGATCGGGCTGTAAGCCGACCATCACCGTGATCTCGGGGCCTTCGGGCAAGGAATGCAGGGCGTGGCGATAGACTTCCAGGAGCGGGGTCTCACCGCCCAGCGACTCGGCGCGACGGATGGCGCGAACGCCGCTTTTCTCAGCATAGTCGGCGATGGTGGCGTTGTCGGTCGAGACACAGATCACGTCGGCGCGGGTGCTCGCCCGGGCGGCGTCGATGGTGTAGTCGATCATGGGCCGGTCGTGGATCGGCGTCATGTTCTTGTTGGCGAGACGATTGGACCGGCCCTTGGCGGGGATGACGATGGCGATCATTGAGTGGACGCGCCTAAATGTTTGTGCAGGGTGAAAGCGGAGGCCTCGATCCTAAAACCAGCACTTTGGTATAGAGCGAGGGACGCCGTGTTGGCGGATTGAGTGCCGACGGTGATGCGCTCGGCCGTGTCGGCATAGTGCGCCAACGCTGCGTCGACCAGGCGCCGTCCGATACCGCGGCCATGCATTTCCGGCAGCACGGCGATGAGGTCGATGATGGCGCCACCCCGGCCCTTCAAACAGGCGTTGAAGCCGGTAATGCGCCCGGCGTCGCGCATGACGAAAACGGCGTCAGCGCGGCCGCGGCAGGAGTTGCGCGCCCATTCGGCTTTGAGATCGTCGGCGGCCTGGTCGCTGATGTCCGGGTCGGCGCGAAAACGATTGTATTTGAAACTGCCGGCGGCGACGTGACCGCAGCCGTCGGCGTCATCGGCGGTGGCCAGTTCGACTCCGATGGGTAAGCCGTCGGCATCCGGCGAGAGGTTGCGGCCCAATGTCAGAAGACATTCAATGACGCGAAATTCTTGGTCTTGGAGGGCGGCGGTGGTTTGGCGTTGGTTGTCGTCAAATCGGCAGGTGACGAGCGCAATTCCGGCCTCACGCAGGTGCCACTCGGTGTGCTTCAACAAGGCACGGAAATCGGCGTCGGCATGAGCGAAGTTTAGGCATTGGTCGATGCGCGCCGCAGCCAGACCCAATTGCGCCGTTTCGAAGGGTAGTCGGGCGAAACTGAGGGCCGCGGTGATTTCCCCATCGCGTTCGTGAACGAGGATCGACGATCCGGTCTTCGCGGTCAGGCCATGGCGTGCGAGAGCCTCACTATCCGCGTCCCGGTATGGTCGTAACACGATGGCCCTACGCAATGCGGCGGCGGGCCGATGGCGCGCAGCGCTCCCATTGGTCGATGTACCACTCGCAATAGCGGCGATACCCTTCGTCGAGGGAAACTTCCGGGACAAAACCAAGATAGTCGCGGGCACGGTCGATACGCAGGGTGCCGCGTTTGGGTTTTTCCTTAGCCGCCGGCCGATCCTCAACGGGGGCGTCGGGAATGTACTCCCGAATGATGGTTACCAGGTCGGCGATGGTGCGGGCGTTGCCATAGGTAATGTTAAAAGTCCGCGAGAGACCGCCTTCAAGGGCCACCGCGCGAACGATGCCGTGGACCAGATCATCGACATGGGTGAAATCGAGCCGTCCCATGCCACCGCCCTCGAGCAACAGCGGATCGCCGAACAATGCATTCTCGATGAATTTCTGGCTGACCCGTTGGCTGACGCAGCGCTGGCCGTACAGCGCGCTGGGGCGAATGATGGTGTAGTCGAGCTCGTTGAGCATCTTGGCCTCACGGACCATGCGTTCGCCGATATATTTGCCATTGGCGTAGACGCCGCGGGGCTTGGGGCGGACGGATTCGTCAACTTCGTCACCGTCGAAGTCACCATAGACGGTGCTCGAGGACATGAAGACGACCTGGTCGACCTTGGAACTCGAGGTGCGGCACAGCTCCAGCGCATTGCGCAGCGTGTTGATCTGCAAGTCGTAGGCGAGGCCGGGGGCCTTGTTAGCGATGACGGCACTGGAAATCGCCGACAGGTGGATGATCTTGGTGGGGTCGAAATCGCTGAACTGTTTGGTGAGATCGACCATCATGCGGGCGTCGACATTCTCGAGTGCGATGCCGGCGTCGCGCATCAGTTCGAACCTGGTCAGTATAAAGCGGATATAAAGCGCGCGGCGCACCTCATCGATATCGCGGTCGCTGACGACGCGGACCAGATTGTTGACCTGCAGATTGTCGGCGACCATGACCTCGGCGCCACGCTCGCGCAGGGCCAGGGCGAGGTTGTGGCCGATGAATCCGGCGCCGCCGATCAGCATCACGCGTTCGCCGGCGATGCTCAGCGTCTCATAAGGAATTGTCGGGCCGATAGTGTCGGTCATCTGGCTAACTCTTGGTGTCGCGAATGGCCGCCTTCAATCCGTCGGCGATACGGGCCATGTCGCCCTCGTCGAGGTGGGGGCCAATCGGCAGAGATATGACGTTGTCGGCGAACCATTGGGCGACCGGGAAAGCGCCCGCGCCGGGCGGGTATTTGTCGCGATAATATGTGGTGAGCGGGATCGGCACCGGATAATGCACACTGGCGCCGATGCCGCGTTCGGCCAGGCCGTGCACGAGGCGGTTGCGGTCCCATTGGGCGGTCCGGGGCGGTACGATGTTCAGGCAATACAGACCGGAGCGCGACTTGCCATGGTCTTGCGGCAAGGCCAGCACCTCATCGATCTCCTGCAGGTGGCGGCGCAGGGCATCGGAATTGGCGCGGCGTCGGGAGAGAAAACCGTCGAGCCGGTCGAGCTGCGCCAGCCCGACGGCGGCCTGGGCCTCGGACATGCGGAAATTATGGCCAAGAGCGACGATGTCGTAGACGCCCGGCGTCGCGCGCTCATTGAGGTTGCGGTCGTAACCGAAGGCACGTTGTTTGCGCACCCGCCAGGCGATGTCATCGTCGTTCGTGGTCAGCATGCCGCCTTCCATGGCGGTGATGTGCTTGGCGGGATAGAAGGAAAAACAGCCGGTGCTGCCGATGGCGCCGGGGGTCTTGCCGTCATAGGAGGCGCCGATGGCGGTGGCGCAGTCTTCGATGACCGCGATGGTCGCGCCGGTGCCACCGGCAGCAGCGGCGGCGGCGTGGATCGCGTCCATCTCACAGGGCAAGCCGACATAATGCATAGCCATGATGGCCTTGGTGCGCGGGGTGATCGCGGTGGCCAGGCGTTCGACCGAGATGTTGCCGGTGGTGGCGTCGGAATCGACGAATATCGGGGTGGCGCGGCAATGCTCGACGACATGGGCGGTGGCGACATGAGTCATCGCCGGCACCACCACTTCATCGCCCTCGTCCACACCCAAGGCCCACAGGGATAAGTGCAAGGCGGTGGTGCAGGACGAGGTGGTGACGGCGTGGCGCGTGCCGATCAACGCGGCGAAGCGCCGTTCGAATTCCGCGCATACCGGGCCGTGGGTCAGGATATGGCCGGAGAGCACGGCGGCGACGGCATCTTTTTCGGCCTGGCCGATCAGCGGCCGGGCGAAGGGGATGTCGGGTTTGGCGGTGGCGGACATTAGATGAGGTTGGCTACCTTGATCGTGCGACCGGATTGCACAGCTTCCCAGACGGCGAAACACACCGCCATGACACGAAAGATCTCGGTCTTGTTGACCAGCGGTTCTTTGTCGTCGCGAATGGCCTGAATGAATTCGGGCAGCATGTCGCCTTTTTTCATGCCGGGATAGGGCTCGGTCATGGCGCGCTCATCCTCAGGCCGGTCGCCGCTGAAAAGCTTGGCGTCGGGGACGTCGTTGACGAATGTCCGGCGGGTGCCATAGACGTTGAGGGCATGAAACTTGGTGCGCCGGGGGCCGAGGGTCGTGGTGCATTTGCCGGTGGCGCCGCCGGCGAAGCGCAACAGAGCGGTGATGGTGTCGGGAAAGCCGTAGGCAGAGTCCCTGGTCAACACATCGTTGCCCATCGCGCAGACTTCGGTGATCTCCTGGTTCATAAGCCAGCGCATGAGATCGACCAAATGGATGCCGCCGCCGTAGAAGGTGCAGTAGAAATCCATCCGGCCGCGCCAGCCTTCGGTGATCTTCCAGAGGATTTCATGGAGATAGTCGCCCTCGATATGAAACACCTCGCCGAATTCGCCGGCGGCGATCATCCGCTGCACTGTCTTGAAGCGTGGGCTTTCGCGGAGGATCAGGTTGGAGGTGATGAAGCGGCCGGAGCGGTCGAGGGCGGCAAGGACGGCCTCAGCTTCGGCGGGGTGGAGGACACAGGGCTTTTCGACCATGACATGTTTGCCGTGATCGAGGGCGGAGATCGTCTGTTCGGCGTGAAAGTTGTCGAAGGAGCAGATCGACAGGACATCGATGTCGGGGTCTTCGGTGAGCCGGCGATAGTCGGTGGCGCGGCCAGCGATGTCGTAGCGGTCGGCGATGTCTTGCAAGCGTGTCGGGTCGCTGTCACAGACGGCCACGACTTCGACGCCCGGAATGTTCTGGTATGAGCGCAAATGCGCTTCACCGACCCCAAGGCCGACGATCCCAGCTTTCAAGGGGCGTGTTAACGTGGTCAATCGTGGTGTTCGGACAGGGGAGAATCGGGCGTTCGGGCAAGCTACCGCAGTCCAGGTGACTCCCTCCTAGACCGATTGCGACATGCTGGCAATGGGGGCTATTGTTCATCAAATGAACGCAGAGTCAATGGATGGCTAAACCGCACCGCGCGGACGCTTTGAGCGGGTCGCTGGCGGGTCTGTCAGACCTCACATTGGGGACCGCCCAACTCGGCCTCGCCTACGGGCCGAAGGCCGAAATGGGCGTGATGCCGGCCGATCGCGCGGCGGATATTCTCAGCACCGCCGCGGCGTGCGGGGTCACCTGCCTCGATACCGCCGCGGCCTATGGCGAGGCGGAAGATCGCATCGGTGGGTGGTGCCGCAGCCGGGACGAATGGCCGCTGGTGGTCACGAAGCTGCCGGCGTTAACCGACGGTGCCGATCCGGTGCGTGCCATAAATGACTCACTGCAACGCTCGCTAACAGCGCTGGATCGAGCGCAGGTGGACGGCTATCTGGTGCACCGGGCGAGCGACCTGGCGCGGGATGGGGTGGCGGCGTTTTTGCGGGCAGAGTCGCAAGGCGGGCGGATCGGCGCGTTCGGTGTCTCGGTCTACACGCCCGAGGAGGCGGACGCCGCGCTTGCGGTGGCGGGACTGAGCCTGGTGCAGGCGCCGGTCAGCTTGGTCAATCAGACGATGATCGACAGCGGTGCGCTGGCGCGGGCCGCCGATGCCGGCTGCACGGTGTTCGCGCGCAGTGTGCTGGCGCAAGGTTTGATGCTGGCATCGGTCGACGGGCTGCCGACTCATTTCTTAGCCGCCAAGCCGGTGCTGGGGCGGCTGCATGGGCTCGCCGAGGAGGCCGGTTGCGGTTTGCTGGCGCTGGCGCTGGCGGCGGTGTCCCGGCGTGCCGAGATCGATTCGCTGGTGATCGGGTGCGACGATGCCGCGCAGCTGGAAGCGGTGGCCGCGGCAATGGGGACAGCGGTGGCGCCGGAGGTGGTCGACGCCGCGCTGGCGCTCGCGCGCGGTCTGCCGGCAGCGGTTTTCGATCCGCGGTTCTGGCCCAAATTCGGCTCGGGGGCCGACCGCTGCTGACGCGGCAGGGATGGTTTCCGTCAGCCGCGCGATACGCAACACAAGCCGAATCGACAGAACTCATCCGGCGCTGTGTTCCGGTGTTGCCAGCATTTCGGAGATCGCCGACCAAGTTTGCTGCGGATAGTAGCGATGGCCGCCGGGGCCAGCCGCGGCGACGATGTTTTGCGCCGCGCCGAGGCGCGCATAGCTAGGCCGCGCCGAGTCGATAACCGCCTGGGCGCCGGCAAATGGATAGATGTGGTCGTCTCGACCGGAGATGGCAATGAACGGTCGCGGTGCGGCGAGCGCGACGATGTCGTCCATCTCCAGCCAGTTGAGAATGCCGGGCACGACCGCCTGGCCCTCCGGGTCGCGGCGGCGGGCGATGGTGTGGCGAATGAAACCGAGACTGCCGCTGGCAATCACCGCGTCGATGCGCTGGTCAACGGCGGCGGCGTAAATCGCGGTGGCGCCGCCGGCGGAATGGCCGAACAGATAAAGCCCGTTCGGCTCGGCCGGCAGTTTGGCCGTGGGCCGCGACAGGTACTCAATGACGGACCGAACATCGGCAACCCGCTCGCCGAGTAGGGTGCGGCCGAGCAGCAGGGCATGATTGGCGGCGTCGACGCAGCGCGCCGGGGAGCGCGGATGCATGGCCCGTTCCTCGCGGGCGCCGAAACCGCTTTGCTCGATACAGGCAACGAGATAACCGCGGCGCGCCGCTTGGCGAGCCAGGTCAGCGCCGATGCCGAGGCGCAGGGCATCGGCCGGCATGCGGGTCTCGCCCCAGGCGATATGGACCCCGGAAGTGGCGCCCGCGAGATAGAGCAATAGTGGACGCGGGCCTGCCATCTGTGCCCGGGACCAGACCAGAGTGACGGCGATATCGCTACGGCCGGGTGGGCGCAGATACAGGCGCTTGGTGACGATGTCACCACGCTCTTGCGGTGGTTCTTCGAGCAGCGCTGTCGGCGGTTGGGATTGCGGCTCGAGGCCGAGCAACTCGACAAGTTTGGCCCGGGCGATTTGCTGCCATTGTACAATGTCGGCGGCGTCGAGGCGGGCATGATGCAGGGTCAGGGGCGCGGCATCATAGGCGGCGAAATGACCGGCGCTGGGGCTGAGCCGCACCACGGGCGGCGGCTGGGGATAGGGATCAAAGGAGCCTCGCAGGGCCAAAGCGAGGCGGCGCCTGGCGGCGAGCCGATAGGCGCGCAGGCGCCAGAGCAACGGCAGACGGGGCTGGGGGCGGCGGGCGGTCAGCTCGCGGCGCCGGGCAAAGGGCACTCGCTCCGTACCACCTCGGCCAAGGTCGTGCTGTAGGCGACGGCGCCCTGTCGATTGAGGTGAGGACCGTCCCAAAAATGCTGCGGATTGCGAATGAAGCTTTGCAACCACGGCGCGTCGTAAAGCGTGAGGTCGCAATGATCGGTGCCGGCCAGGGCCTCGCGCATGGCCTGTAATGCCGGTTCGAAGCGCGGGTCCTGTTCGCGCAGATAACCGGCCAGGGGCGTGGTCACGGTGACGATCTGCAGGTTGTGGCGACGGACGGCATCGGCGAGCGCGGACAGCAGATCGCCGGCTTCGTCGGCAATCTCGATGGGCTCGCCACCGGCGCGCAGCACCACGGCGCCGTCCATTTGGCCGTCCAGGGCGTCATAACCGTCGCCGGTATCGCGGGGGCGGAGCCATTGATCGACGACGGACGGCGCGATGCGGCGATAAGGAAACAGGCCCGAGAGGAACTTCAGGTCGATAAGCGGATCGGTCGTCGGCTTGTCGGCCCTGGGTGCCTTGGCCTGGGCGAGCCAATCGCGCAGCACTTGGTCGCGATAAGCCAAGGGGGCGATGCGCCAGAGATGCCGGACGTTGTCGCTGCGGTAACCGCTGATAATGTCGTCCGGGTCGAGGCCGATGATGACGCGCTGCAAAGTCTCGATTGGTGGCAGATTGCGCAGGGTGGCGGCGGCGAAATACAGGCTCTGGCCATTCTCCGCGGCGTTGTAGGTGGCCGGCAGGAAGGCGGCCGGATCGATGGCGTGTTTGGCGGTGGAACTGCCGAGCACGAGATTGGTGGGCGCGGCCCGCGCGATGCGGCCGATGGGGGAACTGGTGGATTCGAGATAGATGCGCCGCAGGAACAAGCCGCCGAGCTGATCGATGAGCAGGACCAGCACGATGATCGCGGCCAGCGCCTTGGCGAGGCTAGAAGCGGAAATAGATGAAGGAGCGGTTTGCGTCATTACCAAACAGACCAAAGAGGATGACCAGCGCGGTGATGGCCAGCGCCCGCGGCCATATACCATGCGCCAGATGAAGGCTCGGTGCAAAACGACGCACCGCCTCGACGCTGCCCATGGCGATAACCACCAGCAGGGTGATCTTGCGGTCGACGACCTGCACCGCGCCAACGGTGCCTGAGAAGATGGCATGCAGCAATTGGCCATAGGTGGTCAAGTCCGGGGCGCGGATCAGGCCGAAGGCGAGCACGATGACGTTGAAGGTCAGCGCCATGCCGATCGCGCTGGCGACGGGGCCCGGCTTGCCGCGTCGGGCGCGGGACCAGCGACTGTAACCGATGATCAAGACGGCCTGAATGAGGCCAAAGGCAATGAAGTTCCAAGTCGCGCCATGCCAGAGCCCCATGACGACCCAGACCAGCAAGATGGTGGTCGCCTCCTGCAGGAACCTGGGCAGCGGCTTGAGGCGCAGGACGGCAATGCCGAGGGGACGATACAGATAGTCGCCGATCCAACGGGTCAGGCTGATGTGCCAGCGTTGCCAGAACTCGACAATATTGCGCGAAAAATAAGGTTGCTTGAAATTGCGGGTGAGGTTGATGCCGAACAGCGAGGCAGCGCCCAGGGCGATGAGGGAATAGCCGGCAAAGTCGGCGAAAAGCTGCATCGCAAAAGCATAAAAGGCCATGGCAGCCGCGGCGGCGCCGAGACTCGTCGGCTCGGCGAACAGGAAATCGACGGTGACGCCAAGCCGGTCGCCCACCGCCCCTTTAAGAAACAAGCCGTAGAACAGTAACAGCAAGCCGTCGAGCACCATTTCCGGCGAGGGGCGCGCGACCGCCCTGAGTTGCGGCGAGAGGGACTGGAAGCGCTCGATCGGGCCGGCGAGCAATTGCGGAAAGAAGGATACGAACAATGCGAGCCGCCAGGGTTGGCGCTCGGGCGCATGGGTGCCGCGGTGAACGTCGACGACGTAGCCGACGCACTGGAACGTGAAAAAGGACAGGCCGAGGGGAATTAGAACCGAGCCGAAACCACCGAAATCGAGATCCGAGGTGGGAATGACAGCCAAGCGTAGGGTGTCGAACCAGACAATGAGGTATTTGTAGAACAGCAGCGGCGCGCCGATGACAAAAATCCAGCAGGCGATGAGCGCGGGGCGTTTGGCGCCCGGCGGGCGACGATCAGGCGCCAGGGTCAGTCCGGCGGCATAAGTGGCGGCGATGACGGCCAGGAGTAAGGGTACGAACGCCCAATTGTAACTGCCGTAATACGCCAGGCTGGCAACCAGCAGGAGCCACGGGCGCGGGGGCGCGGGGAGAGCGCTATAGAGGGCCGCCAACGCCAGGACCGAGACGATAAAAGGAAAAGAAGTAACGCTCACGCCGGCGGCAACGGCTTTTCGAACAACAGTCGGTCGTGACGCTGGCCGTCGACGACGAAGGCGCCGGTGACGCGGCCGATTTCGCGGAAGCCGGCCCGCAGTAGGCAGCGCCGGGAGGCTTCGTTGGGGGCGCCGACCCAGGCGGTGACCGTGGCAAGATGCATGGGATTGGCGTCCAACAGGCGGCAGAGGGCAGTGCTGGTCAGGCCGCGGCGGGCCAGGGTGGATGTGCCAAGCAGGTACCAGAGATTGGCCAGGCTGTCGACCGGGTCGATTTGATCGAGGGCGATGAGGCCGGCCGGGGCGCCGCCGTCGTCCATGAACAGCGCCCAGAGCTGATCGCGGCGGCGCAGCGCCGCCCGGATCAGCGCCGGGGTCAGGCTCGCGCCGCGCAGGTTCGAAGACAGATAGCGGTTGATCGCGGGTCGGGAGAGCCAGGCGGCGATCAACGCCGCGTCGTCGCTGCCGGCGCGGCGTATGCCGGCGGCAAGAGGATCCCCCGCTAGGTCGCCAGCGGGTTGGTGGTCTGCCATGCGGCGTAATCCTGGGCCAAGCCCGACGGCCATTGTGTCGGATCGCTGCCATGCTGGGCGATGATGGCCAGGGCCAGGCGCTCCATGCCGAAGCCGAGGCAGCCGGAATTGATGACCCGGCCGCGGCGCTTGATGTTGAACGCCTTGGAGAAAGTCGGGCCGTGCAGGTTGGACGACATAACCGCGAGCTGACGGGTTTGGCCGGGAATGGTCATGCGATATTCGAACTTCATGGCCAAGCGGCGCTGCTGAGTGGCCTTGACCGCGAAGTCGGCGCTGAAGAAGGGGTCGTTGGCGGCCGCCAGTTCGCCGTAGAGCTGCCAGTCGGTGGCCAGCGTGCGGATCAACTCCAGGCAGCGCTCGCGGGTGGCGCGGACATAGTCCGGCGTGCCGAGGAAAATCACCTCGCGCAAGGTGAACTCGAGCAGGCGACCGAACTGGTCGTGATTGGCCGCTTCGAAACGGTGGCAGCGGGTCACCGCGGTGATGGCGGTGTCGGATTCGATGCTGCCGTCGCGGCGCGCCGCGTAGCAGTGGTAGCAGGTGGACGGGTTCTGTACGAGCTGCAGGCGGCTGACATCGCTGAGTTCGGGGACGACCGTGTCGGCCGTGGCGCGGGCGCGCTCGGAGAAATCGTCGAGCAGATCCAGATCCTCGCGCAAATGGGTGAGGAAATGGAGATGCTCGGGAAACGAGCCGAGATGATGGGCGGCGCTGAGACTGTCGGCGGGGATACAGTTCGGGTAGACCTCTTCGACGGCGCGGAACGGTTGGGCGAAACGCGTGAGCAGGGCGTGATCGAGGAAGCGGAGCATGGTGCTGACCGGCGCGCCATAGACGAACAGGCCGGGGTGGATCTCGCGGCAGGCGGGCGCGGGGGGGCGGGCCGGCAACGGCGCATCGGGTTGGAGCTGGAAGATCGGTTCGGCATCGTCCGCCAAGGCGTGTTGAAAGCGCTCGACAATGCGGGCGAGGCCGCTGGTCAGGCGTTGCTCGGACACCGGTGCCGCGAGGGAGAACACCCAGGTGTCATCGCGCAACGCGACATGGCGCACCGCCGGGTCAATAAACGCGGCGGCGTAGAGGACTTGGCTGATGCCGGCCGGCGGGACCGCGACTCGCACCGCAACTTCGACTTGCTGGGTGGCCATTACGCGGCCTTATTGGCGCTGATATAGGCCGCGATGCCGTCGACCGTGCGATACTCGGGGGCGTAGAAGTCGAGGCGCGTCATGTCGACGCCATAAGTCTCGGAGACCTGCGCGATCAGGCTGACGACGCCGAAAGAATCGAGATAGCCGTAGTCGAACAGGTCGACCGTCGGCGTGAAGTCCTGATCGTCATCGGGGATCGACTGGTCGGCGCGAATCGCCGCAATCAGCTGGGTGACGATGTTATCGGTTGCCATGCAATCAGGCCGGGCTGACGGCGTGGGTGGGCAAGGTCACCCGGACCGGGCGGCCCAGTAGTTCGAGCAGGACAGTCACGCGTTCGTGCTCGGCGATGCTTTCGAACCGGCTTAAGCAATCGGCAAAGGCGCCGTCGAGGATGCGCAAAGGATCGCCGCGGCGCAGGGGCGAGAGCATCGGTCTTACCGCGCCGTCCGGCCCTTCGCGAGACTGGATCTCCTCGATGACGCCCTCGGGCACCGGAGTCGGGCGTTCGCCATAGGTAATCAAATGGCTGACACCGAAGGTGCCGTTGACCGAGCGCCAGCTCATATTGTCGAGGTCGAGGGCGACGAAGATATACCGCGGGAACAAGGGAGCCAGAACCGTATCGACCTTGCGGGCATGGCTGCGGCGCTTGCGCCAACGGGGCAAGTAGGCGGTGAAATTCTGCCGGGCCAAGTTAAGCAGCGCGCGCTGCTCTCGGCCGGGCTGAGTCTGGGCCACATACCAGCGCATCAGATGGCCTTCGCTGCGGGTTCATCCGGTTGTCGCACAACCCGCATCATGGCGGGAACGAGAATCCGCTCGGAACGGAAATCTTTTGCCAAGCCGTCAAAGACCTGTTGGGGGTGGCGAATATCGGTCAGCAAGATGGCGTCGGGCTGGGCGAGCTCGGCCGCGGTGGCGGCGACCGGCAATCCGCCGAAGCTCGGCCGATTGTCCGCCGGGTCAAGAATGCCGACCAACTCGACGCCGGTTTCGCGGGCCGCCAAGGTGGCGATTTCCGCCATCTCGCCACAACCGGCGAGGGCTATGCGGCGCCAGCCCTGGCTGGCGGCGAAGGCCAACAGTTCGTCGGTCTCGGTGCGGGCACGGCGGAAAAAATCGAAGGAGATCTTGAGGTATTCGGCGGTAAGCCGGCTTTTTTCGGTAAAACCGCGGGGGGTCAGATAGTAGCCGTAGCGGCCGGCGGGAATCGCCTTGACCTTAATATAGCCCTTGCGCACGCAGCGCTTGATCAGGGCGTTGGTGAGGCCGAGGGCGACGCCGAGAGAGATGGAAAGCCGGCGCTGCGAGGCATGAGCGTTATCCTCGACCGCGCCGAGGAGGTCGAGAATATGCTCGCTGTCGTTCGGTCGGTCGGCCAAACCCATACCGTCGTCGTCGCCTCATGACTCCCCAAGGGCTTCGGAAAAACGACGATCCTCGGGGCTATCGGTCATTCAGGGCTTGAACTTACGGTGTTCACAAGGTGAACGTCAAGCGGCGGGGACTGCCTCGAAGGGACCGGCGAACAGGCCGGCCTTGAGGAACAAAGCGTCGTCGTCATAACGCTCGCGCCAATGGGGCGCGATCGACTCGTCATGGGTCTCGGCGGCGGAATAGTAGGGCACGAGTGCGGCGGCGAGGCCGGCATCATGGAACATGGCGAGGATATCGGGCGGGCGGTGAAGATTGATGCTGCGGCCATGGCGCGCGAGGTAGGCGTCCGGCGGGTCGCGGTACAGACCGGCGAAGGGACGGTTCTTGTCGCGATGGTTGCCGAAATCGACGAGGTGCAGGAAGCGTGCGCCGGGGGCACTAAGTTCGCCGAGGCGGCGCAAAGATGGAGCCAGGGGAAAGATATGCTCGAGGCAAGAGTTGGATAGGGAAAGATCGAAGCGGCCGGCGATCTCGGCCTTGAGAAACTCAGCACTCACAGGCTCGATGCGTTGTGCCATGGCGGCGAGGAACGCGTCGAGGTCGAGACGCGGGCCATAGAGCGCACACAGATCCTTGTGCATGGGGCGGAAATAGCGGTCGATGATCCTCGGGTCGCCGGGGATGTCCGGGTTGTAGCCGGGTTCGACCGCGACATACTGGGCGCAGCCGAGAAAGACCGCCATGGGGCCCCAGCCCAGCAACGGTCCGCTGCCGAGTTCGATAATCCGCTGGTCGGCGAAATCGATGTCGGGCCAGGGATATTGGCGCTGCACGATGGCTTGGTAACGGGTGAGGAAGTCATAAGGGCGGCCGGCGCGCAGCTTGTTGGAGTTCAGCAGACGGTGCAGGCTCTCCTCGGTCTGGCGCAGCAAAGGCAGGCGGCGGCGGATCTGGTGCACGACCTCGCGCGGCGGCAAGTTGTATAGGCGACTGGCCAAGCGGCGCATGGATCAGTCGCCAGATCCATCTTGGGTGGAGAGCGCCAGACCTTCGGCGCGGCGTTTCCGCGCGGCGCCGGTGAGCAGCCATACCAGGCCCCCGGGCAAGCCGACGGCAATCAAACTAAGGCCATAAAGAATCGATAGACCGATGGCGTCGGCCGCCGCGACCCCCATAGCCCCAAGAGCGAACACCATGACCCCTTCGCGAACGCCCCAGCCGGCAATGGTGATCGGGGCGCTGGAGATCAGCAGCATCGGCGGGACAATGACAAGAGACTGTTCGAACGCTAGCGGTATGCCGAGCGCCTTACCCAGCAAAATGATTACGGCGACCATGAGCAGGTGTACGGAAAAAGAGAGCAGTAGCAAGGGGGCCGTTATGCCGCGCGCCAAGGCGATGGTGCGGAGGTCGCGGGAGAGGTCGATAATCAGACGTAGCGGCAGCCATTTACGAAACCGGGTGCCCAAGGAACCGCCGAGGACCAGAAGGCCGGCAGTGCCGGCAAATCCGATGCACACCATGGCCGTGACAGCCCATTTCGCCGGCCCCTCAGGCAGCAAATGGAAGAGGGCAGGCAAACTGACGAGCGAGAGTAGCACCAGGCCGAACAAACCGGCGAAGCGGTCGAGCAGGACACCGTGGACAGCGCCGGTATTGGTGATCCCGGTGCGGGCCGCGAGCCACATGCGAAAGGCGTCTCCGCCGACGATAGACGGTAAGGTCTGATTGAAGAACTGGCCGACCATGGTGAATTTGATGGCATTGGGCATGCTCAGGCCGGCATTGATCGCCAGCGTGATGACGCGCCAGCGGGCGGCCAGCATCGTTAGCTGGACGGCCAGCAGGGCCAACGCCGCGCCAACCCAAAGGGGATCGGCATGACTTAGGCGCTGGCCGACCTCAACCATGTCGACCTTGCGAAACAAGACAATGAGCAGGCCACCGGACACGACGATCTTGACGGCGGTGGCGATAATCTTCCGGAACATCGGGGCTCTGCTGGTTTCAGGTCGCGTAGAGTAACGAACAGCTCGGGCAATGCCTATGGCGAAGAGTGGGCATCTAGGCTAAGTCCTGTCGCGCTAAGGGTCAGCACTTAATTGTGGCCGTAAAAGGAGAAAAATTCGTTGCAGGCGGATCCGAAAATCACGGTGGTCGGGCTCGGCTATGTGGGGCTGCCCCTGGCGATAGGGTTGGCGCGGCACTTTCGGGTTACTGGTTTCGATGTGGATCAGGGCCGGGTCGCCGAATTGCGCGACGGCAAGGACCGCACCAATGAAATCGACGGGGCGGTGCTGCGGGCCAGCGCGCTGCGCTTAAGCGCAGCGGCGGCGGATATCGACGACAGCGAGGTCTTTATTATCGCGGTGCCGACGCCGGTCGCGGCGAGCAAGGAGCCCGACCTCGGGGCGGTCCTGGCGGCAACGCGGACGGTCGCCGGGGCGATGAGGCCGGGCGCTATCGTGGTCTATGAGTCGACGGTCTATCCGGGCGTCACCGAGGATGTTTGCGGACCGGTGCTGGCCGACGTTTCGGGCCTACGGTGCGGCGAGGATTTCTTCCTCGGCTACTCGCCGGAACGGATCAATCCGGGTGACAAGGAGCACACCATCGAGCGGATCACCAAGGTGGTGGCCGGCCAGACCGAGGCGGTGACCGAACAATTGTTGGCGATCTACGGCCGGCTGACGGATGGCAACGTCTTTCGGGCGCGGGACATCAAGACCGCTGAAGCCGCCAAGGTCATCGAGAATGCCCAGCGCGATATCAATATCGCGTTCGTCAACGAAGTGGCGATGATCCTGGGCCGACAAGGTCTCAGCGTTTTCGACGTGCTCGAGGCGGCGGAGACGAAATGGAATTTCTTGCCGTTTCGGCCGGGCCTGGTCGGCGGCCACTGCATCGGTGTGGACCCATATTATCTGGCGCATCTGGCGACCCAACTCGACCATGATCCGGAAATCATCCTCGCCGGCCGGCGGATCAATGACGGCATGGGCGACCATGTGGCGGCCTGCGTGGCGCGGGAACTGACGGCGCCGGGCCGGGTCCTGGTGCTCGGTCTGACGTTCAAGGAAAATGTGCCGGACCTGCGCAACTCGAAGGTCACCGATATCATTCTCGGTCTGACACGGCGCGGCCATCGGGTGGATGTGCATGATGCCCACGCCGACGGGGCGGAAGCGATGGCCCTGTACGACGTGGCGCTGCTGCCCGATCTGCAGGCGCCGAGCCGTTACGACGCCATCGTTGGGGCGGTGCCGCACGATGTCTATCGGCAATTCGGGCCGGCCGATTTGGCGCGGCTGCTGGTGCCGAACGGCTTGGTCGCGGACGTCAAGGGTATGTGGCGGGATCTGGCGCTGCCTGAGGGTTTGCGGCGTTGGCAGTTATAGAAAGTCTTGGTTGCTCGGGGGCGAGCGGGCCGCCGTCGTTTGTAGCGCTGCGATCTAGAAAACTTGAGCGAATTCCAGGTTGGCGCGCTGATAGTCGTCCATCTGACCGATGTCGACCCAATATTCGCGAATCGGGTAAGCCAGGGTTTTGTGGCCGGCACCGTGCAGGCGCTGGAATAAATCAGGCATGTCGAAGGCGCCCCGGGGCGGCAAATGTCGAATGGCGGCTACGTCGAGGGCGTAAATACCGGCGTTGATGAAATAACGCTCCAGCGGCTTTTCGCGGATGGCGCTGATCTGGTTGTTGTCGAGATCGATAACGCCGTAGGGCACTTGGAGTTCGTATTCGCGCACGGCCATGGTCGCGGTTGCGGCGTTCTCGACGTGATAAGCGACAATCTGGGCCGGATCGACCTTGGTGAGAATGTCGCCATTCATGACCACCAGGGGCGACGATGTGCCGATGTCGGGAAGCAAGGTGAGCGGCCCGGCCGTGCCCAGGGGTTCGGCCTCCTCGATATATTCGATGGTGGCGCCTAGGGCCTTGCCGTCGCCGAAATGATCCTTAATGACGTCGGCTTGATAATTCACCGACAAGAAGAATTTGTCGAAGCCGGCGGTGGCACAGCGGCGGATGATGGTCTCCAAGATGGGTCGGCCGCCGACCTCAAGCATCGGCTTGGGCGTGTTCTCGGTGAGTGGCCGCAAGCGCATGCCCTTGCCGCCGGCCATGAGCACGACCCAGTTGTCGCGGCTGCGGGGTTTGAGCAATTCGTCAAGGGTGATCAGATCGACGGCGCGGTTGGCGAAATCGACGATGGGCAGATGCTTGAGCTTTTCGCGCTGCAGATAAGCCAATACTTCGCTGCGGTCTTGGCCGAACGGCAGCACCCGCGGCTGCGCGTTCATGAGTTCGGTAACCGGGGCCTCAAGGGGCAGCCCGCGCAAGATGGCGCGGCGGACATCGCCATCGGTGACGGTGCCGAGCAAAACGCGGCGGTCGTCAACGATCAAAGCGATCTTGGGGTCGTTGGTGTCGAGATGCTGAATGACGGTGCGGAGCCCCATGTCCGGTGGGATCAGGCTCTGCTCGAGCAGCGATGCGGGCGGCGCGACGCCCGGCGCCGGACACGCGGATCCCGCGGGGGCAGATGTGGCGGTCTGCACCGGTTCCAGGGCGGCGGCACGGCGCCAATTATGTGGGGGTGCGAGGGCCATTTCTCCGGGATGGAGGGTAGGGCCGAATTTCCTAAAAATGTATTGATGGCCGATCCGGCTGAGCAGATCGGCTTGGCGTCGTACGGCGGACCTTGGGCAGATCCGCCGTTGTTCAGCCCGCGCGTAGAGCCGGACTCGAGGGAAGGTTAATGCAGCGCTGGTAAAGGCTTTCGGTGACCGCTAGGCCCATCTGCGGACACTGGGCATACATGGCCAACCGGTGCATGGGGGTCCATAGCGGGCGGCAGAGGTAGCCCGCGGATCGCAAGCCCATGAGCAAGGTATTCCGCTGGTCGGCATGATCGGGTGGGAGAATAAGGGTGTTGAGCCAGTAATTGCTGCGGGCATAGTCCGGTTCGGCCAATATCGTTACGGTATCGAAACTTTCGAACGCGGCGAGATAGTCTGCGGCCAGCCGTCGTTTGGCGGCGAGGAGTTGCGGCAGGCTCTCGAGTTGGGCGCAGCCCAGCGCGGCGTTGATGTTGGGCAGGCGATAGTTGTAGCCAAGGCGATCATGGCGGTAGCCGATGTTATCGCCGGTGCGTGCCGTGGTGGTGAGGTGCCGGGCGAGATCCGCGGTGGCCTGGTCGGTGAGCAGGATGGCGCCGCCGCCGCCGGTGGTGACCGTTTTGTTGCCATTGAAACTGACCGCGGCCAAACCACTGAGGCCGGTGTGGCGGTGGCGATAGAGCGAGCCGATGGACTCGGCGGCATCCTCGATGAGCCGGATGCCCCAGCGGTGGGCCACGGCGGCCAGGGGGTCGAGGTCGGCCGGGTGGCCGAGGCAATGCATGACGATCAAAGCGCGGATCGGCCGGCCGCTGACCTTGTTGACACAGACGCCGCCGCGGCGTTCGGCAACGTCATCGAGATATGCGGCAAGGCGTTCGGCGTCGACGCCAAAGCTGGTCGTCTCGACCTCGACGAAGTGGGGATGGGCGCCGCAATAGGCGATGGCGTTGGCGGTGGCGACGAAGGTCAGTGACGGAACAAGGACCTCGTCGTCGGGTTCGACGCCGGCCAGCAGCAGGCAGATATGCAGCGCCGCGGTGCCATTGACGGTGGCGACGGCAGCCTCGGCGCCGGTGAATTCGGCGAGTTGCCGCTCAAAGCGGTCGACATAGGCGCCGACGGACGAGACCCAACCGCTGTCGAGGCAGTCCTTAACATAGGACCAGGCGTTGCCGCCGATATCGGGCTCGTGTAGGGGGTAAGGCTCGGCACGTGGCGGCAATAACCGGCGCAGGCGATCGTGAACCGCCGTGGCGAGGTGATCCGGCGTGGGCGGATCGAGGGTGCGCGGGTCGGGCACTACAGGCTGTAGTTGTGCGGCCGATAGCCGGCGCGGTTGGCAGGGTCGGCGAACCAGGCGATGGTCTCTTCAAGGCCGCGACGGAAGCCATCGCGGCCACCATATTGCGGCTGCCATTGCATCAGTTCGCGGGCCCGGCCGTTGTCCGCCCAAAGCCGCTCAACCTCGCTGTCGGTTGGGCGCAGGCGCTCCGCATCCGTGGTGATCTCCGCCTCAACGGCCATGATTTCCGTGATCAAGGCGGCGGTGTCGCCGATCGATATTTCGAAGTCGGAGCCAATATTGATGACCTGCCCGACGGCGGCCTCGGCTGCTGCGGCGGCGAGGAAACCGCGTACGGTGTCGGTGACGAAATTGAAGTCGCGGGTCGGCGCGGTGGCACCCAAGCTGATCTTGTCGGCGCCGGCGGCCAGTTGGGTGATGATGGTGGGGATCACCGCGCGGTCGGATTGACGCGGCCCATAGGTGTTGAAGGGGCGCAGGACAACGACGGGTGTGCCGAAGGAGCGCTGGAAGGACAGGGCGAGCTGATCGGCGCCAACTTTGCTGGCGGCATAGGGCGATTGCGGGTGCAGTCGATGGTTCTCGTCGATCGGCACATAACGTGCCGTGCCATAGACCTCGCTGGTGGACGTGTGGACGACCCGGTCGATACCGAGGTCGGTCGCGGCCTGGACGATATTGAGCGTGCCGGCGACGTTGGTGTCGACATAACTCTGCGGCGCCCGGTAGGAGTATGGAATGCTGATCAGTGCGGCGAGGTGGAAGACGGTTTCGCAGCCTTGCATGGCGTTGCGCACGGCGTGGGCGTCACGGATGTCGCTGAGCCGCACCTCGACATCGGCCAGCACGTCGGGGGGCAGATGATCGAGCCAGCCCCAAGCGCCTTGCGCGTTGTAGCGCACAAAAGCGCGGACCTCGTGCCCCGCGGTCACCAGAGCTTCGACCAGATGGGAGCCGATGAAGCCCCCGGCACCGGTCACCAGAATCTTGGCCACGCGTTTCCCCCTCGAGGCGCGGCTATCCCGCCTTGGGGATCCGCTTAAGCGCCCATTTGACTGTGGCGACACAATTGTCCGGGGTGGGGCTGCCGAGGACGCCGGACAAGACCGCCTGTTCGGCGCGGCGGATCTCGTCACCGCCGCCAAGATACACACTTTCCGCCAAGCTCAGGGCGGCACCGCCGGTGCGTAGTCGCCAGCCAGCACCGCTGGGCAGCCGCAACAGCACGGCGGCGCCATTTTGGACGAGGGACGCATCAACCGCCGGATGGAGATGGAAGCGGATGGCGAAGCCGCGCGCCTGGGCCGCACCTTCGCTGATGCGGTACAGGGCATCTTCACCGCGGATGTCGTCGCCGCTGGCATTGATGTAGATACGCCGGGTGTGGCGCAGGCCAAATCCCGCGGCGTAACCATCATGAGAGGCGGTCAGCCAGACATTGCCGTCACTTTCTTCGCGACTGTGCTTGATGTCGATGGGGCGGCGTCCGATCCCGTCACCAGGAATGATCTCCACTGAATTCGTATCATCGACGACCAGGGTGGAGTGGGCCGCCGTGGCGCGTTGGACCTCTGCCCACGGGCCGTGGCCGGTCGGCCGGGCGCCGCAATTCACGATCAAGCGCTCCTTGCCGACGGACAGTTCGAGACTGAGTGGGCCGGCGTGGGCCTGGTCGTCCAGCCCGGCCGGCGGCGGCGCGCCGGTGTCGATGAGGACCACCGTGCGGTTGGCCACCAGCCGCTCGAAGCCGGTATGGGGGGCGCTCATCGGTGGGCGCCCACGGGCGTCGGCCTGGGCGAGCAGCATGTCGACAAGCCAACCGGTTTCCTCGCGACCGCCGTTATATAAAGCCATGCCGCCATCGCCATGACGCAACATGCGCAAGAAGGGGGCGGCGCGATCGATGGCGCTGATCAGGGTTTGCGGCACCGGCTGACCGGCGGCGAGCAAGGCGCCGCGAACATCGACCAGGTGGCGTAGGACCTGAATATGCGCCGACGGGTTGCGGGAAACATGGCCGCCGTCGGGCAGGATCTGGCGTTCAATCTGGCGTTCAAGCTTGCGCAGGCCTTGGGTGACCCAGGCCTCGCGATCGGGCAAGGCGAGACCGGCGACGATGAGACCCTTGATGGCGAGAATCAGCGGCTCGCCATCAACCCCACCGGGCAGCACGCGGGCGAGATGCTTGGCCTGCTTGGCGATGCCGACGAGATAGGCGCGGCGATACTGGTCGTCGGCACTGGCGCAGAAAAAATCGTGTTGCCCAAGCCAGGCGAACAGGCGGCGCGCGAGAATGTCGGGGCGCCAGGCGATCTCATGCCAATTGCTTTGACGGTGCAGCCAATCGGCGACCAGGTCGCGGGCGCGGCGGCGGGCGGCGTCGCCGCCGACCGTACGCAAGTCGCGCAGCCAGTCGAAGCTATGCAACTCGGCGAGCCAGCGATCGCTCATGCCAACCGGGCGCCAAACCAACTGACCGCCGCTTACGGTCTCGCCGAAGAAACTGAACTCGCCCTTGAGGATGGCGGCGCCGCGATCGGCGTTACCAGGCCAGGGATCGGGCGGTACGAGATAAAGACCGGGCGGCGTACGGCCGACCAAGGTGTAGCGATACACGGAACTGCCGTAGAGCAATTTGCCGACACCGTGCCGTAAATCATGAATCGAATTGGCGCTGCTCACGAGCGGTCTCCAGATGGCCGGCGCAAGGCTGAGATATTAGCGCCATAGGCGGCCGGGTCGCCGGTAAATATGGCGGTACCGGCAACCAAGACGTCGGCACCGGCGGCGACGGCCTCGGCGGCGTTGGTGGCATTGATACCGCCATCAACCTGAATATGCACCGGGGCACCGCCGGCGTTGAGATGCTGGTCGGCGCGTTTGCGGATGGCGCGGATCTTGGCCAACTGGCCGGAGATGAATTGCTGGCCGCCGAAACCCGGATTAACGGACATCACCAATACCAGGTCGATCAAGTCCCAGAGATAGTCCAGCATCTTGGCCGGGGTGCCGGGATTGAGCGCGACCCCGGCGGTCATGCCGGCGGCACGAATATGCTGCAGGGTACGGTGGATGTGCGGCCCGGCTTCGGGATGCACCGTGATGCGGTTGGCGCCGGCGGCGGCGAAAGCCTCGATCAACGGGTCGACGGGGCTGACCATCAGATGGGCATCGAAGGGCTTGTCGGTGTGGGGACGGAGTGCGGCGACGACGCTTGGCCCGACCGTCAAGTTGGGTACGAAGTGACCGTCCATGACATCGAGATGAATCCAGTCGGCGCCGGCCGCGTCGATAGCCCGTATCTCGTCGCCAAGGCGAGAAAAGTCGGCGGCCAAGATCGACGGCGCGATGAGAACAGGACGCGAATCGGGCATGGCATCCTGGTAACAGCTTGTTTTAGCGCCCGCAAGAGTCCACGCGCAGGCAATTTCATCGACGACGGAGCCGGCAGGCATAAAAACCGTCCATGCCGCCGAGGTCGGCGAAATGGCAGGGCAAGGTACGCAAATCACCAGCGGCGGTTATCAGGACGTCCAGAGCGGCGGTATCGGCAGCGATTGCCGCCGACCGCGGGGCGGCGAGTTCGGTCGCGGTTACGGGCACCCGGGTCAGGGCCGGGTCCGCGGCAAGCAAGCCGGCGATCTGCTGTGGACCCTCTTCCGGCTGCAGTGAACAAACGGCATAAACCAACACGCCGCCGACCGGCAGCATGGCGGCGGCGGCGCGCAACAGTTTGGCCTGAGCGCGGGTGGCGGCGGCCAGATGATCGGGGGTGCGGCGATGGAGAATGTCGGGATGGCGCCGAATGGTGCCGGTGGCGGTGCACGGGGCGTCGAGGAGGATCGCGGCCGGCGGCGATGCCGGACGCCAGGTGGCAACGTCGGCGACGACCAAGTCGGCAGAGAGGCGCAGGCGGGCCAGGTTGGTGGCGACACGTTGGAGGCGGTCGGGGTCGATATCAACGGCGGTGACGTCGGCGCCGGCGGCCGCGAGTTGGGCGGTCTTGCCACCGGGGGCGGCGCAGAGGTCGAC
Organism: Alphaproteobacteria bacterium; assembly: GCA_021774445.1. Lineage (GTDB taxonomy): Bacteria > Pseudomonadota > Alphaproteobacteria > UBA6615 > UBA6615 > SZUA-147. The sequence continues at coordinate 49,108 of JAJFJA010000037.1, forward strand.
GACAGCACCGCCGGCGATGTCGCCGAGCAAGCGCGCGGGCAAGGCCGCGGCCGCGTCCTGGACCCACCAAGAACCGTCGGCATAGCCGGGCAGATCGGCAATCTTGCCGCCGGTGGGGCGGCGCAGGCTGCCGGTGGGCAGTATGACGCCCTCGGGGTGTGCGGCATCAGGCGCGCACAGGGTCAAGTCGAGAGGGGGCTCGACCAGGTGCGCGCGGGCGACGGCCTCGGTGGTCGCCTCGCCATAGGCGGCGCACCAGCTTTGCCAGAGCCAATCGGGCGTATTGTCGCGCCCAGCGGTGCGCTCATCGAGCAAGGGCGCGCGCTCGCGGTCGATGCGGCGCAATACTGCGTTGGTCAGCCCGGCGAAGGGCGCCAAGCCGGCGGTGCGGGCGAGCGTGACCATGCTGTCGATGGCGGCGTAGGGCGGCGTATCGAGAAACAATAGTTGAACGGCGCCGAGCCGGAGCAGGTTCTGCAGCTTTGATTGCTTGTGACCCAGGGGTTTGCGTAGGCAGCCGGCAATGACATGGTCGAGCTGGCCGCGGCGGCGCAGAGCCGTGGCCAGCAACAACCGGGTGTAGGCGCGGTCGCGCTGGGAAAGGCCGGCGAATTGATCGCCCGTCTCGACCTCGGCGATGGTGGCGCCGTCGCCGAGTATGCGCTCCAGCATCGCCAATGCTTGGGCACGCGCCGAGCCGGTGGTCGTGTCGTCGTACATCTAGGGTGTATAGCAGGCGCCTCAGTGGCGCGCCCGCGCCAAATGCCGGCGTTGTATTGGGTAAAAAAAGAGAGCGAGCGGAAGATGCCTTCCGCTCGCTCGGGTGCCGTGTCGATGTCGGTCTCAGGCGGCTGCGGTCTTGTCCTTGCGGATATAAGCCATGGCGCAATGATGGGCGCAATATGGCCGTCCCTCGACCGCCGGACGGTCGCAGAAATGAAAGTCCGTCTCGCCCGGATTGCCGATCGGCCAGGCGCAGTCATGACCACTACCCGGGCCATTGGTGGCCTTCGTCGCCGTCGGAATTTGTAAGGCCGGCTCCGGCGGTATCTCCCGCCGCTTCACCGTTACGCCGGACAGACCCGGTGCCGGCCTGGGCGCGGCCGGCTGCGGCATCGTCGGCTTGATGCGCGGCCGCGGCTTGGTCCGCGGTCCACCACTGCGGATCGGCGACGGCCGGCCCTCCAGGCCAAGACGGTGGGCCTTGCCAATAACGGCGTTGCGTGAAATCCCCCCGATCTGGGCGGCAATTTGGCTAGCGCTTAAGCCTTGCGCCCATAATTCTCGTAAGCGCATGACACGCTCGTCAGTCCATGTCATCCCGGTCTCCGTCAGGCGTTCAGTTACCTGGGGCGGCCAAGGCCCTTGGCAGATTCAGCAGTCCCCTATCGCCGAACATGCTAGATCATGTGGCAAAGGCGCGCAATACTACAAGATGCTGTGCAAACAGAAAGATGTGGACGGACTGGGGACAGCCCATTCGCGCGGTCTTGGGCGACAGTGGCCGACAGGGTCGAAGGCCGCCGACTCGCTTGTCAATCCCCCGCCGGGCGCTCGTGGGGTTATCCACAGCCGGATCAATATTTCCATGTGGACACGTTGAGGCATCGGCACGGTATGTCCATATGTAGGGGTATGGACAAGAAACCGGCGAAGACGGCAACGCACGAGAAAAGACCGCCGAGTGCCGCCGCGGCAAACCCGTCGCAGAACAAGGCGAAGGAAGTCGGGGGACCCGACGGACCCGAACCGACGCGATATGGCGATTGGGAACGGGGCGGGCGCTGCGTCGATTTCTGACGCGCCGTTATCGCGGATCGCCGGGTGTTCTTTATTTGTTCATCACTCTCTGCTATGATACTTTATAGCTAGTCGTCTTTAGCTATATAGAGGCCAATGCGCGTGAAGCTTTGTCTGGCGGCTGTGGTGGGATTGGGGATGATGGCGGTTGCCGGTCCCGTCGGCGGTCGGGAGGTTTTCGCCGGGCCGGTGGCGGCGCACGTCATCAAGATCATCGATGGCGACACCTTCGAGGCGCGGGCTCAGATCTGGCTGGGGCAAGAAATCGTGGTGCGGGTGCGTCTGGACGGCATCGATACGCCGGAGTTGCGGGCGCGCTGCCAGCGCGAGGCGCAACTGGCGGCGCAGGCGCGAGGCTTTACCGCGGCGCGGTTGTGGCCGACCGAGGATAGCGCTGGCGTCGTGGCCCTCGAGGACATTCACTACGGCAAATACGCCGGGCGGGTACTCGCCCGGGTCCGGTTGGCGGACGGCTCGGACTTGGGCAGCGCGTTGATCGCCGCCGGGCTGGCGCGTCGCTATGAAGGCCAAACGCGGCCGAACTGGTGCGACGGTGAGGACACCGCCGCCGAAGGCTAAGCCGCGGTTGCCCCCCGGTCGGCTACTGGTTCATGCGGTTGGCGACGAGATCCTCGACCACCGCCGGCTCGGCCAAGGTCGAGGTGTCGCCGAGTTGATCATGTTCATTGGCGGCGATCTTGCGCAGGATGCGGCGCATGATCTTGCCGGAGCGGGTCTTCGGCAAGGCCGGCGCCCATTGGATCAAATCGGGGGTGGCGATGGGGCCGATCTCCTTGCGGACCCAGCGGACCAACTCGGCGCGGAGTTCCTCGCTCGGCTGTTCGTGGGCGAGCAAGGTCACGTAAGCATAGATGCCCTGGCCCTTGATATCGTGGGGGTAGCCGACGACGGCCGCCTCGGAGACCAGGTGATGGGCAACCAGAGCGCTTTCCACTTCGGCGGTGCCCAAGCGATGGCCGGCGACGTTGATGACGTCGTCGACCCGGCCGGTGATCCAGTAGTAGCCATCTTCGTCGCGGCGGCAGCCGTCGCCGGTGAAGTATTTGCCGGGATAGGTGCGGAAGTAGGTGTCGATGAAGCGTGGGTGGTCGCCATAGACGGTGCGCATTTGGCCCGGCCAGCTGTCGGCGATGCAGAGATTACCCTCGCAAGGACCGTCGAGGACGGCGCCTTCGGCGTCGACGATTTCCAGCTTGATGCCGAAGAAAGGCCGGGTGACGGAGCCGGGCTTGAGCGCCGTGGCCCCGGGGAGAGGGGTGATCAGAATGCCGCCGGTTTCGGTCTGCCACCAGGTGTCGACAATGGGAAGCCTGCCGCCGCCGACCGTGTTGTAATACCATAACCAGGCTTCAGGATTGATCGGCTCGCCGACGGTGCCGAGGAGCCGCAGGCTGCTACGGTCGGTGCGCTCGACGGGCGCGTCGCCTTCGCGCATGAGGGCGCGGATCGCCGTGGGCGCGGTGTAGAAAATGTTGACCTGATGCTTGTCGCAGACTTGCCAGAAGCGGCTGAAGTCGGGGTAGTTGGGCACGCCTTCGAAGACCAGGGTGGTGGCGCCGTTGGCGAGCGGCCCGTAAACGATGTAGCTATGACCGGTAATCCAACCGGCGTCGGCGGTGCACCAATAGATGTCGCCATCATGGTAGTCGAAGACATATTGATGGGTCATGGCGGCGAAGACCATGTAACCGCCGGTGGTATGAAGTACGCCCTTGGGTTTGCCGGTCGAGCCCGAGGTATAGAGGATGAACATGGGGTCTTCGGCGTTCATCTGCTCGGGCGGGCAATCCGCGGGCTGATCGCCGACGAGTTCGTGGTACCAGACATCGCGGCCGGCGACCCAGCCGATTTCACCACCGGTGCGGCGGACGACGACACAGTTGGTGACGCCGGGGCATTTCTCGAGAGCCAGATCGGTGTTGGCTTTGAGCGGGATCGTGCGGCCGCCGCGGATGCCTTCATCGGCAGTGATCACCAGCGTGCTTTCGCAATCGATGATGCGGCCAGACAGGCTGTCCGGCGAGAAGCCGCCGAAAACGACGGAATGGATGGCACCCAGGCGGGTGCAGGCGAGCATGGCGACGACGATTTCCGGCACCATGGAGAGATAGATGGTCACGCGGTCGCCCTTCTTGACGCCGAGGGACTTCAGGCCGTTGGCGAAGCGACAGACATCGGCGTGCAATTGCCGGTAGCTGATCTTCTTGTCGTCCGCGGGGTCGTCGCCCTCCCAGATCACCGCGACTTGGTCGCCGCGGGTTTCGAGGTGGCGGTCGAGGCAGTTGTAAGACGCGTTCAGGGTGCCGTCTTCATACCATTTGATGTGTAGATTCTCGGCGTCGTAAGAGACGTCGCGGACTTTGGTGTAGGGCGCGAACCAGTCCAGCCGCCGGCCCTGCTCGCCCCAAAAGGCGGCCGGATCCGCCACCGACCGGCGATACATTTCCTGGTATTTCGCGTCGTCGGCCCAGGCCTTTTGCGCCCATGCCGCCGGCACAGGGAATGTCTGGTGTTCCATTGCCCGCTGTCTCCTCCTACACGCCGCCCCTGGCCCCGGAAGGGCACAAACCGGCGGTATTATTGGCCAATCGTGATGGTCACACAAGGCTGGCCCGGTGACCGGAGAGACCCGCCCCAATCAGGGGTCGACGCCGGCCATGGCGCAGATCACGCGCCATTCATGTTGGGCAACCGGGCAGACCGACAGCCGCGACTGGCGGACCAACTTCATCTCCGAAAGTTCCGGGTGTTTCTTGATATCCGCCAAGGTGACCGGCGTCTTTACCGGATGCAGCGCCTTGAGGTCGACCATGCCGAACTTGCCGGCGGGATCGGTGGGGTCGAGATACCATTGGCGCACGACTTCGACGATGCCGACGATCTGTTTTTCATTGACGGAATGGTAGAAGAAACCGCGGTCGCCCAATGCCATGGCGCGCATGTTGGCGTTGGCCTGGTGATTGCGGACGCCATCCCATTCGGCCACCTTGGCCTTGACGTGGTCGTCCCACGACCAGGCTCCCGGTTCGGATTTGAATAGCCAATAAGCCATCTTTCGTTTCCGCTGCTGTCGCTGTGGTTGGTTCGGCGAACGCCGGGTCCCGGTCTATTCCGCGGCGTCGCCGATTTCAGGGCCCCAGAAGGCCTTGCGCATGCGGTGGATGGCGACCGAAGAGAACAGGCCGGCCGCGGTGAAAGGATCGTTGGCGCTGAAGGTCTCGGCAGCGGCGCGGTCGGGGACGCTGATAATGATCATGCTGCCGGTCATGGTGCCGCCATCATCGGTCAAAGTGGCGCCGGCCAGGACGATCTTGTCGGACTGAGACTTCAGATAGTCGACATGGGCCGGGCGGGTGTCGGTGCGCAGCGATCCGGCGTGGGCGCGGTCGATGCAGTAGATGGCGTACAGCATGGGTGTTCCTCCAAGAAACTTAGCGGACATTTACGCCTCGCGGCGGAGCGGGCGAGTCAGAAGCGCGCCGATGGTCGCACCAAGGTCGGCACCGTGGTTGAGGACGGCGGATACGGCGGCACTGATCGGCACCTCAACACCCAGGCCGGCAGCCAGATTAACAACTGCGGACGCGGTGTACACGCCCTCGGCAACCGTGCGGCGTCCGGCGAGCAGGCTGGACAAGCCGGCACCGCCGCCGAGGGCCTGCCCAAGGGCATAGTTGCGTGAGGATTTGCTGGTGCAGCTGAGGCTTAAGTCGCCCAACCCGGCGAGCCCGCGCATAGTGGTCTCATCGCCGCCAAGGGCGACCGCAAGGCGGGTGATTTCGGCGAGGCCGCGGGTTAGCAAAGCGGCGCGCGCGTTCTCGCCATAGCGGCGGCCGTCGCAAATGCCGCAGGCGATGGCGATGACGTTCTTGACCGCGCCGCCGATTTGGACGCCGACAATGTCGCCGGAAAAATACGGCCGGAAGGTGGCGGTGCGCAGGGCATGGGCCAAAGCTTCGCCCAACGCAAGATCGCGGCAGGCCAGCGTCGTGGCGGCCGGCAAGTGGCGGGCGACTTCGGCGGCGAAATTGGGTCCGGACAACACCGCGATCGGCGACTGCGGCAAGGCCGCGGCAATGACGTCACTAAGCAAGCTGCCGTCCGGTTGCTGCAGGCCCTTGCAACAGATGACCACCGGGATGCCGGGATCGAGATGCGCGGCGAGGACGGTGGCGGTCTCGCGCGCGGCTTGGGCGGGGGTGACCAGCAGAACGGCGCTCGCCCAGCCGGCCAGTTCGGCAGGGTCGGTGGTGGCGCGGATGGCAGGATCGAGGGTGATCTTCGGCAGGTAGTACGGATTGGCGTGACCGGTGTTGATGGCGTCGACGCAAGCGCGGTTGCGGCTGTAGACGAGGGTTTCCCGGCCGGCGGCGGCGGCGACCTGCGACAGCGCGGTACCCCAGGCGCCGGCGCCGACGATGCCGATACGCGGGAAGCGCGTGGTCGGTTGCTCAGACACTGAGATTGAAGGCGATGGAAATACGCGTGCCGCCGCCGCGATAGGGCCGCACGGCGTGACTCAGCCACGAGGGGAACATGATGACCATGCCGGCGCTGGGATTGACGGTTTCGCTGGCGCCGATGGCGTTGCCGCCGGGTACCGCGGGCACCAGGTCGGGTCGGTACATGGCGGGCGCGACGCCGCGAGGGTCCTGGACCTCGAGCTCACCGCCGAGCTCACCGGCCGCCGCAGCCGGGGCCGCGTCCGCTTGCCAGCCGCCGTCATCAACATAATAAACGCCGGACCAAAAGGCGCCGGGATGGGTATGGAACTCGTTGCCATGACCGTGGCGGTTGATGTTGGCCCAGGCGTTGGCGCGCCAAGTCAGATCAACCGGTCCGCCATCCCGCCTGGCGGTCAAGCGGCTCGCCATCGCCTTGGCGAAAGCGAGCAAGCTGTGCCCGGCGGGGCCGCCCCATTGCTCGAAATCCCAGGATGATTGCCAGCCGCCAAGGTTGCTATGGGCGGTGCTGGGCTGGGCCTGTTCGCGGTCGAGGATGGTTTGACGCAACGGCTCATTGAGTGCCGCCGCGTCGGGGAGGCGGGTCACCGCGACGGGGGTGGCGAAGAGCGCCAACAGGTCGATCTTGGCCTCGCGGCTGCTGGACATAGGGTCTCGCGGCTAGCTCTGGAGTGGTTATCGCCGCTCTTGCCGGCTGGTGCAAGCGG
>JAJFJA010000038.1 GCA_021774445.1 Alphaproteobacteria bacterium
TGCCGCGCTATTTTCGTCCGTTCGTACGTCCGCGGATGATCCACCCGGCAATCCGGCCAGCAAATCCTCGGGAACCTCGACCGGCCGCAATTGGCCGTCCGCCAAAAGCAGTCCAACCAGCCGCATCAGATCTTGACGAGCTTCGCCGGTTGCCGTGGCAAGGGCATCATCAAGGGCCTTCGGTAGCCCGCTCTGCGTTCGTTCCGCTGCGTCTTGCAGCAACGAAACGCCATAAATCCCGAAAATATCGCCCTGCGCCGCCGCACTCGCGCAGTGCCCTTGGCGCTCGTTGTCAATCGTCTCGAGAAAAATCTGCGCGACACAAGAAAGTCCCTGGCCGCGACTGGGTTTGTCATCCAGCAGAGCGCTGGCTTCTCTCAGGACTGCATCATAGTCGTAGGTGGAGAGATGGATGAGTGCCTTACTTTCATGAATCTCTAGCCTGTCGGTGGTGTTCGACGATACCTCGGCCTGATCGCACAGTTTCAAGGCCAGTGCCGGATCCGCGACGGCCGCAAACGGCCCTCGGCGGGCGCCCTCCGTTGCCGCCAAACAATACCGCAATCGTTCCTCGGCGTTCTCCTCTACTGATGCCGCTTCAACTGTTTCAACTTGTTCTGCCTCGCCGGCTTCGCCTGATCGGTCCTGTCGGTTAGGATCGGGTACCCCCACGAGGGCCTCAAGCCGCAATACCGCCAAGGGCGCAAATTTCCCATCCGGAAAGGCATCTAGATAAGCCTGCAGCTCCTCCGGACGATCGCTGTCACGGACAGATTCCCAGAATGAAATCTCGGCGGACAGATCTTGTTCACTTTGCGCTTGCGCTACGCCAACCGGCCAGATGAGTGAAACGAAGGCCAAAGCTAGAATAATCTGTGAAGATTTCTTCATGACTCAACGAGATTTGCGGTCACCCTAACGGATCAACACCGATAGTATTAATCCAGGTTTACGGTTGTCGACGAGATATTAGATCGGCCTTAGATCAAACAGTAATGACCCCAGCGGCGCAACGCCATAGTCAAGTCACGGCGTTGTCGCATAATTGAATAGTGTGCGTGACGGGGGTTGGCCCGACTGCCGTATAAGACGGGAGCGTCACGTGTCGCCAAGACGCAATCGCCGCGCTGCGGAATTCAGTATCTAGGCGCCTCAGAGATAATACATCTCGCCATTGATCTTCACAAAGACCTCGCCCAGGTGCCAACGCCAGTGCGAAAAGCATCGGCTCCCAACACGTCGCTTTCAGATCTCGGCCGCAAACATCGGACCAAACCGGTTCCACCAGAACCGCACCGTCTCATGGCAGATATCGATGCCGCGTTCAAACAGCAGGTCTTCGACCTGACGACGCGATAACGGAAAACGGATGTACATCATCACCGTGAGGCGGATCACCTCGGGTGAACTCTTGAAATATCGGAACGGATTGCGCATTGCCGGACGCTACGGAACTACCGTGCCCGCCTCCAGCCAATTTAGTCTGACAGAACCGGCAGCTACATTCGTGTAGCGGGGAATGATCTCAGGTGAAGTCCGGAGAAGCGAGAAGGATCTCATCCGGCGACGGCACGACGACCACCTCACCGGTTCAAGTCGGTTGCCCCAACATCGCCGGCGCCCGTCGTCAGGTCGAACACGTCCTCACTATTCTCATGATATCTCTCACCGACAGGTCACTCGGCAGTCTCGTTATGAACGAACTGATCGCGTCGGGCGCCAAACTTCCTTGCGCGTTATCGATAAACTTTTGCGCGATTTGTTCTTCGCTCGCCGGGTTCTCCGGCAACCCGATGGCCGCATCGGCATATTTGCTGAACCGCGTGCCATCCTTGAGCTCGATGCGGATTTCCGAGGCCCGCAGGCGGGGGAAATCGGCGCTGATCTTCGGGTCCTCCACCACCACGACCTTCGCCGCCAGGCGGCGCACCTCGGGCCGGGCCAGCACCGCCATCCGCATCTCGCGGTCGGTTACGTTACCGAACAGCAGCGCCAGCGCCACTATGCACGGCATCGAGAACTTGGCTTCGCCGACGCTGCCGGGATCGCGATTGGTGAGCCGGGCCGCCGCCGGATAGCCGCGAACCTCGATGCGCTCGACCTCCTCTATTCGAGGCAAAACCCTGTCGCGCAGTTCAAGCGCGGCGGTTATCGCCGGCAACGAATGGCCGCAAGCGGTGAAGAGTTTCCGGTACGTATTGTGGATCTCGTACGCCCCCGATTGCGATGGCGGAACCGCACAGATGTAGCTCGCATCGAAGGCGCCGGCATAGGCGGATAGAAATCCGTCCTGCCCCTCGAGTGCCAGCGTCGGACCGGTCATGCCTTGCTTCGCCATCAGGGCCGCGGTCAAGCCGTTGGTCGAGGCCCATGCCGCGTGCGTGTGGCGGCTCGACGCGCCTTCCGAGAGAAAGGCGAAGGTGCCACCCGCCCCCGATGCGGCAATGCCAAGGGCATGCGCGGTCTGCGCACGGTCGAGGCCGAGCATGACACTGGCGGCGGCGCCGGCGCCGAACGGGCCCACCGCGCCGGTCGCGTGGAAGCCGCGCCCGCGCAGACCGCCTTCGACCGCCCGACCAAGGCGCGACGAAATCTCGTAGCCGGCCGCCACCGCCCGCAGGAACCGGTCGCCGGAGCATCCCGACTGCTCGCCGAGCGCCAGGGCCGCCGGCAGCGTGGTCGCGGACAGGTGCAGGCCGGAGGCGAAACGGTGGGCATCGTCGACATCCGCCACGGTCGCGAGCAGGCCATGAAAAAAGGCGGCGCCACAGACGGCGGCGCGCTGCGGTCGAGCGATGAGCGAGCAATCGCCGGTCCCGAAGAACGGCAGCAGGGCCTCGGCCGCAGCGGCTTCGTCGGATGCGTCCGCCGCAAGCACGGACGCGGTAAAATCGAGCAGGCAGAGCTTTGCCGCGGCCGTCACCGCCGGCGGGATCGGTGCTTCGGCGATGTCTCGCACGCAATCGGCCAGCAGGACCGTGAACGGAACCGATTGGGGCATCAAGGTCTTCCCGCAATCATCGTCATCCTCCGATTGACTTTGATGTAGTAACATGTAATTTGTCGGAATGGAACTTCGAAGATGACGTTGGCCGCCTCGTTTCGGGGGACGCTCGTTTCGTGAGGAACTAACCAGATTGTGCCTGCCACGCGCGCCGTGGAAGGCTGTCTAGGCAAGAGGGACCATGGAGAGCTCCATAGTGCTGTCAGGGCGCGTCGCCATCGTCACCGGCGGCCGGCGTCAACTCGGCGCCGCTCAAGCGGTCCGCCTGGCGGAGTGCGGCGCCGACGTTTGCCTGGCCGACCTCGCCAACGACGAAGCCATGTCGGCAACGATCAAAAGGGTAGAGGCGACCGGCAGAAGAGCGCTCCCCGTGGTCTGCGATGTCACCCGCCGTGGCGACGTCGAGAGCATGGTACAGGCCTGCACGCGCGAGCTGGGTGGGGTCGATATCCTGGTCAACAACGCCGGGATCTCCAGCCGAGAGACCCTAATGGAGGTGACTGACGAGGAATGGGACGCCGTGCTGAGTGTCAACTTGAAGGGCATGGTGCTGTGCACGCAACTGGCGGCCAAGCAGATGATCAAGCAGGGCAACGGCGGCGCCGTGATCAATCTGTCGTCCTCGACCGGGCTGAACGCGAATGTCAGCCGCGGCCCTTACGGGGTGTCGAAAGCCGCGGTCATCATGGCGACCAAGCTGTTCGCCCGCGAGCTCGGGGAGCACGGCATACGCGTGAACGCGATCGCGCCGGGGTTCACCTCGACCGCAAAAATCGGCGGGCGCGACGGCACGATGTTTCACCGCGGCCCAGAGGAAACGGACCGGGTGATGTCCAGGCTTGCCTTGAAGCGAGAAGGCGAGCCGATCGACTACGCCAACACGATCGCCTTCCTGGCCTCGGACCTCGGCGCATACATTACCGGCGTAACGGTTCCGATCGACGGCGGGTTTACAATCCCATGAGCCGGCTGCCACGCCGAATGCAATGAACACCCGCACTCCCCTGGTCTTCCTGACGGCGCCGGTTCACCCCGACGCGCAGGCCCAGTTGGCCCGGTCCGTGCGGCTCGACGTCGGCAGCGAGGAACTGACACCGCTGGACTTCCGACGCCGTATCGACAAGGTCGACGTCATCCTGAGCAAGACCGACCCGATCACCATCGGCGCCGACGTCATCGACGCGGCGCCAGCGCTCAAGCTCATCGCCCGCCACGGGTCGGGGTATAGCAACGTCGATGTCGACTACGCGACCCGCAAGGGCATCGCGGTCACCAACACGCCGGGCGTGAACGCGGTCTCGATCGCCGAGTATACCCTGGGCCTGATGCTGGCGGCGGCACGCCGCATACCGCAGGCAAGCGCCGCCTGTCGGTTGGGTGCGCCCAACCGTTTCGCGTTCCAGGGGCCGGAACTGATGGGCAAGGTTTTCGGCATCGTCGGCGTCGGTCGGATCGGCCGCGAAGTCGTCAAGCGCGCTGCTGCCCTGGGCATGCAAGTGCTCGCCCACCATCCGCGACCTTCGGCCCGCAAACTGGCCGACCTGCCCTTGCAGCTGGTAGATCTGGAGACACTCTTGCAACAGAGCGATGTCGTCTCCTTGCACGTCCCGCTCAGCGACGACACCAGGAATATGATCGGGGCCGAGGAGTTGGTGCTGATGAAGCCGACCGCACTGCTCATCAACCTGTCGCGCGGCGGCGTCGTGGACGAGGGTGCGTTGTACCGCACCCTCGAGAGCAAGAGACTGTTCGCGGCGGCGACGGACGTCTTGGCGAACGAACCGGTGCGGGCGGACGAACCTTTGCTGCGCCTCGACAACTGTCTGGTGATGCCGCATATCGCGGCGGTCACCGACGAGGCTCAGCGCGCCGTGGCCTTCGCCGCGGTCGAGGAGATCCTCCGCTTCGCCCGCGGCGAACCCCTGCGGAACGTCGTCAACCCAGAGGTGCTGAGCGGTGGCCATGGCGCATAACCAGCCCGTGATGAGCCTGTTCTCCCTTGATGGCCGAACCGCCGTGGTGACCGGCGCGTCGGGAGCCATAGGCGGTGCCATCGCGCGGGGCTTCGCCGCGGCCGGCGCCGATCTGGCCCTGACCTACAACAGCAACAAGAGCGCCGCCGACAAGCTGGTCGCCGAAGCCGAAAGCCTGGGCGTCACGGCACGCGCCTATCAGGTCGACGCCCTGGACGCCGGCGCCGTCGCCGAAAATGCCAAACGCGTGGTGCGCGATTTCGCCCGGATCGACGTCATGCTCAACTGCGCCGGCGGGAACATGAAGGCCGCCCTTACCGACGAGACGAGAGGCTTCTTCGACCTCGCGCCGCAAGCGGTCGCCGATACGATGGCCCTCAACTTCATGGGTGGGGCGGTTCTGCCGTGTTTGTTCTATGGCAAAGCCATGGCGACGAACGAGCGCGGCGGATCGATCATCAATGTGAGTTCGATGAACGCCTACCGACCGCTGGAGGGACGCCCGGCCTACGCTGCCTCGAAGGCGGCGATCAGCAATTTCACCCAATGGCTCGCCTGCCATATCGCCAGACACTACACGCCGCTTGTGCGGGTGAACGCGATTGCGCCGGGTTTTTTCCCCAATGAGCGCATGCGCGACACGCTGTTCGACGGCGCGGGCGGGCACACCGAACGGGCCAGGAAGATCATCGACCATACGCCGATGGGCCGGCTCGGCGACGTCGACGATCTGATCGGGACCGCCTTGTGGTACGCCGCCGACGCGTCGCGTTTCGTCACCGGTACGATCACGCCCGTCGATGGCGGATTCAACGCCTATGCCGGTGTCTAGATGCCGCGGCACAAACGCATGAAGGTGCTGGTGCTGGGGAACGTGCGCCGCGAAGGCCTGGAGATCCTGAACGCGTTCGCGAAGGTCACCATACTGCCCGAACCCGCCGCCAAGGCAGACATCTTGGCGTACATCGGAGACATGGACGCGGTTCTCCACAAGATCGGCCGGATCGACGCCGACATCATCGCCAGGCAGACCAAGCTGCGTCTTATCGCCCGACACGGAATCGGTCTTGACGATCTCGACCTGCAGCGCATCCGCGCCGCCGGGATCCCGGTTTCGACGACGCAAGGAGCCAACTCCCACGCCGTTGCCGAAGCCACCGTCGGCCTCGCCTTAAGCCTGCTGCGGCACTTCCGGCGCGCCGACGCAATGATCAAGCATGAGCGCGCTTGGGCGCGCGAGACCCTGATGGGACGCGAGCTGCGGAGTATGACCGTCGGCATTGTCGGATTTGGCCGGATCGGTCGACTCGTCGCCGGTCTGTTCACGGCTTTCGGCGCCAAGGTGATCGTTCACGACAGCGTGGAAGCGGCCGTCGCCGACAGCCCTTATCCGGCAATCGCGCTGGACGATCTAATGCGCGGCGCGGATATCATCTCGCTGCATTGTCCGCTGACACCCGAGACCCGCCATTTAATCAACGAGGACCGCTTGCGCCTGCTCAAACGTGACGCGCTGCTGATCAACACGGCACGAGGAGATCTGGTCGACCAGGGCGCGCTGGCGGCGGCGGCAAAGGCCGGGAGGGTCGCGGGCGCCGCACTCGACGTGTTCGACCGCGAGCCACCGGATTTCGACCATCCGATCTTCGCCTGCGAGAATGTCATCACCACGCCCCACGTGTCGGCGATGACGCGGGAGGCCCAAGTCGCCATGGCGGTCAACGCCGCAACGGAAATCCGCCGCGTCCTGGTCGACGGCCGGCAACCCACCAATAACGCCGCGACTTGACGTGCCTGGGGACACCGCTCAACGCGATATAACGAATGCCATGGACTCCGGCGGGACCGCAGCATACCCCCGGCTGCCACTGGCTCGTTTCAACAAGCTTGTCAACCTGTCTCTCGCGCGCCTGCTGAAAGAGGCCGGCTGTCCCATTACCCGGGAGCAGGAAGTCATCCTACGCGAACTTTGTCGCAACGACTGCATCAGCCAGGTCGAGTTGGCCAAACGGGTGGGGCAGGACCCCAACAACCTCTCGCGAACCCTGGCGCTGCTCGAAAAGCGGGCTCTCATCAGTCGCGCGGTCCGGGCTTCGGACAGACGCAGCAGCACTGTTCGCATCACCAGCGCCGGCCGCCGGCTCCACGCTCAGGCATTCGAAACCATACGAGCATATTGGCAGGTTTTGTTTCAGGGTTTTTCGCCGCAAGAGATCAGCGATTTCGCGAACTCTCTGGACCGCATGATTGCCAATCTTGGCGACTTCGTCGACTCCAACGGAGGTGGCTGACCCAGCGCCTACGTCTGGTCGCGACGGCCGCCCCAACCGCAAGCCGTGCCACCGCGAGGCGCCGCCTCCCGCCAGGCTATTCGAAATGCTTGTAGTGCTCGAGCGCCGCGAAGATCGCGGCCTCTTCCGCTTCGGTCTTCGGAATCAGCGGGACCTTCGGAACGCCGATGTCGATGCCACGATAGCGCAAAGCACTGTGGTAGAAAGAGACGGGGATTCCGGACCCCGTCAGTTTACGAAGCTGGTTCGCTTCGCGCTGCATCTTGAGGGCCCGTTCAAACTCGCCGGCTTCGGCCGCTTCGAAAATCCCGTTTACGACCTTGGGGTAGAGGTTCGAGAGCCCGGACACGCAGCCCCTGCCGCCGCCGACCAAGGCCGGCAGCAGAATGGTCTGCGAGCCGACCAGAACCTGGAAATCGTCGAAGCGGCGCGTCGCCGCGACGAGATCGTAGAACAACTGAATGTTGGCGCTGCTATCCTTGAGCCCGGCAAGGCCCCGTTCCGCGAGCCAGGTGACTTGGTCGACCGTGACGCAATAGTTCGTGTATTTGGGATTGTTATAAAGATAGACCGGTGTGCTGACGGCATCGATCAGCTTGAGGAAATGGCCGTCGATCTCAGCACGGCCATGCAGGTAGTAGTATGGCGTAAGCGAGGCGATGGCGGAGACCCCGAGGCCTTGAGCGTGTTTGGCAAGGTCCACCGAGGTGTTGGTGTCGGGGTCGCCGACATGCACGACCAAGGGGATGCGACCGCCCACGCTGTCGACGACAATCTCGGCAACCTGTTTGCGCTGGCCAACCGACATGATCGGCCCCGAGCCGTAGGAACCTGCCACATAGAGTCCGCTGACCTGTGGAACCAGCCAATCGAGGAACGCCCGGAACTTCGCTTCATCCACCTGCCCGTCGCGGTCAAATGGCGTGATCAGCGCAGGCATCGCGCCTCGGAAGTCTTGCATGCTCATCGGTGAGCGCCTTTCGTAAGGGTGACTAGGGTGTTTCGCGCCGCAGCGGACTCTATCGGCTCGTCAGGGACACGACTAACACCATGAAATGCGTGTTGTCAACAATCTCATAATTTACTATTATGGGCGAAACCCGAGAAAAAGGGGGGCGCAACCGAAGGAGTGTCAGTTTACTGAATGTTGACAATCTTCCTTTTCCATGGGTAACTTAACTGGCCAAATGGGGCCCGCGGCAGTGTGCCGCGGTCGGCATTGGTTTGCACAGTGGTCGTGGCGTTCCAGGTTGGCGCCCTTCCGGGCGATGTCGTGGCGGCGAGGTAAATGGTGCGACAAGTTTTCTTAGAGGACGCAGACGAAACGACGGATCGGAGCCTGGGCAGGCTACCGATCGGGCTGTGCCTCTCTCGTGCCTGATCTCGTGACCCTTGGCGAGACGTGCGTCGTCCTGGTCGCAAAATCCGCAAGCCCTTTACGTTACGTCGCGGAATTCGAGCGTCGAGCCGGCGGTGCCGAAAGCACCGTGGCGGCCGGGGTCGCGCGCCTGGGCCGCAGTGCCGGATGGATTTCGCGCCTCGGCGCTGACGAGTTCGGCGCCTATGTGCTTGGCCTGATGCGGAGCGAGAATGTCGACGTGCGGCAGGTTCGCCTCGTCGAAGGCGGACAGACCGGCGTATTCTTTCGCGAGAACCGACACGGTGGCAATTCTGCGGTCTTCTACTACCGCGCCAACTCGGCCTTCGCGTCGTTCTCGCCCGACGATTTGGACGCGGACTACATCGGCTCGGCGAAGATCCTGCACCTGACCGGCATCACCCCCGGCCTTTCGCCCTCCTGTCGCGCCGCGGTCGAACACGCGATCGACATCGCCAAAGCGAAGGGCGTGCAGATCGTTTTCGACCTCAACTACCGCGCCAAGATCTGGGGGCAGGTGGAGGCCCGTTCCTGCCTTGAAGGCCTGATGAAGCGGGCAGATCACATCCTGGTCGGGCGCGAAGATCTGATCAAGCTCGTCGGGGTTTCGCATGAGGATGGGCAACTGGACTACCTGATGGGACTTGGACTGGCGACGGTCGTGCTAAAATCGGGGGTCGCCGGTGCTATGCTGGTCGAGTCCGACGGCTTGGAGCGCATACCCAGCATCGCGATAGACCGCCCCGTCGACCGGTTTGGGGTAGGCGACTCGTTTGCTGCCGGTTACATAGTGGGGCAACTTAACGGCCGCTCGAATCGCCAGGCGGTCGACCTCGGAAACAAGGTGGCCGGATGGTCATTGCGGTTGCCGGGCAACATGGAAGCTCTGCCAAGTTGGCGGGACCTTGACGCCCTTGAGGAAGAGTTCGAAGTCGTGAGTCGATGATGGCGGCTGTGGTCGTTGTTTGCCCTGGCGGAAATGCCAAACTTGGAAAATGGAACGCGCGTGGAGACAATTGCTGAATTGATTGGCTCGAAACCCTCGATCGAGGGAGAGGTATTCGCACATCAGGGCGAGCGCCGGCGGACACTGTCCCTGGCGGAGCAGATTGCCGAGCAGATCGGCAAGGCGATCCTCGAGGAGCAATACAAGCCGGGCGAAGCCCTGACCGAGCAAGCCCTATCAAGCGAGTTCAGCGTCAGCCGTGGACCCGTTCGCGAAGCGCTGCGCATTCTAGAGCGCGAGACGCTGGTCGAGATCGTGCCCCGACATGGCGCCCGGGTCACCCGTCTTTCCGTCCGCGAGGTCAGCGAAATCTTCGATGTCCGCGCGATCCTGTTGGGACACGCCGCGCGCCTCGCCGCCGAGAACAAGGACGCCGACTGTCTGCAAGCGCTCAGCAAGGGCTACGAGATCCTGGCGAAGAACGTCGCGGGTAAGAACGACCTCGATATTCATTTTCAAGTCAGCGCGCAAATGAACTATGCGCTGGTCGCCCGTACCGGCAACCAGAAGCTGTTCGAGATCGTCTTCAATTTGGCCCGACAGGTCGCGCGTTATACCCGGCTGGGCCTGTCGACGGCGGAACAGCGTGCGCAATCGGTCAGAACCTGGCGCGAGCTGATCGAGCTGATCCGGCAGGGTCAGGGCAACGACGCCGAGGCGCTGGAGCGCGAGCGCGTCCGCGATACGCAAGCACTGGCCATCAAAATCTTGACCGAGGCTGAGAGCAAGCCGGATTAGGTTTTGGCGGCGGCGGTCGCGCCGTCGTTGCGGCTTATCGGATTTGGCGAGTCTGGCCCTGCGGTCTTACGAATAGGACGCACCGGCAAGGCTTTCTGTCACGCTCTCATGCGCGCCGCCCTTGCCGTTGACAGGGCCAGCGCGTGTCGGTAATGATATTGTTAACATTCCGCATTTCGCTCACTGCGTGTGAAATCATGACCGCGTCGACTTCGACTCTATCAGCAATGAGTCGCCGCTCGGGAGGGTATCAATGAACTATGGAGACTACGGCCTTTTCATCAAAGGCGGCTGGAAAGCGCCGGTCCAGGGAGGCACGTACGACGTCATCAACCCGTCGGACGAGGAGGTCATCGGGCAGGCCGCCCAAGCGACCGCGGCGGACGTTGCCGAAGCGATCGATGGCGCCGCGGCCGGTTTGGCCGACTGGCGCGCCATTTCGCCGTGGGACCGCAGCAATGTGCTGAGGAAGATCGCGGACCTGTTGCGGCAGCGCACAACGACCATCGCCGAGCAGATCTCGTTGGAAATCGGCAAGCCAGTCGCGCAAGCGAAGGGTGAGGTCGCCGGCAGCGCTGAGCAATTCGACTGGTTCGCGGACGAAACCCGGCGCCTCTATGGCCAGATCATCGAGAGCCGCCTGCCGAACTCCCGGCACTATGTGCATTACGAACCGATAGGAATCGCCGCCGCCTTCACGCCTTGGAATTTCCCGGTCGCGCTGGCGGCGCGCAAGATCGCGCCGGCCCTGGCGGCGGGTTGTGCGGTCATATGCCGTGGTGCGCAGGAGGCCCCCGGGGCGGCGATGCTGCTCGTCGAGTGCTGCGCAGATGCCGGCGTACCGGCCGGCGCAATATCGCTGCTGAACGGCGAACCGGAGCCGATCACAGACGCCATTATGGCCGATCCGCGGGTCCGCAAAATCAGTTTCACCGGTTCGGTACGGGTCGGCAAAATCCTGGCCGCCGCCGCGGCGCAGACCCTAAAGCGGGTCACCATGGAACTCGGCGGACATGCGCCGGTGATCGTCTTGGAGGATGTCGATGTGGATGCGGTGGCCAGACTGTCCGCCGCATCGAAGTTCCGCAACGGCGGGCAGGTCTGCATCTCGCCTAGCCGATTCTTCGTCATGGAATCGATCGCCGAGCGCTACGCCCAGGTCTTCGCCGAGGCGACGCAGTCGATCCGGCTTGGGGTCGGGCTCGAAGCGGGCGTCGACATGGGTCCGCTGGCGACAGCGGCCCGCCGGGACGCTGTTTCAGCACTCGTCGAAGACGCGCTGGCATGTGGTTCGCAACTGCTGGCCGGTGGCGGTCGGCCGAGCGATTTCAACCGCGGCTATTTCTACTCGCCAACGGTGCTTAACAACGTGCCGAGCTCGGCCCGGGTCATGTCGGAGGAACCGTTTGGCCCGATCGCGCCGATATCGCCCGTCGCTTCGCTTGAGGAGGCGCTTGAGAAGGCCAATGCGGTGGAGTTCGGGCTCAACGGCTATGCGTTCACCAATTCTCTGCGCGACGCCAACGCCATTGTGGAAGGCCTGCAGACGGGCATGGTCACAATCAACTCGTACGCGCCGGCGATGACAGAGGTGCCGTTCGGCGGGATCAAGGCCAGCGGCTATGGCCGAGAGGGCGGCGACTTGGGTATTCGCGAATATCTTGAGTCGAAGTCGGTCACGCTGACCTATGCCTGAGGGGCTGATCAGGGACAGACCCGGCGCCGTCGACCACTCACCTTAGCCACTCCAGCGGAACCAGGATCAACTGCGGCGCGGCGACCAGCAGCAGCAACAGCGTCACTTGGACCAACACGAAGGGTGCGACGCCTTTGGCCCCCTGCTCCATCGAAATGCCACCGATGCCGCAGGCGACGTTCAGGACGACACCGACCGGCGGCGTCAGCAGTCCGACAGCGGTTGCCATGACGAACAAGACACCAAAATAGACAGGGTCAATGCCGGCGATCTTGATCAGCGGCATCAGGATCGGGGTGAGGATAAGCACCGTCGGAACGAAATCCATCACCATCCCAATCACCAGCACCAGCGCGACGATCACCAGTACCAAGAGGCGCGGCGTTTCGATCAGCGGCTCGAGCAGGCCGACGAGTAGGAATGGCAGTTGCGCCACCGTAATGAGCCAGCCCGTCACCGCTGCGGCGGCAACGAGAAACATCACCGACGCACTCATGATCGCAGCGCCGCGACAAGCCTCGATGATCTTCTTGAACGAGAGTTCCCGGTAAACCACACCCCCGACAAGAAGCGCGTAGGCCACCGCGACGACGGATGCCTCGGTCGGCGTGAATATGCCGAATTTCAAGCCGCCGACGATGATGATCGGCATCAGAATCGCCCAGAAACCAGCGGCAACCGACCCGCGCACCGAACGCCACCCCGGCCACTCGGAAACGGTCGCGGTTTCGCGGCGGGAAACGATCACCCAAATGATGACCAGCCAGAGGCCCATCATGATGCCGGGTGCGACACCGGCAAGAAACAGATCGATGATCGACACGTTGGCCGCGACGCCGAAGATAATGAATGCGATCGACGGCGGAATAATCGGCGCGATCACACCGCCGGCGGCAATCAGGCCCGTCGCTCGCGGCACGTCGTAGCCAGCGCTTCGCATCATCGGGATCAGCAGCGCGCCGATCGCGGCGGTATCGGCGACGGCCGAGCCGGAAAGGCTGGCCATCAGCACCGACGCGACAATGGCCGCGTAACCCAAGCCACCCCGCACATGTCCCAACAGCGACGTGATCAGCGAGACGATGCGCTTCGACATCCCCCCTGCCGTCATGAGCTCGCCGGCAAGCAGGAAAAAGGGTATCGCCATCAGCGGAAATGAATCCGCGCCGTTATACATCGCATCGGCCAGGATTTGCGGGTCGAACAACCCCATCCACAGCATCATCAGGAGCGCGGTGGCGAGCAACGAGAAGGCCACCGGCAAACCGATCGCCATCGACACGCCAAGTCCGCCAAGGAAGATGACCAGGACCATGATCAGCCCCGCGCTCTGTTGAGGGCGATCCACAAGCGACCGAGGAAGATCAAGATCAGACCAAACGCGCCGGTGACGATGGAGGCCTGTGCAATCGCGATCGGCGCACCGGTGAACGGGGCGCGCGTGCCGAGATTGGCGATGAGAACCTCGACCGAACCGACGAGCACGATCAAGGCGATGATAAGCTTGAGCGAATTGATGAGGGCGTCGAGCAGTGGGTGGAACCGCTCGGGAACATAGGGTCTTATGCCGGTTATGCCGATATGAGCGTTCGCTTGCATGGCGATTACCGCGCCGAGGAATGTGCTCCAGACGAACGCATAGCGCGCGATCTCATCGGAGAAGGTGAGGCCGGAAGAAAACAAAAACCGCAAGACGACATTGGTGAATATCAGAAGAAACATCAGAATAAATGCCGATATGACGACAGCGTCGGTTACGTCATTGAGGATGGAGATCACTCTTCTCATCGGTCAGCGCGTCTGTTTCTTCAGGTCGCCGCGTAGCGCCTCGGCGGCGCGTTCGGCCAGCATCATTGTAACCGCATTCGTGTTGCCGGAGGGAATACTGGGAACAACCGACGCGTCGGCGACCCACAGGTTCCTGGTTTCGCGCACGCGGAAATCGGTATCGACGACGGATTGTCCATCCTTGCCCATGCGACAGGTGCCGACCGGGTGAAACACCGTGGTGCCGGCGCCGCGCGCATAGTCCAGGATCGCCGCGTCGCTCGCGCAGTCCAGACCGGGCGCTTCTTCCCGAGCGCCGTATCGTGTCGAGAGCGGCGGCGCCGCCAGCAGCTTGCGCGTGACGCGCAAGCCGTCGACGAGGATCTGCTGGTCCCGTGCGTCCGAGAGATAGTTCGGATCGACGTTCGGCGCAGTCTGCGGATCCGGAGATCGCAACGCCACACGACCGCGGCTAAACGGCCGAAGCTGACAAACATTAGCCGTGATGCCGGAAAAGCGATGAAACGTCCAACCCTTACCGCGGCTGGAGAGCGGCAGAAAATGAACCTGAACATCAGGCGGCGACCCAGGCCCTTGCGATGACAGGAAGGCCCCGGCATGAGCTCCACCGATGGCCAAAGGTCCCTGGCGGCGCAGGGCGTACTGCAGCGCGTAGTTGACGAGGCGCCACGGCCGCCGGAAATCATCGTTGATCGTGATCGGAACGGCGATGCGTGCGATGACACGCACGCCGTAGTGATCCTGCAAGTTTTCTCCCACCGCCGGTAAATCGACGCGCGTTCGAATTCCGTGCGAGGCGAGGTCATCGCCATTACCGATGCCGGACAACATCAGAAGCTGCGGCGAGTTCACCGTGCCGCCGCTCAACACGACACCGCGTCGCGCGCGCAGGAAGACAGTCTGCCCTTGCCGGCGAGCACACACACCGGTCGCGGTCCTGTCCTCGCCCAGTTCGACCGAAACGGCCAGAGTACCGGTCAGCAGCGTCACGTTGCGGCGGTCCAACGCCGGCTTGAGATAGGCGTTCGCGGAGGAAACCCGCACACCGCGCTCCACCGTAGCGAGGTATTCGCCCGCGCCGCTGCTGTCGGAGATCGAAAGATCTTGCCGGAAAGGCAATCCGATCTGTGCGCCGGCATCAATGAAGGCGCGCGCCAGGTCGCCGCGGTGGGGTGGGCGCGTCAGCGCGATACGCCCGCTCCGGCCAAGCCTTTCGTCGGCATCCGTCGGCGCTGCCTCGCAGGCCTTGAAGTATTCCTGCACGCTTTCCCACGACCAGCGCGAGTCGTCCGTGTCGGCGGCCCAGCGATCATAATCTTCCGGCGCGCCGCGGACCCAAATCATGCCGTTGATCGCGCCGGAGCCACCGACGACCTTGCCGCGTGGCCAGAAGATGCTGCGGCCGCCAAGCGCGGCCTGCGGAGCGGTATCGTAACGCCAATTGATCCGGGTGTTGTGGAGCAGCCGGCTGAATCCCACGGGTATGTGGATCCAGGGATTTCGATCCATCGGACCGGCCTCCACGACCAGCACCTTGAGGGTTGGATCCTCCGCCAGCCGCGCGGCGACAACACAGCCCGCAGTACCCGCACCCACGACGACGACATCGGCGGCGATCTCCTGGGGTCTTGGATCGGAACGCATCGACGGTCAAGGGCTAGAAAGAAACGCTGCCGAGGGGAGCACCTGGTTCCGATTGGCCACAGCAGCGCACTCTAGTGCTCCCCTCTGCGTCGTACGAATGGCATCGGCCCGTCGTCGGACCGTGCTTTGGCAAGTTCAGAAAGGCGAGCGGTGCCGTTCGAAGCCACCCGGCAAATATCGAGCCGGCCCCGCTGCTTTTCACATGCCTTACTGCTGCACCTCAACGACGCGGTTGAGCACATCCGCATCAATCTTGTCGCGGAACTTGTCCCAAACCGTCAGCGCGGCCGCCCGCCATTCCTCGAACTCCTGTTCGGTCGGAGTATAGAACGAAATATTGCCGGCGAGTTGGTCCATGAACTGGGCGGCATCGGCACGGTCCGCGTCATTGGCGATTTTCAGCGCTTCGGCCGACGCGTCGGTCATGATCTTCTGAAGCTCCGGCGACAGTCCGTCCCAGGTATCGGCGTTGATTTGGGCGACATGCACGGTCATCAGCGTTTTGGTATGGGTGCCGTAGCGGATCATCTTGTCGAAACCGAATCCGGCAATGGCCTGCGGCTGCAATTGCAGGCCATCCGCAACGCCCTGCTCGATCGACACGAAAGTCTCGCTCCACGGCATCGCCACCGGATTGCCACCCCACGACGACAGCAGCGCTTGGTCGATTGGGTTCGACAGCATCCGGAATTTCATACCGCTGACATCGCCCGGCGTTTTCAGTTCACGCTGCGTGTTTATCAGGATCCGAAAACCGCCGACTTCGACGTGCCCAAGCACGACAGTGCCCGCATCGGCGCGCATCTTGTCGCTGATGTACTGCGAGATCACTTCGTCGTTGAAGACCTTCTCGGCATCCTCCGGGGACTTGAACACGTACGGAAGATCACCCCAGGCATACGCATCGCTGACGATGCCCATGTTGCTGGAAGAGCCGCTGCCGAAATGGACCGTACCCGCCTTGAGGCCGCGTTGGATCTGCTCGTCGCCACCGAGTTGACCGCTCGGGAACACCGCCAACTCGATTTCGCCGCCGGCCCGTTCGTTCACACGCTTGGCGAACTCGTCCCAGTAGATGTAGACGGACTGACCAGGGTTGCTCGAGTGGGCCACCCGAAGTTCCGCCGCGCTCGCGTCGCCAGATAAGACCGTACCTGCCGAGAGCGCTGCCCCTACCAAACCAATGGCAAAAGTGCGGTATAGGGTTTTCAGGTTCATCGATGCCTCCTCCATGAAGAAAAAAAACACACACATTGTCTACAATCATTTTGACAACATTTATGCGAGTGTCAACCTAGAATCCCGGAACTGGGCCGTTGGTACCCGGTCGGGCTCGGGCTTTCGACGTGGATAAGGAGTCCGCTGGATAAGGAGTCGACGTCAATCGGCCTTTTCAAAAGGGGCGATTGACGATGTGTCGCGCCTGGTGTCGGCCTCGCTGACTACGGGCGGACCTTTCGGATTTCCTCGATAAGCGCGGCGAGAAACTCGTTGCAGTCCGCAACAATCCCAAATCGGGCCGATTTGAAGATTTCAGCATCCGGGTCGGTATTGACGGCAACGATGGCGCCGGCGTTACCGCACCCCGCCATGTGTTGAGCAGCACCCGAAATGCCCAGGGCGAAATAGAGATCCGGCACGACTGTCTTTCCGGACTGGCCGATCTGCCAGGCACGCGGACACCAGCCGAGGTCGCAGGCGACCCGGGTTGCTCCTGCGGCTCCGCCCAACAACGCCGCAAGCGTCCGCACCTGCTCAAAACCTGCCGCCCCACCAAGGCCGTGGCCGCCGGATACGACGACTTTCGCGTTTTCCAGTCTCACGCCCGTTGTCATGGCCGCCGACTTGGCGATAACGCGGGCGCGTACGTTACCGGGATCGACGGTCGCCGGCCGTCGGTCGATGGCCACCGACGCGGCTTGGTTCGCCGGCAACGGATCGAACGCCCGCGCCGCGATCGTTGCGATGACCGGCGTCGTATGGATCGACACGACCTCGCGAGCGTTGCCGCCATAGCACGACCGGGTCCACCGCGCGTCGCCGTCGACCAGGTCCAGGCCGACACAGCCGGTCGCGACGGCGGTATCAAGGCGAAAGGCAAGTCGCGGCGCGACCTCCACCCCGGCCAGCGAATGCGGGACTAGAATCGTGCCGGGCTTCAGTTCGGTCGCGATCGCAGCCAACTCGTGCACCCACGCATCCGCCTGGAAAGGCGTGAAGATCGGGTCATCGACCATGACAACGGCGTCGGCGCCGTGAGCTGCCAGTTCCGAGCCAACACCCTCGCCGATGCGTGTGCCAAGACAGGCGACGACGACGCGGCCCGACCCTGTGGCGAGGTTGCGAGCGACGGTTAGCAGCTCGAGCGAGTTCGCGGTCGGGCCAGCGCCGTCGATTTCCGCGACAACCAGGACGGGCGGTCCAATCATAGCAGTTTCTGCTCAACGAGGCGGCCAACCAGCGCTTTGGCGATGGCCGCCGGCTCGTCACCTGAAACCCATTCGCAGTCGACGTCGCGGGTCGGCTGATAGAGACGTTCCACCACGCGTCGAGACCCTGCCCGTCCGACGCTCTCGGCATCCATGCCGAGGTCGTCCGGTCCCCAGCGGCGCACCGGTTTCCTGCCGGCCCGCATCGTCTCGCGCAGGCTTGGTTTGCGGACGGCGCCGAGTTCGTGGGCGATCGTGATGACCGCCGGCAAAGGCGCCGCCATCGTTTCCTCCCCCTCACTCACCGCTCGCTCCACCTGCACCGCGCCATCAGCCACTTCGATCTTCTTGGCGAGCGTGATGGCCGGGAGGCGCAACAGCTCGGCGATACCCAGGGCAACGACTCCGGCGTCGGAATCGGCGGCCTGACGACCCGTCAGGACAAGGTCAATGTCCCCAAGCTTGGTAATCGCGGCGGCAAGAGCCCGCGCGGTCGCATAGGCGTCGGAGTCGGCGAAAGCCGCGTCGACCAGCGTCACGCCCTGGTCGACGCCAAGGGCCATCGCCTTCCTGACGATTTTCTCGGACGTCGCCTCCCCCATGGTCACGGCGGTGATCGTTACGTTAGCCGGATCCTGCTCAGCGTCCCGGATGCGGAGCGCCGCCTCGACGGCTTGCTCGTCGAACGGATTGATCACCGGTGCGGTGCCGGCCAGCGATATGACCTTTTTGGCGACCTCATCCACTCGGAAGACACTCGGCGCAATCTCGGGGTCGGGAACCTGCTTGATGCAAATGACGATATGCACGACCGCGACCTACTCGATGGCGATGTCGACTGGAACGATGCCGTCGAAATGCTTCCTCTGAAAATTCCACTCGGTCACCGGCTGGCAGCGTCCCTTCTCGTCGGTACCGCGCGACATCAGCGTGTGTCGACCGGGCACGTCGACATCCCACAGATAGGAAAAGCGCCGCCAGAGAAACCTATCGCCGTGTTGCTCGATGTGGGCGTCGGACCATGTTTCGCCGGCGTCCGTGGAGACCTCGACACGGGCGATCGCGCCCTCGCCGCTCCAGGCGAGACCGCGGATGACGTGCGATCCGCGGCGCAGCGGCGAATCGTCATCGCGTGGCTCGGTGATCAGGGTTTTCACCCCCAGAGCCATCATCGGTTTCTTGTTCGGATCGTCGGGTGATTTGCCGGATACGAAGTAGTGGGTTTGATGGTAACAATCAGGCATATGGTCGGTCACTTCGATCTTGTTGATCCACTTGACCCACCAGTTGCCGGCCCATCCGGGAACCACAAGACGTAGGGGCGCGCCATGGACATGGGTCAGCCACTCGCCATTGTGGGCCCAAGCGAGAACCGTGTCGGGATCCATCGCCTTTTCGATCGGCAGCCCCTTGTCGTAGTTGATCACGCCGGGGTCATACACCTCGAAATCCGCCCGCCCGACTGACAGGTACTGGGTCGTCGGATCGGGACGGCCCTCGTCGAAACCTTCGAACCGGACCGCGACGGCACTGTCCTTGACACCGGCGCGCGTCAGCACTTCCCGAAGCGGCACGCCGGTCCATTCGCCGCCGGAGACATGACCTGTCGACGGGTTGGCGTGCGCCAGCTCGGCCATGTCGAAATCCGGCTGATCGGCCATGCCCCGCCACTTCAAGAAGCCCTCGCCGTCGTCGAGTTCGTAGGACGGTTTTGGCATGTTGCCGCCCTTCTCCCGGGATTGAAGGTAGTCCCAAAAGTCGGTGTCATTGCCAGCGCATTCGGCCACGGCACGCACGGTGTGGCCCGGCAGGCGGCGAAGTTCCTCTAAAGTCAACGTTGCCGGACGTTCAACCTCCCCAAACACCTCGAACCCGTAGTCTTCCGGGTGCACCGGCTCGGGCATCTGCAGTTGCGCCACGATGTAGGTGGCGTCGGTCGGCGTGATCAGGCCTTCGTGCTCGAAAAACGGCGTGCGTCCGTAGATTACCCGGTCATGTTGGTCCTTACCGGGCACGAGCATGTGCCGCTTCCGATCGGCCCAACCCATGACCCAATCGCCCTCGATCTCCTTGCGTGGCATCGGCATGGCTCCCAATCCCTTGGCTGGAGCCATTTATCTCCCGACCGCCGAATATTGTCAACAATAGTAATGTTTATTTCGATAAATTTCGTGAGGCGAGCCCCTTCGCCGTCTAGGTGGGGCGTGGGGCGCATTAGTCTAATGCGAACCAGTCTCAAAAAGGCGGGTCAACGTCGTTTTCAGGCGGCCGGTCGACTCCGCTCAGTCAGGGCGGCTGAGCGATTACTGACGCACCGTCCCGCGTTCAATGCACGTGCATGCCATGAGCCGCGTATCCCAGGCACCGGTCCAAGTCTCCATTTGTCCCTCGAGTATGTCGATGGTTTCCGTCACCATTGCTTCAACCGGCTGGGATATAGTGGTCAGATTGTAGGAGCTCGCAGCGGCCAGGTTGACATCGTCAAAACCGACGACGGACAGGTCATCGGGCACTGAACGGCCGAACTCATGGCGCGCAACGTCGAGTACGCCGAATGCCGTGATATCGCTGGCGCAAAAAATGGCGTCCGGACAGCCTGCACTGGACAGCATCTGCCGGGCCGCGTGGACACCGGCCTCATAGCCATAGTCGTTGGCGTGGGCGCTGGTGTTGAGAGTCAATCCGGCTTCTTCGATCTCCGCGCGAAATCCCTCGCCGCGTTCTTCCGATGTCGAGGCACTGGCCGGGCCGCCCAAGAAACCAAACGTTCGATGGCCCGCGTCGATCAGACGGCGCGCGGCCATACGGCCGCCGGCTACGTTGTCGGCGCAGACGACATTGAGTTGTCCTCTGCGCGGACGGCGCGCAAACGCGACTAGCGGGATGGCCCGTTTCACACATTGTTCGGTAATGAACGGAGAAATCGCCCCGGCAGATACGACGAGACCATCAACGCTATACTGCAAGACCAGCCGCGACATGGCCTCCAGATCGTTCTCGTTCGACACGTTGAGCAACAAGGTCCGCAAGCCTCGCTGTTGCAACGTCCGCGTAAAATGATCCAGAACTGTCAGATAGATTGGGTTGTTGAAGTTTGCCAGGATAATCCCGACCAGGTGCGTGCGCTGTGTCATCAAGCTGCGGGCCAGGACGTTCGGCATATAACCCAGCTTGTCGGCCGCCGCCGAGACCCGGGCCCGCATGCGGGCGGACACGCTGGCACCCGGCGTAAACACACGTGATACCGCCGACATAGAGACGCCAGCCTCCTCGGCAACATCCATCGCAGTTACCCGTGTACTACTGCGATCGGACGTATTTGAAATACCGTCACCCATGGCTACGCGTTGTCAGTCCCGCAGCTCTATAAATCATCGCCAATGTCCTCAACCAACCCCACGGGATAACCCTCAATAAGTGGCTGCATCGCCGACCAGACCCCTGGCGTCGCCGCTATCACCGCCCGACGATTTTTCCCGGTTATGTCAGTGGAATACGGATTGGTGCGCCCGCCAGCTTCACGAACCAGGAGCATTCCGGCCAAATCGTCCCATGGCGACACCAGCGGCTCGTAGGCGGCCAGCAACCGGCCGGCCGCGACCGACGCGAGAGACAGCGCACAAGACCCGAGGCGCACATACATGCCTCCATCTTTCACCAAGTCGCCGATGAAACGGCCGGATATCTCCGGATTGCTGGTTTGGGCGGCGCCCACGGAAATCATCCCGTCGGAAATCGACCGCGCCGCAGCGACCTGCATCTTCTTGTCGTTAACAAGCGCGCCCTGCCCGGCCACCGCGGTAAACATCTCGTTCACTGTCGGTACATAGATCGCGGCGACCACCGGCGTGATGCCGACGACGTAGCACAGGACGACGCACCACTGCGGCAACCCAAGGAGGAAGCATGTCGTTCCGTCAATGGGGTCGACGACCCAAACACCGCCATCATCATCACCTTCAGACGCCCCTTTCTCTTCGCCAAGAATGGGCTCGCCGGGAAACGACGCGACCAGTCGCTCACGGATCAGGTTTTCGACCTCCATATCGACATTCGTCACCCAATCCTGAGCGCCTTTTGTGCGGATCTCCAGGCTGTCACGGTCCATGAATGCCGCGAGCGCCACTTTGCCAGCTTCGGTTATTACCTGTTTCGCCACCGCGCAACGACGTCTTAGCTCCTCGTCGGAGATACTCGACATCATGCGCTAGTAGCCTTTTCGATCACGGCTGTGCTGACGTCATCAATCAGATCCTTGAGTTTGGCACCCAGGGCAGCGACATCGCCGGAATTCTCAACACAAATATCGGCAGCCGCAACCAGGGACTGATTATTCTGAAAGCCACCCTCGGAACCATTGGCACGGGAATCGTCACGGAAAAACAGGGCCTTGTCGCCGGGGTCGCCAGTACGGCCGCGGCCTTGGACACGGTCAAACCTTTGGTGCTGGTCCAAGACCAAGGCCAACAGCACCAACGTCGTTCCCCTGGCGTCTGCAGTCTCACGCAATAGCGCAACTTCTTCCAGGTTCCGCATTCCGTCGACGACAGCACGCTCTTGATCGAGCAGATCGGTATTCTCAAGGAGTTTTTGGGCGTAGTAAGCGTTGCCGTGGTCCCGTTGCATCGCACGGGCATGGTCCTGCACCTGCTCGCGGGTTGGCGTCCCGTATTTGGCTTCTGCTTCCTCCCGCAGAAACCCGGACAGCGAGTAGGCGCCGAAGCCTGCGTCCTTCAAAATCCCCGTTGTGGTGGACTTTCCCGCGCCGGATTCCCCGCAAATTGCAATAATCAGCCCGTTTTTCATGCTTTGTGCTGCTCCGATCGGTCGCAATTGTTGCTTAGTATCCGTGTGGCAGGGCAATTTTGCAAGGGCTTGCAAAATTCCAAGATGACCGGTACCGTCGACGGCATCGAGATTCAAAAAGGCCATCCGGGAGGAAAAATGATGCAGGTTCGAAACCGACGAACTCTTTTTGCACTGACCGCGGCAACCACGGTATTGGCCGGCGGGATGGCGCTTGCTGAGCCATCCGGAAGCTTCGTCGTCGCCGTGAGTCAGGAGCCGCAAGATCTCGCGGCCCAGGGCGCCTACAAGGAAGTCAACGCACCCGGTCTGCGCAATGTGCTTGAACCGTTGATCGCTATCGATCCTGAGACCGGCGCATTCACGCCAGTCTTGGCAACGTCGTGGGAGCGGATCGACGCCAACAGCATTCGCATGACCCTGCGCGAAGGCGTCAAGTTCCATGACGGCACCGACATGACGGCTGAAGCGGTCGCCAAGGCGATAACCTTTGTCTGGGATCCGGGCAGTGCGTTCACCATCCAGGAATATGCCGGGCCAGGCACTATTTCCGCCGAAGCCGTCGGATCCAACGAAATTGTCGTGACGTCGGACAAACCCGATCCAATGCTGGAATTCCGCATGACGTTGAGCGGTATCTCATCGGCCAAGCAGATCGACGAGGACCCGGCGGCCCATTTCGACACGCCGATTGGCACCGGCCCGTACACCTTCGTCGAATGGCAACGCGGCCAGTTCTGGAGCGCCAAGGTCAACCCCGATTGGTGGGGATACTCCGCCGACGACGCTTATGGCGCCGGCGAGCCGCCGTTTGAAGAACTCAGGATCGTGTTCCGGTCAGAGGGCGCGGCCCGTGCCGCAATGGTGGCAACCGGCGAGGCCGATCTCGCGGTTTCGCCATCTGCCGAAGATTGCGCGGCGGCGGCCGACTCAGACGGCTACGGCTGCGTTACGGGCCCGTCGGACGCCTACATGTACGGACGGCTCGATCACTCCCTGCACGCCGATCCACGACTGCAGGATCAACGCATTCGCCAGGCAATTTTCCATTCCATCGACTACGACGGTCTCGCCGACCTCATCGGTTTGGCTTCGGTCCCGACCGGCCAGTTGGGGACGCCGGACATGCTGGGCTTCAACAGTGATTTGACCCAGTACGCTTACGACCCGGAAAAAGCCAAGGCACTGCTAGACGAAGCCCGCGCGGACGGCGTCGACGTGGATGGCCTGACGGTAGAAGTCGTCGGACGCAGCACGACACCGCGCATAGGGTCGGTCACCGAAGTGATCGGTTTCTTCGCCAACGAAGCCGGCCTCAATACCGAGATCAACGTTCAACTACCCGATATCTTCAACCCCAGGGTTCGCATCAAAGGTTATTCAGAGGAAGATCCTCGCGCCATGATGCAGGTCCATGTGAAGCAGAATGCGTCGGGTGAGTTTGGCGTCAACCTGCTCGGTAACTATGCCTGTCCGGACATCAACGCGCCGACCGGTGCATCCAGATCGTCGGTATATTGCAACCCCGACTTCGACGCGAAGTTGTTTGCCGCTCTCGAACTTTCAGGGGATGCGCGGCATGAAGCGTTGCGCGAACTCGTCGGGTTCTTGCACGACGAACACCTCATCATACCGCTGGCACTTCTGGACAAGGGCTACCTGCTGAAAGACGGATTAGATTTCACATTCGGCGTCGACCATCGTGTCCAGGCGGTCAACGTTACCCGCACGCAATAGCGCACTTGGCTAAGGTGGGGCGCGATTAGGTGCCCCACCTCCCCTGCTCGACACGGGACTAACGCCCTATGCCCTACATCGTTCGGCGGTCCTTTCATTCCGTCGTCCTGCTATTTGTGCTGGTCTCGTTCGTTTTCGTGGTCGGGCGCATCATCGGCGACCCCGCGCTCATCATGCTGGGCACCAACGCGACGGAAGCCGCGCTCAATCAAGTCCGCGAAAACCTGGGGCTCAACGAACCCATCTGGCGCCAGTACTTGGTATTCCTTGTCGATCTACTGCGTGGCGATTTCGGCGTAAGTTTTCGCTATGGTTTCTCCGTGTTGCCAACCGAGTTGCTCCGCTCCGAGGGCACTCCGGTATTGCCCATCGTTCTCGAACGGCTACCCGCAACCTTCATGTTGGCGGGCACGGCGTTGGGGTTCGCATTCGTCCTGGCGATCGTCATGGGCTGTCTAGCGGCAATGCATCCGCGCTCGTGGATCGATCATTTGGTCAACGTTGCGTCGTTGGCATCCGTGTCTGTCGTTCAGTTTTGGCTCGGGCTCATCCTGATCATCGTACTGAGTGTGCAGTTGGGTTTGCTGCCGACCGGTGGGTACGGTTCCCCGGCTCACTTGATCCTACCGGCTCTGACCCTCGCCGCACGGCCGCTGGGGCGGATCTCGCAGGTCGTGAGAAGCGCAATGCTCGACGAGTTGGCAAAGCCCTACGTCGCCGCGGCGCGCGCAAAGGGCGTGCCGGAAACCCGGGTGGTCTTTGTTCACGCCTTAAAGAACGCTTCCATCCCGGTGGTGACGATAACCGGCGACGAGCTGTCGCAACTACTGACCGGCGCGATGCTGGTCGAAACCGTGTTCGCCTGGCCGGGAATAGGGTTGTTGCTCATCGATTCGCTGGCCCGCCGCGACCTACCGATGGTGCAAGCCGGCATTTTCGTTGTCGCCGCTCTCGTTATCCTCGTCAATTTGCTGGTCGACATCGCCTACACCGTGATCAACCCACGGATCCGGCTCAGCTCGAAGGCTAGCCGCTGATGTCCGTAGATGAACTGCCGGAAGCCGCATCGGACTATGAACGCGCCGCCACGATCACTTTCGGCGATTACGTTAGATCGCTGTTCCGCGACAAGGTTACAGCCGCGGCCGCATTGTTTCTCTTGGTGCTGCTGATATCGGCGGCATTTGCCGGCTTCCTGGCACCCCACGATCCCAATGCCGTCAACCTGCGGGCGCGTTTCGTGCCGCCATTCGGGGCGGTCAATGGCCAGCTCTTCGTGCTTGGCACCGACGAGCTTGGCCGCGATATGTTGAGCCGCCTGATGCACGGCGCCCGTGTGTCCATGTCCATCGGCCTCCTTGGTGCCGTGTGTTCGGCAGTGGTCGGCATCTCTTTGGGAGTCGTCGCCGGATACTACCGCGGCCTGCTGGAGGACATGTTGATGCGGGCCGTCGATGGCATGCTCGCCCTGCCGTCCTTGTTGATCGCGTTGTTTATCCTGTTCGTCATTGGTGCGGGATTCACCAACTTGATCCTAATCTTCACCCTGTTGCACTGGATGATATTCGCGCGCATGGCGCGCTCTCTAACCCTGAGCTATCAGGAGAACACTTACATCACGGCGGCACGAGCCGTCGGCGGCAGCGACCGACGGATCATTCTCACCCACCTGCTGCCCAACATGATCTCTCCGTTATTGGTACTGTTTACCCTGGAAGTCGCGGTGCTGATTCTGTCTGAAGCCTCTCTGTCATTCTTGGGGTTTGGTGTTCAGGCGCCACAATCGTCCTGGGGATTGATGATTGCCAGGGGACGAGAATTCATCGGCTCGGCCTGGTGGCTCGTTGTTCTGCCGGGTGCCGCGATCTTCCTTGCCGCGCTTTCATTGAACCTGGTGGCAGCTTGGGCGCGTGCTATCACTGACCCGGTGCAGCGCTGGCGCTGGCTGACAAAACCACCCGCTAACCGTGCCCGTGCCCGGAAAGTGGCCGAGCCATGACCGCCGCCACAGCGCCGTTGCTCGACGTCCGCGACCTGCGGGTTCGCTTCGATACGCCCCATGGCGAGGTTCTGGCGGTGGACGGCGTCAGTTGGGTTCTTTCGGCCGGCGAGACCCTCGGCATCATCGGTGAAAGCGGCTCAGGCAAGAGCGTCGGGGTCGAGGCGATAATGGGACTAATCAAGTCGCCACCCGGCCATGTATCTGGCGAAATACTGTTCGAAGGTCGCGATATCCTGACCATCTCGGAACGCCAACGCCGCGCCCTGCGCGGTGAGGAGCTGGCCATGGTGTTTCAGGACGCCATGAGCGCGCTCAACCCAAGTCTGACTGTCGGCTCGCAGGTTTCTGAGGTTTACCGTCTACGCCGCCACTGTTCCCAACAGGATGCGCGTAACAAGGCCGTCGAACTGATGGACCGGGTGCGCATTCCGTCGGCCCGTACCCGTTTGAACAATTACCCCCACGAATTCTCCGGCGGCATGTGCCAGCGGGTAATGATTGCCACCGCATTGGCGCTGGAACCGCGCATTCTCATCGCCGACGAGCCAACCACCGCATTGGACGTGACGGTGCAGCGTCAGATCATGGCGCTCCTGTCGGACCTGCAACGTGAAATGGGCATGGCATTGGTGCTCATCACCCACGACCTCGGGGTCGTGGCAGAGGCAGTCGATCGAGCCATGGTTATGTACGCCGGAACCATTGTCGAAGCCGGCAATGTCGAGGTGCTGTTTGACAACCCCTCGCACCCCTACACCCAGGGTCTCCTGCAATCCATGCCACGCATTGATGCCCGGGGCGACCGGCTATATGCCATCGGCGGCGCCCCACCTGCCGCTGGGCGGCTGCCACCCGGTTGCGCATTTCATCCTCGGTGTGAGCGTCGCGTGGCGGAATGTGCGTCGGTTCGGCCGGTGCTGCTGCCCATAAGCGATATCCAACGTTCCGCGTGCCATCTAACTGGGACCGGCAATGCAAAGTGATGACCCCATCCTTGAGGTGCGGGCCCTCAGCAAGAGCTACGGCCTAACCAAGTCGGGGCCATTTCGCCGTGGCGAACGCCGGCTGCAGGCGGTTAAGGATGTCAGCTTCTCCCTGGCCGCCGGTCAAACCATCGGGCTTGTCGGTGAATCCGGCTGCGGAAAATCCTCACTAGCGCGATCCATATTGCGCCTGGACGAACCGACGTCCGGTGAAATCCAATACAAGGGCACCGACATCCTGGCGCTGAAATCCAACGAGATGCGCAAGCTGCGCCGCCACATCCAAGTAATTTTTCAGGACCCGTACAGTTCGTTGGACCCCCGCTTTACAGTGCGCCGCATCTTGCAGGAACCGTGGCGCGTGTTCCCTGAAATCGTACCACCGGCAGGACGCGAGGCCCGGGTCGCTGAACTGCTGCGTTTGGTCGGCCTCAACCCGTCGGACGCCGATCGATATCCGCATCAGTTCTCCGGCGGCCAGCGTCAACGCATCGG
This sequence comes from Alphaproteobacteria bacterium, assembly GCA_021774445.1. Classification (GTDB taxonomy): domain Bacteria; phylum Pseudomonadota; class Alphaproteobacteria; order UBA6615; family UBA6615; genus SZUA-147. The sequence goes on from JAJFJA010000038.1 coordinate 27,971, forward strand.
CATCGCGCGGGCACTGGCGTTGGAGCCGGAGGTCATCATCTGCGACGAGCCGGTTTCGGCACTTGATGTTTCAGTGCAAGCACAAGTCGTCAATCTGTTGATGGATCTGCAACAGGAATTCGGCCTCGCATATCTGTTCATTGCCCACGACCTGTCGGTCGTCCACCACATTTCAGATCGGGTGATGGTGATGTATCTGGGCGAGGTCGTCGAAGAGGGCGCGACTGACCAAATCTTCAATGCCCCACGACATCCCTACACGGTCGCCTTGTTGTCGGCGGTACCGGTCCCAGTTCCCCGCCTGCGCGATCGCGAGGTCATCGTCTTGGAGGGCGAGGTCCCAAACCCGATCGCGCCACCGTCCGGATGCCCGTTCCACCCCCGATGCCCCCAAGTCCAAGATCTGTGCAAGACCACACCGCCACCGCAAGTGCGCGACGGCACTAGCATGGCCCGCTGCCACTTTGCCGGTAAATTGGATTTCGTCGCGCACCTCAAACACTTGGCGACAGCACAAACCCGCTAGGGCAGCGGTGTCGACGACACCGGTGGCGCAACGCGGAGCCGCCTATGGTTGGTTATCTGGAAGGGCCGACTGGTGACCGCCACACCGAAACCGTGGCGCACAGTGAAGATTCCGGCAGTCGCCGCCTCCTCATGGCCGCGAAAGACATGAAGCTGCTCGCTGACATTGCTACTGCCTCGCAGGTCGACGCGCCATTAACGCACACCGAACGGACGCACCGTGGGTGATGATGACGCAGGAGGTGTCACCCTGTTTACCGATCAGAACATCCTAGATCTCGCCCACGTCTGCTGGGAAATAATGACCAAGAGCACTCAGGGTAGAACAAGCGATAAATCGGCAGAAATACAATCGTCAACCATTACAACGATCCTCGTATGGCTAGATATGCCACTATAGAGATAGAAAGATCATCAACAATATATCGCGATACCAGGGGAAATATCGAAATGGAGTTCATATTGTTAGCGCACGAAAAGACGCATTAGGCGCACCTATCCTTCTTCGTCAATTTTAGTCTCAATATGGGTAAGACTTGCCGAGCGCTCCGGCAGTGAACTAACATGGGCAAACGGATATGAGGGTCTGCGGTGATTTCAAGGCCACGGGCTGGGCTGGTGCCCAGCGCTCCGCGGTGCTTTCAAGGCCACCAGCTGGAATGATGCCCAGCACCTAACCCGTCGAAAGCACCGATATTGGACTATACCAGCCGTAGGCGAACATAGGGTTCCCGCATGACTCTTATTAGAATCGCATTCGTACTGTTCCTAACAGTACTACTTCTCGTGACAGTCGCAATCGCCGAGTTTTCCGCTCGGAGGCTGGGTTTAGGAGATCCCCTCTTGTATACCACATCGGTAGCGGTCGGGTATTCGCTGCAGCCAAATCAATCGAAAACGCGACGTCGCGGCGCGGTGGTCACGATCGACAGCCATGGATTCAGGTCAGTTAAAGATTGGTCAGATCCTGCTAAATTTCGAATTTTGTTCATTGGAGATAGTGTGACTTATGGTGGGTCACATATCGATGACAATAAAATATTCTCCGCGGTGGTATGTAGAGATCTAGAGGAGAACGGCGTCTCCGATGTCACTTGTGGAAACGCAGGTACCAACGCGTATGGAACTGACAACATGCGCGCGAGAATCAGGTATTCGCCTGTCGATAATGAAGACCTGATAGTGGTCACGATAATAAGCAGCGATATGACGCGGGCAATGGCGTCTCTGGGTGGATTGCCGTTGTACTCAAAAAGCCCTCCACCGCCTGTCCCGGCTCTCACCGAGGCTGTTCTTTTTATCGTGGACATAGCCAGGTCAAAAATACGATTTTGGCGTCCAGACTCTCCAACCTATCTTGATGAAGAAATCGAAGCCGCAAGAGAGAGCATTGAAAATCTGCTAAGCACTTTGGCTGAGAAAGAGCGGCAAGGAAAACGGGTTTTGCTCGTTTACTCCCCCATCCGGGCCGAGATCGAGGGTCGGCCGCATGAGCAACTTCAAAGTCTATTGCTCGAAACCCTTAGCGGCAGCGGGATGCCATTTATCGACATGCGCCCGATCGTGGAGCAAGAGAAGCTCGACGAAGTGTACTTTGATGAATTACACCTAGAGGTGCACGGGCACGAGCTATATGGGCGAGAGATTGCACGCAGGATCCGGGAGTTGACGAACGGGCAGTAGGTGTTCGCCAAAGTGATGTCAGTTTCCAAACTGGCCGACTGCGGCCGACCATCGCGTTTCGCGGTAAACTCAAGAAACCAAAGTGCAACCGTGAGGTCCCGACGCCAAAAAAAGTACGCGCTCGACACAATACCGTTTGGTGTCGATTGGTCTGACAAGCTGTACGCCTGACCATCAAACGCACCTTGCGCGAAGACTAAGGAAACGGTTTTCCGTCAGCCCTGTATACTCGGGGCGCCTCTCTATAGAACGGAAGTATCAGCGAGGTTCACGCGCGACGCGCGGGCCCATCGGCCTCACGTCAACCACCGCGCTCTGGCACATCACGTGCCAAATCTTGCAGCGACAACCCGACCGTTTCAGCGGGTTACATCGACAACGACGGCGC
>JAJFJA010000039.1 GCA_021774445.1 Alphaproteobacteria bacterium
GGCAGGAAGTGGACCCCGGCCACCATCGCGTCGCTGGTCACGACAAGCGACTGTCCGGCCTCCCAAGGCAAGGCCGCGGCATCATCGGTAAGCCCGAAGGCACCGGCATCTCCTCGCGCCAACGGCGCGAAGAACCGCTCGATCAGGCCGAATTCATCCAGCGCCGGCCCCTTCGGTATCACCAGTTCCGCCATTGTCACGCTCGCCGAACTCATCTTCGCGCAATGTCCGACCCAACCGGTCTAACACGCCGTTGACGAAGGCCGGTTCCTTGCCGCCATAGAACGAGTGCGCCACCTCGACATACTCGCTGATGGTCACCCGCGCCGGCACATCGCCCCGCGACAGCAACTCGTAAGCCCCACACATCATGATGGCGCGCAGCACGATTTCCAGGCGCTCGACTCGGCCCTGATCGTCCAGCACCCCGCCAACCAATTCGCCCAGTTGATCCTTTGCTGTCGCAACCCCGCGCACCAGGTCCAAGAACAGCCCTCTATTCGCCTCGCGCCCTAACCGGAAGCGTATGAACTCGGCAACCACGGTCTCAACCGCGGCGCCGGTCAAATCCATCTGGTACAGCGCTTGAACCGCCAACAGCCGAGCCACACTGCGCCCGTTCACGCCGCGCCGTGGCCGCTCGGTTCCCTCGCCGTCGGCGCCGGTTTGTGACTCGGCATTCGTCATCGCCAGCCCGTCACGCCATCACGCCGCTTGCCGACCCGTACCTGGAAAAACACAATCAAGAGTCACCTGTTCTGACGATTGGCGCTAGCGTGGATAGAGGTGCAGCTGGGTTTTTATGCCAATCATCCGCAGACAGGCATAGGCGGCAGCACCACCCTTGTTAAGGCCATCGACGGCCGCTCTGACATCCGCTTGCTCGCGGTTTTCCACGGTTAGGATACCGTTGCCCAGGGCCAGACAATAGCGGCAGGCCAAATCCTGTAGCGCCCGCGCCGATTCCACGCAGATATGATCATAATGACTGGTCTCGCCACGAATCACGCAGCCCAACGCCACATAACCGTCGAACCGGCGCCGACCGGCGTAGAACTCCATCGACCGTACCGCCATCGCAATCGCGGCCGGCACCTCAAAGGCCCCCGGTACCGATAGCCTGTCATAAGTCGCCCCGGTCTTCTCAAGTTCCTCGATCGCGCCCCGTGCCAACTCCGCCACGATGTCTTCGTAAAACTGCCCCTCAACGACCATGATATGAGGTTGTTCGGACATCAGTTCACTCCTGCCACAGCGACCGGGTCTCCACGACCCGCAGGCCAAACCCGTCGAGGCCGACGATTGAGCGCCGCGAGTTGGAGAGCAAGATCATATTGCGCACGCCTATATCCAGCAAAATCTGCGCCCCTATCCCATAATCGCGCAATTCGCCCACCGGCTTTCGCGGCTGGGTCATACTTTCGTGGATGCGGTCGCTAAGCGCCGTCGGTCGCGGCTCTCTGATGACCACGACGGCGCCGCGTCCGGCCTCGCCGATCATCCTCATCGCCGCCTGCAGGGAGCTGCCGGCAGGACCGTCCTGGCTACCCAGCACGTCCCCGAACAGGTTCAGCGCATGCATCCGCACCAAAACCGGCTCCTCGCCGCCGACGTCGCCCTTAACCAAGGCCACATGCTCGGCATATTCGACCTTATTGTGATAGACCAGCATCCTGAATTCGCCGCCATATTCGCTGTTGAGCGTCGTCTCCAGCAGCAGTTCGACGATCCTGTCGTTGCGCCGCCGGAAGGCGATCAAATCCGCGATCGAGCCGATCTTGAGCCCGTGGAATTGCGCAAACTTCACCAAATCGGGCAGTCTGGACATCGTGCCGTCGTCGTTCATGATCTCGCAGATCACCGCCGACGGATTGAGCCCGGCCAATCGCGCGATATCGATACTGGCCTCGGTGTGACCGGCCCGCACCAGCGCCCCGCCGTCCCTGGCGGCCAGCGGGAAGATATGCCCCGGCGTGACAATGTTATCGGCAGACGAGCGCGGATCGATGGCAACGGCGATGGTCCGCGCCCGATCCGGCGCCGAGATACCCGTGGTCACCCCGTCCCGAGCCTCTATGGAAACCGTAAAATTGGTCTGCAGCCGGTTGGCGTTCGATTGCGGCATCAGCGGTAGACCGAGCTGCTCGATACGCTCCCGCGGCAGCGCCAGGCAGATCAAACCTCGGCCATGAGTGGCCATGAAGTTGATCGCCTCCGGCGTCGCCATCTGTGCCGGAATAACGAGATCGCCTTCATTCTCGCGGCCCTCATCGTCGATCAGCACGACCATCTTGCCGTTTCGGGCGTCTTCTATGACCTCCTCGATCGACGACAGGAAGGCAATATCGTCCACCGCACGGCTCACATCCTGCTTCTTGACGGTCATTGGTGTGTATTCCTGGCTCACTGTTCGCTCCGTTCCAGCAGCCGGCCCGCGTAACGGGCCATTACGTCGACCTCGATATTGACCTGGTCGGACACGGCCAAATCACCCAACGTCGTTTGTCTCAGGGTATGTGGAATGATGTTCACGGAAAAGCATGTTCCGTCTGCCTCATTTACGGTCAGCGATACCCCGTCGACCGTGATCGAGCCCTTATGGGCAATGAAACGAGCCAATTCGGGCGGCACTGAGAACCGCAGCCGCGCATTCTCCCCCTCCGCTTGACGCCCTTCCAAACGACCGACCCCGTCCACATGGCCCAATACCATGTGACCGCCCAGCTCGTCGCCAACCCGTAGTGAGCGTTCGAGATTGACCGCCATTCCGACCTGCCAGCGCCCCACCGTGGTGCAGGAAAGGGTTTCGAACGAGGCATCTGCCGCAAACCAGTTCGGTCCCTTCTCGGCGACCGTAAAACACGTGCCGTTACAGGCCACCGACGCGCCGAGCGCGATATCCGCCATGTCGTAGGTCGCTTCGATCTCGAGTCGTCGCCCGGCCTCGGTCTCGGCAACCCGCCGCACCCGCCCCAGATCCGTGATAATTCCAGTATACATGGCGCTACTCCGCTACCTCCCGGACATAGGTTTCCAGCACATCATCGCCAAGGCGCATCTCGCCTCGCCGCTGGAATCCCGGCGCTTCCAAAACGCGGTCGACGCCCAGGGCCACGGTGGCCGGAATACCATCTCCACCGATGATCGTGGGGGCCCGGAACCACGCAATCTCATCGACCAGCGACGCCCGCATCAGCGACGCCACCAGATGCGCACCGCCCTCGACCAGAACCCGCGTCAAACCGCGATCACCCAGGGCTGTTAGCGCCTTCTGCAAGTCAATCCAGCCGTCCGCGGTCGCCGCCATGGACAGCACTTCAACCCCCACCGCCCGAAATGCCTCGACCCGTTGCGGCTCGGCCGTTGTCGTCGTTACCAGCCAGGTCCGGTGCCGTTGCGCCGTTTGCACCAGTTTGCTGGTTAGCGGCAGCCTTAGGCGGCTGTCCACGACAATCCGTACCGGTGTCATCTGCGCCAGTCCCGGCAGTCGGCAGTCCAGGCTCGGATCGTCCCTCGTCGCCGTCTCCGCCCCGACCATGATCCCGTCATGCTGTGCCCGCAACAAGTGGCCCCTGGCCCGCGCCGCCTCCCCTGTAATCCAGCGCGAATTGCCGGTATGGGAGGCGATCCTGCCATCCAGGCTCGTCGCTGTCTTCCAGGTGACCAGCGGCCGCCCGACCGCTTGACGCATCAAATAACCGGCATTGAGTGAGCGGGCGGCCTGTTCCCGAACCCCGATCTCCACCGCAATCCCGGCCGCCGCCAGCCGCTTCAGTCCCGAACCGGACACCCGTGCGTCCGGGTCTTCCGTCGCCGCCACCACGCGGCCGATACCGGCTTGCAACAGCGCCTCCGTGCATGGCGGTGTCTTACCGTGATGGTTGCAGGGCTCGAGGGTCACGTAAGCCGTACCCCCGGCGACAGCCTCCGGCCCAAGCCGCGCCGCCGCCGCCAGGGCTTGCGTTTCCGCGTGTGGTCGGCCGCCGGGTTGCGTCCAGCCACGCCCCAGCACCCGGCCATCATGAGTACCGGCGCCGACGATAACCGCGCCGACCGCGGGATTGGGCCAGCAATTGCCTAACGCGCGTCGCGCCAGGCCGAGTGCGAGATCCATGAACCCGGCATCTCTGGCACCGGTCGAGATTTTGCTTGAGATCGCTGAAAGGCTCGGCCCACCGGCCATAGCAGCCACCCTCAGACGTCGTCGGTGGTCAGCTTCTCGCTTCCGATAAAGGCCTCGAAATCCTTCGCCTCGCGGAAGTTCTTATAAACCGAAGCGAAGCGCACATAGGCCACGGAGTCCAAGTTCGCCAGGGCATCCATGACCATCTCGCCAATGTGCGAAGCTTCGATCTCCGCCTCCCCGGAAGACTCCAGACGCCGTACGATACCGCTGATTACCCGATCCACGCGCTCGGCATCGACCGGCCGTTTGCTCAACGAAATGCGCATCGACCTCTCCAACTTGTCCCGGTCGAACGGCACCCGCTGCCCGGACTTCTTGATGACTGTCAAATCTCGCAGCTGCACCCGCTCAAAGGTCGTGAATCGCGCCCCGCAACTCGGACAGAACCGGCGTCGCCTAATCGCGGTATTATCCTCGGTCGGCCGGGAATCCTTAACCTGTGTGTCGGCGTGGCTACAGAATGGACATCGCACGGGCTTGCCTCCAGCTTCCTATCACCTATCAGGCGGGATAGATCGGAAAGCGCGCACACAAGGCTTCGACCCGCTCCCGCACGGACGCTTCCACGGCCGAATTATCGGTCGCATCTACCACCAGGCCGTCCAGCACCTCGGCCACGAGATCCCCGACCATCTTGAATTCCATGGTGCCGAACCCGCGCGTCGTCGCCGCCGGCGTGCCTAACCGCACGCCCGAAGTGACCGTCGGCTTCTCGGGATCGAACGGTACACCATTCTTGTTGCAGGTGATGTTGGCCCGTTCCAGGGCCGCCTCGACGACATTGCCGGTCAACCCTTTTGGCCGCAAATCCACCAGCAACAAATGCGTGTCGGTACCTCCGGACACGATGTCCAGTCCATGGGATTGCAATGTCTCCGACAGCACCTTGGCGTTCTCGACCACCGCTTTCGCGTAGGATTTGAAGGCCGGCTGTAGCGCTTCCCCGAAGGCCACGGCCTTGCCGGCGATCTGATGCATCAGCGGCCCCCCTTGCAGCCCTGGGAACACCGCTGAATTGATCTTCTTTCCCAGCGCCTCGTCCATCGACAGGATCATCCCCCCCCGGGCACCGCGCAGCGTCTTGTGGGTCGTCGTCGTAACCACATGGGCATGTGGCAGCGGGCTTGGATGCGCACCACCGGCGACCAAGCCGGCGAAATGCGCCATATCCACCATCAGATACGCACCGACCTCGTCCGCTATTTGACGAAATCGCGGAAAATCGATGAAGCGTGGATAGGCCGATCCTCCGGCGATAATCAACCGCGGTTGATGCTCCTTCGCCTGGTCTGCCACTTCGTCATAGTCGATCAACCCATCCTGCCGCCGCACCCCATACTGCACGGCATGGAACCACTTGCCGGACAAGTTCGGCGCCGCCCCGTGGGTCAGATGCCCGCCGGCCGCCAGCGACATACCCATTACCGTATCGCCCGGCTTAAGCAGCGCCAGCATCACCGCTTGATTGGCCTGCGCGCCCGAATGCGGCTGCACATTTGCAAAATGACAACTGAATAATGCCTTCGCCCGCTCGATCGCCAGCGCCTCGGCAACATCCACATAACCGCAGCCGGCGTAGTAGCGCCGTCCGGGATAGCCCTCGGCATACTTGTTCGTCAGCACCGTCCCCACGGCGTCGAGCACGGCCCGCGACACGATATTCTCAGAGGCGATGAGTTCCACCTCGTTTTGCTGCCGGGACAACTCGCCCGCGATGGCGCGGCTGATATCGGGATCCGCCTCGGCCAGTCGCCGCGTGAAAAAGTCGCCGGCCGGAGCCCCAGCCTGCTCAATGGCCGTCATCGCCATTCTCCACCAAGATTATTGTCCAAGCTTGGCCACCCGGCGCGCATGCCGGCCACCTGCGAAAGCTGTTTCGAGGAAGGCCTTAAGACTGTCTTCCGCCACCTGGCGACCTATCAATCTCGAGCCAAGCGCCAGGACATTAGCGTCATTGTGCTCCCTCGACAAGCGAGCGCTGGTGACGTCATGGCAGACCGCGGCACGCACTCCCTTATGCCTGTTGACGGCGATCGAAATGCCGATCCCGGTGCCGCAAACCGCGACCCCAACCGAGGCTCGTCCGGCTTCAATGGCTTCGCCCAGCGCATTGCCGAAATCCGGATAGTCGACGCTCGTCTCTCCATCGGTGCCCAGATCCAACACCTCATGGCCCCATGCCCGAAGGCACGCCGCAAGAAGCTCCTTCAGCGCATAGCCCGCATGATCTGACGCCACGGCTACTATCGGCCGATCCATCATGTATCCCAAATCCCGCCCTCAGCGGCCGCACCCTACCACATCTCGTCGCTTGCCACCATCACAACACAAGGGCTCGCGGGCCGCGCCCTCATCTCCAGAGGTTCCGCTGCAGGCGGTATTGGGAGAAACTAACGCACCATGCACGCAATGAAGACCATGTCGATACAGGACCCGACCCTCCGTACCTTAAAAAACCCTTGTAACCAGCGGAATTAAGGTCCTCGCATCAACTGGTTCAATTCGGATTTTTACATGGCGAGCCAATGGGTAGTGACCCCATTACTCTCGAAAGATTTGCTTTCAACTTGACAGGAAGCAAAACCCATGCAATTCAAGGCTTGCGGAGTCGTATTACCTGTGGGGTCCAAAGTCATGGCCGAAGAAGCGGTTGAAAAAATGCCGCAGATGGAGTTGCTGCGAATGACCGCTGAGGTTGTTTCGGCTTATTTAGGCAACAACACTGTACCCGCGGCGCAGATATCCGAGGTTATTAAGTCCGTTTACTCCAGCCTCAACGTTCTTGACGGCGAAGCGGGTGAGGGTAAGTCGCACTCGCAGCGGCCTGCAGTACCAGTGAAGAAGTCTATATTGCCCGATTACATCGTTTGTCTTGAAGACGGCAAGAAGCTGAAAATGCTTAAGCGGCATCTGCGCACGACTTACGGCATGACTCCGGACGAATATCGGGCCAAATGGGGCTTGGCGCCGGACTATCCTATGGTCGCGCCGAATTATGCCAAACAGCGCTCGGCCTTCGCCAAGAAGATTGGCCTCGGGCGCCGCGCCGGCACCACCCGCCACGCCCGGCGCTAGCGCCCAAACACCGATATTCTCGTCAGCCTAGTGGGTCGGCGGCGTGCTTTCATGATATGGTCGGACACCCGTTCGTTAAGGTGTGAGACATGGTAATAGCAACCGCCCCGGCCGCCCCCCGCGCCGCTGCCAAAGCCGCGTTCCAGTGGGACGATCCGCTACTCCTGGCCGACCAGCTTGGCGAGGACGAGCGCATGATCCGTGATGCGGCGCGCGCCTACTGCCAGGACAAGCTCATGCCGCGGATCCTCGAGGCCAACCGCCATGAGCGCTTCGATCGCGACATCATGACCGAATTCGGCGCCCTCGGTTTCCTTGGTGCCACCTTGCCCGAGGAGTATGGCGGCGCCGGGGTCAATCATGTCTGTTACGGGCTTGTCGCCCGTGAAGTCGAGCGGGTCGATTCAAGCTACCGGTCGGCCATGAGCGTGCAGTCGTCGCTGGTGATGCATCCGATCTTCACCTATGGCTCCGAGGAGCAGCGGCGAAAATACCTGCCCAAGCTGGCGACCGGCGAACATATCGGCTGTTTCGGACTGACCGAGCCCGACCACGGCTCCGACCCCGGCAGCATGAAAACCCGCGCCCGCAAGACCGCGGACGGCTGGCGGCTCACCGGCGCCAAGACTTGGATCACCAATTCGCCGGTCGCCGACATTTTCGTCGTCTGGGCCAAGGACGATGAAGGCGTGATCCGCGGCTTCGTGCTGGAACGCGGCATGGCCGGCCTCAGCGCCCCCAAGATCGAGGGCAAATTCTCCCTGCGCGCCTCGGTCACCGGGGAAATTGTCATGCAGGAGGTGCCGGTACCCGACGCCAACCTATTGCCGAACGTGACCGGCTTGAAGGGCCCCTTTGGCTGTCTGAACAAGGCGCGTTTCGGCATTTCCTGGGGTGCCATGGGGGCTGCCGAGTTCTGCTGGCAAGCCGCCCGCAACTATACCCTCGAACGCACCCAGTTCGGCCGGCCTCTGGCGGCCAATCAGCTTATCCAGAAGAAACTGGCCGACATGCAGACGGAAATCGCCCTTGGCCTGCAAGGCAGCCTTCGTCTCGCCCGGCTGCTCGACGACGGCACCGCAACGCCCGAAATGATCTCCCTGATGAAACGCAACAATTGCGGCAAATCATTGGACATCGCCCGCACCGCCCGCGACATGCACGGCGGCAACGGCATTTCCGACGAATACCACGTCATCCGCCATGTCATGAACCTCGAGGCCGTCAACACCTATGAGGGCACGCACGATGTCCATGCGCTCATCCTCGGCCGCGCCCAGACCGGCATCCAGGCCTTCAGTTAAGCGATTCTGGTTGCTTTGAACGACCCGAGGCCGCTAGGCGCCCTCGGCACCCGGCTGACCGGCAAAACTGACGCACAGTCTATCCGTCTCGTGGCCCGGCACCATGACGTCTTTGAGCCCGCATTGCACGGCGCCATCCCCGTCCCGCCGCACCATATTGCCGCATTTGCCGCATACGCCCAGCTTACACCACCCATTGGCGCATTCGAGCTGATCCGCGAGCAGGCCCAGCGCCTGACGCAACGCGTCGTTGAGTTCGACCGGCAGTTCCGCCGCCGCGTTATCGACACAGCGCAGCGGGTCCCGCGCCAGCATCGCCTTGCCGACATCTGTGATCTCCAACCGGCTCACCCGCTTGTCGGTACCGTCGCGAAGTCGTCTCAAACAGCCTTTATTCTCCAACGCGATAACAGTCTGACTGGCGGTGCCCTTGGTGGTCCCGAGAAACGTCGCTAAGGCACCGGGCGTACGCGAGAAACAGTTGGCGCGAGCGATGAACCGCAGGCTTTCCCACTGCGCGGGATTGAGTCCATGGGCGAATTGCAGGCATCGCGTCATCCGCCCAAGCCGATCCAGCAGGTCAGTCAGCTTGTCGGAAGCCCTGTTTGCCGCCTCAATCACCGGATTCCCTCACTCAGAGCACAGACGCCAATATGCTATCGAGTCGATATTATTCTTGCGTCAGCCGGGTTTCGATCCTATTCTAGGAGAAGATATCGACTCGAAACCAAACTCAAATCCCGGGCTACCCGTCGATATAGGCCCGGGAGCGGGTTTGTCAAAGGATCAGTAGGCTATGTCATTCGGCAGGTCCGGAGAACTTGATCAGGGCAACCGCCGCTACATCGCGTCGGTCATGGAGGCCCCCATCCTCGAGCGCGAGTATGAGTTCGACCTCGCCCGGCGCTGGCGCGACCACAAAGACGAAGACGCCCTGCATGAGCTGATCGAAGCCTATGCCCGTTTCGTCGTTCGCATCGCCTGGGGCTTTCGGGGTTATGGCCTGCCCATCGGGGACCTCGTCCAGGAGGGCAATATCGGCATCATGGAGGCGGCGGCGCGGTTCGATCCTGAACGCAATGCGCGTTTTTCGACTTACGCCTCTTGGTGGATCATGGCCGCCATCCAGGATCACATCCTGCGCCACAACTCGATTGTCCGTATCGCCACCACGCCGGCGCAACGGCGCTTGTTCTTCAATCTGCGCCGCGTCCGGGCCCGGCTCTCCACCGGCGCCGACGGCGAACTGACCAGCGCCGATCGGGAAAAAGTCGCCGAGCAACTCCGGGTCAAGCCCACGGATGTAGAGCGCATGGAGGCCCATCTTGGCGGGCCAGACCCCTCACTGAACGCCAGCATCGGCGATGAGGACGCCATGCAGGCTCTGGACATGCTGGCCGACGACGGCCCCAATCCCGAAGAGGTCGTCGGCGATATCTTCGACACCCGAATGCGCTCCAAATGGCTTCACGAGGCCCTCGACGAATTGACCCCTCGCGAACGCGACATCATCGTCGGCCGCTTCCTGAGCGAAGAAAAGAGCACTCTGGCGGAAATCGGCGACGATTTCGGCGTCAGCAAGGAACGCATCCGCCAAATCGAGGCCAAGGCGCTGTCCAAGCTGCACGACACCCTGAAGCACCGCATCACCAACCCCCGCGAGATGCTGCCGAATTAGGCACTTTCTCGTCGGTGCTATTGGCCCGGCACGCGTGCCCGATCGGTTGCCTACCAGCGCCACGCCCAGAAAGTGGTTCCCATGATCACCAGCCCGATCATTGCCATCGCCACCGCAATGGCAATGAGCAAAAACCGAGACCCTCGCTTCACCAGCTGGTAGCGAGCAAGAAATTCCGCGTCAGCGGTCCCGCTGGAACGACGATAAGCCTCAACAGCACCAACAACATGGACGTGCCGCAAAAGCCACGGAAGGGAATGCCAATATTCCGTTTGGTTTTGTTGTAGGTAGGTGATCAGAGTACGCGTCCGGCGACTATTTCGCACCGACAGCCACCATGCCAGCAGCGTCACCACGGCGGCACCGATAATCAGGACTATGATGGCGGGGCTGGTCTGTGAGGCGGACATCGAACCGGTTCACTCGTTGCAACGCTGCTCGACTATGCTCATAAGTAAATAACAAATTATTCAATCGATCGGCCGCCGCGATGCAGGATTCAAAGGCCATCCACGACGCTTACAAGCGCGGCGACATAGAAACATTGAAAAACCTACTGGGAGATCCCCCGGATTTCCCGAATTGCCGTGGACCGAGCGCTATTGACGAAATCGTTCTGGAATACGCGATCTACCACAGCCCGCTGCCGTTCATCCGCGAACTCCTCGAACTTGGCGCCAACCCGAACTACGAGGATCACGCCGGGTTCCCGTCGCTAATCGCGGCGCTGAGCTGTTCTGATCGCCCGGATATGCCTGAAATCCTCGCGGTGCTTCTCTCCTTTGGCGCCGACGTTCAGCAGCGCGGTTTTAACGATTACACGCCGCTCCACTACGCCGCGAACCTGGAGAACATCCCGGCTATGGAACTCCTCCTCGCCCACGGGGCGGATCTCAATGCCCGCACCAATGTCGACGACTTTGCCACACCACTTGAAGAAATGGAGATCCTCGGGCGCGAACAATCGGTCGCGTTCTTGCGCCAAGCAGCCAGCAAGGCGACCTAGGCAGCCACGGCGTCAGTTGCTGGGCGCACCGTTTCCTTCAGCGGCCGCTATATAGGCCGCGAGCTCAGGCATATCCTGGGACTCCGCCAACTGCCGCGCCGTCTTCCCCGCGAATCCCGGCGCACCGCGACCGCATAGCGATGTGGCGGCCCCCGCGTCGACGAGTTGTTTCGCGATCCCGACATGGTGATTTATCACCGCGAGCATGAGGGCGCCGAGGCCATACTTGGCCGTCACATCCGGATCGGCATCGTGCCCCAGTAGCACGCGAACGACCTCGTCCCGACCATGCATCGCTGCCTGCATAAGCGCGGTCTGCCCGTGCCGGTCTAACTTATTGACGTTTGCGCCCTCGGCCAGCAGGCGCTCGACGCTCAGGACATCGCCGGCGACGGCCGCGTCTCGCCAAGCATCCCGCATCACCCGGGCACCGCGGCATAGATATCGGGCACGACCGCGGCCCTACGCGAGTATGGCACCGAGGCGGCCGCTCATCCAGCGCCCGCTAGATGCAGCGATGAGAGCCTTATGATGCGGCGGAGAACGCCGGCAGTTCCCCGGTCCGCGGACCAAACCCGAGTTGCGCGAGCCAGAAGCGCTCGAGCGTCCGTAGATTGCCGTTCGCCTCGCTCAGGGCCTTGCTATCGACGGTCTCTGCGATGGCAACCAGGTGCCGCTCGAACATCTCTTCGAGTTTGTCGCGCAGCTCGAGGCCCCGCTCGGTCAGGCTGACCCGTACGGAACGACGGTCATGGGGCGACCGCTCATGCTTGAGGAAGCCGTTCTCCGTCATCTTCTTGACGTTGTAGGAGACGTTCGAGCCGAGATAATAGCCGCGCAAGGTAAGCTCACCGACAGTCATCTCTTCGGTGCCGATATTGTAGAGGATCAGCGCCTGCACGTTGTTGATGTCATGAATGCCCATCTGGTCCAGCTCGACCTTCACGACTTCCATGAACTGACGATGCATACGCTCCAGCAGTATGATCGTTGTCAGATAAGCCTGCTTCACGGCATTCCTCACTAAATCACGAGTAAAATTTTCGGCAAACTGTGCCGTCCTAAGCATCGGTCAAGAGGGTTAAGGATCGCCTAACGAGCGGCCAACGCCGTTCAAATCCGCTGGTTACCCGGCGTTTTCACGGATCATCCGGATAATTCCCGAAAAATCGAGCCCCGCATTTCCGGCCTCGACAAAGCGCTCGAACAGGGCGCCCGCCTGCAGGCCCAGGGGAATCGTCGCCCCGCTGCTCTCCGCCGCCTGTTGCGCCAACCGCAAGTCTTTCAGCATCATGGCCGCCGTAAAGCCTGGCTCGTAGTCTCTGTTCGCGGGTGAAGCCGGCACCGGCCCGGGGATCGGACAATTGGTGGTCAGCGACCAACACGAACCCGAGGAGCGGCTGGAGATCTCGAACAAGGTTTCCGCCTCCAACCCCAGTTTCTCGGCCAGGCAAAAGGCTTCCGCCACCGAGATCATCTGGATGCCGAGCATCAGATTGTTGCACAGCTTCGCCGCCTGCCCACTGCCGGCCGGACCGGCATGCACCACGGTCTTGCCCATCGCGTAGAACAGCGACCGCCCCCGCTGAAAGACCTTCTCCTCGCCGCCGACCATGAAGGTCAGCGTGCCGGCGCCGGCCCCCGCAACACCGCCGGAGACTGGCGCGTCCAGCATGCCGTAGCCACTGTCTTCGGCCGCCTTGTGAACCGCCCGGGCGGTATCCACATCAATCGTCGAACAGTCAATAAACAGCATACCGCGGCGCGCCCCATCCAACAGTCCCCCATCGCCCAGATACACCTCTTCGACATGGCGGCCCGCCGGCAGCATGGTGATCACCGCGTCGCAATCCTCAGCCGCAGCGACGGTACTGCCGGCCACGACAATACCGGCCTCTCCAGCCGCCTGCAGCGCCTCGGCGGCCAGGTCGAAACCACGCACCTCATGTCCGGCCTTGACCAAATTCGCCGCCATCGGCCCGCCCATGTTACCGAGCCCAATAAACCCGACCCTGGCCATTGTTCACCTCATGCGAATTGCAGTTCCGCCTCCAGCGGCGCGAAGTACTGATCCAGATCCACGTCGGTGACCGCGTCAAGGCTCGCCGGCTGCCACCGCGGCGCATTGTCCTTGTCCACCAACACCGCCCGCACCCCCTCATAAAAGTCATGCCCGGCCATGCAACGTTGGCTCAGCCGGAACTCCATCCGCATAATATCCTCGAAATCGAGCGTCGCGCTTTCACGCATCTGCCGGAACGTCAGCTTCAGACTGGACGGCGAACGAGAGCGCAGCAGCGCCGCGGTTTCCAACGCCCAATCGTTGCCCTCCTCGTCCAGCGCCCGGAGGATCTCTTCGACACGGTTCCGGCCGAAACACCGATCGATTTCCGCCCGGCGCGCCGCGAGAGCGGACGGCGTCTTCGGCGCCGCGCCACCAAGCACCGCGCCGATACCATCGGCACTCTTGTCCGGTGCCGCCACAAGTCTGTCGACCAGCCCGGCCAGGTCGCCGCTTTCGAGATAATGGGTCGCCAGACCGGCGTATAGACAGTCCGCGCTACCGATACGGCCCCCGGTAAGCGCCAGATACAGGCCGACGCGCCCGGGGCACCGTGGCAGGAAATAGCCGGCCCCGATGTCCGGAAACAGTCCAAGCGCTGTCTCCGGCATGGCGAACAGCGTCCGCTCGGTCACCACCCGGTGCGAGCCATGCACGCTCAGTCCGGCGCCGCCGCCCATCACCACTCCATCCATCAGCGCAACGTAAGGCTTACCGAAACGGAATATCGTTTGGTTTAGTCGATACTCTTCATAATAGAACGCGCGGCCCTCGGGGGCACCCTTGCCGGCGTGATAGAGCGCCCTGACATCGCCGCCGGCACAAAACGCCCGCTCTCCCGCACCGCGCACTAAGACCGCGGCGATTTCCGGATCACCCGCCCACCGATCCAGCATCGCCTTGAACGACACCGCCATCTCCAAACTGAGCGCGTTCAGCGCGCGTGGCCGGTTGAGTGTCACGAGCCCAAGGCCGTCCCTTGCCTCAAACAATATCTCTTCTTCCATACCGGCCCTGTTCCTTTTCCCTTCATACTCAACGGTCTACGGCCACGACCGAAGGTACTTGACCACCGGGGTCACATCGCAAGATATGACCTTAATTCGTTGATTCTAAGTCATATTATCGCAGAAGCTCACGCGCGATGATAACCCGCATGATCTCGTTCGTACCTTCGAGGATTTGATGTACCCGCAAGTCCCTGACATAGCGCTCGATCGGATAGTCCCGCAGATAACCATAGCCGCCATGCAGCTGCAGCGCGTCGTTCGCCACTCGAAAGCCCACATCGGTGGCATAACGCTTGGCCATGGCGATCGCGGTCGGCGCTTGCGGGTCTTCCTGGTCCAGCATCCAGGCGCCACGCCACACCATCAGCCGTGCCGCTTCCAATTCCGTCGCCATATCCGCCAGCTTGAATTGCAGCGCCTGGAACTCCGATAGCGCCCGGCCAAACTGCTTTCGTTCCATCAAATAGGCCCGCGCCGCGTCCAGACAGGCGCGCGCGCCGCCCAGCGAACAGGCGGCGATATTGAGCCGGCCACCGCCCAGGCCGCTGAGCGCGATCCTGAACCCCTCGCCTTCTACCCCGAGCCGATTGGCCACCGGCACACGGCAATCCTCGAACGACACCGCCGATGTCGGTTGGCTATGCCAGCCCAGCTTTTCTTCACGCTTGCCGAACGCCAAACCCGCCGTGCCCCGTTCGATCAGCACGCAAGATATCCCCTTGGCCCCGGGTGCCCCCGTCCGCACCATACAGGCGTAGAGATCGGACGTGGGCCCACCGGAAATGAACGCCTTGCTGCCATTGACGACATAATCGTCGCCATCCGCTACCGCCCGCGTCTTCAAGGCGGCGGCGTCGGAGCCCGCATCCGGTTCGGTCAGGCAATAACTCGCCAGCATCTCCATCGAGGTCAGCGCCGGCAACCATCGTGCCCGCTGACGCTCATCGCCGAAGCTGTCGACCATCCAACCGACCATGTTATGGATCGACAGATAGGCTGCCGTCGACGGACATGCGGCTGCCAGTTCCTCGAATATCAACACACTGTCGAAGCGGGACAACCCGGTCCCGCCATGCTCCGGATCACAGCAGATCCCGGCAAGGCCCAACCCCGCCGCCTGCCGCAAGGTTTCGACGGGAAATATTCGCTCTGCATCCCATCGCGCCGCATGGGGCGCCATCTCGGCCAGCGCGAAGGCCCGCGCCGTCTCCTGGAACGCCCGCTGATCCTCTGTGAGTGCGAAATCCACGGTGCGATCTCCCCTTGCGAGTCTTGTCGGATCATAACCCCCGATCGACCGGTACAAAACCCGCCTTCCCCACGCCGCCGACCTCGCCGAGGCAAGAATTTGCGTTGACACCCACAGGATCGTGCCCTTTCTTGAGCCGCAGCTTCTGAGCGGACCCAATCTGCCCTAACGGCGAGAAAATAGTCAGGACCCCGACAGCGTGCCTGAGTGGAGGAGATACGAGTGACCAGCAAGAATCCCGAGACCCTGGCCCTTCACGCGGGCTACCGTGCCGACCCCGCAACCGGCGCGGTGGCCGTGCCTATTTACCAGACCACCAGCTACCAGTTCCGCGACACCGAGCATGCCGCAAACCTGTTTGCCTTGAAGGAACTGGGCAACATCTATACCCGCATCATGAACCCCACCACCGACGTGCTCGAAAAGCGTGTTACCGCCCTCGATGGCGGCGCGGCGGGTCTCGCCGTCGCCTCCGGTCAGGCCGCCTCCTTGCTGGCGATCCAGAACCTCGCCCGGACCGGTGACAATTTCGTCAGCTCTACTGACCTGTATGGCGGCACCTGGAACCTTTTCAACAACACCATGCGCGATATCGGCATCGAGGTCCGTTTTGTCGATCCGACCGACCCCGAGGCCTTCCGCCGCGCCACCGACGACCGTACCCGCGCCTATTATGCGGAGACGCTTCCTAACCCGAAGCTCAACGTCTTCCCTATCGGGGAGGTTGCCAAGATCGGTCGCGAGCTTGGCGTACCATTGATCGTCGACAACACCGCGGCGCCACTCATTTGCCGCCCCTTCGATCATGGTGCCGCCGTCATTGTCTATTCCAGCACCAAATATCTCGGTGGCCACGGCACCTCCATCGGCGGTCTCATTATCGATGGCGGCAATTTCGATTGGGAAGGCAACGCCGCCCGCTTCCCCACCCTGAACGACCCCGATCCCAGCT
Organism: Alphaproteobacteria bacterium; assembly: GCA_021774445.1. GTDB lineage: Bacteria > Pseudomonadota > Alphaproteobacteria > UBA6615 > UBA6615 > SZUA-147. The sequence goes on from JAJFJA010000039.1 coordinate 16,523, forward strand.
ACCATGGTGCGGTCTGGACCGAGGCGGTGAAACCCCTCGGCCCCATCGCCTACATCATCCGCATCCGCGTCGCTCTGTTGCGCGATATCGGCGCCGCCATGAGCCCCTTCAACGCCTTCATGTTCATTCAAGGTCTGGAGACTCTGCCGTTACGCATTGAGCGTCACTGCGCCAACGCCGATAAAGTCTGCGCCTTCCTTGCCGAACACCCGAAAGTCGCGAAGGTCATCCACCCGCGCCTGCAGACCGGCGAACTAAGACGCCGCGCCGATACTTATCTCACCGGCGGCTTCGGCGCGCTGGTCGGCATGGAACTGGCCGGCGGGGTCGCCTCCGGCCGTAAATTTATCGACAACCTCGAGCTGCTATACCATGTCGCCAATATTGGCGACGCCCGTAGCCTGGCGATCCACCCGGCGAGCACAACCCACAGTCAGCTCTCGGAGGAAGAGCAGATTGCGTCGGGTGTCACACCTGGTTACGTCAGGCTCTCGGTCGGTATCGAGCACAGCGATGACATTATCGCGGATATCGACCAGGCCCTGTCGAAGGTCTAATCGAGGAGCGGCATCCATGGCCCCGGGGCCGGCAGTACCTTCCTTCCCGCAGACTCGCATGCGGCGCAACCGACAGCATGAGTGGTCGCGGCGCCTGGTCCGCGAAAACCGGCTCAGTACCGACGATCTTATCTGGCCGGTTTTCGTGCAGGAGGGCGCCAGCACCAAGTCGCCGGTTGCGACCATGCCGGGGGTGAATCGTTATACGGTCGACCTGCTGACCGACGCCGTTGGCGAGGCACGGGATCTCGGCATCCCCGCTGTCGCCCTGTTTCCGGTTGTCCCTGCCGGCCGCAAGACACCGGAGGCAGAGGAGGCCTACAACCCCGAAAACCTGGTCTGCCGGGCCATTCGCACCATACGTCAGTCCCACCCCGACATCGGTGTCATCTGCGATGTCGCCCTCGATCCCTTCAACAGCGATGGCCATGACGGCATCGTCCGCGACAGTTATGTCGTCAACGATGAAACACTCGAAGCTTTGTGCCGGCAGGCCGTTGTCCAAAGCCAGGCGGGCTGCCACGTCATCGCTCCCTCGGACATGATGGACGGCCGCGTCGCTGCCATCCGCACCGCGCTCGATGAAGCCGGCCACGACCGCACGATGATCATGGCCTATGCCGCGAAATACGCCTCCGGCTTCTATGGCCCCTTCCGCGATGCATTGGGCAGCGCCGGTGCCCTTAAGGGCGCCAGCAAGGCAACCTATCAAATGGACCCGGCCAACGGCGACGAGGCGTTACGCGAAGTGGCCCTCGATATCGCCGAGGGCGCCGACATGGTGATGGTCAAGCCGGGCTTGCCCTATCTCGACATCGTCCGCCGCGTTAAGGACAGCTTCGGCATGCCGACCTATGCCTATAACGTCAGCGGCGAATACGCGATGCTCGAATTCGCCGCCCAGGCCGGTGCGATCGAGCGCGATAAGACCTTGCTGGAGATGCTCACCGGCTTCAAACGTGCCGGCGCGGACGGCATCCTCACCTACTTCGCCATCGACGCCGCGCGCCTGCTGCGAGGCGTCTAGTCAAAACGCCTCGCATGGCAGGGGCGCTATTGCGGCTGTGCGACCAGTCGCAAGTACGGCTTCAACGTCTTCCAGCCACTCGGATATTTCTCCCGCGCCGCGTCGTCGGAAACCGACGGCACGATGATGACGTCTTCGCCATTGCGCCAGTTCACCGGCGTCGCCACTTGATGCTTGGCCGTGAGCTGCATGGAATCGATCACCCGTAGGATCTCATCGAAATTGCGGCCCGTGGTCATCGGATAGGCGATAATAAGTTTGATCGTCTTGTCCGGCCCGATGACGAACACGTTACGCACCGTGGCATTCGTCGCCGCCGTTCGCCCTTCGGAACTGCCGGCGGTATCCGCGGGCAACATGCCATAGAGCTTGGCGACCGCCAGGTCGCTATCGCCGATCATCGGATAGTTGACCGCGTACCCTTGAGTTTCCTCAATGTCGTGCGCCCACTTCTCGTGATTGTCGACCGGGTCGACACTGAGACCGATGATCTTGCAGTTGCGCTTGTCGAACTCTGGTTTCAGGCGCGCCATATAGCCCAGTTCGGTCGTACAGACCGGCGTGAAGTCCTTCGGATGCGAGAACAGCACGCACCAGCTGTCCCCTATCCAGTCATGGAAATTGATTTCGCCCTCGGTTGTCTTTGCGGTGAAATCCGGCGCGGTCTCGTTAATGCGCAATGTCATAATCCCCTCCCGTGATGGAAAATGTTGGCTCCAAATCCTAACACTCCCCCCTCACCCGGCAAGCGCCAAAGCGCGGCTCCAGCGATTGTGACAGACCTGGAGCGAGCCCCTGGGTTCGTATCAAACATTTGGACCTTCTGGGGAATGTTCGGGACCGCACCTTGGGGCTCGATCTTTACTCAACGGTCATTGGCGTAGGGGTCAGCAAAAACCCATTGACACGATCGCGCGTGTATATAACAATAATGTTATGGAACAACACGGTTATACACACGCGCAAACGGATCTCGACGCTGTCTTCGCGGCACTCGCCGACCCGACACGACGGGCGATCCTTTCGCGGCTAGCAGATGGTCAGGCTTCGGTGAAGGAGATCGCAGCGCCATTTGAAATAAGTCAACCAGCGGTCTCGCGGCATCTGAAGGTACTGGAGCGGGCCGGGTTGATTGAAAGAGATGTTGACGAACAACGCCGCCCCGCGATGCTGAAGGCTGAAACCATGGCAGCGGCCGTCGAGTGGCTGACGAAATTTAGAGCGTTCTGGGACACAAGCTTTGACCAGCTTGATGACCTCCTCATCGATATGAAGCGAACGAAAGAGTAAGAAGCAATAAAATGAGTGATTTACCGGAATACGTACTCGACCGAATTTTCGACGCACCTCGTGAAATGGTTTGGCGCGCTTGGACTGATCCTGACTTGCTCTCGCGTTGGTATGGCCCGGGCGTGGAAACCATCATCCACAAATTCGACTTGAAGCCCGGTGGGGCGTGGCTCAACGAGATGAAGTGGGGCAACAACTCCATGCTTAGCAAAGTCGTCTTCAAAGAAATAGTACCGCTACAGCGACTCGTTTGGCACCACCACTCCTCCACGGATTCAGAGTGGAACACGACATCTAACCCAAAGATGCCGGACTGGCCGCGTGTCCTTCTAACAACTGTGACGTTTGAGGACGAGGGCTCCAAGACCAAAGTGCGGCTTGTTTGGACACCTCTTGAAGCAACCGACGCCGAGATTGCCTGTTTTTCCGGCGCTGTGAGCAACATGGGCAAAGGATGGGAGAGCGGTTACGCAATCATGGACGAGATGTTCGCAGAGATGCAGGCAGAAAGCAGTTAGTTGAAAGGAGATGCCGCCTCGTTGTCGATGAACGTTTGAATCGCTTCGTTGAACGCCTCCGGCGTCTCGACGTTCGCCAAATGGCCACAACCCGCCAAGCATACATACTGCGCCTTCGGGATCTTGCCGGCCATCCGCTCCATCATCGCCGCCGGCGCGTTGTTGTCATGCTCACCGGCCAGCACCAATGTCGGCACGCCGATACGCGCCAGTCCCTCGCGCTGGTCGAAGGTCACGATCAACCGTACCGCGGCCGCGAACGCGCCTGTCGGCACGCGCGTTATCGAGGCCGTGGCCAGGCTCAGCCCCGCCGCTCCACAGCCCGGCCCCACCAAACCTTGCACCACCGTCGGCCCAAACTCGCTCATCTTTTGACCGGCCTCTATGGGCGCCAGTCTTTGCCGGACGAAAGCCTGTTGCCACGCACCGTCCGGCTTGCCGAAGGATGGACTGGTTGCCGAGAGGATCAAGCTGGCCAGTCGCGCCGGATGCCGGGCACACAGCACCTGGGCGATCATGCCGCCGATGCTATGCCCGACCAAATGCACGCGGTCGAGGCCGCGCATGTCCAGCAGCCGCACCACCGCATCCGCCAGATCGTCCCAGCTTCTCGGCAACACCCCGTTATCGTAGCCCGGCATGGTCCAAGCCAATGCCAACCGCCGTCGACCAAAATGCCCTAATTGCAGGCGCCAGATGCTGGCCTCGCTACCAATACCATGGAGGAAAACGATCGCCGGTTCGCCGGCGCCGACGGCCAGGGCACTCGGCACCGGGTTCATGCAAGCGCGCCCTGCAGGACCCCCTCGATAACCACCGGCACCTCGTCGAGGATCACCGTGCAATGCCGTATCGGCAAATCGAAATGACCAAGCGTGTGGCGCCCGGCGGTCTCATTGGCGCCGGTCGAGTACAAAAAGTTACCGGCAAAGGCGCGCAGCTCCGTGCCGTTGAAATCCGCCTTGTCGTACAACGCCATCGCGTCCCAACGCGCCGCCGGATTCATGCCCCAGCCGACATGGCTCACACCGTAAGCGTCGCGGTCGTCCCAGGCCTCGAAATAGCTCCGCATCAGCTCGGCATCGAGGCCGTCGCCCTCAACGGTCACGACATAGTCGTTCTCGATGCGCAGGGTAATGGCGGATTCCAAATACCGTTTGAAAGTAAGATTGACGTCGCCGGGCGCCATGACCAGGGTCCCGTTGACACCCCCGGCGCGCGGAAAACACAGACACAGGCCGCCGGGCCAATGCGCCACCTGCCCCGGTCTGTCGGCGTAGCCGAACACCCCGGCCGCCGCACAATCGCTGACGTCTATGTCGAGGTCTGTTCCCGCGGCGGAACGCACGCTCATGCGTCGCGCCTGTTTCAGCATCTTGGTGCCTGCCAGCACCTTCGGTTTCAGCGCCGGATCCGGCACCAATCGCTCCAAGGCCTCCGGGTGCTCATTGCTGATCATCAGCAGCCGCGCGCCATCCTTGACGATGGCCGGCAACTCAGCGGCGTGCAGCAGCCCTTCGACCGTCAGGTCGACCACCAATCCGGCACCGGCCAGAGCGCTCACCACCGGCGCCAATCCTGCCACGGCGTTCGACGCCCCGGTCGAACGTATCGGCACCGGCGCCGCCTGTCGTGGTGTCGGCACGGTCACATGGAACCAGCGTGCCCCAATGCGGGCCAACGCCAGCTCGGTAAGCTGCACATTCAGCGGCCGCGACTGTGTCTCGGACAAAATTGCTACGGTCTCGCCTTGGGTCACGGCGCTAAGCCGCAGCGCCTCGGCAAAACAGCCGATCCACTTATCCTCGATCCGATCGCCCCGCATGCACGCTCCCCATCAGGTCAGAGCGTTATTCTAACACGGTCGCCAATTTCGGCATCCGCACCGTGGGGAAGCTTTCAGTAGCTATTTTTTCGGCAGCTTCGAGACATAGGCGTAGGCCTCGGCGATCCAGCCTCGCAAGGCTGCATCGCCTGCCACGCCCGCCGGAGCGACGTAGATCCACCCGCGCATGGGCCTGCCGGTGAAGTCGCACGGCTGCGTATGCGGCCGCGCCAAGGCGGCCGCCTCGTCCTTGGGCGCCAACCGGACCACCATGTTCCTGTTCTTGCTACTCACCCCGCAGCACATCTTGCCGTTGCACAGGAAGGACAGTCCGCCAAACATTTCCTTCTCGGCGATCCCGGCATAATCCGCGAAGGCATCGCGCATGCGTTCCGCCAGGACGTGATCGTAGCCCATATCGCACAGCCTCCGGCGGTGGTGGCGGCCACCGCGAACGGTGCCGCCACTACCCCCTTTGCAAAAACCTATTCTTTGCGCTCGTAGGTAATGAGGTTGATCGGCGCACCGACAGGATCGACAACCATTGCCATACGACCGACCCCGGGAATATCCGTGGGCGGCACGATCACACTTCCGCCCGCGGCGGTCGCCTTGGCGACCCGGTCGTCCACATTGTCCACCGTGACATAGGTCGCCCAAGCTGGGCCACCATCGGCGCCGTGTGAGGTCAGACCACCAATCGGCGCCCCGTTGGCCTTGACCACGGTATAGGCACCATCCGGCATCGGCATTTCCTCGGTTTCCCAGCCGATCACGTCCGTATAAAACGCCTTCGCTTTGGCCACATCCTTGGTCCGCAGCTCGGCCCAACTAAAAGCACCATGGGTTTGGAAAGCATCACTCATCGCGCGGGTCTCCTCCGTTGAAAGGCTTGATGCTAGCTAGACGCGGCAGGCCACCCCAACCGGACAGCCCACCAAAACAATTTAGCGCAAGTCGGCCAGTTTATGTTCGATGAAGCGGCGCTCGCTCGGATTCCGGGTCAATCCCAACGCGGTTTCGAAACAGCCGGCCGCCTCGGCCACGCGCCCGACTTCGACCAGCAGGGCCGCCTTTGCCGCGTAGAAATGGTGATAGCGGCCGATGTCGGCCGACCCTTCCAGAGTCTCCAGCAGCACCAACCCCGCCGCGGCTCCCCGCGCCTTGGCCACCGCCACCGCCCGGTTAAGCGTTACCACGGGTGTCGGCTGGTACCGCTCCAGCACCCCGTAGAGCTCGGCGATTTGCACCCAATCGGTCTCGTCGGGCCGTTCCGCTTCACTATGCACCGCGGCAATGGCCGCCTGCACCTGGTAGGGGCCCGGCCGCTTCATGCGCAGCGCCTTTTCGACCAGGAAGCGGCCCTCGACCATCAACCGTTGATCCCATAGCGACCGATCCTGGCTGTCCAGCAACACGATCTCACTGTCCCCATCGAGGCGCGCCCGATACCGCGAATGCTGCAACAGCAATAGCGACAACAGCCCCCAAACCTCGGGTTCATCTCGAAACAACCGGCCGAGCAACCGCGCCAGCCGAATGGCCTCGTCGCACAGCTCCACCCTAATCAGTTGTTCGTGGCCTGAAGCGCTGTAGCCCTCATTGAAAATCAGATAAACGACGGCACACACCGCCTGCAGCCGCTCCGCCAGCACCGCCGCCCGGGGAACCTCGTAGGGAATGCGCGCTTCGCTGATCTTCCGCTTCACCCGGGATAGCCGTCGCTCCATCGCCTGGGGAGAGACCAGAAAAGCCCGTGCAATTTCTTCCACCGAGAGGCCGGCGACAGTCTTCAAGGTCAGGGCGATCTGCGCTTCCTCCGCCAACGCCGGGTGGCAGCAGGTAAACAGCAGGCGCAGCAAGTCATCCCGCAAATGCAGGGTCAGAGCGTCCTCGAGCACGACGTCCTCGGGATTCTCAGGCGCCGCCGCCGCGACCCTTTGCGAGTGACGCGCCTCGACGGCGCGCCGTCGATGCCCGTCGATCGCCCGCCGGCGCCCCGTGGTCACCAGCCACGCGACTGGATTGTCCGGAATCCCATCGCGTGGCCAAGTCTCAACCGCCCGCGTCAGTGCCTCTTGTAGCGCATCCTCGGCCACGGTGATGTCGCCCAATAGGCGAATCAGGGTGGCCAACGCCTTGGGGTAGGATGCCCTGGCATGTATCGCGATTTGGTCCACCAAACCTCACGCCGTCGCAACGGCTTCCAGATGGGGCATCGGCCTGACCTCCACCGATCCCGCATCCGCGTGCGGGATTTCCTTGGCGTACTCCAGCGCCTGATCCAGGTCCTCGCAGTCGAATATGTAAAAGCCGACCAAATGTTCCTTCGTTTCCGCGAACGGCCCGTCGACCACGCTCGGCTTACCCTCCCGAACCCTCACGGTCGTCGCCGAAGTCGTCGACATCAGCTCGCCGGCCGCGACGAACGTCTTCTTGTCCTTGGTCTTTTGCTGCAAATGTCGGTGTCCCATCAGACACTGTTCCCGCTGCTCGGGCGTGTAACTTTCAATCGTCTCTTCAGCGGCATAAATCAGCATCGTGTAAAGCATGCTCGTCTCCAATTTCAGCGATCCAGTCTATTCTTGACGCACCACCCCGGCTCAAGCGGACACCGATCGTAGAAACGCTAACACACATCGGTCGTGCCAAGCCGGTCGCCCCCGCCGATCGTGAAAACCCACATGGCCGCCGCCGGTGGCCAATTGCAGCGACAGCATCGGGTTCCGCGCCCAGTCCACCTGATCATACACCCGCGCCGGAATCCAAGGGTCGTCGCGGGCATGAATCAACAGGGTCGGCACCGCAATGTCGCCAAGCCGCGGCGCCGCGGAGCAACGGGCGTAATAGTCGTCGGCCCCGGCGAATCCGTGCCGCGGCGCCAGGAAGGTATCGTCGAAGTCACGTACCGTCGGCGCCGCCTTGACCGCAGACCTCTCTCGCACGGTCAATTCAGCCATCGGTGTTGTCGCCTCGGCCTTGATACGCGCCAATAACCAGCGGTGATAAAACCAGTTCCGCGGCGTGTGAAAGCGGCTGGCGGCGGCCGCCAGGTCAATCGGCGCCGACACCGATATGGCGGCCCGAACCGCACCCCCCGCGCCGACCTCGCCGAGATATTTGAGCAAAATGTTGCCGCCCAGGGAGTAACCGACAGCGACAATACCATGCCGGATCACCGCCGCCGGCAGGCACGCCGGCAACTGTGCCAGGACCGCCGCCACATCATCGCTACGACCGGCATGGGTGAAACCTCGACAGGTTTGTCGCGATGGGCCCGAGCCTCGCTGGTTGAGCCGCAGCACCGAATACCCGGCATCCAACAGCGTCCGCGCCGTCGCCAACATGTAGAAGCTGTCTTCGCAGCCCGTGAGGCCGTGCAACAGGAGCGCCAGCGAGCGCCTCTTCGACCCGTTCGGCAGATGCAGGACGCCGAGCATCTGATCGTCCCCGCCGTCACCTAAGTCGAACGCCAGCCTTTGGCCCGGCCATGCCGACAGATCCGCCCGCTCTCGCGCGATCTGATTGCGGATGGTTTGCAGGTCGCCGCCCCACCAAGGCGCGCGCGGCTCAAAGGCCGCGATGTTCCCGTTCCAGTCCATGCGCCCGCATACTACAGGCGCCGCTGCGCCACCAGTCAGCCTATCGTGAGACCCGTGACATGGTCGGGTACCGCCATCTCCGGATTCAGCCGCGGACAGGCAGCCGGCGTCCCTACCCGTTGCGCTAAAGGCACGACACCGGCCCAGATCAGCAAGGCATAATCAGGTTCATCGTCGACCGGTGGACCGTTCCGCATTTTCGCCGACGCCTCATCGATCGCGAAGGCAAGCACCCCGGTGGCCTTGATTTCCTGATCCGTATGCGGCCTTAACGTCGCCCAGCGGCCCGGCGCGACGCGCTCTATCAAGCCCTCCAGCAAGGCAATCTTCTCATCCTTGTCCTGCACCAGCCGCGCCTGGCCCAGCAGCATGACGGACCGGTAATTCACGCTGTGATGAAAGGCGCTGCGGGCGAGCACGAGCCCATCCACATGGGTGACCGTCACACAAGCATCGGCGCCGGCCGCCAGCACCCGCACCATCCGGCTTGCCGACGAACCGTGGATAATCAACTCGTCACCCATCCGCCAATAAGCTGTCGGCGTCACGAAAGGCTGCCCTTCATGGACATAGCCGACGTGACAAAACAGCCCGGCGTCTAACACGCCATAAACACCGTCCCGCCCATGGTCGCCCCGTTCATGCAACCGCTTGAGGGTCGTGCGGGGTGTCTTCAATGACTGAGGCATGCGCCACTCTCCCTTGCCAAGCGGTCAATCTCGCTTAACATTGGTCTCCTGAAAAGGACCATTCGGCGCGAAATTAGAGAGCCAATATGAACGGCAGGACCGCCGCCTTCCCCCTGGGCACTTTGACCCTTGACCGCCAGGCGTCGGAGCCCCTGGGAACCCAGCTCTATTTCGCCCTGCGCACCGCCATACTTACCGGCACGTTGCGGCCCGGCATGCGGCTGCCCGCCTCACGAGTTCTGGCCCGTGACATCGGCATATCCCGCAACCCGGTGATTGACGCTTACGAGCAGTTGCAGGCTGAAGGCTATATCCAGAGCCGCGTCGGTGCCGGCAGCTATGTATCAGACCTGCTGCCCGAGCACTTGCTGCAAGCGCCAAACCGCCCCGCCGCGAAAGACCACCGCCGCCAGTCACTGCGGCTGTCCCGCCGTGGCACCGCCATGGCGGCCCTACGCCGCGCTTACCCCACTGGATGCGAGGCCTTCGCGACCGGCCTCCCCGACCTCGAGGCGTTTCCCTTCGACCTCTGGTCGCGGCTGTTAGCACAGCATTGGCGCCGTCCGCCCGCCAACCAGCTCTTCGCCGCCGATCCGGCCGGCTACCGCCCCTTGCGCGAGGCGATTGCCACCTATCTCGGAGCCGCTCGGGCCGTGCGCTGCAACGCCGACCAGATCGTCATTGTTTCCGGGTCCCAGCAAGCCATCGACCTGGTCGCCCGGCTGCTGATCGATCCCGGTGACCAGGTTTGGCTGGAGGAGCCGGGTTATCTCGGTACCCGCGGCGCCTTGCTCGGCGCCGGCGCAGAGCTCGTCCCGGTCCCCATCGACGGCGAAGGGTTGGATGTCGCCGCCGGCTGCCGAGCAGCACCACGGGCCCGACTCGCCTGCGTCTGTCCGTCCCACCAGTTTCCCCTTGGTGTCACGATGTCTCTGAGCCGCCGCCTGGCCTTGCTTGACTGGGCCCGGCAGGCGGATGCCTTCATCCTCGAAGATGACTATGACAGCGAATATCGCTATCGCGGTCGGCCGCTCACGGCGCTCCAAGGCCTCGATACCCAGGCCCGTGTGATCTACGTCGGCACCATGAGTAAGGTCATGTTCCCAGGCTTGCGCCTCGGCTATCTCGTCTTGCCCGAAGATCTGGTCGATCCGGTGCGCGCCTTGCGTATCCATATCGACGGTCACCCTGCAACCCTGCCCCAAGCGGCACTGGCCGAGTTCATCGCCGCCGGTCATTTCGCCGGCCATATTCGCCGCATGCGCACGCTCTATGCCGAGCGTCAGCAAACCCTGCTGGCCGAAGCAGAGATGTTGTCTGCCCACCTCACCCTCGAACCGGCCGATGCCGGCATGCACCTAGTAGGGACCTTGGCTGTGGGCAGCGACGACATAGCGATCAGCCAGCGAGCCCGTCGGGCCGGCGTTATTCTAGTGCCGATTTCACGCTTCTATCAGGGCCAACCGCGACAAGCCGGCCTCATGCTCGGTTACGCCGGCTTCAACACCGAACAAATTCGTCGCGGCGTCGCACGCTTGGATCGCTGCCTTGCCGATCCGTGATCGTCGCGGCGCCCCAACCGACCCGCTCATTGCGCTCCGCAGGTCCCTCCGCTATGACGGCCGCACATCATTGGCCGGAGGAACCGCCGTGCGCAGGCGCAAGAACCGACGCTGGCTGCTGTGGTGGTTAGGCCGCGGCGGCATCGCCATCATTGCCCTGTTGGCGCTTGCCGCGGCCGGCGGTTTCTTTTGGCTGCGGCATTCCCTGCCCGATTACGACGGCACCGCCGCGCTGGCCGGGCTGACAGCCGAGGTCAAGGTCGCCCGCGACCTCGATGGCGTGCCGAGCATCTTTGCGAACGACCTGCCCGATGCCTACCGCGCCCTCGGTTTCGTCCATGCCCAGGACCGTTTTTTCCAGATGGAGATGACCCGCCGCGTCGGCGCCGGCCGCCTTAGTGAGGTCCTGGGCGAAGCGACCCTGCGTTTCGACCGGCTCATGCGGACTTTGGATTTCTATCGCCTGGCCGAGCAGTCGGTAGCGCTGATGGAGCCGGCCGCCCGCGCCGCAGTGGATGCCTACGCCGAAGGCGTCAATGCCTGGCTCGCCACGGAGCCGGCATTGCCGCCGGAATTCCTTTTGCTCCGCGCCGCGCCGGAACCGTGGGTACCGGCCGATAGCGTCGTCTGGGGACGGCTGATGGCGTTCCAGCTCTCCAACAATATGAGCGACGAACTCCTGCGCGCGCGCATGGCGGAGACGCTCACACCGGAACAGATCGGCGATCTATGGGCCCAAAACCCGCCCGGCAGCGCCGAGACCATGACCGACCTCGCCGCGGTCATGCAAAACCTGCCCCTGCGCGCGCTCGCCGACACCCTGTCCGCGATCCAAGCCCCGGCGAGTGCGTCCAACGAGTGGGTCGTGTCCGGCGCGCAAAGCGAGACCGGCATGCCGTTGCTTGCCAACGACCCCCACCTCGGCTTCGGTGCCCCGGGGCTTTGGTATCTCGCCAGAATTGTGACACCCGAGGCCGAAATCGTCGGCGCCACTGTCCCTGGCGTGCCCCTCACCGTGGTCGGTCATAACCGCCGCATCGCCTGGGGTTTTACGACCACCCATGCCGACACCCAGGACATTTTCGTCGAGCGGATCGATCCTGACGATGCGGCCAACTATCTGACCGAAAAGGGCAGTGTACCGTTCGTCACGCGCGAGGAACTGATCACGGTCCGCGGTCGCGACGAACCTGAAAAACTTCTGGTTCGGGCGACCCGCAACGGCCCGGTAATTTCCGACGTCAGCCGCAGCGCCGAGAAAGCGACCCCGGAAGACCATGTTCTCAGCCTCGCTTTCGCCGCCTTGTCGCCCCAAGATCGCACGGCTGAGGGCTTGTATCGCCTCAACCAAGCCCAGGATTGGTCGGAATTCGTCGCCGCCATGCGGCTGTTTCACGCGCCCATGCAAAACATCGCTTATGCCGACACCAGCGGCAATATTGGCTTCTATGCCCCTGCCCGGCTGCCCATTCGGCGGGCCGGCGACGGCCGTCTGCCCGCCGAGGGTTGGACCGGCGAGAATGCCTGGGACGGTTTTGTGCCGTTCCGCGACCTCCCGCAGGCCTTCAATCCGCCCACCGGACGGATCGTCAACGCCAACAACCGGCTGGTGCGTGATGGCGGCAAACCCTTTGTCGCCGCCGATTGGCCGGCGAGCTATCGCGCCGACCGCATTACGACGCTACTCGCTGCAAGGCCCAAACACGACGCCAACAGCTTCGCCAGCATCCAGACCGACGCCAAAACTTTGCTCGCCCGCACGATGCTTCCCACTCTCCTCGAAAACAGCGCGCCCATCGATGATATCCGGAGCCACGAGATCCTCGGACAGCTATCTGGCTGGAGCGGCGAGATGGACCGCCGCCGGCCCGAACCGCTTATCTTCATGGCCTGGCTTGACGCGCTCGGCCGCCGGCTTTTCGCCGACGAACTCGGGGAGCTTGCCGATGACTTCCAACAACTGCGCCCACGCACACTCGAACATATCCTCAGCAATCGTCCGCAATGGTGTGACGATGTCACGACGGAGGGTTCCGAAAACTGCCAAGCTCAGATTATCGCCGCCTTTGCTGACGCCCTGACCTTCCTTTCGGACAGACAGGGCAAAAACTGGCGGAAGTGGCGCTGGGGAGATCTTCACCAAGCCCAATTCAGTCATCAGATGTTCGGCCGCATACCGTTGTTGCGACGCCTCAGCGACACCTCAATCCCCAGCGACGGCGGCGGGTTCACCATCAACCGCGGGGTCTATCTCTCGGGCAATGGTGACGATGCTTTCAGTCATATCGTCGGCGCCGGCTACCGCGCCATTTATGACCTTTCCGATCTTTCCCGCTCACGTTTCATGATTGCCACCGGGCAATCCGGCCATTTCCTCTCCCCTCTCTATGGCAACCTCACCCAACGCTGGCGCGCTGGCGAGTACTTGACCATTGCCGGGCAAAAGGAGGACAACCCCACCGCCACGCTCGTTTTACGGCCGGCCCAACCATGACCCAGAGATCTCAGTGACAAAGCAAGAATTAGCGGTCGACCTCGCCGATATCCGGGCCGCCGCAGTGGCCATCGACGGCGAGGTCATCGCCACCCCGACCCTTTCCATCCCGGCCCTCGACGAATGCGCCGGTGCAAAGCTTTATCTCAAACTTGAGAACCTTCAGCACACCGGCTCGTTCAAGGCCCGCGGTGCCGCGAACAAGCTCCGTACCCTATCCCCCCAGGCCCGCACTGCCGGCATCGTCGCTTGCTCAGCCGGCAACCATGCCCAAGGTGTCGCCTTCTTCGCCCAGCGCCTCGGCATACCGGCCACCATTGTCATGCCCATGGCCACCCCATTCACCAAGGTCGAGCGCACGCAGGCACTCGGGGCCAAAGTCGTTCTCCATGGCGAAAACCTCAGCGATTCAGCGGAACATGCGCGCACCCTCGAACAAGAAGAGGACCTCACTTTCATCCATCCCTATGACGACCCTCTTATCGTCGCCGGTCAGGGCACGGCCGGTTTGGAACTTATCGAGGCCGCGGCTGGCCTGGAGGCGGTCATCGTACCCATCGGCGGTGGCGGCCTGATCGCCGGCATCGCGACGGCACTGAAGGCGCTGCAGCCCCAAATCGAGATCATCGGCGTCGAAGCCGCCCTCTATCCCTCCATGTATCAAGCGATCCACCACCAGCCGCCAACGTCCCATGGCGTTACCTTGGCCGAGGGCATCGCGGTGAAATCGCCCGGTCGCGTGACCCGTCCGATAATCGAGGCCCTGGTTGATGATATCGTCCTGGTCGGGGAGCCAAGCCTGGAGACTGCGGTCCAGACAATGGCCGACGCCGCGCGAATGGTCGTCGAAGGCGCCGGTGCCGCCGGCCTCGCGGCCGTGCTCGATGCCCCCGAACGGTTCGCCGGGCGCCGGATAGGCCTCTTGGTTTCCGGCGGCAACATCGACCGTCGCTTGCTCGCCTCTGTCCTGCTTCGCGGTTTGGCCCGCGAAGGCCGCATGATCCGGGTCCGCGTACTGATCGACGACCGCCCCGGCGCGCTGGCCCAAATCACCGCCCGGATCGCCGAGGCCGGCGGTGATATCATCGAGATAATCCACCAACGGCTATTTTTCGACTTATCCGTCAAGCAGGCGGATCTTGACATCGTCATCGAAACGCGCGGCGGTAGCCATGCCGACGAGATCATCGCGCGCCTGCAGCAAGCCGGCTATCCGACGCGCCGCCTGAGCTTTCGCACCGCCGAGGACACGCCGCACGAACAGAGGGCCACAACCCCCTGATCTAAAGCGCTTGTTAACCCCCTTCGACGACCATGAACGCCCTTTAAACCGGCCATTACCGGGTCTTCGCGCATGTTCGTTATCATCGGCTGGGTGGTTGTTGTCAGTTGTGTCCTCGGCGGGTACGTCTTGGCCGGCGGCACACTTGGGGTTCTGTGGCAGCCATTCGAAGTCGTGATTATCGCCGGCGCTGGCATCGGCGCCTTTGTTACCGCCAATCCCCCGGCCCTCCTCAAGAAATGCCTTAAAGGGATGGGTGTTGCCCTCAAAGGCCCAAAGAACAAGAAAGACGACTTCATCGAACTCTTGTCGTTGCAATACGTCATGTTCAAACTCGCCAAATCCAAGGGGAACCTGGCACTTGAACAGCATGTCGAGAACCCGCACGAGAGCGAACTGTTCAACCAATTTCCAAAATTCGCCGGCAACCACCATGCCGTTGAATTTATGTGCGACTACTTGCGCCTACTGACCCTTGGCACCGAAAACGCCATGGAAGTCGAGGCGCTGATGGACGCCGAACTCGACACCCATCACCATGAGGACGAGCAGGTCGCAACCGCCGTTCAAACCCTGGGCGACAGCTTCCCTGCCCTCGGCATTGTCGCGGCGGTGCTTGGTGTCATTCACACCATGGGCTCGATTACGGAACCGCCGGAAGTCCTCGGTAAGCTCATCGGCGGTGCCCTCGTCGGCACCTTCCTCGGTATCCTCTTGGCCTACGGTTTTGTCGGCCCTCTCGCTGGCGCCATCGGCGCAACGATGCAGGCCAACGGCAAATATCTCCAATGTATCAAGGCTGGCATCCTCGCCCACGTCCAAGGTTATGCGCCGCAAGTCTCCATTGAATTCGCCCGCAAGGCCTTGTTGTCGGAAGTCAGACCGACCTTTGCCGAAGTTGAAGAAGCCGTCGACTCCGTGCCGACCGCGAGTTAGTGGCGAACGACGACGATGGCGGACAACAACCCAACAATTGTAGTCAAGAAGATTGTCAAGGGCGGCCATGGCCACCATGGCGGTGCTTGGAAAGTCGCCTACGCCGATTTTGTCACCGCCATGATGGCGTTTTTCCTCCTGCTCTGGCTACTCAACGCCACGACGGATGAGCAGAAGTTGGGCATCTCCAACTATTTCAGCCCGGAGGCGGTTTCCACGGGCCAAAGCGGTTCCGGCGGCCTTTTTGGCGGCACCACGCTGAGCGTCGAAGGCGCCCTCACGGCCAACGGCGGACCCAGTGTCGGCGCTACTGTCGTGCCGATGCCGCCAAGTCCCCCGCCGTCGAGTGAGGCGGACTCAGATGGCACCGACGCCGGCGAAGCGGACGCCGACCCCAGCGAGGAAGCGTTGGAGGAATTCCTCGCTGAGCGCGAACAGGAACAGTTCGAAGCGGTCGAGGCAGCGTTACGTCAGGCCATAACCAGCTCTCCTGAACTGCTCGAGCTACAGGAAAGCCTGATCATTGAGCAAACACCGGAAGGCCTGCGCATCCAGCTGATTGATCAGGAGCGCGTCTCGATGTTCGCGAGCGGCAGTGCCGAGCCCAATGAGAACACCCGCCGGCTCACCCATATGGTCACCAAAGTAGTCAGCCAACTACCGAACAAGCTCTCCATAAGCGGACACACGGATTCCGTGCCCTACCACAGCGCGACCGGATACACGAACTGGGAACTCAGCGCCGATCGGGCCAACGCCGCCCGCCGGCTGCTGCTCGGCTCCGGTCTCGACGATCAACGGATCGCCTTGGTCCAAGGTCGGGCCGATACGGATCATCTGTTCCCCGACGAACCCAAATCCCCGCGCAATCGCCGTATCAGTATCGTCTTGCTCCGCGAAAACTTGGGCGCAGCCCAGTCCAAGCCAAGGGCTGGACCGCTGCCCCCAAGGTTCAGCGAGTAGCGCCACTTGTCCTTATCCCGACCAACCCACCTGAACCGGTTGCCCGGCAGCCGCGCGATCGCTTTAATATACTCCTTTCGGCGGCCTGCAGGCTCAGGCCGCTCGGTTACTAATTATGTGCTGAAGGACAAGCACTCACGTTGCCATGACCAACCAGGCTCCAAAGCAGCCGCGCGTATTCTACCGGACCGGGGCCATGCCATGCCCCTACGTCCCGGGCATGATCGAACGCAATCTCTTTACCGAGCTGCGCGGCCCGGCCGCGCCCGCCCTGCACGACCAGCTGACTTTGGCCGGATTCCGCCGCAGTCACCACATTGTGTACCGGCCCGCCTGCCCGCAATGCAATGCCTGCCAACCAGTTCGCGTGCTAGCCGGGAAATTCCGGCCCACCCGCTCGCTCAGGCGGGTTGCGGCGCGCAACGCCGACCTCACCGTCAGTCTCCGCCAACCGCTGGCCAGTCAGGAGCAATTCGCCCTATTCACCCGCTATCAACGCTCCCGTCACAGTGGCGGAGAGATGGCGGCGATGACCTTTGCCGACTACCGCGCGATGGTCGAGGATACCGCGGTCGAAACCAGACTCGTGGAGTTTCACTGCCCACGGAAGCGCCTTGTCGCGGCCATTCTGGTCGATCGTTTGGGCGACGGGTTGTCGGCGGTCTACAGCTTTTTCGACCCCGATGCCGCGCCCCGCAGCCTCGGCACATTCATGATCATCTGGTTGATTCGGCGCGCCTTGGCCGAGGTCATGCCACATGTCTATCTCGGCTATTGGATCCGACAGTCCACGAAAATGGCCTACAAAATACGGTTCCAGCCGATGGAGACGCTACGCCCGGGGGGCTGGCAGCGGCTCGAGACCGGCTGAGCCTTGCCCGCGGCGCCCAGCCATGAAGCGCCGCGCCTTTCTGACCACCGCCGCTGCCGGTGCTGCCGGCGCCGCCCTCGGCGCCTCGTCGACACCCGCCTTGGCCGCGCGACGCCAAGAGTTGACCATGGTTTCCCTTTGGCCACGGCAACTGCCGGGATTGTCGGACGGCGCCGAACGTCTCGCCAAGCGGATCACCGACGCGTCCGGCGGCGAAATATCCATAACTGTCCTGCAACCCGGAGAACTTGTATCCCCATTCGCAACATTCGATGCCGTCGCCGAGGGCAAGGCAGATCTCTACTACGGTGCGGAATATCTCTGGCACTTCAAGTCGCCCGCCTTCAGTTTGCTGTCGGGCGTGCCCTTTGGCCTGACCGCCGATGAGTTCAACGCCTGGATCCATCACGGCGGCGGCCAATCCCACTGGGACAAATTATCCGCATCCTTCAACCTGAAGCCCTTCCTCGCCGGCAACCTCGGCGGCCAAATGGGCGGCTGGTTCAATCGCAAGATCGAGTCCGAAGACGACCTGATCGGCCTACGCATCAGTGTGCCGGGCCTCGCCGGTGCGGCACTGCGCAACCTCGGCGCCGAAGCCGTCTCTACCCCCGCGGAAACCCTTCATGACGCACTCGACTCCGGTTTTCTGGATGCGGCCGTCGGCCTCGGGCCGTGGACCGATCAAACTCTGCGGCTACACGAGGTCGCGCGACATTACTATCATCCCGGATTCCACCAACCCGGCGCCGCCCTCAGCTGCGTCATCAATCTTGACAGCTGGTCGCGGCTTTCCGCCACCCAGCATCTGATTATTGAACATGCCTGCGGCGTCGAGAACAGTTGGACCCATGCCCTGTTTACCGCCCGCAATGGCGAATCCCTGCGCACCCT
>JAJFJA010000040.1 GCA_021774445.1 Alphaproteobacteria bacterium
GGCCGCGCGGGCGAGGCGGACGTTATGTCAAAGGACGGCGCGTTGGCAAGGGGGTCGGGCGGCAAAACCCGCGCCGGCCAAAGCAAGTCGTGGCGCGGTTAACACGGCAACACGCGACATAAGCGCAACGCCTTGGATTCACATGATCCCTGGAGAAAAAAGCGGGGTTGCCGGGAGTCTGGGGTTTCAGTAACATCCTCGCGAATTCTTACGGTTGGATATGGCTTTGACCCGGATCTGCCGTCACGCGAGGGGCGCAGAAGCCTGGCGCGCTGGGGGACTCAGGCGTATGTCACGATTCAGGCTTCCGGCGGCTGCGTTGGGTGCGGTTGTGTTCCTTGGTGGCTGCACGTTCGCGGACGAGACCTTGTTTCCGGTGCTGACCGGGGAAGGATCGGCGGAAACGTCGGCCCAAACCGTCGATATCCCGGCCGCGCCGGCAGAGGCCAATGGCCTGCCGACCCTGGCGGCCGTGCCCGCGAGTGCGACCGGCGATACGTTCCTCGAGACCGGGACTGCCGTCGGTGAGCGGGTGTCGCGGCTGCGCGCAGATCTGAGCAGATTGCAGGGTTCGATCGGGGTGCATGATGGTCAATTGACCCAACTGCAAGCCGAGTCGGTGCAGGATGCACAGCGCTACAACGAACTGATCGCCAATGTCCAAGCGCGACTGCAAGTCGGTACGACCCCCGGCAACCCGATATTGGTGCGCCAGTGGAACGAGGCACAGGGGGTGTTGGACAAGGTGGGCAGCGATATCGGCCGGTTGAACAATGTGGCCAATGGGGTCGCGGACGACAGCGCGCTGGCGGCGTTCATCTTGGAATCGACTCGGGCGACGTTCGGCCTGACCGGCGCGGTCGACGAGGACCACCGGCAGTTGGCCTTGCTGGAGGACGACGTCAACCGAACCGTCGTGCAGATCGACCGGTTGCTGAACGAGCTCAATGACGACGTGGCGCGGCAATCGAACTATGTGAGCCGGGAACGCAGCAATCTGACGATCCTCAGCCTGGCGGTAAAAAATGGCGAGATCTTCGGCTCCAGCCTCGCCAATAGAGCTTTCGCCTCGGCAGCGCCGGCGGCCAGCCAAGCGCCGACCCAAGTCGGCAGTGCGGCAAGAACCCGGCCGCTGGTGGTCATTCGGTTCGACCGACCGAATGTCGAGTATGAGCAACCGCTGTTCACGGCCCTGAGCGAGGCGTTACAGCGGCGGCCGGAAGCGACGTTCGAGTTGGTCGGCGTGACACCGGAACGCGGTACGCCGGCACAGGTCGCGCTGAATGCCAGTGCCGCAAGGCGCAACACGCAAGGCGTGTTGCGGGCCCTGACCTCGATGGGCCTGCCGCGGAATCGGGTCGACCTGAGTTCGACAACAAGCGGCGACGTGCAAACCGCCGAAGTGCACGTCTACGTGCGCTGACCCGGATGCTGGCCCGCCCGCATCGTCGCGCTGCCGGGATGGGCGCGCGGGTGCGGGCGTTGGGTCGGATCGTCGGCGTTGCGTGGCTGGCCGCCCTGCTGCAACTCGCGGCGCCGGCAGTGGCCGACGAAACACTGAATCCCGGCGACGAGGCGGCGATTCGTCAGGTCATCGAGAGCCAGATCGCGGCTTTTGCGCGGGACGACGGCGTCGAAGCGTTTTCCTACGCCAGCCCAAACATCCGCGCCATGTTCGGGTCGCCGGAGCGTTTCATGTCGATGGTGCGCACGGGCTATCCGTCGGTTTACCGGCCGCGACAGGTCGCCTTCTCGGCGCTGCGCACCCCAGACGGGGCGGTGGTGCAGGGCCTGATCGTGCTGGGACCGGACGGCCTGCAGGTCTTGGCGCTGTATTTCATGGAGCGACAACCGGCCGGGGATTGGCGCATCGACGGCGTGCAATTGCTGCCGCTGCCAGAGCGGGCCACCTGAAGCGGTGGGGGCGCCGGGGGCGGCCGTTTGCATCCCATCCGGGGCGCAGTTTATAAGCCGACCTGGTGAAATTGTGGGCGGGCAGCGATGACCGGCGAAGCCAAAAAGAGTTTTCCCGTTTCTTGGGACCAACTGCACCGGGACGCCAAAGCGCTGGCCTGGCGCCTGGCCGAACAAGGGCCTTGGGAGAGCATCGTGGCGATCACGCGCGGCGGCTTGGTGCCGGCGGCGATCGTGGCCCGGGAATTGGATGTCCGGCTGGTCGATACGGTATGCGTGTCGTCCTATGACCATCAGGATCTGCGCGCCCCGCAAATCCTCAAAGCCGTGGAAGGCGACGGCGAGCGGATCTTGATCGTCGACGATCTGGTGGACACCGGCAGCACCGCCAAACTGGTGCGGCAAATGCTGCCGCAGGCGCATTTCGCGACAGTCTATGCCAAGCCGGCCGGGCGCCCCCTGGTGGACACTTTTATCACCGAGGTAAGCCAGGACACCTGGATCTATTTCCCGTGGGATATGGAGCTGCAGTTCGTGCAGCCGATTGCGTCGGGCGGATCAAACTGATCCAGTTTTTGCCGCTCGCGGCCGTGGACCTGCGGTCCAAGCCTCCGGCGCGGACGCCGGATTGCCGGCGGGCGTCAGGCCCCATCGCGAGACGGTCGCCGGTCCGCACCACCCTCCTTCATACACCAACCCAAACAGACAATCGCGAGGCCGCGATCCAGCGTGCCACGTCGTCGCGAGCGCCCGACGCCAGATGGATTGCCGCGGCGGCCTGCGGCCGCCTCGCAATGACGATGAGGGCTGGTTCAGCTCAGGCCATCCGCATGACTTTTAGGCGCGGATCCAAGACATCACGCAAACCGTCGCCGAGCAGGTTGAGGCCGAGCACCGCCAGGGCAATGGCAACCCCGGGGAAAATCGCCAGGGTCGGGTCGAGTGCCATCATGGTC
>JAJFJA010000005.1 GCA_021774445.1 Alphaproteobacteria bacterium
CAAGGCAACGAGCCCATCACCGCCCTGATCAGGCGCTTCGAACGCCCCCTCGACCTCAACCTCGCCGCCGCCGAGTTCGGCCTGCCAACACAAACCTTCGCCAACCGGCTCAACCAAACCCAAAACAACGACCTCATCGACGTCGCCGCCAGGCTCAAACAAGCCAACCTACCCAGAAACCAGTTCATCACAGCCTTCACCCAAATCCAAAACGCCGCCGTCAGCGAAATATCCACAATCCCACAGATCACCACCGTGGCAGCTTGGCAGGATGCAACGAACAAGCGGCTGGAGGCGGCGGACAAGCTGGCGGATCTGACGGAGCTGGCCAAGGCCCGCCGCGAGCCATCGGAAATCGTGTCCGAGGACAGCGGGTCGACCTGGCTCATCCAACTGGCGTCCGGCCGCAAGATGGAAGCGTCGCAATGGGAGGGTAACCAGCTCATGGGACGCCATGCCGCGTTAATCGGGAAACTACCCGTCCGGATCGAAGAGGCGAAATTGGATAACGGGATCTTCTACCGCGTGCAGTTTGGTCCCTTGCGCAACCGCAGCGAAGCGACGACTTTGTGCGAACGGCTCGAGTCCGCCGATCAAGACTGCCTGGTGGTGCAACCGAACGACACGTGAGAGGGGAATGGAGCGGGCCGGCGAAAGCCGGCCGCGCCGCGCCATGCGACTGGCAAGTGACTAGCAACGTCGCTTAATCACTTGCCATTCCGCGTTTTTCTTGCATGTTCTTGGCTTCAGTGGATCGCCGCTTACGGCAGCGTTCTTAACGAGCCAGGAAACGAAGATGAAATATCTGCATACAATGGTCCGCGTCGCCAACCTCGAGGAGTCGCTGGACTTCTATTGCAACAAGCTCGGCCTCAAGGAAGTGCATCGGACGGAAAACGAGAAGGGTCGCTTTACGCTTGTCTTCGTGGCGGCCGAAGGTGACGAGGATGCCAAGGTCGAGCTGACCTATAACTGGGATCCGGAAGAATTCTCCGACGCCCGGAATTTCGGCCACCTCGCCTATCGCGTCAAAAATATCTATGAGACGTGCCAGCGGCTAATGGATGGAGGCGTGACGATCAACCGGCCGCCGCGAGACGGTCATATGGCCTTCGTGCGGTCGCCCGACAATATTTCCATTGAGCTTTTGCAGGAAGGGGACTCCCTGCCGCCTCAGGAGCCCTGGTCGTCGATGCCGAACACGGGCGCTTGGTAGACCTAGTCCAGGGAAGCCGAGGGGTCGATGGCCAAGATCACTCACACGATGCATGTGTTGGCGGTGCCCAACGTAACCGAGACAGCCGACTACTTTACGGCTGCGCTGGGCTTCGACCTACGACCGATCGACGATGAAGGTTGGCGCTTTCTGATCCGGGACAATTGTCGAGTGATGATCGGTGAGTGTCCCGACGCCCTTCACCCCTCGGCGTTGGGAGATCATAACTATTTCGGGTATTTGGTCGTCGACGACATCGACGCACTTGCCGCTGAGTATGAGGCGCGCGCTGTCAAATTCCGCGCCAAGGTGGCCGACAAACCCTGGGGCATGAGAGAGTTCGCCATCGAGACGCCGGACGGGCATCGTATTATGTTTGGGCAGGATATTTCGTAGGGGAATGCGGGATCATGGCAAAGGTTGTCGGGGTCGGCGGCGTCTTCTTCAAGGCGAGTGATCCCGAGGCACTGGGTGCCTGGTACAGCAAATGGCTAGGATTCACGATTGAACGGGAATTTACGGCGGCGCATTTTGCGCCGGGTGATATGGCTGCCGGCGGTTACACAGTGTGGCACCCGATGCGCCCGGATACAGATTATCCTTCGCCCTCGACAAAACCATTCATGATTAACTTGGTTGTCGACGACCTCGACGAAGCCTTGGCGCAGGTGCGCGAAGGCGGCGCGGAGATCATCGGTGACACCGAAGTTCATGAGTTTGGCAGCTTCGGCTGGTTCATGGATCCCGACGGCAACAAAATCGAATTGTGGCAGCCGGCCGTTAAACCGGAAGGATCGTAATGCCCTGGCGATCTGGCCCAAGACAATACAGCAAGTATCGGGTGGCGGCGCACTAGAGCAGCATCGCATTGTCCTCAAACATTATTGGCATGAGGACAGGCATGAAACAGCTTCAGGACAGGGTCGCAATCGTCGTTGGCGCAAGCAGCGGCATCGGGTATGCGACGGCAAAACTATTTGCGAAAGAGGGTGCCGCCGTGGTCGTCGGCGCGCGTCGAGAGCCGGAGCTCGCGGAATTAGTTGAAGTTGTCCGAGGCGCCGGCGGTCGGGCTATCGCGCTCGCCGGCGACGTGCGAGACGAGGCTTACGCCGATGCCATAGTCGAGCTTGCGGTGAATGAATTTGGCGGACTCGATGTGGCGTTCAACAATGCCGGGACACTGGGCGAGATGGGCGATACCCCGGACATCACCTCAGCCGGATGGAAAGACACGCTGGAGACAAATCTCACCGGCGCATTCCTCGCGGTGAAATATCAACTACCTGCCATGCTGACCCGCGGCGGCGGATCGATTATCTTCACCTCGTCCTTCGTCGGCTACACCGTGGGCATGCCAGGAATGGCGGCCTATGCCGCAAGCAAAGCCGGCTTGATCGGGCTGACAAAAGCACTGGCGGTGGAATATGGACCGAAGGGTATTCGTGTGAATGCGCTACTCCCCGGCGGTACGGATACCGACATGGCCAAGGTCTTCGCCAATACGCCTGAGACGATTGAATTCGTGCGCGGGATGCACGCCATGAAGAGAACTGCGGCGCCGGAGGAAATCGCCGCGTCAGCGCTCTATCTGGCGTCGGATGCCGCCAGCTTTACCACCGGCACGGCGCTCTTGGCAGACGGCGGCGTGTCCATCAACAGGACCTGACGTCGACTGGAGCCGGGGGCGGCCGCCCCCTGCCCGACCCTGTTCAGCAAATGTCCAAGACGATATTGCCGATGATCTCGCCACTCTCAAGTGCCTCATGAGCTGCGGCAATCTCCGCCAGCGGGTAGCGCTTTGCCACCGTATTAATGAGGCGGTCTCCTGACAGCAGACCGTTGATCTTGGCGACGGCCGCCGCCTGGGCCGCGGCAGGCAGAACATAGACACCAACCAGGCGCAGCGTGATACCTCTTGGGCCAAGGGCATAATAAGGCAGCACCGGTTCAGGTTCCGCCGTGGAGGAATATGACGCGATCACGCTATTAGGCTTCGTAATCGCCACGTCGATTTCAACATTGGCGCCGAAATCGACCTCGACGACACGGTCGACACCGCTCCCGCCGGTAATCTCCATGACCCGCGCGATGATATCCTCTTCACGCCGGTTGATCATGTGCGCCGCGCCCGCAGCCTTGGCGTGTTCTGCCTTCGCAGCGCTGCTGACCGTGGCGATGACGGTGGCGCCGCCGATGGCGGCAAACTGGACGGCGTAGTGCCCGACAGCGCCGGCGCCGCCAGCGACTAGTATGGTCTCGCCGCTGACCGGCCCGTCGGCAAAAACGGCACGATGGGCGGTCTGGGCGGGTATCCCCAGACAGGCACCGACCGCGAAGCTGGCCGTATCGGGCAGCAGAACGCATTGCGACTCAGGTAGAACGACATATTCGGCGGCGGTGCCAAACGGCCGTTGATATCTGGCGTTGTAGACCCAGACTCTGTCGCCTACGCGATCCTCACCGACGCCCTTACCCACGCTTTCTATTACGCCGGCCCCGTCGCTGTGGGGAATAATGCGCGGGAAATCGAGCGCCGCTCCGCGCCAGCCGGCGCGGGTCTTGGTGTCAGAGGGATTGATGCCGGAGGTATGTAATTGTACGCGCACCTGGCCGATACCGGGTTCGGGAACCGGCAACTCGCCGAGGCGCAGCACCTCCCTGGCTGGACCTGTTTTTTCGTACCATGCGGCTTGCATTGTTGTCATGATTTGCTCCCCGAATATAACTGGGACAAGGCTGCCTGTCAGTCCGCGTCGTCGGAAAGCTCAAACCAGGCGCTCCAGTTCCATGTGCTCTTAAGTGTACTGACGAGTTGGAAGGTCTCCGTGCCAGTGATCGCAGCGGCCGCTCGCGGCATCTCCTGGCTGACGAATTTGTGCATACTCTGGGGGCTGCTGTGCAGAGCCTGGATGATAATGTCGGTCGAGCCGAAGGTTATGCTGACAAAGCGAATGTTGGGAAAGCCGGCCAAGATTTCCGCCGTTTGCTCGACATGGCCTGGTTTGACGCGGACCATAACCATGGCAACGACACCGACGCCAAGCGCCAGAAAATTGCCGACGGCGGTAATAGTGATGATCCCCTGCTTGGTCAGCCGGTTGACCCGCTGACGGATGGTCCCCTCCGAAACGTCCAACTCACGGGCGATTTCCCGGTAGGGCCGGCGCCCATCACGTTCCAAAGAGATGATGATGCGCCGGTCAAGCGGATCAAGAGCGCCCGGGTTCATCACATACTCGCCTTTCTTGGCCACGGACATTTCGTTGCACCCGATGGTTTCGCATTGCGAATATAGTATGCGCAGCGTTGTTGACAATGCGAAATATTGAGCCCTAAACTTTACGCATCATAACTATTCTCGGCCCTGACGGCCGTTTGCTGCGGTTCCAAGGCCAAGAACAAAGACAAGGTTGGCGGAAGCCTCGCACGCTCGGCCTTACCTGATTTGGCACCAACCTCAGCGAAAGGATCGACCTATGACATACACATCGACAGCGCGAGCGGCCCTGCTCGCCGCCTTTTTCGGCGCGGCGCCCGTTGTCGCGTTCGCGGCGGAGACGGAGATTACGTTCTTTATGTGGGCGGGTTCGAATCAAGGCGTCGTGCCGACCGAGGTCATCGAGGCGTATCGCGCCAGCCATCCCGACGTCGAAATCAATATTCTCGAGTCCAATAATACGATCACTTATCCGAAGATGGTCGCGTCGAAACGGACCACGCCGGACGATCCCCTGGTTCACTGCGGATTCTTCAACACCGACTCCATGAACAAGGGTGACGTGGACGAAATGTGGGAGTCGCTCAATCCTGAGCGCATCACCAACATGGCAAACGTGTTGGACGACTTCAGACGCCCCAACAACTGGGGGATCGGCTATCAGACGCTGGGCATCGGGCTGATCTACAACACCGAGGCAGTGCCGACGCCGCCGACGTCCTGGTCCGACCTGTGGAGCCCAGCCTACGAAGATCGCGTGGTGATGTTCGATTATGACACGCGCGCGCTGACCATGGCCGCCAGACTCAATGGCGGTGACGAGGTGAATATCGACCCAGGATTCCAGGTCTGGGCCGACAATGCGCAAAACCTGCGGGCCCTCGTCGACTCCAACGACGCCTTGAAGAACTTGCTGGTCAGTGGCGACGCCTGGGTGGCGCCGTGGTTCTCGCCGATTGCCAGCTTGTGGATCGACGAAGGTGCGCCACTCGGTTTCGTCGTGCCGAAAGAGGGCGCGGTCGCGTTTCCGATCTATCTCACCATGGCGCAAGGCGTGGACGATGCGGAGCGCGTGGTTTGCGAAGACCTCATCAACGAGCTGCTCTCACCGGAGAATGCCGGACGCTACGGGGAACTTACCCGGGCTGTGCCGGTGATCAAGAATGCAAAACTCTCCGAGCGGCAAAAGACCGATCCGCTGCTTGGTCTAGGCATGGCAGAATCCGCCGTGCATTTGGACTATGCGCACATCGCCGAGGAATCAGCCGGTTGGCGTGAAAGGTGGGATCGCGAGGTCAAGTTCAAGCTTCGTTAGAAATATATGGGGCGCCCGATTTGCCGGGCGCCCCATTGTGCCTTAGGTCGTTGCCGTCGGGGGGTCGCTTGGAATTCGACGTAGAACTCGAAAACATCACCAAGACATTCGGTGATCAAGTAGCGGTCGACTCAATATCGTTCCGGGTGCCGCGCGGTAGTTTCTTCTCCCTGCTCGGCCCGTCGGGTTGCGGAAAATCCACGACGCTGCGGATGACGAGCGGGTTCGAGCAGCCGGATTCCGGTGTGTTGCGTATTGCCGGCGAAGATATGAGCCGGGTGCCGCCCTATCGCCGCCCGACCAATATGGTGTTTCAGCGCTGGGCGCTGTTCCCGCATATGACGGTTTTCGAGAATGTCGCATTTGGACCCTCCACGAGGCGCGTGGCCGCGGCAGAACGGCGACAACGCGTCGGCGAGGCCCTGGAGCTCGTTGATCTCACAGCCTTCGTCGATCGCAAGCCAAGCCAGCTCTCCGGCGGCCAGATGCAACGCGTGGCCCTCGCTCGCGCCCTGATCAATCGGCCGAAGGTGCTGCTGCTCGATGAGCCCCTTGGCGCCCTCGATCTGAAGCTGCGCAGCCAGATGCAATTAGAGCTCAAGCGCATTCAGAAAGAGGTCGGCACGACTTTCATCTATGTCACCCACGATCAGGGTGAAGCGATGACGATGTCGGATCAGATCGCCGTGATGAACGATGCCCGCATCGAGCAAATTGGGTCGCCGTCCGACATTTATGACCGACCGGCGTCACGCTTCGTTGCCGATTTCATCGGCAGTACGAATCTGCTGCCGGTACAGGTAACCGGCTGTTCAAGCGAGATGAACGAGGTCCGATTGGGTGCGCTGGCTTTTGCGGTTCCGCCATCGGGGAATGTCACCGAAGGGGCCGCGGTCATGTCCGTGCGTCATGAGCAGGTTAAGATCGCGCATGAGCGCCTCGACCTGGACGCAACCGTTGGGGCGCGCGTCGGTGAGGCGATCTTCACAGGCTCGGCGGTGCGGTATGTGCTGACTCCGGAAGGTATCGATAGCGAAATCGTTGCCGAAGTACCGCATAGCGGCGTCGAGGCTCAGTTCAGCCCCGGCGAACAAGTACATATCGGCTGGAATGCCGCCGCGGTGAAGCTTTTCGCCGATGGTTGATGCCGTCGCCACCGGGTCGACCGTGCTTAGGCCGAGGCGACTGCCAAAGCGGCGCAACTTCATGCCATTGTTCTTGCTGCTGCCGACTTTGTTATTGATGGGCTACACGTTCTTGGCGCCGCTGGCGACTTTCTTGCAGTTTAGTTTCTTCCGCTTTCGCAAGGGACGTCTCGAGGAGGCGTTCACCTTCGAAACCTACCAGCGGTTCTTGACCGACCCTTATTTTCACGCGTCAATCGCCGATACGCTCTACATGGCGGCAACGGTTACCGGACTGTCGTTGCTGATCGGATACCCGCTGGCCTTTGCGCTTTGGCGCATAAACAGACCGGGCCTGCAAAAATGGCTCGGTCTGATTATTTTTTCGCCAATTCTGGTCAGTGTCGTGGTCCGCAGCTATGGCTGGACGGTCCTGCTGGCCGAGCAGGGTCCGGTCAACTGGGTGCTGCTGGGACTGGGGATCGTCGACGAACCGGTGAGGCTGGTCTTCAACCTGACCGGCGTGGTGATCAGCCTCACCCATATCTTTTTGCCGTTCACGGTTTTTCCAATCTTCAGCACGATGGTCCGGCTCGACCCCTCGCTACGCGAGGCGGCGATGGACCTTGGTGCCGGCTGGTGGACGACGTTTCGGCGAGTGACATTGCCCCTGACGCTGCCGGGCCTGGTGGCGGCCGCGCAGATCAGTTTCACCTTGGCGCTCGGCGCGTTCGTGACGCCCTCCATCCTCGGGGGTGGACGCGTCCTGGTGCTGCCGCTGCAGGTCTACCGCGCCACATCCGACATTAACTGGCCGGTCGCCGCGGTCGGCGGCCTGGTCTTGTTGATGATGGCCTTCATTGCCGTGGTCGTGTTCAACCGGTTGCTCAAGTTCAGCGAAATCTAGCCATGGCCCGATCGCTCTTGCAAAACCTGCCGCCGCTTCGGTATCTGCTGCTGACGGTTTTTACCCTGCTTGGGGTCGCCTTTATCATCGCACCGATCGCGATCGTGGTGCTGAACTCCTTCTCCAGCGTCGCCTACAACGTCTTCCCGCCGGAAGGCTACTCACTGCGTTGGTACCAGAATCTGGCCGAACAAAAGGCCTTCTACTCCGCCGCATTGCGGAGCGTGATTCTGGCCGTACTGGCGACCGGCATCGCGTTGGTCATCGGCACCATGGCGGCCTATGCAATGGTGCGATACACCATGCGGGGCGCGGATTTCATCAAGGCATTTCTGCTGTCGCCCGTGGTGTTACCGAAGATCGTCCTGGGCGTGGCGATCTTCATGTTCTTTATTCGGATAAAGACCTCCGGCGACTATTCAAGCCTGCTGCTCACCCATGTGCTGGTGGTGTTGCCGTTCATCATCGCCCTGGTGTCGGCGGCGCTGGTCAATTTCGATTGGACCTTGCAAGAGGCCGCCATGGACTTGGGGGCCGGTCCAATCACGACCTTTTTGCGCGTGATCTTGCCGCAAATCGCGGTCAGCGTCGGGGTCGCCGCCGTGTTCGCTTTCTTCGTTTCGTTCGATCAGGTGGAGACGACGCTGTTCCTGGCCCGCCCGGGCGAGAACACGTTACCGATCGAGATGTTCCTTTACCTGCAGAAGTGGCAGGACCCGACTATCGCGGCCCTTTCGACCGTGCTGGTGCTGTTTGCCGGCGTGGTGATGGTGGCACTGAGTCATGCGATGCGCGACCGGCGCCTGCCTGTCGCGTTGCTGCAAAAAACCAAGGAGGAGGCGTCCAAATGACGGACCCGTTGCTCGACGAGATGATCGCCGCCGTAGATGGGCCGCGGATGATGGAGCATATGAACGCCTTCGCGCGTTGGACCAAACATGCCGGCACGCCTGAGGAGTTGGAAAGCCTGGAATACTGCCAGGCGAAGCTCGACGACTATGGCTATGAGACCGAGATCGTCCAACATGACGCCTATATAAGCATGCCCGGGAAGGCTGCTGTCATCTGCGAGGGGGATCCGTTCAGGTGCATCACCCATGCTTTTTCGAGGGCATCAAGCGCCGATGGCTTGCGGGCGCCAATCGTTTATCTCGGCAAGGGTACCGATGGTGACATCGCGGCTCATGATGTGCGCGGCAAGATCGTCGTCGTTGAGGGCATCGCCAATCCGTCGATGTCCTTGCGGGCATCCCGCGCCGGCGCGGCCGGTCAACTGCATATCAGCCCCCACGAACACGTGCATGAGATGTGCATATCGTCGGTATGGGGAAATCCGACACATGAAACCGTTCACAACCTGCCAGGTACGGTTGTCGTGACGGTCCCGCTGGATGCCGGTACGGAAATTAAGAAACGCCTGCGAGCGAACCCAAATCTTGAGATAACGCTGCATGCCGACGTCGAGACAGGATGGCGGAAGACCCCCATTCTGATCGCCGATCTGGGCAGTTCGAAGGGCAGAGACGACGAGCCCTTCGTGTTGTTCACCGGCCATCACGATACTTGGTACTACGGCGTGATGGACAATGGCGGCGCCAACGCCACGATGCTGGAGGTGGCGCGGCTGTGCCAGGAACATCGGGACCAGTGGCGCCGAGGATTGCGCATCATCTTCTGGTCCGGTCACAGCCAGGGGCGCTATTCAAGCTCCAGCTGGTATTCGGATGCCCATTGGGAGGAGCTGGAGAGTCGGGCCACAGTCCACGTGAACATCGACTCCACCGGCGGCATGGGCAACGTCATCGTCGCCGATACCAGCGCCGCCGCCGAGCTGCGCGAGTTGGCCGCGCAGGCCATCACGACATACGGCAAGCAGGAATATTCGCGGCGCCGCCTGCAACGCGGTGGGGACCAGGCGTTCTGGGGGATCGGGGTGCCGGGCATCTACCAGAATATGAGCGAGCAGCCGGCGCGGGCCGAGGCCAATGCCTCGGCCGCGGTGTTCGGCACAGACAAGCGCAAAGGTGCGGGTACAGGCTGGTGGTGGCACACGCCGGACGACCTGCTCGACAAGATCGATGAAGAGCTGCTGGTACGGGACACACAGATCTATCAGTTCACGATCTGGCGGTTGCTCAACGACGCTGTGCTGCCACTCGATTACGCCGAACATGCGCGGGACCTGCGGGCGGAGCTGAACGCGTTGCACAAGTCCACGGATGGACGGTTCGACCTGAGCGTGCTGCAGGAGAGGGCCCGGCTGCTCGAGGGGCAAGCCAGTGAGCTGAACGGCCGCATCGCCTCAGCCAGTCCAACCGCCGTCGAGCGGATAAACCGAGGGCTTACTGAGGTCGCGAGGGCCCTGGTACCTGTCGACTACACCACGGGCGATCGCTTCGAGCATGATCCGGCGCTGCCGCAGAAGATCTACCCGTGCCTGCAGCCGTTACACAAACTTGCGGAACTGGCGCCGGACTCGGCGGAGGGAAAATTCCTGTGCAACGGTATGGCACGAGAACGTAATCGGGTGGCCTGGGCGCTGCGGCAAGCCAACGAAGCGCTTGCCAGCACGCTGGCAGATCTCGCGGAAGATTAAGGAGGAAGTTCATGCTCTTGGCGAACCGACGCGCGCTCGTGACCGGTGGCGCTGGGCGGCTTGGGCGGGCCATTGCGACAACCCTGCAAAGAGAGGGGTCCGCCGTCGCCATCGCCGACCGCGACAGCGACCGCATCGATGAAGTCGTTGCCGCGTTGGCCCGCGATGGCGCTCCGGAAATCACCGGTGTGGTCGGCGATGTGGAAATACCCGGTGATATTACCCGGATGGTCGCAGCCGCGCATGACGCGTTGTCCGGAATTGACGTGCTGGTCAATTGCGCCGGCGTGTTCCCCAATCGGCCACTGCTCGACATGACCGTAGAAGAATGGGACAGCGTGTTCGCGATCAATACCCGCGGCACGATGCTGGCCTGCCAGGCGGCCGCCGGCCGCTGGGTCAAGGAGGGTGTTCGCGGCAGCATCGTGAATGTCTCATCCGGCGCCGCGACGTCGGCGCGGCGTGGCGGCAGTCACTACAACAGCTCAAAGGCGGCGGTAAACATGCTGACTCATGTGCTTGCCATAGAGCTGGGCGAGCACGGCATTCGGGTCAACGCGGTGGCGCCGGGGCTGATACTGGACGAGGTGATCACCAAAGAGTCCGGCGATCAACATGCCTATATCAATATGATGCTCAAGGGCACGCCGATGGGCCGCACAGGCGACCCGATGGATGTGGCGGAGGCCGTCGTGTTCCTGGCATCGGATCGGTCCGCCTGGACGACCGGGGCGATATTGGAGGTGTCCGGCGGCTCCCATTGCGGCCGGCCGCATGTGCCGACGACCGGCGATCTGAGATGACGGCAAAAACCGGCTTCACCATTGTCGGCGCCGGTGCGATCGGCGCGATCGTCGGCGTGCACCTGTTGCGGGCCGGGCATGAGGTTACCTTTGTCGAAGCGAACCGGGCGCATGTCGAGGCAATGCGCCGGGACGGGCTGCGCCTGACCGGCGCGTTGGAGGCGGTGGTAAAACCGACCGTGCTTTTGCCGACGGAAGTCGGCGGGACCTTGTCCCGCGTCCTGCTCGCCGTCAAATCGCGCCACACCGTGCCGGCGCTCGAACCCTTGGCACGCTGGCTGGCGGATGACGGCTATGTGGTCTCTTTGCAAAACGGCCTTGAAGAATACAAGATTGCCGGGCTTGTCGGCGAGGCGCGGACGATCGGCGCGTTCCTAACATTCGGCGGCCATTATCACGCGCCCGGCGAGATCGTCTATGGCGGGCGCGGCTCGTTCAAGATCGGGGAACCGGACGGCCGGATGTCCGCTCGGTTGGAGCCCCTACGGGATGTCCTCAGCGCGCTGCAGCCGGTGGAGATCACGGACAATATCTTCGGTTTCTTGTGGGCGAAGATGGCGCTTGGCGCGGTCTACACCGGGACGGCGTTGGTCAGTGCCGACGTTCCGGACATCTATGATCATGCCGCCTATCGGGAGATGCTTGGCAGTTTGGCGGGCGAAGTGGTTGCCGTAGCGGAAGCCGTCGGCGTTCGGCCGGAAGACTTCGATGGTTTCGACCCGAAAGTCTTTCGGCCCGGTCGGGCGCCGGACGCTGATGCGATCGCCGCCGCCTGGCAAGGCCAACGCCAGTACTGGCAGCAGCACGACACGCCGCGTACCGGGATATGGCGCGACCTGGCGGTCCACAAACGCGAAACGGAAGTCGACCATCTGATCGGCGCCGTCGTTGAGCGCGCCAGGGAGCAGGGTGTTCCGGTGCCTCGGCTGGAGGCTCTGGTGGAACTGGTTCATGCTGTCGAGCGGGGGACGGCGGAGCTCGGCTGGCACAATCTCGACGCGCTCGTCGCCGTCGACGAACGCGAGCGGGCATAAGTTCCACGCCGATTAGTTCGGCGTTTTCTTCAGCAATTTCTTAAGGGGTACCAACGGATCCGCAAGTTCGTCCGCCGTGACGGGGATTGCCTGGGCGATCAGGCGCTTCGCTACCGTCAGATCGCGGGGTTGGTTTACGCTAACGGCGGCCCGAATGCTGCCATCCCGCAGATAGAAGGCGCTGAAACTATCGCTCGCCGGTTCACCGCGCACGGTGCACGTCATGGACTGGTCGGGCGTTCCGACAATCTGGATATTGGCGTCGTGTTGATCGGACCAGAACCAAGGGGTGTCATAAGGCTCCGGCGCCTGGCCAAGCATCGCCTTGGCCACGGCAATGCCTTGATTCTGGGCATTCTCCCATGACTCATACCGAACACGCTGGCCGCTGGCCGGCCGTAAGCTGTTGGCGACATCGCCAGCGGCGAAGATGGCCGGATCGCTCGTCACACCGAGAGCGTCCGTGACGATGCCATTATCAACCACCAAACCGGCATCCCGTGCCAACCGATCATTGGGAATCAAGCCGACGCCGGCGACGATCGCGTCGACTTCGAATGGTGCTTGGCTGTCAACCATCAGCCGGTATCGGCCATCCGAAAGCTTCTCCGCCGACTTGATAACAGTCGACAGGTGAAGGTCGATCCCGCGCCGGGTATGAAGGTCCAGCAGGTAATCCGAGAGAAGTGGCGGTGCGGCACGTCCACAGAGGCAGTCGGCGAGTTCAAAAAGATGTACCTCGAGACCGGCCTTGCGGGCGGTGGCCGCCACCTCAAGCCCGATCCAACCGCCCCCTATGAGGGCGACCGTAGCGGCTGCCTCAAAGCGGGATTTGATGGCCGCGGCATCTTCCAATGTGCGCAGCAACAATATATCGGCCGCGTCCAAGCCCTGGACCGCGACCGGCCTGGCGCGGCCGCCGGTCGCCAGTAACAGACGATCATAGGTGAGTTCCCGGCCAGATGCGCATTGGACGATGTTTTGCTGGCGTTGAATCCGGGTCGCGGACTCACCGCACAGGAAGTCCAAGCTATCGAACAGATCGTCTTCAAACAGATAGGTATTCCGCGGTTCGGCCTCCCCCGCCAAAACGGCCTTGGATAGTGGTGGACGTTCGTAGGGTGGGTGCGGTTCGTCACCGAGCAAAGTGATGGTACCGCCATAACCTTCGGCGCGCAGGGTTTTGGCGGCCCAGCCCCCCGCCTGCCCGGCACCGACAATGACAATTGATTTCGGTTCTCGGATCATAGAGTCAAAGCCGTTGCCCACCACTCACCAACATGTTCTCGGCCGCACAGAGTAACATATCACGGCGGGCAGAGCCGGGAGTCGTCGCGGTCAGGCCGTTGCCGAGGGCTACCCAATGGCCTCGAATGTCTGCTCCTCAAGCGCGCCGGCGAGGCCGTACAGAGCCTCATTGACTTCGGGCCAGCT
Organism: Alphaproteobacteria bacterium; assembly: GCA_021774445.1. Lineage (GTDB taxonomy): Bacteria > Pseudomonadota > Alphaproteobacteria > UBA6615 > UBA6615 > SZUA-147. The sequence continues at coordinate 13,647 of JAJFJA010000005.1, forward strand.
CTTCAGCTGCTTCATGTTGGCTATCCAACGCTGGACGTTGGGGTAGGCAGAGAAGTCACAGCGGATGACCTCGCCCAGGGTTAGCAAGCTTATCCCGAAGTAGTCAGCGATGGTGATTTGATCGCCGCAAAGATATGGCTTGTCCGGACCGAGCCAATGGTCGTTGAGGATCTGAAGCCACTGCTCGGCCCGCTGCTTCCCCCAAGCTATGGTCGCGCGCTGCGCCTCGCCTGGCTCTCGCTTCTGGTGCGGGAAGATCTGAGGGTAGGTCATGCCGTAGCCGAAGTCGCGATAGAAGTTCGTATTGAACCAATCCATCATCTCATTGACTTTGGCCCGTTGCTTGAGATCCTTCGGGTATTGCGGGGAGTCCACTTTGTCCGCGAGGTATTTGAGGATTGACGAACTCTCCGTGAGGCGTAGATCGCCGTCCTCAAGCACCGGGACCAAGCGGTTCGGATTGATGGACGTGAACGCCTCTTGATGGTGCTCGCCAGTCATCAGGTCCACGAGTTGCTCTTCGACGTCGAGAGCATTTTCGGCAATGAATAGCCGCACGGGCCGGCTGGTCATTGACACTGGATGCATATAGAGCTTCACGGTTCCTCCCTGTATCGATGTTTAATCGTTGGTCGCCCGCATTGCGCGGTCGCACGGACCACCGACGCCACGACGGCGGCAGTCTAGCGGAATTATCCGCCCAGCTACGGTAACGGATGCGACATTGAGGTGCCGGCTCGTCCAACGTCCCGGACTTCGTTAGCTCCGTGGTACGTCGACTAGGAAGCCAGCTCCAAATCGGGGCCGGATTCGCTCTTGCGGTGATCGTCAGCCAAAATGTGAACGTCCGCCGCTCGCCAGGAGACGACGACCTGATCACCGACATCGACGCGCTGAGCAAGATATTTGTCGTCCGGAACATGTGACACAAACTCGCGATTGTCCGGCGCGTCCAGCGTTACTTTTACGTAAGTGCCCTGATACTCAATCGCGATCACCTTACCGACCACGTGATTTGGCTGGGTTGGTACGGCGTCCGACTTTTCAAGTTCGGTGTGATCGCGGCGGATCGACAGATGGACGATATCGCCGGCGGCGGCGCTAATCTGCGCGGAATCGACCTCGAAAATCTGGCCTTGGTCGCTGCGCAAAGTGACGGTGGGCCCGACGACTGACTGGACGACACCACGCAGGACATTTTGGCCGCCCATGAAACGGGCCACGTAGGCACTGGTTGGCCTGGCGTAAACATCCTCCGGCGCAGAAGCCTGAACGATGTGCCCGTCATCCATAACAACCACCAGATCGGCCACAGCGATCGCTTCGAGCTGAGTGTGTGTCACATGAATGAATGTAATGCCCAGTTCTCTCTGCATACGACGAAGTTCACCGCGCATCTGTAGTCGCAGGAACTCGTCCAAGGCGGATAGCGGCTCATCCAGCAGCAAAACTTGCGGGTTCGTTATGACGGCACGCGCCAAGGCGACGCGCTGTTGCTGGCCGCCAGAGAGCTGCGCGGGCATCCTTTCCGCCAGGTGGTTAAGCTGCACTTTCTCCAGGGTTTCATGGGCCTTGGCGCGGCGTTCGCGCTTGGCCATACCTTGCATCTTCAAGCGAAAGGCGACGTTATCCAACACCGTCAGATGGGGAAACAGCGCGTAACTCTGAAACATCATCGCCGTGCCGCGTTGGACCGGGGTCTGACCAAGAACCGAAACGCCGCTGATCTGGATTTCGCCACTGGTCGGGGTTTCATGGCCAGCAATCATCCGCAAGATGGTGGTCTTGCCGCAGCCGCTCGGCCCCAGCAAGCAGCAGTAGGAGCCCCCATCAATTGTCAAATCAATGTCGTCCACGGCCGTCAAGGAGCCGAAACTCTTCGTCACACCTTGCAGGGAGACTACGCCAGAATGCACCATTTCTCAGAAGCTCTTCTTGTTGCGGCGGCGGTGTTGGATATAGCCGATCGATCCCAACGCCAACCCAATGGCCAAAAACGATATGATCGTCGTCACCGTACCAAGCGCATAAAGGGCCGGTGACGTAACTGTTGTGGTCATGGTGTATATTTCAATTGGCAGCGTGTTCTGCGGTCCCGTCGTCAGCCAGCTCCGCGGAAACTCGTCATAGGAGAGGGTAAAGCCGAAAAGAGAGACCGCGATTATGCCGGGCAACACGATGGGAACAACGACCTGAGTCAAGGTCTGCCACCGGGTCGCGCCCAAGTCATAGGCGGCCTCCTCATACGCAGGATCCAATCGGCTGAGGACAGCAAACATAATCAGCAACCCAAAGGGTAACGTCCAACTGAGATGGGCGCCGAAAGCCGACGAGTACCACCGTGTCGGCAGGCCGAGGAACTGGAATGCAACGAGGATACCAATACTCAGAACGAGACCCGGCATAATCAAACTCGCCAGCGCCGTATAGAACAATACGGAGGAGCCGAAGAACCGACGCCGAAAAGCAAGGCCCGCGGCGACAGAGATCACGACGGTGGCAACCATCACCGCAAGCGCTAATGGCAGGGTGCGTCCGAAGGCGCCGCCGACATCGCCGGTCCTTGCCTGGCCGAACAAGGCGCCGAACCAGTGAAAGCCGGGATCCGTGAGTGGGAATACCAAACCGCCGGTGGGGCCCTGAAATGATAGGATAAATATCGATATCATCGGTCCGTACAGGAAGATGACGAACAGCGTGAACAGCGTTGCCAAAACGTAGAATGTCCAGGGCCGCTTCTGATGCTTATGCATGGCCCTTACCCCGTCAGCTCTTTGCGGACATCAACGACCCTTAGGATACCGGCGGCGATCAATACGACTATCGCCAGTAGGACGATCGAATTCGCGGCGGCGCGTGGGTAGTTCAGGATGCCCAGGTCAAAAAATACGCCCGAGGATACCGATCCCGACAGACCGCCACTCATCACCGCGACGACGAAGAAATCGCTCATGACCAGGGTGACGACGAAGACCGATCCGAGCCCTATGCCGGTCTTGCACAGCGGTACAATAACATTCCATATCACTTTCCACCTGCTGGCACCGGCGTCAACGGCGGCTTCCACCAACGACTTGTCGATGCGAGCCATGGAGTTGAAGATCGGTACGATCATGAAGAGAGTGAATAAGTGCACATAAGACAGCACCACGGTGAAATCAGAGAAGAGCAGCCAGAGGATCGGTTGGTCGATCACTCCGGAATTGATCAGTGCCGTATTAACCAGGCCTTCACGACCCAAGAGCGGTTTCCATGAAATCATCCGGATGATGTTCGACGTCCAAAAAGGAACCGTACATACCAGGAAAAGACCAATCGCAATCAACAGAGACCGCACATGAAATACCAAGAAATAGGCGATCCAGAATCCCAATACCATGGTCACTGCCAGGACAATAACCGTGAATTTCAATGTCGATAAATATAGCTGATAGTTGACAGCATTTGTCAGGATGGAAAAATAGTTTTCGAAAGTGAACGCAGGCACTAAACCCACGAATAACTTATTGCGAAATACGCTAACCACCAGCACCAGCGCCAAGGGTGCCGCCAGGAAGAGAAACAACACGATCGCAAGCGGCGCCGCCTGCAAATAGGGAATGAGATTTCTGCTCTTCATGGCTCTCGCAAAGTGGCGTGGGACGGCATCGAGCCGACCCACGCTACTCTTTCAAAGTAGTGGTGATTTGCAACTGAGATCTAGGCGGAGTTGAACTCATTCCACTTGGAGAAGAGGAAGTCGGCCTCGTCCATCAGGTTGTTCCAGACCGCAACTTGAGCAAAGCGATCTTCATAGGAACCACCATCCCGCATCTCGCCCGCCTGGTTGGTAACTTCCCCAGTCGGGCTGGTGATGACGTCTGAAGCCTCCCTGCCACCGTAGAAGAAACCCCACTCGTTGTCGGACAAGAAGCTCTGAGCCGTCTCCGGAACCGAGATGTAGTAGCCCTGTTTGGCGATAAAGCCGCCCATCCACCCGGAGAGATACCAGTTGAGGTACTCGTAAGCGGCGTCGAGTTTCAGGCCGTCGAGATGGGACATCAGTGCGAGGCCGTTACCCCAACCGCGGAGGCCCTCTTTCAGATGCACATATTCGACATTTTTGCCTTGCGATCGGACCGCTGTCACGGCCGGTGACCACATCGACTGGATCACAACCTCGCCCGCGGCCATCAGGTTCACGGACTCATCGAACGAGTTCCACAGCGCGCGCCAGTGGCCGGCTCGCTTGAGCTCAATCAACTTGTCAATGGTCGCCCCGATTTCTTCCCTAGTCGGGTTGCCGCGGTCGCCATAGGTCTGGAACCCGGCCGCCTCCATCGCCATGATGGCGTCCATGATACCAATGGTTGGGATGTTCTGGATGGCAGCTTTACCGGCAAACTCCGGGTTAAACAGCTCGGCCCAACTTTCGATCGGACGGCCGATAAGGTCGGGACGAATACCTAGCGTATCGGCGTTATAGACACCAGGCATGAAGGTCGCCCAATCCGTCGGTCCGTCGTGGAATGACGTGGCGTCCTTGCTCTCTCGATACATGATTTCGAAGGGGGCATCGCCCTCGCGACTGACCTCTTTTCCGGCAAACTTGCCCTCGGTGTAGATTGGCGTGATCTTGTCCCACATATCAATGCGAGAAATGTCAACCGCCTGGGTCACACCCTGGGGCACGTAGGCCTTGGTCTGCCAGATCTCCGAGTCCGCAACGTCAAGGGCCGTTGGTTCGTTGGTCATACGGTTGATCAAGCCGGTATGATCGGTGACCGACATCTCGACCTTGAAGCCGAGATCCTCGCTGGCCTGACGGGCAATCTCGATGATCGTCGAGTAGGACATGCCGGTGTGATTGATCGTTATGTCCTTGATGTTCTGCGCCCAGATCGTCGGCGCACCGATGACGCCGGCGCCAACCGCGAGGCCGCCAGTCGCGGCCGCCCCCTTCAGAACGCTACGACGGCTCAATTTCTTGGACATGTGCTTCGCTTGCTTCTTGCTCATTGGCTATCTTCCTCCTTGCTTTAAGTCCGGGCCCACCCGCTGGTGCGCCAGGCCGCTTATTCGGCTGCTGCCGATTTACCGCTTTGACCGAATCTCTCGAAGGCGCCGGCAAAGCGTTTCGTTTCCGGCGGCCGATATGTGAAATGCTTCGACGTGGTTTTGCCGAGCTCAACGAGCGCTTCGGCCAGTTTAACTGCGCACACAACGCCGTCCAATACCGGTATGCCGAGATCTTTCTCCAGGTCGTCGGCGAACGCGGCAAAGCCGGCGCAGCCGAGCAGGATGGCCTCAGCATTGTCCTCCTCCATGGCGCGGCGTGCCTCGTCTCGCAGGGCTTGCATCGCGCCATTGGGATCGCGCTCAATGTCGAGCACGTAGTAGGGTGTTGTGCGCACTGACACGCATTTATGCGAAAAGCCGTAACCGGCGACCATTTCCTCAATCATCGTGCGGATACGCGGAATAACCGTCACCACCGAGAAGCGGGCGGCGAGTATCGAGGCGGTGTACAGAGACGCTTCGCCGATCCCGAGAACCGGTCTGGTTGTGGCCTCGCGAGCGCCCTGCAATCCCGGGTCACCGTAGCAGGCCAGGATATAGGCATCGCAGCCCTCGGCGTCGCCTTTCATGACCTGTTCAATAGTCCCCGGCGCCGCCATGAATTCATCGTAGTAGGACTCGATACTCTCGGGACCAAAGTCGGGGCTTACACAGACGATTTCCGTCCCAGGCCTGGCGACGGACCGGCCGGCCTCCCCAATGTTCTTGGTCATCTCTTGAGAGGTATTGGGATTGATGATTTTGATCTTCATTGTCCGTTGTCCTTCGCCTCAGTGCGAACGCTGTTCCCGGCGCAGTTTCTCGGTCTCTGCCTCATCCAATTCCAGGGATGCGGTGATGACAACCCCAAAATCCGATCGCGCCCGCGCGATGGAGACATAACCATCGCGAACATCCTCGACGACCCGAATGCTATCACGCTCAAACGGGTCGCCATAGCCGCCGCCGCACGGGCCAACCATGACAATCTTGTCACCGGCCCGCGCCATTTTGTTGGGTAGTTTGGAGGGCAGCGGCACACTGTTGCCTTGGTTCGGCACGAATATTAGCGCGGATGTGTGACCGTCGGCGCCGCCGTCGAAGCCCCAGGGCGGGTAGACATGACCCTCGCCCTCGACCGAAACCCCGCCGTTTTCAGTAAACTCAAACTCACGAATGGAGCCGATACCGCCGCGCCATTTACCGGGTGGGCAGACGTCGTCGCGCAGTTCGTAGCGATTCACCCGCAAAGGCAGGTGAGATTCTATGTCCTCGATCGGATTGTTTCGAGTGTTGGCGTAGAGCGTATCGACAGCATCGAGGCCGTCCTTCCCGAAACGGCCGCCATAGCAGCCTTCGTGGATCTCCATATGCACCCAATGGCTGGTCGCACGAATTCCTGAAAATGAGACAACGTGAAGGTTGCCGACGCCGGCGCTGATTTGGCGTGGCACGGCCTGGCCAAGAGCCTTCATCAGGGTATCGGCGGCCTGGTTGCCAGAGCAGAAGCGGGCAATCGTCGGGGCAGGAAATGTGGGATTTACCAGACTATCCGGCGGTGCGACGATCTTGATCGGCCGCGTCAGGCCTGAGTTCTGCGGAATGTGACCGTGGACCGCGGTATCGAGAAGAATTGACCGGATGGTCAACCAAACGGCGCAGTCCGTGGTGCCCTTGAGCGGCATGTTGATCGGCCGGTCGGCGACCTGCGGGGCCGTGCCGGCGAAATCGACGGTAATCGTGTCGCCTGCAACGATCGCAGTGACCTCTATCGGCAGGTCGCGCCGGGCCGGATCTTCACTGTCCTCAAAGCCGTCAATAAACGTACGGGCATTATAACGGCCGTCGGGCAGGGCGGCGATGGCGTCGCGCATGATCCGCTCTGAATAGTCCATCAGATCTTCATACGCGGCTTCGACCGTGGCCAAACCATAACGTTCAATGAGGTCGATGAAGCGGTCGGCACCGATGCGGGCGGCGGCAATTTGGGCCTCCATATCGCCGACGACCAAATCAGAAGCACGGATATTATCGCGCAGCATCTGCCAGAGAGGGCCGTTTGGGCGCCCGGCGTCGTAAATCTTCAGGGCCTTCATCTGCAGGCCCTCGGCGTAGGCGTCCATGGCGTCCACAATGCCGCAACTGCCGGGGCTGAGCGCGCCGATGTCGAGGTGGTGCGCCGTCGTTACGGAGAACCCGACGAGGTTTCCAGCAACGAATACGGGTACGCAAAACGCGACATCGGGGCCATGAGATGCACCGTGATAGGCCGAGTTATGGATGATCACGTCGCCCGGAGCGAGCACGTCGCCTCGCTCCGCGAATATTTGCAGGATCCCTTCGATGTAGCCAGGAATCGGCCCCGATTGCAGAGGCGTGCTTTGGGGCGTTTCGCATAGTTGCCGCCCGGCAGGGTCGGTCAGGGCGGCGCCGAAATCCTCGGATTCGCGGATGATGGACGAGTAGGACATGCGCATGAGCTTGTGGCCCATCTCGACCGCGATGTTCTCCATCGCGCCTTGGATGACACTGGCGGTGACCGGGTCCATTCGGGCGCCGCCGTCGCGTATCTTCAGTGCCGGTTCCGCTGTCATCAGCCTAATGTCCGCGGCGCAGGATCATATTATCGCCGGTCTCAACCGTGGCGAACCAGCCCGGCGGGACAACCGTCGTCGTGTCGGTTTGCACAAATACCGCGGGACCGGGGACCGGCACGTCCGTGGCAAGCCGTTGGCGCGCGTAGTAGATCGTCTCGAATGTCCGCAATGCTCCATCAATTCGAAAGACGCAGTCTCCGCTGTGCAACCGCGCCGCGGCGGGTGCGCTGTCACCACGCGGCGACGGAGCGGCGATCTTCGGCATCAAGCCAACACCGGTCATGCGGATATTGACGATCTCGATCTGGCTGTCCGGGAATACATGGCCATATTCAGCTTCATGGCCGGCATGAAATGCCTGCCACACTTCTTCCAGCGTCGCGGCGTCGATGATGCCATCGGGGAACTCTATCCGCAGCTCATAACCCTGCCCGAGGTAACGCAGATCGCCGGCCCGGCTCAGCCGAATATCCCTGTCAGCGATGCCATCGGCCGCATATTGTCGCCGCAGATCTGCCTCAAGCGAGGCGAAGTCGCCGGAAAGCTTGGATAGATCGATGGCGCCTTGGACCTGGAATTCGGTCTTTATGGCGTCGTATTTAAGGTCGGTCGTCAGCAGGCCGGCAGCCGACGTGATGCCTGGATGGGCCGGTACGACAACCTCAGGTATGCCGAGCATATCCGCCACCTCGGCGCCATGGAGAGGCCCGGCGCCGCCAAAGGCGACAAGGGCGAAATCGCGTGGGTCGAGCCCTTTTTGGACCGTGCGCGAGCGGATCGCGTTGGCCATGTTCGAGTTGAGAATGGTCAATATCCCGGCGGCCGTTTCGAGCGGGTCGAGGCCGAGTTCGGCCGCCAGACCATCGATGACAGTCCTGGCGGCGGCGCTGTCCAGCGACATATCGCCACCGAGAAAATGATCCTTGTCGAGCCGGCCGAGGACAAGATTGGCGTCCGTAACCGTCGGCTTCAGACCACCGTGACCATAGGCCGCGGGTCCGGGACGCGAGCCTGCGCTTTGCGGTCCGACGCGGAAGGCACCGCCGCGATCAACCCAGGCAATGCTACCGCCGCCGGCGCCAATGGTCTCGATATCGATCATCGGTACCAGCACCGGATAGCCGCCAATGTAAGTATCGCGCGCCGTTGCCTCGGCGAAACGCCCGTCAATGACGATACCGATGTCCGCGCTCGTGCCGCCCACGTCAAAGGTGATCAGGCGATCTCGCCCGCCCAGCCCGGCGGCCCAAGCACCACCGAGCACGCCCGCCGCCGGCCCCGAAAGCAGCGTGAGAATGGGTTTCTCGCTCACCAAAGACGCCGTCGCGGCGCCACCGTGAGAGCCCATAATATGAAGATCGGCATCGAGATTCGCCGCGCTCAGGCCGGCCTCGAAATTGGCCACATAGTCACGCACCTTGGGACCGATGAAGGCGTTCATCGCAGCGGTAGTAAACCTTTCGAATTCGCGGAATTGCGGCGCGACCTGGGCGGAAGACGTGACGAAGCATTCTGGGTATTCTTCTTCAATGATCTGCTTCGCCCGATCCTCATGGGATGGATCAATATACGAAAACAGGAAGCAGACCGCCGCGGCCTCAATCCCTTCCGCCTTGAATTCGCGGGCGATCTCTCGAACCGCTTGCTCATCCAGGGGCTGCAACACCTCGCCCTTGGGCGGGGCGATGCGGCCACCGACAACCCGGCGGTGCCGGCGGCGGGCCAGCGGACGCGCTTGCCACGGAATATCCTGCATGATGGAGTAGTTCAGCGGACGCTGGTGACGCCCGATGTGCAAGATGTCCCGATAACCCTCGTTGGTCACGATACCGGTTTTCGCGCCATCGAATTCGAGCACGGCGTTGGTGGCGATCGTGGTGCCATGCAGGACGTGGTCGACAACACCGGGGTCGATGTTCAGCCGCGCGCATAGGGTCTTGATACCCGCAATGGCGCCAATCGACGGATCTTCAAGGGTTGTCGGCACCTTATTGATGACGGTCTGGTTCGAACTGGTGTCCGTGTAGACGAGGTCGGTGAAGGTGCCGCCGACATCAACGCCGATGAGTCGCATCCAACCGTCCTCCCGTCGCAGAGGGCCACATTGGGCCACCCCGTCTTTTTACGTCTTCAGGGTATCTCAAGCGCTTTTCGTATTCAATATGATCTTACAAGCCAATTGTAATGGGTAATATTGTCGGTCTAACATGCGGTTATGCGCAGTTCTCACGCACTTTGCGTACAGAAGTCGTTTTGTGAGGCCTATCGGTGAATACATCTAGGCCAGCAAGCTGGGCCGCAAACAGCCGGCCGCGGGCAGAAAGCGGTGGTGACGGGACGGCGACCGGCAGCCGGGCACCGCGGCTGTATCAGGTGGCCTGCAATGCGCTGCGCTATCATATTCAGGAGAGACGCCTGCCACCCGGGCTGATCTTGCTGGAGGGCCGCATCGCGGATGCCTTCGGAATGAGCCGAGCACCGGTCCGGCGCGCCCTGGCGTTGCTGTGCGAAGAGGGGCTGATCCATCGATATGATGGGCGCGGCTATTTGGTGGGCCCGCCGTCGCCAGATGTCATACCGCTAAATGGCGGCCTCCAAGATTTTGGACTGGCGTTGCCGAAACTCGTGGCTCAGAGCATCGGCAGCTTCACTTGGGAGCGGATTTACGCGGAAGTCGAAACGCAAGTCGTCACCTGTATCCCGTTCGGCACCTATCGTGTTCTTGAATCCGGCATTTGCGACCATTACGGCGTGAGCCGCACCGTGGCGCGGGAAGTACTGAGCCGCCTGCGCGACCGAGCGTTGATCGAAAAGGACCGTCACTCCCATTGGATTGCCGGACCGCTGACGTCGCGCGCCATGACGGAACATTTCGAGATGCGGCAGCTCTTGGAGCCGGCCGCCCTGTTGGCCGTAGCCGACAACATTGACCGCAGCAAGCTGATCGGCATGCGCGACCGGCTGGCGGCGGCGGAAGCCGACTTGGGAAGCGTCACGCCGAGCTTGATGGACGAATTCGAGGAAGACCTTCATGTCACCTGTCTGCTGAAAGCGGAGAACCAGCGTCTGGTTGCAACTATCGTTCAGAGCCAGCTGCCGTTCGTGACCAACAGTCTGTTTCGAAAGTTCGTCGGTGTTGAGGCAAGCAGTTCCATGTTGCCGGAGCACCGCCTGATCTTCGAACACCTGATCATGGCCGCCCCGCGGGCGGCGGCGGCGAGCTTGCATGCTCATCTCGAGGCGGCGCAGTCGCGCACCAAAGCCCGTCTGAAAGTCCTGGCGCTGTTCCCCGAACCTGAAATGACGCCCTATCTGGACCGGGTCCATTAGGATGTCAGGATCTGACACAACCTTGCGCGTTCTCGGCACCAGGGAAACCCTGCTGGAGCCGATTCGCCGTCAGGCGGAGCGGGACCTCGGGTTCAGGATCGAATATGAGATCGCGGACGGAACCACTGCGATGAGAAAGGCGGTCATCAGTCCCGGCGCCTATGATGTCTGTCACCACTGGCACCCGATCGAACTGGCATGGACGGCACGTTCGGTGCAGGCGATCGAGGTCGAACGTATCGCGCTGTGGAACGAAATCGGTGACCTGGCAAAGACCGGACGCTTCAACGGCGTCGGAGATATCGGCCAGGGAGCGGTCCCGGTGCGCAGCCTGTATGTGCAACCGAATGGCGAGTTGGGAGCGGCGCCGACGGGACAAATTAGCTCGCTGCCGACCGTGCACAATGTCGACTCGTTCGGCTATGACCCGGCCATTACCAAGGACATGGGCCCGGACGAGCCGGAGAGTTGGTCGTGGCTGCTCGACGACCGCTGGCGCGGCAAAGTCGCCTTACTCGGCGAGCCGGCAATCGGCTCCATCGACGCGGCGCTGGCCGCTCGGTCAAGCGGTCTGGCGACGTTCGAGGACATCGGCAATATGTCGCTGCAGGAAATCGACATGCTGGTTGATATTCTGATCCAGAAAAAGAAAGCCGGCTTGTTCGCCGGGTTCTGGAACATTCGGCCGGAATCAGTGCGGCTCATGGACCGCCGCGAAGTGGTCATCGAAAGTATCTGGTCTCCAGCAATCACAGCGCTGCGTGCCAAGGGCAAGAAAATAACCTGCGCCGCGCCAATCGAGGGCTACCGCGGGTGGCAATGCGGAATGTGGTTGTCCGCTCGCACCCAGGGGGCACAACTCGATACCAGCTACGCCTACCTCAACTGGTGGCTCACAGGTTGGGCGGGGGCCGTCATGGCGCGACAGGGCTACTACATGTCCGCACTGCAGCCGACAAAGCAGCATTTGTCATCGGACGAGTGGGGCTATTGGTACGAAGGCAAACCGGCACGGGACAACATGGCCGATCCGGATGGGGAAATCGTCGTGTGGGCCGGTGAAACCCGCGATGGCGGTTCCTACTGGCAACGTATGAGCAACATCGCTGTTTGGAATTCGACGATGGATGAGCACAACTATCTCGTGCGCCGGTGGAACGAATTCCTGCACGCTTAGGTTAACAAACAGGTGCGCAGGGCTGCGTACCGCCAAGAGGGAGCGAGACTATGGCGAAAGATATCCGTTGTGCGTTCGGCATCGACATCGATGCGGTAGCCGGTTGGCTGGGGTCTTATGGGGGCGAGGACTCACCACTGGATATTTCGCGAGGAATGTTTTCGGGCGAGGTCGGTACCCCGCGCCTTGTCGAGCTGTTCCGTCGGTTCGGCATCGAGACGACCTGGTTCATTCCGGGCCACTCAATGGAGACCTTTCCGAAGCAAGTCGAGGAGATCGTCGCCGCCGGCCATGAGATCGGTATTCACGGGTACTCCCACGAGAATCCCATCGCCATGACACCGCAACAAGAAGAGGATGTGCTCGAGCATTGCATCGCAACGGCGACGAAGTTCACCGGCAAGCGGCCGACCGGTTACGTCGCGCCGTGGTGGGAATTCAGCCCAATCACCAACGAGCTGCTGCTGAAGAAAGGTTTTAAGTACGATCACAGCCTGATGCACAAGGACTTCGAGCCGCATTATGTGCGGGTCGGCGACAGCTGGACGAAGATCGACTATTCGAAGAGTGCGGCGGAGTGGATGAAGCCGCTGGAGCGGGGGCAGGAGACGGACCTGATAGAGATTCCGGCCAGTTGGTATCTCGATGACCTGCCGCCGATGATGTTCATCAAGGCTGCGCCGAACAGCCATGGGTTCGTTAATCCGAGGCATCTCGAAGAGATATGGCGCGATCAGTTCGATTGGGTCTATCGGGAGATGGATTATGCGGTGTTCACCATGACCATCCATCCGGATGTTTCGGGGCGCCCTCAGGTCCTGATGATGCTCGAACGGCTGTACAACCACATGATCAGCCATCCCGGCGTGAGTTTTTCGACCTTCGATGCCATTGCGGATGATTTCTCAGCTCGTTCGCCACGGCAAAAGTAAGCTTGAAGAAGGAGCCCCGACATGTGCGGGTTGTGCGGCATTCTCGGCGTTGACGTCCATTGGAGCGATGCCGCGAGCAGCCCGCACGTCTTCAGCGGTCGCGAGGCAACCCGGCGCCAAGACCGACTGCGCCGAGTTGCTCTCGTGAACGCGGTCTTGCGCCACTTTTCAGTCAAGGCCAAGGATTGGCAGGGACAGTCCTATCTGCTGACGACGGCGACCGGGAAATCGGCCATTGTCGACCATCTCGGCCTGCTTTGGCCCGAGGCGGAGAAACTGGCCGGAAAATCGTGCGACCCCTTGGACGACCGATTGATCGCCGCCCTGGAGCAGGATAATCAGCAGGCGGACCGAGCCGATGGCGCTGTATGACGGCTTCATTCCGGTCAACCTGCTGACCGGATTTCTGGGTAGCGGCAAGACCACCTTGCTGCAACGATTGTTGGCCAATCCGGACATGGCCAATACGGCGGTGCTGATCAACGAATTCGGCGAGATCGGGCTCGATCACCTGTTGCTCGAGAATATCGACGAAGAGACGGTTATCCTGCAAAGCGGCTGCGTGTGCTGCACGATCCGCGGCGATCTGAGCAACGCCATCCGCGCGCTGTATAACAAGCGTGAACGCGGCGACGTGCCGTCCTTCGACCGGCTCGCCATCGAGACGACCGGCTTGGCCGATCCGGCGCCGATTGTCAGTACGCTGCTCGCCGATCCAGTCGTGCGGCATCATTTCCGGCTCGGCAATGTGGTCACCACCGTCGACGGCTTGCATGGGATGATGCAGCTTGAGACCCATCCGGAATCCGTCAAGCAAGCGGCGGTCGCGGACCATTTGATCGTTACCAAGTCGGACATCGCCGCGGCCGCCGATGTTGCCGCCTTGACCAGTATGCTGCGCCGCATCAACCCGGCGGCGAGCTTCCACAAAAGTGCCGACGAAGATCTGCGGCCCGACACGCTGTTTCGCAACGATATCTACGATCCTGCAACAAAGGCGGCAGCGGTCGGTGATTGGCTCCGGACGGAAGCCGAGCACGATCACGGGAATCGCGACGTAAACCGCCATGACCGCGGCATACGGGCCTTCTCGATCACCGAAGATCAACCCCTCGACTGGACGGCCTTCGGGATGTGGCTGACGATGCTGCTCAACCGGCACGGCGAGAATATCTTGCGGGTCAAAGGAATTCTCAATGTCGCGGGCGCCGAGACGCCGGTGGTCATCCACGGCGTGCAATACACGGTGCATCCGCCGGCTCATCTGGAGCGATGGCCGACTGACGACCACCGTTCACGCATCGTTTTCATCGTGCACTCGCTTAGCCCTGACAGCATCAAACGTTCGCTGGCCGCGTTCAACGGGTTGGCGAACGCCGCATGAGAGCCTGATATGAAACCGCGCGTCGTCTTGATCGCCACCGGGGGCACCATCGCGTCGCGCTACGATGCCATGCAAGATCGGACGGTGCCGTCCCAACACGCCGAGGATCTGATCGCCAACCTGCCGGACCTCAACGACCTTGCGGATATCGAAATCGATAACTTCGCGACCGTCCCAAGTTTCGATTTCGATTTGGTTTTCGCGGTCAGGATCGCCGACAGGATCAACGAGGTGCTGAGGCGCGACGACGTGACCGGTGTTGTGGTGACGCAGGGCACCGATACGATGGAAGAGTCCTCTTATGTCGCCGATCTATTGCTGAGGAGCGAGAAGCCGGTGGCCTTCACCGGGGCGCAGCGCACACATGACGATCCGTTTCCCGACGGACCGGGGAATATTCTCGATGCCGTCCGCCTCGTTACGGCGGCGGAGGCGCGCGGCCTTGGTGCCGTGATCTGCTTTAACGGTCAGGTGCATGCGGCACGAGATGTGACCAAGGTGCATACCAGCGCGGTCGAAACTTTCCAATCGTATGACCATGGCGCGGTGGCGACGATCGATGCCGGCACGGTGGTCGTGCGGCGGCGGCTGATGCCGCGCGAAACACTCACGGTCGACCAATTGGAAACGCGCGTCGCCCTCTTACGCCTTCATATGGGATTCGATTGCGGGATCCTGGATGCTTGCGTCGACCGGGGCCGGCGCGGGATCGTACTGGAGGCCTTCGGCCGCGGCAACGGCCCAAAAGCGCTGGTTGCCGCGGCGCGGCGGGCGATAGAAAGTGGCGTCACGATCGTCGCAAGTTCGCGCTGCCCGGTCGGGCGCGTGCTGCCGATCTATGGAAGTGGCGGCGGTCGAGATCTAGAGGATGCCGGGGTTATCTTCGCCGGCGACCTCAAGGGACCGAAGGCGCTCGTGGCATTGGCGCTGGCACTATCCGATGCACGAACGCGCGGAGACATCGCGGCGTTATTTCGCCGCCTCGCACCGTAAAGACAACACGAGCCAGGGAAGAGACAAAATGGGCATAACAGTAATCAAGAACGGGCGCATCGTTACGGCTGTCGACGACTATGTCGCGGACATTCTCATTCATGACGGGCGCGTTCATACGATAAGCCGCGAGATCCCCGTCGGCGAGGATACCGAGGTGCATGACGCTTCCGGGTTGATCGTTATTCCCGGCGGGGTCGATGTGCACACTCATCTCGACTGGGAGTTCGGGGTCTCGAAAACGGTCGACACCTTTGCCAGCGGCACCCAAGCCGCGGCCTTCGGCGGGACGACGACGGTCGTCGATTTCTGTAATCAGACGCCGGGCGAGAGCCCGTTGACCGGCCTGGAAGAATGGCACACCAGGTCAGCATCGGCCTGCGTTGACGTGGGCGCCCATATGATCATGCTCGATGTCAACGATCAGTCCCTGCTCGACATGAAATCGTTGATCCACAACGAGGGGGTCAGCACGTTCAAGCTGTTCATGGCCTATCCCGGCGTGCTGATGCTCGATGACGGCGCGATCTTCAAGAGCATGCGCCTGGCCGGAGAAAATGGCGCCATGATCTGCATGCATGCCGAAAATGGGCCGGTCATACAGGTGCTTATCGAGGAAGCCTTGGCAGCGGGCAACACGGCACCGAAATATCACAGCCTGACGCGACCAACGATCATGGAGGGGGAAGCGGTCCATCGCGCCATCAAGATTTCCGAACTATCCGAGTCGCCGCTCTATATCGTGCATCTGTCTGCAAGTGAGGCGCTGAAGTCGGTTACAGAGGCCCGTGACCTCGGCCTTCCCGTGCATGCGGAAACCTGTCCGCACTATCTCTTTCTCACGGACGAGGAATATGACCGGCCAGAGTTCGAGGGGGCAAAGTTCGTAATGACGCCGCCGCTGCGCACGCACAGTCATCAGCAAGATCTGTGGCGCGGGCTCTCGACGGACGATCTGCAGGTGATTTCGACGGATCACTGCCCGTTCTGCTTCGCCGCACAGCCCTACGGCATGAAGTCTTCGAAACAACAGGGCGCCGATGACTTCAGCAAAATCCCGAACGGGGCGCCCGGGCTGGAAACACGGGTGCCGCTGATCTACGACGGTGGGGTCCGCAACCATGGCCTGTCGCTTAACCGTTTCGTCGAGCTGACGTCGACGTCTCCGGCCAAGCTGTTTGGGCTGTTTCCGCGCAAGGGTACGATCGCCGTGGGATCGGATGCCGACATCGTGCTTTTCGACCCGGATGAGGCCTGGACGATAAGGGCCGACGAACATCACAGCCGGATCGATTACAGCCTATTCGAAGGCCGCGAGGTCACGGGCCGGGTGAAGAAGGTCTTTCTGCGCGGCCAGCTCATCGTCGATGGGCCGGAATGGAAGGGTCAAGAAGGTATGGGGCAATACCAGCATCGTGGCGATGCCGGCAAAAGTTGATCCGGAAGACGCGGTCAAGCGTCTGGTCGCCGCCATAGATGAAGACCGGCTATGGCGGCGACATCTGGAGATCGCGACGTTTGGCGAAACCGGCCGCGGAGGCGTCAACCGGCAAGCCCTGTCTAAAGCGGAGACGGAAGCGAAGCAGGCGTTCCTTAGGTGGGCGACGGCGGCCGACTACGAAACGGGTACGGATGCCATCGGGAATATCTTTGTGCGTCGGGCCGGTGCCGAGCCCGGCGCAGCACCGGTTGTCGCCGGATCGCATCTCGATTCCCAACCGACGGGGGGCAACTTCGACGGAGTCTATGGTGTACTCGCGGCGTTGGAAGTGCTCGATGCCGCGTCCGGCATAGGCCTTGGCACTAAGCGTGGCTTGGAAGCCGTGGTTTGGATGAACGAGGAAGGGGCGCGGTTTCAGCCCTCGACCATGGGCTCCAGTGTATTTGCCGGCGAATTCCCGCTGGCCGCGGCCCTGGCATCGCAGGACCGGTCCGGTGTCACAGTAGAAGACGCGCTACGGGCGCAAATGACGGTATTGGATGTCGAACAGGTCGTGCCGTTCGGTGCGCCCATGGCCGCGTATTTGGAGGCGCATATCGAGCAAGGTCCGATCTTGGAAGCCACGCAGAAAACGATTGGCGTCGTTACCGGTATTCAGGGCCTGCGCTGGTTCCAGATCGATGTGCGGGGCGAGGAGGGCCACGCCGGAACGACCCCTCACCTGGGTCGGCGCGATGCCATGGCAGCGGCGGCGAATATGGTCACGGCGCTGCAACGGTTGATGCGAGATGAAAGCGACCGTGTGCGTTTCACTGTCGGTCGCTTCGAAGTGTCCCCGAACTCACCGAATACGATCCCCGGCCATGTCCTGTTTACGATCGATTTCCGGCATCCGGGCGCGGAAACGCTGCGGCGGCTGGGCGATCAGGTGGAGGCCGTTTGCCACGACCATGCCGGTGGGTGCGACATCACTGTCAGGCAGACGATCGAAACGCCGCCGGCGACCTTCGATACCGCTATCAGCGATCAAATCAGGGCCGCTGCCGCCCGGCAGGGTTTGCCAAATATGGATATCCTATCGGGGGCTACCCATGACGCCAAATACATGACGGGTCTGTGCCCAACGGGCATGATCTTCGTACCCTGCGAGGGCGGGCGAAGCCATACCGAGATCGAGAGTGCAACTTCCGGCGACCTGGTTGCCGGGGCGCGGGTCCTGGCCGAAGTCATGGTGCGCTTGGCCTGCGCGTAGACGCGGCGACACCAGCCGATGGGCTACACTCGATCGTGTATTAGATAAACCATGCACTCATCACGGATCATGTCATGCCAAATCAAGAACCGCCCGTCGTTTTTGACCGAGAACGCGCGGCTTCCTACGACAAGCAAAGAGCCAAGATGGCTCCCCTGAAGGACGCCCTTCATTTATGTATCCGCATGGTGCTTTCTGACCTTCCCGCCAATGCACGGATGCTCTGTGTCGGCGTGGGAACCGGCTCGGAATTGATTGAACTTGCTCTAGCATTTCCGCAATGGCAGTTCACCGCCATCGAGCCGGCGGCACCGATGCTGGCGATCTGTCGCCAGCGGGCGGAAGAGTGCGGCATCGCATCACGTTGCACATTTCACGAAGGTTATCTTGATACACTTTCCGAATCGGACTCTTTCGACGCGGCAACTTGTATCTTGGTCTCTCATTTCATTACGCAGCCAAAGGAGCGGCGCGATTTTTTTCGCGAAATCGCCGCACGACTTCGACCCGATGGGTATTTGGTGAGTTCCGACTTGGCTACCGATATGTTGACTTCGACTTTCAACAGCCTTTTTGAAGTTTGGCTGCGGATACACAAGTATGCTGGCCTACCTGTCGATCGCGCCGCTTTTGGCCGGGACGTGGCAGTACTCCCGCACCAAGAGGTTGAATCAATTATTGCATCGAGCGGCTTTGAAACGCCGGTATTGTTCTTCCAGACACTTCTCATTCACGCCTGGTATTCTAAGCGAACTCCCTGAAGCATAATTGCCGACGGCCCCGCCGGCAGCTTCATGCTGCAGCAAGCGTCATTGGCGCCTCGAGGCGGTGGACGATGCAGTCCCCGGCACTGCCATCCTCCCAGGTGAGCGAAACAAACCGTGCGGGGGTATCCAAGGCCATGATGGCGTGATGCCATGTGCCGGCCCGGTAGCTGACGCCCCGATCGGCCTCGACGATGAACGCTTGCAGGGAGCTCACGTCAGGCAACCCGCCTGGCGTGGCGGTGCACACGACAATCGCGTATCGGGTCGCCGCAATGGGCAGGAATGTCTGCGTGGAATAGGGGTGCTGCTCGAGTTCTCGTATGGCGAAAGGTAGCGCGTAGGGCTGGACCTCGAATACGGCCAAATTTGGCTTAGCCGCCGTCCGGCCATTTTGCAGCGCGACAACATGGTCAAACCGACTGGCCATGCCAGCGTTGGCGGATTTCCCCACGGTATTGGGTGCAACTATCTCACCGAAGGCGGCGAACGCGGCGGCGGTCAGCGGAGTGGCCTTGATCTGCATCTTCACCTTAGCGTTCTGCGACGCCGCGGAGGGTTGGGTCGAGATGGTCGCGTAACCAATCGCCGATGAGACTGATCGAAAGCGCGACAAGAAATATCAAGCTGCCGGGAAATATCGTCAGCCACCAGGCGGAAAGCAACCGGTCCCTGCCCTCACTCATGATCTGGCCAAGGCTCGTCAATGGTGGCTGTATACCGAGGCCGAGAAAACTCAGCGCCGTCTCCAATAGAATTATCAAGGGCAGGTTGATGGTAAATTGGACGATCAGCACATTGAGAATATTCGGCAATATGTGGCGCAAATAAATTCGAACGGGCGATGCGCCGAGGGCCCGGACGGCCAGCGCGTAGCCATGCTCCTTCGCCGACAGGGTCACGCCGCGCATTAGCCGGGCATAGACCTCCCAGCCAAACAGCCCGACAAGGGCGAGGAAAAGCAAGAAGTCGTTGCCGAAGATCGCCAAGACGAACAAGGCGATGACGATGATCGGTAGCGACGCCTGCACGTCCACGGCCGCCATGATAATCGTCTCGACCCAACCGCGCCGGGCGGCTGCCAGAATCCCCAGAGCCGAGCCGAAAACCGCACCGATGAGGGTGCCGATGACGGCGACGATCAGACTGATACGGGCGCCAATCGCGAGGCGCGCCAGCAGGTCGCGCCCCTTCTGATCGGTACCGAGCAGATATTCGGCCTCGCCGCCGGCGCCGAGCGGCGGTTGCAGGCGCTTGAGAAGAGAGGTATCGCGAAACTCGTGCCCGGAAAGAAACTCACCGAACAACGCGAACAATACGAAGAGTACGACGAAGACCAGGCAGATCTGCACAATCACCGGCATCCCGCGCGAGGATGATGGCGCAAGTTCCGTCATCATTTCACGCGAATCCTTGGATCGATGACGACGTAAAGCAGATCGACCAGGAGGTTCGCCACTGTCATGGTGGCGGCGACGAGAAGGACGATGAATTGAACCGTGGCCAGGTCCCGCGTCTCCACCGATCGGATCAGCAGCGAGCCGACGCCGGGCCAGGCGAATACCCGTTCGGTGACGATCGAACCGGCGATCAAACCTCCGAGGCTCAACCCAATCAGGGTGACGATGGGAATCGCGGCGTTGGGTACGGCGTGCCGGAAGATGCGCCTGGCAAAGGGGACGCCTTTCGCCTGCGCCGCCATCATGAAGGGCTTGTTCAGGGTCTCCAACATGGAGGAGCGGGTGAAACGCGCAAAGGCGCCGAGTTGAGCAAGTCCAAGGGTCGCCGCCGGCATCAACAAGCCCAGAGGACCGGCATTGCTGCCGCCGACGAAAATCTTGAGCAGCAGCGCCGCGCCGAGGATCAACAATAGGCCGAAGAAGAAATTCGGCATGGCAAAGGCGAAGACGGAGAACGCCATAACGGCCCGGTCGAGGGCGCTATTGCGGCGCAGTGCCGCGACGATGCCGATGGAGATCCCAAGAGAGAGAGCTATGGCGAGCGCGGTGCCGCCAAGTAGCAATGTGTTGGGCACCTTGTCGATAACGATGCCGACCACGGGCCTGCCGGTGTGGAGTGAGACACCTGCCTCACCTTGTAATAAGGCACCAAAATAACGGCCGTACTGGACCGACAGGGGTTGGTCGAAACCCCATTTCTCGCGGTAATATTCGACGACCTCGGGGCCGGCGTCCGGCGGCACCAAGGCCTCCGCCGGGTCGCCAGCCATGCGCATCATAAAAAACGTCAGCGTGACGACGATCCAAAGGGTCACGACGGCGCGCAAGATCTTGCGGAGAAACCAAAAGATCATGGCGTAACTGCCGCAAGAACCTTGGAAAAATCCACGCCCTTGCCGGGTGCGGCGGCAAGCAATGCGCGCGTATAGGCCTCGCGTGGATCGGCAAAGAGATCGCCGGTGGGGCGATGCTCGACGACGCGACCATGCTGCATGACCAGTATCTCGTGGCAAAGGGAGGCGGCAACACGCAGATCATGGGTAATAAACAGCAGGGCAAACCCGAGTTTCTTCTGCAACGCCGCGAAAAGCTCCAAGATCTGCGCTTGGATCGAGACATCAAGGGACGAGACCGGTTCGTCAGCAATCAGCAGCTTCGGTTCCAATGCCAAGGCGCGGGCAATACAGATTCTTTGGCGCTGACCGCCGGAGAATTCGTGCGGATAGCGGTCGGCTGATTGTGGAGACAATCCAACGAGTTCAAGCATGTGCCGCGCCCGTTCGGCGGCTTGGGCGGCGCCTTCGCCGTGGATCAGCGGCCCCTCGGCAACGGCGCTACCAACCCGCTGACGGGGGTTCAATGCCTGATAGGGGTCCTGCAATACCACCTGCATTTCTTTGCGTAGGGGTCGCATGGTGGCCTCCGTCGCGGAGGCGATCTCTTGGCCGGCGAACCGGATCGCGCCGCCATCGACTGGCTCGAGGCGCAAGATGCAGCGGGCCAGGGTCGACTTGCCGGAGCCTGACTCGCCGACGACGCCAAGGGTGCGGCCGCCTTGGAGACTCAAAGAGATATCGTCGACCGCCTTGACCTCGCGATGGCTGAAAAAGCCCTGTCGTTGTTTGTATATGCGCGACACATGATCGACCGTCAGAGCGGTGGGCAGTTGGTCACTCGGCCGGTGCTCCCGCGGTGAGGCGACCGGCACGGCAGCCAACAAATGGCGTGTGTATTCGTGCTTGGGCGCTGAAAAAATCTGCGCGCGGGTGCCGTGCTCGACGATGATGCCATGACGCATGACGGCGATACGATCACCAACATCGGCGACGACGCCGAAATCATGGGTAATCAGCATGATGCCGGCGTCCTGCGTGACCTTGAGTTCATTGATTAGGTCAAGAATCTTCGCCTGGGTGGTGACATCAAGGGCGGTGGTCGGCTCATCGGCGACGAGCAGCCGCGGCTGCAACGCCAAAGCCATGGCTATGACCACGCGTTGGCACTGCCCGCCCGACAGTTGATGAGGATAGGCGCGATAGATGCGCTCCGGATCGGGTAACCGAACGGCGGCAAACAGTGACAGTACATTTTCCCGGCGACCAGCGGCGGCGCCGGCGCGATGCACGGTGAAGACCTCCTCAACCTGTCGCCCGACGCGCTGGATCGGGTTCAGCGCGGCCGTCGGCTCTTGGAAGATCATGGCGATGCGGGCGCCACGGATGGCTTCCATCTCGGCGGTATTGCCGAGGGGCAACGGCGCGCCTTCGACAAGGATCTCGCCGGTGGAGATTCGCAGCGCCGGCGGCAGCATGCCCATGATCGCTTGCGCGGTGACGGACTTGCCGGACCCGGACTCGCCGACAAGGCAGAGCACCTCACCGGCATTGACCGAAAGGGTGACGTCCTCGACCGCGTGGCGCCGGTCGGCGCCGGCCGGCAAATCGACGGTGAGCGAGCGAACTTCGGCTACGGGGGTCGGCATTTAGGGAACCCTCGAGCCGCAGACAAATGAAGGGCCGCTCGAAAGCGGCCCTTCTCGCCTCGACAGGCTCACTCGAACTCGAGGAACAGATTATCGAACAAGGTTCGCTGCACGGAGCCGGTGTGCCACTTAATGCCATCCCGATAAGCAAAGGTCTGGACATTGCGCCACAAATACATGCCTGGCGTCTCGTTCTCCCACTCTTCGACGAGGGCGAGATAGAGTTCCTTACGCTTGGCAATGTCGCTCTCTTGCTCGAATTCCTGTCCTAGCTCGATGAATTTTTCGGTCGGCGTCCAGCTCTTGTTGCTGCCGCAGCAACGACTGGAGACCGGTCCCCAATCCATCCATAGCGGGCGATAGGGATCGCCGGAGAACTCGCTCGACATGGACATGTTGAGCAGATGGAAGGGCCGCTTATAAGCCAGCGCGAAATTATCGACGATATTCAGCTTCACATTGATGCCGATTTCGCGCCATTGCTCAACCATGAACTCAGCGGCCGTCTCGTAGTTCGGATAGAAGCCGCGGGTAATGTGCCAGGCCAGCTCTTCTCCGTTGTAGGAGGACTTCGCCAAATATTCTTTGGCACGCTCCGGGTCGTAGGGATAACGGGCCTGACGATCCGGATCATAATAGTCGCCATACTCGGGGAAATTGAACGGCGCCGGGGTGAAGCTTGCACCACCCCACATCGCTTCCGTGATCGAAGGCCGGTCGACCGCCAACACGATCGCCTTGCGCAGATTTACATCCTGAAGCGGATTGTCCGGCAGCTCCTCGGTGGCCAGCGTATTGAAAGCGAACATGGGATAGTTCTCAACCGACTGCTTCAGCAGGTTGATCCCAGGCGTATTGCTGACGACCGCTTCTTGATCGGAGGGTACGCCGAAAATGATGTCGTACTCCCCGGCAACCAAGCCGGCGAAGCGGGTCGAATATTCGGGGACGATCTGCCAGGTTATTTTCGACGCCGGCGGTTTGCCATTCCAATAGGAATCAAAGGCCTCGGCGACGAGTTTGTCGGACGGATCGAAGGAAACCAGCTTGTAGGGGCCGGTACCTATGGGGTTCTGACCGAAGGCGTCGGTGCCAACCTCATCATAATAATGTTTGGGCAAGACAAAACCGAGAGGCGTAACGAGACGGTTGGGGAAGCTTGGGTCCGGGGTCGCGGTCTCGACCTCGACGGTGGTCTTGTCGATCGCCTCAACCCTAATGACACCACGGGCGTATCGCTTGCCACGAGGCGCCAAGGGCTTGTCAGCCCAGAGGCGCTCCTCGGACATGGAGAACGCGACGTCCTCGGCGTCCATTTCATGTCCGTCGTGGAACAAGACGCCAGTGCGAATATTGATCCGCCAGACGGTTGGCGAGACACGGTCCCATCCGGTCGCCAGATGGGGCACCAGTTTGCGGCCGAATTCGTCCTCGTCAAAATTGCGGCGCGCCAGCGTGTCGAAGAGATTCCAATGGACGCGGCTACCGGTGGTTGAAATCCCGACCACAGGATCCATCGTCGGCCATAGATTGTCCACCGCGAAGACAATCTCCGGACGCTCTTGTGCCGCCGCGGGCAATCCGAGCCCCGCGGCCAGCAGTCCGGCAACCATAAGCCGGCAGGCACCGCGGACAAATCGCCCTATCACTCTGGGGCCAATACTCATTCCTCTCACTCCCTTGTCAGCTTATTGGATACGCTCCGGCAGCGTAAATTCACGCTCCATGCGTAGCGACGGTATGCGCTGCCGCGTGTCTGTCACCCGCGTCAGGTCGAGTGTGGCATAGATAGTCTCCGGCTTCTCGCCAGCCTCGGCCATCAGGGCACCCCAGGGGTCAACGATCATCGAGTGTCCATAAGTCTCCCGGCCATCCTCATGCTCTCCGGTCTGCGCGGCGGCAACGACGAAACAGCCATTCTCGATAGCACGGCTGCGCACCAGCGTCTCCCAATGGGCGGTCCCGGTCGGCACAGTGAAGGCGGACGGCGCGAATAATATGGTCGCCCCCGCCTTCGCCAACGCGCGATAAAGATGGGGAAACCTAAGGTCATAACAGATCGTTAGGCCCCATGGGCCCCATGGCGTGTCAACAACAACCGCGCGGTCACCGGGATGATAACGGCTGGACTCCCGCCGCACCAAGCCGTCACCCAAATCCACGTCGAACAGATGAATCTTGTCGTAGCGCGCGACAATCTTACCTCCCTGATCGATGAGATATGACCGATTGGCGAATCTGGTCAGCGCGGGATCGCGCAGGGCGAGGGAGCCGGTATGAATCCACATGCCGGTGTCGGCCGCGAACTGCCGGCACATGGACAAGAATGGATCGTCCTGTTCCGTGGCGATTACCTTAGCAGCCTGCTTGGGGTCGCGCTGGGCCATATTCGCGGCTTCGGGAAAGCAAACGAGGTCGACGCCCTTCGCGTGCGCCGCACGCAACGCGACTTCAGCCGTGATGGTATTGGCGGCCGGCGTCGCCGCAGAGGTCATCTGGACAACCGCGATGTTGAGCCGGGTTTTCATGCGCTCCGGGACATTTGAAAAAAACTCACATTTGAGCCATCTTCATAAGGCCCTCCGTTGAGGGCAAGCTGTTTTTTCTTCCATTATGCTAATCTGCCTCACATAGGAGGCGCAAAATGCCAGATCGACTGCCGCCGCTTAACGCCTTGCGAGCGTTTGAGGCACTTTCCTTGGAAAAACAACTCACTAAGGCCGCCGAAAGGCTGTGCGTGACCCATTCGGCGGTCAGTCACCAGCTCAAGCAACTGGAGCGCCATGTCGGTGTGCCGCTGGTGCGGCGGCGCGGGCGGCGGATCGCGTTGACCGATGCCGGGGAGCACTTCGCGAAAATCATTCATGAGTCCTTCGAAGCGATCCGGCACGAAACCGACCAACTCTCGTTGCGCTCCAGGAAGCCGGTGACGGTGGGGACCCTGCCGATCGTGGCAACCCAATGGTTGATTCCGAAATTGCCCGAGTTCTTTGCCAGTCATCCGGATATCGCGATCCATGTGGCGTATTTCAGCCATGCAAGACCGGCGACAGGAAACGTCGACATTACGATATCGTTCGATCGCGACGCGACCGGGGGCAGACATGCCGAGCCGCTCATCCCTGCTGCCGCGGCCCCTGTCTGCAGCCCGAAATATCTTGCCGCACATGGGCCGTTCCAGAATGACGTGGATCTGCTCGCCGGCCGGCTGGTACATGACGAGGACATGCGGATGTGGCAGGCCTGGTTCAGGCTTGGTGGGGTGGACTACTCGACGCGAGACGACACGGCGAATTTGTTCCTAGAAGGATCAAGCCTGATGTTGGCGGCAGCGCTGTCCGGGCAGGGTGTGGCTCTGGGCCGGCTCGCCTTGATTGAGAATGAACTGGCGGATGGCCGCCTCGTCCGACTGTCACCGCGGACAGTTGACGCTGATATCTTCTATCATCTCTCCTGGGACGAGGAGGCGAACGCCGAACCGGCCATCGCGGCGGTTCAGAGTTGGCTGTCCGAAGGCCTGATGGGCACGCGCGATGCGGTGGTCGAACCGCACTGAAGGGACCGCAAGTCATGGATGATCTCGTCTTGGCACCGGCTTGGCAGCAATGTGCCGCCTTACGTGAAAAACGCATAACGGCCCGGGCCCTGCTGGAGCTGTATCTGGATCGCGTGGCGCGTTTCAACCCGGCTCTCAATGCCATCATTGCGCTCGACGCGGAGGGCGCACTGGCCCGCGCCGACGCCGCGGACGAGGCGAAGGCGCGGGGTGAGTTCTGGGGACCGCTGCATGGCCTGCCGATGACGGTGAAGGAATCGTTCGACTTCGTCGGTCTGCCGACCACTTGGGGCAAGCCGGAACTCGCGCAAAATATTCCAAACCGCAATGCCGCCGCGGTGCAGCGGCTGCTCGACGCCGGCGCGGTTATTTTCGGCAAGACCAACGTACCGCTCCTGCTCGGCGATTGGCAGTCGTTCAACGAGGTCTACGGGACGACGAACAACCCCTGGGATCTTAGCCGTGTTCCCGGCGGGTCCTCGGGCGGGTCGGCGGCCGCGCTGGCGACCGGGATGACCGGCTTGGAAATCGGCAGCGACATTGGCGCATCGGTCCGAAATCCGGCGCATTATTGCGGTGTGTATGGGCACAAGCCAACCTACGGCATCGTACCGATACGCGGTCAGGCCGTGCCCGGGATCGTGGCGCCCGCTGATATTTCGGTGGCCGGGCCGCTGGCCCGCAGCGCGCAAGATCTGGCCCTGGCCCTTGGGGTGCTTGCCGGGCCGATCGATTTCGATGCGGCGGGTTGGCGCTTGGACTTGCCGCCCGCGCCGCAACGCAGCCTGGCCGACTTTCGGGTTGCCGTGATGGTGGACGACACGCATTGCGCGCTTGACGACGAACTGGTGAGTTGCCTGCAACGTGCCGTCGTCGCGGCCGGCCGCGCCGGTGCCCGCGTCAGCGACGGTGCGCGTCCGGACCTCGACCTCGCCCGCTCGCACGCGCTCTACATACAGCTGCTGCGTGGTGTCACGACGGCACGAGTGCCGCCAGAGCAAGCGGCTGAATTCCGTAAAGCTGCCGCGGCGCTCGAGCCCGACGATCACAGCTATCGCGCCACGGTCACGCGCGCCGCGGTGCAAGAGCATCGCAATTGGCTGGCGGCCCATGAGGAACGCACCAAAATGCGCTACAAATGGGCCGCCTTCTTCGATGACTACGACGTGTTGTTGTGCCCGACGGCCGCGTCGGCAGCGTTCGTGCATGATCAGGAAGGCGACCGTATCGATCGGACGATCCTGGTCAATGGGCGCCACGAAAATACCAACGATCAGCTGTTCTGGGCCGGGCTGAGCGGCGTTGTGTATTTGCCGTCCACGGTCGCGCCGGTGGGTCTCACTACCTCGGGCCTGCCGGTGGGCATACAGATTGTCGGCCGCCATCTTGGCGATCTGACGACTATCCGATTCGCGGAGTTGCTGGCGGCTGAGATTGGCGGCTTCGAGGTGCCGCCTGGGTACGGCTAACCCCTCCGAGCGGGTTAGCGCTGCGCCTTCCAGCCCTATTTGCGAGAGAAGCGGACGGCGAGACGGCGCGGCCCGCCGATCTCGCGGGCCTTTTGGCTGGGTTTATGAGAGTCGCGCGGGGCGCCCGACCAGCATCTCTTTCGATGCCAAGACAGCCCCGCCGACGATAAGCAGGCAGCCGGCGGCAATGACCCAGGTAAGGCTGCCTTTACCGAAGAGGATCAGCAAGAAGGTCGATAGCGGCGGGGCCAGATAAGACAGCGCTCCGAGCTGTTGGATGTTGCCGTGCTTGACGCCGTGGTCCCAGGTAAAGAAAGCCGCACCGACCGGGCCCAAGCCGAGGCCAAATACCGCGAGCCATTGGACCAAGCCGGTCGGCCAGACCGTGACCTCAAATACGAGGTGACAAAGGGCTGCCAAGACTGCCGTCAGACCGCAGAAGCCGCCGACGGTATCGGTCGGCACATGGCCGAACCAGCGGCTCAGTAGCGAATATGACGACCAGGTCAAGGCGGCTGCTACTGCCATTGTGTAGCCTAGCCAGTATTCGCTGCGGAAATTCGCCAAGCCGGCGCCGCCCGTTACCAACAAAACGGTACCGCAAAGGCCGCCGAAAGCGCCGGCGATGTGCCACCAACGGAGATGCTCCCCCGGCAGTAGGGCGGAAAAGACGACGATCAGCATCGGCCACAGATAGCCGATCAAGCCCGCTTCGATTGGCGGCGCGTTGCGCAGGGCCATGAAATAGAAAAAGTGATAGCCAAACAGACCGCCGACCCCGATGGCCCAGACAACGGGCGGCTGGCGCAGCTGACCGATGACCTGCTTGCCGACCCTCATCCAGCGCAGGAGCGAGAACAGGAAAGCCACGGTGAAGGCCATCGCCGCCAGTTGGAAAGGGGGGACGGTGCCCGATAGGGTGGTGAGCAACCCCAGGGTCGACCACATCAAGACGGCGGTGCCGCCCACCGTGGTGGCGCGGACTGAGGCGTCGGATCGTGACATTGCGGGCGCTTAATTCCGCTGATGATGGAGGGGCCAGAACCGTTGGCACCAGGAACTAGGCGCTACTCTTCGGGGCCGGCAGCCCGCAATGCAAGAAAAACCCGCGGCTTACCAATCCCTACTCCGCCGCGGCTTTCTCCATCGCCGCTTCACGAGCTTGTTGGGCTAGATTGTGGGCGTAATAAAAGAACATGCCGATGATCTCGCTGGTGCTCATATTGGCCTCCTCGGCGGCGGCGACTGCGGCGTCGAGGTGGGTGACGACTTCCTGGCTTCGTTCTGCCATCGGATCCTCCAGGGTGAATGTTTCTTGCGGTCTTATCCTTGCCGCGGCGCCAAGGCGACGGCAAACAACGATCTGTTTACCTCTCTGAGAAAGAAAACAGGGGCCGGGCTTACACCCGGCCCCCAGGAGGAGAAGCAGATTGTTTCTAGACGCCCAGGATGCCCTTCCCCGGCACCGTGTCGTTGATCGAGTTCACCGCATTCAGGCGCGGCGGGAACAGGAGCCAGTTGCGCAGATGGAACGTGGTGCGCCCCTGGGCATCGATACCACGCGGATAGGACGTGCCATGAACTCGCCCGTGACCGAACGGGTTCTGATCGTTCAAAGTCGCGTCGTTGAGGTCGGCGAAACCCGACATGCTGCCGTCGACATCCCGGAAGCCCCGGGCGACCTGATCGGCCGGCATATCGGTGCCGCCGGGATGGGCCGTCAGCTCGCAGATGAAGGCTTCGGGAACGCCATCGAAGTCGCGGAAACGGGTGGGGATCTGGGACTCGTAATGCAGGGTCACGGTCGGCTCGTCACGGCCGAACTTCAGATTGTAGTTGCCCCAGAAATAGTCCGTGCCAACGGGCAGATAACCGATGGGCCAGTTGGTCCGTGGCGCCGGTCGATCGGAAAACGCGGCGTTCGGGTCGAGGGATTCGATATTGACACCCTCCAGCGGTGCGACACGCCGCCAGAACTGACCCCAATTGGCCGGGTTGCTGCTCGGTCCGTCCGGTGTGGTGTAGGTGCGATCGCCACCGGCCACGCGCTGCATAAGTTCAAGGACATCCATCTGCGAGATGGTGCCGCCCCAAACGCCGCCGTCGCGAACCTTGCCCGGGTCTTCGGGAGAGCCAGCGGTGGTGCCGCCGGTATAGTTCGGATGGGCGTGCCCGGCGCGGAAGACCACCGTATAACCAACCGCGGGTGCCAGCAGAGTCGGTGCCATGCGGACATAACCGCCCTTGCCATCGGTGCCGATACGCGGCGACCAGAGGCTGATCTCATCTCTGGGATTTGGGCTTCCCGGGTACCGATAAGTCGACCCATCGCTAAGGGTCATGCCATCGGTATCCGGATCATCCAAGTCGATCGCCCACATGCGACGCATGTAGTTGATGGCCGACCAGAAATCGGCCGTGATCGTCTCGTTGGACCACTCGAGGATGTCGCGATACCAATATTCGGCCGAGCGTTCCTTGGTTTCGTTGCCGCCGACGCCACTGATAATGTCGGGCATGGCGCTTTCGAACAGGCCACTGGGGTTCGGCACGTCCTGCTTGGGGTCCATCATGTCGATGCCCTCACCGATGTAGCCGAGGGCGAAGCGGAATCCACCGAACGGCTTCGAGGAGATGCGATTCCACGAGTCCGTGTATTTCGGCATTTCCGCGATTTCGTCGGCGCCCGGCGTAACGCCGAGGGTAATCGAACGCATCAGGGCATTAGCGTCGCCTGCGCCGGCCAATCCGGCGGCGGATGCCGTCGCCAAGCCGGCCGCACCAAGACTAAGGAAACGCCGGCGATCCAGCCCCTCCGGCTGTTCGTGCTGCTGTTTCTTTTCCTTCTTGCTCTGTTTGCGCTCTGTCATGTGTTCCTCCATTTGTTGCTTGGTCATTGGTTCCTCCCTTTCATCCGCGAAGCTCGATCAGTCGGCCCGACCGACCAACGCGTCGAGACGACCGTCCTGGTCCAGTAGTTCGAGGTCCTCGCAGCCGCCGATATGCTCGCCGTTGACAAAGATCTGCGGGATGGCGCGGGCGCGCGGCAGGCGTTGCACAAACTCGTCGCGGTGCTCGGGTTTCGAGATATCGAAATCCGAGTACGCGACGCCTTTCCGATCCAGCAGATCCTTGGCGCGTTTGCAGTAGGCACAGTTCGGGCCCGAGAAGACTTCGACTGTCATCGCTTCCCTCGCTCGCAACGGGCGTGTCGGTGGCTATTCGGCGGCGGCGTGTTCCACGTGTAGAATCGGATCCATGCCCGAGAACACCGGTTCCAGGACAACGCCGAGGGCATCGCCAAATTTGCTGATGGCGATGTATTGAGTGATGACGAAGGCGGCTTCGACGATCTGCGGTTCGCTGAAATGCCGGTGCAAACGCTCCCACAAATCCTTCGACACACGATTAGCGTCGACGCCGATCTGCACCGTGAAGTCCATCAATGTCTTTTCGGCATCGGTGAAGTGCGGGCTGGACCGATAACGTTCGTCGCCGATGTCGTTGATTTTCTCTTCCGAGATGCCGAGCCGCTTGGACAGGGTCTCGTGCTGAACGACGCAGTACTGGCATTCATTGCGGTGGGTCGCCTTAAGGATGATCAACTCTTTGGTCACCCAGTCCAGCTCACCATCCTTGAGCATAGCCATGACGGCATCGGTGAAAACGGCACCAAGCTCCGGCGTGTGGCCGAATACTTTGAAGATATTCAGCAGCATCTCGAAACGATCTTCCGCCTTGTCATAAAAGGCAGTCGTCTCGGCATTTGCCTGCTCGCGTTCTACGTACGACACGCCGATCTGGGCCATATGTTCCTCCTCTGGGTTATTTAATAAGGATCTTGAACGTTCGTTCCATACTCGGTAAAAAAAGGGTCAGGCGATCATCGCGTCCGCCTGGTGCGCAATGGAGCGCAACAAGGCTTCCTCGGGCCGGCTGCGGGCCAGAACGCGCAGGCCGATAAACAAACTCAATAGGGCACGGCTGGTTTCGGTTGGGTCCACCGTGTCGGGGATTTCACCGATCGCCTGCCCGGCCTCTATCTTGCCGCTGAAGAAGGTCTCCATTTCGGAAAAACTGTGTTCGACGATGCGGGAGACCTCATCATCGTGGGGCGACAGTTCGAGTGCCGTGTTGACCAGCAGGCAGCCCTTGCGGGTACCGGTGTTCAACACGACCGCGATGGCATCCTCAAAAATGCCGACGATGGCTTGGCGGGGCGAACGCGACCGACTGATCGCGGCGGCCCAATCATGGCGGTGAATGGCGTCGTAGCGGCGTAAGGCCTGAACGAACAAACTGCGCTTGTCGCCGAACGTGGCGTAGAGACTGCCGCGATTGATACCCATGCAGTCCACAAGGTCCTGCATGGATGTCGCTTCATAACCATGAGCCCAGAAGGCTTCCATGGCCTTGCCCAAGGCTTCGTCGACGTTGAATTGTTTTTCCCAAGGCATCGCTTACTCCCATTGTCAGGTTATTGCGTCTGGAACAGTCGGTCAAAACACAGGCGCGTGAGGCGTTGGAAGCGCGGAGGTTGCTCTGGCGTGCCCGCAGCGGTTGGTCTAGCGTTGGTCGCAATGCATCCCATTGATCTCCACAATAATCGTGAGGCCGGACAAACGGGGACTTGGGCCCGTCGCTCGTTCGCTCGCGACGTTCCCGTGGTACCGCCGGCGGTCAACGAGGCTGAGGTAATCTCGCCTCAATGAGTGGGATCACGGCTCGGGTCCGTCACATGAACAGTGCCCGTGGCATCCTGATGATGATCACCGCCATGTTCATGTTCTCTTTCATCGACGCCCAAGCGAAGGTTCTGAGCCAGCACCTGCCGGTTCTGCAAATCGCCTGGGCCCGGCACTTCGGGCTGCTAATCGTCGTGGCGGTGTTTTTCTGGCCGCGCAATGGCAGAGCCGTGCTGCGCAGCAGCCGGCCGGGACTGCAGGTGCTGCGCGGCGTCATGGTCGTATCGTCAACGGTGCTGTTCCTGGTTGCTATCAGCTTTGTGCCACTGGCCGACGCGGTTGCGGTGAGCTTTGTCGCGCCCTTGGTCGTGACCGCGCTGGGCAGCCTGTTGCTCAAGGAGCGTGCGGGCATCCGGCGCTGGATCGCGGTGCTCGTGGGCTTTGCCGCGACGATTATCATTATTCGACCGGGCATGGGAGTATTGCATCCCGCCGCCCTCCTGGTGCTCGGCGCGGCCTCTTTGTTTGGCCTGTATCAGATCATGGCGCGCTTCCTGAGCGATACCGACGATGCCGCCACGACTCTGTCCTACACCGCGATCACCGGTGCCGTCATACTAACCCTCGCCTTGCCGTTCGTCTGGGTCTGGCCAGATTCACTACTGCACGCGGCGATGCTGGCGGGCCTCGGGCTGTGGGCCGCGGCGGCGGAGCTTGCCGTGATCAAGGCATTCGAAGCCGCGCCCGGCGCGGTCGTCGCGCCGTTCCAGTACACGATGATCGTGTGGGCGACGATCTATGGCTTCGTCTTATTCGCCGATTTACCCGACGCCTGGACCCTCGCCGGCGCAGCTATCCTCGTCGCCACGGGACTTTTCTCCTTCTTCCGCGAAGCGCCGACCGCAGGCACGGCGTCCGGCTAGGTGCCCCGCTGCCCACAGGCTTGGAAAACGGCCGCCCGCCGCGCACAAGCCGGTTTACTGCGACTATGCCCTCGGCCATACTCTGCGGGATATTCCGGAGCGCCTGAAACGACAAAAAAGCCCGGCGCTCCCACCGTTTTGCCCCGGCTAATCTATAATGACGCGACCGACCCTGCCCTATCCCGACGACGCCTTTGCGGCCCGCCTCGTCGGCGTTTTGCGCGAAGCACCGGATGCGCCGGCGGTCGCCAGCTATCGCGGCCGCGGCGATACCGTCTGGCTCACGCGCGGTGCGTTGCTCGATGACGCCCTCGCCGTCGCCACCGGCCTGCGCGCCGCCGGCGTCGCGCGCTACGAACCCTGCATCCTGGCGCCGGTGGACGAGGGCGAGCCCGCGGCGGCCGCGGTTCTTCTCGGCTGTATCCTAGCCGGTTGCCCGCCGCTGACCATTCCGGCCATCGACGGCAGCCTGACAGCCGGGCCGGAGGTGTTGCAGCGGGCCCTAACGGTCACCGGCGCCCGGGCCGTTCTCGTTGCCGCCGCCGAGCCGGAAAAAGTCGCGATGGCGGCCGCCCTCCTGGGAATGACCGATCGGTCCGCCGAGCTGCTTTCCTTAGCGAACCTCCGCGCCGAACGCGGCTGCTTGACTCTGCCGGCCAGCGCGGGTGGTTCGGAGACCTGCCGCGTCCTGCAACTTACCTCCGGCACGACGGGCGCCAATCGCGTGTGCATGTGGGGCGCGGCGCCGATCGAAGCCGCGGTCGCCGGCATCGCTACCGCCCAGGGTCTGCGCGCCGGCGACCGCTTGTTCTCCTGGTCCGGACTGCATCATACGCTGGGTGTGCTCAACACGCTGCTGGTCGGCGTGCTGTGCGGCGTGCCCGCCATCTTCATGAGCCCGCGCCGGTTTGCCGCAGACCCGGCAGCGTGGTTACACGGCCTGCAAGAGACCCAGGCGACGGTGACCTCAGCCTCCAATTTCGCCTATAAGCTGGTCGCCGATACAGTGCGTCCGGACGATCTCGCCGGCATTACGCTCGCCCAGCTACGTGGCGTCTGGAATACCGGTGAGCGCGTCGCCGAGCACAGCTACCGCGCCTTCTATGGGTGCCTGCGCCCAATCGGCCTGCGCGAGGCGGTCCTGTGTGCCAATTACGGCCAGGCCGAGTGTACGGGCGGTGCCACCTACTCTGCCCTGGACGCACCGCGGCTGCTCTTCGAGACGGTTGACCGCGAGGCCTTGGAACAACGCGGCGTTGCGCTGCCGCTCACCGCCGGCGAGGCGACAGGACCGGACGCCGCCGTCATTGCAACCGCCGGCGCGCCCTGGCCCGGCTCATCGGTCATCATCCAAGACGACGCAGGGTCGACCCTGCCCGACGGCGTCGTCGGCGAGATCATGCTCGCCACCCCCGCCCGCTTCGACGGCTATTACAATGATCCCGAGGCGACCGCCGCGGTGTTTGAGGGTGATCTGCTACGCACCGGCGACCTTGGTTACAGACGCGGCGACCAGTTGTTCTGGATGGGCCGTAAGCAGGAGCGCGTCACTGTCCGCGGCCGCAAGATGGACCCGAGCGAGTTTCAGCCGGTTCTTGAAACCGCCGCCGGCCTGCGTTCCAGTGCCTTTGTCGCCTTCGGTGTCGACGACGAAGCGCTCGGTACCGAGCGCGTCATTATCGTGGTCGAGCTCGCCGCAGCCGACGGCGATGCCGTTGCAGCCGCCCGCGAAGTGCGCCGGGTCGTCTCGCGCAGCATGGGCATTGCCGTCGACGATGTCGTCGTCGCGGCACCGCAGACGTTGACCACGACAATCAGCGGCAAGCGTCGGCACCGCCACTACAAACAACTCTATCTCGCAAACCAACTGGCAGACCTGCGTTTGAACACGCGCGACACGAGCAAGGTCTAGACCGCGCGCCCGGCAAGATTCTCCCTTCAGCGTCGTTCAGCGTTCAGGCAATAAAGGGCCACCGACAAGAAAGCCGACGGATGCTAATTTAGATCGACCTGCCAACGCCAGGGAGCCGTGACCGTCATGCGAATCAAGATCGTACTCATCGCCCCTTTGTTATCTCTGGCACTTGTTGCGCCGGTGGCCGTACCGGCGCTCGAAATCGTTGTTCCGGCCACGGACGGCAGCGCCGAGCCGCTTGCTGGGTCGTATGAGGTCGGGGTGGCCGCCCACGATAGCGGCGATTTTGCAACTGCCCTCCGCGAGTTTCGTGCCTTGGCCGAGCAGGAACAGGGCCACGTCGGCGCCGCGTTCTACCTCGGTTTCATGTACGACTTTGGCGAGGGGGTGCCACAGGATTTTGCCGAGGCGGCATGGTGGTACCGCAAAGCGGCCGGCCAGGGCCTCGCCCGCGCCCAGTTCAACCTCGGCGTCCTCTACGATAAGGGCCTGGGCGTGCCGCAAGACTACGTCGAGGCATACAAGTGGTTCAATCTAGCGGCCGCACAGAACAACGAGGTTGCGCGAAAAAAACGCGACATCATTGCCGAGAGGATGACGCCCGCGGACATATCCGAGGCCCAGCGCCTAGCGCGGGAGTGGCGGCCCAAATAGCCAAATCCTGGAAGACTTTTGGTAGTGTTGGCTAAGTCATTGAAAAGATGGCGCGCCCGGCAGGACTCGAACCTGCAACCACCGGATTAGAAATCCGGTGCTCTATCCTGTTGAGCTACGGGCGCCTATTGGTCGGAGCGTTAGTGGCTCCAAGGGATTTTGCGCTTGTAGGCGAAATTGTCGGCATAAGCTTTTGGCCTAACGGCACGTTCTTTCGGTTTGATCACATTATGGGCGATGCCGTGACGGTCCGCGTAGGCGACGGCGTCGGCCTCAGTTTCAAAATTAAGCCTGACCTGCCCCATCGTGTCGCCGGAGCCGGTCCACCCCATCAGCGGGTCGATCTGCTTCCGATCCGTCGGTTCATATTCCAAGATCCATTGCTGGGACTTAGCCCGGCCCGATTGCATGGCCGTTTTGGCGGGCTGGTAGATGCGGGCCTTCACGGTGCCTCCAAGGTCTGCGACGGTGAGTGGCCGTCTTAGGCGGATTTGGCCGGCAAATCAACAACCAGGGGCCGAGGCGGCACCGGCCCGTTAACCACGATGACCGGGTGAGCGGGCAAGAACGGCGGCGGGAAATATGATTAACGGGCCCGGAACCACGGGCTTTATGCCTTTCCGGATATCCAACTTGGCCCGCGAACTACATAATTCGTGCCGTCGAACGTTAACGGCGCCCTGCCCTACCCTCGCAACGATCACAAAG
The DNA here is from genome assembly GCA_021774445.1 of Alphaproteobacteria bacterium. Lineage (GTDB taxonomy): Bacteria > Pseudomonadota > Alphaproteobacteria > UBA6615 > UBA6615 > SZUA-147. The sequence goes on from JAJFJA010000005.1 coordinate 50,406, forward strand.
CGAGGTACGCATGGCCCGTGTCATTACCACTCGCAGGAACTCGACCTATACGCTGAAGGTTATTGGCGAGGACGGGAAAACGCAGCTGCGGCTGGCCCTCGACGGCCCGTTACCGGATCCGCTCCGGGTCCTGATGGCGCGCGGCAATGCCGGCGACATGGGTGCCGCAGAGGAATATGTCACCGAGTTTATCCGTCATTGGCATCAGCAGCAGCCTTCCGACTGGATGGACGCCACGGGACAGGCCCAGCACTAAGCCCGATCGAAGAACGGCCGTCGGCCCCGGGGGCATGGTAGTCGGGGGTTCCACGGTATAATATGCGGCTTGGCAAACCCTAATTTGCGCGGGCCTCATGAAATCGAGTTCTCACTTTATCCGCCTTGGCGACCAGGACAATGTCGTGGTGGCGCGGGTCGATATTCTGCCGCAAACACCGCTTGGCGATGGAGACCTGGCCGCCGCGGCCCGCGTCCCGGTTGGACATAAGCTGTCCACGACGGCTATCGGGAAAGGTGAGCCGATCCGGAAATATGGCCAAATCATCGGGTTTGCAACGGAAGATATTGCGCCCGGCGAGCATGTGCACAGCCATAATTGCGAGTTCGCCGCCTTTGAGCGCGACTATGCTTTCGCCAGCGAGGTCAAGGATACGGCGTTCGTGCCGGCGGCCGAGCAGGCGACGTTCGAGGGCTATAAACGATCGTCCGGCCGGGTTGGGACGCGGAACTATATCGGGATTCTATCGACGGTGAATTGCTCCGCGACTGTCTCTCGTTATATCGCCGATGCCTTCAACCGCACCGATGCTTTGGAAAAATACCCCAACATCGATGGTGTGGTCTCGCTGGTCCACACGACCGGCTGCGGGATGGCCGACAGCGGCGAAGGCTTTGCCAATCTGCAACGGACCCTGTGGGGCTTCGCGCAGCACCCGAATTTCGCCGGGGTGCTCATGGTAGGCCTGGGCTGTGAGGTCAACCAAATCCCCTTCCTATTGGATGCCTATGGCCTGGAAATCGGTGACAGCTTTCAGACGCTGACAATCCAAGGAAGCGGCGGTACGAGGAAGACCGTGGAAGCGTCGATCGAGAAGATTTCGGCAATGTTACCCGCGGCCAACAAGGCCAGCCGCGAAACCGTATCCGTGAGCGAACTGACCGTAGCCTTACAATGTGGCGGATCGGATGGGTATTCAGGCATCACAGCCAACCCGGCGCTGGGAGCGGCGGTCGATCTTCTGGCGCAACATGGCGGAACAGGAATCCTCAGCGAGACGCCGGAGATTTACGGTGCAGAGCACCTGCTCACCCGCCGGGCGGTGAGCCGGGAGGTGGGCGAAAAGCTCATCGAGCGCATCCGTTGGTGGGAAGACTATACAGCGCGCAACCATGGGTCGATGGACAACAACCCGTCGCCCGGGAACAAGGCCGGCGGCCTGACGACGATCCTGGAGAAATCTCTCGGCGCGGCAGCCAAGGGTGGCACGACGAACCTTACGGGCGTGTACAAATACGCCGAAAGGATCGACGCCAAGGGTTTCGTATTCATGGATTCGCCGGGTTACGATCCCTGCTCGATCACCGGCCAGGTCGCCGCGGGCGCCAATGTCGTGTGTTTCACGACAGGGCGCGGGTCGGTCTATGGCTGCAAGCCGACACCCTCGATCAAATTGGCCACGAACTCGGCGATGTATCATCGCATGACGGAAGATATGGATATCAACTGCGGTGACATTGTCGATGGCGATACGACCGTGGCCGACAAGGGCCGCGAGATCTTCGACTATATCCGGGCCGTCGCGAGCGGGAAGAAATCAAAATCGGAAGAGTTAGGCCTGGGCGATAATGAATTCATCCCGTGGCAAGTCGGCGCGGTGATGTAGTCGCAAAGATCGGGGATTCGACTCGAAGAATCCACGTCTCCAGACAAAAATGCTTTATATTCAAAGATTTGATACCTAAAGCATGCCCACTATCGATGGCTCTTCGTACTAGCTAATAGGCCTAGTTGACACTGCCGCGGGGGGGCCGTATCGTCCCCACATGAACACTCGCCAGCCCAACCTGAATCAGATTTGGTGGCGCCTATCGTAGGCGGCCATCGGCATTGACTATTGTGTTTGATGATTTGGCCGCCTCTTGAGAGGCGGCTTTCGTTTTTGAGGGCACTCTCATGGTTGCCAAATCTACGCAAGCCGCATTGAGGGGAATCCTGCCCGTGCATATCGATCATCTGCAACCGGAAAACCGCGAGAGTTTTGAAACAGCCGGCGGCGTGACCGTGCTGCGTGCGACTTATGCAACCGACTATCAGATATCTGTGCTGCCGCTGATCGAAGGGCTGGATAGCCGTCGCGGCGCCGTGCTGTCGTCGAATTTCGAGTTCCCGAACCGCTACACCAGGTGGGATTTCGGCTTTGTCGACCCGCCGTTGGAGATTACGGCGCGCGAACGGACGTTATGGGTTCGGGCGCTTAACGGCCGTGGCGAGGTGCTGGCGGCGGCAATCTCGGATTGGCTTGGATCGGCGCAAAACGACTTTTCGGTCGGATGGGAGGATGGCAGGCTGCGGGTCGACGTGCCGCAGCCGAAAGGCAGCTTTGCGGAGGAAGAGCGAACGAGACAGACGTCGATCTTCTCCGTCTTGCGGCTCATCGTGCGGCTATTCTACAGCGACGCGGATTGCCATCTGGGGCTGTATGGCGCATTCGCTTATGACTTGGCATTCCAACTCGAGGGTATTTCCCGTCGGATTACCAGGCCCGCCGACCAACGCGACCTGGTGCTCTATCTGCCGGACGAAATTCTGGTGGTGGATCACTTGAAGGAACATGCAAAGCTCTATCGCTACGACTTCGTCGTCGACGGGCGAACCACCGAGAAGATGCCGCGCGAGGGCGAAGACTCTATCCCCGGAACGCCAATCGAGCCGGCCGCTGTAGGCGACCATGGCCCAGGCGAGTATGCCGCGGCGGTTGAGCAGGCGCGCAAGGAGTTCCATCAGGGGAACATGTATGAATGCGTGCTGACGCAGACGTTCTTCCGAGAGTGCGGCCGTAAGCCCTCTGAGCTGTTCAATGCGTTGCGGCAGTCAAACCCGGCCCCCTATGGTGCGCTGTTCAATCTTGGCGATGGCGAGTTCTTGGTCGCGGCGTCACCAGAGATGTTCGTGCGGGTGATCGGACGGCGCGTCGAAACCTGCCCGATTTCCGGTACGATCGCCCGCGGTCGGGATCCGGTCTCGGACGCCGACCAGATCCTGGCCTTGCTGAATTCGGCAAAAGACGCCGCCGAGCTGACCATGTGCACCGATGTCGACCGCAACGACAAATCCCGGGTCTGCGTGCCGGGCACCGTAAGCGTGATCGGCCGGCGCCAAGTGGAGATGTATTCCCGCCTGATTCATACGGTCGACCATGTCGAAGGATTGCTGCGGGAGGATATGGATGCCCTAGACGCCTTCCTCACCCATACCTGGGCGGTGACCGTCACCGGCGCCCCGAAGCGGCGGGCGATGCAGTTCATCGAGGCGCATGAGAAGAGTAGCCGCAGATGGTATGGCGGGGCGATCGGGTTTCTCGGTTTCAACGGCAACCTCAACACCGGCCTGACTCTGCGCACATTGCGTTTGAAAGACGGTATCGCGGAAGCCCGCGTCGGCGCGACACTGCTCTACGATTCGGTGCCGGACGACGAGGACGAAGAGTGCCGGCTGAAGGTCTCGGCCCTGATGTCGGTGCTCGAGAGGCCCAAGACGGAGCCGGCTATTGTGGCCGCGTCCACAAGGATGCAGTCGGGGCACGGCAAGCAGGTGTTGTTTGTCGATCACGAGGATAGTTTCGTCCTGATGCTGGCCGACTATTTTCGGCAAACCGGCGCCACCGTGAAGACGCTGCGGCCGGACTTGGCTCGCCAGGCTCTGGCGACCGAGCGGCCCGACCTCGTGGTGCTGTCGCCGGGCCCCGGCCGGCCCCAGGATTTCGCCCTGTCGGACACCATCGCGGCGGCGCTGGAGGCGAATGCGGCGGTGTTCGGCGTGTGTTTGGGGGTGCAGGGGATCGTTGAATATTTCGGCGGCCGGCTTAACGTTCTGCCAAGTCCCATGCATGGACGGGCGTCGTCCGTACAGCTCAGCGACGACCCGATCTTCGATGGGTTGCCCGAGCAGGTCGACCTCGCGCGTTACCACTCGCTTTACGCGGATGCCGATCGGGTGCCCGACGATCTGTCGATTGTCGGCCGCAGCGATGACGGAATCATCATGGCGGTGGCGCATAAGGAATTGGCGATCAAGGGTGTGCAATTCCATCCTGAGTCGATCCTGTCGACGAAAGATAATCATGGGCTGCAGATGATCGCCAACGTCATGCAGGCAATGACCTGATCGTGAGTCAACTGTAGCTACGTCGCCGCCAGAGACTGATCCGATCCAATTAACGGTGTTTGCGATTATCGCGCTGGCCGTAACCAATGTGACAATGCCAATTCTTGGCTGGGTCGGCCCTTAGCCTAGCGTCCGGCGTTGTTGATCAGCGCTGCGGCAACCAAGGCTCTGCGCTGGCCGGCAACGTCAGCCAGCAGCCGGCCGCTGTCCTTGACGGTGCGTCGCTGGCTGGCGAAATCCGTATGGACGACTCCGAAGCGAGCGCTGTAGCCCTCGGCCCATTCGAAATTATCCATCAGTGTCCAGACGAAATAACCACGCAGCGGTATGCCGTCGTGAATGGCGCGGCGTGCCTGAGCGAAGTGGGCGCGAAGATAATCGGCGCGCTCGGTATCATGAACGGCACCGTCCGGCTCCGGCCGGTCCTCGAAGGCAGCGCCACTCTCAGACACATAAAGGGCGGGCGGTCGATAGCGGTCGTTGACATAGCTGAGGATGTCGTAGAGGCCGTGGGGAGAAACCTCCCAACCGAGGGCCGTGTATCGTCCGGGCGGGCTCACGCGGCTGATATTGACCGGCGGCAGGTCGGCGCCGTGCGCCATAACCGAGCGGCGGTAGAAATTGACACCCAGATAGTCTATGGGCGTGCAGATGCTGGCGAGGTCGTCAGCGGCGATATCAGGGGCGTCTGCGCCATAAAGGGCCAGCATGTCCGCGGGATAACTGCCCTTGAACAAGGGGTCGAGATACCAACGATTTTGGCAGCCGTCGAAACGACTTGCCGCGGCTAGGTCCTCCGGTTTGTCGCTGGCCGGCTCGACACAGTTGAGGTCGAGCACGATGCCGATCTGGGCGTCCGGGACATTGGCGCGGAGCACCGGGACCGCGGCACCATGGGACAGGAAAACATTGTGGGTCGCCGCCAGGCCGCCGCGTGCGCCTAGCTGTAGTCCGGGCGCGTCCTCGCCGGTGACGTGGCCCCACCAGGTGAATGTCCAGGGCTCGTTGAAAGTGGTCCAAAACTTGATGCGGTCGCCGAGAGCGCGGCTGACAATGTCGGCATAGTTCTGGAAATCCAGGACGATATCACGGCGCAGCCAACCGCCTTCGTCCTGCAGGGCTTGCGGCAAATCCCAATGATAGAGGGTGGCGTAAGGGGTTATTCCGGCCGCCAGCAGACCATCGACGACGCGGTCGTAGAAATCCAAACCTTGGCGGTTAGCCTGTCCGCGCCCGGTCGGCAGAATGCGGGGCCAGGCGATGGAGAAGCGATAGGCGTTGAGATTGAGCTGCCGCATCAGGGCAATATCGTCGCGCCAACTGTGGTAGTGGTCGCAGGCGACATCGCCGGTATCGCCATTGCGGATCTTGCCCGGGGTATGGCTAAAAGTGTCCCAGATACTGGGGCCACGTCCACCCTCGGCCACAGCGCCTTCAATTTGGTAGGCGGCGGTCGCGGTGCCCCAGACGAAGTCACTCGGGAATGAGAGGTCGGCCGACTCGCTATTTGGCATCGGTGCGGCGCTCGATCCACTTCAGCCCGCTGGACGCCGCCAATGTCAGGACGACGTACAAGATGGCGGCGGTGTTGAACGGTGCGAAAGGCAGGAAGCTGGCCGCCTGAAACTCTCGCGTGCGCTGCGTAAGGTCCCGCACCGATAGGATCGACAACAGCGATGTGTCCTTCAACATCGCGATGAACTCGTTGCCCAGCGGTGGGATAACTATCTTCAATGCCTGCGGCAGGACGACCAGCCGTGCGGTGTTCCAGCGCGATAGGCCGATGCTGCGCGCGGCTTCGATTTGGCCTCGTGGTATCGCTTCGATCCCGGCACGGAAAATTTCCGCCATGAAAGCGGAATAGCCGATCGATATGGCGATCATACCGCGGATCATATTGGGCAAGTTGATGGCGCCGGCGGTGGCGTCCTTGATGGCACCGGAAAGCGGCAGGCCAATATAGAGGATGATCACGAGCATGGGGATGCCGCGGACGACGTCGATAAAGAACTCGGCGAAGACCGCCAACGGGTGAACACCGCTTTGCCAGGCACCGAAGAGGAGCACGATCAGCAGCGTTCCAAGGACCGTGGCCAGAATTGCCGGTGTCCGAAACCGATCAGGCAGGAAATCTACCTGCCAGACAATCGACAAGCCCGCCGGCGCGACCGTGCCCGGGATGAAGGCGCCGCTGACATTGTTTTCGGCAGCGACCAATTCTAAGGCGCGGTCGACGGATTCGGCGCTGCGGATGGAGGTTCGCTCGCTACCCCCGCCTGGGTAATCGCCAAACCTGATCTGATCGGTGAGGCGCTTGGGCGTGCCTTTGACAATGGCGACCCGCTGATCGACGTCCCCCACCAGAACATAACTTTCGTTCTCTCTGGTAAACAGGATCGCGCTGGCGACGCCAAGGATCAGCGCGATAATCGTATAGTTGCGCAAGGTCTGCCTACCGAGGGTCAGGCCAAGCATACCCGCAAGCATCAGCCCGAGGATCGCGGCGAAGAAATAGGCGATGAACGTGGCCCGGATGGTGACAAACAACCCGGTGGCGAAGTCGAGGTGCGCGACCAGCAACAAGAAAGCGAACACCAGCCCATTGAGGAAAAGGACCAAAGTGGTGGCGATCCGGTCCGGCTGCCTTGCTGCCAGCAAGGGCGCCAAGACCAAGATCCCGGCCGCGGCGATGTAGACCGTGCTGGCCCAACGCAATCCGGCATTAAGGGAGCCCTGGGCCAGTGCCGTGAGGACGAGCGGGCTCGATTCCTTGTCGATCAACGGCGATACCCGTTGGTCGACCATGTTAACGACGACCGAGTTCCAGAAAGCGGTAAGGTCGATCTGGAAAGCCAGCAAGGCGAACCAAGCCAAGTGGAGGGCAAAAGCGGCCATGACGTATCGCCGCTGGCGCTCCGTCGTCAGCCGGCCCCAGCGCAGGAGATAGGCGACGCCAGCACCGAGGATCAAGATCGCCAGAATATTCAGGAAAGCGATAAATATGGCGCCGGCGTTGTCACCCACGCCGATTATGAAGCGCAAGGACCGCTGGTAGTTCTCAACGGTCACGAAGAGGTAGATGATGAACGGTGCGGCGGCCAAAAGGACCAGATTGCTGGGCCTGATACGGAACGGCCAGCCCCGCCTGGCCTTGGTTTCTTCGGTCATCCGCCGGCAAAAGAGAATATGAGGCCCGGAGTCATTCCGAGCCTCATATCACGTAATCAAAGGTTGCTGCCCCAGTATTTCGCGACGAGGGTATCGAGGGTTCCGTCGGCCTTGATCATGGAAAGGCCTTCGTTGAACGCCTCGACCAATGCGTCACCCTCCTGGAACACCAGCCCAAGGGGGTCGGAATTCAGGCCCTTGATGCCGACCAGCAGTTCGCCAGCGAACTCCTGCTCGTAAGAGGCCGCCGACGTGCCGTCAATGACCAGGCCATCAACATCGCCATTTTGCAGAGCCAACACCGCACCGGAGAAAGTGTCGAACAGCTGGACGTTGTCGCGACCGACCAGTTCCTCGGCCAGCTGCGCATTCGTGGTGCCGATTTGCGAGGCAAGCTTGCGGCCCGGCTGCTTCAGGTCATCAATCGTCAGTCCCTCATCCTCGACGCGCAGCATGATCGCTTGGTTGACGATGAGATATGGATCGCTGAAATCGACGATCTTGTCGCGTTCCTCGGTGATCGAGACACCGGATACGACCATATCGAACTCGCCCTGCACCAGAGCGGCAAATATGCCATCCCAAGCCGTGGTGACGAATTCGGGGACGCAGTTTATGCGTTCGCAAACGGCGTCAAGCAAATCGACGTCGAAGCCGACGATTTTGCCGGATGCCTCGTCTACGGTCTCAAGCGGCGGATAAGTCGTGTCCGACCCGATCCGAAGGACTTTGCCCTCAAGATCCGCGGCCGCGGCAGGTGAAATGGCCATTACAGCAAGGAGCGCTGCACCTAGGACGTGCCTAAGCATTATGAACCTCCCATTTTCTTTGTCACATTGACTACCGGAACCTTGCCAAACCATGGGGAACCGCGCAAGTCCAACAGGTCAGCCGTAGGTGGCGCGAAAGAGGTTGAAACCGCGAGAGCCGGGCAATTCAGCGTCGATTTCGTGGCCATTGCAGCGCGATCGAGGCCGGGCCTCGATCCCCGTTACTTCTCCATTCGGCTCAATTGCTGAGATACATGCGCGACCTCTTGATGGAGCCGCTCAATCTCAAGCTGCAGACCCAACGCCAGTTGGTAAAGTCCTTCATTCAGGGCTTGCAAGTCCTGTGTCGACCCGGACTGTCGGGCGGCCTCGCTGAAGATTTCTTTGGCCTTGTAGATAGACATAGCTGCTCCCCTCGAAGTCCGCGCTGATCACGAAGGTATGCGGCAAACTGGCGTATGTCTAGTGGCGGTAACCATCACGAGGTAGCGCCTGAACAAGTGAATTTGGCCCGATCAACGGCGCCACCGCGACCCACCGCAATCTTTGAAGGCATAGATATCGACCGGCAGCGCTTCGCGACCTTGACAATGATGGTGTGAGCCATGAAAAACCGCTAACCGCCGCCGGCCCTGAGGAGTGCCCCAACATGTCGTTCGCCCGTTATCCCAGTTTGCAGGGGACCGTTGTCTTCGTCACCGGTGGTGCCTCCGGCATCGGCGAGCAAATCGTCCGCGCCTTTGTCGACCAAGGTTCGAAAGTGGGCTTTATCGATATCGATGAGGAGCGCGGTTCAACGTTGGCGGCGGAGTTGGCGCAAGATGGGGCCACGGTCCACTTCGAAGCCTGCGATCTGCGCGATATCTCGGCGCTGAAGAGCGCCTTTGCCGCGCTAGAATCAGCGCTTGGCCCGGCGAAGGTGCTGACCAACAACGCGGCCCGCGATGATCGCCACCCGTGGACCGAGGTTACCGAGGAATATTACGACGAACGCATCGCCACCAATCTGCGGCACATGTTCTTCGCCATCCAAGCCGTCGCACCGGGGATGATCGACGCCGGCGGGGGCTCGATCATCAATTTCGGCTCCAATTCCTGGTGGCAGGCGTCGGGCGGCATGCCGGTCTACACTTCGGCAAAGGCGGCCGTCCATGGCATGACGCGATCCTTTGCGCGAGACCTGGGCGAGCATCGCATTCGGGTCAATACCGTGGTGCCCGGCTGGGTAATGACGGAGCGGCAGAAGGAACTTTGGGCGACTCCCGAGGCCCTGGAACGTCACCGGGAAAGACAGTGCCTGCCCGACCTGATCGACCCAGTCTACCTGGCCCGCATGGTGCTGTTCCTGGCATCGGACGACGCGGCGATGTGTACGGCCAACAATTACATGGTCGAAGCTGGTTCGATTTGACCGGCTGAAGGTGACCCCGGCGGCCGGCAGCTAGCGGGGCCGCGCCGGTGCTGCCGAGGATGCCTGGGCTCCGGGCCCTGCTAGACCGGGGCCGAAAGCGAAGCCGTCGCAGAGGGAATAACCCGCGCATATTCGTCAACCGCAGCGCGGTACACTCGACGATAATCCACTCGGCCATAGTATGTTCTGCATGAAGAAGCATGGTCCAACGGCCAGCTAATCAAGTGTCCCGCCGCCCTCCGCGGCGACATATGCGTAGATGGCACGCAGAAGCACCGTTCGGCCGGGTCGTTGTTTTGACGGAGATCAAGAGCGCATGAAGGGTGCTACTGCGAGCACGACTGCCGCTGGCTGGCGCCGCGATACCCGCCGACGTCGCACCGAGCGGCGCCTGCGAGGGCTGCTGATCCAGGGGTTCCTAGTGGCGATCTCCGTACCCCTGCTGATTCCCTATTCTTGGCTGGTGGCCCGCGCTTTCGGCCTGCGCGACATGCTCGATATCTGGTGGGTCACCGCTGTCTTGCTGGCGACGGTATTCGGCCTATGGATCTGGATCGTCTCGGCACCCGATGGGCGCGCGCGAATTGTCGGCGGCGTCGTTATTTGCGCCGCCGCCGGTGGCGCCTTGGCGTTCTCCGTTGGCGGGAACACTAACCTTGCACAGTTCGATTTCCTCAGCCGGCCCCGAGAAAACCCCAGGGTCTGGCAAGCGTTCGGCAATTCCCTTTACTTGGCGTTGTCGCAAACGCTGATCGTCGTCACCGTCGCAAGTCTTGCCGGCTACTATCTTTCACGGTTCAAATTTGCGCTGCGCAATACGATGATGCAGGCGCTTTTGGTGGTGCACGGCGTGCCGGTGATGACGCTGATCGTGCCGCTGTTCCTAATGATGCATTGGGCCGGGTTGTTAGACCGCCTGATCGGCGCGATGCTGGTGCTGGTGGCGCTGGAACTGCCATTCGCCGTGTTCGTGATGAAGGGGTTTTTCGACACTCTTCCCTGGGACATTGAAATGGCGGCGATTATCGATGGCGCAACACGGCGACAAGCGTTCGTGCGGGTGATCCTGCCACAGGTTTCCAATGGTATGGTCGCGGTTAGCGTGTTCACTTTCGTGCGCGGGTGGGAGGAATTTGTGTTTGTTTCGGTGTTTATGGTTAGCAGCGCGAACTGGGTGATGAGCCTGTTCTTGTTTTTTCAGAACAACGCGCCGGCGGTGGCGCTGTTCTACATGCTGCCGCCGACGCTGGCCTTCATTCTCACGCAGAAATACCTGCTGCGCATATCCGTCGGCGGAAGCGGATGATTTCGGCGATGAACCACCCAAATGATCGCAACAGCCTCCTGGGTCTCCGAAACGTCGTCTAATTCAGTTCGCGCAGAACCGAACGATACCCTTCGAGACCCAAATCCAACCGAAGTACCTGCTCAGGCATGCACTAACTGGTCTCGCTGTGCTCGCGGCCCGCAATCGCTGGGACCCAGAACATTGGTGTTGAGCCCTTAGTATTATAGGCGCACCACCGTTGCACCCAACCGCGCGGGAAAGCTATCCCTATGAGCGATGGGAAACTACTAACGTTTTCAATATTGTTACAACAGTCGGTGTACCGAGCGATGTTAGTAGGTAACTCGAAAATATGAGAGGTCGACAGGATTTTGGCGAATCCCGGATTGATAGTTTGGGATGGCGCGGTTTCCGGAAGCTAAAATGGCCACAATCAAGACATTCCTAATCGGAAAACATAAGCTGTTTCGGGAGGGCTTGAAGAGCCTTCTAAACGGATCGCAGTTCGACGTTGTCGGCGAGGTGGATGACGTCGGCCAGACTAACTCGGGCCTCTCACCACATGCCAGCCCGGACATCGTATTACTGGATCTTTCCGCCGAGCCCGAGCACGCAGCCGAGGACCTAGTACATCTGCACTCCGTCTTGCCGAATGCCCAGATTGTCGTTCTTACTGAGACGCTTAGCTCGCACACTTTGGCGGCGTGTTTAGCTGCCGGCGCGCATGGCTATCTGATAAAGGATATATCCGTCGACGCATTATTGCAGTCGCTTCGCTTGGTCGTGTTAGGCGAAAAGGTCTTCCCGACCCATCTTGCCGCACTGCTGGTAAACGGCATGGCGGGTATCGCACCCATGCGTATCTCGAGCACCGACGGCCACGGCCTGTCCGAACGGGAAGTGCAGATTCTTGAGCGTCTCGTGCTGGGTGAACCCAACAAGATGATTGCCAACCGGCTGGGTATCACAGAGGCGACGGTCAAAGTTCATATGAAAAGCCTGCTCCGTAAGATCGATGCGAGCAATCGCACGCAGGCCGCGATCTGGGCTTTGAAAAACGGTCTCAGTGCTGGCATGGTCCCGCCCGAAGCGGCCCAATAGTCGGCCGACCGGCGATCCACGCATTTGTAACGCGCCTTCGTTGTTGGGCCGCGGGGATTCAGGGATCCGGTCTACCACGGATAATAACCCTTTGTTTTTATTGGTCGGGGCGCCCAGATTCGAACTGAGGACCCCCTGCTCCCAAGCAGGTGCTGAGGGTGAGCGTACGATCACATCTGGGACCATTTCGCTTATTATATCCGACTGATTCTATTGATATATTTGACCTACCGGCTAACATAGAGCAACATACGAAATCGCCCCAAAACTGGTGTTTTCTGTGACCCGGGTGTGACCCCAGATGGCCCGTACCCTGACGGATGCGGCGACTTGACTGCAAGCAGATCCAAGCTATACGCACCGAGCGGGTCAGCCGGACCAGGCGGCACGACCGCGGGCAAATGCGGCTTCTCCGCCCGTATCGAAGCCGGTGGAATCCATGCCGGTTATTCACGCTTTCTGATCACGCTGGTGCGGCCAACCGGGGTCCGACCATGGTCGGTACCAATGCTGATGGGATAGCTTTGCACCGGCCCTGCGATGGGCGGAAAGAAGTACAGCGGCGGTCGGCCAAGTGGACGACGATGCCTTCGCGGGCGGCAGCAGGCAGGATGTGGGCCGTCGGCAAGATGATCTCAGATCCATCGGGATGCCAAGGGTCGACACTAGGATTCGCAGCGACCAACTCTACAAAGCCAAGACTGAACCGCCGCGCAATCTCAACGAAAGTTTGGCCGTCCGCCGCCTCGTGTCGGACGACCTCACCGATGAGATCGGGAAAGGGAGCGGCATCCGCCATACGGTCCGCGACAGCGGGACTGCCGCGCAAAACAGCCATCCAGCTGACCGAGCGCCACCCTATCGTCTTCAGTTGGCGCACCGTCATTGATCCTATACACCACTGCAAATCGGCACGGGCCCGCTACCCTTTGTCCTCTGGCTCTTCCGCTGCCGTAAGGACGTCATAGATCAGTGCCGTAACACTGGACAATGGGTGCCCAAGCTCACCCATCGCGTCGCTCTCGCCAGCGGCCCAGGCAATGGCTTCATCGAGATCCCGCACCGTCGCACCCGCGGCAATGACCTCCGCAGCTTTTACATCATCCAGATGGGCGACGCTGTGCGCGATGTCGTCTCGCGTCAAGATCGCCTTTTGACCCCGTCATGATCTCCAAGCCTCCAACGCGGAATTAAGGGTCGATTCTGCGGGACTTGCTCGAGGTGTTCATTGGTCGTCGTCAATACGATCGCTTCGGCAACGCGATTTCCGCCACGAGTGGAAGGTGATCCGAGGCAACCCGGTCGAGCGCGGTATTCGGCACACCAATGTCGACAATGGCCAAAGTCGGGTCGACAAAGACGTGGTCTATCCGCGCATAGCGCCGAAGAAACGTGCCCATTGGACGATGCCCGGCAAGCTGTCCTTGGGCATCGCGCAGATGTTGGCCGAGGGTGCGACAAACAGCCGACTGCGGCAGCGCGTTAAGATCACCGCAGAGAACGACCGGCGCCACACAGTTCGGATGCGCTAACCATTCAGGCCCAAGCAGGGCAGCCGCCTGTCGCCGCCGCTCGGCCGGCACCAGACCAAGATGCGTATTGATCACCTGCAATTCCGTTCCGTTGATTTCAACAACCACCCAAATCGCGCCACGCCCCTCCATGGAGGTTTTGCCCATGACCATTCCGGGCAACCGGTCGGCCTTGACCAACCGCATCGGCAGATGGCTGAGAACGGCATTCCCATAAGCGCCTTCTTCCAGATGCATAGTCGGATGAAAGTGAACGCCCATCTCCAAGCAATTGGCAATGCGGCGCGCTTGGTCGACGCCCATGGTCCGCGCGCGGCCGGCATCGAGTTCCTGCAACGCCACAATGTCCGGCCTGGTCCGAGCGATGACGCGCGCGATGCGCTCCGGCGACACCCTTCCGTCCATGCCGAGACATCTGTGAACATTGTAGGTCACGAGGCGAATGGTACGTTGCGGGGTAGGGCTGTATGCCGAAGCGGGCGCCGCCTCGGTGCGGCCGAGGAATTGCAGCGCGGCGTGACGCAGGTCGCTGGGCCTCAGGTACCCCGGACCCGTTGCCGGCAGGCGCGTGTCGGATGGCAGCAATGCGAAGGCGCCTGCCTCGTCGGGCCCAGCCCCACCATGGGCGCCGTTCTCCACCGCAAAACTGTAGGCGGGCCGATCCGGTCGCCAGCCGGATATGACGAAATCTCCAGCGTCGGCGTGATGGCAGAGGTCGATGAGATCTTGGGTGGTCGCATCAAGGAACGGATGTCCGTCACCAAGCACCGTCGTTTTGTCTCGCGGCAACATGAACGCGCCGGCATCGGACCACACCCGGGCGCAGCCGGGTTCTTCCTTCGCCAGCACCAATGGCGCATGCGCCTCCTTTGCCAAGGACCTGGCAAGTTGATCGCGTTCCACCGCCGGCAGTTCTCGATCGTAATACACCATCGCCAGCGGGCCGAGGGCGGCAATCGTCAATACCGGTCTGTTGGATTGCGCCTCGGCCTGTGCCTCGCCCTCGACCGGCAAAAAACGCTGGACCTTGTCGCCTCCAAGCAGCCGCGCCCGCTGCAACGCGACGCCGTGGCGACCCGCCGATCGGTATGCCACGGCACGACCCTCGTGGGCTGCGAAGACCTCTGCCACCGCGTTGGCGAGGGTACGGCCATGCGTCTTCTCATAGGACTGCACCGCTTCCTGACCATGGTCGGAGTACACCCAAACATCGTATTGGCGGCGCTTCGAACGCTGGGCGGCATGCCATATTCGGGCAACCGCGTCATCGATACCCCTTAGCGTCCAGTGGGCGAATAGCGAGGCGGGTCCGCGGCGATGAGCCTGCTCATCGTAGCCGAGAAAGTTGACATGAACGATGGGCAGGCCGCGAGCCAGATCTATCTTGGCCCCAATTGTCGCCAGCTCCCGCAGTAAAATTACGATGGCCAACCGGGTCGGGATGAATTTCAGTTCCTTCAGGATATCCCGGCCGCTCAAGAGACCACGGATACAGTCGACGGTGGCAAGCACAAACTCGAGCAGGAGCAGTGCAGCCACCCGAACGATGCTGTAGAGGTGCGCAAAGACGAAGAAGACGACGACGGCTTTGCTGGCGGCACGCAGAGCTGGTCCCCAGCCTTGCGCAGACGGACAGAAATGTGGCTCTGCGGCACCGCCGGTGAAATTATCCGCATAGGCGCTGCCACCCTGGAGAAGCGCCGCACCACCCTCGGCCTCGAGCACTCGCTCAATGCGGGCTGCAGCAGCCGGTTCGTACATTCGCACCAGGCGGTCCGAAGCCCGGTCGAGGAAGCTGAAGCCCGGAACGCCCGTCCGGACGCCATAAAAAAGCTCGCCTTGGACAGGTGCTGTCGACGACGGCACCCCTGAGTAATGGTCGTGCAACCGGTATGTTTCACGATCAAGCAGGCGCAGCAGGAAGGGCATCTCGCGGCGGGCCATGCCGCGCTCGAGCTCCCTTCGGGAGAGACCGTCGATCTGGAGCATGATGAGACCGACGCTCGTATCCTCTTCTGTGGATACCGGCAAGCGCAGTACTTGCGCAAACCACTCGCTACGGCTGGCCGCCCGACGCAGCCTGCGAAGGGCTGACCCTACCCTTACGATCACGTACCTGACCCGCCACCAAGTCCATCGTCGACTAATGCCGCACCGGCAGCGCTGGCCATGCTCTTGACGATATCCCACTCGGCCTCGAGCCAATGCAGAACGCTCTCCAAATCGCTGTCCTGCTCATCCCGCGGCGCGGGCGCTCTCCCGCACAAGCGCTCATAGCAGGCCAACGCCCTGTCCACCGACCGCTCGATGGAGAACGACTTCGCCGTGTTGCGGCCACCGTGCCTGAGGGCATCCAGCGCCGTTGGGGTCATAGCCGCAACCTTATTGATCGCGGCGACAAAATCCACCTGCGACTGCTCGGCGAGCAAGTAGCCGTTCAGACCATCCGCCACGACCTCACGGACACCCGCCGCATCGAGCGCTACAACGGGAACACCGGCAGCCATCGCCTCGGTCAAAACCATACCTTGCGTCTCGCTGCGAGACGCAAAGGCAAAGATATCCATGGCATGATAGGCATCGGCGAGGTCGTCCTGCAAAACACCGACCGTGTGTAATCTGTGATCCTCGCGGGCCTGCCTGAAGACGGCATGGACCTCCGCCGCCGACGGTCCTTCGCCGACCAGAAGGAAACGGGCACGGCTGTCAATCTTGAGGAAAGCAACTACAGCCTCAGCAAGAAATCGGAGATTCTTCTCTGGCGCCAAACGCCCCACATGGCCGACGACAAAGGCATCTTCGGGAATCCCCAGAGCCGACCTGAAGCCCTTGCCGTCACCGACCGAAAACCGTTCCAGTGAGACCCCGGTCGGCACCACGCTAATCGGCACCTTCACACCACGGTGGCGCAGCAATGCCGCGATGCTCTGGCTTGGTGCAAACACTTGGTCGCAAAGATTGGCATAGCAGGTCGCGAGCTCGATGACGAACCGCCGGAAATTCGGCGAGTTGCCAGGAACATAGTGTGTGTAATGTTCGTAGAGTGTGTGATGAGTGAATACCAAGGGCAATGCCCAAGTGCGTGCCACGCGCAAGGCCGTCATACCCAGCAGAAAAGGATGGTGCGCGTGAATGATGCTGGGGTGGAACCGATCGAAGGTTTCGCTAAGCAAGCCGGGAACCGGCAAGACCACCGAGAAATCACTGCCGTTGAAGTTCTGCACCGCCGGGACCCGTGCGACGTCGATCTCATTGCGCGGCATGTTAGCGAAGACCGGCGCGACGACCAGCACCCGGTGGCCGCGGCGCCGATATGCATTCGCAAAAACCTCGACCGAACGCGCCACGCCGCCGACATGGGGACTGTAGGTATTCGTCAACATGACGATATTCATGGCAGTTCGTCCAACCGGAGGCTGATTTCCGAACAACCTGCCTCTGCCGTGACTGGTGTCGATCCCAGCACATGCACTTCGATCGGTGGCGCGCGGTCGTGCCAATCTGCCTGCCAACAGATTTGCAGGCCCTTGGTTGGTCCTGTCCCAGTTCGGGTCATGGTCAGAGATAATGGCCCAAACCGTGTCGGTGCCGGGCCAAAGGAGACGACCGGTTGGTGCTTAAACCAGCCGCGACGAAGGCCCGAACCGAGAATCAGCCGGTCAGGCTCCTCACGGAGGAAACAGTTCCGCACTATCATCAACCACTCAGCGGCGGCCCAAACATGCTGTCCGTCGCCCATGCAGCCGCCACGCGTGCGTGGATGCACGGCCTCCGGCCATTGCCCAGTAGGCGACGCTAACGCTGCCACCGTATCCATGAGGTCGAGGCTACGCGGATCGCCGGCGCGCATCAGCACTTGCGCGACATGCAGCGTGAGATACGGGTTAATGCCCGAGTGGATCATATCTTGAAAGAACCCACCATCGACGAAGCAGTTCTCCAGCAGGAAATCAACCGTGTCTAGCAGGCGTGGATCCGACGGCGCGCATAGCTGCAGCGGGTAGCCGCCCGCCAGCGACCCAATAGCGCCGGCATCGAGCCGGCGATAGGGCGAGGCGGGCATCGCCGGTCGGCCAAGGCGTTCTGCCGCCACGGCGAGGCTGCGATCAACGGCTCCCTGAAACGCCTCGGCTTCATGCCGGAATCTATCACTAGCTCCAGTCTCACCGGTGCTCTGACACAACGCCGCCGCCGCTTGCAAACCCCCGATACCCCAGAAATCATCCCAGTAGTAATAATCGTTGGGACCGAGATGCTCGGCGCTGAAGCCCGGCGGCAGTAACCCCGCATGCGGTGCATCCACAGCGTCACCGAGACGCTTGCGGGCGATCCACCTTCCACCCCGTTCAATGGCGCGACGCCAATCGGCCTTCGGCGGGCGCCCGGTCAAGTCGCAGAATCTGCGCATGATCCAAAGCACCTCGCCATTGGCGTCCCATTCGCCCGCCTGAGAATGAAAATACCCCCGCGACGTTTGCCGCGGCAGAAACCTGTCAAGCGCCCGCTCGGCCCGCATCGTCAGACCGGCACATAGCAAACCGTGCGCGATCAGCACAGCATCGCGAAACCAAAATCGCTTGTAGGTGTAGGGACCGGCATAGATGTCCGCTGGCGCGTGCAGCACCAGCGTGCGGAGCGCGGCGTCGTACAGGTATTGCAGTCGCTCATCTGGCACACACAGCCGGCAGTGCCCGATAAGCGCATCCGGCCATGATGCTTGGCGTTCGGCACGGCCAAGCCTTAAGCGTGCCGTAACTTGGCGCCCCTCGCCGGCTTCCAATCTGAACATCGCCGCCGCCGTTGCCATACCGACGTCGCACACGCTGCCGGTCTGTTCCTCGTGGTCGCGCAAGCGAACCGACACGTCGCCCCCACGGTAGTCCGAGCAGTGATGTCGGTCGGCGGGCGCGCTGAAGTTGACCTCGGTATCCTTTTCGATGCGCCAACTCGCACGGTCCGCCGCCAGTTCAACCTCATGGATGAAACTGATCCCTTCCGGATTGTAGGGGCGGAGTGTGAGAACCAGCCAGCCCGGCGTATCACTACGTGCCTCCATTCCGATGCAACAGGTCAGCTGGCCATTCGGCGCTTCGACCCACGCCCGGTGGTGCATCGTGAGCCCGTCGTCGTCCGTTTCGGTCCGCACCGCAAGGGCATCGCTCATGTCAAGCTGCTGCATGGCGGACTTCGCTCGTGAAGGCAGCAGCCGGCGGCCATCATCTGTCAAGATCCAACTATCAAGAGACCAGCCATCGAAGAACGGCGTTACCAGGCCGCGGGGATCGACGATCGGCAGATCTTCGCAATCGGGCAAGCCAATCGCCGTCCAGTTCCGATGGGTGAGGTTGATATGAGTAATCGAGAACGCCCGCGGCACGAAGGCAATGTCGCGCGGATCGAACTGGCGCTCTATCCAATAGGGCCATACCCAGTCGAGATTGTGTTGGATGACGCGGCTGTTGATGAGACCGCGCGCATGAAATATAACACCGGCCCGAAGCAGCTCAATCGGCTCAGCTACTTCGGCTGGCTGGGCAAAGCTATGGAGGCGCGCCAACACCGAGATCGGGTCGAGAAAGCCGTGCGCCCGAGCGAGACGGCGGACGAAGAAGCGCCACGGCAGCCATTTCAGCCACGGCATTTTGGTACCTCCAACTCTGCCCAGTTTGCCGGCGTGGCGTAGGTCAGGGGGGACGCAACGAACGGCATGCTGAGGTTGACAACACCGAAAAGACGACCTCCCGTTGGGCCTGTCAGGGCTGTTTAGATCGCCGCGTGTGACAGCGCGATGATTTGGGTCAAATTATGCTCCAGGTGCTAGGGCCTTAATCGACGCGGTGCGTTTGTCCTGCATCAATGTAACGCGCAGAGTCACCGTCTATGAGGTTTATCCGCAACTGAGCATATCCCCACCGCAGCGAGCCGGAGGAAGTTCATGGGCCCATCAGAGTTCCAGCTACCATCGGTAGAGCAATTCGAATCGCTCGTCGGCGCCGAAACGGTCGATCGCATCCTGCACAAAGCCGAACGTCTGAGCGATCTTCATGTCGTCCACATCAACTCGACATTCTACGGCGGCGGCGTGGCCGAGATCCTGTCGCCCCTTACCGTCCTGATGAATTCGCTCGGGATACGGACAGGTTGGCGCATTATCCAGGGCCGTCCGGACTTCTTCAGCATCACCAAGAAGATGCACAATGCGCTTCAGGGCGAAGAGATCAACCTTTCCGAACAAAAAAAGCGCATCTACGAGGAAGTCGTCTTCGAGAACGCGGCGCGCATGCATCTCGACCATGACATTGTTATCGTGCATGACCCGCAGCCGCTGCCATTGATCCGGCATTTCCGCAAGAACAGTCCATGGATCTGGCGCTGCCACGTCGATCTCTCGAGGCCCAATCCGGACCTCTGGGGTTATCTTGCTTCCTTCGTCGAGGGCTACGATGCGGTGATCCTGTCGCTCCCCGAATACGCGCAGAATATCTCGGTTCCACAGCGCTTCATTATGCCGGCGATCAACCCGTTCTCGACAACCAACAAGGAGCTGAGTAAGGCGGAGATTCAGGATCGCCTCGACCATCACGACATCCCGACAGACCAGCCACTTGTCGTGCAGGTCTCGCGTTTCGACAAGTGGAAGGATCCACATGGCGTGATCGATGCATTTCGCCTCGCTCGTAGGGAAATAGACGCAACGTTGGTGCTGCTTGGCAACGTCGCTACCGACGACCCAGAGGGGCAGCAGATATTCGAATCCCTGTGCGCCTGTGGGGAAGAGCGGATCCGCATCTTATCGGCGCCGGACAGTGCGCTGGTTAATGCGCTGCAGCGGCAGGCCACCGTGGTGCTGCAGAAGTCGCTCCGCGAAGGATTCGGTCTTACCGTGACCGAGGCTATGTGGAAGGGCACGCCGGTAATCGGTGGCAATGTCGGCGGCATCCGACACCAGATCGCTGACGGTGTGAACGGGTTCCTCGTCGACTCTGTCGAGCAGGCCGCCGAACGCATCGTGCAACTGATCAAGAATCCGGAACTTGGCGGCAAGCTTGGGCGAGCGGCACGGGAGACCGTTCGCGAGCGTTTCCTACTGACGCGTCTCATAGAGGAACAACTCGACCTAATCGGTGCATTTGAGCCGAGTTTCCGCCTCGCCGATCCTGGATCCTGAGGCGCATCCGAACGGATGATGATCGAACGGACGTCGTCTGGTTCGGAGAATGGGAGCGTCACGGGCGAGGACGATGCTCAGGCGACTGGCCGCTTTGATCTGAGTTAATGCTGATGCGTACATTCTAAGGCGAGCGACAGATCCTCAAGGGTCATTGCGTCGTAAAGGCGCTCGCCATTTGATCCGTGAAATAGGCGTGCAGGGGAAAATACGGCGGGAACCAAGGTGGTTCCCGAACCAGCACTAGGACAGCCACCAGGGTTGATCTTCGTCAATGCAGTCTGTCGAGGTATGGAGACAATGAAGGCAGATGAAAGTCTCGAATTCGTTCCCGCGTATCTGCGATGGGAAGTGCGGCTCACGCACTTCATCTGCACAAAGGATAAACCGAACGAGGTTCGATCATGGACACTCCCCTACAGGTCAGCTTCCGCAACATGGATCGCTCCGAAGCGGTCGAAGCGCGCGTCCGCGAGAAGGCCACGAAGTTGGAGCAATACTTCGACCACATCACTAGCTGTCGCGTGGTGGTCGAGGCGCCCGAGCGGCGGCACCATCAGGGTAACCTGTTTCGTATCCGCATCGAGCTCGGCCTGCCCGGCAAGGAACTTGTTGTAAGCCGCCACCCGAAGGACAAGCATGCCCACGAAGACGTCTATGTCGCGATCCGCGACGCCTTCGATGCCGCACGCCGTCAGTTGGAGGATTACGCGCGTAAGACGAGCGGCAGGGTCAAGTTTCACGAGGTTCCGCTCCACGGTAAGGTCTTACGGCTCTTTCCGGCCGAGGGCTATGGCTTCGTCGATGCTTCGGACGGCCGCGAGATCTATTTTCACCGGAACAGCGTCCCGGGTGACGGCTTCGACAAGCTGGAAGTTGGCCGTGACGTCCGTCTGGTCGTGGCCGAGGGCGAGAGCGCTGAAGGACCGCAGGCGAGCACGGTGATTCCCCTTGGCAAGCATCACCTGGACGACGAGCCGCCTTGAGGGCCGAGCCTAGCATTCGGATCGGCACCTCGGGCTGGCACTACCGGCACTGGGTGGGGGCCTTCTATCCGAGTGATCTGCGGCCAGCGGACTATCTCGGACACTATGCGCGACACCTTGCCACGGTGGAGATCAACAACACCTTCTATCATCTGCCCAAGGCCGAAACCTTGGCCGCCTGGCACGCTGCCACGCCCGAAGGCTTCATTTTCGCCTGCAAGGCGAGCCGATACATCACCCACATGAAAAAGCTCCGGGACCCAACCCGGAGCAGTAGACGCTTCTTCACGGCGATTGAATCGCTGGAGGAGAAGCTCGGCCCCATCCTGTTTCAACTGCCGCCGCGCTGGCGGCTCAATCTGGATCGCTTTTCGGCGTTCCTCGACGCCCTACCCACCTGCCACCACATCGCCTTCGAATTCCGCGACGAAAGCTGGTTCGCGCCGCCGGTCTATGAGCTCCTGGCGCGCCACAAGGCGGCGTTTTGTATCTTCGAACTTGCGGGCAATCTCTCTCCGATCGAGGTTACCGCCGATTTCGTGTATTTGCGCCTTCACGGCCCCGGCGCCGCCTATCGGGGCGGTTACGACGACAGCACCTTGGAAGGCTGGGCAGCCCGGCTCTTGACTTGGCGCAAGGCAGGTCTCGATGCCTTTGTTTATTTTGACAACGACGAGATGGGTTATGCCGTCCGAGATGCTCGGCGGCTGATCGCCATGGTTGAACGAGGAGATGGACTGCCGCAGGAAGTTTCCCCGTGACCAAGCCCGACGGGAACGTCATCTGAAAGCAAGGCGCGCAACATGAAAGGGCCAACAGTGCCGGAAGCCGGGCGCGAGTATCTGGCGCGCGGATGGGCCGTGATCCCTATTGAGCCCCGCGGCAAGCGCCCCCTGGTGCGATGGGAGGAATTCCAACAGCGGCCTTCCCACGGAGCAGGAGTTGCACGCCTGGTTCGATCGCTGGCCTTATGCGAACATCGGCATCGTCACCGGTATGGTCTCGCGGCTTGTCGTGTTGGATATCGACCCCCGCCATGACGGTGTCGACACGCTGGTTCAACTGGAGCGCGAGCATGGGCCTCTGCCGCACAGTGTGGAGGCGTTGACCGGCGGCGGCGGGCGTCATGTCTATTTTCTCCATCCGGGTGAGGCAATGCGCAACAAGGTTGGCCTGGCAGCCGGCATCGATCTGCGCGGTGACGGCGGTTTGGTCGTGGCCCCACCATCGATCCATCCCTCGGGCCGGTCCTACGCCTGGGAGGTCTCACATCATCCGAACGAAACACCTCTGGCGGCCATGCCCCTCTGGCTCCGGTCGCTGGTGGCGGACGATGAGCCGCACCCGGGCCGTCCGATGGCACATTCGCGGAGCCTCGTGCGGTCTGGCGTGCCCGAGGGTGAGCGCAATAACACTATCGCTTCGCTCACCGGCCATCTGCTGTGGCACGGGGTCGACCCCGAAGTGGTTGCAGAGCTCTTGCTCTGCTGGAACCGGATACGGTGCCGGCCGCCACTGCCCGATGACGAGGTCGCACGGACGGTCGAGAGCATCCGGCGGACCCACTTCCGCGAACGTGGCGGAACACCCGTTCCAAGCTCACCAGGCACTAGACCAGGGTCTGATCGAGATCATCGTGCGGCTTACATCTATTAGGCCTTCGCAGGCGGCAGATAGCGCACAAGCTCCTTGAACTCTCGCCATTCGGTGCCTGCCCAGATCTCGGTCTCCGCGTGACCAAAAGTGCGGATAATGGTTGCGATCTTTGTCGCGGTCCCAATATCAGGCGCCTCGAAGATGTCCAGGTAGTCGCACGGTCCGAGCACGGCGTAGCTGGACCGCCACTCGACCTCTGGGCACTCGGCATGAACGCGCTCCATCACCTCGCGTTCCAGGTTTTCAAGTGAGCTTGGGGACTTCAGCGCGCCATGCGACAGGCGCGTTAACATGATAAATGTGGCCATCGGATTTCCCCTCTCGCCAGGCGCCCTCTGGTGTCGGTTCTCGCGCCCACGGCGAACCGGCATCTCTCGACGTCATGCAAGCAAGACTAGTTGCGCCGGATTGGTCGCAAATCCATAACCATCTCGGCGTACAACCCCTAAGGATGTCCCGCCTCGCGGGATCTTCCACACGGCTCTTCATCGCGACCCGCCAACATTGGGTCAGCCATACTTGAAGCACCCTGATGTAGATCAACCGTTCGTGGATTTTTTGGTCTAAGTTGTCTTTGCAAACTCCCTATACGGGGAACGACCCGCAACGAATTGCTCTTGAGCCGTGGCATGACCGAAATCTTGGAAGGCCAAAGATATTGGAAGATCGGCGACCATACCCATGTCTGGGTTGTCGATGCAGTGGAATCCGAAAAGGCCGATCGGCCCGCTTTTGCGATCATGGTCAGCGAAGACGGGCTCGCGACCGAGGATGTCGATTTGTCACACCTCAATAACCCCAGTCTCTTTAGCCGCGTCCCATAGCAGAGCTGGGAAAGGCGCGCGTCTATTAGGCGGCGGGCTCCTTAGGGCGAAGGTCGTGCCCGCTCCGTCGCGCCCGACCTCGGTAGCCCGATCCGTCAAACGAATGCTGTCGCCGCACACTGCGTAGCGTGTGCTTCGTGCGGTGCCATCTGACTACAGCCCGCCGTGCGCGATGAATGCTCCATTGCGGTAGTTGGGCTTGCCGTACTGAAGCAGCGGTCCGTCCGGATGGGTCACGCGTCCGCCGGCGGCGCGCAAAACCGCATCGCCGGCAGCGGTGTCCCACTCCATTGTCGGACCGAAGCGGGGGTAGACGTCCGCCTCGCCGCATGCCACCAGGCAGAATTTCAGCGATGACCCCATGGCGACGATATCGGCAATGTTGCTGCCTGCGAGCCATGTGTCCGTCCGCTCATCACGATGGGAAAGGCTCACGACCGCAACGGCACCCGATGCCGGAACCGACCGAATACCGATCGCGCGCATGGCGCCGTTTGCGAACTCTGATGCACCGCTCCCGACGATACCTGCAAACATCCGATCCAGCGCCGGTGCGAAGACGACGCCGAGAACCGGGACGCCCTTCTCGATCAGGGCGATATTCACCGTGAACGCGCCCTTGCCGTCGCGCTTCAAGAACTCTTTTGTTCCATCGAGTGGATCGACCAAAAAAAAACGCTCCGGCGCTGCCACTGAATGGCTCGCGGCGTTCTCTTCGGACACAATGGGGGTGTCAGGCGCAAGCTTGTTCAGGGCCGGCACGATGATCGCTTCGGCGGCTTCATCAGCCTCAGTGACCGGCGACTCATCTGGCTTATATGAAGCAACTGGTTCTTTCGCATAAACTGTCATGATTGCTTTACTGGCGGCGCGCGCGACCGTACGAAGCTGTTCAAGAAGAGTGGAGTGTTCCATAGGGCACCAACGCTATCGGTTCATTGACGTCATATAGGCGCTGATCCGCTCTGCCAACCTGTCGGGATCAAGGTCGCCGCTTTTGAAGACGAGCTCGGCAGCTTCAGCGTCGGCGTTGCGTTATGTTTCCGCGCGCCAGCGCCAACGGTTTTGCAGATGCCCGGGACGGAAGACAAGAAGGTGGGGTAAGAGTTCCAGCACCTGCAGCGCTTCATCTGCAAAGCGGTAGCCGCGAACTGAGCCAAGACGCCACGCCGTGATTGGCCGCTTGGCTGCAGCGGCTCAGCTCGCGGACGGCAAAGGTGGTGCGCCGGTTCAACCCCGGTAGGAGCAGTAATCAGCGTCAGCGCCTGCGCTGGATCAAGGACGCCGCAGGAGATTCGGGCGACAGTGCCGTTCTGACCGGAGCATCAATGAGTGACGCACTGAGCCATCGAAAGGGCCACAACCGCTGGGAGCACTTCCCCCATGGCGCCGATGCCGGCCTACGCGGCTTCGGCGCCACCAGAGAGGCGGCTTTTGCTCAGATTGCCTGCGCTTTGATAGCGGCGATCACCGATCCGCCGGAGGTATCGCCGATTGAGCGCGTGACCGTCACTTGCAGCGCACCTGACGACGAAACTTTGCTGGTTGAGTGGCTCAACGCCATCGTTTTCGAAATGGCCGTACGCGGCATGCTGTTCAGTCGCTTCGCGGTGCAAATTTCCGGCACCGAATTGCAGGGCGAGGCATGGGGCGAACCGATCGATGTCGAGAAACATCAGCCTGCGGCCGAGGTCAAGGGCGTCACCTATACGGCGCTGAAAGTCCAACAGCGGTCAGATGGGACCTGGTTCTGCCAATGTGTCGCTGACGTATGAGGGAGGGTGAATTGCCTTGGTCCCAGCTCGAACAGATCGGCTCAGCCGAGTGGCGCTTGCCGCCGACGGGTCCGATGCGCGTTCCGGGAGTGATTTTCGGTAATCGGAAGATCGTCGAAGCGCTCGACGAGAAGGTCTTCGAACAAGTCGCCAACGTCGCGGCGCTGCCCGGCATTGTGAAGGCATCTTACGCGATGCCCGACGCCCATTGGGGCTATGGCTTCCCGATCGGCGGTGTGGCGGCCTTCGACCCGGACTCCGACGGCGTCGTCTCCGCAGGCGGTGTTGGTTTCGACATCTCCTGCGGCGTGCGCACACTGCTCACCGGTCTCGACGTGGCGGCTATCGAGGCGGTGAAACGACCGCTTGCCGATGCTCTCTTTGCGCGCATTCCGGCCGGTGTGGGCAGCACCGGGGAAGTCACGCTATCGTCCGCGGAAATGGATGCGATGCTGGTCGGTGGTGGCGTTTGGGCAGTGGCTCAGGGCTTCGGCGACGCCGCCGACCTCGAGCGGGTCGAGGAGCACGGCTGCATGCCCGGCGCGTCGCCTGAATGTGTGTCGGAGCGCGCCAAGACCCGGCAGCGCAAGGAGACCGGCACTTTGGGGTCCGGCAATCATTATCTCGAGGTGCAAGCGATCGGCGAGATTTTCGATCCGGCGGCGGCGGCGGCTTTCGGGCTCGTGCGGGGTCAGGTCGTTGTCACGATTCATTGCGGATCACGGGGTCTTGGACACCAAGTCGGCACGGAGTTTCTGCGTGATATGGCCGCAGCCGCAGCCACTTACGGTATTGATCTGCCCGATCGCGAACTCGCCTGTGCGCCGATCCGATCGGCGCTGGGTGACCGCTATCTGAAGGCCATGCGGGCCGCGATCAACTGCGCCTTGGCCAACCGGCAGGTCTTGACGCATCTCACGCGCGAGGTGTTCTCCGCATTGCTGCCCGCGGCGCACTTGCCGCTGCTCTTCGATGTCTCCCACAACACCTGTAAGGTCGAGACCCATGAGATCGACGGTGGCACGCGCCAGCTCTATGTCCACCGCAAAGGTGCCACCCGTGCCTTCGGGCCCGGCCACCCTGACCTTCCCGCGGCGCTGCGCGACACCGGCCAGCCCGTGCTGATAGGCGGCAGCATGGGGACGGCGTCGTATGTGTTGGCCGGAACCATTGAGAGCGCCGGGTTGGCATTCAGCTCCGCCTGCCATGGTGCCGGCCGCCAGATGAGCCGACATCAAGCGCGCAAGCACTGGCGCGGGCGGGCAGTTGTCGATGAGTTGGCCGATCGTGGGGTGATCATTTGCAGCCCGTCGGCACGCGGCGTCGCCGAAGAGGCGCCCGGCGCCTACAAGGATGTCACCGCCGTCGTCGACGCCACCGCACGTGCTGGACTCGCCCGGAAGGTCGCCCGCCTGAGACCGCTGATCTGCATCAAGGGTTAGTTGACAGAGGCCTATCCAAGGGCTCGTCGCTCGTGTTCCGGTCCGCGGCGACGATGGAGCACGCTGCTAACACTGAATTATCAGTTGCCATCAGGACCTAACTGCTGGCCTCTGGACGAGCGGGTTGTTAACGACCAAAAAAGGTATCTATCAGATCGAAAGCCCGTTCGATTGTCTCCTCCGGCACACAGTATGCCATCCGAACGCGGTGCTCGCCGGTTGGCCCGAACGCGCTTCCAGGCGTGACAGCGACCCCTACTTCTTCGAGCAGTCTGATAGAGAACTCGAAAGAATTGTCGTGCTCTGCGACGATCTTGGGAAAGACATAGTACGCGCCCTCGGGTTTCACATATTCGAAGACGTGCGGCACGCTATCCAAGCGTTGGCAGATCAGAGCCCGTCGACGAGCCAGGATTTCCTCGAATTCGCGAAGGTGCAGTGACTCCTCCGTCAACGCCGCCAGCCCGGCGACCTGAGAGATCCGGGGCGAGCATATGATCGTCGCGTCGTGCACCTTCAGCACCTCTTGCTTGAGGTGCTCAGGCACGATCATGTAACCAACGCGCCAACCGCTCATCGCGTGGGCTTTGGAGAAGGTGAACAGGTAGACCACGCGGTCGGTCAGCTCGGCCACTGAGCTCAAGTTGAAATAGCGGTCGCCGTTTTCGTAGGTGAAATGACAGTAAGGGTCGTCGAGTAAGATGAGTAGATCCCGCTCCTGGGCGATCTGCCCGACGCGTCGGAGTGCCGCCTCGGCAAAGATCTTCCCCGTCGGGTTCGACGGCGACACGAGCACAATCGCCTTGGTCCTATCGGTGATTAGGCCTGGCAAGGCATCGAGGTCCAAGCGCCAGCCTTGAGGCTCGTCCAACTTCCAATGGATTGGCTCGCCACCGCAGAGCCGGATCTGCTGGAAGTGCGACGCGAAGCCAGGGTCAGTCAGGATGATCTCGTCGCCGGCGTCGATGATTACGTGAAACAGTGCGTTTAAGCCCTGCATGTTCCCGGCCGTGATCATCACATTCCGGTCCGCATCTGCCTCGATTCCCGTTGCTGCGAGATGCGCCCTTGTGACCGCCTGGCGAAGTTCCGGCAGGCCATCCGGAAGTGCATATTTGCCGATATCCAAGTCGGTTTCGAGACGCTGCGCCACGGCGCGACGTATTGGCTCGGGCGTCCGGAATGACGGGAGCCCCCAGGCCAAAGAGGCTGTTCCTGGAATTTTGGCACTGCGCATCGCCATTTCCTTGATCGCGGAAATCGTGATGCTCGATACACGCCGAGAGACCCAAGCCTTGCTGTTTTCCATGCCACCCTGCGATCCCTACAGATTGATTTTTGCGCGCACCAAGCACGACAAATTTTGGCGCGTCGGAGTCTGGCCTTTGTTCGAATCAAGTGTCACCTGTCGAACTCGCGTCTCGGCTGCTTCGGGTCAGTCGTCGGTCGCGGCAGTTTGGCGGGTCAACGCCGATGGGTCTCGATCAGCCCGGTGAATTCCTTGACCATCATACGACGGCGCGGCCGCCGATCATTGTTATGGTACAGGCGGCTCGCCTCCCCACAGGCTCATAGCGTAATCTTAACTTGCCCGTCGCCTTCCCGTTTCAACACGTTTAGAGCAACGTCTGTCTGGTGCCTGCGCAACAGAATGTCCATGCGGCTATCACCGATCTGTAGCGAGCGGATAAGGACCTCCCCCACAAAGTCCGGCAATCGCGGTCGATCAAATCTGATTTCAGACGTTCGATGGTCGAATTTGAGCCCGAGACATGCTTGCAGGAGCGCTAACGGCACCGCCCCCGCCCAGGCCTGCGGCGAACAGGCCACGGGATAGAAGGTCGGGCCCGTAGCGGGGACACGCCGGAAGCCGCAGAATAGTTCCGGCAGACGCCTTAGATCCATATGCAGCGTCGCGTCGAACAAGCCTGCGAACAGCTTTTGCACATGATCGGTAAAACCGTACCGCGCCAGCCCCAACGCAATCAGCGCGTTGTCGTGTGGCCAAACCGAACCGTTGTGATAGGACATCGGATTGTACCGCGCCTCGCTCTCCGCGATGGTCCTGATACCCCAGCCAGTCAAAAACCCATGACCCATGAGCAGGTCCGCAACCTTGGCCGCATGTTCCGGGGATGCAATACCGGCGAAAAGAGCATGTCCGGCGTTTGACGCACGCACCGCGCAAGGTTTCTTATCGCCGTCTAGCGCCAGCACATAGCATGATAGCTCTTCGGACCAGAAGACTGCCTCGAAGTGTTCCTGGAGCATGGCGGCCTCATGCTCCAATGTGGACGCCATCGCCGCAAACCCAATCTCGCGGGCCAATACGGCGGCGTTTATTTTCGCCGCATAGACATAGCCTTGCACCTCGCAGAGCGCGATCGGACCGGTGGCCAGTCGGCCGTCCGCATGAAAGATCGAGTCGTGAGAATCCTTCCACCCCTGATTTCCAAGCCCGTCTGCCCCCTGCCGCTCATACTCGACGAAGCCGTCACCGTCTCGGTCCCCGTAGCGATCGATCCAGTCGAGGGCCGCTTCGATGTTCGGCCACAGATTGGCGATCGTTTCCAGATCTCCGGTTCGCTCGTAATACATGCCGGCCAGGACGACAAACAGGGGCGTCGCGTCGACGCTGCCATAGTAGTGGCCGAACGGGACCTCGCCCAGTGTCGCCATTTCGCCTTGCCGCATTTCGTGCAGAATTTTGCCTGGCTCGGCATCGTTCGCCGGGTCGACGGTTCTTGCTTGGTGGGCGGCGAGGAACCGCAGCACGCCGCGGGCAGTGTCGGGATCGATCCATAACAGCTGCATCGCGGTAATGATCCCATCCCGGCCGAAAACGGTGCTGAACCACGGAATACCGGCATAGGGGTATGGTCCGTGCTCGGTGTCCGTCACCAGCATCTGGTAGTCCGCGATTGAACGGCACAGCAGTTCAGTGAAAAACGGATTCGACGTCTCGACACTCGCCATACGCTCGCTGCACCGGCACAGCGCCCTGCGTGCCTCCCGCAGACACACGAAAAACTGCCGCGACGTCGCTATTGTTTCACCATCCTCGTCGCAGGCAATCGTGACAAACAGACTGACCTGCTCTTGTGGTTGCAGCGATAGATCGAATGTCGCCGACCGTGTGTCGATATGGTCCGGCTTTGGTTCGAAGGAGATGGTCGTGCGTCGCTGCACGTTGTCGAGCCCGGCATAGGAAAGCACGACGACGTTGTCGACGGGGCAGCTTGACGTGCCTCGCCCCCTTGCCGCGCGGACGTGCCCTCGTACTTCGAATATGTCCGCGAAATCAGCCGCGAAATTGAACTTTAGCGCTATTGTCTTCTCATCGCTGTGGAAGCTCTGTACCCGGATGCGTTCATAACATGCCCCCTCCCATAGGAATTTCGAACGCACCACATGAATGGTGTCACGCGGCAACCCGAGTTTGCCATCGGCAAAGATATCGGGGTTCGTGAGATTTGCGATTAGTAAGGTGTTATTGCTGCGAACTGTAGAGCTGAGCAACAGGGGTTTGCGGTCGTCGATCAGTATTCGAACTTCGGAGAGATATCGGGTGTCCTTGTAATAAAGGCCGTCCGGAGCCCCTGCCGTCCGAACGATATCTCCGTGATGGTCGAAGACTCCGAACATATCTCCGTTCTTGAGGGCACGGGGTCGTCGCTCCAGAACCGCCTCGGTCGCAGGAATATAAAACTTATCGTCGGCGCCGTCGGGAGGCACAGGTTTCGATGCCGGTGGTGGCTCCGACTTCATTCGAAGACCTTCATCTGCAATACGGGCGCAACTATCTATACTCAGGCAGCCCGGACTGGCAATCGGCCGGCGCCGATCATCGCTGCGTAAATCGCCAGGTAGTCGTTTGCCATTCGCTCGACACTGAACCGCTCGACAAACCGGTCGCGAATATCGCCGCGGTTCAATTCGTCAAGTCGACGAACCGCACCCACTGCTTCGCCGATAGTATTGACGATAAATCCGGTCCGACCATGCTCGATGACTTCCGGAACCGATCCGCGACGATACGCAACCACCGGCGTTCCGCATGCCATCGCTTCGATCATCGTCAGACCAAATGGTTCGGGCCAGCCGATGGGAAACAACAATGCGCGCGCACCGCCAAGGAAAGCACTCTTCTCTGAGTCATCTATCTCGCCGACGAACTCTATCAGCGGATCATTCAAAAGAGGCCGGATTTGACTCTCGAAGTACGCCCGATCAACGCGGTCAATTTTGGCGGCAATCTTGAGCCTCACACCGGTGCGGCGCGCAATCTCTATGGCACGGTCCACGCCTTTTTCAGGACAGATCCGACCCAAGAAGGCAACATAGTTTTCCCTCACCGCGGGATTGTAGCGGTACAGCCCAAGAGGCAAGCCGTGATAGACCGTACCCATCCAGTTCATTCCAAGTGTCGGCTCCCGTTGCTGGTCGGAAATGGAGACCAACGGCATTTCGCGGAATTCGCGGTAAAAGCGGAGTAAGTCA
The DNA here is from genome assembly GCA_021774445.1 of Alphaproteobacteria bacterium. GTDB lineage: Bacteria > Pseudomonadota > Alphaproteobacteria > UBA6615 > UBA6615 > SZUA-147. The sequence continues at coordinate 82,411 of JAJFJA010000005.1, forward strand.
GCCAAATCCTGACGACCATGCAGCGTGGTGATCGTTCGATACGCCAAATCGCGAAACAAGGGGAAATGTAGAACATCCATGTGAAAATGAATGACGTCGAACTCCGCCGCACGACGCCGCACGCGATCGAGCATCACCATGTAGTGTGGGATAGGATCCACCACCCGCGGATCGTGCCGCAGCGCGCGCTGACAACAAGGGACGAGCGTGGCCGATGTCGACGAGTCGCCACTGGCGAATAGCGTGATGTCGTGACCCTGCCGGACCAGTTCCTCGACAAGATGAGAAATCACCCGCTCCGTCCCGCCGTAAAGCGGCGGCGGAACGCTTTCGATCAAGGCCGCAACCTGTGCGATTTTCATTTCACTCCACCTCCTATCGGACAATGTCGATCATAAAAACGCCAGGCTTGGTAACCGGCAAAATGCCACGCCCACTTGGGGTCGGATGAGGTGGACGCGCCACTCTGTTCGGAGCAATCAGCGCCAGAATTTACCAAAATATGACTATCGCCGCCTTGATCTGAATCAATAGTGGTAGGCGGTTATCAATCAGGGTTAGTTCGATTTTCGACTGTTTCGGCACGACAGGGTGTGCCGAGTGGCGCCGGCCGTCATTTTTCCCCCTTCACGCCCCGCGTGCGAGGCGTTCAGGAGAGCTCGCAACCTACCCTAGGTCGGTCCCTCCAACTCCATTTTGAGTGCGAAGAGCTCCAGCATGTCTTTGAGCGTGATAATGCCGACCAGCCGTTCGCCGTCCACGACCATCAATCGACTCGTGGCGTTCCGGCGCATCGTCGCCATGGCCTTCACTGAATCGGTGTCGGCCGGGATGGTATTCTCCGGTGTGCGGCGCACCAAAACCTCGCCAACCCTCGCGATGCTCCAATCCTCCCGGGGTACGGCCTTGATTTGGCGCGTACCGATGAACCCGATCAAGCGACCCGAGTCGACCACCGGATAAAGGCCATGATGGGATTGATAGAGGTAATTCACGACAAACGAGTCGAGCGTCGCCGTCGGGTCGACCGTGACCGGGTTCGGTGTCATGAAACGGCGCACTGGCTCGCCCTCGAAGGCGCGCTTGCTAAGAAGTTGCACGTAGGAGGCACGCGCGGCGCCGTTGAGGAACAAACCGATCAAAAACCACCACATACCGCCGACAAAGTTACCGGTAACCACATTGACCGCGCCGAACGCCATGAGAATCGCACCAAAGGTCTCGCCCGAGCGGCTGGCAATCCTCGTGGCCGCCCGGAGGTCGCCCTTGAAGTGCCAGAGCGCGGCGCGCAGCATCCGCCCACCGTCCAGAGGGAACGCAGGTAGCAGGTTGAAGGCCGCGAGGAGGGTGTTGATCAACGCGAGGTAGTCTAGGATACCAAGCACCGCAGCCGGCAGCCCTCGGGCCATGCCGACAATGGCCATCACGTAGAACGCCAGGGCAAACACGCCGCTGGCGATCGGCCCGGCCACGGCCATGAGGAACTCAACCCTAGGGCTCGCGGGCTCTTCCTCCATCTCGGCAACGCCGCCGAAGATAAACAATGTAATGCCCCCGATCGGCAGGCCAAAGCGGCGCGCCACGAGCGAGTGAGACAATTCGTGGAAGATGAGCGAGAAAACCAAGCCAATCATACCGGCGACCGCCATCCACCAGTACGTGATGGGACTCAAACCCTCGTACCAGGACGGAAAGAGACCCTTGGCCAGGGACCAGGTTACGAGCAAGGCAAGAAACAGCCAGCTCGCGTCAATCTGAACCTTGAAGCCTAGTATCTCGAACAGAACGAAGCGTTTTCCGAGCATGATCCCGCGATTTCCGCACCCTTATTAGTCCGGAACAACCCATTTTGCCGGCCGGCGGGCTAACTCAGCACCCATTAGGCGCACCCCGCCGGTGGCCAGCCGCCGACGCAACCAATCGGAAGCCGTTGCCATGGTCTAACTTGTTCCCTTTGAGCCTGGACCGGGGCTTCAGCCCGAGACTACCGCCAATTCGTCAGCCTCGTCCGCGGTTGGTCCCGTCCCACCGAACGCGGCAGCGAGCGCATCATCGACGCGATCCAACCAGACGAACCGGACCTGATTACGCGCCGCCTCGGGCACGTCCTCCAGATCCTTTTTGTTGCGCGCCGGTAAGAGGACCGTCGTGATCCCGGCTCGGGCAGCGGCCAGAACCTTTTCCTTCACCCCACCGATGGGCAGGACGAGACCACGGAGCGAGATTTCGCCCGTCATCGCCATGTCGTTTCGTACCGTCTTGCCCGTCAGCAGTGAGACCAGCGCGGTGTACATGGCGACGCCGGCGCTTGGCCCATCTTTCGGAATGGCACCCGCCGGCACGTGCACGTGAACGTCGCTTTTTTCGAAGCTATCGGGATCGATACCGAGTCCGCCGGCACGTGCCTTCACCAGGCTGAGCGCGGCCTGCGCGCTTTCCTTCATCACGTCGCCTAGCTGACCTGTGAGGATAAGCCGGCCGCGCCCCGGCACCCGCGCGGCCTCGACGAATAGGATGTCGCCGCCTACCGGAGTCCAGGCGAGACCGGTCGCGACGCCCGGCACACTGGTACGCATCGCCACTTCACTCTCGAATTTGGCCGCGCCCAGGATTGCCTGCAGATCGCTTGCCTCTATCCGCACCTTCTCGGCCGCACCTTCTGCGATGCGCACCGCGGCGTTGCGGCAAACAGCACCGATCTCGCGCTCGAGATTGCGCACGCCTGCCTCCCGCGTATAGTCGGCGACGATTGCGCGAAGCGCCGCTGCTGTGATCTCATACTGCTCCGCGGTGAGCCCGTTCGCCGTTCGCTGGCGCGCGACAAGATAGCGTTTGGCTATCTCGACCTTTTCGTCCTCCGTGTAGCCCGGTATCTCAATGACCTCCATCCGGTCACGCAAGGGGCCGGGGATGCTGTCGAGCACATTCGCCGTTCCGACGAAAATTGCCTTGGACAGATCAAATGGTACGCCAAGATAATTGTCGCGGAAGGTCGAGTTCTGCTCCGGGTCGAGTACCTCGAGCAGCGCCGCCGACGGGTCCCCCTGGAACCCCGCGCCGAGCTTATCCATTTCGTCGAGCATGAAGACGGGATCGCGAGCGCCAGCCTTGCGCACTGCCTGGACGACATTGCCGGGCAGGGCGCCAATATAGGTGCGGCGGTGTCCGCGAATCTCGGCCTCGTCATGGACACCACCCAGGCTAACGCGGACGAACTTGCGGCCCATCGCACGGGCGATGCTCTGGCCAAGCGAGGTCTTACCGACACCGGGCGGTCCGACGAAACAGAGGATCGGGGCCTTTCCTTCAGCGCTCAGCTTGCGTACCGCGAGGTATTCGATAATGCGCCGTTTAATCTTCTCAAGCCCGTAATGGTCTTCGTCTAGGATTCGGCGGGCCTCGGCGATATCGATCTTCTCCTCGGTCGTTACCGACCATGGCAGCTCGATCAGCCAATCGAGATAGGTCCGAACCATCCCATGTTCGGTAGCTCCTTCCGGCATACGTTCCAGGCGCTTAAGTTCCTTCTTCGCTTGATCCTCTGCTTCAGGAGGCATACCGGCCTTCTCGATCGCCTCGCTGAGCTCGGCGATCTCTTCCGCGTGCTCACCCGTTTCACCGAGCTCCCGTTGGATCGTACGGAGCTGCTCGCGCAGGATATGCTCGCGCTGCCGGGCGGAAATTGTCTCCTGCGTCTCCGCGCCGATCTTTTTGGAAAGCTTGAGCACTTCAAGGCGGTGCGACAGCACCTCGAGCACCTTGTTCAGACGCACGCCGACATCGAGAATCTCCAGCAAATCCTGCTTCTCGGCCGGCGCGATATCTATGATACTGGCCACGAAATCGGCGAGCGCAGACGCGGACGTCAGATTATTGACCACGCCAGCGACCTCCTGCGGCATGCCGGGCAGAAGGTCGATCGCTTCACGCGCCCGCTCTTTCAAGATAATCAGACGTGCCTCAATCTCCGGCGAAAGCACCTCGGGCTCTTCGATTTCCTCGATGCGGGCGACCGGAAACGGCCAGCCCTCAAGGAACTCGATTGTGCGGAAACGGCGTTCTCCGCTGCACACCACATGATGCCCACCGTCGGGCATGGTAACGTAACGCAAAATCTCGGCGACCGTGCCCATGGTGTGGAGATCGTCGGGGCCGGGCACGTCGAGCGCGGAATCACGCTGCAGTATGATGCCGAGCGGCCGGTCGCTGCCAGCCGCCTCCTGAGCCGCAGCAATGGATTGCGGCCGGCCGATCGAAAGTGGCAACACTATACCGGGGAAAAGCACCATATTGCGGACGGGAAGGACGATTATGGCACCTTGCGGAATAGGCGGCATATCGCGTTTCCCGCGTGGTGTCCCCTCGACCTCCGTTTTTCCTTCTGCTGTGTCGTTCATGGTGACCGGCTCTGTGTCATTCTTCCTTGTGAAGGTGCAGGATCAGACAGCCGTTGACGAATTCACTTCGGCCTACCTGCCAACGTCGAACCGGCAATGGAATACGTCGCTCGAACCGACCATGCGGCAGCTCAATCCGATGGATCGCCGCGCCACGGGCTTCCGGCGGCAACCTCCGTCGTCCGGCAACTATCAACGTGCCGTCCTCAACGATCAGGTCCACGTCGTCCGGACGCACACCCAGCAGCGCCACAGTCACGCACAGCTCGCGCTCGAATTCAAAGATGTCGACTGGCGGCTGCCAAGCCGTCCCGGCGCGGTTTGGCTCGAAGAACTGCCGCTGCAAGCGCTCAGCCCGCTCAACCAGCATGCAGGCCTCTGCCCACATCCAGCTTCGGGGATCACGCGAAGACATCAGTGCTTTCCCGTTTGCGCATCGAGGGGGCAATGCTCCAATTGATCATCCGAGCGGCTTTGTGCAAGATCTTGCGCGCGAGAAATCGTTCCTCCAACGATCAGTCATTCGCCGACTTTATCGGGATATTCTTACGACCAATCTGACCTAGATCAGTTGAATCTGGATCGACAGAAATCGTTCAGAACCCCATCGACACGTCAGGCGGACGACGACGGAATCGTGCGCGGCCAGGGCGTTGCGCGGTGGCTTGCGCTGGATCAAGGCGCTCAGCGTCCTGTGCCCGCAGAATGTCAATTCTGGGTCTTCGACGAGCCTGTCCGGCGCCTTCAAGGGGGCACTGTTAGAAGACGAAAGACGGAGGGAATATTGCATTTCGGCACCCTTGCGAAGCCGAGGGACGGCAGCCCGCCTCGCGAGAATGTTCGGACGTTCCGAATCTCACCGACCGGGCTCATCGCCGATCTAGCTTTGCCGCCTTCTGCAAAGGGTGTCGTCCTTTTCGCGGCTGGCACTGTGAGCGGCCGACTGAGCCCCCGTAACCAGATGTCGCCATGGGTCCGCGAGGACGGGGCTCACGACCTTGCATTTCGGTTTTCTCTACACCGGAAGAGACGGTCGACCGCGCACGTGTTTACGATATCGGGCGGCTGGCCGAACGGCTTGTGTCGGCCCCGCGGTGGATTTGGCAGAAGGACGAGTACCATGGGCGAGCTTGTGCGGGCATGGTTCCTCGACCACTGACAAAGGATAAAATGCCATGACGATTTTCGCCAACCGAGAAGAGGCAGCAAGACAGCTTGCCGATAGGCTCATGCCGTTCAAGGACGCTGATCCGGTTGTCCTCGCTTTACCACGCGGCGGGGTGCCGATCGGGTTCGAAGTAGCCAAGGCGCTCGAGGCGCCCCTCGACCTGGTACTCGTCCGCAAAATCGGTGCGCCCTTTCAACCTGAACTCGCCGTTGGCGCGGTCGTGGATGGCCCGCATGCCGAGACCGTGATCAATGATCAGATTGTGCAGGCTCTGGGTATCCCGCAAAGCTACATCACGCAGGAGTGCACGCGGCAGCTGGAGGAAATCGAGCGACGCCGGGAGACCTACCGCGCTGGGCGGTCGCGGGTCGATTTGGCGCAAAAGACCGTAATCGTCGTCGACGACGGGATCGCAACCGGGGCCACGGTGCAGGCCGCTCTGCACGCCGTAAAGCGGACAAAGTTGCGCCGGCTAGTGCTTGCAGTTCCGGTTGCCCCCCGCGATATCGCGGCGGCACTGCGTGAAGAGGTAGACGATTTCATCTGCCTCGTGATCCCGCCCAATTTGGGCGGGATCAGCAGTTTCTATATCGACTTTCACCAAGTATCCGACGACGAAGTCGTCGAGATGCTGCGTCGGAGTTCCGCCACGGAACGGATAGACGGCGCGCCGCCCGAGCCGTTGGTCGCTCCAAAGGCCACGGCGGCACGCCGTGCACCGAACGCAGTGCGGTAGTCCATTTAGGATCTAACGATGCTCATATTTGCTCTGAATTCGAGCCGGATGTTCGGCAAGCGCGTCGCCTCGTCGCTCGGTATCCCGCTTAGCCCGCATGAAGAGCGGGACTTCGAGGACGGTGAGCACAAGGCACGCCCGCTCGTCAGTGTGCGTGGCCGCGATGTCTACGTAATACAAAGCCTGTTCGGCGATGCGACGGAAACCGTAAACGATAAGATCTGTCGCCTCCTCTTCTTCCTTGGCGCGATGCGAGAGGGCGGCGCGGCACGTGTGACCGCCGTCATCCCCTACTTCGCCTACGCCCGCAAGGACCGCCAGACCAAGCCCCGCGATCCCGTCACGACACGATATATGGCCTTGCTACTGGAGGCGATGGGAACCGATATCGTGATGACCCTGGACATCCATAACATCGTCGCCTTTCAGAACGCCCTCCGCTGCCGAACCGAGCATCTCGACACGCGGCGCCTTTTCGCGGATCACATGTTGGAGCGCATCGGGGATGACCCCGTTGTAGTAGCCTCGCCGGATCCGGGCGGTGTGAAGCGCGCCCAACTCTTCCAGGAAATGTTCGAGCAGATGATCGGCCGTGGCGTCGGAAATGCCTTTATGGAAAAGCGCCGCAGCGCGGGTATCGTGACCGGCAGTCTGCTCGTCGGTGATGTGAAGGATGCCGTCGTGCTCGTGATCGACGACCTCATCGGCACGGGCGGAACCATGCTGCGGGCGGCAGAGGCATGCCTGGAACGGGGCGCGCGCCAGGTCTATGCGCTTGCGGCCCACGGCCTGTTCGTCGGTGATGCTGGAAAGTTGATTGCCGATCCGCGCCTTGCGAAGACCATCGTCACGGACACTGTTCCGCCGTTTCGGCTCGATCCGGGCATTGCTGAAAAGTATGTCGAGGTCGTCAGCGCCGCGCCGCTCTTCGCCGAGGCCATCAAACGCTGCCACGAGGGGGGCTCGATTGTCGAACTGCTTGAGGGACAATCCTGATACTCGCCCGCTCGGCGATGGCGAGATATTGCTTGGCCAGCGGCACCCATTTTTCCGGTTCGCGCAATTCCCGTTCGAGCAAATGGGCAAGCGCTAAACGCGCCCGAAGCGATCCACGAAAGGCAGTGTAGAAAGCAATGAGCCGGTCGGATGGCGCGCCACCCAGCGCGCGACCGCATCGCTCGGCGACAAGATCGTCGATCCAAGCCGCCCCCAGCCGCGCGCACTCAAGTCCGAGAAAGGCCAGCTCGTCGAATGGATCGACGAGGCGGAGCCTTTGGCTGAACTCCAGGCAATCGATGACGACGGGCGGATCCTGAAGACAGATGTGTTCTGGCCGCAGATCGCCATGGCCCTCGACGACGAAACCTTCGCGCACGCGCTCGGCGAGGGCTAGCGACTCCTCAGTGATGAAATCCCCGGTCGCTTTCAACACGAAGCTCACTGTTTTGTGCGGCAAATCGAACGATGGCATTGTCAGGACCGATTCGTTCTTTGCCTGCTCGTCGGCGAACTTCGCCACGTATTCCTGTGGCGTCAGATCGGCCGGCTTGGCGCTTCGATAAAACGCGGCGAGGAGTGCCGCGACCTTTTCCGCCGCCGCCCGGGTAACCGTCCCGTGCTCGATTGCCTGATCCAGCATGCGATCCGCCGGCAGACGGCGCATCTTGACGAGCCAGTCGACCACCCGGCCCGCGCCATTCAAGGCAAGCCTTGCGTCCGGCTCGAGGGTGAGGGTGACGACGCCGAGATAGACGCCCGGCGCGAGCCGTTGATTGAGGTGAACCTCTGCGCGGCAATCGGCTTCGCGTGCCGCAATCGTACTGAAATCGAGGAAAGGATATTTGACCGGCTTCTTGAGCTTGTAGACGGTGTTCCCCGCCATGAAGACCCAAGACATATGTGTCTCTTTGACTTCCACCTGAACGGGGCAACCGGTATAGGCCGTGCTTGTACTCAGGAAGTCCACCTTCTCCTGTGTACCGACAGCCCGGACACGGCTCGATCGAGACTGCATCGGTCTCCGCGCATACGTTTAGGGTGATCCAACCTGAATATCTTACACCATATCCCTTCAGGCGGGGGCATTGTCGCGTTGTCCGAAGCTCGACGAACGGAACCCGTTAGAACCGCTCATTCACACTCCGACCGTCGCGTCGCTCCGTAGCCAACCAGTTTCGAAAATGCGAGGCAACACTTGAATCTATGCCGCCGAAACTTCCTATCCCCTGGGAAAGAAGGCCACCGGCCGCCTGCTCGATGGGCAGGAGTGGAACCAGTACGCGGAACCGAGGCACTGAGGAAATTAGCACCAATTATTACCTTTACGAAAGACCTTGCGAACATTGCGGCCACGGCGATGTCGGCGATGTCGGCGATGTCGACCGCAAACCGGCGGTATCGGCAATGCGTGAAATACGCTTGACCGGCGCTTCTCGAGGCTTCGAATGACTATTACGCCCGGGTCGAGTTCCGCATGGCCGACAGTAATCGCAGGGGCTTCGAGGATACGCGCGCCTTTAGAAGTTCCTAGGGTGTTCCTAAGATTTGCGCGCTGTAGCGTAAGTCTTTGATGAGCGACCTGAGAGATAGGTGACAACTTGTACCGGAGACATGGGTAACACTTTTTGGCTTTTGCCGGGAGGTGTTGATGCCGAGTGCTATTGTGAGATCCTGGGTATCTGCGACGGAGCGAAGGAATACAGGTTCGGCTGGTCGGCGTTCCTGCGTCATCTGGTCGATCGCGGCCTCAGCGGCGTTCAGCTGATCAAATGCGATGCTTGCCCGGCTTGGTGGAGAGCATCGCCGAGTACCTGCCCGACGCCCGGTGGCAACGTTGCATAGTGCACTTTTACCGCAACGTCTTAAGCCAGTTGCTGTCAAGCAAGGTGCGCGAGGTGAGCCATCGGCTCAAGGCGATCCACTCCCAGGAGAGTCGGCCGGCAGCACACTACAAGGCCGCAGCGGTTATCGCCGAGCTAGGCCGCCAGCGACTGACCCGGGCAGCAGAGTTGATCGAGCAAAGCATCGCCGAGACGCTGACCTATTACGCCTTCCCCGACGGGCACTGGCGCAAGTTCAGGACCAACAATCCGCTGGAGAGGATCATGAAGGACAGCCGCCGACGAACGCTCGTTGTCGGCGCCTTCCCCGGTGGGCAGTCGTGCTTGAACCTCGCCGCCGCCAGACTGAGGCACATCGCCGGCTGCCATTAGTACACCCGCAAATTCATGAACATGAAGCCGCTCTATGCCGGGCAAACCTCAACCACCGGAGCCGTCGCCTGATCAAATGTGCGAAAGATTCTGGACACAACCTCTAGGGCATCATCCATTGCGCCGTGACGTGCTGAAGCAGCCCGTACCACTCCGCTTCACGAACAGCTCGTTTCTGAAGCGCGGCAGGAACCTTTCGCATTCGCGTGACAGCACGCGGGTCCGGGCGGTGGCAACCCGGCTTTTGGAAGCCGGCACCGATGGACTGCAGCGACATTTCGTGACCCCAGCTGTGACCCGAGACGCACACTTCCCTGCCTCTAAGTGAGATCGTCCCTTTAAGTCTTTGTTTTTATTGGTCGGGGCGCCCAGATTCGAACTGAGGACCCCCTGCTCCCAAAGCAGGTGCTCTACCAGGCTGAGCTACGCCCCGACCGCTGGTTTCTGCGGGTTTCAGGGCATGGTGTCAATGTGGAAATGGATAGGAAAGGGCCTTCCCGCCCTGCGATCGCCTGCTCCATGCTGCACCACCCCGGCCACGCGGGCCTGGTCGCGACATCCTTGGCACCGTCTACGACTGCTCGAGCCGGTTTTGGCGGGCTTGCCATGCGGCCGCCAGAACGCGGTCTTTCTCGGCATCGTCGAGGGGCGCAAGCAGTCGCGCAACGTCGCGCGTCATTGCCGCTATAACCTCGTCCGCGTCGATGATTATTCGCATGGCCTTTCCAACGGGCGACACGGGCATTTTGGATGCATCATGACGTGTCGGACTTGTCCGGCAAGCCAGATCCGATCCAAGGTAGGAGGAATGCGACGCCGGTGGGAGAGCCAAGCCTGGCGGCGCATCATGGCGAGGTCATTCACATCCAAACAAGGTTCAACATCCGCTGTTTATTCCGGCCGCGTCGGTCGGCGAGGAGCGCCCTTGATCGAGATACCTCGAAGGTGGCCGGCGGGTATCCCTATCGGCATAGAAAAGGCCCGCCCCGAAGGGTGGAGCGGGCCTTAACATCTGGAGGGTGCGCACAAAGGCTAATATGCGCGCCTGTCCGACAGTATGGGCTGCAGGTTAACGGCGAGTTACGGGCACAGACGGCCCGTTGCCGGCGCGGGCAGTGCCTCCGACATCGCAGCGACGGGTTTATTCGCAAATCACACAGTGACCTGGACACCCGCCTTGACGAGTTATTTCAACGCTTCTTCAAGATCGCGTGAACGACCCGTTCGCGAAATAGAGCGGTGAGCCGCAGCTCTTGGACGACCTAGTGGTCAATTAGGTCAATGAATTCCTTACTTTGCTTAGAAAGAAGCTAAGGCGCCCCCTGCCCGGATGCGGATTGGTCAGCCGCATGGGGCGCGATCTGGAGCCGCTTGCCTGCCGGCCGATTTTCGGGTCACCATTTGCAAGGCTTCAATGGGAAATCCAGGGTGATTCGGCTTGAAGCGAGTTCAAAACGGGAGGAAAGCAAACATGAAACGAGCCCTTTTCATCGGCTTGTTCGGATTTAGCCTGGCGCTGTCTAGCTCGATAACCTTGGCGCAAGACACGCAGGAAAGCGTGATCAAATATCGGCAGACGGTGATGCGCACAAATGCTGGTCATCTTGGGGCCTTGTCGTCGATCGTTAAGGGCGAGATTGGTTACACGGAGCATATGTCCGGCCACGCTGCCGCGCTCGCCGGCAATATGGAGATGCTGTTGGACATCTTCCCGGACGGCTCCGGCTCCGGCTTCAAAACCCGCGCCCTGCCGGCAATCTGGGAAGACCAAGCAAAATTCGCCGAAGTTGTGACACGGGCGCGAGCCGAAGCGGCGAAATTAGTCGAGGTCGTCGAATCAGGCGGTGACGCGGCGGCGATCGGCGCGCAGGTCGGCGAGTTGGGCAAGAACGGCTGCGGCGCTTGTCATACCGCGTTCCGAGGCCCAGCCGTGAACTAACGATAGCTGCTGCACCGGGGTGTTTTGCCTGGGCAGAAGCGAGTATGGCTGACTCCGGCCATACTCGCTGCGGACCATCCGCGCGCCGTGCTACCTTCCGGGCAACGTGAGTGGGTAGGGAAAGAGCATGCTGCGTGCGCGATAGATTTGCGACATCCGCCCTTCGGCCATGAGGGACGCGGCTACGGCATGCGATTGCTCGAGACAGCGGTCACCTGGCTCCGGTCGCGTGGCACCGACAAATTTTGGCTAACCACGTAACCTGGTACGCGCGCTGAGGGATTCTACACGGGCCGCCATCTCCTGGCCCGGCACGTTGGGTTAGGCCCCGGTTGCCGCACCCTCTTCCAGGGCGGCGATCTCCCGATCGAGGATTGCCGCTTGCCTGAGAGGGTCGGTCACCAACTCGTTACGCGCCAATTTTTGCCGGTCGGCAAGGTTGGGCACTACTTTGTGATAGATCTCCTGCCGCACGGTCTGCCTAATCGACGATGGAATATCGAGCAATAGGCGATTTAGCGCGAACATCCGCTCGTCCGTAAATACCTGGTCCCACGCTTCTCGCTCCGGCCCGAAATCAAACGCCAGCTCATTCCTTTCGATCGCGCGGCTTGCGCGCCGTCGCGACGTCGCCGGGCCGTCGACCTCGCCGTTGCGGATCGCGACGCCGTAGTCGCGCTCGGCCGCTGTTTCCGTGACGTAGCCGGCGCGCACATCGGCCAGCACGGCAGTCGGATCGCGCAGAAACGGATCGCCATATCCGCCGCCGCCGGGGGTCATAAAGGTCACCGTATCGCCTTTGTCGACCTGCACCATGTCGATCTTGCCTAGATCCCGTTCGCTGTCGGTGCCTTTGTTGAGCACGACGCGCATGTTGGCGCCCGGCTTGCCGCCGGCCATGCCCCAGGGCCGGAACCTGAACCTTTCCAGGCCGCGCCCAAGCACCGCACCACCACCTTGGGTGACGCGGAACGTGAACAGCAGGCCTAGCCCGCCGCGCCAGCGCCCCGGTCCGGCTGAATCCGGATTGAGCCGGTATTCGAGAATATCGACGCCGGCCTCCAATTCGGTTTTCTCCGCCGGTGTGTTGCGTATCGTCGAGATGGATCCATCGACGCCGTCATAACCGTCGCTGCCATAGCGGGCGCCCGACCCGACGATAATCGAATTGAGCACCAGGACGTTGCGCTTGTTGGTGCGCTTGTCAAACTCGGCCAGCACGACCGGCACCATCGCGCCGCCGCTCGGCGCCGGCATGTCCTGAGGCGCACCGTAACTCAGTGCGCCGGTAGCGGCATCGTTGCAGCGATAGGCGGTGGCGGACCGCACGCCCGTGGCCGCGGGAAATTCCGGGTTCAGGATGGAGCCAACCGGGACATAGGTGGTCACCGGCTCAAAAATGCCGGCGTTCAGCGGCGTCGTCGGGTCATGGGTGGTGACGTAATGCATGATCCGTGTCGTCAGCCACGGGTGGCGCGTCGACAGGGTCGGGACGTTGTAGGCAGACATCACTTGCGGGTCGGTGCCGCTATAGTCGAGATGGACGGTACCGTCACGCAGTGTCGCTTTCACTCTGATGCGCACCGGTACCGGGGTCACCGCATCGTCGTCCATGAAATCCCAAAAATCGTACTCGCCGTCCGGAATGCGCCGCAATACCGCTCGGGATTTCAGCGCTGCGTAGTCCTGCAGGTCTTCTTGCGCCTGCATGAATGTCTCGACGCCGTGGCTGGAGATGATCTCAGCTACACGCTTCTCGCCGATCTCGATGGCCGCGAACATGGCGGCCATATCCTGCATGTTCAGGTCCGGCGTGCGCACGTTCGCCCGGTAGAGCTTAACGATGTCTTCGTTGAGTTGACCGCGCCGCTTGATTTTTAGCGGCGGGATCAGCAGGCCCTCTTGGAAGATCTCCGAATTGGTCGGCGAGATCGAGGACGGCACCTTGCCGCCGACATCGGTCGAGTGAATGAAATCGTAGCCATAACAAACGATCTGACCGCCGTGAAAGAACGGCTTGATCAAAGTCAGATCGGGTGTGTGGCTGACGAGGCCGCCGGAAAAATAGGGGTGGTTGGTGAGGATCACGTCGCCATCCTCCAGCGCCCCGCCACCCATGATCGTCGGCATGCAGTCATAGTCGATCAGCGCCGAGCCGAAATGGCGTGGCGTGGCAAAGAACTTGCCCTTGAGATCCACCAATCCGACGGCAAAATCGATGGCTTCCTTGACATAGAGAGACCGGCCGGTGCGCTTGAGTGTCAGCGCCATTTCTTCCGACGCGGCGGCAAACTTCGTGTTCAGAATTTCCAGGCTTACCGGGTCGATTTGCATTGGCTACCTGTCTTCCGTCGCATTGATGGGCGTCGCGTGCAGCGAGCCGACCGCGTCGATTGTGGCCTGCCAACCCGGCAACAGCCACACGGTGGTATCCTCCTGCTCGATGACCGCCGGACCGACGAGGTGGTTGCCGGCATGTAGGTCGAAGCGCTGGTACAGTTCGGCCTCAAGCCATTCGCCGTTAACATAGACCTTGCGTCGGCCAAGCGGCGCCGGCGGCGCCCCTTGGCCAATTCTTGCCAATTCGATCTTCGGCACCGGCGCGGTCGCGCGCAACCGTACAGTTGTGATGTCGACGGCGCTGTCCTGGTCGCGAAACCCGTAGAGCTGTTCGTGCTGGAGGTGGAACAGTTCGGCGATCTCGGCTGCCGAGCCGCGACGCCAGAGAGCGTCGGGGATCGCGGTGTTCAGCTCGAATGCCGTGCGGGGGTATTGCATATCCGCGGAGACCTCAAGACGGGCATCCTTGACGATCTCACCCTCACTCTCGACCCAAGCCAACGCTTCGGCCTCCAGTGCCCGCACGGCGCCGCGCAGATCGTCGACCGCCGCCGCTTCGAACCCCAAGGTCAAGCGCCGCGATCGCACGAAGTCGCGGCTGAGATCCGACATAATCGCCCCGAAGGCACAGAAGGTTCCCGGCGCCAAGGGGACAACGACGCGCTCCAAGCCGACGGCCTGGGCCAACAGGATGGCATGTGTCGGCCCGGCGCCTCCGAACGGCACCAAGGTGAAGTCCCGCAGATCGAACCCCTTCTCCGCCATGGCCTTGGAGATTTCCGTCGCCATGTGCGCCGTGGCCACGCTAAGTGCCGCGTCAGCGGCCCTGGCCGCGCGCTCCGGGCCATCAAGGTGCAAGCGGCCGGCGACGTCCTCAAGGGCGCGCCGCGCGGCGGCGGCGTCCAGCGGCATACGGCCACCGAGGAAATGCTCGGGATCCAGCAAACCGGAGACGACGTAGCAGTCCGTAATCGTCGGCCGCGTGCCGCCGCGGCCGTAACAGATCGGTCCGGGCTCCGCGCCGGCGCTTTCAGGCCCGACCTTCAGCACCCCTTGTTCGTCGAGCCAGACGATTGAGCCGCCGCCGGCACCGATCGCGCGGACATTGACGACCGGCAGAATCAGCGGAAAATCGCCGATCCGCGTTTCCGTCGTGTATTCGGGCGTGCCATTCTGAGTGACGGCCACATCGCTCGACGTCCCGCCCATATCAAGGGTGATAATCTGTTGCACATCCGCGGTCTCGGAAATCTGTGCCGCGGCGACCACCCCCGAAGCCGGCCCGGACAATAGGGTGTCGACTGGGCGCCGCCGTGCCGTAGCGATGCTCACCGTGCCGCCATTTGAGGTCGCGATATAGATCGGTGCCGTGACCCCAATGTTGTCCAGCCGCTCCGCGAGATCGCCGTAGTAGCGGTCCATCTGGGGATGCACGAAGCCGTTGAGCGCACAGACCATGGTCCGCTCGTATTCTCTGATCTCGGGCCACAATTCAGCCGATCCCGTGATCAGTAAACCCGGCAAGTGTTTCCTTAGCGCGTTGGCAACCTCGGCCTCGAGTTCGGGAAAGGCATAGGCGTTCACCACGACAACAACGGCGGCCTCGGCGCCCGACGCCCGCAATCCATCGGCGAGCGTATCGATCTCCGCCGCCGAGGGCCGCGCCCGGATGCCGCCGTCGGCCCCGACTCGCGCCGCCACCTCGAACACCATGTCCGAGGCGATCAGCGGCGCCTGCTTGGGATGTTTGTAATTGTATGAATTCGGCAAGCCGCCGCGACCCAAGACCATGGTGTCACCAAAGCCCCGGGAGATCACCAGCGCGACTTTCGCCCCCTGGCGCTGAATAATGGCGTTGAGCGCCAGAGTGGTGCCATGGACGACGAGCTCGACGGACTCCGGGTTCCGGCGCGCCTTCGCCAGCAGGGCGGTCAGCCCATCGGCGACACCGCGCGACGGGTCCTGCGTCGTGCTGGCCTGCTTGTGATACACCAGCGCGCCGCTGGCGCGATCGGCCAGCACGAAATCGGTAAAAGTTCCCCCGACATCAATGCCAACGCGGCAATCGTTACCCATTACGCCTCTCACTCCCGCATCGCCGTTTGGGGGCGATCATGTCGCGTAGCCTGTTGCCCGGAAGATGGACTGCCAAGGCGAGAAGTACCGGCCGCGATTGTCACCGACCATATTAATCGGCGCGCAAAGGACTTAGACCAGCAAGTTCTTGTGGAACTGACCATCCTTCATGATCACGCTGAGATGGGCGCCCTGATCCTGCAACAATCCAAGGTCCGCCAGGGGGTCGCCGTCGACCACCAGCAAGTCCGCCAAGGCGCCCGGCGCAATGACCCCGAGTTCGCCTTCGCGGCGCAGGATCTCAGCATTGACCGAGGTCGCCGAGGCGATGACCTCCGCCGCCGGCAGCACTTCGGCACGGATGAGAAACTCCCGCGATTGCGCCGGATGCAGCTCGCCCACAAGGTCGGTGCCATAGCCCATCTTGACCCCGGCGGCACGGCAGAGCTCGAGCATCCGAATGCCGCCGTCATTTACCTGTTGCAGCTTTGCCATGATGGTCGGCGTCACGCCGAAGTCATCACCATGTTTGGCCGTCTCGGCATAACAAACCAGTGTCGGCACCATATAGGCGCCACGCTCCGCCATCAGCGCGGCCGCCTCGGCGTCGATCAGATTGCCGTGCTCGATGGTGCGCACGCCGTTTTCGACCGCATGGATGGTTGACCTAGCGGTGTAGGAGTGGGCGCAAACATAGGTATTCCAGGCATCGGCCTCATCCGTAGCCGCCGCGATTTCGGCGGCGGAGAACTGCCGGCCCTCCAGCGGATCGTTGGGTGAGCCGACCCCGCCCGACGCCATGATCTTAATCTGGTCGGCGCCCTTGCGGAGTTCGTCGCGCACCGCCTTGCGCACTTCGTCGGCGCCATCCGCGATCCGACATATCGCATGCAATGCGTTGGCACAGCCGCAGAGATCGCTCATGTCGGTGCGCCGGCGATGGTCACCATGCCCGCCGGTGGGGCTGATCGCCTGGCCTGAGATAAACAACCGCGGTCCGGGAATAAAGCCGCTGTCGATCGCCGCGCGGATGCCATAGTCGCCACCGGCGGTGTCGCGCACGGTGGTGAACCCGCGATCGAGCATCGCCTTAATCCGGGGCACCGCCTGGGCCGTCATCTGGGTCAGCGGAATGTCTTCGGTCAACCCCTGGTTCAGGTGGATCGCGTAGACATGTACATGGGCGTCGATCAGACCCGGCATAAGCGTGCGGCCGCCGACATCGATCACGGCGGCCTCGGAACCCTGAATCGGTCGATCCGCCACCTCACGGATGCGGTTGTCTTCGACAAGCACATCGCAGCCCGGCCACGGTTCGTTAGCGACACCGTCGAGAATTGTGCAGTTGCGAAAGATCGTCATCGACCCCATAGCGCGCTCCATTCTTCTGTCCATCCGCTTGGGTAAGTGTAGCGCCTAAGCAGCGTATCGTCCGCAACCCATTCGAAACACCGCGTTTCTTGCTAGGATACCAACCGAGGACGAAACCGCAGGTGTCGCAGATGGATCCGATACGACCGCCCCATGAGGCCCAACCCATGGCCAGCCGGCACATGGCCGCCGCCGCGCACTATCTTGCGGCCCAGGTCGCACTACAGGTTTTGGAGGCAGGTGGTAATGCCATTGATGCGGGGGTCGCCGGGGGTCTCGCCCTCAATGTCGTGCATAGCGACTTTACCCATTTTGCCGGGGTGGCCCCGATCGTCATCCGGTCGGCCGACACCGGCGAGGTTGTCACGATCAGCGGTGTCGGTTGCTGGCCGAGGGCGACCGATCCGGAGAAATTCCAGCGCGACCATGATGGGGATATCCCGCCCGGGCTGCTGCGCACGGTGGTGCCGGCCGCGCCCGACGCCTGGCTGACCGCGCTCGAACGCTACGGTACCATGACCTTCGGTGAGGTCGTCGGCCCGGCAATCGCCTATGCCCGGGACGGCTATCCCGTTAACAGCCTGGCCAGCGAGGTTATCGGCGCGTTGGCGGAGCATTATCGGCGCTGGCCCGAGAACGCCCGTGTCTTCCTGCCGGCGGGCAGGCCCCCGCAGCCGGGAGAGCGCATGCGCCTGCCGGACCTGGCGGCTACCCTGCAATTCCTCGCCGATGCGGAAGCCGCGGCGGGGGGCGGTCGCGATGCGGGTATTGCGGCCGCACGAGATGCCTTCTACCGCGGCGATATCGCGCGTAGCATAATCGGTTACCACGAGAGCCATGGCGGTTGGCTGCGCACGGAGGATTTGGCGGATTTTCGTGTCGATCTCGAGCCTCCAGTAACGACCCGCTTTGGTGATGTGGATGTCTACGCCTGCGGCCCGTGGAGCCAGGGACCGGTCCTACCGCAGACGCTGGCCATTCTCGCGGGCGTCGATCTGGCCGCCTTCGGCCACAACAGCACCGCCTATATCCATACGATCGTAGAGGCTCTCAAACTCGCCTTTGCCGACCGCCATCACCACTATGGCGACCCGCGGTTCGTCGACGTTCCCATGGATATTCTGGTCAGTGACGACTACGCCGCCATGCGCCGCCGGCTGATTGCGGCGGACCGTGCCGCAGCCACCATGCCGGCGCCCGGATTGGTCCCGGATACCGCTCCGGATGCCGCCGGGGTCTGGACCGAACCGCCGCTCGACACGTCCTATATCTGCGTCGCCGACAGCCATGGCAACCTGTTCTCGGCCACCCCGAGCGATGGCTGCTTCGACGGTCCGATGATCCCCGGCACCGGCCTCTGCCCATCGCCGCGCGGCGCCCAATCCTGGACCGATCCCGACCACCCGGCTTGTCTAGCGCCGGGCAAACGGCCGCGCCTGACCTGCAGCCCGGGGATCGCTATCCGGGAAAATCATTGGGCGATGCCGTTCGGTTCTCCCGGGGACGATGTGCAGCCCCAAGCGATGCTGCAGTTCCTGCTCAACATGGTGCTGTTCAACATGACGCCCCAAGCGGCGGTCGATGCGCCGCGCTTCGCCACATTCAGTTTTCCGCGCTCGTCGGCGCCGCATGAATACTATCCAGGGCGGCTGAGCCTGGAACGCCGTTTCGGCGACGACATCGCGACGGACCTGGCGGCGCTCGGCCACGCGCCAAACTGGTGGCGACCGTGGGAATGGCAGGCCGGCGGGCTCTGCGCCGTTCGCCGCGACGATGTCTCCGGTCTGCTGGCCGGCGCCGCCGACCGCCGCCGACCTGGCGGTGTCGCCGGGCTATAGCATGTGACTTAGCCTCGTGGGGCAGTTGGAGACGCCCCCAAAATGCGCTAGCGTTATCTCTCCAGAACGAAAAAACACTAGTTGGTGGTGATGGACACGCCGGACTCAGGCAAATAATAGCAAAAAGGCCGCGCTATCGGCGTTTCGCGTTCGCCACGAAGGGAGAGATAACATGAATATCAAGCAACTGATCGCAGGCACCGCTGTCGGCTGTGTCCTGGGCCTTGCGGTCGCCGGCGCGGCGCAGGCCCAGACATTGCGCTATGCCGCCGCCGCCCCGGTCCTAACCATGGATCCCCATGCCACCAACGACTTCGTGTCGCAAATGGTGATCAGCCAGATCTATGACCCGCTCGTAGCAGTCAACGCCGACCTTGAGCTGGTGTCCGGCCTGGCCGAGAGTTGGGAGCATCTGGGCGGGCTGAAATGGCGCTTCACGCTACGGCAAGGCGTCAAATTCCATGGCGGCCAGGATTTTAGCGCCGAGGACGTCGCGTTCTCCATCGAGCGCGCCAAGACCAGCCGCTTCTTCACCGCCTTCGTCGGTAAGATATCCAGCGTGGATATCATCGACAGCCACACCGTCGAGATCACGACCGACGATCCGGATCCGCTGTTGCCGCGCAAAATGTCCAATGCCTTCATCATGAGCAAGTCTTGGGCGGAAGAGAACGGCGCCGACGAGGTGCCGGACCTGGGCGCCGAAGGCTCGGAAGTCTTTTCCGTGCGCAATGCCAACGGCACCGGTTTGTACATGCTCCAGGAGCGTGAACCCAGTGTTCGTACGGTGCTGGCCCGCAACCCTAATTACTGGGGCGAGGCGACCGGTAATGTTCAGGAAGCGATCTATACGCCAATCGGCTCCGGTCCGACCCGGGTGGCGGCTCTGCTCTCCGGCGAGATCGATCTCGTGGCCGATCTGCCGTTGCAAGACATTCCGCGCGTGGACGGTGCCGACGGTCTGATGGTGCAGCAGCGCCCGCAGCTCATCAATATCCAGCTTGAGCTGGACGGCAGCCGCGATGTCGCGCTCGATGTCTGGGACAAAGACGGCAATGTCCTTACGGTCAACCCGCTCAAGGATGTGCGTGTGCGCAAGGCCTTTGCCCAAGCCATCAATGTCGACCTGATCGTCGACCGGGTCATGCGCGGCAACGCCGCCGTCGCCGGCTCGGCGGCGGTCCCGGGAACAGGCGGCTACTACGCCGATCTTGACGATCATTGGGCCTATGACGTCGAAGCCGCCAAGGGACTACTCGCGGAGGCCGGCTATCCCGACGGCTTCCAGGTCCAGCTCAACTGCCCGCTCGAGCGCTATGTCAACGCCGAGGACATCTGCAAGGCCGTCGCGCCGATGCTGGCGCAGATCGGCGTCGATGTACGCGTCAAGGGCATGGTCTGGCCGGAGTTCGCGAAGCTTCTCGTCAACGGTCCGGACTCCAGCTTCCATTTGATCGGCGCCGGCCCCAATGGGCAGGACACCCAGGATACTTTCGTCGATACGATGATGACGCGGGTGCCGGACATCAAGCAGGGCTTCTTCAACTGGGCGCTGTGGTCCAACGACGAGTTCGACGAAATCGCCACGGAGATCCAGCAGACCTTCGATGAGGCGCGTCGGGAAGAACTCTATCGGCGCGGGCTCACCCTTGGCCGTGAGAACGTCCACGCGATTTACCTGCACCGCCAAGTCATTACCTGGGGTCTGCGGGACAACATCACCGCGACCATTCGCCCTGATGCAACCGTACCGCTGGAGACTGTCGTCATCCAGTAGACATCAGCGAGTGACCGTCAATCAGGTGTTTCAAGCGTACACCAACGTGGGGCCGGCCGGAGCGACACACCCTCCGGCCGGCCGCTTCATCCCCGGCCGGGCACCCGCATGACCGCGTTCATCACGCGGCGGACCTTGCAGGCTTCGGGCGTCCTGGTCGTGGTCAGTTTCATCGGCTTTTTGCTGTTCACATTTACCGGCGATCCGGTCGCCAGCATCCTCGGCCTCGATGCCACGCCGGCGGATCGGGACGCGCTGCGCGGCCGGCTCGGGCTCGACGACCCGTTCATCCTTCGTTATCTGACCTACGCGCTAAACGCCGCCCAAGGCGAATTCGGCATTTCCTACGCGACCGCCCGCCCGGTCGAGGAAGTCATCGTCGAACGGCTGCCGGCAACCATCGAGCTAGCGGCGGTCGCGGTCCTGTTCTCCCTGGCCATAGGCATCCCGTTGGGCGTCTATACGGCGCTCAATCGTGATCGCTGGCTGGCCCGGTTTGTCATGACCGTATCGATCGTCGGCGTCTCGCTGCCGACCTTCGTCGTCGGCATTCTGCTGATCTTCCTGTTCGCCGTGGGGCTCGGCTGGCTGCCGTCCTTCGGCCGCGGTGAGGTGGTAAAGTTGGGTTGGTGGAGCACCGGCCTGCTTACCGTCAGCGGCTTGAAGGCACTGATCATGCCGGCATTGTCGCTGGCGATTGCCCAGTCGGCCTTGGTGGCGCGGTTGGTACGCGCCGAGATGATAGAAGTCTTGCGCGCCGACTTTATCAAATTCGCCCGAGCCCGCGGCCTGCGCAACCGTGCAGTGCATTTCCACCATGCCCTGCGCAACACGATGATCCCGATCGTCACCGTCACCGGCATCCAGCTCGGCTTCTTGTTTGCCTTCTCCATCGTCGCCGAGGCGGTCTTCCAATGGCCCGGCATGGGTTTGCTGTTCCTGCAATCCCTAGGTAAGACGGACGTCCCCGTGATGTCCGCATTTCTGATCCTGGTGGCGTTCTTTTTCGTAATCATCAACCTCGCCGTCGATCTGCTGTACATGGTGATCGATCCGCGCTTGCGTATCCGGCACGAGATCGCCGAAGGCGTGGCCGGGTCGTGACCGCGAAAACCCGGCAACCAGTGCTCACCGCCGCCGGACCCGCCGGGGATGCGCCTGGCTGGCAGGCTCGGTTGGCCCGGCTCTATGACAGCGACATCTGCTACAGCTTTCGTCACGCGCCACTGGTGGTCGCCGCCGCGCTGCTATTCCTGCTGATGATCTTCGCCGCGGTCTTCGCTCCCTGGCTCGCCCCGACCAATCCCTACGACCTAAAAACTCTCAACCTGCTCGATTCTCTGCTGCCCCCGATCTGGGTTGAAGGCAGCGATCCGCGCTTCCTGCTCGGCACCGACAGCCAGGGTGGCGGCATCCTGTCGCTAATCATGTACGGCGCCCGCGTGTCGCTGACGGTTGGCGCGTTGGCGGTGTCCGTATCGGTCAGCCTCGGCATCACACTGGGGTTGGTCAGCGGCTATATCGGCGGCAAGATCGATGCGGTTATCATGCGTATCGCGGACATTCAGCTCACCTTCCCGTCCCTGCTGATGGCACTGTTGATTGGGGGCATAACCGGCTCGGTATTGCCCGATCGGCTACAGGCCCAATTCGCGATCCCGGTGGTTATCCTTGCCCTTGGCGTGTCACACTGGCCACATTTCGCCCGTCTCGTACGCGGCGGTACCATCGTCGAGAAGGAGAAGGATTATATCGCGGCGGCCCGGCTGATCGGCCGCTCTCCCTTCGCCATTATGTTTCGCCAGGTGCTGCCAAACGTGCTCAATCCGGTTTTGGTACTGGCCACGCTGGATGTTGCCTTTGCCGTAATGGGAGAAGCCACGTTGTCCTTCCTCGGCTTCGGCGTTCCGCCGACCCAGCCGTCGCTCGGCACACTGATCCGCAACGGCTATGCCTTCCTGTTTTCCGGGGAATGGTGGATCGTCATCTTTCCCAGTCTCACCCTGGTGATCCTAGTCGTCGCGGTGAATATCATCGGTGACTGGTTGCGCGATGCCCTCAACCCCAAGCTACGTTAGTAGCAGCCATGACCGAAGCCATTTATCGTCATTTCACCCGGACTGAGCTCGAAGCCCAATTCACCCTGGATTATGTCGACGACCTAGACGGCAAGCGCGCCAAGCGCGTGGCCGCCAGCCTGGCCGCGCGCCGCGACCTCGAATGCAACCTTGGCGTGGCCTATGGCGAAACCCCGGCAGAGACACTCGATATCTTCCCCGCGGACAGCTCGACCCCGGCACCGATCCAGCTCTTCATCCATGGCGGTTTCTGGCAGACCTTGGACGCCGCCACCTTCAGCTTCCCGGCCAGCACGCTGGTACCCGCCGGCGCGGCTTATCTCGCCGTCGACTACGCCCTCATGCCGGCGGTCACCATGGGCGAGATCGTGCGGCAATGCCGGGCCGCCATCGCCTGGACCTACCGCAACGCGCAGGACTTCAACGGCGATCCGACGCGTATCCACATCTCCGGCCATTCGGCCGGCGGCCATCTAGTCGCCATGCTGATGGACCCTGGCTGGCCGGCGGAATACGGCTTGCCCGCCGATGTGGTCAAAGGCGGTTGTGCCATCAGCGGCCTCTTTGAGCTTGAAGCGGTGCGCCTCAGTTCCCACAACACCGCGATGTCGCTCACGTCGGCGGATGTCGCGGCCTACAGTCCGCACCGCGCTGTCTCACCGACCGCAGCGCCGCTCATCTTGGCGGTCGGCGGCCGTGAGCCGGAGGAGTTTCGTTTGCAGACCACCGACTACGCCGAGGCGTGGCAGGCGGCCGGCAATCGCTGCGAGGTCATCATCCCAGCGCACGCGGACCATATCAGCATCCTGCTGGACGACCTGACGGCCGCCGATGCGAAGCTGCATGGCGCGGTGTTGGGCCAAATGGGCCTCGCCTCAGATTGGCATACGGCGCATGGCCAACGGAAAGACAGCCAACCCCAGTAGAGCCAAGCCGCCGACAACGATGGCAAGAGCTAGCTGGCTGCCGCTGCCCACCGCGCCGATGAACGCCACGGCCGCAGCCCCCAAACCCATTTGCACGAAGCCGAGCAGCGACGCCGCCGTGCCGGCCATCTCCGGATAGGCGCCGACCGCACCGGCGGTGCTCGTCGGCACCATAAAGCCCATCCCCAGTACCAAGACCGCCGTCGGCCACAGAATGGCACCCACCGTGCCCACGCCCGCCAAGGCCAGTGCTATCAATCCAGCCGCCCCGGCCATAATGATCGGCACGCCATAGAGGTTCGTGCGGATAACGCCATGCCGGACCACCAGCCGGCCGACGGCGAACGCACCCAGGGCATAACCTAAGAAAGCGAGCAAGGTGAACCGGCCGTAGGCCTCGGCCGTCTGACCCAAAGTGATGATGAGAACGAACGGCGCCGCGGCCATGAATGCATAAAAGCTCGCGGCGTGCAGGCTCGAACAGAGCAGAAAACCGAGGAAATTCGTCGAGCCCAGCAAGCGGCGGAAATCCGTCAGCATGCGCCCCTTGGCCCGGCCGCCGCCGCGGTATCGGTTGGTCTCGCCGATAAGGCGCCAGGTCGCGATGGTCGCGACCGTGGCCGTCACCGCGATCAGCACAAAATTGGCGCGCCAGCCAAACGTCCCGTGTATGTAGGCGCCGAGTGCCGGACCGAGCGCCGGCGCCAGGGCCAGCGACATAGACATATAAGCCATAACCTGCGCCGCGCGGCTGGCCGGGAAAAGGTCCCGCACGATCGCCCGCGCAATGACCGGACCCGCCGTCGCGCCGATACCCTGTACGAAGCGCGCCGCCACGAGAACGCCGACATCGGGTGCCAGGGCGCAGGCGATGCTGGCGAGCACGTAAATTGCGGTCCCGATGACTAGCGCCGGCATGCGGCCGATCCGATCGGACAACGAGCCGAAGTAGAGTTGCGCAAGGGTAACGCCGACGAGAAAGCTGGTAAGGGTGAATTGGGTACGCTGCGCGGTCGTCCCCAATTCGGCGGCAAGGGTCGGCAGCGACGGCAAATACATGAACGCCGAGATCAGGCCAGCACCGGTCAGGGCGGCAAGCACCAGTACCACCCGCAGCGGCGACACCGGGGTCACCGCAATGTCCGTGACTCCCGGGGCCAACTCGGGCGCCCTCTGTATCGGCGTTTCGGTCATTTGCTTCCGTGACGACCACAACCGGCAATGCCTCGCCCCGCCCCCGAAAGGCGAGACCGCGAACACTAACAAGCAAATCTTGGTGGCAAGCTCTCTGCGCGCGGATCGGTCCCATCGTACTCCGGGCGCCGGCACAGCAAAAGAGCCACGGTACGCCCACTCCCGTCCGCTAGTTATTCCAGCGCACTGGCAAGTTTTCGCGTCGCTCGCGGCGCCGAACAGACTTGAAGACCTTCCGGGATTATTCTGCCGAGGCCGACAGCGGCGAATAGGTGTCTTGCAGTCCAAATGCCGCTGGGCCGAACTGGCGCAGCGCCGCCTCGCTGCGCATGATCTCGGGTACGCCGACGGCCATGACCCTGACCCGTTGGCCGTAGCGGAGAGTCTCGTTGGTGATAGGTACCGCGGTCTCGGCGTCGAGGATCGAAATAATGTCCGGCACGATGACCAGCAGTTTTCCACCCGCGCGCGACCAGGTTCTCGTTCTGGAACTCGATGGTGCAGCGGCCGCCGGGGTGTTGGCCACTCTAACGCCGGAGGGACGCATCGCGAAACAGCTCTTCTCTCAGCGCGAGAAGAGCAGGCTGAAAACCGATCTTAATGCCTGGTTTGGGTGCCAATCGGCTGGCGTATCTTGAACGACCTTAGGCAGAACTCGATGGTATGATGCGGAGAACTTCCTCAAAGACTGTTGGGTTCTTCAGTACCACACCAGGCCATGATGACTTCCGCAGTCGCTGCGATCGCTCGGATGAAGCTATCAATATCGACCCATTCATCGGCCTCGCCGGACATTGTCAGTCCGCCGCAAAGCGGGCCGAAACCGACCGTCGGGATACCTTTTTGCACGACCGGGTTGCGGATATCACTTGAGGTATGGAGTGGATTGACCTGGGGATTGGCACCCAATTCTATCAGGGCTTTTGCAACGACTTCATACAAGGGCGAGTCCTGCGGGGTCTCCGCAGCCGTCACGCCGGAAAGCCACGCAATATGCGGCGGATATTCGTTGAGCCAGGTATCCTGTTCGCTGGCGGCGCGGACGGCGGACTCAACGGCTGCCATCACGTTGCTAAGGTTCTCACCCGGAACGAGCGTCATCGCGCCGCCAAGCCGGCACGATTCCGCGATATGGCTAAGCTCATTCCCGTCACCGAATTCGCAAAAAGACAACATAAGATTGGCCGACCGGCCGATTGCCGTTTGCAGCCGTGGATGGGTTATTTGCTTGCCCCGGTCCGCATCCAGGCGCTTGAGAGCGCCAGCGACAATCAAGGCCTTATCAAACGGGTTCTCAGCCGCATGCGCGAAAGCCGTGTGGGCCGGCTCCGATGTCGCGGGCGCGCGACCTTGAACCGTGATCATGAACTCGAGTTGCCCGGGCGCGAACGCCTTGATCTCGTCAAGGCCGCGGCCGGACTCCGCCGGGTGAAGATACACCGCGGCATCCGCCGTGACGCCCTGATGCAACGCTGCGGAGATACCCCGGCGATGCTGCTTGCTGGGTGAACTTACCAGGGTCACCGCGCCGGCCGGCTGCAGGTCGGCGCGACGCAATACAGCAATCGACTGAACCATGATGGCCAGCCCGGCAAGATCGTCCGCGACGCCCCAGCCGTAAATGCGCCCGTCCCGGCAGTGGGGTGCGAAGGGATCGGTCTGCCAAACCGGCTCGCTGCGGAAGTCTTCCGCATCCGGATGGGCAAACAGCAGGAGGCTTCGGCCGCCGGCACGGCTGCCGATTCTCCCCGTCAGGCAGCTTTCGCGTCCGTGGGTGGCAACGTCGGCGGCGGCGAACTCGTCGATGACGGGAACGGCGCGGGGGTCGTAGCTAAGCACGTCGGTTTCGCATCCAACCTCCTCCATCGCCAGCCGCAACACGGCTTCGACCGCCGGCGATCCCGACTTGCCAGCGACGACAAGACGTTCCAGAAGGGCCAGGCTCGCCGCTTTCGAGGCCGTGCTCGCTTTGGCGATGCGCGATGTTCTATCGGCTGGGTGAGTCATTTCGATGGTTGCCTGCAGGATCGTCCGAGGGTTCTAGAGGTTCGCCATGGCCTCCAACACGTCGTTTGAGAGGCTCCTGATATGCGCGACCAAGCTGGCCCGCGCCCGCGCCGAGTCGCCGGATTTGAGCGCTGCGATAATTTCCAGATGCTCCTCGGTGTCGGGCCGGAACCGGGACGGCAGGCCCGATAGTTCGAAAATACGCGTGGTGACCCGCAGATCCCGTATTACCTGAGCCATGACGTTATTGCCCGACGCGTCGGCGATCATGTCGTGAAGTTTCTCGTCGGCCGCCCAATGGCTTTCGGCGGGAACGGCCGGATTGGCCTCCAGTGCAAGCATATCGGTTTCGATTTCCCCAAGCGCCGCCGCCTCGATCTTACCGGTCGCCGCCGCAACGGCCTCGCCTTCAAGCAACTCCCGCAGCCGCATCGTCTGGAAGTACTCCCGGTTGGAGACGATCCGCACCCGGAACGGCTGATTCACTTGCTTTTCAATCAGCCCCTCGCTTTGCAGCAGCAATAGTGCTTCACGAACCGGCGTGCGCGAAATAGAAAGTTCGGTCGCAAAACGGTCTTCGGAAACGATCTCGCCACCACTAAGTTTGCGGGTGAGGATCATGTTACGGATCGTTCGGTAGACCCGTTGTGCAAGGCTGACGGTCTCGGCTGCCGAGCCTTGGGCGCCTGCGAGTGTTTCAATCATGATCGGTTGGTTCCACTGAGGTAACACAAAAGCCGGGCAGGTGTTTTGCCTAGCAACTGATCGACATCCTTCTCCTTCCAGCCGCGCCGTAACATCAACGGCACGACGTTGCTGATAAGGTGTGCGTAGCCATGCCCGCCGAAACTGGTGAGCCGGGTTCGGGTGCAGATGTCGTGTGAGATAGTGATTTGCTCGCGGTAGCCGAGCGCCATGAGATCCTGAATGAGATCAAGCCGCATATAGTCGGTCGGCAGGTCAAGATCTTCATTTGCCATCCAGTACTGAGATGTTTCGATGCCAAAGAAATCCCACTCGAGGACGAATCCGAGCTTCAGAAGATCGAGAATTCGGCCACGGTCGAAGATCGTCCGATCCATGTGCCCGATGATGGTGCGCGACGGGTCGACGCCGGCCTCCAGCAGGATGCTCGCAAGCTCGCCGGGGGCGTCCGGGTGCCGTCCGGGATGTATCGTGACCGCCGCGCCAGTCGCCCGCTGTGCCTGTGCCGCCGCTATCAACAGCCGCCGCTCGCCGGGCATCAGTGGCCAAGAACAGCCGAGTTCTCCAATCAGGCCGGCGCGGACTTGTGTGCCCCAAGCGCCGTCGTTGAGCTGAGCGAGGATCGTTTCTTCAAGTTCGTCAATCTCCGCGCTGCACACCGTATTCGGTAGATAGGAGTCGACGTAATATCCGGCGCCGATGATGATCGAGACGCCGGTCTCGGTCGCGATCCCTGCGAGCCGATCCGGTTGCGGCCTGATACCGCCAACTGTCAAGTCGACTATTGTTTGACCGCCGGCGTCGCGGAACCGTTCAAGTTCGTGCCGCGCCACGCCGTCATCGTCGAGCAGCATGTTCGCCTGGTTTCGGTTTTGGAAGTAGTCGGTCTCGAACCGGTTCTCCATGGTTATGGGCGGACATGCAAGACCACCGTCACGGGTCGTTGGGTCTCGTAGGTCGCATAGGATGTGCTCATGCATCAGCGTCCACCCAAGTGCAGACGCAGGCACCGGACCCGTGACCGTTTGCGCGTAACTGCCCAAGGCGCCGCTCCCCTTAGTGATGAAGAATCTTGGCCAAAAAACGCTGTGCCCGTTCGCTGCGGGAGTTCGTGAAGAATTCCTCAGTTGGGCAATCCTCGATGATTTTTCCCTCGTCCATAAAGATGACCCGATGGGCGACTTTTCGGGCAAATCCCATTTCGTGCGTGACGCACAACATCGTCATGCCTTCCCGGGCCAGCTCGACCATCACATCGAGAACTTCATTGATCATTTCCGGATCAAGGGCGGACGTCGGCTCATCAAACATCATGGCCACCGGATCCATGGCGAGAGCCCGGGCGATCGCCACCCTTTGCTGCTGACCGCCGGACAGGTGGGTCGGGTATTTTGTCGCTTGGTCGGCAAGCCCGACCCGGGTCAACAGCCCGCGCGCCTTAGCGTCGGCCTCGTCCGCACTGCGTTTGAGCACTTTGCGTTGCGCCAGCACAAGATTCTGCAAGATGGTCAGATGCGGAAACAACTCGAAATTCTGGAAGACCATGCCAACGCGCATGCGTAACTTGGACAAGTTAGTCTTGGTATCACTGACACTGATATCGTCCACCCGGATCGTACCGGAGTCGAAGGGCTCCAAGCCGTTGACGCACTTAATCAGAGTCGATTTGCCTGACCCGGATGGTCCGCAGATGACGACGACTTCGCCCTGCTCTATCTTGGTCGAGCAGTCTTTCAACACCTGGAAGGTGCCGTAAGCCTTGGAAACGTTCTCGAGTGTAATCATGAGGCCTTTCCGTCAAAAGCGGTCCAGGAGATAGGGCCGGATATCCAGCGCCGGGCTCCCGTTGCAGATCAGTTGCGCGGTCAGCCGTGCGACGGCCGGCGCCAGGGTGTAACCATTCGAGGTGACCGCATTGAAGAACCCCGGCGCACCCGGCGCCTCACCGATAATCGGGGCGCCGTCGATATTGACATTCATGCCGGCCCAGCTCCGCAGCACATGCAGCCCGGCCAACTGTGGCAGGACTTGGTTTGCAATCCACAGATTGCCCTCAATGCTCTCGCGCACCGTCACGTTCATGTTCTGATGCTCGCTGTAGCACGCAGTCCAAGCACCGCCGATGACGATGCCACCAGATGAAAGCTGCTTCAGGCTCAAATGCCGGTCGGCGTGGGCAACGAGTTGATCGATAAGCACGGGAGCTCGCTCCGTCACAATCATCTGCAGCGGCGCGCTGTAGACCGGCAGGTCCAGGCCGGCCATCGCGCCGACAGATCGTGCCCAGGGACCGGCTGCATTCACCACCCGACCCGCTTTGATCGCGCCGCGATTTGTATCCACCCGCCAGCCGCCATTGACCCTTTCCAGACCGACTACGTCCGTGCTGCGCAGGTATCGTGCACCGATACGCTGCGCTTCTTCGAGCACCCGATAGGTCGCTGTCAGCGGATTGATCTTGCCCTCGTGCGGGGAATATTCGGCGCCGATCATATTGTCCGATAAGGCCGGTGCCAAATTCTTGAGTTCGTCGCGGCCGACAATCTCAGCCTCAAGACCATAACTACGTTCCAGAAGTGCTTTCTTATTCAGAAACTCCATGCCGGCGTCGCTTTCGGCGACCATCAGGCCGCCGGTGATACGGATTTCGAAATCATGGCCGCAGTTTTCCGCAATCTCCTGCCATAACGACACCGCCCAGGGACCGAGCGGTAATGTCGCCGCAGCCGGGCCCCCGCCCGCCTCGGCCTTATCGCCAAAGTCGAACGATAGGAGTTGCACGTGTAAGCTGCCGGCATTAGCCCCCGATGCTTGGAGATTGGCGTCATCGCGTTCGACCACCAAAACATCTCGCCCCGCTTTGGCAAGCTCGTAGGCGAGACAAGCTCCGACCACACCACCGCCGATGACCACGATATCTGCCGCGTCGGCGCCGAAGGCCGGCGCCGGGACGGCTCTTGAAAGGTCCGGCGAGCCGGCGCGCTGGTGGCCGCCCCATTCCGGTTTCCTGATGGCAAGGGCGGCGGCGGGAAAGGGCTTCACCGGCAGGCGCGGCGCAAAGCCCTGTGCAGCCTCCGGCGCCCCGTCGGTTGGGTGGCCAATCAAATGGACGGCGACCGCCGTACAGTAACGCCCCTGGCAGCGGCCCATGCCAAGCCGGGTTCGGCGCTTCAGAACGGCAAGGTTGGCTACGCCATTCTCGATCTCCGATCGAATTCGGCCAAAGTCCAGGCTTTCGCAACGGCAGAGAATCGTCCGGTCAGGGATCTGTTCCAAACGAACCGGCGGCGCCTCGAACAGGGTCCACAACAAGACCTGGAACGCTTGGGCACGTTGCCGCGAACGCGTGGCGTGGGTCAGGAGAGTCTCGGCACCGGCAGCAAACCCTAGTTGCTTCGCCGCGGCGACGCCCGCGATGGTGCCCGCCGCTTCCGCCACCGCTGCCCCGGCAACCCGCGCGCCGTCGCCGACTGCAAAAACGCCAGCAATGCTGGTCTCGCCGAGGTCGGAAGTTTCTACGCAGAGTGAGCCCAGATGACGCGGATCATGGCGCATGCGGCACCCAAGCGCATTGGCGATTTCGCTTGAGGCGATAAAGCCGTAGCCGAGGCACAGTACGTCGGCGGAAATGAGCTGTGCCCGTGCTGTGACCGCCCGACCGTCAGCCTCTACCGGCGCTAACTGAACGGCCCCGAGCCGATCCTCACCCATCGCCGCGATCGCGACATGCGACCATAGCACCGGTACGCGTTTTCGCTTCAGCCGCAGCAGGTACCCGACCCCCTCGATCATCTTCGCAGCATCGGCGCCGAACGCACGCGTCATCGGCGTCAAGCGTCGCGGCGCCGGCGCGCTTTCGGCCAGCGCAACGACGTCGACCCCGCGGTCGACAAGGTCGGCCGCGAGCTGAAAATTAAGCGGGCCATTCCCGGCGATCACAACTCGTTCCCCCGGCGAAACCTGATAAGCGCGGGCCAGTGTCTGGGCCGCGCCAGTTGTCATGACGCCCGGTAGTGTCCATCCCGGTAGCGGCATCGCCCGTTCATAGGCACCGGTGGCGAGAATCAGCCGACGAGGCGTGAAGAGAATGGTCTCGCCCCCAACCAGTGCCACCACTTCCGCCGCCGAAAAGGCACCCCAGACCGTCGCGTCTTGCATGAGTTTTACGCCGGCCGCCCGGGCTCGACCGATCAGTTGCGCGCCGCGCGCGAATTGGGTGTCAGGCGCGGTAGGGGCCGCATGTGAGGGCGCAACAGGTTTGTAATATTGCCCACCGCTTTGGGCGCGCTCGTCCAGGACGATAACACTCGCGCCACATTGCCTGGCGGCAAGGGCCGCCGAGAGGCCGGCCGGACCCGCGCCAATCACGAGAATGTCGATTTCCTGCATCGGCAACTCGGCCCGATCGGGACAGGCTACAATGGGTTTCAACAAATCGAGGGCGGTACCGGCCGGCGGCAGCGATCGAACATCCTCTCCGCCGGTCACCTTGGTTAAGCAGGCGCGCTGACTGGCCCGGCCGTCAACCGTGACCGCACAGTCAAAGCACGCCCCCATGCCGCAATACAGCCCGCGCCAGTCCGGTTCCCCATTCGGCCGGCCGATTTCGGATTGACGCATCGCCGAGATGCCGCTTGCCGTCAGCGCCGCAGCAATCGTTTCGTTCGTGAGCGCACGCACTCGACGGCCATCGAACGTGAATTCAACCACTTCGCCGGCGCGCCTCACTTTTCGGCGCCGCAGCCGTCTGCCAAGTTCGTTTGACGGGTCGTTCACCCGGTTCAGTGCCTCAATTTCGCTCGAACGCGGCCAGGATAGCCGATATATTCATTATATACATAATGAATATTTTCTGTATTATCGCTGCTAAATAAAAACGTAGATAGGCTGAAATGAGCCGATTTCGCGGAACCTACACAGTAATGGTCACGCCGTTCGAACCGGATGGGAGGTCCGTCGACATCGCCGCGTTGCGCCATCTCGTCGATTGGCAGATCAAGGAAGGAATTCATGGTCTGGTCCCGTTGGGCAGCACGGGCGAGTTCCTATCCATAAGCCGGGAGGAGCGGCAACTGGTCATTGAGACTTGCGTCAGCGAAGCCGGTGGCCGGGTGCCCGTGCTGATTGGAACCGGCGCGGAAGCCACGTTCGAGGCAGTGGAGCTGTCCCGCGAAGCCGAAGCATTGGGCGCCGACGGCGTCATGGTTATCCCGCCGTTTTATTCCACCCCCACGGAAGACGAACTGTTCGCGCATTACCGCAAGATCGGCGAGGCCATCTCGGTTCCCGTCATGGTCTACAACAATCCGGCGACCGCTAATGTCGACCTCGTTCCACAGACCATCGATCGCCTCAGTCACATCGACAACGTGACCATGGTGAAGGAGTCCACGCTCGAGGTCACCCGGGTTCGAGATATTCTCGAGCTTTGCGGGAATCGTATCGAGGTATTTGCCGGCGTTCTTGGCTACGAGTCCTTTTGGCTCGGTGCCGTAGGCTGGGTTTCGGTCTGCTCCAATCTCATTCCCCGCGCCTCCGCCGATCTGTTCACGCTGGTCGCCGACCATGCCGACCACGCGGGCGCCCTGACGCTTTATCGTCGAATACTACCGATCATACGTTGGGTTGGCGGCCATCGTTATGTGTCGGCCACAAAGGCGGGTTTGGACATGATGGGGCTGCCGGTCGGAGACCCACGGCCCCCGCGCCTGGCGCTTCCGGCAAATGAACGCAACGCGTTGGCGGAAGAGCTCTCACGCCAGGGACTTAAACAATCCTTGGCGCCAGCGTTCGCCAACTGAGGCCGGAAGAATCAGCAACACGTACCAGCGAAGAAAGGAAGACCAACAAATGTTTAGGAGTATTACAGGGAAGATCGCTTACGCCTCACTTGGTGCTGCAATGGCATCACTGTTCAGCGCATCCGTCGCGTCGGCGCAGGATTGTACACCGACAGTTTCGGATAGCGCGTTGATTGAGCCGGGCAAGTTGATCATGTCAACCAATCCGACCCTGCCGCCGATGCAATTCGTCGACTCAAGCGGCACGCTAAAAGGCATGCGGATCACCCTCGGCGACGAGGTCGCAAAGCGCCTATGCCTTGAACCTGAGTACATCCGCATCGAATTCTCGGCCATGATACCCGGGCTCCAGGCAGGCCGCTGGGATGTCATCAACACCGGCATCTTCTGGACCGCAGAGCGCGCCGGCATCATGCAGATGATCCCTTATGAGTCCCAAGCGATCAGCATCTCAGTGCCGACCGGCAACCCGGCCGGCATCTCTAAGGCCGAAGATCTTGCCGGCAAGACCGTCGGTGTCGAGATCGGCGGTTTTGAGGAAGCGAAAGTGAAGCTGCTGGCCGAGGAACTCACCGCCAAGGGCATGGAGAGACTCGAGGTCCGCACATTTGACAATTTCGCCACAGCCTATCAAGCGTTACGGGCAGGACAGACCGATGCCACCGTTAGCATCGATTCAACCGCCGCCGAATACGCCACGCGCGGCGAGTTCGATCGCGCGATATCCGGCTTGTTCGCCACCCCGGTCGCACTTGCCATGGCAAATGAAGAGCTTGCCAATGCGGTCTTGGAAGTCATGAACGAGATGATGGAGGACGGCAGCTACACGGCGCTGCTCGATGAGTATGGCGTTTTGGCCAATACCGAGCCGTTCGTCATTCGCGGCCCGAACGGCTAGGATCGTTACCTCCTGTCTGGGCACGTCCGCCGATGCCGGCGGGCGTGCCTCTTTTTTTTGATATCGCGAGCGGGGCAGCATGAACAGAAGCGTTTGGGACTGGGGCGGATTCCAAGACTATGTCTTCAACGAGTTCCTGTTCTTCGGTGTCCTTTGGACCATTGGGCTCACGGTCGCGGCAATCATCGGCGGCTTAGTGCTCGGCGCCGTGCTCGCGCTCATGCGCGTGTCGCCGGTCAAGGCGATTTCCTTTTTCGCCCAGTTCTATATTTGGCTGTTCAGGGGAACACCGCTGCTGGTCCAGCTATTGATCATATTCACCGGCCTGCCGCTCGCAATCGGCGTGCGGTTTAGCGTGCTGGAAGCAGCGCTACTGGGCTTGATCTTGAACGAAGCCGCCTACCTCGCCGAGATCATTCGCGGCGGTATCCTCGCCGTCCCAGCCGGTCAAAGCAATGCCGCCAGGGCTCTCGGCCTCAACCCCGTGCAGGTCATGCGGTATATCGTCTTGCCGCAGGCCGCCCGCATCATCGTCCCGCCGCTGGGCAACAGCGTGAACGGGTTATTGAAAACAACGTCCGTGACTTCCGTCATTTCCATGGAAGAGCTCTTGCGGAGAACGCAGATACTCATCCAGGAGCGCTTTCTCGTGCTCGAGCTTTTCGCAGTGGCGGCGATCTACTACCTGATCCTCACCACGCTTTGGGACCTTGTCCAACGTCGGATCGAGGCAAGATTCGGCAAGGCTTACAGCAAAGTCCAGATCGCCGAAAGCTACTGAGACCGGTAGCACCTTGCTAGCCGAAGCCGTAGAGCCGGGCCGGGTTCTCGCTAAGGATCATGTCGCGAACAGGCGGACTATCGGTCCAATGCAGCAACGTATCCAGTAGGTCACCATCATCCGGTTTCGCGGCCGGGTCCGGCCCACCCAGATGCGGCCAGTTGCTGCCCCACAGCATGCGCTCCGGCGCCACCTCGATCAGTGCCTTGGCCAAGGCGCCGGAGTGCTCGAGGTAGGGCGGCTCGCCCCAAGCGGATTCATAGGGGGCGGACAGCTTGACATAACAACGGCCGGTGTCGACCAGGCGGAGCAGCGCCTTGAAGCCCGGATGGTCGGTAGTCACCGGTTCGAGGAATTTACCGATATGATCGAGCACCAGTATGTTCGGAAGCCGTTCCAGCAGTGTCGCGTACTCAACGAGTTCGACCCCGTTAAGCTGCACGTGCACATGCCAACCGACCGGCATCACTTTGGCCGCAATCGCCGGCACATCGGTCCAATCGAACCGGCTGCCCGACAGCATATACAATGCGGCGCCGCGAATCCCAGCCGCCGTCAGGTGATCGAGCTCCTGTCCGCTGACCGATGCATCGACGGCAGCGGTGCCGCGAGCGCCGGGGCCGAACGTCTCCATCGCGGCCAAGACCCACGCGTTGTCCGTGCCATAGCATGGGGCCTGAGTCATGATGCAGCGCTCAATCCCCAGACGGTCCGCGACCGCCCGGTATTCGACGATGGAGGCTTCGGGAAAAGCTTCCTGCCCCGGTGCCACAGGAAAGCGGGATGTCGGGTAGACGATATGCACGTGGCAGTCACAAGTTCCGGCCGGCGCCTGCAAGCGTGGATGCGATGAGCTCATCGGCCTTACTCCAGCGCTGTGGCGAGATCGAGCCGGCAGTTCGTCCAGGCCCCGTTCGCCTTGCTCGAATCGATTGCCGCCTGCACAAATTTCACGCCGCGGGCGCCATCAAGCACATTGGGAAATTGCAGCGCCAGAGGGTCGGTTTCCTTGCCAGCGCGCCGGCTGGCGATTGCTTCCGCAGCGTCGGAATAGATATTGGCAAATCCCTCATGGAAGCCTTCGGGATGCCCCTTAACGATACGGGCCGCCCGCGCACTCAGAGGTAGGGTCCCGGGGCCATTGCGCGTCCGGGTCTGAGCCGGTCCGTCGAGAGGCAAGAAAGTCAACACATTCGGATGCTCTTGCCACCATTCGATGCTGCCGCGCGTTCCCGAGACGCGGATGCGCAGACAGTTCTCGACGCCAGCCGCGGCTTGGGTGACCCAAAAACTGCCGCGGGCGCCACCGGCGAAGCGTAGCAGCGCCCCGGCATAGTCATGCACCAGCCGCGCCGGTACGATGGTCCCAACCTCGGCGGCCAACTCGTCCACATCCAACCCGGTAACAAAGCAGGCCAGGTTATGGGCGTGGGTGCCGATATCCCCCATCACCAACGACGGCCCGCCGCGCACCGGGTCATAGCGCCATGGTACCGGGCCGGCTTTGGGATCCGGATCATTCTCAGCGGCTTTGCCACCCTGCACATATTCCACTTGGACCAAACGAAGCTCGCCGAGTTGTCCGTCCGCCACCATGGCGCGGGCCTGACGCACCATGGGGTAACCGGTGTAGTTGTGTGTCAACGCAAAGACCAAGCCGGTTTCACGCACCTTCTTCACCAAGTCGATCGCTTCGTCGACGCTATTGCAGAGCGGCTTGTCGCAGATCACGTCGAAGCCGTGCCCAAGGGCGGCCATGCTGTATTCATGATGGGTGTCGTTCGGCGTCATGATGGCAACGACATCGGCGCCGTTGGGATGCTCGGCCTCCGCGGCAATCAGTTTGGCGGCGGACTCATAGGCTCGATCGGCAGGCAAGCCGATGCCCCGCGCTGCTTCCCGGGCGCGGCCGGCATTCGACGACAGCGCCGCGGCGACGATTTCATAACGGTCGTCCAGCCGGGCCGCAGTCCGGTGCATTGCACCAATAAAAGAGCCGGGGCCACCGCCAATCACGGCAAGACGTAGGCGGCGCCCTAGGGCTTGTATGACCGGGTTGGTATCCATGGGTGTCCTCCAGGCGTGTCGATAGAACGGGCGACACTAGTGATCGCAGCGGCCGCGTCAGATCGCAACTACTAAAGGTTTCGGAACAAGGATCCGCACATGACCGCAACGGTCGCGCGTTCGTCTGTTGGATCGGCTATGGCCTCACGCGGACCACGGGGAGGTAAAGTTGGTCTTTTCCGGGCCGTCGGGCCGAATACCCGATTTTTTTGGATCGGCGTGCTTTTCGAAAAACGCCGTTAGTTGATCCGATAGTTGCGCGATGCGTGACTGGTGTTCGGGTTCGGCCGCAAGATTGATTACTTCCTGCGGATCGTCCCGCAGATCGAACAGCTCGTCCGGACCGTCAGGATAGCGTTTTACCAACTTGTAGCGCGGTGTCCTGACCATGCGCACCGGGCCGTATTCGCCAAACTGAACTTGCCGCCACGGCGCGGGAAGAAGTTCATTGGTTAGGAGCGGCAAGAAACTCTTTCCGGGATACGTATCCGAAATTTCTGCCGGCGCTTTGGTACCGGCAAACGCCATCAATGTTTGGAAGAGATCGAGATGATCGACGAACTCCGGCCGTCGCTGTCCGGAAAACAGCGCCTCTCCCGGATGGTGAAAGATCATCGGAATGCGGATGCTCTCCTCAACCATATTCAGGGGCATTGTGCCGTTTCCCTTACCCCAAATACCGTGATGGCCACAGCAAAGACCATGATCCGATGTATAGACGATCAGGGTCTCGTCGATGAGACCAAGCGCGTCCAATTCATCCAGTAGCCGGCCGACCGCCTCATCGAGGCTGGAAACCGCGGCATAGTATTGCACCAAGCCCTCACGCGCCTCCGTACGCGACATGAGTTCGGCAGACTCCAGATTTTGCCGCCCGAACGGATATGCCGATCCCGTCTGGAAGTCCAACAAGTCACGATGGCGATAGTGCTGCACCAGGCGCTCGGGGTGATCGGACCAGGGGCTGTGGGTTGCGGTATGACCAACAAATAGAAAGAAGGGTCGATCGGTCTTGCGGTTGTGCAGAAATCCGACGGCCTGGTCTGTAATGATTTGCGATTTGAAACCAGAAAGGCTCTTGATCTCTCCGTTAAGGCTATATTGGTACGTCCCCTTCGCCGTGATCGGATAGTCGCCGTTCAGGGCAAACCAGTGATCGAACCCCGGATGGGGGATGACGTCGTTGCCCAAGTGCCACTTACCCGACAAAGCCACTTCATAGCCGTCGCGCTGCAGCATCTCCGGCAAAGTGACCTCATTTTCGAGCCACCGCCTGGTGCCGAAGTCCTCGGCGTTGGCGATGTAGTCATGCAATCCGTGCTGGGATGCCAGCCGGCCGGTCAGAAAGCAGGCGCGCGCCGGCGAACAGACGGGTGTCGGCGTGAAGGCGTTCTCCATCACGACGCCGGTGTTGGCCAAGTAGTTTAGAGTTGGGGTGTGCAGGTCTCTGTTGCCGTAGGCAGGCAACGCCCACTGGCCGTGATCGTCGTTAAAGATAACAACAATGTTTTTGCCTGGCATGAACCGGCCCCGTCAATATTTGGCGCTGGCGCGCACATAGCGGCCGATCGCATGTTTGCCGACCATCTTCCAGGCATAGTCCGTAAGCAAGCCGAAGAAGCCGAGCAGGAAGATGCCGACGAACATCCAGTCAATTTTGAAGTAGAGCTTTGACGTCCAGATCAGAAAACCGAGACCCGATTCCGCCGCGAGCATTTCCACGGCGACTATGACCAGAAATGACGACGCGAGCGCCAGCCGCATCCCGACATAGATCGAGGGCATGGCGGCCGGTACCGTAACACGCCAGAATATCTGCATAACCGACGCGCCAAATGTTTGCGCGGCAAGTTTCTTATTCTGATGGATCGTGACGACGCCGGTGGCCGTGTTGATCATCACGATGAACGACGTGGCATACATGACCAACAGGATCTTGGATAACTCTCCAACGCCGAACCAGACAATGAATAGGGTGACCAGTGCAATCGCCGGAATGAAGCGCAGGAAATGGATATACGGATCAATGATCCGTTTCGCGGTCATGAAACTGCCGACCATGAGTCCGATCGGAATAGCAACCAAACTGCCGAGGGCCCAACCGACGAGAATTCGTGTGAGGCTAATGCTGACATGCTTCAGCAGAAGGCCCTGCTGGTGCAACTCCACAGCGCCGGCAAATATCGCCGAAACGGATGGCAGAAAAAACGGGTCAATGAAATTCCTAGCCGCGACCTCCCATATCAACAGCCCACACACCACGGCGGCCGGCGACACAAGATTGCCTCCGGATAATCCGAAAAACCGGGGCCCGCGGTTGGCAGGGCGCTCGGCATGATCCGCTAGATCCATACCTTTATCACCTCTTCCTCGATATCGCCTGAGATGCGTTCAAGCAATTCGATATAGATTGGATCGCTCTGCCGACGCGGATAGGGCATCGGCACGTCATAGATGTGCTTGATCCCGGCGGCGGGACCAGCGGACATCAAGACGATGCGCTGACCCAGATTGAGCGCTTCTCGGATATCATGGGTCACGTACACCGCCGTGCCACCGATTTCAGTCCAAATGCTTACCATCTGGTTTTGCAGCATATGGCGGGTCTGAGCATCCAGCGAGGCGAAAGGCTCGTCCATCAACATGATGGAGGGCCGCATGGCGAGCATGCGGGCGATCTGTACGCGCTGCTTCATCCCTCCGGACAACTCGTCCGGATATTTGCGCACATGATTCAGCAGATTGACCATACGCAAAGCTTCCTCGCGACGGACCTCCCGCTCGGCCCGCGGAACCCCGCTAACCCGCAAACCGAATTCGACATTCTCGCCGACCGTCAACCACTCATAGAGCGAGCTTTCCAAGTCCTGAAACACCATGCCGCGGTCCCTGCCGGGCCCCTTTACCGGTGCACCATCGATTTTCAGGGAGCCGCTCGTCGCCTGGTCGAACCCGGCAATCAACCGTAGCAACGTGGACTTGCCACACCCGCTCGGGCCCACGAGAACCAGGTACTCGCCGTCTTGTATCTCGAGATCAATGTCACTGAGGATGAGTGGTTTCGGCCGCCCGATGGGGGCATCATACGCAAAGGCGATGGATTCCATGGCGATGGTCATGGCGGTGTCCGATCCTTCGACCCGCGTCGAGTGCCTGCTCGCGGCACCCGACGCGGGAGCGTTTCACGCGGTTAATTCAGCGACTCAACAATGTTTGCGTCAGGCACCGCCTCCCTGAGTACCTCAAGATCGAACTGATCCGCAAAGTCATAGGGTTGGTCAATCACGCCCTGATCGACCAAGAAGTCGTACTTCGCTTTCAGCGATGCCATGGCGCTCTCTTCGAAGCTCAAGGCGTAACGCTGACCTTCAATCACCGGCTTGATCTTGCCCGCGTCTCCGGCGACGCCTTCCGCGACGATTCTCGCCGCTTCATCCAGATCGTTCTTGACGACGGCACCGGCCTTGGCGAGTGCTCTCAAGGTCGCCAGTACGGTGTCGCGGTTGCCGGCTAGATAATCTTTCGAGACCACCAGCAGGGCAACCGTAGACTGGTTGACCACGCTGTCGTCGACCTCGAAGCGAAAATCTTTGCTGTCGGCCATTTGCTCTACACCCTGACCCCAGATCCAGGCCGCATCGACGCGATTAGCCTTCATCGCGCCGACAATCTCGAACAAACTCGCCAGCCCGACAAAGTCGACATCGCTATCGGGATCGACGCCATTGTCCTGTAAATGAACGCGGGTGACGAACTCCTGCGCAGTGCCGGTTGCGACGGCGATCTTCTTGCCTTTCAGGTCGCTGGGAGAGGCATAATCGTTCTTTACATACAGCTTGTGCCAGCCTGGCTTGGGCATGCCAATCACTGCCGGCGAGGCGAGCTTGCCGGAGGTAAAACGGCTCAGCATCGGCATGTCTATGATGACGCCGAAATCCGCCTGTCCAGCCAGCACCGCGTCTACGGTGTCCACCCCATAGGAGAATGTGAGCAACGTGGCGTCGACATTCTCCTCCTCGAAGTAGCCCTTGGCTTCAGCGACCCGGATCAATGTGCCGAGCACGAAACCGTCGACCGCGAAGCGGGCCGTCACCTCAGCCGACGATGCCGGTGTGATGGTGACGATCGCGGCGCTGAAACCAACCGCCAGCGCTGCTAGCCGTTTCCCTATTGTCTTCGAAATTACCACTGTCTCCTCCTTTTTTCGACTTCCTCCACGAATACTAATCGGCCAACTAGGCCGACCGGATGGCGCGGTCACTATGGGCCAAGCGTCGCTCGGCCTCCGCCGCCGCACGGCGAACATCGTGCAGATATTTTTTGACTTCGCTGACCGCCGGCTTAAGGCACGCAATGGCGATGACCCCCTTCACAGTGGGGCCGACGCCGCTTCGGACCGGCACCACAATTCGCGTGACAATGCTTTCCTCGCTGACAAAACAGCCGGCTTCCCGGATTTCCGCCAGGCGGTCCAGGTAGCCGGCGCACGCCTGGCCGCCGACGGTTTCCGCAATAATTTGGCGGGCCGCATTGGGGTCCTGGTGGGCTAGTAAGGTCAGACCCATGCCATTGCTTACGAGATCGCGATTCAACGCGAAGAGCTCTATGAAATGATAGGACGACGGCATTTCCGTCTTCGCCGTCAGTGTGAACGCGTCATTGGCAAACCGGGCAAAACAAGCCGAGTGGCCGGTCGCGTTCGCCAGATCCTGAACCACCGGCTCCAAGATCTCATGCTCGGACCAGTGCCCGACGATGTGGCGGGCCAGGGTCATCATTCGAGTGCCGACGGCGTATTCTCCGCTCGGGCCATTCTCAACCCAGCCTTCGCTCGAAAGCATCTTCAGAAGCCGCGATAGGCTCGCGGCAGACACGCCAATCGATGCGCCAAGTTCCGAAAACGAAAGCCCATCGGGTTCGCTCGCCAAGGTCTCCACCAGACTTAGCGCGCGGCGGCCAGACAGGAGTTGACTCTCACCCATCACCAAGCCAATTTTCATAAACGATAGTCAGTTTCATTTTTGATACTAAGTTCCCCGGCCGAGTTGGTCAAGCCCTGACCAGGGATCCCAGCCGGGCGCGATCCGGATGGCACCGGCGAACGGAATCGTGCAGCTTGCAATCTCTGTCCGGCAAATCGGAGGCGAAAGAATGAAGCAACCAAATATTCTTTGGATTTGCACCGATCAGCAGCGTTTTGACACGTTGGGTTGCGCGGGCAATAACTTCGTCAACACGCCGCATATCGATGCGCTCGCGGCGAACTCTGCGCACCTCGAGAAATCCTACGTGCAAAGCCCAGTTTGCATGCCGAGCCGCGCGAGCTTCTTGACCGGCCGCTATCCGCGCACGACCCGGCTGCGCCAGAACGGTCAGACTATTCCCGCCGATGAGAAACCGATCACGCGGCTCTTGGCCGAGGCCGGCTATCATTGCGGCCTGGTCGGCAAGCTGCATCTCGCACCCGCCGATCCAGCGGTAAACGTGACGATCGAAGCCCGAACCAACGATGGCTACAGCGAGTTTAGCTGGGCTGGCGACCCGCACGACAGCTGGGGGGCCTATAGCGGTTACACGAGCTTTTTGGCGGCGCGCGGTCGCAAATTCGAAACGCAAGCGCATCCGGATTGCCGTTACGTAGAAATCGGTATGCCGAAGGAAGACCACGAAACGACCTGGTGCGCGGAGCAGGCGATCGACTTCATACGCCGGCAAGCGACGTCCCCGTCACCTTGGTTGTTTTCCGTCAACATGTTCGCACCGCATCACCCCTTCAATCCGCCGGAGAACTTTCTCCAGCGCTACCTAAGCCGCCTCGACGAAATTCCGTTGCCGGATGCGCCGAACGATGATCTCTCGACCAAGCCGGTCTATCAGGCTTTTGACTCGGAAGGTGCCTACGGTCGGACCATGCCCTACGGGCGAAATATGAGTGCGACCGATCATCGAATGGTGCGGGCCGCCTATTGGGCTATGTGCGATCTCGTGGACGAGCAGGTCGGCGCCATCCTGGCGGCGCTGGAGGAAACCGGCCA
This sequence comes from Alphaproteobacteria bacterium, assembly GCA_021774445.1. GTDB lineage: Bacteria > Pseudomonadota > Alphaproteobacteria > UBA6615 > UBA6615 > SZUA-147. Next base: position 125,757 of record JAJFJA010000005.1, read on the forward strand.
GCACGACAATACGCTCGTGATATTCATGTCCGATCACGGTGAAATGCTGGGCGACCACGGGATATATCTCAAGGGCCCGTATTTCTACGAGCCGGCCATTCGCATCCCTCTTTTGATCCGCCTTCCGACGCGGATACCGCCGCAGCGGCATACCGGCCTGGTCGAAATGGTTGACCTTGCCCCCACACTCGTTGATGCCTGCGGTCTTTCGGCCCAACCCGGTATGCAGGGCCGGTCGATGTGGCCGCTGCTGACCCAAAATGGGGATGCCAGCCACCACAAGAGCAGCGTGTATTGTGAATATTACAACGCCATGCCGTTCCACCGCAGCCCTACGGCCCAGCTGACGGCGCTCAGAACTAACGACCACAAGATCGTCGTCGATCATTCGCACGATGACGGCGAGCTGTACGACCTTGTCGCCGATCCATACGAGACCCAAAACCTGTGGCGCGACCCGGCGTCTTTGCCAATCAAGGCTGAGTTGCTCACCCAACTGAGCCACCGCATGGCATACACTGTCGACCCCCTACCGGCGCGCTTGTCGGAGTGGTGATAATCCTTGGCTGGCGAAAGCGCCCGGTCGGCCGTGGGGGTGCTCTGCCGGGCTGAGGCACTGTGGGTTTCGGTCTGTGGTATCAAGCGGAGGTCGGGCCGACCCAGCAACTAGGGGTGTTTGGAATATGGCACGGGGCCGGGTAACCTTCGGACTTCAAAGCCAATTGGGGAATATCAGATGGCCGATCCGTTCAGCGACCAAAGCGGCTTTCCGAAACCGAGTCGGCGCCTGCGCCTCGGCTTCGTCGGCGGCGGCCAGGGTGCGCTGATTGGCGTCATCCACGCCACCGGCGCACGCATCAGTGACCGCTGGGAAGTCGTGGCTGGAACGCTGTCCGGTCGGCCGGACGTCGCGATCGCGTCAGGCAAAGACTGGTTCCTGGATGAAGACCGGGTCTATACCGACTATCGCGAGATGGCCATAAGAGAGGCGGCGCGGCCGGACGGCATTGATGCCGTCTGTATCGTCACGCCGAATGACCGCCACCACGCCATGTGCTGCGCCTTCCTCGATGCCGGCATCGATATTATCTGCGACAAGCCGCTGACCACCACACTCGACGACGCTGTGGATTTGGTCGGCCGAGCGCGCGCCGCAGGTGTCGTCTTCGGCGTGACCCACGCCTTTGCGGCCCATGCCATGGTGCGGCAAATGCGGCGGATGGTGGCCACCGGCATGCTCGGCCAACTGCGCATGGTCCATGTCCAGTATTTCGACGAGTTTCTGGCGCTGCCCGGGGCCGAGGAGTCGAAGCAGTTCGCCTGGCGGCTTGACCCGGCCCAGTCGGGTATGGCCAGCACGACAGCCGATATCGGCACGCATGCATGGCACCTGTCGACTTTCGTCACCGGTTTGGAAATGCAACGGTTACGGGCCGAGTTCCATGTCTGTGGGCGCCCCAAGGCGATGGAGGACACCGTCTTCATGAATGTGCGGTTCGCCGGCGACGTGCCGGGGACGTTGACCGCGTCGCAGGTCGCGGCCGGCGAACGCGGCGGGTTGCACCTCCGGCTCTATGGCGACCAGGGACGCCTGGAATGGCTCCAAAGCAAGCAAGAAGAGTTGCGCTACACGCCGCTTGGGGAGGCTGAGCAAATCATAACCCGCGGTGCCGGTGCGGGCGTTTTCGATGAAACCCAACGCTATGTCACCTTGCCGCGCGGCTATGGCGAGGGCTGGCTCGAGGCGTGGGCCAATCTGTACGCCGAGCTCGCTATCGCCATCGAGGCCCGGCGAGACGATAGACCCCTGCCCGCGGGCTATGTCGAATATCCGACGGTCGAAGACGGCGCACGTGGTATTAAGTTCGTCGCGGCTGCGGTTGCCTCTAATGCGGATGGCGGCTCGTGGCAGGATTGCTCCTTAGACTTGGACATGGCTTGAGACCCGCCGCAAACGCTGCTGTCTGGGCGTAGGATCACTGGACGCCGCCGGCGGCTCGCGCGATGGACGGGTCGCAAGCCGGCCGGCGGGCCTGACTTCAAGACCGAAGACGCTAAACAGCCATTGCGGTTTGGTTGTTGGTTCGCGTCACGTTCGCCGCATGGAGAAAATGGGTCTTAATGAATCCAGCCGATCCGACAGGTGCACCAGGATCCCGGCGCGGTCTGATATTGGTGTTGGCGGGAATCTCCTCGCTGGGGCCGTTTGCCATCGATTTGTATCTGCCGGCGTTGCCGGAGATGGCACAATCGCTGGGCGCTACCGATGCCTTGATGCAGCAAACCATCACGGCGTTCCTGGCCGGCATCGCCGTCGGGGCCCTGCTGCTGGCGCCGTTGTCGGACGCGATTGGGCGGCGGCCGGTGTTGATCGGTACGGTGCTGCTGTTCGTCGTGGCAAGCGTGCTTTGCGCGATTGCAAGTTCGGCTGAACAACTGATCTTTTTCCGCGTGCTGCAAGCCATTGGCGGCGGTGCGGCCGGCGCCATAACGCGCGCCGTGGTGCGAGATCAGGTGTCCGGAAACGCGGCGGCCCGGATGCTGTCGGTGCTGCTGCTAGTGATGTCAATTGCGCCCCTGATCGCCCCGAGTCTGGGTGGCCTGATCTTGGCCGCATGGGGCTGGGAGGCCAATTTCCTGGCGTTAGCCGCCATCGGTACGGTCGTCGTCCTGGCCGTCGCGACCCAGCTGCCGGAGACCTTGCGGCCGGAACAGGCACAGCCATTCCGTCTGTATAGCGTGCTGCGCGGCTATGCCGAGATCCTTGGGTCCAGACGCGCGATGGCGTTCAGTTTGGCCAGTGCCTTGGCCGGCGCCGCGATGTTCAGCTACATCGCCGCCACCCCCTTCATCTACATCGAGTTCTACGGCGTGGACCCGCAACTTTTTGGGCTGTTCTTCGGCGCCAATGTCGCTGGTGCCATGTTGCTCAACTGGCTCAACGCGCGGTTCGTGATGCGGGTCGGTTATCAGCGCATGCTGATGCTGGCGGCGGCCGGGCTGGTGGTGCTGGGTGTGGTTCTGCTGTTCAACACCGTCACCGGTTTTGGCGGGTTGTGGGGGGTTGCGGCGGCGGTCTTCTTCATTGTCGGCCTGGCCCATCTCATGGGCTCCAATGGCCTAACGGGGATGATGGAGTCGTTTGGGCATCGCGCCGGGTCGGCGACCGCGACGTTTGCCGCCTCGCGGCTGGGCGCCGGTGCCGTCGCGACGGTACTCATCGGCGTTTTGAACGATGGCAAGCCGTGGCCCCTCGGTGTCGTGGTGATGGCCTGTGCGGTGGGCGCGGCGGTGGCAACGGTTGTCGCGCTAAGGGACAAGCGCTAGATCGAGCGCGCCGCGACGACTTCAGGAAAAGCCCCGGCTTTCATGACCATGCCCGGCAGTGGGGCCGCGAAGAATTGCTCGGCCCATTGGGCTGTCTGGATGAGCTGGACCAGATCCAAGCCGACATCAAAGCCCATATTACGAAGCATGTGACAGAGATCCTCGCTGGCAATGTTGCCCGTGGCGCGCGGGGCGAAGGGGCAGCCGCCGATGCCACCGACGGACGCGTCGAACAAGCGCACGCCCTGATCCAAAGCCGCCGAGGCATTGGCGAATCCGGTATTGCGGGTGTTGTGGAAGTGGCAACCCAAGCGGATGCCATCCGGCAGGGCATGCCGGACAACCTGTAAGACGTCGCGCACCTGGTTCGGGACGCCGGCGCCGATGGTGTCGGCGAGGATGATATCCTGAGCGCCGGCATCCGCCAGCCGTTTGGCGATGTGAGCCACTCGGTCCGGCGCCGTATGGCCTTCAAAGGGGCAGCCGAATACGGTGCTAACGATGCCGGCGCGGCGTAGTCCGGCATCGGCGGCGCGTTGGACGCTTGCGGCATAGGCATCAAGGGTCTCCTCGATTGCCGCACCCTGGTTGCGCTGGTTGAAGGTCTCGCTGGCGGCGACCACGACCCGTAGCTCGTCGACACCGGCCTCAATAGCACGCTCAACGCCACGCAGGTTGAGTGCCAGCCCAGCGATCGTGACACCCGCCGGACGGGCGATGCGCCGCATGACCGCCTCGGCATCAGCCATCTGGGGCACGCGTTTGGGGTTGACGAAACTGACGGCCTCAAGGTGAGTGACACCGGCGCCGGTGAGCCGATCTATCAGCTCGACCCGTTCAGCCACGCTCCATAAGCGTGGCTCGCTTTGCAACCCGTCGCGGGCGCCCACTTCACAAAGATCGACATGGTCATCGTCATCGGCTCGCATGGCGTGCCCTATCTATCGCCGGACAAATTTGGCTATTGCCGGGCAAGTTCGACTGATCATACCCCCTATGGGATTGCAAGGCGGCTAACGCAATCGTGCGCAACCAGCGCCGGCCCGCCGGTTATAGTATCGCCATCTAATCCCAGCAGTAGAGAGATATCATGGCGTGGCGATTTCCGCGGTTCGTAACGGCGTTTCTTAGCGCCGCCTTGTTAGCTACCCTGGCGGCACCAACAACGGCACAAGTGGATGGACCGGTGACGACGACTGAAAGCGGCCTACAGTACATAGACACCGTCGAAGGTGACGGGGCGACACCGGCGAGCGGCCAAACAACGGTCGTGCACTATACCGGCTGGCTCTACGAGGACGGCGAGAAAGGCGAAAAATTCGATAGCTCGGTGGACCGCGGTCAGCCGTTCGAGTTTCCCATTGGTCAGGGACGGGTTATTCGCGGCTGGGACGAAGGGGTCGGCAGCATGAAAATCGGCGGCAAGCGGACTTTGATCATCCCGCCGGACCTGGGATACGGTGCCCGGGGTGCAGGCGGCGTGATACCGCCGAACGCCACTTTGCTGTTCGAAGTGGAACTGCTCGACGTGCGATAAGGGGCGTTGCCGGTCCGGCCGACAAGCCTATGTTGCGGCCAGGGTACGGATTGGAGTAGCGATGCCCGGATATACGCCGCAACGGAATGACTTCGACTATATCCGAGAGGTCTCGGTGCGTGTGCCCGAGATCTTGCAGGAACTGAGGACAGAGACCGCTAATCTGCCCGGGGCCGGCATGCAGGTCTCAGTCGAACAGGCGCAATTTCTTGCGTTGATGGTCAGGCTGATCGATGCCCAGCGATGCCTTGAAGTCGGGACCTTTACAGGCGGCAGCTCGCTTGCCGTGGCAATGGCCCTGCCAGAAGACGGCCGTCTCTGGTGCTGCGACGTCAGCAAAGAGTATACCGATGTTGCGCGGCGATATTGGCAGGCAGCCGGTGTGTCCGAGAAGATCACGCTGACCCTCGGCCCGGCGGTAGAGACGCTGCAGGGCAAAATCGACGAGGGTGAAGCGGGAAGTTATGATTTGGCCTTTATCGACGCCGATAAGACCAACTACGACAAGTATTATGAGCTGTGCCTGACGCTGTTGCGGCCGGGCGGGGTCGTAATGATCGACAACGTCCTTTGGCACGGGGCGGCAGCCGATCCCAAAGTGGACGATCCGGATACCAATTCGATCAAGGCGTTGAACGCCAAAATCGGCAAGGACGACCGGGTGGACGCGGTATTGCTGCCGATCGGCGATGGTCATATGACCTGTAGGAAACGTCCGTAACAGTCTGTAATAATTCGTGAATATGCCGCTTAGGCGGTACGGGCCGGGGTTCAGCGATTGTTAACGGGTTTCTGTGACAATTCAGGTTCCTGAGAGAAAAGGCCGCATCCTGTGGCCGGGAGACTGGACATGTACAGAAGTACCGCCTTTGTGGCCGTGTTCGCCGTTGCCTCGCTGGCTTTTGATGGTGTGGCTTTCGCTCAACAGCAGCGTGCCTGTGCCAGCCGCGATGCCGCACTCCAGCACTTGGCCAAGAAGTACTCGGAGGAGCCGGTCGCCATCGGCCTCGCCAACAATGGCGGCGTGCTCGAAGTCCTGTCCAGCGATGGGGGTTCCTGGACGATTATCCTGACCATGCCCAACGGTGTGAGCTGCATGTTGGCCACCGGGCAAAGCTGGGAAGCCATCGCCCCGGTGACCTCCGGATCCAAGGTCTGACCGCTCGCTAACCGCCGCCGCCAAGCAGCGGATGGGCCACCTTATCGCCCACTTTAATACTTAACCGCCGGACGGTACCGGCGTTCAATTCAAGCACCGCCAGCACCGGTACCCGTGAGGATACGGTCTTCAGCGACTGCGGGATCGTGCGCTCGACGATATGAGCGATCGTGCCATCGGCCTTGACGAACAGCATGTCCAACGGGATGAAGGTATTGCGCATCCAAAAACCGCGCATGGCTTCCCTGTCATTGACGAACAACATACCGGCATCGGCCGCCATCGATTGGCGAAACATCAGACCTTGCGCCTGCTGCTGCGGCGTCAAGGCCAGCTCGACGGCGAACGTATAGGTGTCGCCGGCAGTGGCTATTTCAAGCTCCGACCGCTCGAAATCCAGGAGTTGTCCGGTCTGCGCCGAGCCTTCCAGCGGCAGCAGCAGGAGGACGGCGTAAAAGACGATGCGCAAGGCCTTCATATAGCGGGTCTCCAGGCATTTGTTTTGGCCAACACGGCCTTGGCCGTGGCGTGAATTTCCGGGCGAATTGCCCCAGAATTAGGCGGATCGGCCAGAGTGTCAAACCAATGCTGCGGTGGATTGCGGCCGGCGGCGCGATGCCAAGTCAGGCCGCGAAGCACATCCTCGCCAGCCGCCGGTAATTGCGCCGGAATGGTGTGGCCGCATAATGCCGCCCAAACGCCGGTCCAGCAGCGGGCGACGCTCCACGGATTGTAGCCGCCGCCGCCGAGAACAAGGGCGCAGGGCGCCAACTCGATGCTTTGCGTTACCGCCCGCCAAAGGGCGCCGTTGGAGAGCGAAAGCTTGCTGAGCGGATCGTCGGCCAGTGCGTCGGCGCCACATTGCACGACAACGATCTGCGGCGCGAACGCGGTGCAGACCGGCACGACTGCCTCGCGGAGAAGATACGCCAACTCGGCATCATGAAAACCCATCGGCACCGGCAAATTGCATGCCGTGGCGTGAGACCAGCCGGCGGCGGCACCGGTGTGAGGCCAGCGATCGCGTTCGTGGATCGACAAGGTCAAAACACGGTCGTCATCGGCGAAGGCATCCTCGACCCCGTCGCCATGGTGGGCGTCATAGTCGACGTAGCAGACGCGCTCGATGCCGCCATCGAGCATGCGCAAGATCCCCAGCACCGGATCGTTGAGATAGCAAAAACCACTGGCCCGATCCGGCCGGCCGTGGTGGGTGCCGCCGGCTGGGCTATAGATCACGCGTCCCTGCCCGGCCAGCGCCGCGGCGACGAGCAGATCGGCGGCATAGAGACTGGCGCCGGCGGCTGTTGCCGGACGACTGAACATCTGCTGGAAAATCGGATTCTCGAGACGACCGAGATTGAAGCGCTCGCGGTCGTGGGGCGACGCGCGCCCGCTGTGCTCGGTGGCCAGGAGGGCGGCGAGATAGTCGGGATCATGGAAACGGGTGAGCGCGGCGACATCGGCGCGTGGGCTGTCACAGTAGGATGAGTCGGGCAGCCAGCCGAGGGCGCGGCACAAGTCTATGGTGGCGGACACTCGCGGGATCGCCAGCGGATGGCGGGGGCCATAGGAAGACGTGCGGTAGATCTCACTACCGATGAATAACGGGGGATCCGCGCGGCGTGGGCCCGGCAGCGCTGTGGCGGCCTCATATGGCATTGGTTCGACATAAGCGGCCGGGTCGCACAGTTCAACGACGCCGCCATGGCCAACTTGACTTGCCGGGCGGCGGCGGCCCATAGTCCGTTGAACCCACCGGGGGGAACCGCCGAGGCGGTTGAGAGGTCCCAATGACGGGACGACCCCTTGAACCTGATCCGGATCATGCCGGCGTAGGGACGAGTGAGGCGATGGCAAAGTCCGTTATTGAGCCCCAAATATCCCAACAGACCGCCGAAGCCGGGCCGTGCATGCGGGCGCGGGTCGAGCGTTTTGCGTTCGAGGGGGAACTGCTGTTCTCGGGGCTGGACTTTGCCGCCGAACAAGGCCGCTGGACATGCCTTTTGGGACCCAGCGGCGTCGGCAAGACAACCTTATTGCGGATGATTGCCGGGTTGTTGCCTGGCGCGGTTTGCGACGTCGCCGGCGCGCCACTTGGCGGACAGGTCGGCTACATGGCACAGCAAGACCTGCTGATGCCGTGGCTGGACGCCGCGGAGAACGTCATGGTGGGACAGCGGCTGCGGGGTGAGCGGAGGCAGCGGAAGCGAGCCCTACAACTGCTGGAACAGGTCGGCGTGGTCGAGCATGCCGGCAAGTTGCCGGCAACGCTCTCCGGCGGTCAGCGGCAGCGGGTCGCGCTGGCACGCACGCTGATGGAGGACCGGCCGATCGTGCTCATGGACGAGCCGTTCTCGTCCGTCGATGCGGTCAACCGCCAGCGTTTGCAGACCCTCGCCGCCACCTTGCTGCGCGATCGCACCGTCGTCCTGATTACCCATGATCCGCAGGAGGCGCTGCTGCTGGGCCACAAGATCCTGGTGATGTCCGGGCGGCCGGCGGTGCTGGAAGAGGCGGCGGTGCCGGACACCGTCACGCCGCGCCGGACCACCGACCCCGCTCTGGTCGGGTTGCAAGAAAAGTTGATGCAGAAACTCACGGCGGCGCTCGAGGAGGTCGGCGCATGACCGCCGCCGGGCGCCCGTTGGTGATCCTGCTGGGGCTGCTGGTCCTGTGGCAACTGGCCGTCTGGCTGAGCGACATTCCGCCCTTCCTGTTGCCGGGACCGGGCGCCGTGCTCGAGGTATTGTGGACACGCTACGAGACCCTGGCCGGGCATACTTTGATAACGGTCGGCGAGATCCTGTTGGGCCTGGTATTCGGGACCGCGTTGGGTGCCACAAGCGCGCTGGTCATGGCCTATTTCCGCCCGGCCAGGGCCTGGCTGATGCCGGTGCTGGTGGTGAGCCAAGCGGTGCCGGTTTTCGCGTTGGCACCGGTGCTGGTGCTGTGGTTCGGTTACGGCCTGGCACCCAAGGTCGCGATGGCGACATTGATCATCTATTTTCCGGTGACCGCCGCTTTTCACGACGGTTTGCGGCGAACCGAGCCCGGCTGGCTGGACCTGGCGCAGACAATGGGAGCGTCGCGCTGGTCGCAGCTGCGCCGGGTTCGCCTACCCGCGGCGATGCCTGCTTTCGCATCAGGTTTGCGGGTGGCGGCCGCCGTGGCGCCGATCGGTGCGGTGGTCGGGGAATGGGTCGGCTCATCCGCGGGACTTGGCTACTACATGCTGCTGATGAACGGCCGCGTGCAAACCGCGGCGATGTTCGCCGCCCTGTTCATTCTGGCGCTGGTGGCCGTCGTCCTCTACTTCGCGATCGACATCCTATTGCGCCTGGCGCTGCCGTGGCAGCCGGATTCCGACCCTAGCCTCAAACCGGAGTAAGTCCCGATGACAAGTCGATATAGAAACCTGGCGATCGGCGCCGCGGCTTTGGCGCTGGTCACTGCGCCGCTGCAGGCGACGGCGGCCGAGAAGCTCACCGTCATCCTGGACTGGTTTATTAACCCCGATCACGGGCCACTGCTGATCGCTCAGGAGGGCGGCTTCTTCGAAGCGCATGGTTTGGAGGTGGCGTTGATCGCCCCGGCCGACCCCAATGACCCGCCAAAGCTGGTCGCCGCCGGCAAGGCGGACCTGGCCGTTTCCTATCAGCCACAACTGCATCTGCAGGTGGCCGCGGGCCTGCCGCTGGTGCGGGTCGGCACCTTGGTGGGGACACCGCTGAACTCGCTGGTGGTGTTGGCCGACGGGCCGATCAAATCGATCGCCGATCTCAAGGGGCGCAAGGTCGGGTTTTCGGTCGGCGGTTTCGAGGATGCCTTACTGGGCGCGATGTTGGAGAAAAACGGGCTGAGCCTGGACGACGTCGAGCTGGTCAACGTCAACTTCTCACTGTCGCCGGCGCTGATCAGCGGGCAGGTGGATGCAGTCATCGGCGCGTTTCGTAACTTCGAGTTGAACCAGATGGATATTATCGGCCGACCCGGTCGGGCGTTCTTCTTGGAGGAAGAAGGCGTGCCGCCCTATGACGAGTTGGTCATAGTGGCCAATAAGGCAACATTGGACGATCCGAGGCTGGCGGCGTTCATGGCGGCATTGGAGGACGCGACGTTGTTCCTGGTGAACCACCCGGAGGAAAGCTGGGCAATGTTCATCAAGGACCGGCCCGATTTGGACGATGAACTGAACCGGCGGGCCTGGCGCGACACCCTGCCCCGCTTCGCGCTGCGACCGGCGGCCTTGCAACAAGGGCGCTACGAGAATTTCGCTCGGTTTCTGGTGGAGCGCGGGCTGATCAACAGCGTGCCGCCACTGGGCGACTACGCCGTGGAGCTCAAGTAACGGCAGGTTCGAGCGCTTCCTCCGCCTCCTTGACCTGCTGTTCACGTTGCCGGGTCCACAGGGCGGCGTATTTACCCCCCAGCTTCAGCAACTCACTATGGCGACCACGCTCGACGACCCGACCATCCTCGAGGACAATAATCTGGTCGGCGTGAACGACGGTGGACAGCCGGTGGGCGATGATCAGGGTGGTGTGGTCCTCGGAAACTTTCTCGAGCGCCGCCTGAATCTCCTTTTCGGTGTGGGTGTCCAAGGCCGAGGTGGCCTCGTCGAACATGAGAATCTGGGGTTGTTTGAGAATGGTGCGGGCGATGGCGACGCGTTGCTTTTCGCCGCCGGATAGCTTGAGGCCGCGTTCGCCGACACGGGATTCATAACCGTCGGGTAGGGTCATGACGAAATCGTGGACCTGGGCTAGCCGGGCGGCCTCTTCGACCTCCGCCTTTGTCGCATCAGGGCGGCCATAGCGGATGTTGTAGAAGATGGTGTCGTTGAACAACACGGTGTCCTGCGGGACGATACCGATCGCCGCCCGCAGGCTGGCCTGCTGCACCTCGCGAATATCCTGGCCATCTATGGTGATGGCGCCCGCGTCAACGTCATAGAAACGGAACAGCAGCCGGCTGATCGTCGACTTGCCGGCGCCGGTGGGCCCAACGATGGCGACGGTTTGGCCGGCAGGAACCTCGAAGCTGACGTCCTTGAGGATCGCCCGGCGGTCATCGTAGGCGAAACCGACATGGCTGAAGGCCAGATTGCCCTGCCCGACCTTCAGAGGCGGGGCGCCCGGCGCATCCTCGATTTCACGATTGACGTTCAGCAGGCTGAACATGGACTCCATGTCGGTCAGCGATTGCTTGATCTCGCGATAGACGAAGCCGAGGAAGTTCAGCGGCTGGGATAGCTGGATGAGATAGGCATTTACGGCGACGAAGTCGCCCACGGTCATATTCCCTTTGGCGACCCCAAATGCGGCCATCATCATATTGCCGATGAGACCCCCAGAGATGATGAAGCCCTGGCCGATGTTGACGACGGACAGCGAGGTCATGCTGCGGACCGCCATTTTTTCGTAGCGTTTCACCGCGCTGTCGTAGCGCTGGGCCTCATGTTCCTCATTGCCGAAATATTTGACCGTTTCGAAGTTCAGCAGACTGTCGATGGCCTTGGTGTTGGCCTCGCTGTCGGACTGGTTCATGGCGCGCCGAAACTTCAGGCGCCATTCGGTCACGGTTAACGTGTAGGTGATGTAGACGACGATGGTGCCGAGGGTGACGAGGGTGAAACGAAAGTCGTAGAGGGTCCACAGGATGATCGACACCATCGTGAGTTCGAGCAGGGTCGGCACGATGTTGAACAACATGAAGCGGAGCAGAAAATCGATGCCCCGCAAGCCGCGCTCTATGGCGCGGCTGAGCCCGCCGGTTTGGCGGTCGAGATGGAAGCGCAATGCCAGGCTGTGCAAATGCCGGAAGGTCTTGAGCGCGACGACGCGAATGGCGCGCTGGCTGACCTTGGCAAAAACGAAGTCGCGCAGCTCGCCGAGCGCCCGAGACACCACTTGGGCCCCGCCATAAGCGAGAATGAGGGCAACCGGCACCACGACGATAGCTTGATTGGCGCCACTCAGGCTATCTACTGCCGCCTTGTAGAGCAGCGGCACGTAAACGATGACGACCTTGGCCAAGACAAGCAGCACGACGGCGATGACGACCCTAACCTTCAGCTCCATCTCGCCGGCCGGCCAAAGATAGGGAGCGAGGGCCCGTATCGAGCGCGTCTCGTGCTTCAGTCCCGTTACCTCTTCGATCTGGCTCATGCGGGCCGGCGTCCCTCAGGTCTGGGCACTGACATAGGCGTATGGCTGATCTTTGCCAGGTCAGTGGTCACGTTTACAACCTATCCTGGCATATCGATTTGGCAGCGCCCTCACGCGTGCTACATTCGAGCCCTCTGAGAACATAATAACAGCGGCTACCATTGGGAGGATCATATGAAACCAGGCATCACTGGAAAGGCATTACGCGGCGCGGCGTTGGCGGCGGTCGTGAGCGTCGGCCTCGGCGGGCAGGCGGCCCAGGCGCAGGACGCTCGGGACTATCTGCTGGCGACGGCGAGTACCGGCGGCACCTATTATCCGGTCGGCGTGGCGCTGGCGACATTGACGAAGATCAAGCTGCAGCCCAGCCAAAAAATCAACATGTCGGCGATCAATTCGGCCGGGTCCGGCGAGAATGTGAAATTATTGCGCGACAACGAGGTGCAATTCGCCATCCTACAAGGGCTGTTCGGCTATTACGCCCAGACTGGGACCGGCCCGGTCGAGGTGGACGGACCGCAGGAGCATCTGCGCTCGATTACCATGCTGTGGCCGAATGTCGAGCATTTCGTGGTGAAGTCCGAATATGCGGAAACCGGGACGGCCTCCGACTTCCTGAAGTTGCAGGGCAAAAAGGTCTCCATGGGCCGGCAAACGTCGGGAACGATCGGCTCGAACCGGGTGCTGATGAAGAATCTCGGCGTCGATATGGATGCCGCCTACGACCTGGCGTTCATGGGCTACACGCCGAGCGCCGAAGCGCTGCAAAACGGCAATATCGAAGGCATGAGTACACCAGCCGGCTCGCCGGTGGGTGCGGTGACCCAGGCGCTGGCGGCGCTCGGCGACAAGATCAAGGTGTTGGATTTCACCGACGAGCAGTTGGCGCAAGCGGACGGTGGCTTCGGGTTGTGGACACGGTTTGTGATCCCGGCGGACACCTATCCCGGACAGGATAAGGATATCAACACGATCGCCCAGCCAAATTTCCTGGCGGTGCGCGATGACGTCGACGAGGAGGCGGTCTATCTCATCACCAAGACCATCTTCGAGAATTTGGCGTTCTTGCAGGGTATCCATGGCGCGACCAAGGCGATGGGCCTCGACCGTGCGTTGGCGGGGCTGCCGGCGCCGCTGCATCCGGGCGCGGTGCGCTACTACAAGGAAGCAGGCATCGAGGTACCAGATAGCTTGATGGCGCAATAGTGTTGGCGCAGCCGGGCCGCTTGTCGCGGCCCGGCGCCGTCCGGCGCCGATGACGGAAGAGCGCTTCGACGCAGCGGCGCTGGAGGCCGACAGGGCCACGGCGCCGGAGATGCGGACCAGTGATAGCCGAAGCGGCAAAGTCGTCTTCTGGTTGGGTGTCGCGCTGTCTGTGGCGCACATCTATTTCAACAGTTTCGGCACTCTTTCGACAATTTGGCAGTCGGCCTGGCACTATGGCGGCCTAGGCCTGATGGGGGCGCTGATCTATCCAGTCTGGCGCGCACGCAGCGGGGTGGGACGGCGGTTCGTCATCGCGGTGGATGTGGCCATGGGCGTTCTTTTGGCCGTCGGTGCCATCTATCTCGCCTCACAAGAACCGGCGATCTATGCACGCGGCGTCCGGCTGAGCCCGCTGAATTGGGTCGCCGGCATCTTCGTTATTGTCACCGCTATCGAACTCACACGGCGAACCACCGGCTGGATCATACCGGCGCTGATCTTGATCGGGCTCAGCTATGTGACCTGGTGGGGTTCGGAAATCGGCGGCGTGTTCAAGTTCAGCGGGCTAAAGCCGGAAACAGTCCTGTTTCGCAGTATTTACGGCGACGAGGCGATGTTCGGCACCATCGCGCGGATCTCCTCTACCGTCGTGTTCATGTTCATTCTATTCGGTGCCTTTTTGGTACGCTCCGGTGCCGGCGAGTTCATCATCGATCTGGCGCGGGCTGCTGCCGGGCGGCTTGTCGGCGGGCCCGGCCTGGTCGCGGTGTTGGCGTCCGGCCTTACCGGTACGATTTCGGGCTCGCCGGTCGGCAATACGCTGTCCACCGGCGCGATTACCATTCCCTTGATGAAGCGTAGCGGCTTCCCGGCCAAGTTCGCCGCCGGGGTCGAGGCCGCGGCCTCGACTGGCGGACAAATGATGCCGCCGATCATGGGGGCCGGCGCCTTCGTCATGGCAAATTTCACCCAAATCAACTATCTGAAAATTGTTGCCGTCAGCTTCCTGCCCGCGGTGCTGTATTTCCTTTCCGTCGCCTTTTTCGTGCGCATCTATGCCAAGCGCCTAGATTTGCGAGGTAGCAGTGACGACGCGCCAAAGATCGGCGCGATCCTCAAGAGCGGCGGTCCGGCTTTTCTGTTGCCGATTGCCCTGCTTGTCGTACTGCTGGTCATCGGTTTCACGCCGACCTTCGCCGCGACTTATGCCATCATCGCGGTCGTTGTCGCGTCCTGGCTCACGCCGAACAAGATGGGTCCGAAGGCCATCGTCGAGGCCCTCGCGCTGGGCGCGCGCAACATGGTGCCCATCGGGGTGCTGCTGGTGGCGATCGGGCTGGCCGTCAATGTCATCGTTACGACCGGGGTCGGCAACACGCTGTCGCTGATGATCGCGCAGTGGGCGAACGGCAACCTGCTAGTCGCAATCTTCCTTATAGCCATTGCGTCGTTGATCCTCGGCATGGGGCTGCCGGTGACTGCCAGCTATATCGTCATGGCTGCGCTGTCGGCACCGGTTCTGTTCGACATGATCGCTAACGCGCAGCTCGTGGAGGTCGTCGCCTCAGGCAGCCTGGCGGAAGAGGCGAAGGCCATTTTCTTGCTGGTGGCGCCGGACCAAATCACGGCGTTGGGCGCGCCGATGGCCGAGGCCGAGGCAAAAGCGCTGCTGGATTTGGTGCCGCCGGACATTCGACGCACCCTGCTGGAACAGGCCCTCAGTCCGGAAGCGCTGATCACGGTCTTGCTGTCCGCCCACATGATCGTCTTTTGGCTGTCGCAAGATAGCAACGTGACGCCGCCGGTGTGCCTTGCTGCGTTCGCGGCGGCGGCCATTGCTAAAACACCGCCGATGGCCACGGGTCTGACAGCGTGGAAGGTCGCGAAAGGGCTCTACATAATCCCGCTACTGTTCGCCTACACACCATTTCTGAGCGGCGAGCTCGACAAGGTCGTGCCAATTTTCTTGTTCGGCGTGCTGGGGGTATATGCCCTGGCGGGATGCCTCGAGGGGCACCTCGAGGCGCCGGTGGGCTGGGTCATCCGTGCCGTTTTGTTGGTAACAGGCGTGGCGCTGATCTGGCCGACCGGGCTGGTCTTCCAGATGGTGGCGGCCACCGTGTTCGTGACGATCTTTGTCTGGAACATGCGCAAAGACAGCCCGGCAAACCCCTAGCGGCGCTTGCTGCCGCCCGGATCGGTCGTTAGGTTTCGCGCAAAATCCGATGGGGCAAGAGGGGTGCGATCATGGACATGACGGGGGAATACCGCATTGCGGCGCCGCGGCAGGCGGTTTGGGAAGCGCTGAATGACCCAGAGGTGCTAGGACAATGCATCCCGGGCTGCGAGACGATCGAAAAAACCTCCGATACCAGTTTCAGTGCCAAGGTCACCGCCAAGGTCGGGCCGGTAAAGGCGAAATTCGCCGGGGACGTTACGCTGAGTGACCTTGATCCGCCGAACGGCTACACGATCAGCGGCGAAGGCAAGGGCGGGCCGGCGGGTTTCGCCAAGGGCGGCGCCAAGGTGGTGCTCGAAGAAGATGGTGACGGCACGCTGCTGAAATATGAGGTCAAAGCCACCGTCGGCGGCAAGCTGGCGCAACTTGGCGCCCGTTTGATCGACGGTACCGCACGCAAGATGGCGGCGGAATTCTTCAGCAAATTTGCCGAGTTGGCGGCCGGCGGGACGGCGGCGGAGCCTATCGTCGAACCCGCCGGACCAAGCGACGCCGCAGCGGTATCGGAACCTGGCCGTGGCGGACTCAGCGCGCGGAGTTGGGTGCTGATCCTCATCGTGGTGGTGCTCGTGGTGCTTGGCCTCTTCACATTGTGACGCGTGCATAGTCGCCTTGACGGCCGGTAGCGCTGCGGCGAGTATTGGTAACAACGCCCGGGCGCGCCAAGTCAGCTGATCACGGCGCTGCTAATCGGTATTCGAGTCTTTGGTAGGGAGGAACATCATGCCCACCGTTTCCATGACGGTGAACGGAAAGAGCGTTTCGGCCGACGTCGAGTCACGCACACTTCTGGTTCAATTTCTTCGTGAACATCTTGCCCTGACCGGGACCCATGTCGGCTGCGACACCAGTCAATGTGGCGCCTGCGTGGTCCATGTGAACGGCGTGTCCGCGAAGTCATGTACCATGCTGGCGATACAGGCCGATGGTGCCGACGTAGCGACCATCGAAGGACTGGATGACAACGGAACGCTGCACCCGATGCAGGAGGCGTTCAGGGACAATCACGGCCTGCAGTGTGGTTTCTGTACGCCGGGGATGGTTATGAGCGCCCTCGATCTGGTGAAGAACAACCCAAGCCCTTCGGAGCAGGACGTTCGGGAATGGCTTGAGGGCAATATTTGCCGGTGCACCGGCTACCACAACATCGTCAAAGCCATTCAGGCCGGCGCTGCGGCGATGAGGGGGTGAGGCATGTCAGAAACAGGCATTGGCGCCCGGGTCAAACGCGTTGAAGATCAACGGTTTCTGACCGGTCAGGGCAACTATACGGACGACATCAACAGACCGAACCAGACCTACGCCCATATCTTGCGCTCACCGCACGCGCATGCGCGGATCCGGTCGCTGGACACCGCGGAGGCCGCGGCAAGCGCGGGCGTCGTCGCGGTATTCACCGGCAAAGACATTGCGGATTCCGGGGTCGGCGGATTGCCTTGCGGTTGGCAGATCCACAGCAAGGATGGCTCGCCGATGGCGGAGCCGGCGCACCCCATGCTGGTGGCCGACAAGGTCCGCCATGTCGGCGATCAAGTGGCCATGGTAATCGCCGAGACGCGGGATCAGGCGCGCGACGCGGCGGAAAAAATCGTGGTGGACTATGAGGCGTTGCCCTCAGTGACCGCTACCGATGTCGCGATCAAAGATGGAGCACCGTTGGTCCACGACGAGGTGGCGCTAAACACCTGCTACGATTGGGAACTGGGTGACAAGGCGGCCACGGAGGCCGGGTTCGCCAACGCGGCCCATGTGGTGAAAGTGGATGTGGTCAACAACCGCATCATTCCCAACGCCATGGAGCCGCGTGTCGCGCTGGGCGATTATGACGGATCGACGGGCGACTACACGTTGTTCACGACGAGCCAGAACCCGCACGTTATTCGCCTGCTGATGGGTGCCTTCGTGCTGCAGATTCCGGAGCATAAACTTCGGGTCATGGCGCCGGATGTGGGCGGCGGCTTTGGCTCCAAGATCTTCCATTATGCGGAAGAGGCCTTAGTCACCTGGGCGGCACGCAAGCTCGGCCGACCAGTGAAGTGGACCTCGGATCGATCGGAAGCTTTCATGACCGACGCCCATGGTCGCGATCACCGCACCCATGCGGAACTCGCGATCGACGGGGACGGTAAGTTCCTCGCGCTGCGGGTATCCACACTGGCCAATATGGGCGCCTACCTTTCGACCTTCGCGACATCGATTCCGACCTATCTTTCGGCGACCTTGCTAGCCGGCGTGTACACGACGCCGGCGATATATTCGGAGGTGCGCGCCGTCTTCACCAATACCGTTCCGGTGGACGCGGTGCGCGGCGCCGGGCGACCTGAGACGACCTATATGCTTGAGCGTCTCGTCGACCAGGCTGCCAAGCAAACCGGGATCGACCGGGCGGAACTACGCCGGCGGAACTTCATTCAGCCGGAGCAAATGCCCTATCAGACCCCGGTGGCGCTGCAATATGACGTTGGGGACTATCCGGCAGTGTTCGAGGCCGGATTGGCCGCGGCGGACTACAGCGGATTCGCGGGCCGCAAAGCGGAGACAGAGAGCCGCGGCAAACTGCGTGGCCTCGGGATCTCGACCTATATCGAGGCCTGCGGGATTGCCCCTTCGGCCGTTGCCGGTGCCCTTGGCGCTCGTGCGGGCTTGTATGAGTCGGCGCAAGTCCGGGTGCACCCGACCGGGTCGGTCACGCTGTTTACCGGCTCACACAGCCACGGACAGGGACATGAGACGACCTTTGCCCAAGTAGTGTCGGAAATGCTCGGCGTCCCGTTCGAGTCCGTGGATGTGAGCCATGGCGATACGGCAAAAGTGCAATTCGGCATGGGGACCTATGGCTCGCGCAGCCTCGCGGTCGGGGGCTCGGCAATCTACAAAGCGTGCGAGAAGATAATCGACAAGGCGACGAAGATTGCGGCCCACATTTTGGAGGCGTCGGAGGCGGACATCGAGTTCAAAGACGGCAACTTCACGGTCGCCGGAACGGACAAGTCGATGGCGTTCGGCGAGGTCGCGCTGGCGGCCTATGTGCCACACAACTTCCCGCATGAGACCTTGGAGCCGGGCCTAGACGAGAATGCCTTCTACGATCCGCTGAACTTCAGCTTCCCGTCGGGCTGTCACATCTGCGAGGTCGAGGTGGATCCGGAAACCGGCGTCGTCGACGTGGCCAAGTTCACGGCCGTCGACGATATCGGGCGCGTGGTCAATCCGATGATCGTCGAAGGCCAGGTGCATGGCGGCGTCGTTCACGGCATCGGCCAGGCATTGCTGGAAGGCTGTAAGTATGACGAGAATGGGCAGTTACTGACCGGTTCTTACATGGACTACACGATGCCCAGGGCCGACGATATGCCCTTTATCACCGTGGAACAGAAATCGGTGATGGGTGCGAGTAACCCGCTTGAGGTGAAGGGTGTCGGCGAGGTCGGGGCTATCGGTTCACCGCCGGCGGTCATCAACGCCGTCGTGGATGCCCTGGGGCCACTGGGGGTCAGCGACGTGGCGATGCCAGCGACACCGATGACAGTTTGGCAAGCGATCCAAGAGGCTCAGGCCCACTAGGCAGCCGTAACAGGAGACACTCAAATGTACGCGTTCAACTATCAACGCCCTGATTCGGTTGCCGCCGCCGGTTCGGCTTTGGGCGGCAGCGATGACGGCAAATTCCTGGCCGGTGGCATGACTTTGCTGCCGACCATGAAACAACGGTTGGCCAGTCCATCGGACCTGATCGATCTCAGCGGCATCGGCGATCTCGTCGGCATCGACGACAATGGTGACGGTGTCGTCATCAGGGCGATGACCACACATGCGGCGGTCGCCAGTTCGTCTTTGGTGCAGGCAAAAATCCCGGCATTGGCCGCGCTGGCCGAGGGGATCGGCGACCCGGCAGTACGCAATCGGGGCACTATCGGCGGTTCAGTCGCCAACAACGATCCGGCGGCGGACTACCCGGCGGCCTGCCTCGGTCTGGGGGCGACGATCGTCACCAATCAACGGGAGATCAGCGCCGACGATTTCTTCACCGGCCTGTTCGAGACCGCGCTCGGCGAGGACGAACTGATCACGGCGATTCGGTTTCCATCCGCGACAAAGGCGGCGTACCAGAAGTTCGACAATCCAGCGTCGCGCTATGCCATCGTTGGCGTGTTCGTTGCCCAGACGGCCGGCGGCGCCCGTGTGGCGGTGACCGGCGCGAGCCAGGACGGCGTGTTCCGGGCCGGTGAAATGGAGCAAGCGCTGAGCGGCAATTGGAGTTCGGACGCGGTGGCGAACATCGCCGTGCCGGCCGATGGCCTCAACGCCGATATCCATGCCAGCGCCGCCTATCGAGCGCATCTGGTGACCACGATGGCAAAGCGCGCGGTCGCAGCCGCCGGGTAGGATCGGGCTAATCCTTTTGATCGGATAATACTTTTGCGGACTGGGGCTCGTACGAGCCCCAGTCTTGTTTTATAAGGGCCCATGGACGGGCCTGAGAAGCCCCCTGCCCCAAAGGATACCGGCAAGGCGGACGAGCCGCCGTCGCGGCGCCGGGACCGTTGGTGGCAATGGCTAATACCCTTTGCTGCCGTTGTCGTGCCGTTAGGCCTACTCGGCGGCGGCGGTTATTTTTTGTGGCAGCAGCGGGTCGGCGCCCTGCAAATTGCCGTGCCCTACATCAGTACGACTCTGGGTTGGGATGGCGGCTCAGCCACAGTGCAGGACTTCGGGACGGATCGACTGCATATCACCGACCTGGCCCTGGGATCGGAGCGCGCCATCACGGCGGATGTTGTCGATCTTCGGTTCTCGCTGTCGGACCTACTAAGCCGCCGTGTCGGAACGATACAAGTGGATGGGTTGCGCCTGGACGCGAGGCTCGAGGGCGGGCGCTTGGTGCTGCCGTTGCCAGGTGGGGGCGTTGGTGACTCGGACGCGCCACTGCAATGGCCGGCGTTGCCGTTCGCGGAAGCGGTGCTAAACGATGTGGTCCTGAATATCGACACGCCACGGGGCCCGGCAAACCTGACCGGCAATGGGCGCTTTCAGACCAACAAGCCAGGCAGTGCGACGCTGGAGCTGGAAATCGCGATCGCCGGGCCCGCGGGGACCCGCGGGAGACTGCGCGCGACCGGACGGGCCAACGATGCCGATGGCGATGCGATAACCTTAAGTCTGGTGTTCGAAACCGAGGCAGAGGGTTTCGGTCTGTCGGGGAATGGTGGCGGCAGCCTATCGGCGACCCTGGCGACCGACGGGGCCTCTGAAGCGGTCTTCGCCCTTGATGATATCGACCTCAACTACCCGGCGCAGGGCGTTGATGTGAAGGGACTTTCCGGCAATGGCACTGTTCTTGTCGAGGGCCGGAACCTGCGGCAGGCGGCAGTCGACCTCGACTACCAAAACCTGACGGCGGTCGGTCAGCAACTGGCGCCGGGCCGCCTTTCGCTGGCGCTCGATGACGGCGCCATCGTGCTTCAAACCACGGCAGCGACACCCTGGGCCAACCTGGCGCTGACCGCCGAAGGGCGCATAGACGATGCCCAGCAGCCGGTACAATTCGTGCTGCGCGGCAACAGCCAAATCGCGCCGCTGATCGCCGCCACAGCCCAGCCGTTCAGCGCCGACGGGGAAATCGCCTTCGATATCGCCGGTGCTGTCAGCGATCCTTTGGGGTTGGTGCAGGCAGAGCGGATAGCGCCGCTGACCTGGCTCGATGCCCTGATTTTGGATGGCCAACTCGATCTGGATATCCGGGATTTTGCCCTTGGCGATAACGTCCAGGGGGGTGCCATGGCCGGCGAGCTAGTCCTCGATGTGACGCCCGGTTCGATAATGGTTCAGGCACCGAGGGGGATCAATCTGGCCCTGGATCGCCTGCCGATAGAGGCGCCCGAAACCGAGATCGACGGGTTGCGAACCGCGTTGGATGGACCGATCTCGCTGATCCTCGGCGGCGATGCGGGAACGCGCCCGATGCTGCACGCGGCGAAAGGCGACGATGGCTATGAGTTGACCTTCGATACCGGCTTCAACTGGCCCGAGTTGTTCGATGGTATCGGCGGCGAGCTATCCGCGGCGGTATCGGTCGATCCGGACCTGAAAATCCGGTCCTTCGCGATGCCGTATCTGCTGGCGAACCTCGAGGGCGTGGCGCATGCGGGATTGGCGGGCGCCGCCGAAATCCTGCTGAGCGATGTCGTGGGACGGCCGGGCGCGTTCTCGGGGCAAGCGTCCGCCGGGCTGCGTAGCGCCGGTGGGGTGCTGGCGAATTTTCGTTTCAACGAGGCGCTGCTTGAGGTCGAAGGACCGTTCCGGTTCGACGGGAAAGAGTTCGTCTTCTCGCCGAGTGAGGCGAGCCGCGCCGCGGTCGCCGATCTTGCCGGCGCCAACGGCTTGGCGACACGCGAACGGGTGATCATAGAACTGGACGGATCGGCGCACGAAATCAGGTTGCCAATCGGCGGCGAACCGATCTTCGACATGACGCTGGCGCCGATCTCGGTCGGACTGATCTTTGGCGAGGACGTACAGGAAATAGACGTTTCCCTAGGTGCCGTGACATTGACGGGAAGCAAGGGCGCGATTGAAGTGGCGTTGGCGGACAGCGGGATCGCTATACCCGGTCAACCGGTGCGGATCGCCAATATCGTTGGAAAAGGCAAGATCGACGCCGAACGGCGGCCCTCGGCCAAGGTGAGCATCGGCAACATCAGCCATACGGCGACGCCGGCGTTCGTCGTGCCGCTGCAACTCGATGCGACCGTCGCGGCGACCGAGACAGGCGACCTCAAGCTCGAAGCCGAGGTAAAGGACCGGAGCGGAAGGCTTAACTTTGTGCTGGCCGGCGCCCATGACCGAAAGAGCGGGCGCGGCGAGGCAAAGGTAACGATGAAGCCGATAACTTTCCTGCCGACGGTGCTGCAGCCGGACACCTTGTTCCCGGTGTTGCAGGGTCGGACCGAGATGGTCGACGGGGATATCGCCTTGACCACGGATATCCGCTGGGGTGATGGCGCGCTGGCGTTGCCGGCCGATCTATCCGTCACGTTGCGGGAGCTGACGACCAGCGAGATTCGGCTTGAGAACGTCAGTGCAGAGGTTCACTTCAATCAACTATTTCCGCCGACCACACCACCAGAACAGATAATCGAGATTGGTTTGGCGGCAGTTGGCGTGCCGCTGACCGACGGGCGCGTGATCTTTGAATTGCGCGAAGGTCTAAAGATCCAGGCACAGCTGCGCGAACTCGACATGTTCGGAGGTTTGTTAAACAGCGAGCCATTCGAATATGTCCCCGGAATGGACCCGTTTACGGTGGTGCTTACGGCGAATGGTGTCGAGTTGGAAGAATTGCTGGCGATTGCCGAACTTGGCGAGATTAGTGCCTCAGGAACTCTCGATGGCGTGCTGCCGATAACGCTGGAGAAGGGTGAAGTGGCGGTCCGCGGGGCAAAGCTGAAGACCGGCGGCGATGGGGGTGTTCTGACCTACAAACCGAAGGATATCGGTCCGGCACTGCGAGAGGCGGAGTTCAGCACGGGACTGTTTCTGCAGGCGGTGGAGAACTTTCACTATGAGACGGTGGAGGTCACCCTCGATGAGGGCGAGGCCGAGGATCTCGTGCTCGGTCTGCATCTGCAGGGGAATAATCCAGACCTTTATGGCGGCGCGCCGTTTGAGCTGAATGTGAAACTCGAAGGGCCACTCCGCGCGCTGCTCGATCGCGGCATCAGGACGTACAAACTGCCCGACCGTATCCGCGAGCAAGTTGTGGACATCGGCCGTTGAGCGGAAGCCTTTGACTTAGCTCATAGCTTTCTCGAGACTCTACGCATATGTTGAAAGCCGCTACCGGGACACCAGATATGGGGGATATGGTTGTGAACGGTAATTTGCTACGGCGTCATCCCGGCCGCTGGGTTTTCGCGGCGCTGGCACTAACTCTGGTGGCGTGTCAGCCCAGTGTGAAGATCGAGGCGCCGGACGAACCCATCGTGATAAACCTAAACGTCAAGATCGAGCAGGAGGTTCGGATTCGTGTCGAACGCGAAATCGATGATCTCTTGCGTGAAAATGACGACCTGTTCTAGGAATTTTGCCATGTCCATCTTGCGGCGGCTGCCACGCGTCCTACCAATCTTCGTTTTTGCCGTTGTTCTTGCCTTTGGCGCTGCCGGCCCGGCAGCAGCCGACGAACTTGACGATGCCAAGGCGAGCGGCGTGGTCGGCGAGACGTTCCGCGGCTATATTGCGCCGGTTGGCGATCCAACGCCCGAAGTCAGCGCGCTGGTCGACCGGATTAATTCCGGTCGCCGGGCCCAGTTCGAGGACATCGCCGCGCGCAACGACATTACCGTGGATCAGGTCGAGATTCTTACCGGCCAGCGGGTACTCGAAAGGGCCGCCGCGGGGACCTATATTATGGACGAAACAGGCAGCTGGAAGCAAAAATAGAGCCTGTTTTGGGAGTGCCTTGCTCTCGCCTGGCCTGATATTCCCCTCCCGCGGAGAGCTTTATGAGTTTGCCCCAGTCAGTCGATGCGACCCTGGCATTGCTAGGGAAAGGCCGTTATGTGGCTGACCGAAGCCTAGCCACTGCCTTATACCTGGCGTTGGCGCAGGGGCGCCCGCTGTTCTTGGAAGGCGAGGCCGGGGTCGGCAAAACCGAGATCGCCAAGGTCGTGTCGGAGGTGCTGGGCCGCCGGCTGGTGCGGCTGCAATGTTATGAGGGCCTGGACGTTGCCTCCGCGGTCTACGAATGGAACTACGCCGCGCAGATGATCGAAATTCGGCTGGCCGAGGCAGAGGGTGTGCATGATCGTGAACAGCTGGGCACCGACATCTTCAACCAGCGGTTTCTGATCAAGCGGCCTTTGCTGCAGGCGCTCGAAAGCGATCTTGCCGGTCCGCCGGTGCTGCTGATTGACGAACTGGACCGCACCGACGAGCCGTTTGAGGCCTATCTGCTGGAGCTGCTGTCGGACTACCAGATTACGATCCCCGAGATTGGGACAATCCGAGCCGACAGTCCGCCGATTACGATTATTACCTCCAACCGCACGCGCGAGATCCACGACGCGCTAAAACGACGCTGCTTTTACTATTGGGTCGACTATCCCGACGCCAAGCGTGAGTTGGAAATTCTGCGGCTTAAGGCGCCGGACGTGAGCGCGCGGCTGAGCGCGGAAGTGGTCGGCTTTGTGCAAGCGTTGCGAGGCGCCGATTTGTTCAAAGCGCCCGGCGTTGCGGAAACCATCGACTGGGCCTCGGCGCTGCATCAACTCGACATTATCGAACTGACCCCCGAGGCTATGGACAACACCCTCGGCGTGCTGCTGAAGTATCAGGATGATATCGTCAAGGTGCGAGGCAGCGAAGCGGCCAAGATGCTCGACCAGGTCAAGAGCGAGATCGCGGCGCAGCCGGTCGGCGGCTAAGCGCCGATGGCGGATGTGCGACGCCTTAACCCGAGCAATGGGGTCGATGAGCCGGTCGCGACCGGCGAGGGCGGCAAACTCGCCGCGAATATCATGCATTTTGCCCGGGTGCTGCGGACCGCGGGTCTGCCGGTCGGGCCGGGAAAAGTGCTGCACGCCATAGAGGCGGTAGAGACCGTCGGGCTCGACAACCGCAAGGATTTCTACTGGGCGTTGCACGCAGTCTTCGTCAATCGACGCGACCAGCGAGAACTGTTCGATCAGGCGTTCCACATTTTCTGGCGCAACCCACAATTGCTGGAGAGGCTCAGCGCGCTGGTGCTGCCGACGATCCAGGCAGAGCAGGAGCGCGAAGAACCCGGGCGCGACCTGTTGCGACGACTGGCCGAGGCCTTACAGCGCGATGTCACGGACGACTGGGATCCGGAAGGCGAGGCCGAGGAGGTTGCACCGGAGTTCGACATGGCGATGACCTGGTCGGACCAGGAAGTCCTCGGCGACATGGATTTCGAGAAGATGTCCGCGAATGAGATCGCCGCCGCCAAACGTGCTATCGCGCGCATGCGGCTGCCGGTAACCACCGTGCCGACGCGGCGGATGCGGCCCGATCCACGTGGGGCGCGTGTCGACATGCGCGCCAGCTTACGCGCGGCCTTGCGTGCCGGCGGCGGAACCATCCCGCTACGCCGGCGCGCGCGGCGGCGGCGGCGGCCACCACTGGTCGTCCTGTGCGATATCTCCGGCTCAATGAGCCAATACTCCCGGATGCTGTTGCACTTCATGCATACGCTGAGCAACGATCGCGACCGGGTATTCAGCTTCGTATTCGGAACCAGGCTGACGAACGTTTCCCGACATCTGCGCTACCGCGATGTAGATGAGGCGCTGGTCAAGGTAGGCGATGCAGTGGAAGACTGGTCCGGCGGCACACGGATTGGCCAGTGTCTACATGACTTTAACCGCCTATGGGGGCGCCGGGTGTTGGCGCAGGGCGCGGTGGTGTTGCTGATTACCGATGGGCTCGACCGAGACGCCGGCGAAGGACTTGATGCGGAAATCGACCGGCTGCACAAATCCTGCCGTCGCTTGATCTGGTTAAATCCGCTGCTACGCTATGAAGGATATGAGGCGAAGACCTTGGGCGCCCGCGCAATCCTGCCGCATGTCGATGATGTGCGTAGTGTCCACAACCTAGCCAGCCTGGCCGAATTGACCGAGGCCTTGAGCGCGCTGGACAACCGGCGGGCGCCGTCCGTCAATTTCTTGCTGGAGAATGTGGCATGAGCAGCGCGTTGGGCCATGAGACTGTACTGGCGCAGGCCGCCGCCTGGCGGCGTGCCGGCAAAGGCGTCGCCCTAGCGACGGTTGTCAGCACCTGGGGCTCGTCGCCACGCCCGGTCGGCAGCCAACTGGCGATCGATGAGGCCGGTGCCATGGTCGGCTCGGTTTCAGGTGGCTGTATCGAAGGCGCGGTTGTGCATGAAGCAAAGCAGGTGATCGCGGAAGGCGCACCGCGGCTGCTGGACTATGGGGTCACCAACGAGATGGCCTGGGAAGTCGGACTGGCCTGCGGCGGCAAGGTCGAAGTCTTCGTCGAGCGCGTGGACTAGGCGACATGCAATCGAGCACGCTGGCGAAAATCCTGGAAGCGCAAGAGGCCAAAGAACCTGCCGGGCTACTCACCCGGATCGAAGATGGCGCGCAGTGCCTGATTGTCGGCGACCGGCAATACGGATCATTGGCAGTAGGCGGAGATACCGTATCGGCGGTGACGGGCGCGCTGCGAGACGATAAGCCAGGGATGGTCGAGACACCCGACGGCCGGTTATTCGTCCAGGTCTTCAATCCTCCGAAACGGATGATCCTGGTGGGGGCGGTGCATATATCCCAGACGCTGGCACCAATGGCTGCATTGGCCGGCTACGATGTCACGATCGTCGATCCGCGCGGCGCCTTTGCCACCGCGGAGCGCTTTCCCGGCGTCGCGCTGAACCATGACTGGCCCGATGAGGCCCTGCAGCAGTTGGCACCCGACAGCCGTACTGCCATCGTCACCCTCACCCATGATCCGAAGCTGGACGACCCGGCACTGCAGGCGGCGCTGAATTCGGAGGCGTTCTATGTCGGGTCTCTCGGCAGTCGAAAGACCCATGCGGCGCGACTGGCGCGCCTGGACGAAGCCGGCTTTGGCGACGCGGCGAAGGCGCGCATTCACGGGCCGATCGGCCTCGCCATCGGTGCCAAGAGTCCGGCGGAGATCGCGGTGGCTATCCTGGCCCAGGTGACCGACGTGCTGCATCGGGGGGCCCTGCGGGCCGCGGCATGAAGTTCGGCGCGATCCCGGTCGACCAAGCCGCCGGCGCCATTCTCGCCCATTCGCGGCGGGTCGCGGGCCGGGTCCTGAAGAAGGGCCGCTTGCTGACCGACGCGGACCTCGTCCTGCTATCAGCGGCGGGTGTGCGAGAGGTCGTGGCCGCCAAGCTGGAGCCCAGCGATGTCGGCGAGGATGCGGCCGCGACAACGGTGGCAAAAGCGAGCCAGGGTTCCGGATTGACGATGAGTGCGGCCTATACCGGGCGCTGCAACCTGATCGCCGATACGGCCGGGGTGGTGTTCTACGACGAGAGGCGGCTTGTCCAATTGAACGGCGTCGACGAGTCAATAACCGTTGCGGCGCTGTCTCCTCATGACTTGGTGCGGCCGGGGCAATTGGTTGCGACGATCAAAATCATTCCATTCGCCGCGCCGGGGGACGCGGTCGAGCGTTGCGCCGGTCTGGCCCGGCGCGGCGGACCTTTGTTCCAAGTCAAGCCGGTGCGGGCACGCCCGGTCGGCTTGATACAAACCCAGTTGGACGGCACCAAGGTTCGCGTGCTGGACAAAGCGACCACGGTCACGGCAGACCGGCTCGACGCGCTCGGCTGTGAACTGTCGCAGGAATTGCGCTGCGCCCATGACGAGCCCGCCCTGGCGGCGGCCCTTACGCAACTTCGCGCCGCGGGTTGCGAGTTCATCTTGATAAACGGCGCCTCAGCCATCGTAGACCGACGCGATGTCGTGCCTGCG
This sequence comes from Alphaproteobacteria bacterium, assembly GCA_021774445.1. Taxonomy (GTDB): domain Bacteria; phylum Pseudomonadota; class Alphaproteobacteria; order UBA6615; family UBA6615; genus SZUA-147. The sequence continues at coordinate 153,886 of JAJFJA010000005.1, forward strand.
GGTCTCGAGGCGGCGGGCGGCGAGGTCGTGCATTTCGGCATGCCGGTCGATCCCGGTAACCTGCTGCTGCTGGGGCAGCTGGACGGATTCCCCGTGCTTGGCCTGCCAGGCTGCGCGCGATCGCCGAAACTGAATGGTTTCGACTGGGTGTTGCAGCGGCTGCTGGCGGATCAGCCGGTGGGCCCGGCTGAAATTATGGCCATGGGTGCCGGCGGATTGTTGAAGGAGATCCCCTCTCGTCCCCTGCCCCGCGCGGAAGCGTCGCGGGCGCTGGCCGAGCCCCCGCAAGCACCGCGCGTGGCGGCTGTCATCCTGGCGGCGGGTCAGTCACGGCGCATGGGTGCCACGAACAAACTACTGGCCGAGGTGGATGGCAAACCGATGGTGCGGCACGCAGTGGAGGCGGCGCTTGGATCACAAGCCGCGCCGATCATCGTGGTGACCGGCCATGAGGCTAAACGGGTGCGGCCGGTGGTCGACGCGCCGGGGCTGATCTTCGCGCACAATCCGGATTTCGCCGACGGCCTCAGCACCAGCGTACGGGTCGGCCTCGGCGCGGTGCCCGACGATTGCGACGGCGCGATCATCATGCTTAGCGACATGCCGCAGGTGACCGCCGATCATCTTAACCGGCTGATCGCCGCGTTCAATCCGACCGAAGGGCGCGCGATCTGCGTGCCGTCTTGGCGCGGCAAGTTCGGCAATCCCACCCTGTGGGCGCGACGGTTCTTCGATGAGATGCGGGCGCTCGACGGCGATACCGGGGCGAAACATCTGATCGGCGCCTATAGTGAGGTCGTCGCCGAGGTGGTCATGGAAAGCGACGCGGTGTTGGCGGACGTGGATTCGCCGGAAGCGCTGGCCGCGCTCACAGATCAAGCTGATTAGTCCGAGCCTGCTCCCTGAGCCATGCGATCACGGCATCCGCTGCCACTCGCGGTGGTGCGGTCGGCGGTCTAACGATCCAGTAGGCGTCCTGCAGGTCGACTTGGAGATCTCCGAATGGTCGCAACAAGGTGCCGGCAGCGATATCGTCGGCGGCCAGTCGGCCGCGGGCAAGGGCCACACCCAGGGCTTGTGCCGCGGCGCGAAGAACGAGGTCGGACGAGGCGAAGCGCGGTCCGGGACGGATATTGAGACTGCTTGGGCCGTGCACCGCGCGCCACTGCTCCCAGGCTGCGTTGGGATCGCGGTCGTGCAGCAAACGCAGGTCGGCGAGGCGATCGACTGTTCGCGGCGTCCCGGCGGTGTGCCAAAAAGCCGGACTCATGACCGGAAAAAGGGCGTCATCCATCAGGGCTTCGCATTCTAGGTCGGGCCACGGCCCATGGCCCATGCGGATGGCAAGATCGGCGCCCTGGTCGGCGGGATCGGCAAGCGTCTGATCGCCGACGACCGACAACTCAATGCGCGGATGACGCCTGGCAAAAGCCGGCAGGCGCGGCAGGAGCCAGCGTGCGGCAAGCGATGGGGTCGTCGATACCGTCACCGCATTACTGCGCCGCGACTCTCTTAGTCCCGCGGCAGCGCTCTCAAGGTCCCGCAGGCTTTTCAAGGCGGCGCGGCCGAGTGCCTCGCCCTGAGGCGTGAAAGCCAGAGTGCGGGCGCCCTCCCCGCGATGCAGCAGCGGCAAACCGAGCCAGGCTTCAAGTTCACGCAAATGGCGGCTGACCGACGAATGTGTCACTTGAAGGGCGCGCGCGGCGGGCCGGACTCCGCCGGTCTCATAGGCCGCCGCGAAGGCTCTTATGGCGTTCAGGGGTAAATCCCTCATGGTCTCTATATTCGACCATTTCGGCCCTTTTAGCGACCAGAAAGACGGCATCCTTCATGGTAATTTGGATCATTCTCAACGGAGTGACCGCGATGGGCATGCTGATCAACGGACGCTGGACGGATCGTGACGACATTATCGAAAATGGGCGATTCAGGCGCCAAGCGAGCCGTTGGTCGAGCATCATCGGCGCCGATGTCGTACAGGCTCTCAGCGCTGAGCCGGGCCGTTTTTGGCTGATTGGGTCCTATAGCTGTCCATGGTCGCACCGCACGATGATCCTGCGGCAATTGAAGGGGCTGACGAAGATCTTGCCGCTGCATATTGCGCATGGGCCGAGGATCCAAGGCTACGCCGTGAACGGTGGCGGGCCGTGGCGGGCGCCGGGCAGCGACCGGGAGATCGTGCATTTACACGAACTTTATACCCTCAGCGACAATACGTTCTCGGGCCGGTCGACGGTGCCGATCCTGTGGGACGGCGGCTGGCAATGTATCGTCAGCAACGATTCCGCGGCGATCATGCGCGGGTTGGACGCGGTCGCGGCGGCAGGCGATATCGTGTTGGCACCGGATCATTTATTGGTCGAGATCGATACCGCAAATGCCCGGATTTACAGGTTGAATAACGGGGTCTACCGGGCCGGCTTCGCGGAGCGGCAAGAGGCTTATGAGGAGGCGGTCGAAGAGGTTTTCGCGATTCTCGACGAGCTGGAGTCACGGCTATCGGATCAGCGCTACCTTCTCGGCGCGGTAATTACCGAGGCCGATTGGCGACTGTTCCCGACACTGGTCCGCTTCGACAGTATCTATTACATCCTGCACAAATGCTGCCGGCGACGGCTGGTGGACTATCCGCGCCTTTGGGACTATGCGCGCGACCTCTTCGCGTGGCAGGGGATCGCGGAAACCGTCAATTTCGACGTGGCGCGGCAGGCCAGTTATGCCAATGACACCAGCCGCAACGGGAATGGCATCGTCGCGATCGCGCCGGAGGCGGATTGGTTGGCGCCCCACGGGCGTGAAAGGTTCGGCGCGGCGCGGATCGGTATGCGTGGCGGCGGAACCGTTGTCGTCGAGCCGACGGGGCTCAAGGTCGTCGGCGAGGTGGGATAGCAATGAGCGCGCTGCCGGCCGTTACCGGCTTCGTGATCGTTGCCGCGATCACCCCGGGGCCGAACAATTTCATCGTCATGGCAGCCGCGGTGCGCGGTGGCGCGAGGGCTGCGGTACCGGCCATCGCCGGGGTGGTGTTGGGTTCTCTCGGCTTGTTGCTCCTGGTCTGGATGGGCACCGGCGCGGCGCTTGGGAACGCGCCGGGTCTACGGCGTTTACTGGCCATTGCCGGCGGTCTTTATCTCGCTTGGCTTGGGGTCCGCATCATCTGGGGATCCAAGAGAAGTGCGAATGAACCCAATCCGCCGAGGCTTCCGAACACAATGTTAGGCTTGGCAGCCTTTCAGTTCTTGAACCCGAAGAGCTGGGTGATGATCGGAACGGCAACAGCCGCGACGGTCAGCAGTCTCGGGTCGCTCGGCGCGGTGGCCACGATCCTAATTGTCGTGACCATCCCGTGTCTCATCTTATGGGCAATGGCCGGATCGGCGCTTGCTGGACTGCTGGAGCGACCCGTAACACGACGTTGGTTCGATTGGGGTATGGGCGGTCTGCTCGTCGCGTCCGCCGTTCTGCTGGTCGGCGCTGTCTAGCGTTCGATTTGGTCGAATATCCGGGCGGCTCCCGACCCACTCAGGCTGGTAACGAAATGGCCGTTGTTCGGGATGATCTCCAAATATACCTCATTGCCGGCGCGGCGGAGTTCCTCTGCGGTTAGGTTCATTGGTTCGACCCAGCCATTGTCCTGCTCGCCGACGAACATATTGACCTTGATATCAGCAATGCGAGCGAGTTGGGCGAAGACCTCGCGAGATGGCGGGAAACCAGGGACCACGGTCAGGGAACGAAATTTCTCCGGATGTGCGACGGCCACCTTAAACGCACTCAGCCCACCATTACTCACGCCAGCCAAGTCAAATCGGTCACCGTCAACGCGATATGTTTGCGCGATACTCGCCATGAGTTCTGGGAGATATTTCTCGCTGCCCTGAAAGAACAGTTCGCCGTTCGGAGCCGCGGGACTGACGACGATGTAGCCGCGGATGCTGCCTTCGGCCTCCCAATAACTACCGAGCCCAGCATCGACCATGGCCTTGGTCTGGGGTCCTGGTGGCAGTGCCAACAAAACCGGGTAGGCCTTGGATGGGTCATAGCCTTCCGGTAGGGCGATGGCGTAAGTCAGCTCAGTGGCGTCGGAAAGGGTCAGCGTCTCAAACTGGGCGGCATCGGCGGAAGATGCGAGGACCGCGGATACTATGAATGCTGCGGCGACGGTGGTGCGTGGCATGGAAGCGTCCCTTGTAGCTCTAGCCTGACCTGGTTGGACTCCACGGGTTTGCAACGCCAAAGCTTGCGTTATCACGGAGGTTTGACGCTGGGAGCTTGTCCGCTACTTCCAGACGCGGCGGGCCACTGAAAGCAAGTTTTCACCGAGTACACCCCTGACTTCCGCTTCCGATAAGCCACGCGAAAGCAGCAATTCCGTGATTTGGGGCAAGGTATCCGGCGCCATAAAGGCGATGGGATTCTCATAACCATAGCCTGAGGGCCAGTAATCGGTGTTTCGCGAGAAGAGCTCAGCGTACTCCGTATCGCTACGGACATAATCGAGACCCATGCCGACATGCTCAGCGCCAACCAACCCCGCGACGTAGATCACATGATCGGCAAAGCGCTCCGGCCTGACGCCGTCGTCGGCCATGAAGAGGCTCACGCCATTGATGCCGACCACGCCGCCGGTCGCGGCGCAGGCTTTGATCTGATCATCGGCGATGTTGCGGGGGTGGTCGACAAGAGCCCGGGGATTGGAGTGGGAGAAAATCACCGGCTGGGTCGAAACCTCCATCGCTTCCATGGTGGTGCGGTAGGCACTGTGGCTGCAATCGACGACCATACCGACATAGTTCATCTCGGCGATGACTTGGCGGCCGAAGTCGGTCAAGCCGATATCTTCGTCATGACAGCCGCCGCCGGCGCGGTTGTTGCGATTATAGGCGAACAGCATATGGCGAACGCCCAGGTCATAATACACGGCGACCATATCGGTATCGCCGTCCAGGGACTCCATGCCCTCGATGTCGAACGTGATGGCGAGCTTACCGGTCCGTTTTGCGGCGTATATGTCGTCGATATTGGACACGAGGACGATCTCTTCAGCCGCAGCCACTTGTTGGCGGAAGGACGCTAACGTCTTGACCGTATTCTCCCATGGCCGCACGTCATAACCGGCATTGACGGAAAGATAGGTGACGCCTGCCTGGTGCCAGTCGCGTAGCTGCTTCAGGTCGGTGTCAGGGCGACACTCAAAACCGGCGTGCTCGTCCCAAACAATCGCCTTCGCATAGATTTCCGCGGCGGTCGCCATCGCTTGATCCCTAACTCAGACAGTCTTGCTACAGATCTGACCAATACACCGTGGCCCGCGCGGCAAAAAGCGGGATCGTGTCAAGCCGCTGAGGAATGCCAAATGCGGGCTAACGGTCTACGGTTTTCGGAGCCAGACCCGATCGATCGCGTGAGTGCTGCTTTTACGGAGGATCAGGCGGGCACGGGCACGGGTCGGATAGATATTCTGACGCAGGTTCGCCAGGTTGGTCGTGGCCCAAATTCGGCCAGCCGTTTCGATCGCTTCAGCCTCGCTGAGGCCAGCATAGCGATGGAAATGGGCCGTGGGGTCCTGAAAGGCGGTGGTGCGCAGATCCAAGAAACGTTCGATATACCAGCGCCGCAAGTCGGTTTCCGCGGCATCGAGATAGATCGAAAAATCGAAGAAATCGGAAACGAAGGTCCGGGAGTCTCCAGACTTTTTGGCCTCGGCGGATTGAAGAACGTTAAGCCCTTCGAGGATCAAGATCGCCGGCCGCCCTATCTCGGTATAAGCATTTGGAACCACGTCGTAGGCGTGGTGCGAATAGATTGGGGCTTTAACCAACTCGACCCCCGATTTGACGTCGCGCATGAATTCGAGCAGCGATTTGATGTCATAGCTCTCGGGGAATCCTTTTCGCGCCATGAGATCGCGTTCCTCGAGGATCCGATTGGGGAGAAGAAAACCGTCGGTTGGGACCAACGCCACGTCTCGATCGCTGGGCCAACGCGCCAACAAGCTCCTAAGGATACGGGCGGTCGTGCTCTTACCGACGGCGACGCTGCCGGCGAGGCCGATGATGTAGGGACCGGTGAAATTGCCGGCCAGGACAGAGGCCTGGAGAAGTTGCGCCAGCGGCCAATAGATCTGGCTGGCTTCGAAGAGTGACGTGCTTTCGCCACGCCCCATCAGGTCGTGCAGCTCCGGCTCGGACAGCGGCATGGGGATCACGTCGCCCAAGCCGCCCCATTCCTCGGCGGTAAAATGTCGAGCCGTGGGAATCGTTTCCAAGAACTTGCTCGGTTGCTAGGTGAACCGCGCCTGGGCGGTTCCCAATTCGTCGATCGTGATGTCGACGACGTCGCCGGGGGCAACCCAATTGGTTTGAACGATACTGCCCAGCAGGATGACCATGCCGGTTCGCAAGGGCTTGCCGCGGGCGGCAGCATGATTGGCGAGCCAGGCGAGCGCGGCGAAGGGGTGGCCCATGATATCGGCGCCCGATCCGGTGCCAACCGACGCACCGTTGATCGCCATGCTGCCGGAGAGAAGCGACAGATCGAGGTCCTGCCAATCCTGACGCAGGGGACCGAGTACGCAGCCGGCGCCGAAAAAATCGTCGGCGATCAGAGTTGGCGTGTCGAAGCATCGGTAGTCCTGATAACGGTCGTCGACGATCTCGATTGCCGCGGCAATCGCGGCGACGGCCGGCGCCACGGTCTTGAGATCGTAAGGCTCGGCGCCTCGCGGCAGGTCGGCGCCGAGTTGGACGGCAATCTCACACTCGACACCCGGCCGGCAATAATCGCTCATGGCAAGGTTGCCCAGCAGGCGGTGGCAGGTCGGTGCCAAGAGGCCACCGGCGCACGGATGATCGATGCCAAGATAAGATTGCATGACCGGCGTGGTGCAGCCGATCTTGTAGCCGGCCAGCGGCCCGTGGCCGCTGGCAAGGTATATCTCGTGGAGCGCGTCCTGGACGGCATATGCCGCCGCTAGATCGGCTGGCCGCACCTCGTCCGGCAGCAGCGAATTGGGGGTGCGGTGCAGGCGGCCAGCGCTAAGCTGCTCGGCTGCCGCCTGATTTTGAGCCGTTGCCATTTGGATAGTCTAGAATAACTGGGTCGCCTTGGCTTGCTCGGAACGCGCCAAAAAAGTATACCCGCGCGGCAAAGCCCATGACAGATCATACCAACAATGCCGCCCTGATCGCCGTCGATTGGGGCACCAGCAACCTTCGGGCCTATCTGTTGGATCAGGCCGGGATCGTGGTCGCCCGGCTGGAAACCGAGCAAGGCATCCTCAAGGTGTCCGACGGTAATTTCGCGGCTGTTTTCAACGAGAAATTGGCGCCTTGGCTCGCAGCGGCGCCGACGGCGCCGGTGCTGATGGCAGGCATGATCGGTAGCCGGCAGGGCTGGGCGGAGGCGCCTTATGCCCCCTGCCCCGCCGGACTGGCGGATCTTGCGGTTGCCCTGCATGTGGTACCCGGAGATTTCGGGCGACCGGTGATGATCGTGCCCGGCCTGAGCTATCGCGACGCCGGCGGGGTGCATGATGTGATCCGCGGCGAGGAGACCCAGCTCGTGGGTCTCGACACCGGCCCCGAGCGACGGGTGGTTTGCCTGCCGGGCACCCATGCGAAATGGGCCGTGGTCGAAGGCGACCAAATCTCGCGATTTGCCACCGCGATGAGTGGTGAAGTCTTCGCGCTGCTTTGCGAACACAGCATTCTCGGCCGCTTGATGACGGAATCGACCGAGCGAGACGATGCCGCCTTTGCGCGCGGTGTCGCGCGGGCAAAGGATGATGGCGGGTTGTTGCATCACTTGTTCGGCGTGCGGGCTCAAGGGTTGTTCGGCGTGGAGAACCCATCGGCGCTGCAGTCCTATCTGTCCGGCCTGCTGGTCGGGCATGAGATTGCTGGTCTGCGCAGCCTATTCGGCGAATTCGGCGAGGTGACACTGGTCGGCGCAGCCAGTATCAGCAGTGCCTATACCAAGGCGCTGCGGGGCAATGGTTACCGCGTGACGACGGTTGACGGCGGCGAGGCCGTCGTCAAAGGGTTATGGCGGATCGCCAAGCGGGCCGGCCTAACCGAAGTGGGGTCCTGATGGCAATTGGCTTGGAAGAAGCCCTGGCGCGGCTGCCCCTAGTGGCAATCTTGCGCGGGGTGGCGCCGGAGGAAGTGACGGCCATCGGCCAAGTGCTGGTTGATGCCGGTTTTTCGATCATAGAGGTCCCGCTCAACTCGCCGCGGCCCTTGGAGAGCATCGCGGCGCTCTCCGAGGCCTTCGGCGAGCATGCGCTGGTTGGCGCGGGAACGGTGACGACGCCGCAACTCGTGGGTGACGTGAAGAAGGCCGGCGGCCGGCTGATCGTAATGCCACACGCCGATACCACCGTTATCGCGGCCGCCAAGGCCGGCAATTTGATCGCGGTACCGGGTTTCGCAACGCCGACCGAGGCGTTCGCGGCGGTGGCGGCAGGGGCGGACGCCCTAAAACTGTTTCCCGCGGAAGCAAGCCCACCGAGTGTCCTGAAGGCGATGCGGGCGGTCCTGCCGGCCGAGATCCCGGTGCTGCCGGTCGGTGGCATCACGCCGGAGCGGATGGCCGACTATCAAAGGGCCGGTGCCAATGGTTTCGGTCTCGGGTCGGCGCTGTACGCGCCAGGCGCAACCGCTGACGACGTGGCCAGCAAGGCGGCCGCCTTTGTCAAGTGCTGGCGGACGCTGGCGCGGTGAGCAGCGCCAGCGCCGAGCCGCGGCGGTTCCTAGAAGGGCTCTTCGCCGCGGCGGTGGCGGCGGCCGACCCAGCCCACTGCGTACGGCGCTATCTCATGGCCGCGCCACGAGGACGCTTGATCGTCGTGGGAGCCGGCAAAGCTTCCGCCGCAATGGCGCGCGCGGTGGAAAGAAACTGGCCGGGCGAGCTGAGCGGCTTGGTGGTCACACGCTACGGCCATGGCGTGCCCTGCGACCGTATCGAGATCGTCGAGGCCGCCCATCCGGTGCCCGACGATGCGGGCCTCGCCGCGGCCGCCCGCATCATGGATTTGGCACAGGGGCTGGGGCCGGACGATTTGCTGCTCTGCCTGATCTCCGGCGGCGGCTCCGCCTTGCTTACCTTGCCGCCGGCGGGCGTATCTCTTGAAGATAAACAAGCGGTGAACCGAGCGCTGCTGCATTCAGGCGCGGTGATCGGCGAGATGAACTGCGTGCGGAAACATTTGTCGGCGATCAAGGGCGGTCGGCTTGCCGCGGCGGCATTTCCGGCACAGGTCGTGACCCTGCTGATCTCCGACGTGCCAGGCGACGACCCAGCGGTCATCGCGTCGGGGCCGACTGTGGGCGACCCGAGCAGCTTGGCCGATGCGCGGGGTATTCTGGCGCGTTATGCCATCACGCCGCCGGCCTCGGTGCGCGCCCACCTCGAGGCCGCGGAGTCAGAGAGCCCGAAGCCTGATGATCGGCGCCTGGCCAACAGCGTCACGCACATAGTGGCAGCCCCAAAAGCCTCGCTGCTGGCGGCCGCCGAGGCCGCAAAGGCCGCCGGCGTGGGAGCCCTGATCCTAGGCGACGCGATCGAGGGCGAGGCCCGGGAGGTCGGTACGGTGCATGCCGGGATCGCCAGGTCCTGTTTGCAGCATGGCCTGCCCGCGGCTGCACCGGTCGTATTGCTGTCGGGCGGAGAGACCACGGTAACAGTGCGGGGCAAGGGACGCGGCGGTCGCAATGCCGAGTTCGCCCTGGGCCTGGCGCTGGCCTTGGACGCAAATGAGCGGATTTATGCCCTGGCGGCCGATACCGACGGTATCGATGGCAGCGAGGACAATGCCGGTGTGCTGGTCATGCCGGATACGCTGGTCCGTGCGCGCGAGAAGGGCGTCGATCCCGCGGCGGTCCTGGCTGGTAATGACGCCTATAGCCTGTTCGCGGCGCTGGATGACCTGGTGGTCACCGGTCCGACGTTGACCAACGTCAATGATTTTCGCGCGGTATTGATCCTCTAGCAAACTCCGCAAGATTCGGGTTGTCGCGGTCGCCAATCCTGCCAGCATGACAGAATGACCAGGCACGATCAGAGTGTCGGCAAGCGGGTTGCGGACTTGGATTGGGCGCGCATCAACGGCGATTTGGATGCACGCGGCTACGCCACCACCGGTGCAATCCTGACCGCGCGCGAGTGCCAGAGCCTGCGTGCATCGTATGGTCAGCCAGAGCGCTTTCGTAGCCGGGTCGTCATGGCACGCCACGGTTTCGGATCCGGCGAGTATCAGTATTTCAGCCAACCTTTGCCGGCGCTGGTCGCTGCGCTGCGGCGGGTGGCGTACCCGCCGCTCGCGGCAGTCGCCAACCGCTGGACCGGCAAGCTGCGGCACACTACGGAATATCCGGAGACGCTGGATGGGTTCCTAGCGGATTGCCACGCCGCCGGACAGGAACGGCCAACCCCACTGCTGCTGAAGTATGAGGCCGGGGACTATAATCGGCTGCATCAGGATCTTTATGGCGAATTGTTCTTTCCGTTGCAGATGGCGGTCTTGCTTTCTCGACCGACAGAAGATTTCACCGGCGGCGAGTTTCTGCTGGTGGAGCAACGGCCGCGCCAGCAGTCCCGTGGTGAAGTGGTGCCGCTGGGCCTGGGCGAGGCGATCATATTCGCGGTCAACTACCGCCCCGTGCAGAGTGCCCGTGGTTACTATCGCGCCACCATGCGTCACGGGGTCAGCACAATCAGATCGGGTCAGCGCTTCTGCCTGGGCGTGATATTTCACGACGCCTCGTGAGGCTAGGCGAGCCTTTTTGTCATATGGACGACACGGCGGTCGGCGAGTTGTTCGACCCGCGTTTGCTCATAGCCCAACCGCCGGTACATCGCGCGGTTCCGGGTGAACCGCTCGTTGGTGTATAATCGAATCTCATCCAGCCCCAGTCGTCTCGCCTCGTCCTCGGCCAAATTCATCAACCGGCGGCCGTGCCCTTTCCCCTGTTCGGCAGGATCGACCGCGACGCTATAGATCAACAAATGGTCGCTGGCGGGCTGCAGTACCAAGGCGCCGATCGGAGCGCCGTCGGGGCCGGCCAACAGCCAGACGATCGCCTCGGCGACGAGGCGGCCATAGTCGGCGTCGAAGGGCATCGGCGCGACGCCGGTCAGCGCGATATAGCCTTCATAGGCGCGGCGCTTTAGCGCGGTCAGCGCCGCCACATCGTCCACGGCCGCCGGCCGAAAGGAAGGTTGCGGCGTGCTCATGACCCGCTCACTCTTGCCGATGATAGACCACCGCTCAATATGGACTATCTAGCCGCCGTGTTAGAACCACAATACCTTGGGAGGAAAAGTGATGCTAAAGATCTGGGGACGGGCCAACTCGATCAACGTGCAGAAAGTCCTGTGGTGCTGTGCGGAGCTGGGGCTTGATTTCGAGCGTATCGATGCGGGCATGCAGTTTGGCGTCGTCGACCAGCCGGCCTATAAGGCCCTCAACCCCAACGGTCGGGTTCCGACGATCGAGGACAACGGTTTCGTCTTGTGGGAGTCCAATGCGATCGTACGCTATCTGGCGGCCAAACATGGGCTCGGTACCCTGTGCCCAAGCGACCCGCAAGCCCGAGCCGATGCAGACCGCTGGATGGACTGGCAGGCCACCAACCTCTGGCAGTCACTGATTCCAGCGTTCTGGGGACTGGTGCGTACGGCGCCGGAGCAGCGCGACCAAGTGGCAATCCAGGCGTCGGTGGATCAAACCGGCGCTTTTGCCGGTATCCTCGATGCGCATCTCGCCGACAAGGATTTCGTTACCGGCGATACCCTGATGATGGCCGATATCGTGCTCGGCGTGACCGCTAACCGCTGGTACACATTGCCGATCGAGCGCCCCGATTTGACCAACCTCGCAACTTGGTACGACCGCCTGAGCGAACGCCAGGGATTCCGCGACCATGTGCTACAGCCGTTGACCTGAGGGCTCGCACGCGCCAGTAATCATCATACTAATCCCCAGCCGGGATATGGCATTGGCAGTCGATGGAGGTGGTAGTGCGCCTAGTACAATTTCTTGATGAAAGCGGTAGGCGGGCGGTGGCCCTTGTCGATGGCAGCCGGCTGCGGTGTCTTCGCGACTGCGCCAGCACTTATTCCCTGGGACTTGAAGCCGCCCGGGGCGACACGCCGCTGGCGGCGCTAGTGGACACGCGCGTCACGGATGAGGTGGTCTCCTACGACGCTCTGGAGGCTGAAGAAAGGCTGCTGCCGCCGCTCGACCATCCGGAGGATCCGGCGCATTGTTTCGTCACCGGCACTGGCTTGACCCATTTGGGCAGCGCCGATGCTCGCGATAAGATGCATACCAAGTTGGCCAGCACAGACGACCTGACAGATTCCATGAAGATGTTCCAGATGGGTCTGGAAGCGGGCAAGCCGGACGGCGCCGGCGTCGGGGTGCAGCCGGAGTGGTTTTACAAGGGGGATGGTAGCTGCGTGGCGTCGCCGGGCGCCGGGTTGGCCATGCCGGCATTCGCCCTGGATGGCGGAGAGGAGCCGGAAGTCGCCGGCCTCTACGTCGTGGGCGACGATGGCACCCCCTGCCGGTTGGGGTTTGCAATCGGCAACGAGTTTTCCGACCATGTGATGGAACGACAAAACTATCTCTACCTGGCGCACTCGAAGCTGCGGTCCTGCGCGCTGGGTCCGGAGATGCTGCTCGGGCCGCTCCCGGACGGCGTGCAAGGCACCTCGCGCATTCGCCGCGGCGACGAGACTATTTGGGAGCATGGCTTCTTGAGCGGCGAGAGCAATATGTCGCATAGCATCGCTAATCTGGAGCATCATCACTTCAAATATGCGATGTTCCGGCGACCGGGCGACGTGCATATTCACTTTTTCGGCACGGCAACCCTGAGTTTCTCGGATGGCGTGACGGTGCAACCGGGCGATATCTTCGAAATCGAGGCCGAGGCCTTTGGGCGACCGTTGCGCAATACGCTAAGCAAACACGCGGCCGAGCCGGTGCGCGTTAGAGCCCTTTAGGACGAAAGGAAGTTTAGAGCGATGACCGTGCACAAGAACCTCGTGGCCGGTGGGTGGCAGGATGCCAGCCAGGCCAAGGAGAATATCAACCCATCGGATATCTCGGATATCGTCGGGCAGTATGCGCAGGCAGATAGCGCCACGGTTGAGGCGGCAATCGCCGCTGCGAAGGCCGCCGCGCCGGCCTGGGGCGGATCGACACCGCAGCAGCGCTTCGACCTACTCGACGCCGTCGGGACCGAGATCCTGGCCCGCAAGGACGAACTGGGCAATCTGCTCTCGCGTGAGGAAGGCAAAACCCTGCCCGAGGGTATTGGCGAGGCCATGCGCGCCGGTGCGGTGTTCAAATTCTTCGCTGGCGAAGCGCTGCGTATCGCGGGTGAGAAAATCGCTTCGGTACGGCCGGGCGTCGACGTGGAGATCACACGAGAGCCACTTGGCGTCGTGGGCATTATTACGCCCTGGAATTTCCCGATCGCCATTCCGGCCTGGAAAATCGCGCCCGCGCTGGCCTATGGCAACACGGTGGTCTTCAAGCCGGCTAGTCTGGCGCCAGGCTGTGCCTGGGCCATAGCCGATATCTTGGCCAAGGCGGGCGTGCCGGACGGCGTGTTCAATTTGGTCATGGGAAGCGGCGGCGTGGTCGGCAACACGCTGCTGGATCACACCGACGTCGCGGGAATCAGCTTTACCGGTTCGGTGGATACGGGACGGCAGGTCGCGGCCCACTGCGCGGCGCGGCTGGCCAAGGTGCAGTTGGAGATGGGCGGCAAAAACCCGCTGGTGGTGCTGGACGATGCGAACCTGGACGTGGCCGTGAATTGTGCCGTGCAGGGCGCCTTTTTCTCGACCGGGCAGCGCTGCACGGCGTCCTCTCGCCTGATCGTTACCGCGGGTATTCACGACCGCTTTGTCGATGCCGTGTTGAGCAGCCTGCAGTCGCTCAAGGTGGACGACGCGCTGGCGGCGGGCACGCAGATCGGGCCTGTTGTCGATGGCGATCAATTGGACAAGAACCTGGAGTATCTCGAAATCGGTAAGAGCGAGGGCGCGAAGTTGGCCTGGGGCGGCGAGCGGTTGAGCCGTGACAAGGATGGGTTTTACATGGCCCCCGCCCTGTTCACGGAAGCGAATAACAGTATGCGGATCAGCCGCGAGGAGATCTTCGGCCCGGTGGCCAGTGTCATCCGGGTGAAGGACTATGACGAAGCCCTGGCCGTCGCGAACGACACCGAGTTCGGGTTGTCATCGGGTATCTGCACAACGTCGCTAAAGCACGCCAGCCATTACAAAGCGAATGCCGAGGCTGGCATGGTGATGGTCAATCTGCCGACCGCCGGTGTCGATTATCATGTGCCGTTCGGCGGCACAAAGGGGTCGAGCTACGGTAGTCGCGAGCAAGGCCGGTATGCGGCGGAGTTCTACACGACAGTTAAAACGGCCTATACCGCCCCCTAGTCAGAATGGCTTCTGCCCGCTGGCACGGGCAGAAGCCATCTTCACTCGGAGCAGCGGATGCCCCTGCATCACATCGAACATTACCTGGTGCTGGCCAAAGACCTGGACGCGACGCGCAAATTCTACGTCGATGTGCTCGGGATGATCGATGGCGAGCGGCCGCCCTTCGATTTCGCCGGCCATTGGCTCTATCTTGGCGACCAGGCCTGCGTTCATGTCGCGCAGGCAGGCAAGAATCCGGGGCAGCGACGCTATCTGGGTGAGAGCGCTGCAGCCTCGGGAACGGGGTCTATCGACCACATTGCTTTCAGGGCCACCGGCCTCGCCGAGATGATCAACCGTCTGGACAGCCTTGGCATCGAGGCAAGGCGGCGAACGGTGCCGGACCAGGGCCTCAAGCAGTTGTTCATCAGGGACCCGAATGGCGTCACCATTGAACTCAATTATCCGGCTTCCGAGGCCGAGGCGTAATCAGGCCGTCGGCGCCCGCTGCATCAGCGATATGACCTCGGAATCCGAGACCTGGGGAAATTCCCGATAGGCCATGCTGGTCGCTGCAAGATCGCTGAGTGGCTCGAGGCAGACTATTTTGTCGACTTCCGCAGCGAGGGACCGCAGCGCTTGCGGTGACGCTACCGGAACGGCGAGCAACAGCCGGCGCGGCGCCGAGCGGCGAGCGGCACGAAGGGCGGCGCGAACTGTGGCGCCGGTGGCGATACCATCGTCGACCAGGATCACGGTGCGGCCGGTCAGATCGACGCGGGGGCGGTCGCCGAGATAACGCCGCCGCCGGCGGGCGATCTCGGCCAGTTTCCGATCGGCTTGGGCGGCAAGATATTCCGCGGAAATGTTCAGTGCCTCGACGATCTCGTCGTTCAGAACGCGCTGTGGTTGCGCGCCGTCAGCTATGGCACCCACGGCCAGTTCAGGTTGATCCGGCGCGCCAATCTTGGCGGCAAAAAGCAAGTCCAAGGGCGCGTTTAGGGCCTGCGCGATCTCAAAAGCCACCGGTACCCCGCCGCGCGGTAATGCGAGGACGACAGCATGCTGACCACGTTGACGCTTAAGCCGCTCGGCCAGCTTGCGTCCTGCGTCGGTGCGATCAGCGAACATCGGCGGCGGCACTATGCAACCTCGAACAGCCCGGCCGCGCCCATGCCGCCACCGACGCACATTGCGACGATGACCAGGCGGGCGCCGCGGCGCTTGCCTTCAAGCAAAGCATGGCCGGTCATGCGGGCGCCGCTCATGCCATAGGGATGGCCGATGCTAATGGCACCACCATTGACGTTGAATTTGTCGGGATCGATGCCAAGACGGTCGCGGCAATAGAGCGCCTGGACGGCGAACGCCTCGTTCAGCTCCCACAGGTCGATATCCGCGACCTTTAAGCCGGTGCGCTGCAGCAGGCGCGGCACCGCGAAGACAGGCCCTATGCCCATTTCGTCGGGCTCGCAGCCGGCGACGGCGAAGCCGCGAAAGATACCCAGCGGCTGCTGGCCACGGCGCTCAGCCAGCCTGGCGTCCATGACAACACAGGCAGAGGCGCCATCGGAGAGCTGGCTGGCATTCCCGGGGGTTACCGAGCCGCCGCCGATCACCGGATTGAGTGCGGCCAGTGCGGCGGCAGTTGTACCCGGCCGGTTGCCCTCGTCCTTGGTGAGAGTGACAGGTTCCTCGTGGACGGTGCCGGCGTCACGATCCTGTACCAGTTTGACCGTCGGCAGCGGAACAATTTCGGCGTCAAAGCGGCCGGCCTCTTGCGCTGCTGCCGTGCGCCGCTGACTGGACAAGGCGTAGGCATCCTGCGCGTCGCGGGAGACGGCGTAACGTGTGGCGACAACCTCGGCGGTCTCAAGCATGGGCATGAAGACCTGTGGCTTATGCCGGATCAGATATGGATCGTCCATGCGCCTGACCGTCTGATGGTCCTGTTGCAGTTGGCTGATCATCTCGACGCCGCCGGCGACGGCAACCGGTACATGATCGACGATGACCCGCTGGGCGGCCATGGCAATGGTCTGCAACCCGGATGCGCAGAAACGGTTGACCGTAGCGGCGGCGGCGCTGGCGGGGATGCCCGCCCGAAGGGCGCCGTGGCGGGCGACATTCTGACCGGTGTTGCCCTCCGGATAACCGCAGCCAAACAAGACGTCCTCGATCTCAGCCGGGTCAATGGCGGCGCGGCGAACCGCTTCCGCGATGGCATGACCGGTCAGCGCCGTGCCGCCGGTATTGTTGAAGGCACCTCGGAAGGCCTTGCCGATCGGGGTGCGGGCGGTCGCGACGACCGCGGCGTCGGTCAAGACTAAAACCCGACCCGATCGCCGCCCTTGAGGGCCAGCGCTCGTCGAGCCTCGTCCGGCGTCGCAATCTCGAGGGACAGGTCGGCGCAGATCCCACGGATTTTCGTGACCTGCTCCGCGTTGCTCTTGGCGAGTTGGCCCTTGCCGATATAGAGGCTGTCTTCAAGGCCGACGCGGACGTTGCCGCCGAGCATCGCCGCGTGCGTGGTGAAGGCGAGCTGATGGCGGCCGGCGGCCAGTACGGACCAGACATAATCGTCACCGAACAGCCGGTCGGCGGTGCGGCGCATGAACAGCAGATTGTCATGCTCGGCGCCGATGCCGCCGAGAATGCCGAAGATGCTCTGGATGAAGATCGGCGGTTCAATCAGACCGCGATCGAGGAAATGGGCGGTGTTGTAGAGGTGGCCGATGTCGTAACATTCATGCTCGAATTTGGTGCCGTGCTCTTGTCCAAGAGTCTTCAAGACGGTCTCAATATCCTTGAAGGTATTGCGGAAAATGAAATCGTCGGTGCCCTTGAGATAGGGTTGCTCCCAATCGAATTTCCAGTTGTCGTATTTGTCGGCGGCAGGAAATAGGCCGAAATTCATCGATCCCATATTGAGGGATGCCATTTCCGGTTTGGCGTGCAAGGCCGCGGCCAAACGTTCCTCCAGCGTCATGCCGAGACCGCCGCCTGTCGTGATGTTGATCACCGCGTCGGTCGCCTGCTTGATGCGCGGCAGGAAGTCCATGAAAACCGAGGGATCAGGGGTCGGCTTGCCGGTTTGCGGGTCGCGGGCGTGCAAATGGACGATGGCGGCGCCGGCCTCGACCGCGGCGATGCTCTCCGCGGCGATCTCATCGGGGGTAATCGGCAAATAGTCCGACATAGTGGGCGTGTGAATGCCGCCAGTAATCGCCACCGAAATGATTACTTTTTGGTTGGCCATAAGCCGTACCCCGTTCTGTCCTTACCGCCAGAGACTAAACAGGCCGCGGCAGCGGCGCAATCAGGCCGCATAGCTCACGGGATTGCGTTTTGCGGCCGGGGAACGGCGCGGCTAGGTTGGCAGGTCGGTGTACAGAATTTGGGCAAACCCCTGATGGATTGGACAATTTACTGGTTTATGCTGCCGGTCTCGATGATGGTCGCGACGACGGCCATGTTGAGCGGTATCGGTGGGGCGGCCCTGTTTACGCCGATTTTCCTGATCATCTTCCCCCTTCTCGGGCCGGAATATCTCCTGGCCAGTCCGGTCGCCGCCATCGGGGTGGCGCTGCTGACGGAAACGTTCGGCTTCTCTTCAGGTTTCGTCGGCTATTTTCGCAAGCGACTGATCGACTTCCGGGGCGCCGTCCAATTCATCGCGGTTGGCGTGCCAATCGCGGTGGCCGGGGCGCTGTCAGCACAATTCGTCAATCCGGAAGTCCTCAAGGGTGCCTATGCAGCGCTGATGCTGGTGCTGGCGGTTATTCTTTTTCGGCACCATGCCCCGGTCGCCGACGCGCCTCAAGTGTCGAGCAATCTGTCTGTCGGGGCTGCCGACGCACGGCCAACGCGCAGCATCAAGGCGCGGAACGGGCAGGTTTATACCTACAAGATACCGCGCCAAGGCGGCGGGGCGGTCGCGACCGGTCTCGGCGCCTTCCTGACGGGGATGCTTTCGGTGGGCATCGGCGAAGTGGTGATGCCGCAGCTGGTGAAGCGTTGTAGAGTGCCGGTGCCGGTCGCCGCGGCGACCTCGGTCATGGTGGTCATCGTGGTCGTGGCGTCGGCGTCCTTCGCGCAAATCTCGGCGCTGGTCGCCGAAGGCGGAGTCTCGGCGGTGCCGTGGAACCTGGTGGCCTATACGATTCCCGGGGTCATCATCGGTGGCCAAATTGGACCGCGTTTGCAAGGGACCATCCCACCGCGGCTGATGGAGCGGGGAATCGCCATCCTGTTCGCGATTATCGGCGTGTCGATGAGCTGGATTGTTTTCAGGGCGCTGACCGGCTAGCTTCCGGGGCTGGCGATTCGCGCGGCACCTACCACATTCTGATTCGTCATGACCTTGGTGACCGCACAGCGAAGCGGGCGATGCAATGACACTTGGATCTTGGGAAGAACGAGGCCGCTCGAGACGGCGACGGCGGGTTGTTTGGCGGCTGTTGGGGTTGGCGGTGCTGGTTGGTGCGATAGGGGCCGCCGGTGCGTGGTCCTATGACATCGGCACGACGTTGGCCCGACAAGAGGTCACGCTGCTAGAGCGCAAGGTCGGCGAACTGAGCGAGCAGAACGAAACGCTGCGCGACGACTTGCTCGGGCTCAATACCGAGCTTGCCGGAGAGCGCGAGCGCGGCAGACAACTGGCCGAAGCCTATGAGCGGGACACGCCCGACGAACAGCAACAAGCGCTGCTGGACCTTATCCGCGCCCGTCAGGAGGCCGGCGTCGCGGCGGAGCGGATCAAATTTGTGATCGGCGCGGTTGGTAATGTCCGGGAGTGCGACCTGGAACCGAATACTCGACGTTTCGTCGCGAATACGGAGTTCCGTACCGGGTCAAACGACACCGTAAGTTTCGCGAATAGCACCGTTACGGTTACGGCAACCGGTGTCGCCGCCAAGGACAGCGACGGGAAACCACTCGGTTGGTTCGACCCGGCGGCGCCGATCAAGGCGGTGTTTACCTATATCGATGGGGCCCGGTCAGTGGCAGAGGGCGTATTGCCCCTGCAACATTCGGTGGTGGCAGGCGACAGCGAGTATCGTTTCAATCTGGTCGCAGGGGAGCGGTCATTTATCAGGGCAACGGCCGATCGCTGCCGTTATCCGTAAGGCGGAGGGATAATGGGGGACGCGATCTACCGCGGTTATGACCGCGCAGCGCTGGACGCCCAGTATGACAATCGGACCCGGATCGACAATTCGGAGGACCTGGTTGCCGGCTTCACACGCGACAGCGAGACCGTGCGAGGCAGGTTGCATAACATCAGCAATATCTCCTACGGCGAGACGGAACCCGAGCGGCTGGATATATTCCCCACCAAGGGCGATAGCCCAGTGCCGGTGCAGGTGTTCTACCATGGCGGCTATTGGCGACAATTGGATAGCGAGGACTTCCACTGTGTTGTGCCGGCGTTCGTCGAGGCCGGGGCGGTCTGCGTGGTCGTCAACTATGCGCTGATCCCGACGGTCGATATGAGCGAGCTGCTGCGCCAATGCCGGGCAGCGCTGATTTGGGTGCATGACAATATCGCCGATTATGGCGGCGACCCGGAGCGTATCTATATTTCCGGCCATTCCGCCGGCGGACATATCGTGGCCGCGATGCTGACACCTAACCCCGTCGAAGGGATGGGTGAGACGGCACATTTGGTCGCCGGCGCGGTGGCGATCAGTGGTCTTTACGATCTGGAACCGATACGGCTGAGCTACATGCAAGATATCCTGGCCTTCACACTCGACGATGTGCGCAAGCACAGCCCGCTAAATACGCCGCCCCGCAGACCACTGCCGCTCGTGTTGGCTTATGGGGCGGAAGAGTCGGAAGAATTTGCCCGGCAAAGCCAAACCTATGCGGAGGCGGTGCGCGGAAACGGTATCGCGTGCGACGTCAGGCCAATCAGCGGTGCAAACCACATGACGGTCGCCAGTGACCTAAGCAACGCCGACACCGAAATGGCGCAAATTGTGCTCCGGCAAATGGGTTTGCCGAGCGCGGAGTAGGAGGCGGAAATGGACCTGGGACTGGCCGGAAAAAGGGCCCTCGTATTGGGTGGCAGCAAGGGGCTCGGCTTTGGCATCGCGAATGCCTTGGCCCAAGAAGGGGCGCGGGTGATGGTGGCAAGCCGCAGCGGCGACGCCTGTGAGGCGGCCGCGGCCAAACTTGCCGAAGAACATGGCGTAGAGGCGCATGGACAGGCCTGCGACCTTGGCGATACGCAGGCGATCGATCGGCTGACTCAGGCGGCGTTGGACACCCTGGGCGGCGTGGATGTGCTCATCAACAACTCCGGTGGTCCGCCGGGAGGACCGATCAGTGCCGTCTCGCAGGATACCTGGGAGGCGCAATTTCGGGCGATGGTGCTGAGCCTCATGCGGGTTACAGAACGACTGTTGCCGGGTATGCGCGAGCGGGGTTGGGGGCGGATCATCTTGGTCGCCTCGTCGGGCGTGCGGCAGCCTATCCCCGAGTTGGGCATCTCAAACACCCTGCGCGTCGCCCTGGCTAACTGGGGGAAAACCCTGAGCTTCGAGGTGGCCGGGGACGGCGTTACGGTCAATACGCTGCTGCCCGGCCGGATCACCACCGACCGTACTCATCAGCTCGATACCGCGCGCGCCGAGCGGGAGGGGAAGTCATTCGACGATGTGCGGACCGCTTCGGCGAAACTGATACCGTTGGGCCGATACGGTACGGTCGAGGAGTTCGGCGCCGCGGCGGCCTTCCTGGCCAGCGAGCAGGCAAGTTATATCACCGGCGCGCTGGTGCCGGTCGATGGCGGTTTGATCAAGTCTCTCTAAGGACCAGGCTTCGCTTCAGCCGGCGCGACTTTTGCATCAGCGTTTGGAATTTCGAGCTATGGCCGGCTTTCGACACCACAGCCGACCGTAAGGCCCAGGCTGGTATCGGCGCGCCCCTGGGTGACGGCGATTTCGACAAGGCCGTTGGCATTCTCGTACCAAAATGCATCGCCGGGCGGGCGGTCCGAGAATGTGTTAGCCCGGCTTAGGATGCGATCGCCGACAACCAACTTAGATCGTTCCGGCACGGTCTTGGCGCGGAGCCCAGTCACCGCATTGCCATAGTGATCGACATAACAGACCTGTGGCAGGTCAGCAGGCCAAGCCGGACGCAAGATGTTCGCCAATGGCCGGGATCTCAGCTCCGCCCGCCCGGGGTGTCCCGCCGCTAACCAGGCGGCCACGGGAGCGAAAAGATCGCGGCCATGGAAAGTGGCACTCAGGCCGTTAGCAGGTCGCCAGCCGATTTCCGACCACTCGGCCTGCCGTGCCTGCGAGGAGACTTGCGAGAGTAGGCCGTTTTCCGGGCCAACGAAGCGCCGGCCATCGGCGGTGAGAACAGCCGCCGGGCGAGCGCCACCGACGCCCGGATCGACGACGCATAGGAAGGTGCTGTCCGGCGGGTAGCTCTTGGCGTAGGCGGCGAGCAGATAGGCGCTGGCACGGGGATCGAAAGATGGGGCATCGCAGAGCATGTCGATGACCGGAACGCCCGGCGCGTGCTGAGCCAAGACCGCGCGCATCTGACCGAGATAGGGCCCGGCGGGACCGAAATCGGTAAAGAGCAAAATCAAGCGGGAACCCCTGATTTCTCTCGCGCGAAGGTGACGTCACGCAACTCTTTGGCGGCCTTGATGAGATGGATTCTCAAAGTATCGTTGCGGCCCCGCACCGCTTGTTCGACCGCCTGGTCGTCGTCAAACTCGAGCCCGGCAAGCTCAACCACACGATGAGAAATGATGAGCTGGACCTGATGCTCCTTCGTTAGAGCTTCGAGGCGGCTGGCGGTGTTGACCGTGTCGCCGATCGCCGTGACCGTTGTGGCGCTGGCATATCCCATTTCGCCGACAATGGCCGGTCCGGCATGGATGCCGATGCCGATGCGCAGCGGCGAAGGTAGATCGGCGGCCAGCAGTTCGTTTAGTTCTTCGAGCTTGAGCGCCATGGCTGCCGCGGCACGCACTGCTTGCTGGCAAGCCCGGTCAGATGAGGTCTCGACACCAAACAGCGCCATAACGCCATCACCGATGAATTTATCGATGCGGCCGCCGGATTGCTCGACCGCCTCGCCCATGGAACGAAAATAGCGATTGAGGATGAAGACAACGTCGTAGGGCAACTTCTGCTCGGACAGGGTCGTGAAACCACGGATGTCGGCGAACAGCACCGCGATCTCGCGTTCCTGCCCTTGCATCGCCCGGGACCTGCCGGCACTCGCGCTGGGGCCCGCGGTCGGCGGTAGTAACGGTGTCAAAGACAGGTCTTCACAGGGCCGGGTCTGGCAAGCCAAGCGGACGTTGGGCGCCGCCTTGATGCGGGACAGCACTTTCTGTTCTTCAAGGCTTGGCTCCGGTAGCGTCTCCTGGCCGCTGTTGATGCGGACACGGCATGTGGAACAACGACCCCGGCCGCCACAAACCGCGGCGTGGGGGATGCCGTTGAGCCTGCTGGCATCGAGGATCGAAGTTCCCGGCGCGACCTCCACCTTCCGCCCGTCGGGATACAACAGACGCACGACACCGCGCCGCCGTTCCACGCCGATTCGGGTGGCACGGGCCAGCAAAGTCACGACCAGCAAAGCAGCCAGGCCGACCAGGACGAAGCGCTCGCGCTGAAAGATCAAATCGTACTCCGCAGGCGTGGCGCCATCTACGGTCACCGACAGGGAGTCGCGCCAACCCGGCTCGGCATCAAGAAGCGCCACCTCGCGCCCGGCACTGACGAAACCCAACATGCCGAATACCGGCAACAGCAGAGCGAGGGCATAGACGGCCGGCATAGCCCGCCGGTACCACGGCTTGAGTCGCAGCCACATATGAAGACCAATGCAGCCATGGATCCAGACCACGGTCGACGCAAGCAACTGGCGCAAGCCACCGTCAGCCGCGTCGACCCATAGGGGCAGAAGGACATACGCATAACGGTCATCGACGCCGAAACTCTGATAGGCTCCGCGTGTCCCAAGCACGTGAATCGTCAGCAGCGGCGGGATGAGCAGGCCGAGAACCAGCTGTGAGGCGTCCGCCAACGACAAGCGAAGGCGCCGCCGGACGTAGATGGCCTGCAGTGCCAGTGCCATGTGGATCAGAATGGAGCCGATCAGGACGACTGTCGCGGGCGTGGTTCGCCACACCGCAATGAATATCAGACGGCCGGCCTCCAACACCTCCAACGAGATCAGGCCAAGTGCGTGGTTGAGGAAGTGGGTGACGACGAAAAACATCAGCACCAGGCCGGTAGCCAACCGGAGGCCGCGAACGGAAATGTGCCGCCGGAAAGCACGCCGTCGTCGCCGGCGGCGTTCGGTCCTTGGCGGGGTCGCTTGCGCCGTGGTGTCGACCACTGAGAACATACTCCTTCAGGTCCCGACAGATTAGCATGCGGGTTTACCGGATTTCGCGACAATTCGCGATGAATTTGGGTGATAAGAAAGCTAAGTCGTTGACAATACTTATTGAAACCTGACTCAGTCGATCCGATAATCCTGGCATGCTTTCGGTATTCGACAATGTGGTCGGGGGGCTGCGCGCGGCGTCCGTGCGCGTGGCCATTGCCGCCGACAATATCGCTAATGTGGGCACGACCCGTGCTCTCAACGATACCGCCTATAATGGATTTACGCCAACGCGGGCGGTTCAGACGAGCGGTATCGGGGGACCGAAGGTAACTGCGAAACCGATCACGCCACCATTCCTGAACGAATATAATCCGTCACATCCGGACGCGAATGCGGATGGACTGATCGGGCGCGCAAATGTGGACTTGGTCAGCAATATTGTTGACCTCAAGCAGGCGGAGATCGCCTACAAGGCCAATCTGCAGGTGCTACGTACGGCGCAAGAGCTGACCGGGCATCTGCTCGACGCCACCGCGTAACTCTATTCGTCCTCCGGTAGACGTTTTTTGTCGTAAATGCGGACGAACGAGGTGGCGCAGTCATCCATGTGACCGCGTCCGCCGTAGAGACGGATCAGTTCAGCGGCAGTTGCGGCCATGGGTAGAGCCGCTTGGTTTTCCCGGCCGAGGCTGGTGGCCGAATCCAGGTCCTTCAAGATCGTGTAGATGGCGCCTAGCGGCGGCTCGAAATCTCGCTCGGTCATACGCGGGACAAAAGTCTGCAGGATTTTCGAGTCCGCCCAGCCGCCGGCCAGCGCCTCGGTGAGCTTCGCCGCATCGACACCAGAGCGCTGGGCCAAGTTTACTGCCTCCGCAACCACGGCCATGGTGCAACCAGTGATGACTTGGTTGCAGAGCTTGGTCATCTGACCGGCACCGTTCTCGCCCATGCGGGTGAAGCGCTGACATAAGTTCATCACTACCGGGCGCACCCGCTCGACATCCGCCTCAGCGCCGCCACACATGATCGCCAGAGAGCCGGCCGCAGCGCCGACAACGCCGCCCGAGACCGGCGCATCGATCCAGCCCATGCCAGTCTCCGCGCGCAGGCGTGCCGCCATCTCACGTGTCGCATCCGGCCGGATGCTTGACAAATCGACGAGCAATTTGTCCGCGGCACCGCCGGCACAAATACCATCGGCGCCGAACACGACCGCCTCTTGCGCGGCGGTGTCCGTGACGCAGTCGAAAACAATCTCAGACCCGGCGGTCGCAGCCGCCGGGGACCCTGCCGCGACCGCGCCTTGCTCGAGAAGCGGTGCCAGCTTCGCGGCCGTGCGATTAAATACGGTGACCTTATAGCCGGCTGCGAGCAACCGCTCGGTCATCGGCCGGCCCATGAGCCCGGTGCCGATAAAGCCGAGGGCTGGTTTTTGTTCCGCCATCGCTATTTATCCCTCTCCCAGACGAGGTTGCCACTGTGGGTGACCGCGCCAAGATTTGCCGGGCCGACGAGGGCCGCATATTTCTCGAGCGCACCAGCCAAAGGTCCGCGGGTCGGTTTGATGCCTTGTGCCGCACGGTTAGCTA
The DNA here is from genome assembly GCA_021774445.1 of Alphaproteobacteria bacterium. GTDB lineage: Bacteria > Pseudomonadota > Alphaproteobacteria > UBA6615 > UBA6615 > SZUA-147. The sequence goes on from JAJFJA010000005.1 coordinate 179,301, forward strand.
ATTCGTCCTCGGTCAAGTCGACCTCGATGGTCGCGGCGGCGGCGTCAATGCGGATAAGGTCGCCGTTTCTGACCAAACCGATAGCGCCATTCATTGCCGCTTCAGGCGAGGCGTAGCCTATGCACATGCCGCGGGTGGCACCGGAAAAACGGCCGTCGGTCAGGAGGGCCACCTTTTCGCCCATCCCCTGGCCGTAGATCAGCGCCGTCACACCGAGCATTTCGCGCATGCCGGGGCCACCCTTCGGGCCTTCGTTGCGGATCACGATCACCGAACCGGGCTGGTAACTGCGCTCCTGGACGACACGCATGCAGTCCTCTTCACTTTCGAAGACCAGGGCAGGCCCTTCGAAGGTCAAGGAGCTCAGGCCAGCGACTTTTAGAAGCGCACCGTCGGGGCACAAATTGCCCCTGAGAACAACAACGCCGCCGGTCGCGGAAATGGCGTTCGGGACGGAACGCACAACGCTGCCGTCCGGGTCCGGGGCGGCGGCGACATTATCCGCCAGGGTGGCGCCGGTTACGGTCAAGCACTCGCCATGTAGGTGGCCGGCGTCAAGCAGCGCCTTGATGACGACCTGAACGCCGCCGATTTCGAAGACGTCCTTGGCGACAAACCGGCCACCGGGTTTGAGGTCCGCAATGTGCGGCGTGCGCGCGAAGACCTCGGCCACATCGTCGAGGGTGAAGGCCAAACCGACCTCGTGGGCGATCGCCGGCAGATGTAACCCGGCATTGGTCGACCCGCCGGTCGCGGCGACTATGGCACAGGCGTTTTCCAAGCTCTTGCGGGTGATGATATCGCGCGGCAGCGGGCCGCCGTCCTCGAGCACCGCCATAACGGTCTCACCGGCGCGGCGGGCAAGGGCCTGTCGCTGACTGTAGACCGCGGGGAGCATGGCGGATCCGGGGATGGCCAGGCCCATCGCCTCCGACACCATGGCCATGGTGTTGGCGGTGAACTGGCCGGCGCAGGCCCCGACCGTCGGCAGGCAGGCGTGCTCCAGCGCCGCCAGGTCGGCCTCCGTCATATCACCGGTCATCACGGCACCAACGCCTTCATAGGAGTCCAGCACGGTCACATTGCGGCCGCGGAAGGTGCCCGGCAGCGCGCTGCCGCCGTAAGTGAAGACCGCCGGCACGTTAAGCCGGGCCATGGCCATCATCATGCCGGGAAGGGTCTTGTCGCAGGCGGCGAAACACACCAGACCGTCATAGGCATGGGCACGCACCACAGCTTCAACGCTGTCGGCGATGATCTCGCGAGACACCAGCGAGAATTTCATCCCGGCGTGGTTCATGGAAAGACCGTCGGAAACGGCGATCGTGGTGAATTCGCGTGGCGTGCCACCGGCCGCCTCGACGCCGATTTTTGCCGCTGCCGCCTGCTCCGCGAGTCCCATATTGCATGGGGTCATCTCACCTGCCGTGGTGACGACACCGATGAAAGGCTTGGCTATCGCGGCATCGTCCAAGCCCATGCCACGCAGGAACGCGCGATGGGGCGTGCGGTCGAGGCCGTCAGTGGTGATGCGTGAGCGATATTTGACCGGGTCACCCATTGGCGCCTCCCTAACACGACACTATCGCCGAGCCGCCGGATGTTTCGTCCGGACAACGCGCAACCGCTGCTTGGCCAGAGCTCAACCGCGCGATCTAGTTTGACAATCCGCCATCGATTACATGAGCGACGCCGGTGGTGTAAGCAGACTCGTCCGCGGCGAGATAAACCGCCAGGGCGGCGATCTCCTCGGGGGTGCCGACGCGGCCCATGGGCTGACGGGCGATAAATGCTTCGCGGGCCGCCACCGGGTCATCGAAGGCGCTAATGCGCTCATCGAGCGATGGTGATTGAACGGTTCCCGGGCAGATCGCGTTGCAGCGGATACCCCGACCGACGTAATCCGCCGCGACCGATTTGGTGAGGCCGATTACGGCGGCCTTGGTGGCGCCATAGACGAACCGATTGGGGATGCCGCGGACGCTGCTGGCAACGGAAGCAACATTGACGATACTGCCGCCGCCGGCGTCCAACATGGCAGGCAGGAACGCGCGGATCATGCGGTAGCAGGATCGCACATTGAGGTTGTTGGAGAACTCCCAGTCCGCCTCCTCGCACTCCAAGATTGTGCCGTGATGAACATAGCCGGCACAATTGAACAGCACGTCGACGGGCCCCCGTTCGGCCGCGAACTGGGTGATCGCGTCGCCATCGAGTACATCGAGGCGCGAGATCCTGATATTTTCCGCGGCCAGATCGGCAAGCACGGCTTCGTTGATATCGGTGGCCCAAACCGTGGCCCCCTCGGCGGCGAAGGCGAGTGCGGTCGCTCGCCCTATGCCCTGTGCCGCTGCCGTCACGACGGCTGTCTTGCCGGTTAGACGTCCAGACATCGCCTACTCCTCGGACGGGGTCGGCGCGTCCTCGCGAACCAGACCCTCATGCTTCAGGTCGCGCCACAAGTCCGTCGGTATGGCGGTATTCATGAGCTCAACATTGGCTTGCACTTCAGCAACGGATACGGCGCCGGGAATGATGCTGGACACGTTGGGATGGCCCAACGGAAACTGGATCGCCGCACCGGCCAGGGGCACATCGTAGCGTTGACAGACAGCCTGAATGCGGCCGACGCGGTCAAGGATCTCAGGCGGCGCATCGACATAGTTGTATTTGGCGCCCGGTCGAGGACCGGTTGCGAGGATCCCCGAGTTGAACGGACCGCCAAGCATGATGCCGATGTCTTTCTCTCCACAAAGGGGCAAGAAACTGTCCAGCCCATCCTGCTCGAGCAGGGTGTAGCGACCGGCCAAGATAAAGCAATCGAAGTCGCCGGCTTGGGCGAAGCGCGTGCACATCTCCGCCTCATTGATACCGACGCCGATGGCCTTGACAGTACCATTACTCCGCAGCTCATCAAGGGCGCGGTAGCCGCCCTCCATCACTTCGCGAAAATAGTGTTCCGTCTTTCCTGCGGCGCCATGGGTCCAGTTATCGACGTCATGGATCAGCAGGACGTCGATCCGGCTCATGCCGAGGCGCATCATCGAGTGCTCAACCTCCCGCATGATGCCATCGTAGGTGTAGTCAAAGACCGGCTGGAAATCGAGGCCACCGGCCCACTGCCCGCGGTCGATGTCCTGAGGCGCTCTGGGTTCGAGGCGACGTCCGACTTTGGTGGACAGAACAAAGCTGTCGCGGGGGAATTGGCGCAAGGTATGGCCGAAACGATGTTCACTGAGACCGTAGCCATAAAACGGTGCCGTATCGAATAGATTGAGCCCAGAATCATGCGCGGTGCGAATGCAAGCCGCCGCATCCTCTTCGCTGACATTGGCATAGAGATCGCCGATTGGGGCACCGCCAAAGCCAAGTTGCGATACCATAAGCGGCGAGCTGCCGAGTTTCCGCTTATCCTGCGGTTTCATGTATTGAGCGCTCCTTCCCGAAAGCAAGGAGCGCATCCTAGACCAAGAGAACGGAGGCGAACAGTAAGGGATCTCGGGAAGATTCTCGAGATATCCCGACCAAACGGGACAGCCTAATCGGGCTGGATCAGCCCGCCTGGCGATCCTTGAACTGGCGCATCAGGCGCTCGGCTTCCTGGATCTGCTCAGGCGACATGCGGCGGAGGATAATCTCGCGGCTCTCGACGGCATCTTGGTCGCCTTGTTCAGCAGCCAGGCCAAACCAGAAGTGCGCCTTGGGATAGCTCTCGGTGACGCCGTCGCCGTTGGCGTACATGCTGCCAAGATTGTATTGGGCATCGACAAGACCTCGCTCAGCGGCCTCGCGGAACCATTTCAACGCCTGCTGTGGATCGTGATCGACGCCCTGCCCCTCGGCAAAGAGATTGCCAAGATTATATTGCGCGTCGACGATGCCCTGTTCGGCCGCCCGACGATACCACTTGGCGGCAACGGTTGGATCTTCGTCGACGCCACGTCCAAGCTCATACATGACACCCAAGTTGGACTGAGCCTTGGCATGACCTTGCTCAGCAGCGGCTTGGTACCATTTGACGGCCTCGGCATCGTCCTGGCGGACACCCTCGCCGGCCACATAGGCAATTCCAAGACGGGCCTGCGCCTCGGCGACACCCTGGTCGGCAGCGCGGCGGTACCAGGCCACGGCCTGCTCGTGACTTTGATCGACACCGCGGCCGCGGGCATACATGGATCCCAACTCGAGCTGGGCGGAGGCGACCCCTTGTTCGGCAGCGCGGCGATACCAACGGGCGGCGATGCCGAGATCCTGTTTTATGCCGTCGCCGTCGCGATAGAGCTTGGCTAGGGCGAGTTGTGACTCAACAATCCCCTGCTCGGCGGCGCGGCCGTACCAATCTGCCGCGGCGCGGCGATCGGTGGTGCCAGCGCGACCATTGTCAAAGAATTGGCCCAAGCGATGCTGGGCCTGGGCCAGACCCTGGTCCGCCGCCTCGCGATACCATCGGGTCGCTTCGGCATCGTTGGTCTCGCCATCGATGCCGCGCCGAAACAAGTCGGCGAGCCCGAGTTGGGCTTCGACGATCCCTTGCTCGGCCGCGCGTAGATACCAATTCGCAGCGGCACTAAGGTCTTTCGGCAGGCCGTCGCCCTGTTCGCTGAAGCGGCCCAGCTTCCATTGCGCCCGGGCTACACCTTGCTCCGCCGCTTGACGATACCAGCGCACGGCTTGTGTGGTGTCGGCGGCAATCTCCTCGTCACCCTGCTCGTACAGCGCGGCGAGGAAGAGCTGCGCGTCGATCTGAGCTTGCTCGGCAGCGCGGCGATACCAACCGATGGCGTTTTCGCGATCGGCGCCCGTTTGGCGAGCGTAGAGCAGCTGCGCCAGCGCCAACTGAGCATCGGCGTGCCCGACATCGGCGGCCTTGCCGTACCACTGCTCAGCGAGTTGGAGGTCCTGCGGCACTCCCGTGCCGGATGCATAGAGCGCGCCGAGCTGGAATTGTGCCTCGATATCTCCTTGGGCAGCGGCGCGGCGATACCAGAGGGAGGCGAGCGTGGGATCCGGCTCGCCGCCAATACGACCGGCGCCCAGGAGCCTGGCCAGCTCACGCTGGGATCGAAGATCGCCGGCCTGGGCTGCCTGCTTCAGCCAACCGGCGGCTTGGGTGTCGTCGCGGTCGGTGCCGACGCCGGCCAAGTAGGCCTGGGCCAGTTGGAATTGGGCATCGATATTGCCTTGCTTTGCCGCTTGCTCGTACCAAGCGACGGCTTGACTCGGGTCCGGCGCAACGCCAGCGCCCTCCACCAATGCTCGCGCGAGTGCCAATTGGGCAAGGGCGTTGCCCGATTCCGCCGCGCGGCGATACCATTTGGCCGCCTGCGTCTTGTCCTGCGTGATGCCCTGGCCGGTCGACAGTCGCTCGGCATAGGCAAGTTGCGCATCAATATTGCCCGCTTCCGCGGCCTGGCGATAGCGGTCGACGACGATTGAAGCGATACCGGGGCCGGCATCGCGGGTGTCCAGAATACGCGCCAATCTATATTGGGCGTTCGCGTCACCGCCGTCGGCGGCGCGCTCGTACCACAGGCCGGCCTTGGTCGTGCTTTTTGGTACGCCGGTGCCCTCTTCATACAGTGATCCCAGTTGGAACTGGGCGTCCGTGTGCCCCTGGTCGGCAGCACGGAGGTACCAGGCAATGGCCTCGGCGATGTCTTGGGGAACGCCGACGCCCTCATGGAGCATCACGGCCAGCTTGTACTGAGCCTCAACGATGCCTTGATCGGCCGCCCGGCGATACCATGACGCCGCGCCGGCATCGTCCTGCGGCACGCCCTGGCCAAGTTCATAGAACTGTCCGAGGGCAAATTGGGCGCGGGCTATGCCCTGGTCGGCGGCGCGGCGATGCCAGGTGACCGCCTGGGAGGCGTCGCGGGAGACGCCTCGGCCTTCCTTGTACATGTTCGCGAGGTTGGTCTGAGCCTCGGCAATACCCTGTTCGGCAGCACGGCGATACCACATGGCGGCGGCGGGAAGATCCTGCTTGATGCCCAATCCTTCGTCGAACATCACGCCAAGGTTCGCTTGGGCCTCGGCCAATCCCTGCTCCGCCGCTTTGCGGTACCAAGAAACCGCCGTGCCGAAATCCTGGGCCACACCGGATCCTTCGGTATACATCACGCCAAGGTTGAACTGGGCGTCCGCCAAGCCCTGCTCGGCTGCCCGGCGATACCAATGTACGGCTTGTTCGTAATCGCGCTCTACGCCGAGTCCTTGGTCAAAAAAATGACCGAGAGTGAATTGCGCCTGGGGATCGCCACCTTCCGCGGCGCGGCGATACCAGTCGGCGGCTTGCAAATAGTCGCGGTCGACGCCGCGACCGTCGGCATATATCCCGGCCAGCATGCGCTGGGCGTCGGCGCCACCCAAATGCGCGATGGGAGCGGCAATGCGCAAGGCGATGCGGCAGTTACCCTGCTCGCATCTGGCCAACCCCCAGTTCACACCAAACCAGCCGGCGCCTGCCAGGGTTGCCACGGCAGTGACGGCTATGAGAATCCGACCGCGACGACGAGGCTTTTCGCTGCGCTGCGACCCGGCAACCGAGTCGATTTCCGACTTTGGTCGGCCGGCTCCCGAATGGGCATGTTCGTCCCGCACGGACTTATCCTGCCTACTGAATGCGAATAGGCGGAAATAGTGGGGCGACAGGCCTAATGTTTGGTTAAGACACCGCCGGATCAACGACGATGTGGCTTCAATTACCGGCATAGCGGCCCTATGCTGCGGTCGTGTTGTGGCGGCCTGGGGAGCGGACGTGAGTCGACGTGCAAAATCATTGGCCATGTGGGCGGTAATGCTGGCTATTCCAGTCGTCGTCGCCGTCGGGCTCGTGGAAGCCCGCTACGCCTGGGGCTATCTCTCATATGAGGCGTATTACTGCGGCTCGTTCGCGGAGATCGACAGTGAGATCGGGTGGACCTTGAAGCCGCGGGCGGAAAGCTGTATCGGCGCCGGAGAGGCCTTTGGCGACGAGATCTACTTCGAAGCTCCGGTCTTTACGGACGACAACGGATTTCGGTCCGCATTACCCGGCGGGCCGACGCCCCTGGGATCGGTGCTTGCGGTCGGCGATTCCTGGACCTTCGGCTACGGCGTTGCTCACGAGGCAAGCTATCCCGGCCAATTGGATGCCATGATCGCACCGGCGGTCGTTACCGTGGCGAGCCCGGCATATGCCGGCAGTCAAGCGGTACAATTGGCGAAACGATGGGCACCAAGACTGCAGCCGCGGGCCTTGGTGTATCTGGAACTCGGGTTCTGGGAACGCGGTGCCTGTTCAGGCGGCGTGCCGCCAACGTTCATACTCAAACCATGCTTTTGGCAGGGCGCGGACGGCGAAGTGGAACTCGTGCTGCCCCCGGACGGACTGGTCGATAAAATGGCCTCGCTGGGGTTGCGGCCGGGCGGAATGATCGGCGCCGGGGAATTGACATCCGGTTATTTCATGTGGTCACGGCCGCTGGCCAAGGTCTCGCAGCTACTGGTGCGAGCGGGTCTGGTCTCCGGCATGGCGGACGACTTCCGCGCGGTCAATGTGGATGGGGGAGCCCTGCGGCGAGCGCTGCTGAGAGAGTTGGCGGAGACCGCGCGGGCCGTCGAGGCGCCGCTCTTCCTGATCGACCCGAACGACCTTTATGCCGCACTTGTGGATGATCTCGATCCGTCGCTGCAACCTTGGGTACATCTAGCAGGATCGGCCCGCTGGGAGGCCGATGTGAGCGCACCAGAGGCGTTGCTGGCACCAGAGGAGGCAAGAGTGCCGAATGATGGGCATTTCGGCCCGGGAATGAACGCGCTGGTCGCGCGGCTGGTTCGGGATCTGCTGGCCGAAGCGAACATCCGCTGACGACCTTCGAACGCTAAAATACCGTATAGATGAATGGGGCAATGGCGGAGCCTTGGCCGAGAACGACCAAGCCGCCGAACACAAGGATCACGAACAGGATCGGCAACAACCAGAATTTCTTGCGGGCACGCATAAACGCCCAAAGCTCAGTAATGAAATCCATCGTTGCCTCCGGCCCGCGACGCTTCCTGACACCAGCTTTTAGCGCCAATGGTTGAGGGAAGCAAAGGCGGTCAGCGTTAGGCCACAAGTGCCGGCTCAGAAAGGACGATGGCAGCGATAACCGCGGCCCAGAGCATCATGGCCGAAAGCACGGTGCAAATGGTTTGATTCCAGCTGATGGCAAAAAACGGGCTGGCGATATGAACACGCCACCGCGACGGCTTGCGTGACATTTTGGTCCTCCAATCGGGTTTTACGATCGCAGGATCTTAACCCTATGCGCCACTGCCGACGGTTACGGCGGTCACTGGTGGGACATTTCTTTTGGACGGCCCCACAGGGTGCGGATTTGGGGAGTTCTAGCTCCGGGTGCGGCGGCCGAAAGGGATGATCTTCCGATCGCTAGGTCGCTCCGCCACCATGCCCTCGCGCACCGCGTAATGACGGTCGCAGGCCAGACATACCAGATCGATATGCAGGATCGGGAAATTGCCATCGAAGCGGAGCAAGGGCTCGCCGCAGCGGCAAACGAAGCCGGCAAGGCGCGCCGGGCTGCCCATCACAATATGGTGCGCAGGAACCGTGCGCGTGACAACCGCACCCATGCCGATCAGGGCGAATTCGCCGATCTGCAGATCACAACCGATTACCGCACGGGCCCCGATGCTTGCCCCGGTTTGAACATACGTCGGGCGGATACGGCCGTCGGCCCCGACGGCGGCGCCGGCACGGGGGTAGCGCTGGTTCGTAAAGACCACCCCGGGACCGACCAGGACCTCCGAGTCGATAGTAACGCCGGCGCAAAGGTGGCCATGGGAGCCGATCTCAACGCGATCCGCGAGCCGGACCGCTCCGGCGATCGTGCAATGCTCGGCGACCACGCAGTCGCGGCCGATGTCCGCCGGGGCTTGGACATGAACACCGCCGGAAATAATGGTGCCGGCGCCGACAACGGCGCCGGGCTCGATCGACGCCGTCGGGTGAATAGACAAATCCATATGTTTTTTTGGTCCTTACCGTCGCACGGCTCGGCACTGCCGGGCGCTGTTATGACCAGCGACGGCGATTCCCAGAGACGCGTGACTATTCAAAAAAATCTCGATTAGCTCGTTACGGCCAAATGCTTTGATTCACCTGAAAATATTGGTGCACAGCAGAGACTTGGTCAAAATGTCATAAGTACTCATTCAAAGATGGAACAGAATATGTCTTTTGATGATTACGGTTGCGAAGGCAGACGAGGTGCGCCTCCGGGTGCCTCATCGGAGGTAAGCACCGCCGTTAAGGTCAATACAGGCACCGTTCAGGCTGCGCCAATGCGGCTGGGTGATTTCATGGAGCTGCACGGCCAGATCAGCGATTCGGACAAAATCGCCGGTCGGGGTCTGGGCCCGGTGGTTGGCGCGAAGTTCCGCCGCCATATCGTCGTACATTGTGGAGTCGGCGATCAGCGCCGGTGCTATGGCGTTAACCCTGGTGTGGGAACCGAGGGCCCGAGCCAAAGATTTGACGAAGGGGAGAACCGCCCCCTTTGCAGCGGCATAGAAGGGGTCATAGCTGCCACGCTGCCCGGAGATAGAGGCCATAAAGATAATGCTCGATCCTGCAGCCAGATGTGGAAGCAGGCCTTGGACAAGCAGGGCCGGGCCGGTGAAGTTGACTGCCAGCACGCGGTCGGCTAGTGCCGGTTGATATTCTGCCAAACTGTTGCCGGGTAACAGGCCCGATAGGAGCAATACCGCGTCCAGCCCACCCAAGGGTGCGACGATTTCGCCGACCAAGGCGTCGCGCTCGGTTTCAGCCGTGACATCGAGCTTAACCCACTGCACGCCCGGGGCGGTATATTCCGGCCGATGGGCGTTGTAGGTTGCAATGACCCGGTCACCGGACGCCAAGAAGCGGTCGACGACGGCGGTGCCAACGCTTGAGGACGCGCCGACGATCAAAACGTTACGCTGGGATTTTGTCATGTTGTGCGAATGTGCCTCGGTCGGAAGCAGCTAACATCGCTGGCGCGAAATATGCCATGCCGCAGAGTCGATATGCCATTTGACCCACCGCCTCCGCCAAAGAGGTTAGCTTGAGCGCCGCTGAACTCGACGCGCAGGATCAATCCTCCGGTCGCTGGCTGACGCTGCTGTTCTTGTTGCTTGTGTTGGGTACGCTGGCGTTGGCCCAAACGCGGTTTAGCTTCGGCAACGAGTCGTTGCTGCCAAACCTAGATTTCCAGTCCGGGTTGGCGGGGTGGGAAGTTCGACCGGCCGAAAGCGCCGTCAGCGCCGCGAATGGCGTGCTGTCCTTGGCACAGCCCGACCATTCTCAATTCATCGTGGTCTGGCAAGCGCTCCCGGAGGTCCAGCGCTTTCGCTATTTAAGGCTGAGCGCCGAGATGAAAACTGACGGGGTCGTGCAAGGGGAGCTGTTCTGGCAAAAAGCGCGCATCGTCCTGGTCGGCCGGGACGCAGACGGGAAAGCAATGATCCGGCGCGACCATGTGCTGACCGCGCGAGACGGCAGCGGCGCGTGGATCGCGCGTCAGGCGGTTTTCGAGGTGCTGCCGGGGATGGCGGCGATGCAGCTTTCGGTGGAGTTGCCTCGCGCCGCCGGCAAGGTCAGCGTACGCAACCTCAATTTGACTGCAGCCGAGCAGGTAGGCTGGTACGAGGCGTTGGGGTTGCTGTTGATCTCCGGCTGGGTCGCGGCCGCATTATGGGGTAGCCGCCGCCTGTTGGCGGCGCGGAAGACCGCATCCTGGCGGCACCCCGTGCTGGCCCTGCTGTTGGCGCTATCGCTGTTACAAGTGGTGCCGCAGTTGGGCGCTACCCGGTTCGCCCCGTTGTTGCCGGTCGGCTTCGTCGATTTCTCCGGTGAGGTTGCCGCGACCGAACCGGCCGGGCCATCGGCGCTGTCCGAACCGGGCGACGAGCCGGCCATCGCCGAACTCGCAAGCGATGGCGGTATACGCCTGCGGCAGGCCGTGGCAAAGGTACAGTTCCGGCTGCAACGGCTTGATCTGCTGGCTCATTTCGTCGGGTTTCTGCTGCTGACGGCGGCCTGCTCTTGGCTTGCCGGCGCCCGGCCAATGACGGTCATGCCTTATCTGTTCGCGGCAGCTTTGGCCGGCGAAATCGCGCAATGGTCCGTGCAGGGGCAGTTCTCGACGGCGGATTTGATCGAGATCCTGGTGGACTTCGCCGGTGTGGCGGCTCTTAGCCTTGTGCTGCTGGCGAGTAGGATAAGACAAACAGCGTGACGGCCTGCGGTCCGGCGGCAATCTCGATCTGCTGCCCGGTCGTCACGGCAACGGAATCGCCCCCGGTCAACTGATGCGCCTGTCCGTCGACGGTGATCGATGCGGTGCCGGCGGCCACCGTCCACTGGGTCGGACGCTCACACCATTCATGGGGAACCTTCAACGTGCCCAGAGGCTTGAGAACCAGCTCATCGAGTGTATACCCCGGATCATCCTTGAGGCGCTCCAGCGCGCCCCAAGAAAATTCCTGCCGAAGGGGGTTCTGCGTTTCCGAACGGCTCTGTTGCTGCATGACGGCAGCAAGGTCGCGGATCGGCTGATGGGCGTCGAGACCGGCCACGAGAACCGCATCGGCGGTCTCAATTACCACCAAGTTATCGACCCCGGCCGCGGCGACGAGCCGGCGCTCAGACCGGAAGTAACTGTTCGTCGCCCCTGATATTAGGACGTCGCCAGCGCTGACGTTACCGTCGGCATCCTTGGGCGAAATGTCCCATAGGCTCTGCCATGAGCCGACGTCGGACCAGCCCAGGTCACAAGGGACCACTGCTATGTCCCGTTCTTTTTCCATGACGGCTTTGTCGACGGGCGCCGACGGGATGGCGCCGTAGGCGGCGGCTTCGAGGCGACAGACATTTTGGTCGATCGCCACGGTCTCGAAGGCCTTGCGGGTGGCGACCTCAATCTCCGGCGCATGGCGGCGCAAGGCTGCCAGGAAGGTGCCAGCATCCATGACGAACATGCCGCTGTTCCAAAGATAGTCGCCGCTGGCGACATACTCGGTGGCAAGCTCAAGAGACGGTTTTTCGACGAACCTATCCACTTGATGGGCGGCATCTATTTGCTTGAGTGGAGCACCGGTACGGATATAGCCCAGACCCGGCTCAGGGCGATCGGGACGGATACCGAAGGTCACCAGGCGGCCGGTCCGGGCCGTCGCCACAGCGGTCGCCAGTGCCTTGGCTAGGGCGACTTCGTTGTTAATGACGTGATCGGAGGGCAAGGCCCAAAGGATGCCACCATCGAGGTGCCGTTCAACATAGAGCGCGGCAAAAGCGATTGCCGCAGCGGTATTTCGTGCCGACGGCTCAAGCAACATGTGATGCCGGGCCGACAGTGCCATCGCGTCGAGCTGGCTGGATAAGACCTCGCTCAGGCTATCGTGGGTCACCGATAGGAAGTCGGCGCCGTGGCTGATTGCGAGGGCCCGGCGTGCGGTTTCCTGGACCAGTGTGTGGCCGCCGCCAATGTCGTGAAATTGCTTGGGGAAACTCTGGCGGCTAATCGGCCAAAGGCGTGTCCCGGATCCGCCACAGAGGATGACCGGCACTATCCGAGCCATATGAACTCCTGCCTCGGGCTCAAAGCACATTAAAACAGCGGGAGGGCCTGACCGAGGTCACGCCCTCCGCCGCAGATAGCACATTATTGCGTGTAGTACTTACTGAACTGTTTCGTGTAGAGCATTGAGTCGCCGTAGCGATAGTTGCTGTTCTTACTCACATTGACCTGGTTCAGTACGACGCCGGCAATGTTTGCGCCGGCCTCGGCGACCTGCTTGACCGTGGTGCCAATCGCCTCGCGCTGGGTATCGTGCCACTTGGCGACGATGACGGTTTGGTCGGCGCGCGAAGCCAGCATGAGGCCATCGGAAACAGCCAAGACCGGCGGCGCGTCGATGAGCACGATGTCATAGCGCTCACGCAGCTCCGCCAGAACCTCGCGGAAGCGCGGCGATTCGAGCAAGTTCATCGGGCGGACAAAATCAGTGCCGGCCTTGATGAAGTGCAGCCCCGAGCGCGGATCCTCTTCCAAGACATCCGATACCTCGTCATTGTCCAGCAGCAACTGCATCAGGCCACGACCGTTGGTGCTGGCGCCGAGAGCCTTATGCAGGCGCGGACGACGGAAGTCGCAGTCGATGACAACGACACGGCGGCCCATGGCAGCGATGACACGGCCCAAGGCGACGACCACCGTGGTCTTGCCTTCGCCGGGCATGGCGGAGGTGAAGACGATGCTCGACTTCTTCGGATCGCCCTCCTGTAGCAGCACAGTGGTATAGAGGCGACGCAAGGCTTCCGCATAGTGCGACAGCGGATTGTCGAGCACGACCTCCTCCAACACCCGCTTGAACCCGGGGACGCTACGGACCTCGGGGATCAAGCCAAGGCCCGGCACGCCGAGGGACCTCTCGATCTCCTCGCTGCTGCGGAAACCGCCCTCCAAACGCTCGAGCAAGAAGGCCAGTGCCAAGGCGAATGCAAGCGCGAAACCGAGGGAACCAACCGCCATTAATTTGCGGTTCGGAAAGGCCGCGACGTTGGGCACCTCGGCCGGCGAGATAATGCGAGCGTTGGATTGGCTAAGGTCGGTGTTGCCGGTAATGTTGGATTTCTCGAGGAAGCTCTCGAGCAGCAGCCGGTCGGCCCCGGCAATACTCTTGAGTGTCGCCAGATGGACAAGGGCCTCGGACTGGAGGGCGCTCTGGCCGTCCAGGGTGCTGAGGGTGCGAGTGAGCTCGTCAACCCGGGCGCGGCCGATCCGAGCCTGGTTGCGGGTGCCCTCCAGAATGACGTTGATTTCGTTGGCCATGCGACGGTCGACGTCACCAAGCTCGGCCTGCAGGCTGATCATGATCGGATGGCGCGGGCCATAGGCGGACTCGTTCAGCGCCAGGCGCTGCCGGATGTCGGCCGCTTGCGCGCTCAATTGTTGCACTGCCTCAGAGGCGATAATATCCGGCAGCGACGACAATCCGATCGGGGAAGTGCGGGCCCGCTCGATGGCCGAGACCTTGGCCTGAGATTCGGCGAGATCGCCCCTGGCAATGGCCAGCTGATCGTTGATGGTTGTGATCTGTTGACGGATGACGGTGCCGCCGCCGTCGGCCGCGGTCTCGACAATACCGTTGGCACTGCGCCATTCTTCAACCGCACGCTCCGACTGGGCGACCTGGTCACGCAGCTGCGTGACACGGTTGTTGATCCAGGTGGTGGCACCCTGGATGGCCTCGAAACGGGATTCCAGTTCATCGACGATGTAGAGTTCGGCGACCGTGTTGGAAGCCAAAGCGGCGAGCAACCGATCCTCCGACTCGAACGTGATGTCGATGACACGGCTACGGCCGGCGCCGGATATGGTGAGGGATTTGAGAAATTGGGTGACCAACCGGGCGCGGAGATCGTTCTCGCTCTCGAATGCAGCCTCGGCTGAATCGCCGCCAAGGAAAGGTAGTGCGTCGACAACTGCGATCGGCAGGATCGAGCCTAGCGAGAAACCGCCATCGAGATCATCGGAGGTGTATTCGTGATGGCTCCAAAGCTCCAGTTTCTCGACCACGCGCCCTGCCAATCGTCGGGATTTCATGATCTCGATCTGGCTCTGAATGGTCTCGGCATCGGCCGAGAAGCCGGAGACGATCGCATTAATATCCAGGGCCGCCCCGGCACTTGGCTCGATGAGCACCGCCGTGGTCGCCGTGAAGCGTTCGGTGAGCGACACGATGCCAGCCAGCGCACCAGCGAAAATCACCGAGGTTACACCGGCAATCAGCCATTTGCGGCGCCTAATAATGGCAATTAGTTCGGGAAGCTCAATGCCAGCATTGGCTTTCGTGGAATCGGCCTGCCGGAGGTTGGGCAGCAGGGACAACGACTTCATCGTGGTCACGGAACGGCTCTCCTGAATATCGCTTGAAATATCTCCCGGCCCGGAGAACTCCGGACCGCTTTGGGAGGGAATAGACATGACTACCGGCGGACTCGGTTGGCTGGGATCTCAATAATGTCACCCGGATAGATTACGTCGTTCACGGTGGCGACCTGTTTGACCCCGGCACGGATGATAAAGGGCGGCTTGGTAAGAATGGCCTCGGGGGAGAAGTCGCCGGCCGCCGCGACGGCACCGATGACGCGCATGCCCGGCTGGTATTCCAGACTACCCGGACGGTTCACACCGCCAATTACCGCAACCGGGCGGTATTTGCTTACCCTGACCGATACTTTCGGATCCTGCAGAAAACCCTGGCTGAGAATTTGCGTGATCTCCGCCTCAATCTGCTTGACCGTGCGGCCGCCGGCCGTGACGGTGCCGACAAGCGGTATGGAGATGATCCCATCCACTGGAATAATGTGTTCGCCAGACAGATCCACTTGATTAAATACAACAACCTGAATCTGATCGCCGGTCTCAACCGGGAACTCGCGCCCGAGCACCGGCGGCGCCACCACAGGAGCCAGCGGGGATACGGGGATCGGCGACGCTCTTTCCGTGCAGGCAGCGAGCCCGAGAACTAAAATTGCCAACACGGCAAAACGGCGGAACTTCTTCATGGGGTTAATTCCCTCTTCGGCGATCGCATCAACGCCAACTAACTAAACGACTTAGGGTCTAATCCCTCTGCCCGTGACAATACCCGCGGGCCACCGCGTTTCCGGCAAGTCTCACGGAATTATGCGGCGACTTCAGCGGGCCATCTAGCCTCTCAGAAGTAGGGTCCCTCAGCACAAAGGGGTAAACTCGTCGGGGCATTTTGGATATCCATATGGGTGCCGGACGGTGTTCCAGACTTTGGCGACAACTGCCGAAGTGCCCGCGACGCAATGGTTTACCAAAGATCGGCCGAGGTCCAACGTTCTTGCGGCGTAGCTCACCACAATAGCGTGGTGCGATCAGCTGCCCATTCGGACAGACCCTGGAATCGCCGCGGCAATACTCCATCTGAGGCAACGCAGTTGTTTAGGTTTGCATGATAGATTGCCCGCTTGCTCGTGAGCCTGACGGCCGAATTCCAGTCGTGCCGGCATGGTTCCATGCCTGGCTTGTGCGGCTTCATGCTCCAGAAATACCTGCTAACCTTCTGTAATCAAGGCATCCTTAGCCTGTTCAATTTCGCGCTCAACATTGCGTTGGTGCGTGCCTGGGCACCCATTGACTACGGCATATTTGCGCTGACCCTGGTCGTCGCGATGACACTGGAGGCGCTGCAAAACGCTTTGGTTAACGCGCCGTTAAGCGTCCATGTGCCGGCAATCACCCGGCGGGCGCCACGCGCCGTCACGGAGATCATGCTCTCCTCCGTCAGCGTCATGCTGGCTCTGGTGGCCTTGGTCGGCGGCGTCGGTTTCGGCCTAGCATTCTTCGACGAGGCCAATCTACCGCTCCTTACAGCGCTGGGTGTCGGCGGGTTCATGGGCAGTCAACTGCTGCGCGCCTATGGCCGGTCATTCTTGTTCGCGCAACTGCGGCCGACGATGGTGGCGATCAGCGATCTGACTTTTGTCGGGATCGGGGGGCCGGCCATTGCCGTCGTTTGGCTTGAGCCTGAGTGGTTTGACCCAAGTCTAGTGATGCCGGCAACCGTGTTCGGCTTTTTGACGTTCACCAACCTGCTGGCGATGCTGGTCAGTTTCTCAGTCGCAAAAGTATCGCTCCGGCTCACCGGCCGGCGACGCGTGCTACGGCGCTACAGAGAGGCGTGGCGGGATTCCCGCTGGGCCCTGACCGGCGTTGTGACAGTCACGCTGCAGTCCCGCGCGCACGCCATCGTGGTAACGGCCGCTTTTGGCGAAGCGACATTCGCGGCGTTGGCGGCCGGCGCAATCCTGTTCGGACCGATGCGCATGGTCCTGCAGGCCTGGGGAATGATCACTAGGCCCTTCCTTGCCCGCGCCGCCGGGCGACGGGACCGGCGCGAGATCGTCATGACCAACCGCCTATCATTGATAACCGTCGGTGGCGGCTACGTCGTGTTCGTCTCGCTGCTGTACTATTTTTGGGATTGGATCGAGGCGCAACTCTATGCCGGCAAGTATGAGGATATGGAGATTATCGTCGTGCTGTGGGCAGTGGTATCCATACTGTTCGCCGGTCGGACGCTGTTGTCGATCCCGCTGCAGTCAATGCGCGAGTTCAAGCAAGTGGCTCTGGCAACCGCGTTCGGCGCAGCCGTCAGCTTGGTCGCGGTTACCATCCTCGCCCTGATGGTCGGTTTTCAGTACAGCATCGCCGGCGTGGGGATGGGCGAGGTGGTCAGCTTGATCTATGTGCTGCATGTCTATCGCCGGTGCATGCGTAACCTGGCGAGCGCCGAACGGATCAAAGAAGCGAAGATCAGCGTCAACGAACCCGCACAAATAGCAAAGGCCTCGGGTGATTCATGAAAGTAACCGGTACCCTCCTGGCGGCGGCGGGCCTGATACTGCTCTCCAACGCTCTCGGGGCGGATGCGCCGGCCGGCATGATTGCCGCCGCGAGCGGATCGGCCGAGGATTTACAAGCGGCAATCGATCGTGCGAAGCCCGGGGACACAGTCATCATCCCGGCGGGCGTGTTCGACTTTAGCGGTCAGGTATTCGCTCCCGACGGCATTCACTTGCGCGGGATGGGGCGCGATCGGACCGTGTTGGTGAAACGTGACGACTTGACCGAATGGAACGCGATGATCACGGTCGATTGCGCGACCGGCGAGCCGCTTACTTTTTCAGGCATCACCTTACAGGGGCGTGGCCGTTTCATTCAGGGAGACAGCAAGAAAGGTGGGCTGGTCCGCGATCAGGGCCTTTATCTGCAAGGCCAATGCCTTGATTTCCAGGTCTTTAATAGCCGGTTCACTAAATTCTCGCGGGCCGGCATTCAGATGCAGGGCAATGCGGGCCAGGTGAGGGGCGATGCGCGCGGGGTAATTTACGAGAATGAGTTTATCGACAATTGGCACCCCAATCTCGGCTATGGCGTCGAGGTCGTGGGGGACCAGAGAACCTGGGAAAAACCGCTCGAGCTTGGCACGGTTAACGCGGTCGTCATGGAAGATAATGTGTTCGACCGCAACCGTCATACGGTGGCCGCGAATAACGGCGCTCGTTATGTGTTTCGGCATAATCTGATCATCGATAATTATGCAGATGCGGCAGCGATTGATGCGCACGGGCTGGCGGCCTGGCCGCGTGGCTCCCGCAGCTATGAGATCTACGACAATACCGTGCGCAACTCGGTGTCGCGCTGGGCGGGCGTGGGTGTGCGGGGCGGCGACGGCGTGATCTTCAACAACCGGTTCGAAGGCGTGCAGAACGGGATCATGCTGCTGGTCGAGCGCTACAAGGACAGCATGGAATATCCGGTGCCGGACCAGATCCGCGATCTATGGATCTGGAACAATGAGTTGGACGGCCGGCGCCTTCGCAAGGTGGACTTCTGGAGCCGTCAGTCCCAGGCCCCGAGCTTGCTACGCGAGGGGCGTGACTATCACCTGGCGGTCAAACCGGACTATGAGCCCCTCGCCTACCCGCACCCGCTCCGCACTACCGCCGCGACACATTAGGCGATCGGGCCAAGCCGTCGACTCTCCGAGGGTAGCTCGCGGGCTAGCGGCGGCATAGAGTAAGGTCCTGATTCGGCTCCGACGTGGCCACGATGTCGGCGGCAAATGACTTTATTCGGGGGTGACCATGGCGCAGGTGAGCGAGGCCATAGCGACTGGGCTCGGCGGCGATGTACGTGCCGGTTATCGGGTTGCGCTTACGCCCGCGGGAAGCCGAATTCGAGCGCTGTTCCGCGGTCAAACGATCGCCGATAGCCGACATGCCCGGGTAATGCGTGAAACCCGCCTGCCGGCGGTTTTCTATTTTCCGCCGGAAGACGTGCGAATGGACCTGCTGCGCAAAAGCCCGCACCGAACGAACTGCCCATTCAAAGGCAACGCATCCTACTGGACGCTCGAGGTGGACGGGACCACCGCCGAGAATGCGGCGTGGAGTTACGAAGATCCCTTTGACGAGGCGTTGGAGGTCAAAGGATATGTGGCCTTTAACTGGGACGATATCGACAGTTGGTTCGCCGGCGATGAGCAGATGCTCGAGCAGCCTCGGGATCAGGCGCCGGCGGTAAATAATCCGTTTGTGGATTGGGTCGTGCAGAAGGTCTGGCAGACCACCTCTCTACGGGATGCGGTGCAGCAGCTTGCGGACGTGCTGATCGAGAACGGCTTTCCGCTGTGGCGGTTACGGCTGCTTATTCGCACGCTGAACCCGCAGTTGTTCGGCATGGCTTATACTTGGCAGCGCGACGCCGAAGAGATCGCCGAGTTGCAGTTGACGCATGATGCGCTGCAGAGCGAGCAGTATCTCAACAGCCCGTTCGCACTGATCATCAACGGACAAGGCGGCGTTCGGCGGCGGCTCGAGGGCCCTGACCCCAAGCTGGACTTTCCAGTGCTGGAAGATCTGCTCAAAGAAGGCGCGACAGACTATGTGGCGGTGCCGCTGCGGTTCTCTGACGGTGTGGTGAATATTGTCACGCTGGTTTCCGACGCGCCCGGCGGGTTCTCAACGGATGATCTGGGCCAGCTCTATGAGGTACTGCCCAGCCTCGGCCGCCAGCTCGAAGCTTTTGCGCAGCGTGTGTCGTCGCGGACCCTGTTACGGACATATCTCGGCGAGAGTGCCGGCGATCGGGTTATGGGTGGCCTGGTCAAGCGCGGTGACGGCGAGGAACTGCACGCAGTCATCTGGTTTTCCGATCTGCGCAACTCGACGACTCTGGCCGATACACTCGGTCGTGACGAATATCTTGCCACCCTTAATCAGTATTTCGACTGCGTCGCAGGCGCCGTAATCGATCATGGTGGCGAAGTCTTGAAATTTATCGGCGATGCGGTGCTCGCCATCTTCGCGATCGGCGAACCGGAAGGCCCAGCAGCCGATGCCTGCGGCCGGGCGCTGCTGGCGGTGCACGATGCCGAACAACGCATCACGTCGGTCAATGACGAGCGCGAGGCACAGGGCAAGCCACCCCTGGCATTCGGAACCGGACTACATCTCGGCAACATCACATATGGCAATATCGGAACGACCAAACGGCTGGATTTCACGGTGATCGGGCCGGCGGTGAACGAAGCGGCGCGTATCGAAGACCTTTGCAAATTATTGGATGAGCCTGTCCTGACATCCGCGGTCTTTGCGCAATGTGCCGCGGCGGACCTTAGATCTCTTGGGCGGCACTCATTGCGAGGCGTACGGGCCGAGGAAGAGATATTCGGGTTGCCCGGCGATGGCGCTGCCCGAGTTGACCGGGGCTGACGAGCCCAGACCCACCTAAGTTGCCGATCATGGTCGGATACGGCCTTGCATATTCTCCTTTACGAGAATCTCAACCGGTAACCGCTCGGGCGCCACTTCCAGCCCGGCACGCTGGTTGACCAGGGCCCTTACCGCCATGCTTGACGCCGCCTCCATGTCTTGATGGATGATCGCATCTATCGACCCGTCGAGCAGGAAGCGCTGGCTGACTTCGGTCAGGTTGTGACCGATCAGCACAATATCCCTGGCGCGCTCCCGCTCCGCCAAAGCCCGGACGACCCCACGGATGCCGCCGCCGACGCTGTAGATCCCAACCAGATCGTCATGATGGTCAAGAACGGAACTGATCTGCTTGTAGTTGTCCTCGGCATCGTCGCGTCCATAAACCAGATCGAGGATCTCCAGGTGCAAGTACTCGGACCTCACGACGCTGCGAAACCCGATCTCGCGTTCTTCATGACTGCGGTAGAGCTGACCACCCCATAAGATGGCGACCTTGCCGGCGGCGCGGGTAAAGCGCCCCATCAAGACGCCGGCCGTGCGTCCCGCGGCACGATTATCCGTTCCCACATAGGCGAATATGTCAGAGCCGCCGAGGTCGGACATCAGTGCCAGCGCGGGAATACCCGTGCCTGAGAGTTCCGAGACGGCGTCTCGTACCAGCGGATGATCAAGAGCCTGGAAGGCCACACCCGGACTGCCCTTGGCACGGCATTCCAAGAGCTTTTCGGCCAGGGCGACCGGGTTCATCTTCTCGACGAACGCACAAGATACGCCGACTTGCCATTCCGCGGCCGCGGTATGAAACGCCGCACCAAGGCTTTCCGTCGACGGCCCGGCGTCGGCCGGAAGGATGACATCGAATGTAATGCGGGGGCCCGACATGGTCGTCGGGTTGCCCAGCGACCCACGCGCCTGGATGGTCTCCTGGGCACGGCGGATGCGCCCAACCGTGGCTTCGGCGACACCGCCGCGACCATGCAGGACGCGGTCGACGGTCGCCGTCCCCACACCGGCCTCCAGCGCGATGTCGATAATCCGCGTTCTCCCTCTTTGAGGCATCAAGGAGCCCAATCAATTCCACAATCTGGTAAGTATAACATACTATATCTAACACGAAAATCAACTTGATGCATCAAACTGATTTAAATTACTTGATTCTGATGGAAATGTGAAGGCATCATGGTCCGGTGATAAGTGTGAGCAGGTGCAAAGACCGGCGAGGAGGAGGCGAACAGGGCATGGTGCCAGCAGAGCGGCCGCTTTCGTGGTGAATATCGCTTTAATCGGCGCCGAGCGCATCGAGGTTTTCGGCGCCGAGGGCATGGTGCAATCCAGCCCACCGGTGCCAGTCATCGCTGAAAACATGCCGATCGCCATCGCCTCGGACGTTACGGCGGATAGCGATCCCGGCGCGGATTCGCTGGAAGACGCGCGCGGGGCCAAGATCACGGAACAGTCATCGGGGCCCCTCAACCTCGGGCGCAAATTTGGGGACGGTTGTGATGGCTTCCGTCCTGACGACGTCGCAACAGGTGAAGATGTGTGCCGCAGTGCCCTTTCCCAACGCATTCCGTTGGGTATCGGCGACGCACCCACCTCGTGACAAAACGACGCCATCATCCGCATACTTTGATGTCAAAACGGAGGAAATAGATCATGAAAGACCGAACAGTTACGACATTCAAAGCCGCGCTACTGGCCACCGCGGCGGTAGCTCTGGCTGCACCGGCCATGGCGCAAGATACGACAGCCTTGCGCATCCAGACCCACTTCTCCGCAGAATCCGTGCCGGGCCAAATCGTTGGCCAATTCATCGACGACGTGACCGTGATGTCCGGCGGCCTCGTGTTCGTGCGCTGACCGAACTGTGGAGAAACACAATTGTCCGATACATATAAGGTGAGATCGTGAAGCGCGCCGGCGTCATAGGGCTCGGCGACATGGGTAGCGGCCTGGCCAAGAACCTGATCGAATCGGGGTTCGAGACGACCGGGTTCGATCTCAGTGCAGACCGCATGGCGGCGTTCGAAGCCATTGGCGGCGTGCCGGCCACGAGCGCGGGCGAAGTTGGCGCCAACGCCGATGCCGTGTTCGTCATGGTGATGAATGGCGATCAGGCGAAGTCGGTCATCTTCGGCGATGACGGGCTCATCAACTCGCTGGCCAAAGGGTCCGTCATTATTCTCACCGCCACGATCAAAGCGTCGGAAGCGCGCGATATCGGCCGCGGCCTCGACGGCAGCGGCATCAACATGATCGACACCCCGGTCAGCGGCGGTTTCCCGGGCGCACAATCGGGAACCCTGAGTATGATGGCGGCCGCTAAACCCGATGTGTTCGCGGCGAACCGCGACGTACTTGAGGCGGTCGGCGAAAAGATCTTCCATGTCGGCGAGGAGATTGGTCAAGGCCAGACAATCAAGGCCTGTCTGCAAGCTCTTATCGGTTCGATCTTCACGGCGACATTCGAGTCTGCGGTGCTCGCCGCCAAATCGGGGATTAGCGGCCGGGTGCTCTATGACGTGTTCTCCAGCAGCAGTGCGGGCAACGGGATCACGAACAACGCGCTGCAGAAGATCCTCGACCGCGCCTTCGTCGGTACCGGAAGCCATATCGCGACAATGTACAAGGATCTCACGATCTCGTTGGACATGGCGCGGGACGAGGGCGTGCCGATGTTCACTGCCGCGGCCGCCATGCAGCTCTTTCAGAGCGGCAAAACGAAACACCCGGAAGGGGATAACTGGATCGTCACCAAGGTGCTTGAAGACATTGTCGGCACTGAAGTGAAATGGTGATATCGCTCTAAGGATTGACAAAGAAATGGCGAAACTAGGTGTAATAACGGACGGTATCAGCCGCGATCTTGAACGCGCGCTGCAAGTGATGACGGAGGCCGGTCTGGAATATGCCGAGCTCCAGTTCCTTTGGGACCGCGAAGTGGGCGGCCTAAGCGACGATCAGGTCGCCCAGGCGCTGGCGCTGGTGGAACGCTATGGCGTGCGCGTGTCGTGCATAACCCGGCACGTCTTTGCCGGCCTCCTGGTCGGTGCCACGGAAGTCGACGACGAGGACTACCGGCGCCATCTCGACGCGCTTGGCCGCTGCATCGCACTGGCCAAGGCGTTCGACACCAAGCTCGTGCGGATCATGAGCTTCCGCAAGGAGATGATCCTGTTCGGCCATGGCGGCGCCGAAGTCTGGAACGCCAGCAAGGGCGCCTGGGAAAAGCTGAAGACGCTGATCCAACCGGCACTGGACCTGGCCGAGGCCGAGGACGTGACGCTGGTCGTTG
This sequence comes from Alphaproteobacteria bacterium, assembly GCA_021774445.1. Classification (GTDB taxonomy): domain Bacteria; phylum Pseudomonadota; class Alphaproteobacteria; order UBA6615; family UBA6615; genus SZUA-147. The sequence continues at coordinate 202,943 of JAJFJA010000005.1, forward strand.
AGACCGGCAACAACGCGTGTATCACGTCGGCCCAATTGGGGCGGCGGCTGATCGACGAGCTCGGCACGTCGCGCCTGAAGGTGTTGTGGGACCCAGCCAACAGCCTCTACTGCACCGAGCGTGCCTATCCCGACGGCTACGAAGCGCTGCGTGGCGGGTATCTCGGCCACGTGCACATGAAGGACGCGCGGGTCGACATCGCCAACGCAACGCTGACCCAGTGCCGGCTGGGCACCGGCCACATGGCCGACCAATTGGAGTCGATCGCCGATGGCCTGCGCACGGACGGCTATGACGGCGTGGTCTCGCTAGAGAGTGTCTACCGCCCCGACGGCGGCGATTTCGAAGATGGGTTTCGTGAATCCGTGGAGACATTCAAACGGATCTTTGGGTCTTAGATTACTGGTGCCTGACGAGGAGCAGTATTGCTATGGCTGACGATACCACGGGTTGGTTTACCTGCGACATCTCGCGAAAAGACCTGAAAGCCGTCATGAAGCGCAATGACAGGACCGCCGCTCTGTGGTTCGGCGGCTGGGCCGTCAGCCTGCTGGCCACAGGCGTGCTGGCTTATCTCTCGCTGGGCACCTGGTGGGTTGTGCCGGCATTCTTGCTCTATGGCTGGGTGTATTGTTTCGCTGAAGCCATTGCGCATGAATGCTCGCACGGCACGCCCTTCCGCACCCGCTGGCTCAATGAGGCGGTGCATTTCATCACCGGCATGATCGTGCTGAAGGAGCCGACTTATCATCGCTACATGCATGCGCGCCATCACACACACACGATATTCGTCGGCCAGGATCCGGAGATCCAATTGCCGCGGCCGACCAATTTTTTGCATCTGGCCTTAGAACTGTTTCGGCTGCCGCACGCGGCGGGTTTTGTGACGGCGGCGTTACGGCACAGCGTCGGATCGCTGTCGGAACAGACGCGGGCTTGGGTGCCTGAGTCCGAACATAAGCACCTGATTTGGGGGGCTCGGGCTCAAGTCGCTCTTGTTCTAGCAATTGCGGTCGCCTGCGTCGTCTACGGCACTTGGCTGCCGTTGCTGTTCGTCGGCCTGCCGAGAATTTATGGGGCGACATTGCAGACCTTGTGTTCATTCACCCAGCATGCCGGGCTCGAGCAAGATGTAAAGGATCATCGGCTCAACACCCGCACGGTCTGCATGAACCCGATCTTGCGCTTTCTCTACTGCAACATGAACTACCATATCGAGCACCATATCTATCCGCTGGTGCCGTTCTACGCGTTGCCGAGGCTGCATGGGATGATCAAAAGCCAGCTGCCACAGCCCTATCACGGGATGCTGCCCGTGCTGCGGGAAATGATCGTAACCTTCATCCGCCAGCAGCGCGAGCCAGACTACTGCATGCGCCCGCGGTTGCCGGAAGAGGCTGCCGGCACCGCGCCAGTGTGAATGGCGGAGCCGCGCCGTCACTGATCGGCGCCGGCCCTTGGTGGACGGCGGGGGCCTCGGGGAACTGTGATCTGCCCGGCTCAGAACCTTATGTCGTCGAAGTTGATGTGACCCCAACCGAACGCCGAATCATCGACCAATCGGACCCGAGCGGACTGACCGTCAAAGGGCGAAACATTCCATTCGACACGTTCCATGGTTTCAGAGCATGCCCCGGTCGCCACGCGAGCAACCTGTCCATCGACCAACAGTTCGGCGCGGACCGCATTCTCATCGCATCCGCCGCCGATCAAGAAACTCATGGTCGGCCCATGGATCTTGAAGGCCGGCGACGTCAGCGTCCCCGTGGGTCCGTCCCCGGACGTGCCACCCGCGGGATCGGCCGGACTCGGCCGGTTTTCGTAACCGCCGATCCAGTAGTCCCCTTGATGCGCCGACGGCATGCCGCGTCCACGCGCCGTGGGGTTGTCGCCGAAGGTCGGTTGGTTCTCAAAGGCGTCGCCGGTGCGCTGCCACCCGGCAAGATCGCCGGTTTCGAAATCCCAGGTCACGGCGCCGGCTTCTTCCCGATCCGACTTTCGCGACCGGAGGGCGGCCATCAGTTGAGTCTCAATCTCCTTGTAGGCTATCGCCTTTTCCGTCGCCGTCTTCCAGCTTTCCGACCCTCTCTCGGCATTGTCGGCACGGCGCAATTGGTCTTCGAAGCCGGCGGCGGCGATACCCCGAGCCGTCCTGCCCTGGCCATCGACCGCCATGGGATCGGCGCCCGCGTCGAGCAATAGCGAAACGATAAAGGGACGCGCCTCGCTGGCGGCGGCAATCAATGCCGTCCAGCCGGCGGCCTCGCCGCTGTCGTTACCTCGGGCGGTCTTGTTCGGCGCAGCTCCGGCCTCGAGCAAGACCCGTACGATCTCATCCTCGCCCCGGAACGCGGCGATCATCAGGGGTGTCGCGCCGAATTCCTCATCCGCTGCGTCTACGGCCGCGCCGGCAGCCAGCAATGTTCGGACACTTGCCGACAGACCTTCTTCGGCAACGCGCAACAGCGGTGTGATGCCGTCCTCGTTCCTAGCGTCGAGCTCCACGCCTTGTTTGGCGAGCAGCCGGACATAGTCGACTTTGCCCGCCTCGGCGGCGTCGAACAGCTCCTCCTCAAAGGTCTGCCTTGCCAGCTGCTGCAAATCGCCGGGGTTACGCAGAATCTCTAGGACGTCATCATTGCCGCGCTCTTCGGCGAGGGCCAAGGCTGTTTGCCCTTGATAGTTCCGCGCAGTCAGATCGGCACCGGCAAGCGCTAGCGCCAACAGGCTTCGCGGGCTGCCGGCGTTGGCGGCGAACATCACGGCATTGGCGCCGCCAAAGGGTGCCGGCGCGAAGGGCGGGACAGTGGCATCCACGGCGGCGCCCCCGTCGATCAAGAGCCAGACCATTTCGGCGGAGTCCGAGTTGGCGGCGGCCATGAGTGGGGTACCGCCCAAATCATCCTGCACCGATACATCAGCGCCGGCCTGTATCAAGGACCTGACCAACGCGACGTTGCCGCGTTCGGCCGCCGAAAACAGCGGTGTCGCTCCGCCTTGGTTGCGAACATTCACGTCCGCACCCAATCGGATCAGCTCCTCGACCATGCCGATCCGGTCATAATTGGTGGCAAGGAAAAGCGGTGTGGCACCCTGTAGGTGGGCAGGCGCCCTATCGCCTGTGATGCGCTCATTTACGTCCGCACCCGCGGCGATGAGCAGACCCAGGATCGCGTCGTGACCTTGCGCAACGGCGACGGTGAGCGGTGTTTGTCCGCCAGCGGCCTGGGCGTGGACGTCGGCGCCGGCCCGGATCAAGGCCCTGACCGCCTCCGTATGACCCTTACTTGCCGCCCAGCCTAACGGCGTCGCGCCGTTTTCATCAACGGCATCGATGTCGGCGCCGGCGCGCAAGGCGGCTGCGATCTGCTCGACGTCGCCACTCTGTGCGCCATCGCGCAAGTCCGCATCGAAACGGAAGGATTGCCGTTGTGTTCTGATACCCTCGATGGGGCGTATTTCCTCGACCCCGGGTGTGTCCCACACCCAAAAGCGAAGGGCTGCCTCGACTAACTTCTGCTTGTCGCGCTTTTCCTTCTCCCGCAAGGTTAGCGTCAGTCGAAGTTCGTAGATGCCCGGGGCCAGAATCAGGGGCAAGGCGGCTTTGGCGAGTAGTGGGTCATTTATTGGATGGGGGCCGCGGAAGTGCGCCGAAATCTCTCGTGAGAGATCGGGGGTCCATTCAAAAAACAGGTTTGTCCCAACCTTCACACGGTCGCCCGTGGTTCGCCGCAATCCCTTTTTGATGCGAGGGAAGAAGGATTGGCTCAACCCTGGGAACTTGCCGTCGTCGTCTTTCAGATCGGCCAGGTCGTCGACGTGCCAGACGCTGACCTCGAACTCCTCGCCACTCAATCTACTGCCGATCTCGAGCCGTTCCCGGATAAACCTTTGATCCTCAGCAATTTTGTCGGGTGATGGGGGCGATCTGTTCGCGGCGTTCGGATCGGAGGATTCCGGTAGGTCCTCTTCTATCCATACGTCGACGTACAGGTCGGTCGCGGTCCTCGCCTGCAGTGGCCCGATCTCCAGAGGTCCGTCGACGCGATCCTCCAAGGTCCAAAAGCCCAGCCCGGTCGTCTGCTCCTTGGTCCAACCCATGTATATGGTCCCGTCTCCAAAGGCGATCGCCCGTTGTGAGTTGAGGTATATGCCCACCTGATCAAGAAAGCCCGACGTGTCATCGCGGTCCCGCGTTCGGCCGCGCCAGTTCAGCAGCAGGTCGCCGTGCTTGTTGAACTCTCCGTTGAATTCTTCAATACTTGTGCGCAACGGGGCTAGCACCGAGCGTTGTTTCGCCCGCAACTCGAAGTGGGTAATGACCGGGATCCAGTCCGAGCGCGCCAACACATTTTCCTGCCGGGCCTCGCCCGTATCATCCTCGTACTTGAAGGATGTGACCGTCTTTTGACCGATTGATTCATCGCCGTCCGGCAGCGATTCGAACTGAGCGACAAGGGGGCGCGGCGGGTGAGCCCCATCCACCGGGTCGACTCTGACCTCGACCCAGCCGTTGCCGTCGCTGTCCTCGAGCGCGGTCACACCATCGCTATCCAACAACCGCAGATGCTCCGCCCCCTTCCCCAACTGCATTTCGAACACATAGGGCTCGTCCGGCACGAGCCCCTCGGACTGAACCTCGACCTCGAGGCCCAGGGGTTCTTCGGAATGCAGATCGGCCAGCCGCCGCGTGAAGGCGCCGCTATTTTGCAGCGTTTCCCATTTTTCTTCGTCGGCGTTCCAAACCTTGATCAGGAAGATTGGAGCGTTCGAGCCTTCGAGGACCCCTAATCGCTTAGCCTCGCTGACGAAAAAACGCCAGCGGCGCAGCGATCTGTCCAACCCCAACTGCTGGTCCTTCTCGCCGCGCAGGAAGGCCATATCCAGTGAGATGTTATCGACGCGAAGGATAAAGACGACGTTGAAGCTGGAATCTCTCTCAGGATCCTCGGGCACCTGGACATACATGGTGGCACCGGTTTGGGGGTCGGTTCCATAACGGATCGATCCCCAGACGGCTTCCATCTGCTGGTCGTACCCAACGCCGCCATCTCTATGATAAGCGACCCCAAAGCCCCACGCGATCCGCTCGCCCTCGTCCACAACGACGGTCGCACGTTGGCCGAAACCGCTAAATTGGGGGCCGTCTGGGTTTCCGACGTCTCGTGTTCGATACCGCTCGATCAATTCGGGCGTCGGCTTCCCGGCATCACGAGACATGTGAGCGGTGTTGAAGATCAGTTGTGCCGAGCGCTCTTCGCGGGTCGTATCATGCCGGTCCGCAAATGCGCTAACTGAAAAACCAATCGTAAGAACGGCGGCCAGCACCACCGTCCATGACGCGTTCGCCGATAGTCTCATATCCGGTTCCTCCCCAGGGAAGATGCCTCAACATTATCGTTGAGCGACAACTTGCCGGGTCGGGCCCCAAGAACTCAGTAACTTCCCCCAATAGTTCCAAAACGTCCTAGTGCCCCAGAACCAACAATAACCAGCGTCATGTCTGTGTCCTTGATCTGGATCAATCCGG
>JAJFJA010000041.1 GCA_021774445.1 Alphaproteobacteria bacterium
GCCCAACAATATTTCGAATGACCGGCGCTTTGATGAAATTGAAAAGCCGATTGCGCGTGCTACGCCATACATCTTCAAAATCTCCGGTCCGCAGAACATTAAAACTGTCCCACTCGGCTCCGATAAATTCATCGTCAATTGATTCCGCAAGGTACGTTCTGATCTGCTTCCCTTCCTTCGTCGCGCTCAGAACATCCTTGTACTCCAAGAGCGTCAATCCCTTGTCGGCTATGGGGTGGAAGAGACTGTAGAGGCATCGAATCAGCTGCGGGGTACGGCTCGGGTCATTCTCCCGCCATGCCTGACCAACCGCACGAATCAATGCGTCAATGCAAAACTCTCGCGTGAGGCTTTGCGCGTAGCGACTAAAATCCAGGGGGTTGAACCCGAATGCGACTCCCGCAATCGACGGGTCCAACACCAAAATGTTTCGCCACCTCCCTACCCCTGCGGTTTCGCACCACTGTACAACGCTGTCATAGAGGTGGCCGTGCGGATCAATCAGACACACGCCCTCACCATTTAGGATATCCTGTCGCACCAAGTGCTCAATTAATTTTGTCTTACCGGTTCCGGGCGCTCCAATAATGTGAAGGCTGGTTGAACGTGTCTCATCGTCAAGCCAAACACGTCGTCCCCTGCGACTGTTGCCAAGCCAGAAACGCTTTTGAATCACGACCCCCTCCCTTCTTCGGGTTCATGCCATTGCCGACTGACGAGATTCCGAACCATGTCTCGAATATTCTCAAGATCCCGCCTCACCTCTGAGTCTTCGGGGAGGTCTTCTTCCCGTTCAACTCCGGCACCCTTGAGTAGCTCCCCAATCGCCGCTTCCTCTGCCTCTCTCAAAATATTCCTTCGGGTCACAATGGTACCGAGGAGCGCCGCATAGTCGGTCTCACTTTTCTCACGCTTCTCTCGTTTCTGATGGGGTCGCTCCAGTTGTTCCCGTGTGTGCTTCGTCCGCGCGATTTCGAGCTTCAGTTCTTCCGCTTCCTTCTCATCTCGTAATTGTGCAAGCTTCCACTGTCGTTGTCGCGCTGCGGTATCAGCGCTCAGTATGTCCTCTAGCTCTCCCAATTTCTGACGAGCACGGCTGTGGTCTATGTAGGCGTGCACCAGACCTTCCCGTGCATACTCAACCGCTGTTGCCGCTTTTACGGCACTCTCGTACCGCTCCATTGCTTTGCGCAAACTGATAAACCGAACCCCTTCCCAAAATAGCGAACGAAATACTCCTTCTGCTGCTGGCAACGAGTCCGATAATCGGTGATGTGCGGGTGCAGGTTGATTATGCGATGGCCCACGCGGTTCCAGTACTTGGCCCTCAAGAACGTCTCTCTCGTCACCCATTTCTTTCGTCCTCAAGCCGTCTTCGGGCTCGTTCTCGCTCTATGGCCTGCCCCATCAATTCGGTCTCTTCCTTTAGTCTCTGTGTCGCAGCTCTCGCCTGACGTGCTCGATTTTCCGAAACATAGGCGGGTGGTAAATCACCTTTCTCTTTGTCATACATCGAACGATCAATCGCGTGGGTATCGAGCGCTCTACCGCCCTGCGCTCTTCGCACGACGTTCGTTGCCGGATGTTCTGAGAATACGTAGTGGATTCTCTGCACCGCGCCTTCAAAAACGCCCGGAAGGCAAAGAATAAAGATCGCAATACCGAGAAGTTCGAGCCCGTATATGACGTACATGGTATTCGCTGACTCACATGCGAGAGCATCTCCGGTGAACCAGCATGCGAGAATGACTATCCAACCAAGTGCGGTGAGGAATGCGAGCACTATTCCTCCCACAACAATGAGCAAGATGAACGCAATGAGACCTATCAGCAGCTCCATTGCCTGCCCTCCACACACACCGAGGCCCTATCACGACGGATAGCCCGACGTGCTATATTCCGAAAAATTCTTGCACCCGTCCCCATGCCACACGCATCGCCGCGTGGCACAACACGAACACAAAAATATTATCGCTTCTTTGATTCGCCCGACAGTAGTCGCACCATAAAATTACTTCGTATGGGATAGAAATGTGCGACGTTCATTTGTGTCTATGCGACACGGGATTGAGCAGCTTCCCTCGTGCGATCGTTCTCGTATCTAATCTAGTGATCTGACACGCAACTCTATTTTCGTTTCCGCCGGCTCGACCGGCGGTACTACAATGGTGATAGTGTACTGCTTCTCTGATCCTCCGACAAGGAAAAATCTCTCAACGAACCTGTTTCGTATTGATTCCCGACGCCAACACGTCGGCTCGCATTGTTGCCCGTGAGATCGGCAATAGGCGTATCTCACGGATTGCAACCGCGAGAGCGTAGCGCCCGACTCCGAGCGTTTGAGCCGCAGGTGACGCATAGGAACCAAGTGCCGGAGTTCCCTCGTGATAGCGGGGAATCAGACGGTCGGAGTCGGGCGATAAGTCCCGACGTGTTGGCGGAACTATTCTCGTTGCGATGCAACGCTTTATACACTTCTCATTGATGTTCTTGCGGGTTCGTCTCTATATGCGAACCCCCAACCGAACCCTCTATAGAAGTATTTTTCATCTCCCCTTTCTGCAATTGTCGCACGCTCCGTCTCTCGTCGCGCCGATTCCCTTGACTCTCCGTTCGTACTCGTTGAGACTTTCGGTTAGCACTTTCTACGAGACGAGACAGAGCCATTTTAGCCGCCCGGTAAGAACCGGCAATCGTCGAGATCATCTGTCGCTTCCTATGCAAATCACTACGTCCCAACGGGTGGAAGCGTGGCACGTTCTCGACAAATGGAGCACCTACTAACGGCGCATGCCCAGTGCATAGCGCATACCCCGGTCCATTCCGATTTACTCACTATCGAAGACGTAGCCTCATTGCTGCGCTGCGCCGTTGATACCGTGCGCCGTATTCCTCGTGATCGACTTCCGGTGTACCGACCAGCCAAACGCAACCTCTATTTGCGGGACGACATCCTACGGTACGTGCGAACATGCCGGGTCCCTGTGGGTAACCTCGCCACTACCGATATTACCGACGTCGTAGATGGTGTGGTAACCTCTCTTCTCGATGGTGTGCGGGAGTGTGCTCGAAGGAGAGTACCATGAGCACATCCCACAAGGTGGGCGCGCTTCGCGTGCGTCCCAAGATCAGAGACCAGAAACCGACAGGTAAATACATCGTTGATATTCCCGCGTCGCTGACCCAGACCGGAAAGCGAACGCGGAAGCTCTTTGACAATAGAAGAACTGCACTTACGGTCGCGCAAGAACTGAACCGGCGCAGCAAGAGTTTTGCCGGTCCTCAGACTTCACCAAAAGCGGGGCTTCTCTTTCGTGCGGCGGCCAAAGATTGGTACGAGCACGAGAAACTTCGTGTGGCAACGCTTAAGAAACGCCGCGCAAGCCTCACCACAGATGAATTTCGACTGCGATCACTGATCCGTTTCCTCGGTGACAGGGACATTGCACACATCACGGAACAGGATCTTATTGCCTTTCAGCGCTCGCGCCTGGGGCACGGCAGACGACCCGCAACCATAAACAGTGATCTTGCTACCTTTGGCTCTGTGATGCGCTGGGCCATCAAACAGGGCCATCTCGACAAAGCCCCCGCAACCGAACAGATACCGGCACGACGCCCACGCCTCGTGGTTCCCACACCGGAAGAGGCAGCTCGGATTATCGACGCCTTACCAAAACGTCTTCAACCTCTGGGCCGCTTCATTGCTGAAACCGGTTGTCGCCCGGGCGAGGCAAAGCATCTGGAATGGGACTGTGTGGATGAGGTCAACGGCTGGGTCGAGATCCGTGCCCGTGAAGGGTGGACACCAAAGACTCAGGAGTCAGAGCGACGCATCCCCCTTAATGACGCGATGATCGCGCTCTTGCGTGAGTTGCCAAAAGACGGTCCATACGTGTTTCCCGGAATGACACCCGATACCCCGATCGGGAGCTTTCGCAAGGCGTTCAATACCGCGGTTGCCAAAGCCGGTATCACCCGAAACGGCAAGCCCGTGCACCTCACTCCAAAATCATTCCGTAAGGCCCATGCCACATGGCAAGCGCTACGCGGGGTAAACGAGCGGGTCCTGCAAGGACTTCTGGGTCATGCCCCCGGGTCTCGTGTCACCAAGCAAGTCTATGTGCAGGTGACCGAGGAGGCGAAGCGAGCAGCGGTCATCACGCTGCCACTTCGTGATCAAATCTAGAACAAAGCTGGTCCACGTTTGGCACTATTTGGCGCCAGGTCAAAAAATTCGGGGTTAGCTGACGAGCTAACCCCTTGATTTATTTGGTGGAGCCGGACGGAATCGAACCGACGACCTCTACAATGCCATTGTAGCGCTCTCCCAACTGAGCTACGGCCCCCCAAATCCTGTGGCGCGTGCGGGCGATCCGCCGGCGCGCGTGTCAAAAAATAGCGTCCGCCACGCCTGTGGCAAGTCCCTTCTGCCGATCGCAATTATTTGTCGTCATCGTCCGTACTAACGACCAATGGCACCTCGTCGCCGCCGAGGTCGGAGGTGTCTTCGATGACGGCTTCGTCATCGTCATCGTCTTCGACCTCGACGTCATCCGGGGCGACGGCCGCGACCAAATCCTCTTCCTCGGTTTCAGGCGCCGTCGCGACGGCCGCAGGCGCGGCGGCCGCAGCCGCGACGGCCGGCGGCTTCTTGTCCGGCGCCGTGCGTTGCACGCGACGCGCGCGCAAGGTTGCCTCGGGCTCAAATGTCGTGCCGCATTTCGGACAGACGATCGGGCTCTTGCGTAGATCATAGAAGCGTCCGCCGCAAGACAAGCAAGCGCGTTTGACACCCCATTCCGGCTTCGCCACGGTATTCTCCTGACAGTGAAGCGGCTCGCCGTGTGACATGATCGCGCGCCACTGTCAAAACCAAACTTCGAAATGTTGCCCAAATTGCCCACATGCGTCGGCCTAGGCAGTTGGAGTGTGCCCGGCCTTGGTGCTAAAACGCCGCGATTGAGCCGGCGGTTAATGGCGCTCGGCGACGCATATCGAAGGGCAAGACCGTGGCCGACGACCAATCCGCCGCCAATGTCGGCGGGCTCACTGCCCATGAAAGCGGGCCGCTCGCCGGCAGCACCGAGGTCCCGGGCGACAAATCGATCTCCCATAGGGCGCTGATGTTCGGCGCCTTGGCCGTCGGGGAAACGCAGATCGAAGGTCTGCTGGAAAGCGACGATGTGTTGCGGACCGCAGCGGCGATGACGGCGCTGGGCGCGGAGGTGAAACGAACAGGTGACGGACGATGGCAAGTCTGGGGACGCGGCGTCGGCGGCCTGCGGGAGCCCGAAGACGTGATCGACCTGGGCAATTCGGGCACCGGTGCGCGGCTGATAACGGGGGTGCTGGCCGGCCAGGGATTCAATTCGGTGTTAACGGGCGACGCCTCACTGCGTAGTCGACCGATGGCGCGGGTGACGGTGCCGCTCGCCAAAATGGGCGCAGGCTTCGTGTGCCGCAGCGGTGAACGGCTACCGATGATGGTGATGGGATCGGCGGATCTGCAACCCATCGTCCATGAGCAAACGGTGGCTTCCGCACAAGTCAAATCGGCGGTGCTGCTCGCCGGACTGCATGCGCCAGGCGAGACATCCGTGCTCGAAGACGTAGCGACCCGGGACCATACCGAGCGCATGCTGCGCCATTTCGGCGCCGCGGTTGCGGTCGGCGCGGAGAGCGGCCGGCAGCGCATCACCCTGACCGGGCAGCCGGAACTGGCCGGTCGGCAGGTCCAGGTCCCGGGCGATCCGAGTTCAGCGGCTTTTCTGGCGGTGGCGGGTCTGCTGGTGCCGGGGTCCGAAGTCCGACTGGTCGGGGTGGGCCGCAATCCCTTGCGGACCGGCCTCTTCGAAACACTGGCCGAAATGGGCGCGGACTTGCAATGGGAGGCGATGCGCAACGATGGGGGCGAGCCGGTGGGCGATCTGGTGATGCGGGCCGGTCCGCTACAGGGCGTCGAGGTGCCCGCGGCTCGGGCAGCGGCGATGATCGACGAATATCCGATCCTGGCGATGGCAGCGGCTTGCGCCAGCGGCAGCACGGTGATGCGCGGTCTGGGCGAGTTGCGGGTAAAGGAAAGCGACCGGCTGGGCGCGGTGGCACGGGGCCTCACCGCCTGCGGCGTCACCGTCGAGGAAGGCGAGGACACTCTCGTGGTGCATGGCGGCGGGCGGCCGCCACCGGGGGGGGCGACAGTACGGACCGACCTGGATCACCGCATTGCCATGAGTTTTCTGGTACTCGGGCTGGTCAGCCAAAATCCGGTGGGCATCGACGATGGCACTCCCATCGCAACGAGTTTTCCCAATTTCGTGGCGCTGATGAAGACGCTTGGGGCCGATATCAGAGGACGCGCGGATTGATTATCGCGATCGACGGACCAGCGGCGTCGGGCAAGGGCACGCTGGCGCGGCGCCTGGCGGCGAAACTGGGCCTGGCGCATCTGGATACCGGCCGGCTTTATCGGGCGGTGGGACTGGCCGTATTACGCGCCGGCGGCGATCCAGACGACGCGGTGGCAGCCCTAAAGGCGGCGGAATCGCTGGATCCGGCGGCGCTCGAGGACCACGCGCTGGCGAGCGATCGCGCCGGTAACGCGGCGTCGAAGGTTGCGGCGATCGATGCCGTGCGCGCGGCACTGCTCGCCTTCCAGCGGACGTTCGCGCATCATCCGCCAGCGCCGGCCACCGGGGCGGTCCTCGATGGCCGAGACATCGGCACCGTCGTCTGTCCCGAAGCCGAGGTGAAGCTGTTCGTGACGGCGAGCGCCGAGGCCCGGGCGAAACGACGGCATAAGGAGTTGCTGGAACGAGGCGAGGCGAGTATATATGCGCGCGTCCTGGCAGATATTAGGGAACGCGACCGGCGTGACAGCACCCGTGCTATCGCGCCATTGACGCCCGCAGCCGACGCAATCTTGATCGATACGACGGTTTTGGATGCCGATGCGGCGTTGGCCGCGGCCCTGGAGCACATATCTCAGCCATCTTGATCACCGGACACCGAGAAGGCCAGGTGGGTGTCCATAGAGCCAGAAGACCGCCGGAACCAACCGGCCGGCCTGCAAAATATGACGAAAGGACTCTACAACCGATGACCGACACGACCACCGCCACCGAACCCACCATGCCGACGACCGAAGACTTCGCCGCGCTGCTCGAAGAAAGCATGCAAGGCCGGAACGCCTTGGAGCGTACCGTCGTCAAAGGCAGGATTATCGCGATCGAGAACGATGCCGCGCTGATCGATGTCGGGCTGAAATCGGAAGGGCGCGTGGCGCTCAAAGAGTTCACCGACGCTGGGCAGGAGAGCGAGCTCAAGGTCGGCGACGAGGTCGAGGTCTATGTCGAGCGGATGGAGGATCGCCAGGGCGAGGCGGTGCTGAGCCGCGAGAAAGCCAAGCGCGAGGAAGCGTGGGAGAAACTGGAGCAGGCTTATAAGAAGACAGAGCGGGTTACCGGGGTGATCTTCGGGCGCGTCAAGGGCGGGTTCACGGTAGATTTGTCCGGGGCCGTGGCCTTCCTGCCGGGCAGCCAGGTGGATATCCGTCCAGTGCGCGACATCACGCCGCTGTTGGGCACGCCGCAGCCGTTCATGATTCTGAAGATGGATCGCAACCGCGGCAATATCGTGGTGTCCAGGCGCTCGGTGCTGGAGGAGACGCGGGCCGCGGAGCGGGCCGATCTGGTGGCCAATCTCAAAGAAGGCCAAGTGCTGCAAGGGGTGGTCAAGAACATCACCGATTACGGTGCCTTCGTCGATCTGGGCGGTGTCGACGGCCTGCTGCATGTGACCGACATCTCGTGGCGGCGCATCAATCATCCCACGGAGGCGCTGCAGGTCGGGCAGACCGTGCAGGTGCAGGTCATCCGCTTCAACCCGGAGACCCAGCGTATCAGCCTGGGGATGAAGCAGCTGGAAGCCGATCCCTGGGAAGGTGTCGAGGTGAAATATCCGGTCGCCGCGCGCTACACCGGGCGGGTCACCAACATCACCGACTATGGTGCCTTCGTCGAGCTGGAACCCGGTATCGAGGGCCTGGTCCATGTCTCGGAAATGAGCTGGACGAAAAAGAACGTCCATCCGGGCAAGATCGTGTCGACCTCGCAAGAGGTGGAAGTTCAAGTGCTGGACGTCGACCCCAACAAACGACGCATCAGCCTGGGTCTCAAACAGTGCCTGGCCAATCCGTGGGAAGCCTTCTCCGAAACCTATCCGGCGGGGACCGTGGTTTCCGGCGAGGTCCGCAACATCACGGAATTCGGGCTGTTCGTCGGCCTGCCAGGCGAAATCGACGGTATGGTGCATTTGTCGGACATCGACTGGTCGAAACCCGGCGACGAGGCCATCAACGAGTACAAGAAGGGCGATACGGTCGAGGTGAAAATCCTCGATATCGACCTCGAGAAAGAACGCATCAGCCTCGGCATCAAGCAGCTTGGCGACGATCCCTTCGAGTCGGGATTGGAAGGCATGAAGCGCGGCGACGTGGTCACCTGCACGGTGTCGATGGTCACCGACAATGGTATCGAGGTCACCACGTCAAGCGGCATGACAGGCTTCATTCGGCGCTCCGACCTGGGACGCGACCGCTCCGAACAGCGGCCCGACCGGTTCGCGGTGGGCGAGAAAGTGGACGCCAAGATCTCGCAAATCGATCGGGCCAGTCGGCGGCTCACCCTGTCGATCAAATCGAAAGAAATCGCCGAAGAGAAAGAGGCGATGGCGCAATACGGCTCCTCCGACAGCGGCGCCTCGCTCGGCGATATTCTCGGCGCGGCGCTGCGCGAGAAGCAGCAACGCAGCGAGTCTGGCGAGCCGGGTGACGAAGGAGATGATGAGAGCGCCACGGCCGAGGAAGCCAGCAGCGGCGCCGATGCTGTGGCGAGCGCCGACGCAGCGGCGAGCGACGACGCAGCGTCGAGCGACGATACGGCGGCGAGCGACGATAGTGAGGCGAGCGACGACAGCGCCGACGCTGGTGAGGCCGAGAAAAAGGACGCCGACGCCTGAGCCCGGTGGACCAGCGGCATCGCCGGATGACGGCGTGGAGGCTTGACCGTGGCGCTTGAGGCCGATGCCATAGTCGCGCGTCGGCGGCTGCGGCGGCAGCTCGGGTTTTGGCGGATCGTCGCCATCCTCGCCGTCGCGGTGGCGATCGTGGTGGCGGTCGGCCGCCTGGCCAGCCTACCCGGGCAGGATTATGTCGCCGAACTGACGGTCGAAGGGATTATCCTGGAGGACCGTGCCCGAGACGCGGCGCTGATGGTGGTGGCCGAGGATGACGACGCGCGGGCGCTGATCGTCCATGTCAATAGCCCGGGCGGCAGCGTCGTCGGCGGCGAGGATCTCTACAACAGCCTGCGGGCGGTCGCATCACAAAAACCAGTGGTCGCGGTGATGGGCACGCTGGCCACATCCGCGGCCTATATGACGGCCATCGCTTCCGACCAGATCTTCGCGCGCGAAGGCACCGTGACGGGCTCAATCGGCGTGCTGTTCCAGACCACGGAAATAACCGAACTGCTCGGCACTCTCGGCATCAAGGCAGAGACCATCAAATCGTCGCCGCTCAAGGCGCAACCATCGCCGTTTGAACCGCTGAGCGACGAGGGACGCGCGGCGACCAAGGCATTAGTCGATGACATGTATGACTTTTTCGTCGGCCTGGTCGCGGAACGACGGGGCCTGGGCGGCCCCGAGACGTTGCGGGTCGCCGATGGCCGGGTGTTCACGGGGCGCCAGGCGCTGCAAGCCGGCCTCATCGACGCTATCGGCGGTGAAGCGGCGGCGCGGGAATGGCTGGCCGACAACCATAATGTGGACCTCAGTTTGCCGAGCCGCTCCGCGGACCTTGAGGAAAGCGATCTGTTGCTGAACCTGGTTACAGGCCTGGCAGAAAAAACCTTGATATCAAAAGCACTTACACTTGACGGACTGATCTCCCTTTGGCACCCTGACAGGCGTTAGGCCGTTCCCGGCATCGCCAGGACGCAGCGGTCCGTTGGTGATTGCCGGCTGCTTTTGGGGAATGCTGCTTGGGGAAATCCGCGCCTTCCTGGGTGGTCGAAGCCAGAACGGGAGCCCGTCGTGACCAAGTCCGAACTCATCAATACCCTGGCGGAACAGAATCCACATCTCTATCTCCGCGATGTGGAACGCATCGTGTCGACGATCTTCGACGAGATTACGGAAGCCCTGAGCCGCGGCGACCGAGTGGAATTGCGCGGCTTCGGCGCCTTTTCGATCAAGCGCCGGGGGCCGCGCACGGGACGTAATCCGCGGACCGGCGAAGCGGTGCATGTGGAAGAGAAATGCGTGCCCTATTTCAAGACCGGCAAGGAATTGCGAGAACGCCTCAATACGACGTCCTAGCCGAGGAGGCCACCCTAGAGGACGCTAGCAGCTTGGCGGAGGTCCAGTGAGACGTCTCTCATGGCTTTTGACACTACCGCTGGCCGTGGTGGTCGTGGTGTTTGCAATCCATAATCGCGCGCCGGTGTCGATCGATCTTTGGCCGGCCTACCGCCCGGTCTCAGTGCCGCTGTATCTCGTGGTGCTCGGCGCCGTGGTGCTGGGTTTCCTGGCGGGAGCGCTGGTGCAATGGGTGGCCGGCGGCAAGCGCCGACAACAGGCCCGGCGCAGCAATCGCCGGCTGACGGAACTGGAGCGGGAAGCGGCGGCGACCGGTAGCGATGCCGCACACCCGCTGACGCCGGCGGAAACAGGATTGCTGACGGCGGCGGAGCGCTGATCTCTCGGCAATGGAGGAGACTGGGAACGTGAGCCACGACGCGATCACTGCCATCGACAATGCAGGCGTTGCCGAGTGGCTCTATGACCTGGCGTTGCCGCTCTGGGCCGATGCCGGCGTCGATGGAGAGCACGGCGGGTTCGTCGAACAGCTCTCGCTGTCCGGTGAGCCGGACTATGACGTGCCAAAGCGGATGCGCGTGCAAGCAAGGCAAATGTACGTCTATAGCCATGCGGCAATGCTGGGATGGCCGGGCCCAGGGGTGGACACCGCGCGAGTCGGTTTCGAGTTCCTGACCAGGCACTACTGGAACGACCAGGACGGCGGCTGGGTGTTCGCGGTGACCCGCGACGGCGCCCCGCAAGATACGCGGCGGGAAGCCTATGAGCAGGCCTTCGCTCTGTTCGGGTTGGCCTGGTACTTCCGCGCCAGCGGCGACGCGGCGGCGCTGCCCTGGATCGATCGCACCCTGGCCTTCCTGGACAATTCGCTGGGCGATCCGGTGCATGGCGGCTATCGCGAGGCCCTCCCAGATGTCCTGCCGCGGCGGCAGAATCCGCATATGCATCTGCTGGAAGCGCTGATGGTGCTGCACCAAGCCACCGGACAGGCCGATGCCCTGACCCGGGCAGCAGCGCTTATCACGCTGTTTCGAGAGCGCTTTTTCGATCCGGCGACCGACACCCTTGGCGAATTCTATGCCGCGAATTGGCAGCCGGCCGAGGGCGTGACGGGACAATTGGTGGAGCCGGGACATCATTTCGAATGGGTGTGGCTGCTGCATCAATACGGCCAGCTCAGCGGCGATGACTGCAGCGCCGAAGCCGCAAGGCTGTATCGCTTCGCCCAGGCGCACGGCGTGGACAGCGACGGCCTGACCTATAACGGGTTGCACCGCGACGGCACGATCCAAGACGACCAGAAAAGGCTGTGGCCGCAGACCGAGGCGCTGAAGGCCCATGTGGCGCGGCACGAATTCGCCGGCGACAGCCAGGCATCCGAGCGCCTGGCGAGCGTGATCGAGGCAATGTTCGCGGGGTACCTCAATACCGGCAATGGCACCTGGCAGGATCACCTGCGGCGGGACGGCAGCGGGATCGCCACCACGGCCCCGGCGAGCAGTTTCTATCACATCGTCCTGGCGCTCATCGAGGTGCTGCGCGTGTTCCGCCCGGGTTCGTGAGCGACCACCATGACTAGGCGCGCCATCGTCATCGGCGGTGGCATCATGGGTCTGTCCGCGGCCTGGGCGCTGCGGGCGGACGGTTTCGCGGTCACGCTGTTCGAGCAAGGCCCGCTTCCCAACCCTCTGGGCTCGTCCGTCGATCAGCATCGGCTGATCCGATTCACCTATGGGGCGCAGTTGGGTTACACGGCGATGGTGGCCGCGGCCTACGAGGCCTGGGAGCAGGTGTGGGAGGCGCTGGGCGCCCGTCACTATGCGGCCACCGGCACGCTGGCCCTGGCCGGCCCGGACCGGGATTGGCTGGCCAATTCGCGGCGGTCGTTCGAGACGCTGGGGATCGAACACGAGACCCTCGCGGCGGCGGAGATGGCCAGGCGATGGCCGACCCTGGTCGCGGGTGATATCGAAGAGGCTTTGTGGACGGCCAGCGGCGGGGTGCTGTTCGCCGAGGATATCGTCGCCGGGCTGGCCGCCTATTTGCGCAAGCAAGAGGTCAGCCTGCGCTGCAACAGCCCGGTGGTTTCACTGGATGTGGAGAGAGCGTCGGCAACACTGGCGGATGGCAGCACGCACGGTGCCGACGTCCTGGTGATCGCGACCGGACCTTGGGTTGCCCGGCTG
Organism: Alphaproteobacteria bacterium; assembly: GCA_021774445.1. Taxonomy (GTDB): domain Bacteria; phylum Pseudomonadota; class Alphaproteobacteria; order UBA6615; family UBA6615; genus SZUA-147. The sequence continues at coordinate 12,567 of JAJFJA010000041.1, forward strand.
CTGCCAGAGCTGGCCGCACGGGTAACGCCGTCGCGGCAAATCGTCGTCTATCTGGACGTGCCGAGCGATGCCGTGGCGCACTGGGCGCGGGCGCCGATGGTGCTGGAATTGGACCCGGACCGGGGCTGGTACCTGGTGCCGTCGGATAACGGGCGGGCCGTGAAGATCGGCGATCACCGGTTCTCGCTGTCCGGAAACCCCGACCGCGATCGCGAGGCCGGCGCGGCGGAGTCGGAAGCCTTGGCGGCGCTGGCTCAGGCGCGCCTGGCCGATTTCGCGCGCTACCGGATCCGTGAGAGCAAGACCTGCTTCTACACGGTGCAGCCGGAGGAGCGGTTTATCGTCGAGCCGGTGACGCCGCGGAGCTGGGTGATGACCGGCTTTTCCGGCCATGGCTTCAAATTCGGCGCGCTCATGGGGCTGAAGCTGGCCGATGGGGTGAGTGACCGAATCCCGGCGGGCGCCTTGTCCGCCTGGGCACGGGGTGAAGAGCGGGCGCCTTTCGACGACTCGCCGAGCCTGCTAGAATCGCGCCAATAATCCTCGGAGATCAGCATGACCAACCCGGTATTCGTGGCGCTGGATACGCCTGACCTGACGCGGGCGTTGGCGCTGGCCGAGACGGTGCGGCCGCACGTCGGCGGCCTGAAGGTGGGGCTAGAGTTTTTTTGTGCGCAAGGGCCGGAAGGGGTGCGCCAGATCGTGGCGCTGGGCAAGGATGTGTTCCTCGATCTGAAGCTGCATGACATCCCGAATACGGTGGCCAAGGCAGTGCAGACGGTGTCGCGGCTGGGGGTGCGCTATCTGACGATCCACTGCAGCGGTGGGCCGGCAATGCTGCGCGCGGCGGCCGAGGCGGCGGCGCTGGCCGGCGAGCGCCGACCGCGGCTGCTGGGCGTGACCGTCCTGACCAGCCTGGACGACGTGGATCTGACCGCGGTCGGGCAGGCGGGCCCGTGCGGCTCACAGGTCGAGCGGCTGGCGGGGCTGGCCGTGGCTTGCGGCCTGGATGGCCTGGTCATCGCGCCGCCGGAGATTGCCGCGGTGCGGCAAAAGGTGGGCCCGGCGCCAACATTACTGGTGCCCGGCATCCGCCCCGAGGGCGCGGACCACGGCGATCAGAAACGGGTGATGACCGCCACCGCGGCGATGGCGGCGGGCGCCGATCTGCTGGTCATCGGGCGGCCGATCACGGCAGCGCCGGATGCGGGTGCGGCGGCCAGCCGAATTCGGGCCGAACTGCAAGCAACCGGGCAGGCGGCGTGACCTTGGCGGCGAAGATCTGCGGCATCAACAGTGCGCCGGCCATGGCGGCGGCGGTGGCCGGGGGTGCGGCCTTCGTCGGCCTGGTGTTCTACCCGCCGAGCCCGCGGGCCATAACCCCGAGCCAGGCGGGGGAACTAGCGGCACGGGTGCCGGACGGCGTGAAGACGGTGGGGCTGTTCGTAGATCCGGACGACGAGACCGTGCGGGCGGCGACCGAACAGGCGCGGCTGGACATGTTGCAACTGCATGGCAAGGAGACGCCGGAACGGGTTGAGGCACTGCGCAAGACTTTCGAGCGGCCGGTGATGAAGGCCGTCAACGTGCGCGAGCAAGCCGACCTGGAGCGCGCGAAGGCCTATGAGGACGTGGCTGATTGGCTGCTATTCGATGCCAAACCGCCGAAATCGATGGTCGGTGCCTTGCCCGGCGGGAATGCGCTGAGCTTCGACTGGTCGCTGCTGGCCGGCACCGTGTGGACGCGGCCGTGGATGCTGGCCGGCGGCCTGAATGCGGACAATGTGCTGGCGGCGGCGCAGACGAGCGGCGCGCGCTGGGTCGATGTGTCCTCGGGGGTCGAGGATCGGCCAGGGCAGAAGAGTGTCGCCAAAATCACCGCATTCTTAGCGGTTATCAGGCAGTTTGAAGGCCGATAGCCGGCCGGATAGCCCTTGGCGCCAGTGCCGACCCGGTGTTTTCCCTTGTAAGGCGGGCCGTGGCTTGGTCTATAACCCGGCGATGCAGAAGAACAGCTATCGAACCGGCCCGGACGAGCAGGGCCATTTCGGCAAGTATGGCGGGCGTTTCGTCGCCGAGACGCTGATGCCGCTGATCCTGGCGGTGGAGCAAGCCTATGCGGCGGCGAAGAGCGATCCTGCCTACCAAGCCGAGTTGGACGACTATCTGGCCCATTATGTGGGCCGGCCGAGCCCGCTCTATCACGCGGCACGGCTGACCGAACATTTCGGCGGCGCCAAGATCTATTTCAAACGCGACGAGTTGAACCATACGGGTTCGCACAAGATCAATAACTGCCTGGGGCAAATCCTGCTGGCCCGGCGGATGAAAAAAACCCGCATCATCGCCGAAACCGGGGCCGGCCAACATGGCGTGGCAGCGGCCACGGTGTGTGCGTTGTTCGGGTTGCCCTGCATCGTTTATATGGGCGAGGAAGATATCGACCGGCAGCGGCCGAATGTCTTTCGCATGCGGCTGCTCGGCGCGGAAGTGCGGGCCGTAACGAGCGGCACGGGCACGTTGAAAGACGCGATGAACGAAGCGCTGCGCGATTGGGTGGCCAATGTGGAGGACACCTTCTACATCATCGGCACGGTCGCCGGCCCGCATCCCTATCCCAGCATGGTGCGCGATTTCCAATCGGTGATCGGCGAGGAAGTGCGGACGCAGATGATGTCGGCGGAAGGCCGCCTGCCGGACAGCCTGGTGGCCTGCATCGGCGGCGGGTCGAACGCCATGGGTCTGTTCCACCCGTTCCTCGATGATGCCGATGTGCAGATTTTCGGAGTCGAGGCGGCGGGGAAAGGCATCGATACCGGCAAACATGCGGCGTCGATCTCCGGCGGACGGCCCGGCGTGCTGCATGGCAACCGAACCTATCTGCTGCAAACCGACGACGGCCAGATCATCGACGCCCATTCCATTTCCGCCGGACTGGACTATCCCGGCATCGGCCCCGAACATGCCTGGCTGCGCGACAGCGGGCGGGTCAACTATGTTTCCGCGACGGATGAAGAAGCACTGGACATGTTCCAGCTATGCTCGCAGCTGGAGGGCATTATTCCGGCCCTGGAACCGGCGCACGCCCTGTCGCATGTCGCCAAGATCGCGCCGACATTGCCGGCGGACCACCTGCTGGTGATGAATATGTGCGGGCGCGGCGACAAGGACGTGTTCGCGGTCGCGGAGAAGCTCGGGGTGACCCTGTGAGCGGCCGCATCGCGGCGCGGTTCGCGGCGCTGAAAGCAGAGGGCCGCGGCGGTCTGGTAACATTCCTTACCGCCGGCGACCCAGATCCGGGTACCAGCCTGGCTTTGCTGCGGGGTCTGTCGGAAGCCGGCGCTGATCTGATCGAACTGGGGATGCCGTTCTCCGACCCGATGGCGGACGGGCCGGCTATTCAGGCCGCGAGCCTGCGGGCGCTGGCGGCCGGCGCGACGCTGCCGGCGACGCTGGCACAAGTGCGGCGCTGGCGGGCGGATGACGACGCCACGCCGATGATTCTGATGGGCTACTACAATCCGATCTACAGCTATGGCGTGGCGCGATTTATCAAGGATGCGCTGGCCGCGGGGGTGGACGGGGTGATCATTGTCGACCTGCCGCCGGAGGAAGACGGCGAACTGTGTCTGCCGGCGCTGGAAGCGGGGCTCAACTTCATCCGCCTGGCAACCCCAACGACCGACGATGCGCGGCTGCCGGCGGTACTACGCCACACGGCCGGTTTCGTCTATTATGTGGCGATTCGCGGGATCACCGGGGCGGCGGCGGCCGACGACCAGGAGATTGCCGCGGCGGTCGCGAGACTGAAGCGGCATACGGATTTGCCGGTCGCGGTGGGGTTCGGCTTGCGGACGCCGGAGCAGGTGGGGGCTGTGGGAAAAATAGCAGATGCCGCCGTGGTCGGCTCAGCCTTGGTGCAGCTTATCGCGGACAATCTAGACGGTGACGGACGAGCGAAAGACGGCCTGGTGCCGGCGGTACTTGGCCAGGTCCGGTCGCTGCGCAGCAGTCTCGGCACGGCGGAGGGGTAGGTCATGAGCTGGCTGACAAATTTCGTAAGGCCGAAGATTCGCGCCCTGGTCGGCAAAACCGATGTGCCCGACAATCTGTGGCAGAAATGCCCGGCCTGCGATCAGATGCTGTTCCACCGCGAGTTGGAGAACAATCTGTTCGTCTGCAATCACTGCAACCACCATCTGCGTCTGCCAGCGCTGAAGCGGTTGGAGCATTTGTTCGACGATGGCTACTACACGCGTATCGAACTGCCGGAAGTCGAAATCGATCCGTTGAAGTTTCGCGACCGCAAACGCTATGTGGATCATCTGAAAGACGCGCAGGCAAAATCCCAGCAAGACGAGGCCGTTACGGTCGCCCATGGCAAGCTCGGCGGCCATGATGCGGTGATCGCAGCCTTCGATTTCAGCTTCATGGGCGGGTCGATGGGCGTCGCGGCCGGGCAGGCGATGATTGCCGCGGCGCGCCTGGCCAAGCTGCAGGAGGCGCCGCTGATCGCGGTGCCGTCGTCCGGTGGCGCGCGCATGCAGGAAGGCATGTTCAGCCTGGTGCAGATGCCGCGAACGATCCTGGCGGTGGATGAAGTCCGCGAAGCCGGCCTGCCTTACGTCGTGGTGTTGGCGGACCCGACGACCGGCGGCACCTTGGCGTCGTTCGCGATGCTGGGCGATATCCATATCGCCGAGCCCAATGCGACCATCGGTTTCACCGGCGCCCGGGTTATCGAACGGACGATCGGGGAGGCCCTGCCTGAGGGCTTCCAGCGTTCGGAATACCTGCTGGACCACGGCATGGTCGACATGGTGGTCAACCGCCATGAATTGCGCGGCACGCTGATTCGGATTATCGACATGCTCATGCGCCGGGCGCCGAGCGCCGAAGTGGTGCCCCTGAACTCGGGCGATATAGAAATCCCGACGCCGAAAACCGCGGAGCTGGAAAAAGAAACGGAGGCGGCAGTCGATCTCGCCGCCGATGACTGAAACGGTCGGCGACATCCTGGCGCGCCTCGGCGGGCTGCATCCAAAACGCATCGATCTCGGGCTCGGCCGGATCAACCGCCTATTGGAACGACTCGGGGCACCGCAGGAGCGGCTGCCGCCGGTCATTCACGTCGCCGGAACCAACGGCAAGGGCTCCGTCGGGGCTTATCTGAGAGCCATCTTCGCGGCGGCCGGGGTGTCGGCGCACAGTTATGTTTCACCCCATCTGGTGCGTTTCAACGAGCGTATCCTGTTGCGCGGCCAAGAGATTTCCGACGAGGCGCTGGCCGCCGTGCTGCTGGAAGCCGAAGCGACCAACCGCGGCGCCCAAATCACGTTTTTCGAAATCACCACCTGCGCGGCGCTGCTGGCCTATGCGGCAACAGAGGCCGATGTGCTGCTGTTGGAAACCGGCCTCGGTGGCCGGCTCGACACCACCAATGTGGTGGCGCGGCCGAGGCTGACGGCGATTACGCCGATCTCGTTGGATCACCAAGACTTTCTGGGGGACGATCTCGGCGGGATCGCGGCGGAGAAAGCGGGGATTCTGAAAGCCGGGGTCGACGGGGTTATCGCGGCGCAGCCGGCGGCGGCGATGGCGGCGATCGAGAACCGGGCGCAGGAAGTCGGTGCGGCATTGTTTCGCCGCGGCGTTGAATGGGACATCAGGCGCGGCCCGGACGGTTTTCACTATGAAGGCCGGCGGTGGCGGCTGGGGCTGCCCAATCCGTCGCTGCATGGCGCCCATCAAATCGACAATGCCGGGCTGGCGGTCGCGTGTGTGGAGCGATTGCCCGAGTTCGCGGTAGCGGAAGCGGCGATCGCCCAGGGTGTCGCCGAAGCGCGCTGGCCGGCTCGACTACAGCGGCTCAGCACCGGCCCCGCGGCGGACGCGCTGCCGGACGGCTGGTCGCTGTGGCTCGATGGCGGCCATAACGCGGCGGCAGGTGCGGTCCTGGCGGAGGTCGCCGAGGCCTGGCGGCGGCAGGATGGCACGCCGCTAAAGCTGATCATGGCCATGCAGGCGAACCGAGATCCGGCGGTGTTCTTGCGGCCGCTGGCCGGCATAGTCTCGGAACTACGCGCCGTCCAGGCGCCACCGCAGGACAATATGCATGGTGCGGCCGATCTCGCGGCGGCGGCGAGAGGGCTTGGCATCGATGCGGCGGCGGCGGCGTCCTTGGCCGAAGCGGTCGTCGCGCTGGCCCGGGCTGGGGACGGGGGGCGCATTCTGATTTGCGGGTCGCTCTATCTCGCCGGCTGGGTGTTGCGGGACCATGCCTAAGTCTTGCGACATTAGGCCACTTGCGAGGCGTCCGGCGCGGGGCCTAAGCTCAAGCCGTGAGGAGCGAGGCCATGGCCAAGAGGGGCGAACCCGATGAAACCGGGTGACCGGGCACCGAATATCTTCCTGCCCGACCAGCGCGACATCATCATATCGCTATACGACAAGGTCAAAGGCGGTCCGATCCTACTGTTGCTGTATCCGTCGACCACGGACCAGGCGAGCGCCGCCGAACTGGACGCCTTGTTCGATCTAGCGCCGGCGATGATCGACGCCGGCGCGCATATCTTCACCCTCGGCGGCGATCCGGTGGCCAAAGTCGCCGCTTTGGCGAAGCAGCATGAGGCCCCCTTCCACATGCTGTCGGATGCCGAGACTCGGGGTGCCGCGGCATGCGGAGCACCAGGCCAGTTAGTCGGCTTCGTACTAGACCCCAACCAACGGGTGTTGGCGCGACTGGAACCGGGCGAGTCCAGCTTAGCGGCACAAGCGCGTGAGATCTTCGAGGTGATGCAAAAACCGACGCCCTTCGCGGCGCCGGCCCATCCGCCTATTCTGGTGATCCCGGAAGCCTTCGACCGGGATTTCTGCCGCTATCTGATCGCGCAATATTGGGAACGCGGGAATGAGGAGAGCGGCACGTTCCGCATGATCGACGGCAAAATGGTGCACCAGCCGCACCACGAGGTGAAGCGGCGGCGCGACCATCATGTGCACGACAAGGATCTGCTGGACAAGATCGGCGATAAGATACGCGCACGCGTGTTGCCGGAGATCAAGCGGGCGTTTCAATTCGACGTGACCCGGATCGAGGAATTCAAAATCGTCTGTTACGACGCCGAACCGGGCGGCTATTTCCATACTCACCGGGATAACTCGACGCCGCAGACACAGCATCGGCGCTTCGCCATGACCCTGGTCCTCAATGCCGAGGAATTCGAGGGCGGTCAGTTACATTTTCCGGAGTTTGGCGGCGCCCACTACACCCCGGGCACCGGCGACGCGGTGGTGTTTTCCTGCAGCCTGCTGCATGAGGCCATGGAGGTGACCAAGGGCAGCCGTTTCGTGCTGCTGTCCTTCCTCTATGACGAGGCCGGGCAACGTCAGCTCGATGCCTATCGCCAGCGGGTCGAGGCGAAACGCCGGGCCTGAGGCCGCCGGATGCCTCGTTCGCGCCCGCCCGCCCAGCCGGCAGCCGGCGTTTGAACCAGAAACCCCGCCGGTGCGGCGGGGTTTTGGTCACTCGCGGCGCAAGTTCGTGGCTACAGGACCGAGTCGACCCACTCGTAAATCTGGCTCTTCGGCAGACTGCCGACCTTCATCGACGCGACCTGGCCATCCTTGAATAGGATGAGCGTGGGAATGCCGCGGACACCGTATTTCGACGGGGTCATGGGGTTTTCGTCGATATTCAGCTTGGCGACCGTGAGCACGTCGCCCTTGTCGCCGGCCAAATCCTCGAGGGTCGGGCCGATCTGCTTGCAGGGGCCGCACCATTCGGCCCAAAAGTCCACCAGCACCGGCTGGCTGGCCTTGAGCACGTCGGCCTCGAAGGAGTCGTCGCTGATCTTGATGGTGGCCATCTACTATCCTCATCTTGCGGCCGAGCCGGCGCGCTCGGGCTGCGGAAGTTGGAATCTAGGAAGCGGCCGCGGGCGGGTCAAGGCGGGGCGGCTCGTTCACCGGGTGTTGATGCCGGTTCGTGGGCGTCGAGTTGCCCGTCCGGCAACGGCATCAGGGTCGGACCATCGGTCCAAAGCAAGGCACAGCGGACGTCGCGGCCCGGGTAGACCTCCCGCAGCAAGCGCCGATATGTCGCAAGCTGGCGCAGATAAATCGCCGGCACATCGGCAGCTTCGCGCGGCGGCGGGCGGTTGGTCTTGAAGTCAAGAATAAGCACTTCCGAGTCGGTCACGAGCAGGCGGTCGACCTGGCCGGAGACGACCCGGGCCGCCGGCGTGCCGCGGGCGATGACACCGGCTATCGGCACTTCAGCGCGGCTGCCCGGCCCGAACAGCCGGCCAAAACCGGGGGTATCCAACACCGCCAGGACCTCGGCCGCGATGGCCTCGCGCTCGGCCGGCGCCAAGCCATGGGCCGGCTGGGCCAGCATGCGCCGGCCCGCGGGGCGGCGCTGGGCCGGAGGCAAATCCGGCAGACTCTGCAACAAACGGTGAATAAGCAGGCCGCGACGATAGGGATCGCCGCCAGCCGCGACCAGCGGCGGACGAACCGCCGGCTCCTCCCCGCTGGGCCGGGAGGGTGCCAATGGACGGGGCGGTTCCGGCTCCGCCGGCGCGGGGGCGCGCCCCCAGGCCGGCAGCGGCGGCGGCGCGGCGGCGTCACGGACGGCTTCCGGCGGCGGCACGGCCGTGGTCTGCTGTTGCTCAAGACGCCACACGGTGGGGTCGAGATCGGCGGCGGCGGGGTCCCGCAGGAACGGGTCTTCGACCGCTTGGGCGATGGGCGTGATGGCGGCCTGAGCCAAATCGTACCAACAGCCGGCGGACGGCGCCCGCCCGGTCTGCCAGCCGCAAACGTAAAGGCGATCCTCAGCCCGGGACATGGCGACATAAAGCAGGCGGCGGTATTCGTCATCCTGGGCGGCGCGGGCCCGGCGATGGGCGCGCTCAGCCACGCGATCGCGATCGGCGCGATAGGGTGCCCAGAGCATCACGTCGGTGTCGGCAGGCCACAGCAGCCGCGGCGGCCGGTCGGGCATCTGGGTGGTGTCGGGGAGGATGACGACCGGCGCTTGCAAGCCCTTGGCGCCGTGGACAGTCAGTACGCGGACTTGCCCACTGCCCTGTTCAAGGTCGCGCTTGACCTGCGTCGCCCCGGCCGCCAGCCAGTGGAGGAAGCCTTGCATGGAGGGCACATTGGTGCGCTCGTAAGCGAGTGCGAGGGAGAGAAACTCGTAGAGCGGGTCCTCGGCCTCGGTACCCAGGCGGGCGAGCAAGCGTTGACGGCCGCCGGCGGCGAGCATGCCGGCGAAGAAATCATAGGGGCGGGCGAAGTCTACCTGGCCGAGCAGGTTCGCCAAAGTCGTACAGGCGCGGCCAAAGTTGGTGGCGGCGTCCTGGTGGCGGCGCAAGGCGCGCCAAAGGCTGCCTTCGCGACCATGGGCGAGCGCGAATAGTTCTTCCTCGTCGAAGCCAATGAGCGGTCCCTTAAGGACCGTCGCCAGCGTGAGGTCGTCCTCGGGCAACAGCAGGAATTCGCCCAAGGCAACCAAGTCCATGACGACGAGCTGTTCGGTCAGGACCATGCGGTCGACGCCGGCAACGGGGACCTGCAAGTCCTTGAGGGCGCGAACCATTTCTTCGACAAAAGCGCCGCGACGGCGGACCAGAATCATGATGTCGCCGGGTTCGATAGCGCGGGCACGGGCCGGCAAGAGTTCGCCATCGTCGAGCCAGCGGCGGATACGGCGGGCCAGGAGCCCGGCAAGGCGCGCCCGCGGACTATCGCTGGCAACCCGCTCCACCGGCGGCTTCCAAGGTTCCGGCGGCAGCGGTTCGCGGGCGCTCAACAGCGGCCAGAGCTCGACCCGGCCAGCTTGGCGAGCTCGGACCGGCAAATGATGCAGCGCCACGCCTTGCGCGACCACGCCGTCGCGGGCGGCCGGGGCGGCGAAGACCGTATCGATGGCATGGAGCACCGGGCCGACGGAGCGGAAAGAGACGTCCAATTCGACGTCGTCCCAAGCGGCCTGGGCGGCGCGCACACGGTCGCGGAAATGCTCCCGCATGGCTTCGAAAATAGCCGGATCGGCACGCTGGAAGCTGAAGATGGACTGTTTGATATCGCCGACCGCGAACACGGTACGGCCGTGACGCGCGGCCGCGGCCGCGCCAAGGCCGGCGAAGAACTCGGCGGCGAGGGCGGCAATAATGCGCCATTGGTCGGGGTTGGTGTCCTGTGCCTCGTCAATGAGGATGTGATCGAGCCCGCCATCGAGTTTGAATAGTACCCAAGCGGCGATGCCGGGCCGGTCGAGCAGGGCGCGGGTCAAGAGGATCAAATCGTCATAGTCGAGCAGGCCACGCTCGGTCTTGCGGCGCGCGTAGATCTCGATGATGGCGCCGGCGAGTCGCAACAGCGCCGATGTCGCGAGGCCCACCGTCGCCTTGTTGCGGCGGTCCCACACCGCCAAAAGGCGGCTCTGCTCGGCGGCCAGGATGTCCGGCAGCCGCGGTTCCGCCAGGGCCGCGGCCTTACTGCACAACTGCTTGCGCGGTTCCGCCTGCTTGGTGAGGAAGAGGTCAAGATAGCTGTCGAAATTGGCGATGCGCCAGATCGGATCCTCGAGCCATCGGGTCAGCATTTGCGCGGTTATCGGATCGCGCTTGCCGGTAGACTCGCCGAGTGGACCGATGGCGCGGCGCAGGCCGAGCTCGTCGAAGACCCCGTCGGCGCAAGCCTCGCTAACGACGATTTCCGGGGTGAGAGATTGCGCGATACCAAGCACCGCGTAGGTGGCGGCAATCATGCCGTCGATACCGCCGTGGCGGTCGCGCAATTCGGCAATGCGGCCGCGCTCGAAGCTGAGCTCGGTGGTCAATTCCGGGAAGGTCATCTCATGAATGCGGGCGGTCACGTCGGCCAAGGCCGCGGCAAGGTCGGGATCGGTCTGGGCGCGCGCCCGGACGAGCATTTCGTTGCGGGCGGCCTCGAGTAGTTCGGCGGCGTCGCGCTCGGCCATCACTTCAAAATGCGGCGCGACGCCCGCTTCCAACGGAAAGCGCGCCAAAATGGACTGGCAGAAGGCGTGGATCGTTAAGATGCGCATGCCCCCGGGGGCGTCCAGGACCTGGGCGAACAAGCGGCGCGCGCGGATCAACTCGGCGGCGTCCGGGGTCCGACCGAGAGCGGCGAGTCGGCCTCGTAGGGCCTCGTCGTCGGCCGCCGCCCATTTGCCGAGGCTATCATTGATGCGATTGCTCATCTCCGCGGCCGCAGCCTTAGTAAACGTCAGGCAGAGAATGCGCAGAGGTGGCGCGCCATCGAGCAGCAAGTTCAATACCCGATCAGTGAGCACCTTGGTTTTACCCGAGCCGGCGGAGGCGCCAACCCAGACGTTGGTGGCGCCGTCGGCGGCCCGGCGCTGGCGCCGATTGGCAACCGCGAGGACCTCGCTATCGGGGTTCACGGATCGTCATCCAAGACGCCGGCGGACCATTCCTTGACCCGGGCCAAATGCTCATAGTCGGAAAAGCGCGGCGCGGCTTCGGCGCGCGGCCGGCTTTCATAGGGCGTGGCGGGATCGTCAAACCGGGCGACCAAGCCGGTCAGGCCACGGATCGCCGCGGCCGCCAACTCGCCCGGGTCGCCGCCGGCAGCGCTCTCGCGCCCGCCAGGATCGCCGCCGCGTAGCTGCCAATACAGCAAGCCGGCGACCGGCACCGATCCAATGTCGGCGAAACCACCGACGGCGGCGATGGCACTTTCAAGCGGCAGTTGGGGGGCGAAGCCGGCGGCGATCTCCTTGCCGGAAGGCGGCTTGCCGGTCTTATAGTCGATGATGGCGAGGCTGTCGTCGGCCAGCAGGTCGATGCGATCGGCGATGGCGGTGAGGGTAAATGGCCCACCCGGCGCGAGGATGGTGAGGCGGCCGGGCACCTCGGTAAAGGCCTGGCGAAGTCCGGCGCGCCGATTGGTCTCATGGTCAATAAACCAGCGGGCGATGCGTTCGAAACGGGGCCACCAAAAAGCCCAGACACCGGGTTGCGCGAGCAGGGGCGCGAATGCCTTCTGGCCCAATTCGCAGAGCGCGGCAACGGCGTCGTCGGGTAGCGGGCCGGAGGGATTGGCGGCGATGAAGGCATCGAGCAGATGGTGGATGAGAATACCATATTGGGCGGCGTCGGGTGGCGCGTCGATGGGGTCCAGGGCCCGTAGGCGCAGCACATGACGGGCGTAGACGGCGTAGGGATCGCGCATCCAAGTTTCGACCTGGGTGACAGAGAGACGGCGTGGGCGCGCCGCCAGCGGCGGCGTGGGCGCCGGGCGCTGACGCGATGGCCGCCAGTCCTCGACGCGGTCGAGCAGTCGCTGCCACCCGGTCCATGGCTGGTCACGCGCGGCCAAGGGTTGCAGGCCGGCTTGTTCGGCAACATGGTCGAGCCGAGTGAGCCACCGGGCCGGGACGGTCGGCGCGCCGTCGACACGTTGGGCGCGGGTCAACACGACGTTGGGGGCGCAGAACGCCTGAATGAAATCATGGGCGGACTGGCCAACCCGGCGATCGGCATCCGGTAGGCCGAAATCGCGGCGCATGGGCCGGCTCATCCAGGGGTCCGGGGAGGGCTCAGGAGGCCAAGTGCCTTCGTTGAGGCCGCTGAGGATCATCACATCGAAATGTTGCAGGCGCGCTTCCAACGGCCCGAGGATCGCCAAGCGGGGGTGGGTACCGTAGCGCGGACGGACAGGAATGCCGGACAGCAGCGTTTCAAACAATGACGGATAGTGCCGACCGTCGAGCGGCGGGATGTCCACCGCCGCAGTTGCGAGATCGGCGACGAGCCGAGCCGCGGCCTCGCCCGCGTCGCCGCGCCACAGGCGCGTGCTGCCGGCGCCCTCCCGATCCGCGGGATCGGCGGCCGCGAGCGCTTCGGCGAAGGCGATATGAGCGCGCAGAAGCGCCTCGAGAGGCTGCGGTCCGGATGCGATTAGCGCCGCGAAAGGCGCGGCTATCGCGGCCAGGTCCCGGGCCCAATGCAACAGCGGCGCCCGGGCGACATCCAGGCGGGTGAAGATCCGTTGATCCAGAGCCTCAATGGCGGCGACGAGGCCGGCAAAACCGGCGGACGGCCGGGGGCCTCGCAACAGCACGCGTTCGAGAATGCGGGTGCGCCGGCGAAAGCTTCCGGCCGATTGTCCGCCGGTGGCCAAAGGATGTTTGAGCAGGGCAAGCAGCGGCACCGGCGCCGCGCCGCCGACAACGACCTGGGCAACAAGCCGCAGGAAGGTGCCGGGCGGCGTATTCGCGAGGGGGGTGCCCGCGGAATCGTCGATGACCACATCCCAGCGGCGGAGTTCGGCCGCGACGCGGCGGGCGAGATCGCGGTCCGGGGTGACCAGAGCACAAGTCTGGGGCCGCGCTTGCTGCTCCAAGGCCTCGCGCATGATCAAGGCGATCGCGCCGGCCTCCTCCTGACTGCCGGGGCAGTCGACGCGGGTGACGCCGGCGAGGGCCGACTCCGCCAGATCCGGCAGAGCCGCCCAACGCTCGCTGGTCTCGGCGGGGCGCATCATCTCACTGACCAGGCGGAGGCGCGCGGGCAACCGTTTTCGATCAACCGCCGGGACGGGGTTGGGCGCGGGCCAGTCGCGTACTTCCCGGCGCGGGATATCGAGTCGTTCCAGCAGGCGTGCCAAACCATATTGCGGATGGCTAAGGCCAAGGGCGTGCCAACTTTGGTCGTCGAGTTCGCGATCGAGACCGGGGAGAACGACCGCACCCTGGGGCAAGGCGGCGATGGCCGCCAGCAAATCGGCGGTGGCCGGCACGCTGCCGGTGCTGCCGGCGGCGATGACCGGGTAGGCCGGGGGCGCGGACCGCCAGGCTTGGGCCTGCAGGGTCAGCAGGCGGCTGCGGCGTTCGGCCGGATCGATGACGCCCTGCTCGGCCAGGATCGCGGGCCACTGCTCAACGACAATCGAAAGGAATAGCAGGGTGTCTTGCCAGTGAACGGCATGCTCTGCGGGCACCAGTTCGGCAAGACCGGCAAATGTCAGCCGCTCCGTTTCCACTTCGTCGAGCAAGCGGCACAAGGTTTCGGCGAGGCGGGCAGCCTGATCGAGGGTTATCTGGCGCTGCGGCCCGCCGGCATCGGCAGCGACGCGGCGGGCGGACCAGTGTTGGATCAGCCGGCTGAGCAACAAGCGGCGGCGCAACTCCGAGACCGGCGGCGGCACGTCGAGGGCGGAGGCCCCGCCGGGCGGCAACGTCAGCAGCAGTTCGTCGGCATCGATATCGCCGATCGGTACCATGCGGGGCAACAGCAATGGCCGACCATCGGCCTGGCGCAGGAAAGCGTCGGCCAGGGCGCGGCAAGCGCGCCGTGTCGGCAGCAGGACCAACAGATCGGCGAGTTTGCCGGGATCGCTGGGGTCGGCATGCCGGGCGGCGATGCCGGCGGCGAGCGCATCGACGAAGGGCCGATCCGGCGAGATCGTATAAAGCCCGGCAAGAGCCGCCTCACAAGGCATCGGCGAGGCCCCGCAATCTCTCAGCCCAGGCACCATGACCGCGCAGGGTAATGGCGCGGGCGCCGGGATCGGCGGTCAGGGCAAACGTGATCTCGAGCCAGCTTGCGGGTGTCAGATGCTGCAGGCGCGCAGGCCACTCGATGATGCTGATGGCGTCGGCGAAGGCCTCCTCAACGCCCAATTCGTAGACCTCCTCCGGCTCGATAATACGGTAGAGGTCGAAGTGCCAGACCGGCGCCGCGCCGACTTCATAGATCTGAACCAAGGTGAAGGTTGGGCTGGGGACCTCGCCGGTCTCGCCAAGCGCCTGAATAAGGGCGCGGGCGAACGCGGTCTTCCCGGCCCCGAGCGTGCCGGCGAGACCAACGATGTCGCCGCGCCGCAAGTGAGCCGAGAGCGCTTGAGCCAGCGCCGCCGTGGCGTCCTGGTCGCCGGCGAGGCGGGAAAATTCGAAGGGCTCAACCATGACGCAAAGACATCAGATGAATTAACCGAGAGATGTAACGACGTCCGGTGGGGCAACGATACCCGCGGCAAAAGAGGTGCTAGGCCGCGCCCGCCGCGGCAGGGGCCACAGCCTGCTCGACCTCAGCCGGAACGTGACAGATTATCGTGGTACCGAGGTCGGGCTGGGAGATCAACTCAACAGTGCCACCATGCAGCTCGACAAAACTGCGGACCAGACTCAAGCCGAGGCCGGCGCCGGAGCCACTCTGACGTACCGTGGGGTAGCTGCCGCGTTCAAAGATCTCCAGGACGCGGGCATGCTCTTCCTCGGGGATACCGACACCGGTATCGCAGACGGAGAACACCAGCTCGTCGCCACTGCGTTCGGCCGCCAGGGTGATGGAGCCGCCGGTCGGGGTGAACTTGATGGCATTGCTGACCAGGTTGAACATGACCTGCTTGAGCCGCCGCTCGTCGGCGATCATGTCACCGACGGTGTCGGCACATTCGAGACTGAGGTTTAGGCGATGCTGGCGCGCCCGCTCGCGGGTCAAACCGTAAATGCTCTCCATCATCGGCTTCACGGCGAAGCTGCCCAACTCGAGCTCCATGTAGCCGGCCTCGATGGAGGCGAGATCGAGGATGTCGTTGATCAGGTCAAGCAACTGGGCGCTGGAGCTTAGGATACCGCTGCAATACTCGGCCTGGCGCTCATTGAGCTCGCCGAACATTTGTTCGTCGAGGATTTCGGCGAAACCGATAATGGTGTTGAGCGGCGTGCGGAGCTCATAGGAAACATTAGCGATGAACTCGGTCTTGAGCTGATCGGCGGCAACCAGCGCGTCGTTGCGTTCGTGCAGCGCCTGTTCGATGCGAAAGCGATCGGTGACGTCGATGTAGGTCAGCAGCACCATGCCGTCGGGCAGCGGGACAATGCCATATTCCAGCACCGAACCATCGGCGCGACGGAAGCGGCCGCTGCGCGGCTCGCGTTGGGTGACGCGGCCGATGATACGGGCGCGCAAATCGGTCCAGTCGTCATGCTCGAACAGGTCACGTGTCTTATCGACGAGTTCCGCGATGTGGGGTTCGCTTTGCAGATCGGTATCGCTCAGCCGCCAGAGTCGGCCGTAGTTGGGGTTGGACAGCTTCAGACGACCGTCGGCGCCGATCAGAGCCACCGCCTCATGAAGATTGTCGAGACTGCGACTCTGGACCTCAATCAAGGTGTTGTAGTTGCGCTCCAAAGTCAGGCTATCGGTGACGTCCTCATAGGTGAAAAGCAGCCCACCGAAGGGATGGGGCGCCACGCGCTTGCGTAGGGTCTTGCCGTCGGGAAGATGTATGAGATCCTCATGGGGATCGATGAGGGAGGTGAATAAGCGCTGCTGCTCGGCCTTGAAGGCGCGAAAATCGACATATTCGGGCAGCCGACGGCGTTCACGCAGATACTCCAGTTCCTCGTCGAGCGTCGGCTGGCGGTTGAGCCAGTCGGCGTCCATGTCCCAGAGCCGGGCATAGGCGGCGTTATGAAACTTCAAGCGCTCGTCGGGCCCATAGATGGCGATGGCGACGGCGACATTCTCGAGCACGTCGGCATGGGCGGCGATATGTTGCTTCAGCTCGCTCTGCGCGGCTTCTAGTTTGGTGTGGTCCAAGGCGTAGCCGACCATGCCGAGGGTGCCGCTGGGAATTTCATGGAGTTCGAGCAGGCGGCGCTCGCCCTTGACCACGACATGGCAAACCTCGCTTTGCGGCATCTCCGTATCGCGCGCCCGTTGCGGCAGGGCGCGCACACGATCGTCGCCGAGCAGGGGCTGCTCGACCATGATGGCGGTGGGATCGGAGCCAACAGCATCGGCATAAGCCTGATTGACCTGGGCGAGGACCAAACCCTCACCGCGACGCCAAACCGGGAATGGCAAAGCGTCGAGCATAGCTCGCAGCCCGTCTCGCTCACCCTCCGCCACCGCCTGACGCAAGACGGTGTCGGAGCGACTGGCGGTCTCTTCGGTCACGTCGCGGACCCACAGCACGTCGAAGGCGGCACCCCGGGCACGGCGGCCATCGATGAGGAGTGCCTGCGCCGCGTCAACCGTCATCATGGTCGCGGAAAAAGGCTCGCCACGGCGGCGTAGACCCTGCACCAGCTTTTCGAGCAGGGCCGCATCGTCGGTGCCGAGCAACGCCTGTAGCCGCGCCACGGCCGGCCGGCCGGCGGCATCAGGCAACAACGTCCCGAGCCAGACGGATACGGTCTCAACGCCATCGGCCGACCAGGCCATGAAACCGCCGGGCGCGGCATCGAGGGTCGCCGCGGTGGCGGCGACGCTGCCACGCAAGCGACGCAGGGAACGCCGGCCGTGCAGCCATAACAAAGCGAACCATGACGCCGACGCGAACATGGCGGTAAAGGTGACTGCTAGGATCAGCTGATCAACCGGCACTCGGCCCTAGCCGGACTTGCCGGCCCCCCGGGGTCAAACGAATCGCTTCGTCGATTCGTTAGCGCGCGGAGTTTAGGCGTGTCGGATCGGTTGAACAAGCGATCGACACGCCTAAACAACGGCTCAGTAGCGGTACTGGTCCGGCTTGAAGGGGCCGGCCTGCGGCACGCCGATATAATCCGCCTGCTTGTCGCTGAGTTGAGTCAATTTGGCGCCGATCTTATCGAGATGAAGCCGCGCGACTTTCTCATCGAGATGTTTGGGCAGGACATAGACCTGGCGCTCGTAGTTCTGGTGATTGGCCCATAATTCCATCTGCGCCAAGACCTGGTTGGTGAACGAGGCGCTCATGACGAAGCTGGGGTGACCGGTGGCGCAGCCGAGGTTCACCAAACGGCCTTCGGCGAGCAAAATGAGGCGCTTGCCATCGGGAAACTCGATCTCATCAACCTGCGGCTTGACGTTGTGCCATTTGTAGTTGCGTAGGGCCTCGATCTGAATCTCAGAATCGAAGTGGCCGATGTTGCAGACGATGGCGCGGTCGTGCATCGCCCGCATATGGTCGATGGTAATGACATCGATGTTACCCGTGGCGGTCACGAAAATATCGCCGCGCGGCGCCGCTTCGTCCATGGTGACAACCTCGTAGCCATCCATGACCGCCTGCAGGGCGCAGATGGGATCGACCTCGGTGACGACGACGCGGGCGCCGGCGCCGCGCAGGGACGCGGCCGACCCTTTGCCGACTTCGCCATAACCGCAGATCACGCCAACCTTGCCGGCAAGCATGACATCGGTGCCGCGGCGGATGCCGTCGACGAGGCTCTCGCGGGTGCCGTAGACATTATCGAATTTCGACTTGGTGACGGAGTCATTGACGTTGAAGGCCGGCACCTTCAACTCGCCGGTGCGCGCCATCTCATAAAGGCGGTGGACGCCGGTGGTGGTCTCTTCACTGAGGCCGCGGATGTCGGCGAGCAAGTCGGGGTGCTTTTCATGGACCACCGCGGTCAGGTCGCCGCCATCGTCCAGCAGCATATTCGGGCGCCAGCCACCCGGGCCACTCAAGGTTTGCTCAATGCACCACCAGAACTCTTCCTCGCTCTGACCTTTCCAAGCATAAACCGGCACGCCGACGGCGGCGACCGCCGCGGCGGCCTGATCCTGGGTCGAGAAAATGTTGCACGAGGACCAGCGGATGTCGGCGCCAAGAGCAATCAAGGTCTCGATCAGTACGGCGGTTTGGATGGTCATATGCAAACAGCCGGTAATACGGGCGCCGCTGAGTGGCTTGGCGTCGCCGAACTCCTCACGCAGGGACATCAGGCCCGGCATTTCAGTTTCGGCAATGGCGATTTCCTTACGGCCCCAATCGGCCAGCGAAATATCGGCGACTTTGTAGTCGGTGGCTTCGGCCATCAATCTCTCCTGAGAATATATCGATCGCGGGCGCGGTGAGACCACGACGCGCCGGACTGTGGTGCGGCGTATAGCAAACGGCAGAGTGACCAGCAAGACACCGTTAGTGCCACAGGTCACCGCTCACATAGTTCCCACGGCGCCGCCCTGCCGGGCGAAAGCCCGACGACACCCCCTGGACGCGTTAGCCGGATCGGCGGCAAGCCACCGCCGATCCAATGCAACGGTTAGGACTTCGCGGCCAACAGGTCGCGGATCTCCGCCAACAGGACTTCTTCGCGTGGCGGCGCGGCCGGCGCTTCCGGCTTGGCTTCTTCGACCTTCTTAAAACGGTTCATCTGTTTGATAACCAAAAAGATCGCGAAAGCGACGATGATGAAATTGATGATCGTATTGATAAATACGCCGTAGTTTATGGTCGCCGCACCAGCCTCCTTCGCCGCCTCGAGCGTGGCGTAGTCGGTGCCCGAAAGATTGATGAAGTAACCGCTGAAGTCGGCATTGCCCAACAGAATGCCGATCGGCGGCATGATGACGTCATCGACCAACGACTTGATGATGGCGCCAAACGCTACGCCAAGAATAATGCCAACGGCCATGTCCATGACATTGCCACGCATGGCGAAATCTTTGAATTCTTTCAGCATGTTCTGCCCCTCGCTCCCATACTTTAGGTGGCACTTTCCGTCGGCACACACCTATCCCGAGAGCTAGCTTCGCAGCGAATTCGACCCAAATCAAGGCTGCGGTCGGCGCGCGCGAGAGGGGCGAAACGGGGCCGCTAGTCCTCGCCAAAACGGTCGGCGACGAGTTCGACAAGCGCGGCCAGGGCCGCTTGGGCCTGGGGGCCACGGGCGGTCAGGCCGATGGTCGAGCCCGGCGCGGCGGCCAATGTCAGCAAGCCCATGATGGAGGTGCCGGACACGGTGGTGCCACCCTTGGTGACCGTCACCTGGGCGGCGAAGCCCTCGGCCAGCCGAACGAATTTCGACGCCGCCCTAGCATGCAGTCCGCGTTTGTTGAGGATCGTGACACCAGGGACGGTGAAGGGCGGACACCCGTCCCAGCTCATTTGGTTTCGGCGAGCAGTGCCGAGGCGACATTGATATAACGCCGCCCCGCCTCCTGGGCAGCGGCCACGGCCTCGCCGACCGGTTGCTCGCCACGGACGCTGGCGAGTTTGATCAACATCGGCAGATTGACGCCGGCAATCACCTCGATAGAGCCTTGATCCATGATGGATATGGCCAAGTTCGACGGGGTGCCGCCGAACATGTCGGTGAGGACGACGACGCCGTCGCCACTGTCCATCTGCTTGGCGGCGGCGAGGATATCCTCGCGACGGCGCTCCATATCGTCCTCTGGACCAATGCTGATCGTGGTGATTTGCTGTTGGGGGCCGACGACGTGCTCGAGGGCCGCAAGAAACTCGTTGGCCAGACGGCCATGGGTCACCAGGACAAGGCCAATCAAGGTTTCGACCTCCCGTTATCGACGCCCGCACCCTCTAACTCACGATGCAGGACGTCAACGTTGAGGCTGCGCGCGCGCAGCCATGATGCTATTTGTTCAGCGACATAAACCGAACGATGTTGGCCGCCCGTGCAGCCCACGGCAATCGTCAAATAACGTTTGCCCTCACGATCGTAGCGCGGCAGCAGCAGTTCGAGTAACCCGGTAAGTGCCGCAAAAAAGGCATCATAACCCTCGTCGGCGCTGACAAAGGCGCCAACGGCGGGGTCGCAGCCGGTCTGCGCTTGAAGATCGGGCTCGTAATGCGGGTTGCGCAGAAAGCGCACGTCGAACACCAGATCGGCGTCGCGAGGCAAGCCGTTGCGGAAGGCGAAGGAAGTGACGAAGAGCTGCAATTCGCCGCTGGTCTGACTGCCCAAACGCTGACGCAAGATCTGATTGAAGGCGTGCACATTGTGGTGGCTGGTGTCGATGACCACATCGGCGGCGCTGCGCAAGGGCGTTAGGATCTCGCGTTCGCGGGCGATGCCATCGGTGACTCGGCGATCCTGGGCCAGGGGATGACGGCGGCGGGTCTCCGTATAACGCAGCCGTAGCACCTCATCATCGCAATCGATGAACAACAGATCGACCGGGTTGCCGGACTCGGCACGAAGCCGGCTGACATCCTCGATAAACGGATCGACATGGAAACCGCGGCTGCGAATATCGACACCGATGGCCAGTCCGCGCCCGGGTGCGGGACCTTGGCGGGCCAGGTTGCCGAGGAGACGAAGCGGCAGATTGTCGACCGCCTCATAGCCCATGTCTTCCATTGCCTTAAGGGCCGTCGTCCGGCCGGCACCGGACATGCCGGTGACCAGAACGATGCGGCCCGACGCCGCTGCATCTTCCTGCATGGAAAGGCCTCGTCGCGACTGCCTATTGATCGGCCAAGGGGTTATGGCCCGATAGGCTGCCGACCGCAAGGCGAAGCTTGGCGGGGGCCGAGGCCTCGAAGGGTGCCAAGGTGCAAATGGGAAACGAACGACCGCACAGAGTGCCGCAACGCGGCTCCGGCAGGCGGGCAATCTCCGATGCCGGCGCGAGATCGACGATCAGGGACAGGCGCGCGGCGGCGACGGTGGGCACGTCGACGATGCCGATGCCGCGCACCTCGAGTCGACCGGCGATCGGCGGCGGTGCCGACATCACCACAGCGCCGCCAACAAGGCGCAGTTCCGTGTAGTCGTCGGCGATCAGCTGGGCGCCGCCGTCGATCAGGCGTAACGCCAGGTCCGACTTGCCGCTGCCGGAGGCGCCGCGCAGCAAAACGCCGCGGCCGGCAACAAACACCGATGTAGCGTGAACGCGTTCCATGGCCCCGGCCTCGAGAATGGCAGGACTAGAGTACCGAGGCCGGGCAACAAACGAAATATATGTGTGATGTCCGGCGGCTAAAGCCGCGCCGCCCCGGGGAGGCGCGAGGATCGGAATCAGTTTCCGATTTCCCGACCCAGGATGACAGCGCTGGGCGCCGAACCTGACGAGAGCGTCGTTAATCGACGTGGGCGGCGGGGACTTCGACGACGAAGCGGGCGCCGACGATGGTGCCGGCGGCGTCGCGGCGGTTTTCGGCCCAGATGCGGCCGCCAATGGCATCGATAATTTGGCGGGAAATACTCAATCCGAGGCCGGAGTGGGTGCCCTCCCGTTCGTTAATGCCGACGCGACGATCGGAATAGAAGCGGTCGAAGATGGCGTCCAGCTTGCTTTCGGGAATGCCGGGACCCTCATCCTCGACGGAAACGCGGATACTGTCGCCGTGGCGTTCGGCGCTGCAGGTAATACGGCCATCCGGGGGGCTGAACGAAACCGCGTTGGCGATGACATTGCGGAAGACCTGACCTAGGCGCCCTTCGATACCGACGGCGTGCAGGTCCTCGCCCTGGGTATTTTCCGGCGGCAAACCGAGGGTGACACGGGGCGCCCCGGGGCGGGTATTGGCGCGCTCAACTTCGACCAGAGCCGACAACAGCGGGCCGATATCCAGGGTCTCAGTCTCGGCCCGGCTCAGTTCGGCATCGAGGCGCGACGCGTCGGAGATGTCGCTGATCAGACGATCCAATCGCTGCACATCCTCAAGGATAATCGACATGAGACGGCGCTGTTGGTCGGGATCGGTGACCCGCGCCGTGGTCTCGACGGCACTGCGCAGACTGGTCAGGGGATTCTTGATTTCATGGGCGACATCGGCGGCGAAATGCTCGATGGCGTCCATACGCTGCCACAGCGCGGAGGTCATTTGCCGCAGATCGCGGCTGAGTTCGCCGATCTCATCGCTGCGATTGGAAAAATCGGGGATTTCGGCCTGGCGGCCCTGACCACGGCGGACACTCTCCGCGGCCACGGCGAGGCGGCGCAACGGGCGGGCAATGGTCGCCGCCAGGTACAATGACAGCAAGACGGTCACCGCGAACGCGACGCCAGAAACCTTGATGATGTCAAGGCGAACGGCCCGTAAGCCGGCCTCGATCTCACTGGAATCGGTGGACAGCATAACGGCGCCGACGATCTGCTTGTAGCGTTGCACCGGAACGGCAACGGAAATGATGATGCCGCGGTCGCCGTCGCTGCGTACCGCGCCGAACCCCTGCCCAAACAGGGCTTTCTGAACTTCTTCATAGTCGGCAGCGCTCTGCTGCGGCAATTCGCGATAGGCGGGCAGCTCGCTGCGGCCGGGAAGCCAATTGACGACAAACTCGAAGGTCTGCACGACGATGTCCGTCAGCGACAGATCGGTGGTTGGCAGCGCAAGCTGCTCGACATGGACACGGCCGCGCGGGGCGGCCAAAGCACGGGTGTCGGCAAGCATGTCACCGGCGGAGGAGAATAATCTGGCGCGAGTCTCCGTCGGGGCCGCCAGTCGGCGCAGCATGTTGGAGGAGCGGGCCGGCTCGAGACGCTGGCCGACGCCGGGCGTGACGACGACGCCGCCGGAGCCGAGCGCGCCAGCGAAAATCTCGCCCTGCTCGCGCAACGCCTCAACCTCACGATTGATCAGGCTTTGCTCATATTGGTCGAGGAAGAAGAAGCCGCCGACCGGAACCGCCAGCACCAGCAGATTGATCGCCAAGATACGCCGGGTAAGGGAGCCGGACGGAAAGCGTAAGCGGCGGCGGCGCTGGCCTTTTTCCTCCAGCGGCGGCACATAGGCGGCGGCGCGGCGGCGCGGCGTGCTGCGCCGGCCGGCCTTGATCGGGCCGGAATGCGCCTCAGCCGTCATGATACCCCCTGGGGCTTAGACCCCGGTCACGTATCCTTATACCGATAGCCAATCCCGTAAAGGGTTTCGATCTGTCCAAACTCGGTGTCGACTTCCTTGAACTTCTTGCGTAACCGCTTGATGTGGCTATCGATGGTGCGGTCGTCAACATAGATATTCTCGCCATAGGCGGCGTCCATGAGCTGGTCGCGGCTCTTGACCAAGCCGGGCCGGTTGGCCAAAGCCTGCAGGATCAAGAACTCGGTGACGGTCAAATTGACCTCACCGCCCTGCCATTTGCACATATGGCGCTGGGGATCGAGCACGAGGTCGCCGCGAACGGTCACATTGCCGCCCTCGGCGGGATCGGCGTCGGCCAACTCGGCGCGGCGCAGGACCGCCCGTATGCGCTCGATCAGCAGCCGCTGGGAGAATGGCTTGGTGATGTAGTCGTCGGCACCCATGCGCAGACCAAGCACTTCGTCGACCTCATCGTCCTTGGAGGTGAGGAAGATCACCGGTGTCTTGGAGCGCTGGCGCAGGCGGGTCAGCAACTCCATGCCGTCCATGCGCGGCATCTTAATGTCGAGGACGGCCAAATCGGCCGGGGTGCCGGCAAGGCCACGCAGAGCCTCATCGCCGTCGGCATAGGTGCGGACATCGAACCCTTCCGCCTCCAGTGCCATGGTCACGGAGGTAAGAATGTTACGGTCGTCGTCGACAAGCGCTATGGTTTGGCGCACGGTAGGCCCCTTGGAAAACCCCTGGAATCGCTATACTTGCGCCGCCATTATGGCGCATTTGAGGCCGTGATGGGCCTCTTTCGTGCCAGATTGGCGCGAAAATGGTTAAGGAATTCTGCCGCGGTGGGGCGGTTATCTCGGCGTCGATAGGGCGCCCGCGTCACCAATATTTGACCTTCGGGACGGCAAAGTGACCGGGGGGGACGGTGACGGGTCCGGGATGGTTGTGCGACTCTGCGCCCGGGTTGTCACCGGGCGGCGCGGAGGACTAAGGAGTGCCCATGTGGAGACGAATACGGCTGATCCTGACCGCGGCCATCGCGGTGGTCGCGCTGATCGGCGGCTATGGCCTGTGGCAGGTCAGGAACAACGCCGATCGCGCCGGGGCCACGACCAGCGGACTGGTGACCAACGTGTCCATCGGCGGGCCGTTCGCGCTGACCGACCATACCGGGCGGGCGGTTACCGACGAGGATTTTCGCGGCCGCTTGATGCTGGTCTATTTCGGCTACACTTTCTGTCCAGATGTATGCCCAACCGAACTGGGCGAAGTGGCGCTGGCGCTTGACGAGTTGGGCGACGACCGCGATGCGGTGACGCCGGTGTTGATCACGATCGATCCGGAGCGCGATACGGCCGAACTGCTGGCGGAATATGTGCCGCTGTTCCATGAGTCGATGGTCGGGCTGACCGGATCGGCCGACGCGATTCAGCAGGTGGCGCAGTCCTACCGGGTGTTCTACCGCAAGGTCGAGGACCCGGAATATACCTACTATCTGATGGATCACACCTCGTTCGTGTATTTGATGGGACGCGACGGGGAATTCCTGTCGATGTTCGCCTATGGCACGGCGCCGGAAGAGATGGCCGAGGCGATCCGCAGCCAGATCTAGCCGCGACTAGTAGCGGCCGGCGCCGGTTTTACGCTGCCATAGGCTGCGCGGCATCTCCCAGCGCAGCAATCCGGGGCCGGCATCCGGTAGCTGGGCGAAACCGAGGCGCCGCAATACCGCGACCGAGGCCAGGTTGTCGGCGCGGCATTGAGCAAGCACCCGACCGACCTGGGAATCAAGGAAAGCCCAGGCAATCAGGGCTTCGGTGCCCTCCACCGCCAGCCCACGGCGGCGATGCGGGCGGACGATGTCATAGCCGATGGCCACTTCGCCGGCGACACTGGGCGGGCCCTTGAAGCCGATGCCGCCGACGACCATGCGTTCCGGACGGTAGACCAACAGCCAGAGGCCCCAGCCGCCACTGGACGGCGCCGCCGTCTCCAGGCCATTGGCATAACCGGGCAACATATTGGCCAAATCGGGATCGGGGAAATCGCGATGCAGCATGCCGCCGGCAAGCTGACCGGCCAGGCGACGGTCACTGTGCAGGGCCCGCGCCAACGTCGCCTCGACATAGTGGAGGATGAGGCGCGGCGTCTCAATGGGCGCCGGGAGGGTCAGTTCATCGCGCAACAGAGTATCCGGCGGCGACTCGATCAGGGCCCGGAGGCGGCGGCCTGGCGATCCGATTGCAGGATGTAACGATGGCCACAATAGGGGCAGTCGACCCGCTTTTCGTCGCCAAGGTTCAAGAAAACGCGCGGATGGCCGTGTTGGCCACCGTCACAGGCGACCGTTGCCTGGTCGGTATAAGTTGTCTCCGGCGGTGCCGCCATGGTGGCCTCCTGACCCTCGCTGCCCTAGTGGCGAGGGATGATACTCGTTGAGGTGCGGCGCACAACTCCATACATAGGGAACCGGACAAAGATCTGGGCGATATCCCGCCGAAAGCGGGGCAATGAGGACAGAATGGCGACAGCCAAAGCGCGCGCAAGCCTGCCGACGAACGCCATCGAGGCGCAGGGCTTGGACAAAACCTACAAGAGCCAGCCCGGACAACCGGAGAAGCACGCGCTCAAGACAATCGATCTGGCGGTGCCACGGGGCAGCCTGTTCGGCTTGCTGGGCCCGAACGGAGCCGGCAAATCCACATTCATCAATATCCTCGCCGGGCTGGTGATCAAGACCGGTGGCAAGGCCTGGGTGTGGGATATCGACATCGACGCCCAGCCGCGCTCGGCGCGGGCGGCGATCGGGGTGGTGCCGCAAGAACTCAGCCTCGACGCCTTCTTCACGCCGCGGGAAATAATGGAAGTGCAGGCCGGACTCTACGGCGTGGCGCCGAGGAAACGGCGGACGATGGAGATCCTCGAGGCGGTCGGGTTGGTGGACAAGGCCGACTCCTACGCGCGGTCGCTGTCCGGCGGCATGCGGCGGCGGCTGCTGGTGGCGAAGGCGATGGTGCATAATCCACCGGTGCTGGTGCTCGACGAGCCGACCGCCGGCGTGGATATCGAATTGCGCCAGCAACTATGGTCCTATATCCGTGAGCTTAACCGCCGGGGCACCACCATCGTGCTGACGACCCACTATCTGGAGGAAGCGGAGGAACTTTGCGACAGCATCGCGATCATCAATCGGGGCAGGCTGATCGCTTGCGAACCGACGCGGGATTTGGTCGGCCGACTGGACAACAAGGCGTTGCAGCTGACCATGGACCGTGACATGACAGCGGTGCCGGCGGCGCTGGAGGGCTTTAGTGTGGATCTACAAGAACCGCGGCAGCTGGTGGTCCGGTACCGCAAGAACGAGACCGGAATCGGTCAGATCCTCGCAGCCGTGCAGGCGTCGGGACTGGCCGTGGTCGATCTGTCGACGGAGGAGCCCGACTTGGAGGATATTTTCCTGGAGCTCACGCGCGGCGACAATAGTCATGCCGCCGAGTCGCGGTGATCGTGAGACGCTGGTGGGCGGCGGCGATCGGATTATCGCTGGCGCTGGCCGCCTGCGCGCCACGACTGATCGACCCCGGGCCACGGGCTGACAGCATCATGCCCGCCTCTCTCAACGACACCACCCTGGTGGCCGTGGACGGCTTCGAGTTGCCGGTGCGGCACTGGCTGCCGGCGAGCGGCGAGCCGGATGCGGTGATCGTGGCGGTGCACGGGTTCAACGACTATTCCAACGCTTTCGCCGATATCGGCGACTGGCTGGCGGCGCAAGATGTCGGGCTCTACGCCTATGACCAGCGCGGTTTCGGGGCGACGGCACAAGCCGGGATGTGGGCCGGATCAACGCCAATGGTGGCGGATCTGCGCGCCATGCTGGGCGAAGTGCGACAGCGCCATCCGAACAGCAAGATCTATGCGCTTGGCGATAGCATGGGAGGGGCGGTAATCATCACCGCCTGGGGCGAGAGACCACTGGCCGTCGATGGGATCATCCTGGTGGGTGCGGCCGTGCGCGGGCGGGCGGTCATCCCGGCCTATCAGCAGGCGGCGCTATGGCTCAGCGCCCATACGGTACCCTGGCTGCGGGTTTCGGGGCAGGGCCTGGACATTACCCCGTCGGACAACGTGGCTATGCTGCAAGCCTTGGGTCGCGATCCCCTGGTGATCAAAGATGCGCGCGTAGACGCGATCTGGGGCGTGGTGGATTTGATGGATCAGGCCCTGGCGGCGGCACCCAGGCTGGATGGCCGGACCTTGATGCTGTATGGCGCCAAGGACGAAATCATCCCCCCCGATGCGACCCTGGAGTTGCTGGCGCGACTGCCCGAGGTGGCGGCGGGAACGCGGACCGTGGCGATCTATGAGGACGGCTACCACATGCTGCTGCGCGACCTGCGCGGCGAGGTGGCCTGGCGTGATATGATCGCCTGGATGCGCAATCCCGGCGAGGCGCTGCCGTCCGGCGCCGATCAGGTCGATCCACAGGTCGCGCTCGGTCGCTAGACCGGCCTGCTGGGCAATGGTGGCATGGCGACCCTATACTCGGGCGCCTGACTCCGGGGAGATGGGGATGAGCGAGACCACAATCGACGATGCCGCGACCCTGCGGGCGCATTACGGCGAGGTCCACCCGTTAGCGGTGAACAAGGTATTGTCCGCCCTCGACAAGCATTGCATCCACTTCATCGGCATCGCGCCCTTCCTGGTGCTGGGCTCGGCCGCGGCGGACGGCGCGGCCGATGTGTCGCCAAAGGGAGACGCGCCGGGCTTCGTGAAGGTGCTGGATCCGCGGCGGTTGGCAATTCCCGACCGGCGCGGCAACAACCGGGCCGATACGCTCAGCAACGTGATCGAGAACCCTCATGTGGCGCTGATATTCATGGTGCCGGGCATGAACGAGACGCTGCGGGTCAGTGGCCGCGCCGAGATCTCGATCGAGCCAGCATTGCTCGAGGAAATGGTGATGCAAGGCAAACGGCCGAATTGCGCGCTGATCGTGCATGTCGACGAAGCCTTCATGCATTGCCCAAAAGCCTTCGTGCGGGCGAAACTATGGGCGGCGGAAAGCCAGATCGACCGCAAGAGCTTTCCAACTTTGGGCCGCATACTGGCCGACCAGGTCACGGGGGTCGACGCCGATGACGCGGATGAAAAGGTCGACGAGGACAAGCGGATGAACCTGTATTAGGGCCGCCTCCCCTTGCCACGGCGCGGCTCCGACCCCAGATCAAGCGGCGCAACCAACGCTCTGGGTCACAGGAGGCGCGCCATGGCAGATGCCGCGAAAACCGACGACAAAATCGTCAAGTCCGACGAGGAATGGCGGCAGCAACTGACGCCGGAGCAATATCAGGTGACGCGGCGCGCCGGAACGGAACGCGCCTTTAGCGGGACCTACCACGACTGCAAGGACGCCGGCGTGTATCGCTGCGTGTGCTGCGATCAGCCGCTGTTCGACGCCGAGCATAAATTCGATTCGGGTACCGGCTGGCCAAGCTACTGGCAGCCGGTCGAGGGCGATGCAATCGCGACAAAGTCCGATCGCACGCTGTTCATGCGGCGCACGGAAGTGCTGTGCGCGAAGTGCGACGCTCATCTGGGCCATGTCTTCGAAGACGGGCCGCAGCCGACGGGCCTGCGTTACTGCATCAACTCGGCATCCCTGGACCTGGACAACGGCGAGGGCGAAACTTAGGACGGCAGCCTGGGCTGTCCGCACACCTCGCGGTCATTGCGAGCGCAGCGACGCAATCCAGCTCCCGGCCACCACTGAGGCACCAGGTCCTGACACACTGGATTGCCGCGTCGGCCGCGGCCGTCTCGCAATGACAGACCGGGGGGGTGTCCGAGGTCTGAGGACGAGGCTTTCGCCTCGCCCTCCCGAGCTCGGTTAGGTGCCGGGCTTGTCGAAAATCAGCTCATATTTGGCAAAACCATCGCCGCCGTCGCCGGCAGCTTCGATGGGCGTCTTGTCGCTGAGCGCCTTGGCGGCGTCCGGCGATGAGCGGAAGGTGACGTTGACGTCACCGGAGATCGGCGCGAACGACCAATTGCCATCGGCCGAGGGGTCGAACTTCTGCAGATCGAAAATGTAATTGCTGAGAACGTCGCGGTTGGTGTCGGGGGCCTCAATGATAACGTTGGTGCCGTCAAGACCGGGGAAGTTGCCGCCGCCGCTGGCGCGGTAGTTGTTGGTCGCGACGACGAACAGTTTGTCCTCGGCAATGGGCTCACCCTGGAAACGCAGGTCGGCGATGCGATGGCTGTCGGCGTTGATCAAGTCGCCATCCTTGCTGTAACGCGGTGGTTGGGTGACGTCGATCTCGTAAGTGACGCCGTCGATAACGTCATAATTGTATGACGGGAAGGCCTCGTTAAGCAGAGCCTGCTCAACGCCGCTGCTGGGATCGATGGTATTGAATGCGCCGGCGGACATCTCGAGCCATTCGCGGACTTGGCTGCCGGTCAAAGTGACGGCCCGCAAGGTGTTGGGGAAGATGTACAGATCGGCGACGTTCTTGAGGGCGATTTCACCGGCGGGGATGTCGGTGAAATCTTCCGGGCCGCCACGGCCACCCTTAAACGGGGCGCCGGCCGACAGGACCGGAATGCCGTCATACTCAGTGCCGGTGATGAGGCGCTCAACATAGCGTTTCTGGGCGTCCGTCACGATCTGGATGGACGGATCGTCCTGGACGAGGGCAAAGAAACTGTTGATCGGCGCGGTGACCTCGCCGACGCCTTGGCGGACGAACTCGATGGTGGCGGCATGTTCCTCGGCGACGGCGTCGAGGATGCGCTGATCGGGCTCGACCAGCGCGATGCGTTCACGGTTCTCACCGCGCTTCATGATGGCGCGAATGGAGCCAACGCTGTTGCTGACCGTCCACGCGCCGCTATCGTCGACGGTAAGGGATAGATCGACGACGCCGAGATGGCTGCCCCAGAAGCCGGGCATGACCGCGGCAACACCGTTAAGACGGCCGTTCTCGATATCGACGTTGTCGAGG
>JAJFJA010000042.1 GCA_021774445.1 Alphaproteobacteria bacterium
GATCGCCGTCGTTATGACCCGTCTGCTCAGCGGGTAGAACCAGGGGTGGGGTTTCGTGCTCATGATTCAGGCTCCATACCGTCATGTTATCATGACTGAGTTCGTTTTCAGTGAAATTGGCGGTGGCAGGGCGGCTCGACTATACGGTGATTGGTAGAGACGTGAATCTCGCCGCTCGCGTTGCCGGGCTCTGCGGCGCTTTGGACCGGGAGCTGCTGGTATCGGCGGCGTTCAATGCGCGGCTGAAGCGCGTGGATCTACGGTCGCTCGGCAGGCATCAACTCAAAGGCCTGCCCGCGGGCGAGGAGATCTTCGAACCCTAACCTTGCACACCGGCACAAGTATCATCGGCAAAGGGTGCCAACAGATAGTCATCCGCGGTCTGCCTCAACAACCGGCGCAGATCCTCATGCAGAGCCTCGCCCAGCCCGGCGCACGCGGGATCAACAATCAAGTTGTTCTGCTCGAATGGATCAGCCTCAACGTCGAATAACTGCCAAGGCGTGCCGCCGGAGCCGCCGCCGAGCACGGTGTATTTGTGACTGCGGGTACGAATACCGCGCCAAGTCCGATGAAAATAACGATGGGTCGGGCGAACCTCTGCGACGAACTCGAGCAAAACAGCCGGGCGGCTCGGCTCTGCCGCCGTGCCGCGCAAGAAAGGGCTGAGATCGAGCCTACCGGGACGCGCGGGCGGAACCGCTCCGGCAAGCCCGACGAGGGTCGGAAATATGTCCTCCGTGCAGATCGGCAGGGCCGATTGGCGGTCTCCCTTCAGCAGGGCGGGATCGGCGCTATGAAAAATTAGCGGAATACCGATGGACTCTTCGAACGGCTCACCGGCGGCGAACAAACCATGGCTACCCGCCATGTCACCATGATCGGCGGCAAAAACGATGACCGTCGATCGATCAAGGCCGGCTGCGGCCAACCGATCGCGCAAGCGCCCGACGCCGGCATCGACGCTTTCGATCGCGTCGTAGTAGGCGCGGAGCGAAGTCGCATAAGCCTCGGCCATGACCTGCGGGTCTGCTTGCGGTTTTTCGAGGAGACGATCTTGCGGCGCGCGCCAAGCCGTCGGCAGGCACGAGAGGTCGGTCAGATCGACATTGGCGCGCAACTGCAAGGGTCCGCGTGGGATTGTGGTCTCGGTCGCCACGGCGGCTAAAGGATCCGGCGCCTCGAGAGACAGAATGAGAAAAAAAGGCCGGTCGGCGGGGCGGTCAGTACCGATATATGTGGCCGCCAGGTCGAACAGCCCGCTCGTCTGGGCGCCGGGCAGTTGGCGCGGGACGGGGTCGTCATCGGCAAAATAATGGGTGCCGTGGACCGTGCTGCCGACGTCGAATCCGCGCCAATAGTCGAAACCTCGGCGGAAGTGGGCCGGGACCGGCGTGCGACCCGCTTGCCGCCGCGTCTGGGTACCGACGACACCGAAATGACCGTAGAGGTGCCATTTGCCAATGAAGGCGGTCGCATAACCCTGCTCGGCGATCGCTTCGCCAAGAGTACGCTCGGCCGGAGAGAGGCGATAACCGAGTGCCGGGACGCTGCGACTGTGGGCGTACTCGCCGGTCATCAAGGAGAAACGAAAGGGGACGCTGTTGGGTGAAGTCGAGCAGGCAGCGGTGCAGGTCACACCCTGACGCGCCAGAGCGTCGATGTTCGGTGTGTGCAGATTGGCATCGCCCATGCAATTCAGAGCGTCGCGCCGCAGCCGATCAGCCAGGATGACGACGATGTTAGGCGGCCGGGACATGCCCTTGCTTCATCCGTCACAAAAATTGCTGTTGTCGCGCCCATCGCGCAACATTATTACCGATAATATCGGACCGGATGTAGAACACAACTTTATTACCCGCCACCGCTATTCGGCGGCGGTCACGGAGGGTCTTTCTCCTCGACCTGCCGCACCACCCAATAGCCGCTTGGGACCTTGATCACGCGAATAATCCCGGGCGCCTTGTCGAATGCGCCGATCTGGCGGCAGCGAAGTCTGGCCGTGGTCAAACTTCGGTATGGCCCGACCATGAGATCGAAATGCTGCGGTGGCCGGCAGAGGTAGGGGCTAACGCCCGTGAGGTCGGTGGATTCAAGGACGCTCCCAGGGGCTCGCTTGGCGCGCAGCTTGGTGTCTGGAGCGCGGGCGGATCGCCCGGCTCCCGCTCCAGGGGTCACAGCCTGGTCAGACATGCTGTCGAGCCGAGGCTAGCCAGCGACGCCACCTTGCAAACGCCGCGTTCCATCGGCCGGCATCGGCCCGTGGCGCTCGTGCCAAACCGCCAGTTCGACGCGGTTACGTAGGCCGACAGCCCGGCAAATGTTGCGCAAGTGGACCTTGACGGTCGATTCCGTGAGCTGGAGCGCATGGGCGATCTCCCGATTCGTGTGCCCACGCGCTACCAGTGTGAGCACTTCATGCTCGCGAGGTGTAAGCTGGCGTTCCATGGCGCCCCTCATCCAGCAGCCCGCAACGCTCGACAAGCGTCGCGGTCATGGTCGCGGGTGGCGCAGTGCGCTTCATACTGTGCCTCGGCAAGTTGTTGGATGGCGCCGCGACAATCACCAACGGCATCGTCGAGGCGTTCCAGCAGTGCGCGCGCGTCAACGCCCTCAACCGGAGCCGCCTGACAGCGTTCCAGGAGGCAAGCGAGCGTCCGTTCAATGTCAGCGAACCAGGTTCTGGCCGTGGCCAGGGCCTCGGTGTCCCAGTCGGAAAAAGGGTTTCTCATGTCAGCTCTTCCTCCTCCTTACGAATCCACTTAACGTAAGTCTAACTTACGTAGTTCGTCAAGTTTTACTTTGGTCGAAGGGGGCGAAGACTCAAGTGCTACGCTTATATACTAAGTCTATGGTGCAATTATATGCGCTTTCTCTAAGCGCTAAGTAGCTCCGGCCCCCGGACAATTCGGTAGATCTCTCGGATCTGTTCGGTGGGGAACTTGATGTCGTCAAGCGGCGGATTGAACTGGCAGAGTTGCAGGTGAGACGCGGTGCGACGTACGAGACGCTTGATATAACACGGGCCGGACTCGCCGGCCGCGCCATGCAATTCGATTATGACGTCGTCGCCAGGCTTTGGCGGCCTGCCCGTTTGAACGTAAACCAGATCGCCCTCCTCAAAACGGGGGTACATCGAGTCGCCTATGACGTAGATGGCGAATACGTTGCTCGCCCCCGCCAAACCCGGTGGCCGTCGCGCCTGGTCGATTACCGTGCCATCAAGACGAAAATCGGCGCCGCCACAAGCGGCGGTCACACCCAACACCGCGACGTCAAGTGGCAGCGGCGTCGGACCGGAGCGATGGTCGACGGCCTGGTTGACCAGCTCTTTGCGCTCTGATGCCTGTCTCAGCAGTTCCTGGCGAGAGGGCGGGCCTTCCGGAAACTCAACCGGGTCGACCGCAGAGCCGGTGCCGTCAATCAGCCACTCCAGACGCAAGTGCAATCGCCCGGCAATGCGGCGAAGCAGGGTGTCGTAAATCGCCCGGGCGCCGGTCTCGAGATCCTGCGTATAACCCGGGTTCTGATCAAGAATCTCATCAACGTCGAGCGGCGTCAGGTTGAGCAGTTCGCGGCCACTTTGAAGGCGCCGCCGGATTTCGATATTTGGGTCCTGGCTCCCGCCAATGAGCCAGGCAATTTCTACCCGGAGCGCCTCGGCGATGTCGATCAAGCGCTTAGTCGCAGGCTGGGTGGCCCCCGATTCCCATTGGGCGACAGCCTCGCGACTGATACTACATCGACGCGCCAGCTCCGCCTGACTCATGCCGGCTGCAATCCGGCGAGTGGCAATTCGTTCCCCCAAACCCATACCTGGATTATGCGAGTTGTCCAACGCCGCCGCATGGAAAGTTTTCCTTGACAGCATTCGTAAGTTTTACTTACTGCTAGTCGTATGGTCAATATCTTATTAGCAAGCAAGCGACTATGCGCCTGTGTAAGAGGCGCTTCGGCAACGACAGTCAATGGAGAAAGCCATGGGAAGAGTCGGCAGCCCGATCCAGCCGATTGCGGTGCGAGAATAAATGGCTCGTCGCGGACGTAAGCGAAATCCGGATGCCCTGCGACATCACACGACCCGCACCGGGCGAAGCAAACCCGATCTCGGCACCGACGAGCTGATGCGTAAGCGAGCGGCCCTCGTCGGCGGGCAAAACCAACGCGACCAGTTGGCCGGCGACCCGTTGGGAATCTTGCTGCTGAATGGTCTGCTCAATGAAGATCAAGTGCGCGCCGCCTGGCGATTCGCGATCCTGCGCTGGCGACTCTTCGGCAAACCGTTTCCAGCCGCCGCGCGGATGTATGATCCCTATCGGCCGAGAAGCAAGACGGAGCCGGTCGGCGATCCGGCCGGTGAGGATCGTTATGCCCGGTGCTGCGCCGCCTTGAAGCAGTGCGGGCGCCTGGCCTGGCAGGAGGTACGGAGTACCGCTGTCGAACAGCGCCTGCCGGCTTGGTTCCTGCGGTTGAAATTGGGGCAGATGCGGACGGGCGATGGGAGAAGACAAGAGGCGCTAAAGCTGGGGCTGGACGCGCTGGCCCGGGAATTCGGCGCGGTCGCGACGCCTGATTCGCGCCATGACCGGCTATCCAAGATCGCATGACTTACGCCTTAAGATTTTGATATTATTGTATTTTCTTCTTGCGCTCGTCTCAGAACGCCATTAGGGTGCACGAAATTCAAGATCAGTTATTTGTGCCCGCCCGGGTTCTCTTGGGCGGGTTTCTTTTTGCCCGGACGCCGCCCCTCTCACATGAACCGAGCAATATCGACCAATGAAGCGGGCGCACTCACGATGACATTGATCGACAAACAGAAGACTTCCATCGACCCGTACCGGGCCGACGAGGAACCCTCGGCAGCAGTCGAAACCCAGACCGCCAAAGGATCGCCGGGACTCGATCAGAGTTGGATCATTAGCCGGCTGGTCGAGAATGTGGAACGGGCCATGGGCGACCCGGCGCTGGATGCGGACGGCAAGTCGAGCGGCCGGAGCAGCTACCAAGGTGCCGTCGCCAATCGGGCGCTGGAACTGCTGGGCAAGCATTATGGGCTGTTCACCGAACGGGTTGACGTTCATTACCACCATGAAGAGGCACTCGAGGCGCTGGAGTGACCATTTCGAAGCGCGAGCTGGCGATCCGGCAGCGCCTCAAGAACGACCTGGTGCATTACGCCGCGCGCTGCCTGAAGATCCGGACGAAATCGGGCGAGATCGCGCCGTTGATCCTAAACACGCCGCAACGGCGGCTGCATCACGCGATCGAGGACCAGCGCAAGCGCCACGGGAAGGTGCGGATGCTGATCCCGAAATCGCGGCAATGGGGTTGCTCAACTTACGTTGAGGCCCGGGCCTACCACTATGTCACGCACGGTTTCGGCAAGCGGGCCTTCATCCTGACCCATGCGCAGGATGCCACGGAGGCGGTGTTCGAAATGGCACAACGTTTTCACACCTATTGCCCGGTGCTACTGCGCCCGCATACCGACCGCGCGACAGCCAAGTCTTTGCATTTTGATCGCCTCGACAGTGGTTTCGAGGTTGGTACGGCGGGCGCCAAAGCGGTGGGGCGGGGGCGGACAATCCAGCTCTTTCACGGCTCCGAGGTCGCCTATTGGCCGAACGCCGAGAGCCATATGGCGGGCGCCCTCGAAGCGGTGCCGGATGAAGCCGGCACCGAGATTATCCTGGAGTCCACCGCCAATGGCGTGGGCGGTGTGTTCTATGACCTTTGCCTGGCGGCAATGAAGCGGACCGGTCCTTACGAGATGATCTTCGTGCCGTGGTTCTGGCATGCGGCCTATCGGGCGGATCCGCCGCCGGATTGGCAGGCGCCGGAGGCTTGGCGGGACTACGCCCGGCTGCATGCGCTGAACGCGGCGCAGATCCATTGGGCTTGGCGCAAGAACGCCAGCCTGGCCCAAGCAAGCGGTGGCGAGGGGGATCAGCCGTGCTGGCTTTTCATGCAGGAATACCCCGCAACCGTCGAGGAGGCGTTCCAGAGTTCGGGCCGCGGCTCTTTCATTCGGCCGGAGTTGGTCGTCGCAGCACGGCGCAACATAGTGACGGACCAGAGCGGTGCGCCCCTGGTTCTCGGGGTCGACGTGGCCCGTGGCGGCGGCGATAAGACAAGGATTCTAGACCGGATCGGTCGGGCGGCGGGGCATGGCGTAGACCTGACGATAGATAGCGACGATCTCATGGAGGTTGCCGGCCTGATCGGCCGAGAGATCGAGCGGCTGAAGCCAGACATGACCTTTATCGACGTCACCGGACTTGGTGCGGGGGTTGTCGACCGCCTGAAAGAACGCGGCTATCGCCGGCTGAGGGGAATCAATTTCGGCAGCCGATCGCTGGAGCCGGAACGCTACGCCAACAAGCGCGCGGAAATGTGGGGCAAGATGGGCGAGTGGTTCGCCGATCCCGGCGGCTGCGACATCCCCGACGACGACGCGCTGCAGGCGGACATCTGCGCCCCGACGGCACGCTTCGACAGCAACTCTCGCTTGCTGCTGGAGTCGAAGGAAGAGATCAAGAAACGCCTCGGGCATGGCTTCGGTTCGCCCGATGGCGGCGATGCTTTGGCGCTGACCTTCGCCGAGACGGTGCATCGGGGTAACGGTCTCTTGCGACGACCGCCGGCGGCGGACCTGGCCGCCGACCCGCGCCGCCGATCCTAAAACAGGGCGGTTCCGTCACACGCGTTCGGCCGATCGCCAACGATCTAACCAATACCGGAATGCGCGCCATGACGAGCGAGCGAAACCCGGGCGCGCTGGTGGTGTTCCATCACCACGGGGCGGGCCTGAGCAGCCGGTGGCTGCATAAATACTGCAAGCATGTATTCGTGGCGCTGGCGTCGGACCAACACTGGATCACCATCGATGGTCGGGCGGGCCAACCGGTCTTTGAAGTGGTCGCCAGGCGCGACTTCGATTTGGCCGACTTCTACCGCCGCCAAGGGCTGGTGGTGGTGGAAACGATGCGGCGGCCCGGTCGCCGCTGCGCCTGGCCGTGGATGGCGGCAACCTGCGTCGGCGCGACCAAACGGATCTTGGGCCTGCGGGCGCCATGGGTCCTGACGCCCTATCAACTTCTGAAATACCTGACGAGGTGACTGCCAATGGGTTCGTTTATCGCACCACCGAAACCGAGAATGCCCGAGCCGGCACCACCGCCGCCGGTGACGACGACAACCGGAGATGCGGCGGCAGAGGAACGGCGGCGGCTGGAGAAAGACGCGTTGCGGCGGCGGCGCGGGCGGGCCGCCCTGGTGCTGACGAGCGGGCTTGGGGATACCAGCCAAGCGGCAATCCAACGGCCCACCCTGCTGGGCCGGACATCGTCATGAACGCTGAAACAACGCGCTCCGGCGACAGCGCGGCGGCGGCCAATCGAGAGATCGGTCGGCTGCTGGAACGCAGAAACAAACATTTTCAGACCCTGGAAACGGCGGCGGACAGCATCGCCGAGGGGCTGGAGGCACTAGACCAAGTCGGCCGCGCGATCAGGCACATCCGTAGCAAACACCTCGGCCCAGAAGGCGCGGCCGACCACCTCATCTCCGTCAGCTTGCACAGCAGGGTGCGACGTTATCTCGGCCGGAAACTGGCGCATGTCGTCGGGCTGGGCTTCGAAGGGCAGAGAGACGGCACCGAGCCCGCGCCCTGGACCGACTGGGAGGCCGCCTGGACCGGCGATTTGACATTGCCCGCGTCAGCGCCAGCCGATGGGGAACAAACTGAGGAGAAGACAGCATGACGGACGAGACCACCGAGGCGACACAGGCAGCCACGGATCTGCCGCCCGACAGGGCGCCAGCCGTGACGCCCAGCGACGACGGCCCGGCGACGATCGTCGAGGAAGCCGCGACCGGCATGGTGCTGGACGGCATCGGCGCGCCAATCCCGGAAGGCTACAGCGACGCGGTTTTCGAGGAGCTTAGCGCGACTTATCCCGAGGAAGCAGACGTACTGCGCCGATCCTGGGGGTCAGATACGACCTTGAACACGACGTTCGCCAGACGCGCGTTGGAGCAGATCGAGACGGCCGCTCCCGGCCTGGTGGCAGAACTGTCGAGCCAAGTCGGTGTGGCTTCGCCGAAGACCCTGGCAGCGCTGGCGGCGTTGGGTAGAAGCCTCGCCGCAACGCCTGGCGACCCGGATACGGTCCGTCTCGACCGGGCGATGGCCGAGGCGATCAGCACACCTGCGTCAGCCGCAGGCCGGCAAGAACCAGATCTGCAGGGCGAGATCGACGAGATCACCGCGCGGGCCTGGGAGAGCGGCACCTATTACACCTCAGCCGTCCAGGAAAAGCTCGGCCCGCTTTATGAGCGTTTGCATGGCACCGCCCGGAATGCCGGACGTCAGGCATAGGAGGAGATGGAATGATCACGACAATGCAATTGCCGCGCGATGCCAACGGTGCCGCCGTCGCAGCGCTCAGGCCGGTACGCACGCAATCGGTCGCCGTCGGTCTCAGTAGCGCCGCAACCGCGGAAGCCATCGGTCGCCGGATCAATCCGGGGGCGCGAACGGTGCGGCCATCGGATTTCAGCGGGCTCATCCAGTGGTTCGAAGCCTTTGACCCTTCGACGCTGACAACGCGCGAATCAGGCGGCGTTCGCTTCGTCACCCAGTGGGCGGATAAGTCCGGCGCCGGCAATCATATGGTCCAGCCCGTTGCCGCCAACCAACCAACGGTGATCGCCAACGGGATGGCGGATGGCCGGTCGAGCGTGCGTGGCGACGGGCTCGCCAGTTATCTGACCGGGCCGGTGGTGTTCACCAGCCCACGGGACGAACAATGCACAATCGTCGGTGTCGCCAAGACGACGGCGACCGGCGCCAGCCAACGGGTGTGGTGCCTATCGAACAGCGGCTCGACACCGCAATTCTCGGTGCGCTTCAATGCCGCAAACAAAATCGAGGTGCTGGCGCGGGGCGCGGCGACCGCGGAACTGCAGGAGCCGGATAGTTTGGCGGACGCCGCCGACGGCCGGTGGCATGCCTTCAATGGCCGCATCAATGCCGTCCAGGGCCGTGGCGAAACGGCGTTAGACAATGAAGCCTTCCAAGTCGGCGATAACGGTTCGCCGTTCTCGAATAACCTATTCACGACCTCGCCGACGGGTTCGACCCTGTTCACCATCGACGGCTCCGGTGGCCCGAGCCAGTTTCTCGCCGGCGATATCGGCGCCGTTGCGGTGTTCAATCGCGCGTTGACGGATGTCGAATGGATCAGTTTGCGAGATGGCTATCTGATGCCGCTGGTGGCCCCGGAAATCGTGCAAGTGGCGCGCCTGGTGTCGACGACCGATTGCTACGTCGCGATTGGCGAGGCGCCGTCGGCAACGAGTGCCGACATGTTCCTGCCCGCCGGGGTGCCGGAGTTCGTGCGGGTAACGCACGGCAAAGACAAAATCGCGGCGCTACGCGTCACCACCGACGGCACCCTTGCCGTCACCGAGGTGATCTGAGTGACTATCACGGCGCCCGGCCGATTGCTGCGCGGGCGGGCCGGCCGGCGGATCCGTATGGTGGACTGGTTGTGGTCGGGAGCGCTGGGCGCCGACGGCTTTGCCGTCGCGGCCGAGCTGCTGGCGGCGACGACCGGCGTCTCCCTGATGGTCAGCGAAAGCCCGCTGCTGGCACCGCTGTCGCTGCAAACGGCGGCAATCAATACCGTGGCGCTCTCCGGGGATGGCGGCGATACCTATCACGTCGCCCGTTTCGACGTGACGGGTTTGAGCGCCGGCCGGACCTACTATTTCGCGCTGGCCGTCGATGGCGCGCCCGACCGGGGAAATATCGGCCGGATCCGCACGGCGCCGACGGCGCTGGCCGCGAGCAGCTTTCGGGTGGTTATCGGGTCCTGCACCAACCCGGGTTCAAGCGACCCCGATGACGCGTTCCAGGCGATCGAGGCCGAAGCGCCGCTGTTGTTCGTCCATTTGGGCGACCTGCACTATGACGATATCGCG
Organism: Alphaproteobacteria bacterium; assembly: GCA_021774445.1. GTDB lineage: Bacteria > Pseudomonadota > Alphaproteobacteria > UBA6615 > UBA6615 > SZUA-147. Next base: position 9,991 of record JAJFJA010000042.1, read on the forward strand.
ACCAACGACCTGCCGAAGAACCGCACGGCCATCCGCAAGCACACCAGGCTGGCCAAAGTGGCCTCGTGCTATCGGACGGCGCCGATCGCCTACATCTATGACGACCATGACGCCGGCCCCAACGATGCGCACCAGGATACTGCCGGCTTCACCAGCTTCATGGGCAACACGCTGACGGCCTACCGGGATTTGGTGCCGCATTATCCGCTGGCGCAGCCGGATCTGACCGGCTGGGCGCGTGGCAACGCGCAGATGTTCACCATCGGCCGGGTGCGTTTCCTGATACCGGATTTGCGGACCTTCCGCAATCAGGTGGTAAACCCGAAGACGACCCTGGGCGACGGGCGGACAACATCGGGATTTGTCTCCTGGGATCAGAAGCAGTGGGTGCTGGACCAGCTCTCCCAGGCGCAGACCGACGGCATCAAGCTGTTGGTGCTGCTCAGCAGCTCGACCATACCCGGCACTATCGGCGGCTCCTGGGAGGTCGAGTTCGCGGCCGAGTTCGCCGACCTGATGACTTTCGCGGCGGCCAATGATGTGCCCGAGGTATTGTTGGTCTCGGGCGACGGCCATGCCTTCGGCTTCGATGACGGCGGCGTGGTGGCGAGCCTGGCACCGGCGAGCCAAGCGCGGCTGCTGCATGTGCAATCGAGCCCGTTACGGTCGAATGCGCTGGCGCTGGCGGGGCCATTCTCCTGGCTGGGCAACGACAGCGAGACCAACACCGTCGGGTCCGGTTATGTGGTGTTCGACTTCTCGGACAGCGGCGGCAACCGGGTTACTTGGACCGCGACGCCGAAGGACTCCTCAGGAGTCGCCTTCGCCGGGGCGAAAGGCGGGCCGTTCGCCAGCGATGATACGGGCCGCATGGTGCAACTCGCCGTCTCCTCCAGTAACGTGGCCGAGAACGCCGGCGCGATCGCGCTCACGGTGACGAAAAGCTGGGTGGGGACGTGCGCCGTCGCCTACGCCACCGCCGACGGCAGCGCACTCGCCGGCACCGACTACACAGCCACCAGCGGGACGCTGACCTTCAAGGCCAATCAGGCGGCGGCGACGATCAGCGTGCCCATCGCTAACCGCGCCGGCGCCCAAGGTAGCCGCGACTTCACACTGACCTTGAGCAGCCCGGGCGATTGTACCTTGGGTGCAACGACGCAAACGACCGTGACGATTACCGACGTTTAGGGCGAAGACCAATCGCTCGTGACGACGCGTTATCCGTGGTCGTGAACGCCGCGACGCGATCCAGCGTCCGCCCCAGGTCGCCACGCTCTGGTCCGCTGGATTGCATCGCTCGCGGTCGCAAAGACGACTTTCACGCCAGCTCCGATGGGAAAACAGCATGACCGAAACAACACGCGTGCAAGATCTGCTGGCGCGGGCCAAGCAGCTCAAGGCGGCCCGAAGCACTTGGGAGCAGCATTGGCAGGAACTCGCCGAAGTGCTGCGCACGGATCGGGCCGACTTTACGGCGGTCCGGCCGGCCGGCGGCAAGCGGACCGAGCATGTCTTCGATTCGACGCCGCAGCAGGCGGCGCGCGGGTTGGCGTCGGCGCTCGACGGCATGCTGAAGGGCCGGCAGACGCAGTGGTTCAATATCCGGGCCGAGGATGACGCGCTCAACGAGTTGGACGAGGTCAAGACCTGGCTGCGCGACGTGGATCGCCGGATGTGGCGCGCGATCTTCGACGACCGGGCGCATTTCGCCGACCGCAGCTTCGAGACCGACCAAGACCTGGTGGTGTTCGGCACCGGCGTGCTGTTCACCGAAGAGGTGCCGGGCCGCGGGTTGAACTTCCGGGCCTTTCACCTGCGCGACACGCTGATCGCCGAGAACAGCCTCGGCGACATCGACACGGTGTTCCGGCAGTTCAGCTTCAGCGGGCGCCAGGCGGTGCAGCAATTCGGCTTGGACAAGCTGGGGGCAAAGACGCAGGAGGCATTGCGTAGCGGCGGGAAAGCAAAGCCGGACGCGCGGTTTCAGTTCCTGCATGTGGTACTGCCGCGCCACGATCTCGATCCGGGCGCTCCGGGACCGAGCGGCAAACCGTTCGCCTCACTGTGGATCGATGTGGAGAGCGAGCATCTGATCGGCGAGGGCGGCTATCACGAATTCCCCTACGCCATTCCGCGGTGGGAGACGATCACCGGCGAAGTCTATGGCCGGTCGCCGGGCATGCTGGCGCTGGCGGATGCGCGCACCCTCAACGCGATGAGCCGCACCAATCTGGACGCCGGCGAGAAAGTCGCCAATCCACCGCTGTTGGCGGCGTCCGACGGGCTGACGTCAAATGTGCGACTGTTCCCCGGCGGCATCAACTATATCGACTATGACGCGGTGCCGGCCGGGCGGCGGCCGCTCGAGCCGCTGGTCACCGGGGCCAATCTGCCGATCAGTCTGGAGATGGAGAACCAGCGCCGGGACATGATCTGGGCGGCGTTCTTTCGCAACGTGCTGCAGCTGCCGGTCAACGCGCCGCAGATGACCGCGACGGAGATCCTCGAGCGCAAGGAGGAGTTTCTGCGGGTGATCGGGCCAACCTTCGGCCGGCTGGAAGCGAACTACATCGCACCGGTGGTGAACCGGGTGTTCGGGCTGATGAAACGGGCGGGCGCGTTCGCGCCGGCGCCGGAAATCTTGGCTGGTCGGCGCGTCAGTTTCGCCTTCGATAGCCCGGTGAGCCAGGCGCGAAGCCAGATCGAGGCCCTGGCGGTCCGTGGCGCGTTGGAGCAGGCCGCGCCCTTTCTGACACTGAACCCGGCGGCGGCAGATCTGATCAACAGCGAAGACGCGGTGCGCACGATTTTCGCCGCCAACGGGGCCGATGGGCTGCTGCGGGGCGAAGATGCGGTCGCCGGACTCCGTGCAACCAAGCAAATAGCCCAGGTCGCCGAGGCCTTGGTCGAGGGTGCGGAGTGATCCGAGCCTGGTGGCGCCGGACAGGACAAGTCCCCAGCGATCCGATCGCCTTTCAAAAAGACCTCGCCGCCGCCTGGGGGGTCGACCCAAAGCACTATCCGATAGATGCTTTGCGGTCCGACTTCCGCGCGACCTTCGCCGACTTAAGGGCCAGGCGCGTGCTCTACAAAATTCTGGAGTGGGGACATGTCTATCAGCCATCGCATGTGGCGGGCGATCCGCACGGCACGGCATTTCGGGACGGCGAACGCAATCTCGCGCTGCGCATCCTAGCGGCCACCAATGCGGAGCCGAAAAACGGTGCGGCGGATCGCGCGCAGACGACCAACGGCGACGACAGCTAGTCAAGGGACAAAGACAACATGAGTATTGCTGAGCAAGCTGAGGCGGCCGAAATGGAAATACAGTCGGATGGGGGCATCGTTTCGGCCGGCGCAGATGAGATCGGCGGAGCAGTGCCGAGCCGGCCGCCCGAGATAACACCACCCGCGGATTGGCGCGCCGCGGCGGCCGGCGGCAATGAGCGGGTCGCCAAGGCGCTGGAAAGCGTCGCCGATGTGCGCGGCCTGGCGGCCTCCTACGCCGAACTTCGGGCGGCGGTCAGCACCGGCAAGTTCGCGAACAAGATCGTGCTGCCGGACGCGGACGCGCCGGACGAAGACTGGGCGCGCTTCCGCGCAGCGCTGCCGGACCCTATGCGGGCCCCGGCGACGGCAGACGACTATGTGCTGCAGGCGCCAGATTGGATGTCCGGACCGGAGGTCGAGGGCGGGCTGCAGGGGTTCGCCGCGGCGATGCATGAAGCGGGCGCCACCCAGGCCCAGCTGCGGACGGCGCTGGACCATTATTATGAGCTGGCGGCGCGCGGCAGAGCCGAGCAAGAACGGGCGGACACGCGATATCTGCAGGAGAGCGAAGCGGCGCTGCGCCGTGACTGGGGCGAAGACTATGACCGCAACAGAGCCCTCGCCGCGCGTGCGGTACAGACCCTGTTCGGCGAAGATGGCGATGTCGCAAATTTGGTGCTGAAAGATGGCAGCCTGCTCGGCTCGCTGCCAAGTTTCGCCCGCGGCATGGCGAAAGTGGGGCGCTCGATGAACGAAGATCCCCTGGTCGGCCAAGGTGATGCCGGCGGCCAGGATCTGCAAACCCAGATCGACGCCATCACCGCGCAAGGGATGCGCGACGGCGACTATTACACCGACGGCGTGCAGCAAAAGCTGCAACGACTCTACGCCGACTTGCACGGCGAGGAACGGAGCCGCTCGTAGCGCATTCCGCGCCCCAAAGCCGTCATCACGAGGCAGCGCAGCAGCCGCGGCGATCCAGTGTCTCGGGGGCCAGGGCGACGCGGCGCCGGGAGATGGATTGCCGCATCGGCCGGCGGCCGCCGCGCAATGACAGCGCGGGGACTCAACACAGTCATCGCGAGGCCGCAACGCGGCCGCGGCGATCCACGGTGCGGACTGTCATCCTGGGCGGCGGCGACTGGATTGCCGCGCTGCGTTCGCAATGACGATGGAGGGCGCGCGAGGGCGCCCTTCACGCGAAAGAACTCTCACCGCCGGACAAGCGAGAGCCCCGGCGACTTCCTCCGCAAGATCGCGCGGCCCTGCGGGCTGGAACCTGCCCCCGGATTACCGGGCTAAGCAGCCGCTCACCCGTGGGACAACCGCGAGACCTCGCTTTCACATCAACCAGAGTGAGCGAGAACCGACATGTCATTCAGTATCGACCAAAGTTTCGTCAAACAATTCGAACGGGAGGTGCATGAGGCCTATCAGCGGCAGGGATCGCTGCTGCGCGGCGGCGTGCGCACCAAGAGCGGCGTGCAGGGCAAGTCCACGACTTTCCAGAAAGTCGGCAAGGGCGCGGCCACTCAGAAGGCGCGCCACGGCACGGTACCGCCGATGAATGTCGACCATGTGCCGATCGAGTGCACGCTCGAGGACTGGTACGCCTCGGATTGGGTGGACAAGCTCGATGAGCTGAAAAGCAACCATGACGAACGTGGCGTCGTGGTACGTGCCGGCGCCTGGGGATTGGGCCGTAAGAGCGACGAGTTGATCATCAACGCAGCGTCGGCGACCAGCACGACGGTGAGCGGCACCGGCCTGGTGTCGAAGAAACGTATCCTGGAGGCGCTGGAGCTGCTGAACCAAAATGATGTGCCGAACGATGGCCAACGCTACGCCTTGGTGACCTCACACCAATGGTCGGAAATGCTGAACACGATCGCCGAGTTTGCCTCGTCGGACTATGTGGACGGCCATCCGTTCATGGAGGGTTTCGAGACGCGACGCTGGCTCGGCACGATCTGGATGATCCACACCGGGCTGACCGGCGCCGGCACCGCCGCGGCGGCTTGCCTGTTCTATCACAAGAACGCGCTGGGCCATGCGATCGGCTCGGAAGTGGGTTCGGACATCTGGTGGGACGGCGACCGGCAGGCCTTCAAGGTGACCAACGCCATGTCGCAAGGTGCCTGCCTGATCGATACATCGGGCGTGGCCAAGATGACCTGCGACGACACCGCGATCCTGAGCTAGGAGGGTAGCATGGCAACCGTATTTGGGAACAACAGCAACAAGTTGGTCAACGTACCGTCGGACTTGGTGGACGCGGTCGACAACGGTCCGCTGCAAGTGTTCACGGACAGTTATGAGGCTGCGGCATTGGCGCAAAACAGTGTGATCGCGATCGCCAAGCTGCCGCCCAAGGCCAAGGTCAAAGAAGTCGTCCTGGCCTGGGATGCCCTGGGCGCGTTGACGACTCTGGTGTGCGGCGACGCCGGCGATGCCGACCGCTATATCACGTCGCAGGACAGCAGCAGTGCCGGCATGGCGCGGCTGAATGCGATCACCGGCATGGACTATACCGCGTCGGAAAATGACGGCGGCAACGACACGACGCTGATCGAGCTTACCCTGGGTGGCGGTGCCGGCACCGGCACGATCACCAGCCAGGTGTTCTACACGACCTAACGTGAGCGTGGGCGGGTCCGATAGGGCCCGCCCATCGCGGCTCTCGTGCAGATGGATTGCCGCGACGGCCTCGCGGCCGCCTCGCAATGACGGCGGAGGGTGGGGCGCGCCATAAAACACCGTCGTCGCGAGCGCAGCGACGCGATCCAGCTGCAGCAATAGGCGATCTTAAGGAGAACTGGATGACCACGTCCACCGGCCTGCGGGCGGGGCGCTGAGGGATGGCGTCCGAGACCACGATTATCAACACGGCGCTGCGCCGGCTCGGCGACAAGCCGATTACCGACCGGTTGGACGGCACGCCGGCGGCAAACGTCGCCGACACGCTGTTCGACGATGTGCGCGATGCCTTGCTGCGGGCCCATCCGTGGAATTTCGCGACCAGTCGCGTGCAGCTCATCCAATCGGTCACAACCCCGGTCTATGGCTATGACTACCAATACAAATTACCGACAGACTGGCTGCGGACCCTGGCGGTCCATGGCAATGACGCCGGCGTCGGCACGCTGTCCTACAAAATGGAGCAAGACACCACGGACGGTGCGGTGATCGTCAGCAATGCGAATGAATTGTGGCTGCGCTATGTGCGGCGGATTATCGACCCAAATATCATGATCGCCGATTTCCGCGAGGCGTTGTCCTATCGGCTGGCGGCAGACATGGCGCTACCGATCACCAACTCCGGTACCCTGCGGGAGCGACTGGAGGCGGCGTTCGTAGCGGCGCTGCGGCGGGCCCGCAGCATCGACGGCATTGAGGATTTCCCCGATGCGATGCCGGATGCTTCGTGGCTGGCGGCGCGCGTCTGATGCCACGCGCCAACCCCCTGCAAGCCGCGCTGAACGCGGGCGAGCTCTCGCCGCGGCTGCATGCCCGGGTCGATTTCTCGAAATATCCCGCCGGTGCGGCGGTGATGCAGAACATCATCCCGTTCGCGCAAGGCGGCTGGCTGCGACGGCCGGGTACTCGTTTCATTGCCGAGGCGCGCGCTTCGTCGGGAAACACGACGAAGCTGCTGCCGTTCGAATTCTCGACCGAGCAGGCCTACGTCATCGAAGTCGGCGGGTTTTCAACGCCCGGCGGGTATTTCCGCTTTTTCAAGAATCAAGGACAGATCGTCGTCGCCAATACGGATGCGGCGATTACCAACGGCACCTTCAACGCCGGCATCACGGGCTGGACGGATAGTTCGACCGGCACCGCGGCGCTGGCCTATGACAGCGTCAATGCGCGCCTGGATCTGGCCGGCGCCGCCGGTGGCATCGCCATCGCCGACCAGCAGGTCACGAACACGACCAGCGGCGAGCATGTCATCAAGTTCGCCATCCACGGCGCGCCGGGCGACACCTTGACGCTGAGCATCGGCACCAGCCTCGGCGGCACCCAGCTTTTGGCGGAGACCGTGTTTGCCGTTGGGTTCCACACCCAGGCGTTTACGGCCACGGGCGTCGATTTCCACATACGTGTCCAGAACAGCCTCGCCAAGACGGTGCAGCTCGACAACATCTCCCTGATCGACGACGGGCCGCTGGAGTTGGACACGCCCTACACGACCCTGAGCTATGACTTCCTGAAGACGGCGCAGACCGCCGATGTGATGTATGTCGCCAACGGCATCGACGCGATCTACAAACTGTCGCGGCGCGGGCATACCTCCTGGTCGCTGACTTGGGTGCGCTGGAATGACGGGCCCTATCTTGACGAAAACGCAACCGGCACGACCCTGACACCGGCGGCGACCTCGGGTTTCGGTATCACCGTCACGGCCTCGTCGGTCGCCGGTATCAATGGCGGGATCGGGTTCAACGGCGCCGATATCGGCCGGCCGCTGCGCATTCAGCATGCCGCCAGTGCCGACTCCGGCTGGGGCATCATCACCGCCGTGGCAAGCCCGACCAGCGCTTCGGTCGACATCCATCAAGTGTTCAACAATACCACGGCGGTGACCACGTGGCGGCTCGGTGCCTGGTCGAAACAAACGGGATACCCCGCCGCGCTCAGCTTTTTCGAGCAGCGCTTCGTCGCCGCCGGCACCAATACCAAACCGCAAACCTTCTGGATGAGCCAGTCCGCCAATGTGGAGGATATGCGGCCGGACAGTTTCGTTGCCGGGGCCGTGGCGATCGAAGACGACGACGGGCTCGACTACACGATTGCGGCGGACCAGGTGAACGCGATCCTGTGGCTTTCCGCCGGCACGCGGTTGGTCATCGGCACCTCGGGGGCGGAGTGGATCGCCAGTGCCAGCGGCGCCGTGGTGACACCGACGGACATCGAGGTGAAACGGCACACCGCCCACGGCAGCGCCGACGTCACGCCGGTGCGCGTCGGCGAAAGCGTGCTGTTCCTGCAGCGGGCCAAACGCAAGCTGCTGGAATTCGCCTTCGTGCTGGACGCGGATGGCTTCCGGGGCGCCGATATGACGCGGCTGGCGGAGCATATCAGCCGCGGCGGCATCGTGCAGATCGCCCATCAACAGGAGCCGGACTCCTTGGTCTGGTGCGTTCGCGGCGACGGGGTGCTGGCCTGCATGACCTTCAAGCGCGAGGAAGATGTCGTCGGCTGGTCGCGGCAGATTCTTGGCGGCGGGTTCGGGTCCGGTCAGGCGGTGGTCGAAAGTGTTGCCGTCATTCCCGGAACCGATGACCTGGGCCAAGTGCAAGACTCGACCAACCGCGACGAAATCTGGGTGATCGTCAAACGCACCATCGGCGGCCAGACAAAGCGCTATGTCGAGATGTTCGAAGGCCTGTTCGAGGGGCCGCTGCGCCTGGATTATGGCAGCGACGCCGCCTGGGAAACGGCCATGCTGTCGGCCCAGAAACACAGCTATTTCGCCGACAGTTTGCTGACCTATGACGGCGCTGCCACCGCGACCATCGCCGGGCTCGATCATCTGGAGGGTGAAACCGTGAAGGTGCTGGCCGATGGCACGGAGCATGCCGACCGAACGGTCGCCAGCGGACAGATCACCCTGGCGGCGCCGGCCGGCGTCGTGCAGGCCGGCTTGGGTTATACGCACCTGTTCGAGACTTTGAAACTGACGGCCGGGGCCGCCGCCGGTACGGCGGTCGGTAAGACCAAGCGCGTGCACCGCGTTACCCTGGTCACGCTGGATGCCGCCGGCGCCAAGATCGGGCCGGATCTCATGGATCTGCAAACCGTGGTGCTGGGCGACGGCACGGTGCCGCAACCGCTGTTCTCCGGTGAGCATGGGATCAACTTCGGCGGCCCGTGGTCCGCCGATCCGCGCCTGGTCATCACCTCCGACGCGCCCTTGCCATTCACACTGCTCGCCTTGGCGCCGGAACTGCAAACCAACGACCTGCGATGAAGCTGGTCGCGTTCGAACCGGCGCATCTGCGGCAGCTAGACCCCGGCACGGCCAACCTCATGCCGCGCCCTGGCGTTGCCTTCTCACTGTTGGACGCGGATCGCGTGCTGGGGTGCGCCGGCCTGGTGCCGATGGCCGGCCATGCGGAGGCTTGGGCGCTGATCTCGGACGAGCTGCGGGCGCGGCCGATGATCCTGCACCGGCTGGTGGTGAGGGCCTTGCGGATGCTGGACGACCGTTGGCCGACGCCGCTCTTGGCGGTTGTGCAAACAGAGTCAAGAACGGCGCGGAACTGGCTGGAGAGGCTGGGTTTTCGGCGTAACGGTCGCGATGCGAATTGGGTTTGCTACGAGCGGAACGGGACACTATCGGGAGGATCGACAATGGCGGACAGCGACAGGGCAGAATCATGCTGACCGGGCGGGTCAGTCACCCGGCGATGGCGGCCGGGTATGCGGTCCGCTTCGACCCGTCGACGGCGCTGGTGGCGCTGTCGGCGGCGCTGGTGGACAGCGTCGGGGCGGCGCGGCAAGGATCGGCGGAACGCGACGCCGCCGAGTTTCAGGCCCGGGTTCTGGAACAGGACGCCGAGCGCCAGAAAAAGACGAGTGCGGACGAAGCCATCCGGCTGCGCCGGCGCGGATCGCAGCTTAGCGCCAGACAACGGGCGGCGCTGGCCGGGGCGGGCGTGGCGCAGTCGGGGACACCGTTGCTGGTGCTGGCCGATACCGCCGCGGAAACCGAGCGGCAGGCCAACCTGGCGCTGGCCGGCGGCGATACGGCCGCGGCCCGGGCCCGGCAGGAAGCGGCACTGCAGCGGCTTCGCGGGCGGCGCCGGCGCGAATCGAGCCTGTTTCGCAGCGGGCGCAGTCTGCTGTCACAATCCGCCGCGGATCTGTTCAGCGGCAGCGGGCCGACCGCGTGATGCGCGGGCGTAAATCGCTCTGTCTGCTGCTCGCCTTCGGTATCGCGGCGTTGCCGGTGCCGGCCGCGGGACAGGTGCGGATTTGCCGGGACAGAACGACGCTGCTGGAGCGCTTCGCGCGACAGTTCGACGAGCGACCGGTCGGCCGCGGCCTGATGCAGGACGGCGGCGTATTGGAGCTACTGAGCAGCGCCGACGGGGCCACCTGGACGCTGGTGCTGACCCAGCCGAACGGCCGCAGCTGCATGATCGCGGCTGGGCAATTTTGGCAGGCGGAACCGTTGGGCGCGCCGGGCGACGCGACATGAACGGACCCTCGGCGGGCGAGCTGCTGGCGGGCATCGCTGCCCTGCAAGAGGGCCAGCGGCGCCAGGACGTGCGGCTCGACCGGATCGAGCAGCGGCTGCACGAAGTCGAACGGGTGACCCAATTCGGGCGCGGCATCGGCTGGGCCCTGCTGCGCTTCGGGGCGCTGATCGCCGCGACGGTGGCGGCCTGGGAATGGCTGAGGCTGCGGCTGGATCTGGGCTGAGACCGCGGCATTCAATCTTCAAACCAACGATCAGGAGGATCGACATGTTCACCACGATCGACAAGGCGCTGGTCGCCCTGGCCGGCGCGCTGCTGTTTCTGGCCAACCACTTCTGGGGCATCGATATCGGATTGGGCGAAGACGCGCTGGTGATTCTGGTGGGTGCCCTGATGCCGGCGCTCACCTGGTTGCTGCCGAACAAGGCAACCGGGGCATGACCGCGCGGATGAGCCGCTGGCTGGTGCTGGCGTTGCTGTTCGCCGCCGGTTGCGCGCCGGTTTCCAGCAGTTTCCTGACGGCTGAGGAGAACGGCGCCCTGACACCGGCGGCGCGGGTCTTTCAGTTGCAAGGGGAGTTCAACATCCTGTTGGCTCAGTTCGAGCGCTATGCCGCACAGCCCTTCTGCCTGTCCGATGTCGAAGTCGGCTGCGCCGACCGCGAGGTCGTGGTGCAAGCTGCCGCGTTGGCGGGCGAGGCCGCCGAGGTGCTGACCGGCGCCAGGCAATCAGCACGGACCGGCGGCGGCGATCTGGAGACGGCCGCCGCCGGCGCCCGGGTCGGTGTGGCGCAGCTCAGCCGTTACCTCATCACCCAGGGGATCACCCAATGAATGCGGCTCTCGCGCTGAAAGTGCTGGATATCATCCTGCTCGGCATAACCCTGGCACCGGAAGCCAAGCGCGCCGCCGAAAGGCTGGCGGAGACGTTGCGCGCGCTCGGCGGCGGCGATCCGACGCCGGCACAATGGGCGGCGATCGACGCCGAGACGACGGCGCTGATGGCGGGGCTGAAACGGCGCGCCGATGAGGCCGGCGCCGGCTAAGCAAATTTCCAACCGAGGTTCCCCCTGACTAGGCCCGCCCCGATTTCGGGGCGGGCTCTTTTTTGCGTCTCTGCGGCGGTGCTTATGGCACTCTTTCCGGCCTTGCAGTGGGAGATCGCCGTGGAAATCCTATCGACCCTATCTTTGCCGAGCGAGGCCGATGTGCTGGCGCCGGACGGCTCCGAGGTGCGGTTGCTGTGTCAAACACGGCTGGGCAGTATGGCGCATTTCACCTTGCCGCCGGGTGCGGTGTCGCGAGCGGTCGCCCATCGTACGGTGGAGGAGATCTGGCTGTTTCTTGGCGGGCGGGGGCGGATGTGGCGGCGGCTCGACGGGCAGGAACAAACCGTCGAGGTCGCCCAGGGGGTGTCGCTGACAATCCCGGTGGGCGCGCGGTTTCAGTTCCGCAATGACGGCGATACGCCGCTGGAAGCCGTGGCCACGACGATGCCGCCCTGGCCCGGCGAGGCGGAAGCCAGCTTCGTGGAAGGAATCTGGCCGGCGACGGTCAGGATGGACGACTAGGCTCTGTGCCCACGCGTCCCTGGATCCTACGCGCCACCATCATCTCGTCATCGCGAGGCCGCGGAACGCGGCCGGGGCGATCCAGGGTGTCGCGGCAGACTGGATTGCCGCGTCGGCCTTCGGCCGCCTCGCAATGACGGTGGAGGGTATGTCGGGTGGCGTCGTAACTGTTTGATGACGGGGCGCAGGTTCTGGCAGCGGTCGCGGTAAGGTGCCTGGGGACTAGTCAATCCGCCATGACGTTGCAGCGGCTCACGCGCCGATCGGCAACCATCTCCGCAACATCGGCACGATAAACCTGCATATGCGCGCTTGCCCAGTGGGCCTCGAGTGCGGCGGCGTCCGCATAGACTTCGTAGATGAAAGCCAAATCCGCCCCCTCCTGCGGCACAAGCGCGTCAAATCTCAGGCAGCCGGGCTCTTGCGCCAGGCAGTGGGCGGCGTGTTGTCGCAGGCGTTTGACGAATGCCTCCCCCATGCCCGGTTTCAGTGTCATCTCGACGATCAATGCGACTGCCATGCTGCCGTTTCCGTTTCTATACTTGAACAAGGCGCGCCTAACCGCGCCATCCCACGATGGTGTAGCAGACAATATATCGGTCCGTGAAACCATCCAGCCAAAATCGTTGGCTTTATTGGCCTGCGCCGACCTTTCTTCCGTTTGAACAGGTTTGCAGGCGGGGTCGCGTGACCCTATCCTAGACGTGAAGATCATATTCAGTCGGGAGGGCATGCATGCAACTCAATCGTGACGACCTGCTCAAGGCTTATCGCCAGATGAAGACCATCCGGGTCTTCGAAGAGCGGGTCCATGACGAATTCGCCACCGGAGATATTCCGGGGTTCGTGCATCTCTACGCCGGTGAAGAAGCCTCTGCCGTCGGCATCTGCCTGCACCTAAACGACAATGACTATATCGCCAGCACCCATCGCGGCCATGGCCATTGCATCGCCAAGGGATGCGACGTCAAAGGCATGATGAGCGAGATCTTCGGGCGTGCCGATGGCCTCTGCGGCGGCAAGGGCGGGTCAATGCATATCGCCGACCTGTCGCGGGGCATGATGGGCGCGAACGGTATCGTCGGCGGCGGACCGCCGTTGGTCTGCGGCGCCGCGCTGAGCGCCAAGACACTGGGGACCGGCGGGGTCGCCATCGCCTTCGTCGGCGACGGGGCGTCGAACCAAGGAACAACGTTCGAGGCCATGAATCTCGCCAAGGTCTGGGACTTACCGGCGATCTTCGTGGTCGAAGACAACGGTTACGCCGAGGCGACGTCCAGTTCCTGGTCGGTCAGCGGCGACGCGGTCAAACGCGCGGCCGGCTTTGACATTCCGGCGCAACGGGTTGACGGCCATGACTTTTTCGCGGTCAACGAAGTGGCGCGCGAGGCCATCGAGCGAGCCCGGTCGGGCGGTGGACCATCGGTCCTGCATGTCAAACTCAACCGGTATTTCGGGCATTTCGAAGGGGATGCGATGACCTATCGGGCGCCGGACGAAACTGCCAAGCTGCGGCAGGAAAAGGACTGCCTGACGCTGTTCCGAGGACGGGTCAGCGAGGCGGGACTGTTGGAAGACGCACAATTCGACGAGATCGATCGCGACGTGGACGCGCTGATCGACGAGGCGGTGTCCGGGGCGCGAGCAGCGCCGGTTCCTGGTGCGCAAGATCTGCTCACCGACGTTTACGTTAGCTATTAGGGGGACCGGGTCATGGCGAAAAAATCCATGCGGCAGGCGATCAACGAAGCGCTGGCCTCGGAAATGCGGCGCGACCCCCGGGTCGTGATCATGGGCGAGGATATTTCCGGCGGCATGGGCGCGCCGGGTGAAGACGATGCCTGGGGCGGCCCGTTGGGCGTCACCAAAGGCCTGATGCCGGAGTTCGGCCGCGGGCGGGTGCTGGATACGCCGATCACCGAAAGCGCGTTCGTCGGCGCGGCCGCCGGCGCGGCGGCAAGCGGGTTGCGCCCGGTGGCGGAGTTGATGTTCGTCGATTTCATGGGTGTTTGTTTCGACCAGATCTTCAATCAGGCGGCGAAGTTCCGCTACATGTTCGGGGGCAAGGCGGTGACTCCGCTGGTGATCCGAACGATGTTCGGCGCCGGCCTCCGGGCGGCCAGCCAGCACAGCCAATGCCTGTATCCGATTTTCACCCATATCCCGGGACTGAAGGTGGTTATCCCGTCTTCGGCCTATGAGGCGAAGGGTCTGCTGATCCAGGCGATCCGCGACGACGACCCGGTCATCTTCTTCGAGCATAAGGCGATGTATGACGATGAGGCCGAGGTGCCGGACGAGGCCTATACGATCCCGTTCGGTGAAGCCAATATCACCCGCGAGGGCGATAACGTAACGGTCGTCGCTTTTGGCCGCATGGTGCAGTTGGCCAATCAGGTCGCCGACAAACTGGCGAAGGATGGGATCGAGTGCACGGTGATCGATCCGCGCACGACCTCCCCGCTGGACGAGGACACGATCCTGGAAGAGGTCGAGGCGACCGGCCGGCTGGTCATCGTCGACGAGGCGAGCCCGCGCTGCAACATGGCGACGGATATCTCGGCCTTGGTGGCGCAGCGCGCATTCGGGGCGCTGAAAGCACCGATACGGATGGTGACGCCGCCGCATACGCCGGTGCCGTTCGCCGGCGACCTGGAAGACCTCTACATCCCGAAACCGGAGCAGATTGAGGCTGCGATCCGTGAGATCGCCGCATGAGCGAGGGTATCGACGCGATAACCATGCCCAAATGGGGCCTGGCGATGACCGAGGGCATGGTCGCCGAGTGGCATATGAGCAGCGGCGATCGCTACAGCCGGGGCGATGAAATTGCGGATATCGAAACGGCGAAAATCACCAATGCGCTGGAGGCGACGAAGCCCGGGCTGATGCGTCGGATTGTCGTCGAGCCGGATGAGATGGTGCCGGTCGGTGCATTGCTGGCGGTCGCTGCCGAGGAGAGCGTCTCCGACGAAGCGATCGATGCCTTTGTCACCGAGTTTCAGTCCAATTTCGTGCCGCCGGGGACTGAAGAGAGCAGCGGCCCGGTGTTCGAGCATGCCACGCTGAGTGACGGGCGAAGCGTCCGCTACTTGCGGCAAGGCACCACCGGCGGCGCCACTATCGTGCTGGTGCATGGTTTCGGCGGGGACCTGAATAGCTGGATGTTCAACCAGCCGGCGCTGGCGGAACAGTTCGATGTGGTTGCCCTGGACCTGCCGGGCCATGGTGGGTCAAGCAAGGATGTCGGTGCCGGAGACGTGGCGGCGATGAGCCAGGCGGTCGCCGAATTCCTCGAGGCGATTGGCGTGAGGGCGGCGCATTTCGTGGGTCACTCGCTGGGCGGTGCCTGCGCGCTGCATCTGGCGCTCACTTCGCCGGCGCGTGTTGCCTCGGCGACGCTGGTTTGCCCGGCCGGGCTCGGGCCCGACATCAATATGGAATTCGTCGCCGGGTATATCGATGCGCGCCGGCCCAGGCAGCTCAGACCGGTACTTGAACTGCTGTTCCATGAACCCGGCCTGGTGAGCCGCGACATGATCGATGATGTGCTGAAGTTCAAACGCCTCGACGGGGTTCCGGAAGCTCTGGCGACCATCGCGGGGGCAGCCTTTGCCGGTGGGCGTCAGAGCCATGTAATGACCGAGAAGCTTGGCGGCCTGACCGTGCCGGCGCAAGCGATCTGGGGGCTGTCGGATCACATCGTGCCGGCGCCGGACGAGGCGGCTGAGTTCGACGGACTGACAGTGCATCGGTTGGAGGAAACCGGCCATTCCGTGCATATGGAAGCGCCCAGCAAGGTCAATGCGCTAATTACGGAATTCATCACAGCCGCAAGCGGTTAACACCGTCTGCTGAATTCTTGATTCAGGTCGCGCCGGGCTGACCGCCAGCGCTTCGGTGACAGGCCACGCTTCGTGGCTACCGCGCCGTATTGGTTTTCGCGTCCATTTTGGGCGGCGCTTGTTTGCGGCCGCCCTATCCGGACTGAAAACAGGCGCCACAGTTGCGTCATTACTTGCCACGCGATTGCCGCGGTTTCGCGCAACTCCTGCCTCATGATCATGGTTAATCGGGCGACTGGAGGCCGGGCCGCTCAGGCGCCGGCAGCAAGAGAAGGGCGTCCTCATGTTCTATGACTCCGTCCGCCAAAAGCTCAGCACTACCCCGACGAGGGGCATCTTCCCGCCGCATATCGTGCAGCAATGCAAGAACGCCTTGGCCATGATCGGCGTGGCTTTGCTGGCTGGACTGGTCGCCGTAACGGTCGTGGCGCTGGTCGCGCCGCAGGCCCTTGGCGCACCGGCCACAATCGTTGCCGGACAAGGCGATGGAACGGACGTATCCCGGGACGTGACCGCCGGGCTGTTCTTCCGCAGCGGGCGCCCCGACGCCCTGCTGGAGGCCCCGACCTTGGCCAGCGAAGTGGTGATGACGGTCAGCGGTCAGGTGACCCGCGTGAATGTGCGTCAGCGCTTCTACAATCCGTCCAAGGTCTGGCAGGAAGGCATCTATGTGTTTCCCCTGCCCGAGCAATCGGCGGTCGACCGGCTGGTCATGACCGTCGGCGACCGGCGGGTCGAAGGCCGCATCCTGGAGCGCGCCGAAGCTCGACGCGTGTTTGAAGAAGCCGCAGAAAAGGGCCAGCATGCCGGCCTGGTCGAGAGTGAGCGCCCGAACGTCTTCGTCACCTCGGTCGCAAATGTCGGGCCGGGCGATGAGGTCGCGATCGAGATCCAGTATCAGGATCGCGTCGCCTTTGCCGACGGTCGCTTCAGCCTGCGCTTCCCCATGGTGGTGGCGCCGCGTTATAGCCCGGCCGCCGAAGACCTGCCCAGTGTCAACTACCGGAGCCCGCCCCTGGGCCAACCGCAGCCGCCGGCGGCCGCGCCATCGGACCTGCCGCCGGCCCGGCCGATCGGCGGCGAAATCCAAGCAAACTCGCCAATCAATCTGGTCGACCAGCGGGCGGATGGCGGCGACCTTTTCGGACCGGTGCGCCACCCCGATCGCGGACCGGCCAACCCGATCGCGCTCGCTGTCGCGCTGAATCCCGGTGGACCGATGGCTGTTCTGGAGAGCCTCTATCACGAGATCGCCGTAGCGCAGACCCCCGATGGGGGTCAGCGCATCACGTTGGCCGAGACCAGCGTCACCGCCGACCGCGACTTCGTCCTGGAATGGTCCTTGGCAGCAAGCGAAACCCCGGAAGCCGCTGTTTTCGGCGAAGGACGACAGGGCGACGGCTACCTGTTGATCGACATCTTCCCGCCGAACAATGCGGCCGCGCCGGAGACCGTGCTGCCCGGACTCACGCTACCGCGCGACCTGATCTTCGTGATCGACACCTCGGGTTCGATGCACGGCCCGTCGATGGAACAGGCCAAGTTCGCCCTGCGCCAAGCCCTGGAGCGGCTCGGCCCCGAAGACCGATTCAATATCATCCAATTCAATGACGATGCGGAAACTGTGTTCGCCGACATTCAGCCTGTCACGCCGGAGATTATCGCGCGTGCCAGGGCTGTGGTACGCCGCCTGGAAGCAGATGGCGGCACCGAGATGCTGCCGGCGCTGCGGCTCGCGCTCAGCGACCCGGCAGAATCGGGCCGGCTGCGGCAGGTTGTTTTCTTGACCGACGGCGCGGTCGGCAATGAGCACGAACTGTTTCAGGAGATTGCCGCCAGGCTCGGCGACATCCGCCTTTTCACGGTGGGCATCGGCGCGGCGCCGAACAGCTATTTCATGCGCAAGGCGGCAGAGGTCGGGCGCGGCAGCTTTACCTATATCGGCGACGTCGCCGAGGTCGCGGAACGGATGAAGGCGTTGTTTCGGAAGCTGGAAACGCCGGTACTGACCGACCTGGCGCTGGACTGGAGCGGTACCGCCTCCGGTCCGCCAGAGCTCTATCCGAGCACCCTGCCCGACATCTATGCCGGCGAGCCGATACAGTTCACCGCGCGGGTCCCCGACCACACCCTAGATGAATTGGCCGGCACGCTCCGCCTGCGCGGTCGTGTACAAGACGGAACGACCTGGGAACGCAGCCTCGATCTAGGAACTCTAGCGTCTGCCCCCGGTGTCGCGGCGATCTGGGCGCGGGCGAAATTCGAGCAGGTCGAGGACGGCGTCTTTCGCGGCGAGGACTACGACGCGGTGCGCGAGGCCGCCTTGGCAGTGGCGCTCGACTATCAACTCGTGACCCACTTGACCAGTCTGGTCGCGGTCGACGATGCAATCGCGCGGCCGGAGGGCGCACCACTGGAGCAGAGCGAAATTCCGCGCAACCTGCCCGAAGGTTGGGACTATGAAAAGGTCTTCGGCGAACCGGCCCCGGTGATGCCGCTGCGCACTCTGCCGGATCCGATCATGCGGCAGGCGAGCGCACTAGGCGGACAATCCTTCGCCCTACCACAGGGTGCCACCCCGGCTGGTCTGATGGCGCTGATCGGCCTCGGCCTACTGTGCCTGACCATCCTCTTGCTGCTGGTCGCGGCGCGCCTCCGCGGTGCCCCACATCAAGCCGAGGTTGCCAGATGAGCGTCCAACAGAACAAGCGGCGCCGGCTGGCCGCCGGCCTCGCAGCGCTCGCGCTGCTGTCCTTGGGCCTTGGCCTGTGGCAGCTCGGCGGGGCCGGCTGGATCCACGCCAAAGCGTGGTTGGCCCAGCGGCTGCTGGAACGTTCCTGGGCGGCGACCCTGGACGACGGCGGCGGCGGCGGCACGTCCGGCACCGCCGCGACGCCGCAGCGGCCCTGGCCTTGGGCGGATACCCATCCGGTGGCGCAACTTCAGGTGCCCGCCTACAACGTCGACCAGATCGTGCTGTCCGGGGCCAGTGGCCGGACCATGGCTTTTGGTCCCGGTCATCTAGAGGGCACCGCGGCACCCGGGACCCAGGGCCACAGCGTCATCGGCGGCCATCGTGACACCCATTTCCGCTTCCTCGAGGCACTCGAGACCGGCGATGCCATCCGGCTGCGGCGTCCCGACGGCGGTTGGGCCGATTATCGGGTCAGCGGCACCCAGATCGTCGACAGCCGCCGGGCGCGCCTGCTGCCCGACGACGGTCGCACGCGGCTGACCCTGGTTACCTGTTATCCCTTCGATGCGGTGACCGCCGGCGGCCCGCTGCGCTACTTGGTCTTCGCGGTCGCCGACGCCGGCGCCTGAACCGGGGAACCCTGAGTGGCCCCAACCCTGGAGATATTCCGGGCCCGGACATAAGATGTAACCCCTACTCGGGCCGTCGGCCGTTACCATATGGGGCGCTATCGGTTCGGTCCGACACGCCAATGGTCACAGAACGGGGGAAAAATGGGCAATCCACTTATCCTAACTTTGGAAGGTCTGGAGAAGCAGGAGCATATCGCGATCCTGACTCTCGTCAGCAACTTTGGCGGGAAAGGGCCGGGACACACGGCAATCGTCATCTCGAGCAGCGTCTACAGCTTCGAAGACCCGCTGGGGGACAAACACTCCTGGCTGAAGATGCCTATCCCTACGTATCTCGAGAAGAACGCGCATCGCCCGGTTATCGTGCAGGAGCTGATCGGCTGGCAAGTAACCGCCAAAGACAGCCTGAGTTACATCCACAAATCAATGAACAGCGAGGACATCTATATCCTCTCCGGGGTCTGCAGCTCGCAGGTGGCGTCGGCCGTCGAGGCCGGCATTGGCCAGTCCTTCAATCCGAAGGGCGCCGACACGCCGGATAAGGTCTATCGGCTGGCCAAATGGCGCGGGATCGTCAAGCGCGAGTATTATTTCTGGCCGGGAAAAGATCGGATCCACGCCCATGACCGCGCGCGCTTGGAGGATCGCATGGACAACGACTACTACGAGGTCCCACCGGCGCAGCCAGACAGCATAATGACCTGGTAAGGCCGGGGTAGCGGTGCCCGTTGCCTAGCTATTCGGCGAGAGGCAACGCGTGATGCTTTGGGCCATCGCCCGCATGGTCTCGAAATACTGATCCGATCCGGCGGGGAATTCGCTGCCCAAGGGATCGAGCACAGCAATCCGGGCGTCCAGTCCGGCGACTAACGCTGCAACGATATCGGACTTGAACTGCGGCTCGCTGAATAGGCAGTCGGCGCCCAGCTCAACCATCTTGTCGCGGAGTTCCGCCAACCGGCCGGCGCCGGGCGGCTGCTCGGGATGCAGGGTAATCGAGCCGACCGGCCGAAGATCGTAACTGCTTTCGAGATATTGGTAGGCGTCATGAAAGACAACATAAGGTTGGTCCCGGACCGGGGTTAGCTGCTCCGCTAACTCGGCCGTTAGATCCCGCAGCCGGTCGTCTAGCAGCGCCGCGTTGCGGCGGTAACGGTCCGCATTGGCCGGATCAAGATCGCCCAAGGTGGCGACGGCGGCGGCGACGATGCGCTGGGCGTTGCTTGGACTAAGCCAGAGGTGGGGATCGTGGGCGGTTTGTTCGTTGGCGTCATGCTCGTCGGACGCCGCCGGATGAACCCGATCACGATCACCGGCGTCGAAGGCGCCGCCGGCACGGACCGGCAACAAGGTCATGCCTTCAACTGCAGCCAGCTCGACCAGCCGAGCGTCCGTGGCCAACACCTTCAAGGGCCGCTGCAAGAATGTCTCCAGCCCCTCGCCCACCCAAAATACGACCGCGGCTTCGCTGAGCGCTTTAGCGTCAGAGGGCTTCATTGCGTAGGTGTGCGGCGAGGCGCTGGGCGGCAGCAATAGGGTCGGTGTGCCGACGCCCGCCATGACCCCCGCGATCAGCGAATGGACCGGTGCGACGGTGGCGACAACCGCGGGTACCTCCGCCGCAGCGGGCGCCGCGCTCAGTAACATCGCCCCGGAAAGGGCGGCGACTATTAGGTTTCGGCTGTTCTGCGACAACGTCGCGCCCCTCCCCTTCATAGCGACCGTTATGCTATAATATACGCTACAAAGGTATGTTATAGTGTATCGTTCGCGTGATCAACGAGGTTGGAAGGCCCGATGGGATTCGACGATGGCGAGCCGGTCTTTGCAGACAAAGGCCATGACCACGCCCAGTGCAAGGCACGGGCGATCTCGGGCGCGGAAGCGATCTGCCTGTCATTGGACCTAAGGCTCACGGACCTGCGACGCCAGGTGCTGGAGATTATCTGGAGCAGCCACAAGCCGATCGGGGCCTACGACATCCTGGAATCGTTGTCGGCGCAACGCGGTCGGGTCGCGCCGCCGACGGTATACCGGGCGCTGGATTTTCTGGTGTCACATGGCATCGTGCACCGTATCGAGACCCTGAATGCCTTTGTCGGTTGCCGCGAGCCCGGGCCCGATCATGACGGCCAGTTTCTGATTTGCTCCGACTGTGGTGTCGCCGCCGAACTCAACGATCCGCAGATGATGGCGGCGGTGGTGCGGAGTATCCGCCATGCCGGCTTTCAGCCGGTGCGACAAACCATTGAGGTCTCGGGCCTGTGCCCCGAATGCCTGGAACAATCCCGAGGTGAGTGACGAGACGCCGCTGATCGAACTGGCTGCGGTTTCGGTTCAGTTCGGTCGAGATCCAGTGCTGGACGATGTGAGCGTGACAGTCCGGCCTGGCCAAATCGTTACGGTCATCGGCCCCAACGGGGCGGGCAAGACGACTCTGCTGCGGGTCGCTTTGGGTCTGCAGAAACCTAGTGGCGGCGCGGTGATCAGACAGGAGAGCCTGCGGCTTGGCTATATGCCGCAGCGCTTAACAATCGACGATACGATGCCGCTGACGGTCCGGAGATTTCTGGCGCTGACGAAAAACGGCACGGGGCAGGACCGGTCGTCGGTTATCGAGCAATTGGGCATCGGCAGTTTGTTACGACATCCGGTGCAGCATATTTCCGGCGGCGAGATGCAGCGCGTCTTGCTGGCAAGAGCCATCCTGAGGCGGCCGAATTTGCTGGTTCTGGACGAGCCGGCGCAAAGCCTCGACGTGGGCGGGCAGGCGGAATTCTACACACTGATCGGGGAGATCCGTGATCGCCTCAACTGCGGCGTGCTGTTGGTTAGCCACGATCTGCATCTGGTGATGGCCGCGGCAGACAATGTGGTTTGTCTCAACCACCATATCTGCTGCCGCGGCAAGCCGCAGGACGTGCAGCGCGATCCGGCCTATCTGGCGTTGTTCCCCGGCCAACAGCCGGTCACCGGACTGGCGGTCTATGAGCATGCCCACGACCATGCGCACACGGCGGGCGGAGACATCGTTCCCGTGGCGGGCGAAGCCGAGGAACAGACCGTTGCCTGACTTTCTGCTGTATGCGCTGCTGGGTGGCCTCGGCGTGGCACTGGTCGCCGGACCGATCGGGTCATTCATCGTGTGGCGCCGCATGGCCTATTTCGGCGATACGCTGTCGCACTCGGCGCTGCTAGGCGTGGCGCTCGGGTTTTTGCTCGACGTCAGCCCGACCCTGGCCGTTATCGTCGTCTGCGCCCTGTTGGCCATCCTGTTGGTCGCCATGCAGCAGCAACGCTATCTGGCGAGCGACACCTTGCTCGGCATCCTGGCTCATAGCGCGCTTAGCCTAGGCCTGGTTGTCGTGGCATTCATGGAGACATTACGTTTGGACCTGGTCTCGCTGCTGTTCGGCGATATTCTGGCGGTTTCGATGGTCGATTTGGCGTGGATCTACGGTGGGGGGGCGGTGGCCTTGGCGATCCTGATCGTCCTGTGGCGACCGTTACTGGCGATCACGGTGCATGAAGAGCTGGCGCGGGTCGAAGGGGTGCCGGTGCTGGCGGTCAGGCTGGCCTTCATGCTGCTGATCGCGCTGGTCATCGCGGTGGCGCTGAAGATCGTCGGCATTCTGCTGATCACTTCGCTGATGATCATCCCGGCCGCCACGGCGCGACGATTCGCGACCTCGCCGGAACAGATGGCGGCGGTCGCGGCGGTGATTGGCGCCGCGGCGGTGGCCGGCGGGCTGGCGGGATCATGGCAGTGGGACACCCCAACAGGGCCCTCGATCGTGGTCGCGGCGTTCGTGATGTTCCTGCTCGCCATGGTCGTGCCGGCCCGGCGGACCGCGACAAGCGGATAGCGGCCACGGCTCAACGGCGCTTGATCGCAACATGGATTGCGTCGCTGCGCTCGCAATGACGACCCGGGGGTGATACCAGGGGGCCTAAGCCGTCGCCGTCATCGCGAGCGCAGCGCGGCGATCCAGCTTGTCAGCCGGCGGCGAATCGGAGGGTGGCGCGGTGGCGGATTGCGTCGCTGGGCTGGCGAGGACGACTGAGCATCACGCCGCGTCGCCTTGACACGGTGGCGTATCGCCCCAACTCAGCAGTGGACAACGCAACCGAGAGTGGACCATGGCAGACATTGCGACCTTCGCCGCCGGATGCTTCTGGGGCGTAGAGGCGGCCTTCCGCAAGATCGATGGGGTCACCGAGACGGCTGTCGGCTATACCGGCGGCAGTGCCGCTGAGCCGACCTACAAGGATGTCTGCAGTGGGCGAACCGGCCATGCCGAAGCGGTCCAAGTGACCTACGATCCCGCCAAAGTAAGCTATGCCGACCTGCTGGCCTTGTTCTGGGCCAGCCACGACCCGACGACACGCGACCGTCAGGGACCGGATGTCGGCTCACAATACCGCTCGATGATATTTTTCCATTCGCCGGAGCAAGAAGCGGCGGCGCGGGCTTCAATCGCGGCCGAGGAAGAGTCCGGACGCCAGCGCGGGCAGATCGTCACGGAAATCGTACCGGCGGCGACGTTCCATATGGCGGAGGACTATCACCAGCAATATTTCGAGAAACGCCGCGGCAAGCTCTTCGGGCTGTTCTAACCGCCGGCGCCGGCGCACTCGAATCCGGCGGCACAAGCTGCTAGCCTGCCTGCAATCCTGAAATTCGTATGGAGTGACAGGCATAATGGATGCCGCCCCGACCCTTGCCCAGATTGAGGCCGCCCGGGAGCGCCTGGGCGATTTAGTTATCGAGACGCCCGTTCATCCTTGGCGCGGCGACATCGTCGAGCAGACTTTCGGCGCCGGGACGGAACCGTTGCTGAAACTGGAGCTGCTGCAAGTCACCGGCACGTTCAAACCACGCGGCGCGCTGTCCGTGATGCTCAATCTGAGCCCGGAAGTGTTGGCGCGCGGGGTGACCGCGGTGAGTGCCGGCAATCATGCCATCGCCGTATCCTATGCGGCGCGGACGCTGGGCACGACCGCCAAGGTCGTGATGATGAAGGGCGCGAGCCCGTTCCGCGTGGCGCAATGCCGCAGCTATGGGGCCGAGGTGGTGCTGGCGGACGACGTGCATAAGGCCTTCGAGACGGTCGAGGAGATCAAAGAGCGTGAGGGCCGCAGTTTCGTGCATCCCTATGAAGGGCCGTTCACGGTGCTGGGCACCGCAACGGTCGGTTGGGAGTTCTGCCGCCAGGCGCCGAACCTGGACGCGGTGATCGTGCCGATCGGCGGCGGCGGTCTGTGTGCCGGGATCTCCCGCGCGGTCAAACTGGCGCAACCATCGTGCCAGGTGTTCGGCGTCGAGCCGGAAGGGGCGGACAGCATGCACCGAAGTTTTGCCGCCGGCGAACCCAAGGGCATCGAAACGGTACGGACGATCGCCGACAGCCTCGGTGCCCCCTACGCCACGCCGGGCAGCTTCGCGCTGTGCCGCGACCATGTCGATGAGCTGGTGATGATCAGCGACGACGACATGCGCGAGGCGATGAAGCTGCTGTTCCACCATATGAAGCTGGCGGTCGAGCCGGCCGGGGCGGCGAGCACCGCGGCGTTGGCCGGACCACTGCGGCAGCGGCTGGCCGGCAAGCGGGTCGGCCTGGTCATTTGCGGCACCAATATCGACCTGGAAACGTTTTGCCGCCATACGGCCTAGGATTCGACAATGCTCACCGAGACCGACAAGAGATTTCTGCGGGTCGCCTATGAGGAGGCGTTGGCCGGGTTCGAGGAGGGCGGCTGCCCGATCGGCTCGGTGCTGGCGGCAGGGGCGCGTTTGATCGCCCAAGGTCGCAATCAGCGCGTGCAAGCCGGCAACCCGATCGCCCATGGGGAGATGGACTGCCTACAAAAAGCGGGGCGGCAGCGGAGCTATGGCAAAATGACGCTCTATACGTCGCTCTCGCCCTGCATGATGTGCGCCGGCACCATCGTCCAATTCGGGATAGCCCGTGTCGTGATCGGCGAGAACGTCAATTTCGGCGGCAACGAAGCATTCCTGCGCGAACGCGGCGTCGACGTGATCGTGGCCGATGACCCAGACTGCATCGCGCTGATGAAGCGGTTCGTTGCGGAAAAGCCGGAGCTTTGGGCGGAGGATATCGCCGAGGATCCGACCTAATCACCTAGTCGTCGACATCGTCCATATCGGCTTGGCCGGAAACCCGGCGGCGGACATGCGACCAGGACAGGCCGATGGCGAGGATGGTGGCGAAGACGGCCAGCAAGGCCCAGGTGATCGCCTTCGGCTCATCGAGGTTGAGGATACCGGTATCCAGCAACACCCATATCAGGGCGGCGAAGAATGCGGCGGCGAGGGTGAGGCCGATGGGGCCGATGGAACGCCAGGTGGCGCGCAAATAGATCACATAGATGATCAACAAGGCGATGCCGGCCAGGACCTTGAAAGGCAGTCCCTGTTCGCCGCCTCTAGCGACCCAGCCATAATACGAGAACTGGGTCGGATTGAACGTCCCGAGCACCAGCACGAGGGCGATGATCCAGCGGATCAGAAAACTCGATGCGTCAAATCCCCGGCTGGCCATGCCTGCCCTCCCCCGCGCATTGCCTGTTGGTGATGCACATAGCGCAGTCGCCGGAGCCGTGTCGAGAGGCTGTGCCGCCGTGCCTGACCAGCAACCAGTGCCACAGGCGAACTCCATTGATATTTACGCAAATATTTCTCTATTTCTCTACTATTATACTTTCATTTTATCTTCTTGTTTCCATCGAACAGCTTGCAAACTTCATTCTTCTCTTAGTTTGCCTTTAATTTGCCACCACTATGTTTTCGCGCCTTGTCCATGTCGCCCACGGGCGGCTTGGCCGTGACGAAGGCCAAAGAGGTCGGAACAATGCGCGTGTTGGCATTTGCGTCCCAAAAGGGCGGCTCGGGAAAAACAACGCTGGCCGGACATACGGCCGTGCAGGCGGAACTGGCGGGGGCCGGGCCGGTCGCCTTGATCGACTGCGATCCACAGGGCAGCCTGGCGGACTGGTGGAATGAACGCTCCGCGGAAACCCCGGTGTTCGTGCAGACCTTCGTCTCACAGCTCAAGGACGACCTGGAGAGAATGCGGTCGATTGGGGTCGAGCTGCTGGTGATCGACACGCCCCCGGCGATTACCGAGATGATCCGCGAGGTGGTCGCTGTCTGCGACCTAGTCGCGATCCCAACCCGGCCGAGCCCGCATGACCTGCGTGCCGCCGGGGCTACCGTCGATCTTGTCGAGCAAGTCGGCAAACCCCTGGTGTTCGTTGTCAACGGTGCCGCGTCACGTGCGCGGATCACCGCCGAGGCGGCGATCGCGCTGTCACAACATGGCACCGTTGCCCCGGTCACCGTGCATCAGCGCACCGACTTCGCCGCGAGCATGATCGATGGCCGCACGGTCATGGAACTCAATGGCAGTTCCAAGTCGGCCGGCGAAATCGAGCAGCTTTGGTCGTATTTGTCGGATCGGCTGGACAAGAATCATCAACGGACGGTTTTCGCGGCGGGGACGCCGACGCCAAGGGTTGCTCGGAGCTTTGGCACGCGGGCACTGAATGAGAGGAAGTCCGCATGAGCGCTCTGAAACGCCCCACTCTGGTTAGTTCGCTGCTGGTCCGGAAAGGGGCGGCAACGCCAACCGGACAAACATCGCAATCGGGACAATTAGAGATTCACCGCGTGGCGCCTCGGCCCGTGGTTGCGGTGACGACAGACCATCCCATGCTGACCGCGCCGCCGTACGCCAAGACGATTGGAGGCCGGAAATTCGGCCGGCGACCGGCACAGCCTACAACGGATCGCCACGACCGGTCCGATGGTAAAAAAATGCGACTTTCTTTGGGCTTGGACAGCCAGCTTCATCTGCGGTTGAAACTTGCGGCGGTCCATAATGGCACCAATATGCGCGAGCTCGTTCTGACCGCCATCGACCATTATCTGGTTGCACTGGCGCCGGCCATCCAAGACGGGCGCTGCGCCTGTCTGCAAGCCGATGCGCAGCCGACAAATTGTGCCCACAAAGATGCGGGTTCGAAAAATGGTATCCGAACAGATCGAGCCTGATCCTTCGCAACCGGACGACGGTTACGAACAGGACGACGAGCAAGAGTGCGGCGGTTCGGCGGCTGGGTCGCTGACCGATATCGTCATCCGCCGGCGACGCATGCCGGCCGCGGCCGTCGAATCGATGGGGCCGATGGATATCACTGCTTACTGGAACAACTTGCGCGGCAGACGGCGGTTCCCCTCCTCGGCGCATCTCGACCAGGCGCACCTGGCCCGCAACTGGCCGAACACAGTGCTGATGCGATGCGACAGCGATCGCCAACTCCTCGCCATGCGCTTCTCCGACGTGCAAGGTCTGCTGTCGAGCAGCGACTTCTCGACAATGGCCGTCGAGTGGATCCGCAGTCTGTGTATGGAGGCGGCGCAGCGCGGGCGCCCGGTCGAAACGGCCGAGGCGTTTCCTACATCGAACGGGTCGGTAACATTCCGCGCCGTGGCCCTGCCCCTAAGTGGGGATGAGCGGGCCGTCGATCATGTGCTGTTTCACGTTCGAGCGTAGAGCCTGCCTAGGGATAGGGTTGCTGACGGGTGTTGTCGAGGATCCGATGCAGCAGCGCTACCAGGGTTTCCCGTTCCTCAACCGTGAGGCCGCGGATGGCCCGTTTGTAATGGCCAAAAGCCAGCGGATAGATGTGATCGAACATGGCTCGACCACTCTGGGTGAGATAGACCTCGATAATGCGGTTGTCATCCTGGTGATGGCGCCGGACGACCAGGTCGTCGCGCTCCATCTGATCGACGACACGGCTTAAGGACGACTGCTCGATCACCGTGTAGGCCGAGAGGTCGCCCATCCGGCGCCCGTCGCGGGTGTGCAGAACCGCCAGTACGCGCCAACGGGGCACGCTCACGCGCAGCGGCCGTAGGTCGGCGAGCAGATCCTGGTTGAGGCGATTGGTGATGCGGTTGAACAGATAAGGCAGGAACTCATCGAGAACCAGATCGGCACTCGCCGGCTCACCTTGGTCGGGCTCCGGTCCCTCAGCGCGCTGGCTCATTCGGCGGCCCGCGGAACAGGCGCTGAAGGCTCGAATGCGGTTGCCGCCAAGCCGCCGAGGAGGCGGTCGAACGCCGCGTCGTCAGCGTCCGCCATCGCGGCCTCGCGCACGGTGCGCATGGCCTCCGCCGCGGCCGAGGCCCGGTTCGCGTTACCAGCGGCCAAGCCGGGACTCACCAGGGTCTCAACGATACGGTCGAACTTGTCGACGCCGCGACGTCTGGTCTCGCCATAACCCTTGCGAAGGCGGGCCAGCTCGGCGACCTCCATGGCGAGACGATAGTCCAGGGGAACGGCGCGGCAGAGCTTGTCGAGCCAAGCCTCGACGGCGCGCTGCTCGTCCTTGAAGCGCATCGAGCGGCGGCGCCAGAAACGTAAGCGCGCCAGCAGAAACAAGATGGTGAACCCGATCACACCGCTGGTGCGCAAACGGAGACTGACGTTGAAACGCTCGAGCCAGCCGCGGCGGACGGCTATGCCGAACAACGGCCGCCCGAGGAAGGCCGGTAAGAGCCCGCACCATTCCTCCACCCCAGGCTTGAGGAATTCAGTGAGGGTCAGCGGTTGGTCCGGCGCCACCCCGACCTCCTGCCGGACACGCGCCAAACGGTCCGGTCTGGTCTTGAGATCAGCGACCCGGATCACGTCCTCGAAACTCATCCACACGGCGAGCTGGCGGGCGACCTCGCGGGACAGATGAAATTGGAAGGCCTCGCCTTGGGCATCGCGCTCGGCCTGAACGATGCGATCAAGCCGGCGCAGGTAACTCTGGGCATAACGCCGGTCCTGGAAGTCGACAAGACGGGCGACCGCCTCGGGTACGATTTCAGAGACTTCCGGAGGATAGGCGTTGGCGCAGGTGTCGATGAGACCCTGGGCGGCGGGAAGACGCGGACTGGGCCGTTTGGCGTCGCCCGGCAGTGCCGCGTCCGTCGGCGCCCGGGGGGCCCGAACCGCCGCCGCCCCTGCCCTGAAGCCCCTAATGTTGGCCTCTTGCGCTTTGCCGAAAGCCCTTATCGCCGCTTCGAATCCGGCCTCGTCGATGGGCAGAATCCCGGTGCCGGCGACGGCGCCGAGTAAAACTGCATTGAGGGACGTGCGGTTGTCGTGAGCGAGTTCGGCAAAGTCCAAGAGGATTGCCCGCCGGCACAGCTCCGCCGCGGCCGCATGGGCCATGCTGCCGTCGAAGCGGCCATCGGCCGGGACGCTCTTCTCAACAACCGCGTAGACGCGGTGGGTCGAGCCGATGAGGGTCGTGCGGTCCGGCGTGACGAAGCCACGCTCCATGGCCCGGGCGGCCTCCAGCAGCTCGGAGGCGACAACGATATCGACGGTACCCGGGTTTGGAAAAAGTGCGAAGACGGGCTGCTTGCCCGCCAATTCGGACGCCGGTCGCGGATAGATTTCCAAATAGTAGGTGGTCGCGCCGGTGCGCTGGGCGACACCGGGGATCGAGGTGCTTTGGACCGGCAAGCCCTGGGCCTGGGCCGCTTGGGTGATCCAAGACGCCAGGACACCGCCGCCTTCGCCGCCGAGGGCGCCAATCAGAACACAGACCGGTTGGGCCGCGGTCAAGCCACCTGCGCCTTAGCGCGCCGCAGGCCCTGCAGGAATCCAATTATTCGACCGCGCAAGCGCTCGCGCCATAAGTCGAGAGCGCTCGGATTATGAACGATCTCGGCGCGATAAAAACTCGGACAGAGGATCGCCGCGTGAGCGACCTCGCCGCAGACACCACAACCAACGCAGTCATTGTTCACATGGGCGACGGGATCGTCGCGCAAAGGATCAGGGTTGGGCTTGATGGTCAGTGTCGGGCATCCGGAAAGCCGAATGCAGGAATGGTCGCCGTTGCAAATATCGTCATCAACGCCAAAGCGAGTTTGCACGACGCGCTTGCCCGCGGCGCGCTTTTCCTGATTCAACGGCCGCAGCCGCCGCTGCACGGCAAGCATGCATTCCCCGGTGGCGACGATGACCTTGAGTCCCTTCTCGGACGTGGTCATGGCCTCGCGAAATGTCTTGACCATGTGGTCGACATTGTAGGTGCGGATGGTGCGCATCCATTTGACGCCGACACCCTTGAGTGCCGCCTGGATGGGCATGGCGCTCGCCTCGCCGCGGGCGTTGCTGCCGCTGGACGGGATGTGTTGGGCGCCGGTGGCCGAGGTGTAGCCGTTATCCATGACGACCAGAACGCCGTCATTGTTGTTAAAGACAGCCGGCACGATGCCGCTGTTCAGGCCGTTGTGCCAAAGTCCACCATCGCCCATCACCGTGACCACGCGTTGCTTGAACGCTCCCTGAAGTCCGGTGGCACTGGCGAGGCCGAGCCCATAACCGAGCACGGTGTTGCCGATATTGAAGGGCGGCAGCGTGGAAAAAGTATGGCAGCCGATATCGGATGACATATGGAACTGGCCGAGTTCCTTCTGGGCGATTTTCATGGCACTGAACACCGGCCGCTCCGGGCAGCCGACGCAGAATCCCGGCGGACGGGTCGGCACGCCGTCGCCGAGAATTTCACCGGCACGCCGTTTGGCGGCGGCGACGCGCGCCAGCACGTCGGCCACGGCGGCAAGATCCACGCCCTGCGGCGCCACCTCTGCCAAGAAGTTACCGGTGCCCCGCAGTACAACTTCGCCGGTGTACTCGCCGGCCATGGGCAGGACATCCTTGCCGTAGACTTTGGTATTGAGGTCGGCCTTCCGGAGGCCCGCGTTGATGGCTTGTTCGAGATATTCGGGCTGTCCCTCCTCAACCACCAGAACGGCACGCTTGCCGGCGCAAAAGCGGCTGATCTCGTCCGGGATCAAAGGATAGGTAACATTGAGCACGTAAAGCGGTATGCGGGCATCGCCGAAGGCATCCGCCAGGCCGAGCTGCGCCAGGGAGCGCAGCACGGTGTTATACATGCCGCCCTGCATAATAATGCCGATGTCCTCGAGATCGCCCTCGAAGACTTCGTTCAGGCGATGCTCGCGTACATAGTCGATCGCCGCCGGCAGGCGCACGTCGATCTTATGCTTCTCCTGGGCATAGGTCGCCGGCGGCAGGCAAATACGCGAAGGATCGAATTGCGGCTGCTCAATCAGCCGCTTGCGGGATAACGCGGGCGCCTTATTTTCGCTGGTCGTGAAACTGCCGTAGACGTGACAGGCACGAATGCGCAGCTCCAGCATGACCGGCGTGTTGCTGACCTCGGACAACTCGAAGCCATGCTCCACGAGCTTGACGATCGTCGGCAAGTTGGGCCGCGGGTCGAGTAGCCACATCTGCGACTTCATGGCGAAGGCGTGGGTGCGCTCCTGGATGATGCTGGCGCCCTCGCCATAGTCCTCACCGAGGACGATCAGGGTGCCGCCGAGCACACCAGCCGAGGCGAGGTTAGACAGGGCGTCGGATGCGACGTTGGTGCCGACGGTGGATTTCCAGGTGACGGCACCGCGCATGGGATAATTGATGGACGCCCCCAACATCGCCGCCGCCGCAGCCTCACTGCCGCCAGGCTCGAAATGGACGCCAAGGTCGCCCAAAATATCCTGGGCATCGGTTAGCACATCCATGAGGTGGGAGATCGGCGCGCCCTGATAACCGCCGACATAGCTCACGCCGGACTGCAATAAAGCCTTGGTGACAGCGAGTATGCCCTCACCGTGGAAGACCTCACCGGCGCCTAGCTTGAGCAGCTCCACCTCTTTGGTAAACGACCGTTCCATGAGCCTCCAAAGGTGGCCAGCGGCGACATCTTCTTGAAATATGTAGATTCAATTGAAGTGTCAATTAATCCCGGAAGGAAAGCAAACAGTCAGAGGGCGCCATGGCTGCGGACGACCCGGCGATAGGTTTCGATGGCTTTGCTGAAGCCAATAAGGGAGACGCGGGTTTCCCGGATGCCGGCATCGGTCTCGACACCGGCAACCAGGAACTGCCCGGCCAAACCTTCGCGGATAATCAAGGTTGCCTCCGGTCCCGACCAAGTGGCGCGGCCTGCCGCCAAAAACGCCTCATGGGCCGGGAAACCGTCAATTCGAACCGTTACCGCGGTGCCGGATGGGGCAACCTCCCGCACGGCGACGGCGACGCGGAAGACGTCGGCGCTAGTCTCCTCAACGATGATTTCATTGCGGGCGCCGAGATCGTCCAAGACGGGCGGCGGCGCGCTGAGCGAGCAGCTGCGATCCTGACCGGGCGACTCCTCGCCGCACAAGACCGTCCAATCGTCGATGACTCGGTAGTAGAGGACATAGCTGGCCGACAGCGGCTGGGCGCCGACCAGAAAAAACACGGCAGCCAGGACGCCGCCGGTCCGTTTGCCAATCTTCATGCTGACCCCTCATTCCAGCGTCGGTGCAGCCACAGCCATTGTTCCGGGCGCTCCCTGATCCAGGCCTCCAACCGGGCATTGACCTGAACCATGACATTACGAATGTCAGCCGCGCGGTCGCCGGTATCGGGTAGGTCAAGCGGCGGCTCGATGGTGACGCGGAAGCTGGCGCCCTTGAGACGCTCGACCCGGACCGGCACAACCAAGCCATCAAAACGGTAAGCAAGCTTGGCGATGGCCGGCGCGGTCATGGCCGGGCGGCCGAAAAGCGGCACCGATATACCGCTGTTGAGGCGCTGATCGACCAGCATGATGACCTGCCCGCCCGCCGCCAGTTTTTCGACAAGGCGGCGCGTTCCAGCGGGACTCTTGGGGATCAACTCCGCCCCCGCGGCGCGCTGGGCTCGGCGGGCATAGTGCTCGATTATGGGATTGTTGAAACGCCGGTAAACCACGCCGGGCTGAAGACCGCGACGCTGGGCCGCCAGGGTTGCGATCTCCCAATTCGCCAGATGGGCGGAAAACAGTAGGATAGGTCGGCCCTTGGCGGCCGCGTCGGCAAGATATTCGCCGCCGATCAATTCGACGGGTTGGCGCTGGCCGATCAGTTTGGGCAGGTGGACATAGTCGGCGCAAATGCGGCCGATATTGTCCCACATGCCGGAAACGATGGCTTTGATGCGCGGCTCCGATAGATCCGGCAGGACCAGAGCCAATTGGCGGCGGGCACGGCGCGAGAGGCTGGAACGCGCCCCCACAGACCTGAAAAGCCAGGATGCGAAGCTGGCGGCCGCCTCGAGCGGCAACAGACGAAGCACCGCATAGAGCAGCAACGCCACGAGCCCCTGAAGTAAATAACCAAGTTTCTTGAGAGCCATCAGGTCGCCATTTAGTGGATCGGTCCCTTGGGTCCGCTTGCGAGTAGCCCCTTATAGCGCCATCTGAGCGTCAGGACAGCCGTTCCAGGGGCTGGGTGCCCGCGGCCCTGGAATTTGCAAATAAAATCGATCGATACTTGGTCTATTTCCTAACCCCTTCTTAAAACTACCGCCTTTATGCTTAAAAATGCCACTGGCCTCACGAGGGTTGTTCGTTATTCTAGTGAGCCGGTATGCAGGAAGCATAATTAGGCAAATCCGCCAGGTAGGTGGAGGACCAGATGAAGTTTATTGGTCGTGGTGGTCTCAATCCAGGCAGGCAAGGCTTGCATGCCGGATATCTGACGTTCCATCGTATCGACGTGAAGCTGGAGAAGAGCCCCTCGGTGGGCGTGCCAACGCGCGCCATCGGCTTTATCTTCCTATTGGCGCTTATCGGCTTGGTGAGCTATGGCTCGATCGAGGTGATGAAATCCGACGATGGGCTCGAGCGCGCCTTCGTGTTGTTCCAACAGGGAACCGAGGCCCTCGCCATCCAGTCGGCGGGTCTGGGGACCGACTGAGGACGTGCCGCCGATGGCGCCCGATTCGTTCGGGCGCGCCCTGATCCCAATACACATGCCAGTTCTGTAATTCCCGCTTCGGCGCGACCGATTGATTGCGTCGGGTGCTACGGCCCACTATAGCTGCCGTGGGGCTGGTGCCCCATGGTGTCTGTGGGCTGATAAGGGAAATCGGGAAGATGAAGCTACTGCGTTACGGGCCGGCAGGCGCCGAGAAACCGGGTATGCTGGACAATGCCGGCACAATTCGCGACCTGAGCGGCGCCATTGACGACGTCGCCGGTGATGCCTTGCTGCCGGAGACGATCGCCCGGCTAGCAGCGCTGGACCCGACCTCGCTGCCGGCGGTTGAGGGAAACCCTCGCTTGGGCGCTTGCGTCGGCCGGGTCGGGAAATTTATGTGCATTGGCCTCAACTACTCAGACCATGCGGCGGAATCCGGGTTGGCGGTGCCGGACGAACCGGTGCTTTTCATGAAAGCGACCAGCGCCATCACCGGGCCGAACGATAACGTCGTCATCCCGCGCGGCTCCAAGAAAACCGATTGGGAGGTCGAGCTGGGCGTGGTGATCGGCAAGCCGGCCAAATATGTGAGTGAGCAAGACGCGCTGTCCCATGTCGCGGGTTATTGCGTCAGCCATGATGTTTCGGAACGGGCCTTTCAAATTGAGCGATCAGGCCAATGGACCAAGGGCAAGAGTGCCGACAGCTTCGGCCCGATCGGGCCATGGCTGGTCACGGCCGACGAAGTGCCGGATCCGCAGAATCTAGATCTATGGCTGGAAGTCGATGGCCATCGCTATCAAAACGGCAGCACCCGGACCATGGTGTTCGGCGTTGCGGCGATCGTGAGTCATCTCAGCCAGTTCATGAGCCTGCACCCCGGCGACGTTATCTCGACCGGCACACCACCCGGGGTCGGGATGGGGCAAAAACCCGAGCCGATTTATCTGAAGGCCGGCAATGTGGTCCGACTTGGCATCGAGCGCCTCGGCGAGCAACGCCAGGATGTGGTCGCCGACGACTGAGGCTCGCCGCTCGTCGCCGCAAGCGATGCGGTGCAATCCGGCCGCGCCCTAAGCCGCCGGGGTACCGCTTCGCTTGCGCGGGCAACGACGAAGGTCTCGAGAACCTTTTCTACTCCGCAGCGGTATCCATCACAGGCTGCGGGGGGGCGTCATAGGCGCCATGCACCGATTGATCAAAATCGACGATCGAGCCGGTCATCATGCCGGATTCGTCCGAGGCGAGGAAGGCAACGGCGCGCGCCACCTCGGTCGGCTTCAGCAGGCGGCCGAAAGGCAGTGCGGCTTCCGCGTCGGCAAGCCAGTTCTCATCGGCGCCGTGATATTCGGTCTGGATCCTGTGTTCGCCCGGGGTATCCATCCAGCCGATGTTGAGGGCATTGACGCGAATGCGGTGCCGCATCAGGGCGTAGGCAATATTGCGAGTTAGGGTGGCCAGCGCCCCCTTGGAACCGGAATAGGCGCTGATGAAGGGCTGGCCGCCATGGCCCGACATGCTCAGGATATTGACGATCGACCCGGGGGTGTTTTCCCGCGCCATGATCTTCGCCGCGCCCTGGATCAGGAAATAGGGCGCGCGCGTGTTGATCGCGAACATCGCGTCCCATAGCTCCGGCGTCGTGTCCCAGATGGTGCCGCGGTCAGTCAAACCAGCGCAATTGACCAGACAATGCAGGTTACCGAACGCCTGATCGGCCTTGGCGATAATCGCGGCGCAATCGTCGAGATTGGCCAGGTCGGCTTGGACAAAATGGGTCGGGCAGTGGGCCGCTTCGGAAAGCTGCGCCGCCTTGCGTTCGCCCTTTTCGGCATTGCGCCCGCAGATTACCAAACCGGCGGCGCCACGGGCGGCCAAAAGGTCGGCAACGGCGGCGCCCAATCCTTGGGTGCTGCCGGTGACGACCGCGTAACGGCCGGCGAACTGCTGTGATAGGTCGGTGGTCATGGGATCCTCCCGGGATTCCGGATTTCAAGGCAGGATGTTGTAGCCGGCGGCGGAGAACGCCTTGGTCAAATGTTCGAAGCCAATGCGGGCATATTCGAGGGGCGGTGCCTTCACGGGATCCTGTTCGGCCTCGACCACCACCCAGCCGGCGTAGTCGACCGCCGCCAGGGCCGACGCGAAGGCGTGGAAATCGACACCGCCGTCACCGGGGACGGTAAAGACACCCTCGATTACCGCATCGAGGAAGCTCAGGTCGCGCCGCTTGGCGTCTGCCAATACCGCCGGACGGATGTCCTTGCAGTGGATGTGGTTGAGCCGCGCGCCATGGCGCCGAACAAGGCCGACCGGATCGCCATCGGCATAGGTGACGTGGCCACTATCAATCAGCAAGCCAACCGCCGGGCCGGTGTTGGCCATCAAGAGATCGATATCTGCATCGGTCTCAACAATGGTTCCCATATGGGGGTGGTAGCTCATGGGAACGCCGAAGGACTGGAGATACTCTGCCAACTCGGTCAGCTTGCGGCCGTAATCGGCAAAATCCTGCGGCGAAATGCCGGCGCGCCTACTTACCGGCGTCGTGCGATCGGCCTGCAGCGAACCCGTCGTCTCGGCATAAACGATAACCGGAGCGTCGAGCGCCTTGAAGCAACGCAGTTGCTCATCGATCCGGCGCTTTTCTTCGGCAACCGATAGCTCGAGCAGGCGACCGTCGAACCAGCCCGATACAAGAGTCAGATCATGTTCTGCCAGGAGTGGGCCTAAGACGGCCGCATCCATGGGGAATTTGACCCCGGTCTCGGTGCCGGCGAAGCCGGCCTGCCGACTCTCCCGCAGGCAGGTCTCCAAGGTTACGTCGCCGCCGAGTTCGGACAAGTCGCTATTGGACCAGGCGATCGGCGCCACACCGAGGCGGATATTTCCGGATGTAATGTTCACCGATCTAGACCCCGACACGCTGATTGCGCTTGCCGTCTTGGTGGTCGGCAAGCGCCTGGCGGACTTCCGCGCGGCTGCTGACCTCCGGTACCGCAACATCCCACCAAGCGTCACCGGGTGTCCATTCGTGCGCATGGGTCTTGATGACGATGACGTAGGTCCGATCAGCCGCCCGCGCGCGTCCGAGCGCTGATTCGAGGTCGGCGAGACTGGCGACATCTTCGGTGATCGCCCCCATGCTGGCCGCATGCTGGGCGAAATCAACTCTGGCCGGGTTGGCGACTTTGCAATCGGCCAGCAGGTTGTTGAAGGACGCGCTGCCCTTGAAGTTCTGCAGCCGGTTAATGACGGCAAAGCCGCCGTTGTCGCAGAGGATGACAATCATCTTGTGACCGCTGAGAACCGAGCTGTAGATATCCGAGTTCATCATCAGATAGGAGCCATCGCCGCAGAAGGTGATCACCTCGCGGTCGGGGTCGGCCATCTTGGCACCCCAGGCGCCGGCGATTTCGTAGCCCATGCAACTGAAGCCGAATTCGCAGTCGAAGCTGCCGACCGACTTCGCCCGCCAATTCTTGGTCAGTTCGCCGGGCAGGCCGCCGGCGGCGGTCAGGGCCAAGTCGGTGGGCTCGGCAAGGCGATTAACGACGCCGATAACCTGAGCGTAGGACGGCAACTCGGCATTGGTCGGTGTGGTGGCCTTATCGACCTGTTCCATCCAGGCGCCGTATTCGCTTTTCGCCCGGGCGCTCCAGGTATCCGGCGCCCGCCAGTCGCCGAGCCCGGCGCTGAGCTCGGTCAAGCCGACCTTGGCATCGCCAATCAGACTGAGCGATTGATGCTTGATGGCGTCGTGCCGGGCCGTGTTGAGGCCAATAATGCGGACGTCCTCATTCTGGAAAACGGTCCAGGATCCGGTCGTGAAGTCCTGCAACCGGGTGCCGATGGCCAAGACGACATCGGCCTCCGCCGCCAAGGCGTTGGCGGACGTGCTGCCCACGACACCGAGGACGCCGGCGTTGCTCGGATTATTCCAAGCCATGCTGGCGCGGCCGGCAATCGTCTCGACAACGGGAATCCGGTGATGTTCCGCAAAGGCGGCAAGTTCGGCGGTCGCGCCGGCGTAATGGACGCCGCCGCCGGCGACAATGATCGGCCGCTCAGCCCGGCTCAAGACCCCGGCCGCCGCCACAAGCTCTTCAGTATCCGGTCTTGGACGTCGGATGACGTGAACTTTGCGAGCGAAAAAACGAGCCGGATAGTCGTAGGCTTCGGCCTGAGCGTCCTGCGCCAGGCCTAGGAACGCCGGCCCGCAATCGGCCGGATCAAGCATGGTGGCCACAGCCTGAGGCAATGATCCGATCAACTGTTCGGGGCGCTGAATGCGGTCCCAGTAACGGGTGACGGCGCGGAAGGCATCGTTCACCGTGGTCGACGGATCGGCGAAATGTTCGACCTGCTGCAGCACCGGATCGGGAATACGACTGGCAAACGTGTCCCCGGAAATCAGCAGCAAGGGTAAGCGGTTGGCATGGGCAACGCCGGCCGCGGTCACCATGTTTGCGGCACCGGGTCCAATGGAACTTGTCGCCACCATGATCTGGCGCCGGCGCTTGGCCTTGGCAAACGCCACGGCGGCCAGAGCCATGGACTGTTCGTTCTGCCCGCGCCAGGTGGGCATGATATCTTGTACGGTCTCAAGGGCTTCGCCGAGGCAACTGACGTTGCCATGGCCGAATATCGCGAATACCCCGGGGAAGAGTGGCGCCTCCTGGCCAGCTAGAATCGTCCGCTGTGCAACCAAGTAACGCACAAGCGCCTGCGCCATTGTCAGTCGAATGGTTTCCATTGGTGCGCTCCTCCCGATTTTTGCGGCAGCCGATAGCCATTTGGTCGCGTATCATAGGATCGGCCGGATGCAGTTGGAAGCCCGCAATGCAACAAACATTCTATGTTGGACTGGTGCGGGACGTTATGGTCTAGAATGCCGGTAATACAGCTACGGTCATAGGCGAGGAACAAGACAATGGTGAAGATGGCACTGTTCGGTGCGGGACGCATCGGGCGCATGCATGCCGACAATTTGGCGGCCAACCCGAAGGTCGATTTGGCGTACGTCTACGATGTCTATGAACCGGCGGCAAAGGAAGTCGCTGAACGACACCGAACAATCGTGGCCGCCGATGTGGAGACCGTTCTGGCGGACGCGTCGGTGGATGCGGTGCTGATCGCCTCTTCTACCGATACCCATGTCGAGTTGATCACCGCCTCGGCACAGGCCGGTAAGGCGGTGCTTTGCGAGAAACCCATCGATCTTGACATCGCCAGGGTCAATCAATGCCGGGAGGCGATCGCCGATTGCAACGTGGCGGTGCAAATCGGCTTCAATCGACGTTTCGATCCGACCCATCGGGCGGTCTACGACGCCGTGCGGGCGGGCGAGGTCGGCAAAGTCGAGCAGATCATCATCACGAGCCGCGATCCGGGGCCGCCGCCGGCGGCCTACATCAAGGTTTCGGGTGGGCTGTACCGAGACATGATGATCCATGATTTCGATATCGCCCGGTTCCTGATGGCCGACGAGTTCGTCTCGGTCAGTGCGATCGGCAGCGTCCTGGTCGACCCGGAAATCGGCGCCCTGGGCGACGTGGACAGCGCCATGGTCCTGATGCAGACGGCGTCCGGCGCGCAGTGCCAGATCTGCTGCTCGCGGCGGGCCGTCTATGGCTACGATCAGCGCGCCGAGGTGTTCGGCAGCAGCGGTATGGTGCGCTCCGACAATCGTCGGCCAAGCGGCATCATCCGCGATACCGCGACAACGACGGATGCCCGGGTGCCGCTGACGAATTTTTTCATCGACCGCTACCCGGAAGCCTATGTGGCGGAATTGAACGACTTCATCGACGCTGCCGCGACCGGGCGGGTGCCTTCGGTCACTTTCGAAGACGGGCGGCGGGCGCTGATTCTTGCGGACGCAGCCAATGAATCGCTGCGTAGCGGCGCGGTGGTGCAGGTCAGTTACGACTAGTCACCGTCGACCGCCTTCTCAACCTTCGGCCAGCGGCGCGCTGACAGCTCCGGTATATCGGACTTGGAGCGCCGGCTGCGCGGCAGCTGATGACCCATGCAAATGACCAGAGCCTGGGCCAAGCACATGGGCGCGGCGAGAGAGCGGGCAAAATTATACTCGCCCTCCGGCACTTCGAAATAAACGTCAGCGTGCTTCGCCAGAGGACTTAGTTGGCTGTCGGTAATGGCGACTATGGGGATCTTGCGGCGCTTGGTGGCCTCGACGATGTCGACGACCTCGCGGGCGTAGTGGCGGAAGCTGATGGCTAAAAGAACGCAGTTCTTGTCCATGAGTTGCGCTTGCTCGCCGGCGAGACCGCCGGCGCCGTCAAGAAGCTGAACATTCTGCCGCAAATGGGTCAGCACATAACGGAAATAATTGGCGATGGGGTAGGCGCGCAATTGACCGATCACATGGATCGTATCAGCCGCCGAGAGGAGGTCGACGGCCTTTGCCAGGGCCTGCTCATCGATACAGTCAAGCAAGTGCTGCAGCGCGGCGATATCGCTGATGACCAACTCGTTCAGGAAGGCCAGGTTGGTGGATTCGGATCGCGGGCCAAGCTCCGCCTTCAAGGCGCGAACCCGTTCATTCAGACCAGGTGCGGCGCTGAGCAAGCGGGCCTGGAAGACGCGCTGCATTTCGCTGAAGCCTGCATAGCCTAATGACTGGGCAAAGCGGACGAGGCTGGACGGCTGGACGCCGGCGGTCACGGCGATCGTCTTGACAGATTCAATCGCCACATCATTGGGATTTTGAACGACGAAGCGAGCGATCTGCTGAAAGCGTCGGCTCATCGCATGGTGACGCTCAGCGATCTCGTTGATCAATCGCTCATATGTCGGGGGCGCGGCCATTGCGACTAACGCTCTTTGCCTCCCATTGTGGTCGCGTTGACAGAACAACCATTCTATCATGATGCACAGTGAAACGTACAATCCCTTGAGGCAAGAGCCTCACCAACATCGACGGAGCCCGACGGCGAAGATGAAAGAAGTAAGATTTGGCTTGATCGGCAGCGGTTTCATGGGCCGGTGTCACGCGCAGGCGATGATGGCCGCGCCGGTGCTTTTTCAATTGGAGGCCGGGGTACGACGGGTCATGCTCGCCGATGCAAACGAGACATTGGCGGCGCAAGCGGGCGCAGCGCTCGGTTTTGAGCGCGCCACCGGTGATTGGGCCGCGCTGGTGCGCGACCCAGACATAGATGTCGTCGACATTACGGCCCCGAACGCCCTGCATAAGCCGATGGCGCTGGCCGCCATTGAGGCCGGAAAGATCGTCTATTGCGAAAAGCCACTCGCCCCTAATGCGGCGGACGCGAAGGCGCTGATGGACGCCGCCGAGGCGGCGGGAAGCAAGACGCTGGTCGGCTTCAACTATCTGCGCAATCCGGTTGTGGCCACGGCGAAAGAGATTATCGATAGCGGCGAAATCGGCCGGGTCGTCGGCTACCGGGGCTGGCATTTCGAAGATTATATGTCCGACCCGAGCGCGCCATACACTTGGCGGCACGATCCGGAGGGCGGCGACGGGGTGGTCGGTGACCTGGGCAGCCATGCGACATCGTTGGCGCGCTACCTGATCGGCGATATCGAGGCGGTATGCGGTGACTGCGATACAGTCACGACGGCACGGCCCGTGGCCAGCGGGAGCAAGGAAATGCGACCGGTCTCGGTAACGGACCAAATGCGGGCGCTGGTGCGGTTCGCCAATGGGGCGAAGGGTATATTGGAGGCCAGTTGGATTGCGACCGGACGCAAGATGAACTTAGCCTGCGAGGTGACCGGCACGCGTGGCGCCCTGACGATCGATCTGGAGCGCATGAACGAGTTGCGATTGCACACCGTCAACCAGCCGGTGGGACGGGAGGGGTTCAAGACAATTCTGACCGGCCCGGATCATCCGGACTATGCCGCGTTTACGCCGGCCCCAGGGCATCAGCTTGGTTTCAACGACCTCAAGACCATCGAAGTGGCCAGGCTGATAAAGGCCCTGGTGGCGGGTGACGACCCCTGGCCCGATTTCCGTGAAGCCTGGGAAATCCAGCGTGTCATCGACGCCATCAGCGAGTCATCCCGAGCCCGCAGCTGGCAGCAGATAACGAAGGTTTGAGGCGTTCTATGTATGACGATATGCGGAACGATCGTTGCCCAAATACTTTGCTCCTAACCAAATTTGTGTGTAGGGTTGGACCGGCTTTCTCACCAGCCTCGACGAACCAAATCATCGGTGGGCGAGGATAGAACAAGACTGAGGATCGCCCCGGGGAGTCGTCGATGCCTTTGCTTGAACTAAGAAAAATATCAAAAAATTTCGGGGCGATCCGCGCCCTGGATGAAGTCGATCTGCATATCGAGCCGGGTCAGGTTCTGGGTTTGATGGGGGACAACGGCGCCGGTAAGTCGACCATGGTCAAAATCATGGCCGGCAATTTTCCGCCTACCAGCGGATCGATCGTGCTGAACGATCAGGAGGTCCACTTCCATCGACCTGTCGAGGCGCGGCAGAAGGGCGTCGAGGTCGTCTATCAGGACCTGGCCTTGTGCGACAATCTTACCGCGGCGGCAAATGTGTTCCTGGGCCGCGAACTCAAGCGCAGATTCGGCCCGCTGCGCATCCTTGACTATTCGGCAATGTTCGCCCGTGCCGGGAAACTGTTCGGTGAACTGAAATCGGAGACCCGGCCGCGGGACCTGGTCCGACAGATGTCGGGTGGCCAGCGGCAGGCCGTGGCCATTGCGCGAGCCCGGCTAACGGATTCTCGCATCGTCCTCATGGATGAGCCGACGGCGGCGATCAGTGTGCGCCAGGTCGCCGAAGTGCTCGACCTGATTCGTCGGTTGCGAGATCAGAATATCGCGGTGCTGCTGATCAGCCACCGCATGCCGGACGTGTTCGCGGTTGCCGATCGGGTCATGGTGATGCGGCGAGGCCGAACGGTCGCGGACAAGAATATCGTCGACAGCTCCCCTGAAGAAGTCACCGGTCTCATCACCGGCGCGATTGAGGCGGCTTGATCATGGCGCAAGACGTAGAGACCCAAGCCAGCGTCGCCATTGAAGATGTGCTGCAAAGGAAAGAGGCAACCTGGTGGCAGGGCTTGCTGTCCTCGCAACCATTCTGGGTCACGGTGGCGGTTCTCGCCATCGCCGTGACTATGGGATTCGTGAACAGCAATTTTCTGAGCACAGGTAACTTCTTCAACATTACGCGAAACTTCTCATTTATCGCGGTCATGGCAGTGGGTATGACCACGGTCATTATCACGGGCGGCATTGACCTTTCCGTTGGCTCAATCCTCGGCATGGTGGCCATGGTCAGCGCGGTCACGATCTCGAACGGGTTTCCCATGGAGGTGGCCGTTGCTGCCGGCATCCTGACCTCCTTGGCGGTGGGTTTCGTCAACGGCGTGTTGATCGCTTATGTGCGGCTCAATCCCTTCATCGTGACGCTGGGCATGCTCAGTATCGCGCGTAGCTTGACGCTGGTCCTCACCGGTGCGACGCCGGTCACGTTGCGGCGCGTCGGAGAGGAAGCTGACCGGTTTCGCAATTTACTGGCGGGCGACCCGTTCGGCGTGGCCATGCCGGTTTGGGTGCTAATTGCGCTGACGGCTATTGT
Organism: Alphaproteobacteria bacterium; assembly: GCA_021774445.1. Lineage (GTDB taxonomy): Bacteria > Pseudomonadota > Alphaproteobacteria > UBA6615 > UBA6615 > SZUA-147. Next base: position 53,657 of record JAJFJA010000042.1, read on the forward strand.
CGCCTTTTTGCTGCGCTATTCAGCTTGGGGCCGCTACGTTTATGCCATCGGCGGGAACGAGCAGGCGGCGCGGCTGAACGGCGTGCCGGTCGATCAAGTTAAGGTGTCGGTCTACATGTTGTCGGGCCTCACGGCCGGATTCTCAGGCCTTCTTGTGCTGGCGTGGGCGGGCTCCGCGCTTAGTAATTTCGGGCAAACCTGGGAATTGCGGGTGATCGCATCGACGGTCATTGGTGGCGCCAACCTCATGGGTGGGGTCGGCTCGGCATATGGCGGCGTTATCGGTGCCGCGCTCATAGAAGTCATTCGGAATAGTCTCTTGCTTGCTGGCGTGAATACCTTCTGGCAGGGGACTTTCGTCGGCCTTTTCATCCTATTTGCTGTCTTGCTTGAAAGGGTCCGTAGTCGAGGCTGATTTTGCCGAACCCAACCGGCTTATCGGTCTCTCGTTAATTATCTTCAAAAGGAAAATGGGAGGAATGAAGAAATGAGATTGAACCTGAGTAAGATCGCGTTCCTGGGCGGAGCACTCGCCGTTGCGGCGACGTTCGCCGCGCCGCAGGACGCAAATGCACAGTTGAAGTTCGCCCTGGTGCCGAAGACGGTGGATAACCCGTTCTTCATCGAGTCCCGGGACGGCTGCTTCAAGGCTGCGGCAGCATCAAATGGCGCGTTCGAATGTCTGTTCGAAGGGCCGCCGATTACCGATGGTGCGCAGCAGCTCCAGGTTATTCAAGACCTGATCAGCCGTGGCGTTGACGGCCTCGCCGTTTCGCCGGCCGACGCCAACATCATCGCGGCGGGTGCCGAAGCGGCAAAGGCCGCCGGTATTCCTTTCATCACGTGGGATGCCGATCTGGTCGCCGAGGACTTCAACCTGCGCGCGGCCTTTGTCGGCACCAAGAACCGCGACATCGGCGTCAATCTCGCCCTGCAGGTGCAGGCGTTGAAGCCTGAAGGCGGGACGATCTGCATCCAGTCCGGTGGTGTCGCCGCGGCCAACCATAACGAACGCATGGATGGCATTCGCGACACCCTGGGTGGCTTCGACGACGCCAGCACGGCAGCCCCGGGGCAGCGCCTCGAGGGTGATAACGGCTGGACGGAAGCGGCCCAGTGCCCGTTGTTTACGGAAGACGACTTCGCCCTGTCGATCCAGCAGATGGAAGACATCTTCACGGCGCTCCCCGATCTGGACGCGTTCGTGCCGACGGGCGGCTTCGAGCAGTTCCTGCCGGACGCAAACCGCGCGGCCCTGGCGCCTTACAAGGACCGTCTCGACTCCCACGCAACAGTGATCGCGATTGCTGACGTGCTGCCGATTCAGCTGGAACAGCTGAAAGAAGGCTGGAGCCACGCGAATGTCGGTCAGTGCCCGTTCTGCATGGGTGAAATCGCCATGCAGGTGCTGCTCGACCTGGTCAACGGCAAGCAGCCGGAGGCGGAATTCATCTTCACGCCGCTGCCGGTTTGCACACCAGAAAACGTCGATACCTGCACTTCAGACCTAGGATAGACCCACTTCCTGGTCCAGGTGTTGGACTTTACCCTGCCTCCGGGAGAGATCCCGGAGGCACTTTTTTTGCGTGCTCCGGAAAGAGCTGCGACAACGCTGTCGGCGTCGCCGCGCAAATACCACGTTCGGTGATCAGCCCGGTCACCAGACGAGCCGGCGTCACATCAAAGGCATAATTGGCCGCAGCGCTGCCTTCGGGCGTCAGTGCTATGGTCTCGACCGCGCCGGAGATGGCGCGTCCGGCCAGGTGGGTGACCTCGACAGGATCGCGTTGCTCAATGGGAATGTCGCGAAGCCCGTCCGTGATGGTCCAGTCGATGGTCGGCGACGGCAGTCCGACATAAAACGGCACATTGTTGTCGTGGGCGGCCAGCGCCTTCAGATATGTGCCGATCTTGTTGGCCACGTCGCCCGCCGCGGTGGTCCGGTCGGTGCCGGTGATGCACAGATCAACCTGCCCCTGCTGCATGAGGTGCCCGCCCGCGTTGTCGACAATGACCGTGTGCGGCACGCCATGTTGCAGCAGCTCCCAGGCGGTGAGTGCTGAGCCTTGATTACGGGGCCTGGTTTCGTCGACCCAGACGTGGACCGGGATGCCGAGGTCATGCGCCTGGTAGATCGGCGCCAGGGCCGTTCCCCAGTCGACGGTGGCAAGCCAGCCGGCGTTGCAATGGGTGAGAATGTTTACCGGCCGATTGCGGCCGAGCTGTTCATATGCCGCCGCGATGATGCCGTGACCGTGCTCACCGATGGCGCCGTTAATGGCGACATCCTCGTCGCAGATCTCGGCGGCCCGGCGATAGGCCGCCGCCGCCCGCTCGGCCGGCGGCAGCGGCTGCAACCCGGTCCGTACATTCTGCACGGCCCAGCGCAGATTGACCGCCGTCGGGCGGGTTGCCGTGAGTTCGGCGACGGCGCTCGCGAGGTTTTGATCCGACGGATCGGCATGCATCGCGAGTGCCAAGCCATAGGCGGCCGTCGCGCCGATGAGAGGTGCGCCGCGTACGACCATTCGCGAAATCGCGTCGGCCGCTGCGGTCAATGACGTGAGTTGGGAAATCTCGAAGGCGAACGGCAACTTGGTTTGGTCAATCACCGAGACCGACCAACCATCCTCACTTAGCCAGATTGATCGATAAGGAATATCACCGACTTTCATAATGTTAAGTGGCCTTGCGAATGAGGTAGGTGAAGACGCCCTCGTGGTCGGAGGTCGCAATAAGCTGGTCTCCCGTGGTCGCGCAAAAATGTTCGAAGTCCTTTGGCGAGTCCGGATCGGTGGCAAGAACCTTTAGCACGCCGCCTTGGGCGACCGATCTCATCGCCTTCTTGGCTTTTAGGACAGGTAACGGGCATTTGAGACCGGTCGCATCAAGGGTGGCATCTGGCTCCAAATCGTGGCTCATGGGATCTCCTGCTGGTCCGGTGACGACCGGAGGATATAGTATTCGCGCCGCGGCGCCCAAGGTCCGGCAACCACGCCCGGCGGAGAATAGTATGGCAGTGACGGTTGAGATGGTCGAACCGGCGACCTTGCGGCAATGGATCGCGGAGGGATCGGCCCGCGTGATCGATGTACGGGAGCCGCCGGAACGGGCGGCTGAGAGCATCGATGGCACCGAGCCCGGACCGCTCTCGCAATTCGACGGCAGCGGCATCGCCGTACCCCCGGGGCAACGTCTGGTGCTGCATTGCCGCTCGGGGGTGCGCTGCGGCATGGCGGCGGAGCGCCTAGCGGCTGCCGGATACGATGGGATCGTGCACCGGTTGCGCGGCGGGCTGCTGGCCTGGAAGGAGGCCGGCTTGCCGACGAATTCCGGCGACAGCGGGGCCTGAACCGGCCCTGTTGACCGGCGGCGCCGGCAGGACCATAGTGCGGGCCGGATTCGGTGCGTTTAAGTTTATCGCTGCTAGGACGTCGCCGTGCCCTCCTAACTCGATAACATAGTGATCCGGCACCCCCGCCTAATGTCGGCCCTCGCCCGTTGATGAATATTTATCTGCCGATCGCCGAAATGTCGGTCGATGTGTTTTTGATTCTCGGAATGGGCGCCGGTGTCGGGTTCCTGTCCGGCGTATTTGGGGTTGGCGGCGGCTTTTTGATGACGCCGTTACTCATCTTCATCGGGGTACCGCCGGCGGTCGCGGTGGGCACGGAAGCCAATCAGATTGTCGCCTCGTCGGTCTCCGGGGTGCTGGCGCATATGCGCCGGGGCAATGTCGACTTCAAAATGGGTTTGATCCTGACGGCCGGCGGCTTTGTCGGCTCAAGCGCCGGCGTGTGGCTGTTTACCGCGCTGCGAGAACTGGGCCTGGTCGATCTGCTGATCGCCATTTGTTACGTGGTATTCCTCGGCACTATCGGCGCGCTGATGCTGTTGGAGAGTGTCAGGTCGATGCTGCGCAAGCGGCGGAGCGGCGGCAGCGGCCGCAAACTGCATCAGCACACTTGGTTGCACGGGCTGCCTTTCAAGGTTCGGTTTCGGCGATCGCGGCTTTATATCAGTGCGCTGCTGCCGTTGGGCATCGGTTTCGCCGTCGGCGTATTGGCGGCGATCATGGGCGTCGGCGGCGGCTACATCAACGTGCCGGCGATGATTTATGTGCTCGGCATGCCGACGGCGGTCGTCATAGGCACGTCGCTGTTTCAGATTATCTTCGTCACCGCCAATGTCACGTTCCTGCAGGCTGTCAACAACCAGACCGTCGATCTGGTGCTGGCCCTGCTGCTGCTGACGGGCGCGGTTATCGGGGCCCAGCTCGGAACCAAGGCCGGGGCAAGGCTGCCTGGCGAACAGCTACGCGGCCTGTTGGCGGTCATGGTGTTGGGGGTGTGTGCGAAGCTGGGAGTCGACCTGGTAAAGACGCCGGAGGACATCTACTCCATCGGCGAGGGTGGCGCATGAGAAGCCTGGCAATTGGCGGTCTGGCCGTGCTTGCCGCGCTGGTCGCCGGGATGCAGCCGAGCCGGGGCGCCGAGCCGCTGATCGCCGACATCAGCGAAGACCTGATCGCGATCACCACAGGCTTTGAGGGCTCCGACCTTCTACTGTTCGGTACGACCGAAGGGGAAGGTGAGGTCATCGTCGTCGTGCGTGGCGCGGCGGAAGAGGTTGTGGTGCGCCGCAAGGCCCGCGTCGCCGGGATCTGGATCAATCGGGACGATGTCCGGTTTGTCGAAGCGCCGAATTTCTATCACGTCGCCAGTAGCGGCCCGATCGAGGAGCTGCTCCCGGCTTCGGTGCTGAGCGAGGCGCAGATCGGCGTCGAGCAATTGGTGCTTGAGACGACCAACGCGCTGGACCGCGACGATGCCGAGGCATTCCGCGCCGCGCTGATCCGCAACCAGCAGCGGCGGGGGCTGTACAACGAAACCCCCGGGGAAGTGTCGTTCGCCGGGGGGCGGTTGTTCCGGACCAAAGTGTCGTTCCCCGCCAATGTGCAGACTGGCCCTTACGCCGCGGAAGTCTATCTGGTTGATAACGGCGCGATCGTCAGCATGACGGTGACGCCGTTGCGGGTCAGCAAGCTGGGGTTCGAGGCGGAAATGTTCAGTTTCGCGCATCGGCAGTCGGCGCTTTATGGGCTCATTGCCATTGCCGTCGCGCTAATGGCAGGATGGCTGGCCGGATTCGTTTTCCGCAAGGCCTAAGAACAGCATGAGCGAACAGACCACCTCCAGGAAGCGCGATGCCGACGGCGGTGAACGCCTGTTCCTGGTTATCGCCGATGACAGCCCCGAGTTGGAGGCAGCGCTGACCTTCGCGTGTCTGCGGGCACGCAATACGGGTGGACGCGTGGGCTTGCTGCGGGTGATTGAGCCTGCTGACTTCCAGCATTGGGCGGCCGTCGGCAATCTGATGCGGGAAGAAGGCCGTGCCGAGGCCGAGCAACTGCTGCAGCACCTTGCCGGGCGGGTCATGGAAATACAGGGCAAATATCCGGTGCTGTTCGTACGCGAGGGCGACCGCAAAGAGGAACTACTGTCCTTGATCGACGAAGAGCCCGATATTCGGGTGTTGGTGCTAGCGGCATCAGCGGGTGCTAAGGGACCGGGTCCGCTGATCAGTTTTTTGACCAAGAAAATCATCGGCCGGATGCGGGTGCCCGTGACCATCGTGCCGGGCGGCCTCACAACCGAGCAGATCGAAGCCCTGACCTGATCGGAGGCGCCGAGCGTAACGGTGTTTCCCGCCGGCGCCCGTCATCGGATCCATGGCCTCCCCTTAGTGGACGGACCGAGGGTCTCAGCCTATGATGCGGCATCTCAGAGGTCGGTCTGCCGGGGCAGCCGGCCGCCATCAAATTTGGGGTTGCGATGCCATCGGATCACGCCGGGCGTAGCGGCGGTGAGGTCGTCGACACGTCACCCGCCGTTTCGGACGAGGTCAAATATACGACCTGCTACATGTGCGCCTGCCGCTGCGGCATCAAAGTGCATCTGCGCAATGGCGAGCTTCGCTATATCGAAGGCAACCGCAACCATCCGGTCAATCGGGGCGTGCTTTGCGCCAAGGGCGCGGCCGGCATCATGCAGCAGCATTCGCCGGCCAAGCTGAGTACACCACTGCGGCGCGTCGGGCCGCGCGGCAGCGGCGAGTTCGAGGAAATCAGCTGGGAAGAAGCGTTGGGCACCGCGACCCAGTGGCTCAGCGAGATCCGCTACCACGACCCGCGTAAACTGGCTTTCTTCACCGGCCGCGACCAGAGCCAAGCACTGACCGGTTACTGGGCCAGCCAATTCGGGACGCCGAACTATGCCGCTCATGGCGGTTTCTGTTCGGTGAACATGGCCGCCGCAGGGTTGTATTCCATCGGTGGTTCCTTCTGGGAATTCGGCGAGCCGGACTGGGAGCGGACTAAATACCTGCTGATGTTCGGCGTCGCCGAAGACCATGACTCCAACCCGATCAAGATCGGGCTAGGCAAACTGAAGGGCCGCGACGACACCAAGTTCGTCTCGGTCAACCCGGTGCAAACCGGCTACTCGGCCATCGCCGACGAATGGATCGGCATCAGGCCGGGCTCCGACGGCCTGTTCGTGATGGCGCTCATTCACGAATTGCTGCGGGCACGCAAGATCGATCTCGATTATCTGGTGCGCTACACCAACGCGCCATGGCTCGTGCGGCGCGATCCGGGCAGCGCGGAAGACGGCCTGTTCGTCCGCGATCGGTTCGGCAACCCGCTGGCCTATGACAAAGAGACGGGGCGGCTGGTAAGCGCGCTACTGCCCGGAATCACCCCCTCGCTGTCCGGCGAGTATGATCTGCATCTGGATGTCCTCGGCGGTGGCGCGACGGCCGTGCCGGCCTTCCAATTGATGGCGGAACGTTATTCGGACGCGCGCTACTCGCCCGACGCCGTGGCCGAGCGGACAGGGATCGCGGCGGCGACGATAAGGCGGATCGCCGTCGAGTTGGCGCATGTGGCGTTCGAGGAAGAAATAACCCTGGACGTCGCCTGGACGGATTGGGCGGGCCGGCAGCAGGAGAAGATGATCGGTCGGCCAGTGGCGATGCATGCGATGCGCGGCATCTCGGCGCATTCCAACGGATTTCATACCTGCCGCTCGCTGCACGTGCTGCAAATGTTGCTTGGCAGCATCGATTGCCCAGGTGGCTTCCGCTACAAACCGCCGTTTCCGAAACCGGCGCCACCAGGGCCGAAACCGGCGGGCAAAGCCGGTCAGGTGGTGGCGGGCAAACCGATGCCGGGGCCGCCGTTGGGCTTTCCGCAAGGGCCGGAGGATCTGCTCGTCGACCCGGAGACCGGCGCCCCGCAGCGGATCGACAAGGCGTTCTCCTGGGACTTCCCGCTGGCCGCCCACGGCATGATGCATATGGTGATCCGCAACGCCTGGGCGGGCGACCCCTACCCCATCGACACCTTGTTCATGTTCATGGCCAACATGAGCTGGAACTCGTCGATGAATACGACCGAAACCATGCGGATGCTGACCGATCAAAATGACGACGGCAGCTACCGCATCCCGCATATCATCTATTCCGACGCCTACTTCTCCGAGATGGTCCCCTATGCGGACCTGATTCTGCCGGACACAACATATTTGGAGCGCTGGGACTGCATCAGCCTGCTGGACCGACCGATCTGCAACGCCGAGGGAGCGGCGGATTCGATCCGGCAACCGGTGCTCAAACCGGACCGAGACGTGCGGCCGTTCCAGGATGTGCTGATCGACCTGGGGTCACGCCTGGGGCTGCCCGGCTTTACGACCGACGAAGGAAATGCGCGGTATCCGGGCGGCTATGCCGATTACATCGCCAATCACGAACGGGCCCCCGGCATCGGTTCCCTGGCCGGGTGGCGTGGGGAGGACGGCAAGTCGCATGGCCGGGGGGCCGCCAATCCGAACCAACTGGACGCCTATGTCGAGAACCAGTGTTTCTGGCGGCAGGAATTCCCGCTCGAGCATCAGTTCTTCAAACATGCCAACCAAGGCTACTTGCAGCATGCCCAGGAGATGGGTTGGATACCCGAAGCGCGCGCCATCGTGCTGCAAATCTACTGCGAGCCGCTGCAGCGTTTTCGCCTGGCCGCCCTTGGCCATGGCGAGGTGCAACCGCAGGAGGCGCAACGAGAACGGGTCGCCACCTATTTCGATCCCCTGCCCTTCTGGTATCCACCCTTCGAGGAAACTCTGGTGGATGAGCAAGCCTTCCCGCTGCACGCGCTGACGCAGCGGCCGATGGCGATGTATCACTCCTGGGGATCGCAGAATGCCTGGCTGCGGCAGATCCATGGCTGGAACAAGCTCTATATGAACCGCCAGACCGCGACACGCCTGGGCATCGATGAGGATGATTGGGTGTGGATCGAGAGCCACAATGGTCGGGTCAAGGGGCAGGTCAAATGCATGGAGGGATGCAACGAGAATACGGTGTGGACCTGGAATGCGATCGGCAAGCGGCGCGGCGCCTGGAACCTGGCGGCGGATGCCAATGAGGGCACCAAGGGATTCCTGCTCAACCATGCGATCAGCGATTTGCTGCCGAGCAAAGACGGCCGGGCGATGTCGAACTCCGACCCGGTCACCGGCCAGGCGGCCTGGTTCGACCTGCGGGTTCGCGTGACCAAGGCCGAGCCGGCGCGGACCGAGCTGAGCGAACCGCAATTCCCGGTGTTGAAGGGTGTGCCGGGCCTACAAGAGCGGGCCAGGCGGTTGCGTTATGGCGGCGGCTTGGTGCGAACGGGACGAGGCAATAAGCGATGACCAGCCTGCCGCAAAACGCCACGGGGACCAAACTCGGCCTGGTGATCGACCTGGATATCTGCGTCGGCTGCCATGCCTGCGCGGTGAGCTGTAAGGAATGGAACGCCGGCGGACATTCCGCACCGCTGACCGACGACAAACCCTATGACAAGGATCCGCTCAGCGTCTGGTTCAACCGCATTCACAGTTTCGAAGTCGGTGTCGGTCAGGAGAGCCGAACCGTTCATTTTCCCCGCAGCTGTTTGCATTGCGAAGAACCGGCTTGCGTCACCGTGTGCCCGACCGGCGCCTCCTACAAACGCGAGGAAGACGGGATCGTCCTGGTCAATGCCGATACCTGCATCGGCTGCAAGCTGTGCTCCTGGGCCTGCCCGTATGGGGCGCGCGAGTATGACCATGCTGACGGGGTGATGAAGAAATGCACCCTGTGTATCGACCGCATCCACAACGAAAATCTCGAGGAGGTGGACCGCGTGCCCGCCTGCGTTTCGACCTGTCCGGCCGGCGCGCGACACTTCGGCGATCTGGGTGACGAGAACTCCGACGTATCGCGCCTGGTCGCGGAGCGCGCCGGTTATGCCTTGATGCCGGAGATGGACTACAAACCGGTAAATCGCTATCTGCCGCCACGTCCGCGGAGCAGCCGCCAGACACCAGCGACGGATTACGAACCCGCGACGACCGGCGGCGGCGATGCGCCTGCAAGTGCCGGTTTCTTGGCGTGGGTCGATCAGATGCTGTCCCGCTAAGAGGCTCGCAACCCGTGCATCCAGCCTATTCCGTCATCTTCTTCACGACCGCCTCGGGCGCCGGCTACGGGGCGCTGAGCCTGCTCGGCATCAACGCGCTGTTCGGCCATCTACCGACCGACAGATGGCTCGGCTTCGCCGCAATGGCGGTGGCACTGGGGCTAATCACAGGTGGGTTGCTTTCGTCGACCTTTCACTTGGGCCACCCGGAGCGGGCCTGGCGAGCGGTCTCGCAATGGCGATCCTCTTGGTTGAGCCGCGAGGGATTGCTGTCCCTGATCACCTTTGTGCCGGCCGGGCTGTTTGGTATCGGCTGGGTGTTCTTCGGTCAAACGAGCGGGGTATGGGCATGGTTCGGCGGCGCCGCGGCAGTGCTGGCGCTGTTGACCGTCTATTCCACCGGGATGATCTATGTCTCGTTGAAGCCGATACCGAACTGGAACAATCGTTGGGTAACGCCAATCTACCTGGTGTTCTCGCTCGCCACCGGGGCGACGTGGCTTTATGCGCTGTTACGGTTGTTTGGGCTCAATCCTTATCCGCTGGCCGTGTTCGCCGCCATTTTCGGTGCGCTGGCCTGGGCGGCAAAACTCGGCTACTGGCGGTTTATCGATGGTGCGCCGGCAACGTCGACCACCGCGACCGCCACCGGTCTCGGCAACGACCACGCCGGTGAGGAGGGTCGGGTGCGGCTGCTCGAGGCACCGCATCTGGAAGAAAACTACCTGCAGCGCGAGATGGGATTTCAGGTGGCGCGAAAGCATGGGTCGAAACTGCGCCGGATCGCCCTCGTTTCCGGCGGCATCGCCCTATTGTTGTTGCTTGGCTCCGGCGCGAGCGATGGCGTGATCGGCCTGCTCGCCGCGGTGGTGGCGGCGGGGCTGACCGGGGTCGCGGTGTTGGTGGAACGGTGGCTGTTCTTCGCCGAGGCCAAACATGCCGTGACGCTGTATTACGGCGCCGAGCGTATTTGAGACGCCGTGGGTGCGATCATCGCCGATCCCCTGTTCTACGCGCTGGCCGGTCCGGCGCTGCTGGCCATGGGCATCGCCAAAGGCGGCCTCGGCGGCGGCATCGGACAGCTTGCGGTGCCGCTGATGGCGTTGGTGATCTCGCCGATACAAGCGGCGGCGATCATGCTGCCTATCCTGTGCCTGATGGACATCTTCGCGGTGCGCGCCTACCGGCGTCGTTGGGATTGGGGCAATCTGCGACGCTTGCTGCCGGCGGGAATCGTCGGCGTTGCCATCGGCACCGCCACATTTCGCTTCCTGGATGCCGATTCCGTGCGGATTCTGCTCGGGCTGATTAGTTTGGGGTTCGTGTTGAGCCGATGGCTGCCCCGGCAAGCAAAGACGGAATACACAAAGCCGGGCTTCCTCCGCACCGGATTTTGGGGCGCGCTCTCAGGCTATACCAGCTTTATCGCGCATGCGGGCTCGCCGCCGATCCAAGTCGTCCTGTTGCCGCAACGGCTGGACAAAACGACATATGTGGGCACCGTGACACTGTTCTTTGCGGTGATAAACTACGTCAAACTGGTGCCCTATGGTTGGCTCGGTCAACTTGATACGACGAACCTGATGACGTCCCTCGTTCTCGCCCCGCTGGCCCCGATCGGAATCTATGCCGGCGTGTTCCTGCACAAGAAAATCAACGAACAACTGTTCTACCGGTTGATGTACCTGATGCTGTTCGTGACCGGGTGCAAGCTGACCTATGACGGCCTGGTCGGCATCGGCGTGTTGTAGGATGGGCCGGCGCAGCGCATGAGTTATCGCGGGGTCGTGGCGGCCGGGCACCCGGAGACGGCGGATGCGGCGGCGGCGATTCTGCGCACCGGCGGCAATGCGTTCGACGGCGCCTGCGCCGCCTTGGCCTGTGCGTGCGTTGCCGAGCCGGTCTTGGCGTCCCTCGGGGGCGGCGGATTCATGCTGACGCGCGACCCATCCGGCACCGCAACGCTGTATGACTTCTTCGCACAAACGCCCAAGCGACAGCGGCCGGACGGCCAGGATTTCCGTACGACATTCGCGAATTTCGGTCACGTCTTGCAAGAGTTCCACATCGGCCTAGGATCGGTGGCGACCCCCGGCATGGTGCGCGGTCTGGTGACCATTCATCGCGAACACGGGGTGCTGCCGCTGGCGGAAGTCCTGGCGCCGGCGATCCGCCTGGCCCGCGACGGTGTGGTGATCAACGGGTTTCAGGCACACCTGTTTCAGGTCGTGGCGCCGATTTACTCGACAGCGTCCGCCAGGTCGACATTTGCGACGTTCTCCGGGCCCGGGAATCTGCCGGCCGCGGGCGACATCATGCGATGGCCGCAACTGGCCGACAGCCTCGAACTTTTGGCCCGGGAAGGCGACAGGCCGTTCTATGAGGGCGACGTCGCGCGCGCGCTGGTGGCGTGTTGCGAACAGGGGGGCGGCCACCTAGCGGCGGAGGACCTAGCCTGCTATCGCGTCGAACGCCGGGCGCCGTTGGCGATGAGCTATCGCGAAGCGCGAATACTGACCAACCCGCCGCCGTCCTTTGGTGGAACCTTGATCGCCTTCGCCCTCAACCTGATCGAGCGGGCAAGGCTGGCGCCGGGCGATCTTGGGCAAACACGCCATCTCGACGCACTCGTGCGAATCATGGGCCTGACCGATAAGGCGCGGGTCGATAGCGGGTTGGGCGACAACGACCACCCGGAAAAGGCCCTACAGCGATTGCTCGATCCGGCGTTCATTCGTGACTATGCCGAAACCGTTGTCGGGCGACCCTCGACGACACGGGGCACCACGCATATCAGCGTGCTCGACGCCGCGGGGAATGCCGCGAGCCTGAGCCTCTCGAACGGCGAGGGCTGCGGCTTCGTGGTGCCGGCGACGGGCATCATGCCAAACAACATGCTCGGGGAAGAGGATATCAACCCTCAGGGCTTCAATTTGTGGGCAGAGGATTGCCGCATTGCATCGATGATGGCGCCAAGTCTGGTGACCTGGCCGGACGGGTCTATCGCGGCGCTGGGCTCCGGTGGATCAAATCGTATTCGAACGGCGCTGTTGCAGGTGTTGGTGAACCTGATCGATTTCGAACTGCCTTTGGCCGAGGCCGTATTCCGGCCAAGGTTGCATTTCGAAAGAGGTCGGCTCGACATCGAACCGGGCTATCCAACGACGGTCGTGCAAGAGGTCGCCGCAACGCTCGATGAGTTTGAGGTGTGGTCAGCCCAGAGCCTGTTCTTCGGTGGTGTGCACAGCGTCAGAGCCGGTCGGGACGGGGCGGACGCCAGCGGTGTCGGAGACCCGCGACGCTCGGGCATCGCCGTGGTGGTCAGCTGAGACACGGCGCCGCCAGTCCATCGAGCCGTCAAATATTCGAGCGCCTCTTGAAGCAGAGCCATGGGCGCCCAACATCCGCAATAAGACGAGGCGCCATATCTTCGCGGACAGCGACCGCAGGCATATGGCCACGCAGAGTTCTGCACCGGCCCAGCGATAACGCATGATCGACGGCGCGAACACGGCTCAAGATGCAGGCGCTGCGGAGGAGCCACATAGCCCTATTGGTTGCAAAACAGCCGCAGACATGGTTGCCGACGCCGGCCCCTCACGCCCCCCAACAGATGGGTCGGCAGCAGTCGGCGGGGCGCGCCGGGCGGATAACCGGCGCGCCCTCCGGACTCGAGCTAGCCGAGCGTCGGCATGACGAATTCGGCACCGCTGCGGATGCCGGTCGGCCATCGGGCGGTCACGGTCTTCAGCCTGGTATAGAAACGCACGCCCTCGGGCCCGTGCACGCTCATGTCGCCAAATAGCGACCGCTTCCAGCCGCCGAAACTGTGATAGGCCACGGGAACCGGAATAGGCACGTTGACGCCGACCATGCCGACGCGGATCTGGCTCGCGAATTCTCGCGCGGCGTCGCCGTCGCGGGTGAAAATTGCGGTGCCATTACCGTATTCATGCTCGTTGATCATAGCCACCGCAGCGCCATAGTCCGGCGCGCGAACAACCGAGAGCACGGGGCCGAAGATCTCCTCCTGATAGATCTTCATGTCTGTCGTCACCCGGTCAAACAGGGTGCCACCGACATAAAAGCCGTTCTCGTATCCCTGCAGTCTCACGTCGCGGCCATCGACGACCAGTTCGGCGCCTTGCTCGACCCCGCTGTCGATATAGCCTGATACACGCTGTTGCGCCTCGCGGGTGATTAGCGGCCCCATTTCACTCTGCGGGTCGTTGCCCGGCCCGACCTTAAGGGACTGGACGCGCGGGCCAAGGCGGGAAACCAAGTCGTCGGCGGTGGCATCGCCAACGGCGACGGCCACGGAGACCGCCATGCACCGCTGGCCGGCGGAGCCATAACCGGCGCCCATGAGGGCATCGGTCGCGAGGTCCATGTCGGCATCGGGCATGACGATCATGTGGTTCTTGGCACCGCCCAGCGCCTGCACCCTTTTGCCGTTGTCGGCCGCGGTGCGATAGATGTACTCGGCGATCGGGGTGGAGCCGACAAAACTCACGGCCGCGATGTCCGGGTGGGTCAAGATGGCGTCGACGGCGGTCTTGTCGCCATGAACGACGTTGAAGACGCCGTCCGGCAGCCCCGCCTCTTGAAACAGCTCGCCAACTCTGACGGCGACCGACGGGTCGCGCTCCGACGGCTTCAGGACAAAGGTATTCCCGCAGGCGATGGCGATGGGGAACATCCACATCGGCACCATCGCGGGGAAGTTGAACGGCGTGATGCCGGCGCAGACGCCGACCGCCTGGCGGATCGAAAAACTGTCGACATTGGTGCCGACATTCTCCGAGAATTCGCCCTTCAGCAGGTGAGGAATGCCACAGGCGAACTCGACGACCTCAATGCCCCGCGTGACCTCGCCCACGGCGTCGTCGAATGTCTTACCGTGCTCCGAAGTGACAATCTTCGCAAGCTCATCGCGATGCTTGTTAAGCAATTCGTTGAAGCGGAACATGACCCGCGCCCGACGAAGGGCCGGGGTCGTCGACCATCCTTCGAACGCGGCTTTGGCGGCCGAGACGGCCTTGTCGACCTCGGCAGGCGATGCCAGAGGCACTTGTCGCTGGGGGTCCCCCGTGGCGGGGTCGAAAACCTCGCTCACACGATCGGAAGAACCGGCGACCCGCTTGCCGGCGATGAAATGTGCAATGCTTTCCATGGGCGTCTCCCTGGCGCTGGTTGCCGGGCTTTGCTCGGCTGCTCGCCAAGGCCCGTCGCCATTGAACCTGCCGCGCCCAAACGACAGGGCGCGGAGGGGGATGCTTACCCGTAGAGGCCCGTTATTGGAAGGCCAGAGTGATCAATGTGTTGATTCTTCAGGTGGCAGGCGGTTGCCGGCGAAGGCGCTTCAGCTCAAGGACCCTAGTCTGCCGCCAAAAAACACTAACGGGTCACCGTCGGCGTGGGAGAAGGCCTCGACCGCGCCGATCAGGATGACGTGGTCCCCGCCGGAAATCTGTTCCTGATTGTGGCATTCAAAACAGGCCAAGCTTCCGGCCAACCTGGTGCTGCCGCCCAGACCCTCAGAGCAGGCAATGCCATCGAACTTGTCCTCCTGAGGGGACGAAAAGCGATTGCACAGCGCCTCTTGCTCGGCGGCCAGGACATTGACGCAAAAATGGGATGCGGCCAGGAAGATCGACAGGCTTGGCGAACGTCGCTCGATGCTCCAGAGAATCAAGGGTGGATCGAGGGAAACGCTGGCGAAGGAATTGACCGTTATCCCGGCCCTGACGCCATCCTCGCCGGCCGCGGTGACGATCGTAACCCCGGTCGCGAAACGGCCGAGGGCTTGGCGAAGACGAAGGTTCGGGTTCTCATTGTCGGGCATTGGATCTCCATCGTCACCGGGAAGCACAGGCAAAGCACGTGCAGCAGGGTAGTATGAACGGGCGGCAGTTTAAATACGAACCGGTCGTGAGCGTGACCGCGATAGAGCGTTCGTGCTAACCCATAGCGGCCGCAGCGAAGAAGGAAGACCCATGCCTACCCGTACGATTACCGCCAAGCCAACCGTATCGAACCTTGTGGCGCCAGAAACCACAGCGGTGCTCGAGGTGCTGGAGCGTAAGGTACTGTGGCTAGCCTGCTGGATGATCCACAACGCCAACCACCTGCGGCCGCAAAGGGACGGGCTGAAAGTCGGGGGCCACCAGTCATCATCGGCTTCGGCGGTGACATTGATGACGGCGCTTTATCTGCACGTCATGCGGGAACAAGATCGGGTGGCCGTCAAGCCGCATGCGGCGCCGGTCTTTCATGCCCTGCAGTATTTGCTGGGCCGGCAGAGCCGCGAGCGGCTGGAGGCCTTTCGGGCCTTTGGCGGCGCCCAATCCTACCCATCCCGCACGAAAGATGCCGGTGGGGTCGATTTTTCAACCGGTTCAGTCGGGCTGGGTGTCGGCGTCACTCTGTTTGCTTCGTTGGTACAAGACTATGTGCGCCTGCACTCGTTTTCGGACCCGGCAAATCCGTCGGGACGAATGATCGCGCTGATGGGCGATGCCGAACTTGATGAAGGCAATATCTTCGAGGCGCTGCTGGAAGGCTGGAAACATGACGTCCGAAATCTGTGGTGGATTATCGACTATAACCGCCACAGCCTGGACGGCGTGGTAAATGACTATTTGTTCAAGCGAATTCAGGACTTCTTTCCGGCCGTCGGCTGGCAGGTCATTAACATCAAATATGGCAAGCGGCTCGAGGCGGCGTTCGTCGGGCCGGCCGGAGAGGCGCTGAAGGACTGGATCGACAGCTGCCCGAACCAGCTCTACTCGGCTTTGACGTTCAAGGGTGGCCCGGCCTGGCGGGAGCATCTGCAACATGATCTGGCCGGAACCAGCGGGCTAAAAGAGCTCCTGGACAGTCACGACGATGCCGCCTTGCAAAGCCTCATGACCAACCTCGGCGGTCACGACATGTCGAGCATCCTCGAAGCCTTGTTGAGTGTTGAGGACGACATACCTCGGTGTTTCGTCGCCTACACGATCAAGGGCTATCGACTGCCGCTGGCGGGCCACAAGGACAATCACGCAGGCCTGATGACCGTCGCACAAATGGCCGATTTCAAGAAGATCAACGGCATTGCCGAGGGATCCGAGTGGGAACCGTTTGCAGGGCTGGATGAGGACGCCCGGACGTTGCGAGACTTTTTGGCGGAAGTGCCTTCTCAAAGACGCCCGACCGCGAAGGGGCAGGCCCAGGTGAGCGTGCCGAAAATCGCGGCGCCGACCGGAGAAACCCAGTCGACCCAGGAGGCGTTCGGGAAAATCGTCAATGAACTGGGCCGCGGCAACAGTGCGTTGGCCGACCGGCTGGTGACGACGTCGCCCGATGTGACCGTCTCGACCAATTTGGGCGGATGGGTCAATCAGCGCGCGGTATTCAGCCGCGACCCGGCGGCGGATACGTTCCGGGTCGAAAAGGTCGCCTCGCCGCTCAAATGGGACCAATCGCCAAGGGGTCAGCATATCGAGCTCGGCATCGCTGAAAATAACCTGTTCCTGCTCCTGGCAGCGCTGGGCCTCTCGCACTCGATATTCGAGGCGCGTTTGCTGCCGATCGGCACGTTATACGACCCGTTTATCGCGCGCGGTTTGGACGCGCTCAACTATGCCTGTTATCAGGACGCCCGGTTCATGCTGGTGGCGACGCCGTCGGGTATCTCGCTGGCGGCCGAAGGGGGCGCTCACCAGTCAATCGCGACGCCACTGATCGGCATGGCCCAGGATGGGCTTGCCGCCTTCGAGCCCAGTTTCGCCGATGAACTCGCGACGATCATGAGCTGGGCCTTCGACTATATGCAGCGAGATGGCAGTGCCGTCGAACCCGCCGGCATGGCAGTGCATCGTCGCGACGATCGGCCACGTACCGATTGGCTGCGGGATGTGGCCGGTGGCTCGGTCTATTTGCGGCTGTCGACACGGCCCGTCGCGCAACCCGACCGCCCGCTGACAGCGGCGTTGCGGGAGCAGATCATCGCCGGCGGTTACTGGTTGCACCCGCCGGCAGCGGGGTCGGAGCTAGCGATCGTCTACACCGGGGCCGTCACCCAGGAGGCGCAGGACGCGTTCGCGATGGTGAAGGAAGAGGTGCCGAGGGCCGGACTGCTGGCGGTGACCTCTGCCGACCGCCTCAACGCCGGCTGGCACGCGGCCGAGCGGGCGCGGCAAACCGGCCAGGCGGGATCGGTCGCCCATGTCGAAAACCTGCTGAGGCCACTGGCCGCGGATGCGGGCCTGGTGAGCGTGGTCGATGGCCACCCCGCAACGCTGGGCTGGCTGGGGTCGGTCTGCGGCCACCGGGTGCGGGCTCTCGGGGTAGAGCATTTTGGACAATCGGGCGATATTATCGACTTGTTTCGGCATCACCGTATCGACCGGGACGCTATCTTGGATGCTGTCGCCGGGGCGCTAGCGGGGCGACTGTGAGGCCGTTCGCCGCAACGATTCCTTAAGATTTACTTGCCTATCGACCCCTAAGTTCGTGTATAATCAAAGTCTGCTTGCACTGTGTCTTTCTTGGCGGAGATCGAACGATCTCGCTGTTCCCTCTTGCAGGGTGGTCGTAGTTTTGGGGTGTTAGCCCCACGCAGTGCAGAAATAATTAGAAGCGACCACTGTGTGGAATTGGTGCCCTACTCATGCGAAAAAAAGAAGCGTTTTTGTGCGACGACAGTTCTAATAGATACAAGAAACCGCAGTCTGCGCAGTTCAAACTGAAGACCCGGGGCTGCCTGATGTGCAGCCGCAGCTTCGTCTCGGAAGGCCCTCATAACCGGGTATGCCGCAAGTGCAAGAGCACGCAGCTATGGCGGGAAGGGGAGTTTGAGACAGTCTGATCGGCGCTCACAGCCCGTGAGACCGCCACAGGCTCTATTCCCTCGATATCGAGGCGCAAAGCCGGTCATGTCGGCCATAAAATAAGTATTAGCGCGGTTTTTCCAAGCAGAACACCAAGGTATGCGCCCGCAGGAAATAAAGTGGGACGCGACCTGGCTCGCCGTCAGGCTACTTGATGCGGCTTAAGCGCGTGGATCCTGGCGACCTGCAGTTGGCCGTCCTCAAGGGCTCGTACGCGGGCGAGCCAAAGTTCGGCTTCGAGCATCATATGATCAACAAAATCCCTGGTCAGATCACTACGCTGCAAGCCGTCCACAAAATCGGCCCAACCACGCAGTATCAGATGCTTAAGACCGTCGGTATCGTTTGAGCACACCCGAATCTGAAGCTTATGCTCCTTCAAGACGCGGCGATACTCGGCAATGCTCCACGGGCGCGGGTTACCGGTCTCGGCGCGCTGCCAGGCCTTAAAGGGGGCTCTCTCGACGCCGTCCTCAGCAAAGATAAAATCGGAAAAAAGCAGCTGCCCTCCCGGTTTCATGGCACTTTGGATCGCCGCCAAGAACAGCGGCTTGTCGGCGACCCGGTAGATCACCTCGCGGCCGTATATGCAGTCATATTTGCTGACCGGCAAATTGGGGGCGGCCGGGTCCCATGCGACGATTTCGACACGAGATCCGCCCTTTCGGGCGCACAGTTCCGACGCTTGCGTCACCAGCTCCGGATCACTTTCCAGCGCGGTAATCCAGACCTTAGAGTTCTGCGAAATAGCCAGCGGCCCGCCGCCGGGGCCGGCCGCTATGTCCAATACCGACATAGCGGGATCAAGGCAAAGCGGCTTGGCGAAATTCACCATATGGTCCGATCCGCCGGCCAGGATGAACCCCTCACCCCACAGCCGTCGGCAAATTTCCATGCGCTGGGCCGGCCAGCGCTGCTGCGGTCGGGCGCTGACCTCGATCCGGGTCTCGGCGGCCGCCGGGTCAGCCGGAGCGAGCTCTTCGAAGTCGGTCGGCGCAACCCCGTGCCACCAGGCGGCAAAGCGTGCTAGGAACGGGACATAACCGTCGGAATATGCTTCTGGCTGCGCAGGCACAGGCTGGCTCCGCCGTCGAGAATGGCTATCTTGCGACGCAACTTTACCGGGTCCCGCTTAAAGTCAGGTAAACTGCGGGTTGGGCCCAGCCTGGCGGCTACAGCTTATAGTTCTCCCTCATGTCGCAGGGCCTTTAAGGCCTGGGAGAACGCCTCGATCGTCATCTCGATATCCTCGGCATTGTGAACGGCCGAGGTCAGTCCGCCGGGCCATCCGGCGATATCGATCCCGGCGTTGAGCAGCGCCAGGCGCAGCTTGTTTATCAGCCGCGGATCGCCTTCCTTCAGCTCGCGCCAGGGTATTTCAAGAGGATCGAAACGGTCGTTGTCGATTTCCCGTCGTGCCGGATTGACGAAGATGTGGAACCCCGAGAAACTCCCATAGGCGGCAAACGGCACACCGAGCTTCGCGAACGCAGCGTTAAGGCGCTCGCGCAATATGGCGGCAGTGGCGTTAGCGCGCTCGCAGGCGTCGGTCGTGGCCACGACCTCCAACGCCGCTACACCCGCCGCCGCCGAGATGGGGTTGGCGTTATATGTTCCGGGATGGGCGACCTTCTCGCGGCCGGTGCTCTGGGCGATCTGGAAATCGAGTTGATCGAGGAGGTCCTTGCGGCCAGCGACCGCGCCGCCGGGGAGACCGCCGGCGATAATCTTGGCAAGAGAGGTGAGATCCGGTGTGATGCCGTAATGGGCCTGCGCGCCACCCGGCGAGACCCGAAACCCGGTAATAACCTCGTCAAAAATCAAGACCACGCCATGTTTGTCGGTCAGCTCGCGGAGGCTGGCGAGGAATTGAGGCGTCGTTGGCACGCGACCGAAACCGGACCCTGTCGGCTCCAGAATGACGGCAGCGATATCGTCGTCGGCGGCCAATGCGGCAGCAACGGCCGTAATATCGTGGGGCGGTATCAAGACGGCGTTCTCGGCGACGGCTGGGAGGACGCCGGTTGTCGGCGTGCCGTCGAAGTGAGAGACAAAGCCGCTGGTCATATGATCGTGCCAGCCATGAAAATGGGTCAAGAAGCGCAGAATCTTGCGCCGGCCGGTATGAGCACGGGCAAGGCGCAAGCACATCAAGGTGGCTTCGGTCCCCGACGAGGTGAAGCGCAGTCGCTCGGCGCTGGGGATCAGCGCCTGCACGGCTCGGCCCCATTGAACCTCGCCTTCATGGTTGCAGCCGAAATGAGTGCCGCGGTCGAGCGCGGCATGGATGGCGGCGACGACCTTCGGATGGCTGTGGCCTAGTATCAGAGAGCCATGGCCGCCGAAATAGTCGACATAGGCGTTATCATCGACGTCCCATTTACGCGCCGCCTCGGCGTGGGTGACATAGATGCCGTAGGGTTCCAGGTAGCGAGCGTCGTGGGTGATGCCGCTCGGGAAGCGCGATTGCGCCTGTTCGAACAGGGCGGCGGACTTTGGGGTTCGCTCCCGGTAGGTGGTGATAATCGGCGAATTCGTTGACGCCATGTCAGGCATTTGCATCTCGATTTTAGGATGTTCGAGTGAGACGGGCTGCCGCGGATTGTATGGCAGTCGGCGCGCTTTCACCATGGGCCGGTTGGCGGTCTCGCTAAAGCGTCGGCATTAGCTGCGACGCAGCCGTTCAAGCTCGTCAATGGTCCGCGGCCAGTCGCCCTTCAATAGGCGGGATAGGGAGCGGTCGGCCAGCAAGCGGCCGCCAGTCTGGCAGGTCGCGCAATAATTTGTCTCATTTGAGGCATAGGCGATGCGCTGAACCGGGTCACCGCAATCCGGGCAAGGCTGCCGATAGCGGCCATGCACCGCCATCTCCTTGCGGAAGGCGGTCACTTTCTTGGGGAAATCGTCGCCCGCTTCGGCGCGTAGGCGGCTGGTCCATTCGGCAAGCACGTCGCGCGTAGCCTGGAAGAGCCGGGCGATCGCCGGTTCGTCGAGCTTGCTTGTCCATAGCACCGGCGACAACCGGGCCCGATGCAGAATTTCATCGGAATAGGCGTTGCCGATGCCGCTGAATTGCCGCGGATCGGTGAGCGCCCGTTTCAGGGTGTGGTTGGAACCAGTGAGAATGGCCGCGAACTCCGGGAGGTCGATATCGACTATCTCGGCGCCCCGGGGATCATGCTCAGCCAAGGCGGATTCGCCTCGCACGATGCTGAGGGAGGCGCGTCTTTTGGTTCCGGCCTCGGTCAGAATCAGCGTGCCGGAGGTGAAATCGAAGGCCGCCAGACCACCGCGACCGGGGGGGTCGGCGCCCCTGTCCTTCCAATGGAGGCGGCCGGCGATCATCAGGTGAAGAACCAGGAACAGGTCGTCCTCAAGCCCGATGACGATGCGCTTGCCGAGCCGGCGCAATTCGAGCACCTGCTTGCCTTGGCAGGCGGCCGGCGCCGGCTCCACCGTGCGCAGGAGAAACGGGTTGAGGAGGCGGAGCTGCTCGAGCCGCTGTCCCACGATCCGGCGCTCAAGGCCTTCGATATAGACGACAATGTCCGGCAGCTCTGGCATGGCCGGTGCATCCTGACAGGGCTAATCCCGACCGACAACTGCCGTGGATTAGCATTTGACCGCGCCAATTCGCCTGCCTAATATTGGTCAGATGTCAGACCAATATTAGGCCAAGAGGGTGGTTGAGCGTGTTGCCAGATAGCCAACTTCTGCAACCCGTGGAGCAGCGAAGCCGCAACGATGCGGTGTTGGACGCCTTGGCTGAGTTCATTTCAAACGCGCAAATCGAGCCCGGCAGCAAGCTGCCGACCGAACGGGAACTGACCGAGCGCCTGCAGGTCGGTCGGTCGACCGTGCGTGAGGCCCTTAAGCGCTGGGAGGCGCTGGGGATCGTGGAGACCCGAAAGGGCAGCGGTACCTTCTTACGCGTCCCCGTCGCACCGGGCGATATCCACCTGCCTCTGACGATCCAACGGCAGCAGAAATCCTTGCTACAGACCCTGGAGATCAGACGGGCCTTGGAGACCGAGGCGGCCGCCATCGCCGCGCAGCGGGCGACCAAAGAGGAGCTCGCGCGCATGGAGGCATGTCTGGCTCGGATGGAAGAAGTTCATCTACGCGATGGGTCGGCAGGCCCGGAGGATTGGCAGTTTCATCTGTCCATCTACAACGCGACCGGCAACCCGATGTTTGCGCAGCTCGTCCATCATATGCGGATACCGATCTACAGCTTCTTCGACCATCCGTTCGATCAAAAGGATTTTGCCTCAAGATCGTTTCCTTTCCACCGCGAGCTGTTCGATGCGATCGCGGCCGGCGACGTGGACGCGGCGAAGGAGAAAACACTGGCGATCTTGGCGGTGACCGAAGCCGACGCGAGAGCGGCGACAAATGCGCGTTAAACCCGAGATGGCCGATGCCACCATCGTGGCGCATGACGAGATATTTCCTCATGGCGCCGTCGTGCCGCCGATTATGCAGACGTCCCTGTTCGTGTTCGAGAGCTACCACGACATGGTGGGGTGCTTTCGCGGCGACAATGATCTGCCGATCTATTCACGTGGCAAGAACCCGACGGTGCGAGAGTTCGAGCGCAAGGTCGCGGCACTGGAAGGCGCCGCCGACGCCAGAGCGTTGTCCTCCGGCATGGCAGCCATTAGCAACGCCGTGCTCAGCCAAGTCCGGTGCGGCGACCGAATCCTTTGCGTGCGCAACGTCTATCCCGATGCCTATCGACTATTTCTTAGCCTGCTGCCACGGTTCGGCATCGAGGTCGAGTTCGTCGATGGCTGCGATCTCAACGCCGTCGCCGCCGCCCTCCCCGGCTGCCGCCTGTTCTACATCGAGAGCCCGACCAGCTGGATTTTCGAGACGCTCGATCTGTCGAGCCTGGCGGAGATGGCCCGATCCGAAGGTGTGGTGACCATTGTCGACAACAGCTGGGCGACGCCAATATTCCAAAAGCCGATCTCGCACGGTATCGACATGGTCGTCCATTCGGCGTCGAAATATCTCGGCGGGCACAGCGACACCGTCGCCGGCGTCATTGCGGGCCGGCAGGAGATGATCGACGCCGTGAACGAGTTCGTGGCGCCTTATCTCGGCGGGAAGCTGGCGCCCTTCGAGGCTTGGCTATTGGTGCGCGGCCTCAGAACATTGCCGATACGGATGGCTCAGCATGATCGCGTCGGACGGATTATCGGCGAGCGCCTGCGCAACCATCCCGCGGTCGCACGCGTCTACCACCCCGGGTTAGAGGGCCGCGGCGAGCAGACCCTGAAAGGCTGTTCCAGCCTGATGGCGTTCGACGTCGCCGAGGGCATCGATATCCCGGCGTTCTGCGACCGCCTGAAACTGTTCAAACTAGGCGTTAGCTGGGGCGGCCACGAAAGCCTGGTGGTACCGGCAATCGCCGGGTTAGAGCAAAAAAACGGGCCGAATTCGGCCAAGGCGTTTGAGTTGTCGCCCCGTCTCATACGCTTGCATGTCGGCCTCGAGGACGTGGACGACCTTTGGGGCGACCTTTGCCAGGCCCTAGAGCCGGGAAGCAAACAGTAGAACAACCGCTCTCAATAAACCGCACGACTAGGAGGAAGCATGAGACATTTAATAATCTCCACAGCGCTGGCAGGGCTGCTTGCATCGCCGGCCTGGGCGCAGACCAAGCTCGAGCTTGTCGAAGTCATCACCAGCCCGACGCGGACCGAGGTTCTAAGGTCGATCGTCGACGAATTCGAAGCCGACAACCCGGGGACCGAGGTGGAAATCATCTCTTTGCCTTGGGGCCAAGCGTTCGAGAAATTCGCCACAATGGTGGCCGCGGGCGAGACGCCCGACATCGTCGAGATGCCGGATCGCTGGCTATCGCTCTATGCGAATAATGGCCGGCTGGAAAGCCTTGAGCCTTATTTGGCGGAGTGGTCGGATACGCCGGAATTGACCGACAAGGCGTTGCAATTCGGCCGCTTCGTAAAAGACGAAGCTTATACCTTGCCCTATGGCTTCTATCTGCGGGCAATGTTCTACAACAAAAAGCTCTTCGCCGAAGCCGGCATCGACGGCCCGCCGGAGACCATGGATGATTTCATGGAAGCCGCCCGCAAGGTGTCCGAGCTTGGCGACGGCAAATCCGGCTACTGCCTGCGCGGCGGACCGGGCGGCCTCAATGGCTGGATCATGATGTCGGCGACGATGAACGGCACGAACGACTTCTTCGACGCCGAGGGCAACAGCACGCTTGACCAACCGGGTGCCGTGGCCGGTATTCAATTCCTGCTGGACATTTACCAGAAGGGCTACGCGCCGAAGGATAGCGTCAATTGGGGCTTCAACGAGATCGTTGCCGGTTTCTATTCGGGAACCTGTGCGATGCTCGACCAGGACCCGGATGCCTTGATCGCCATCGCCGAGCGTATGGACGCGGACGATTACGCCGTGGCGCCGATGCCGAAGGGACCGGACGGCCTCGCCTTCCCAACCATCGGTTATGCCGGCTGGTCGATGTTCTCCGACAGCGACAACAAGGATGAGGCGTGGAAGCTGATCGCCCACATCTCAAACCGCGAGAATAACCTGATATGGAACAAAACCGTCGGCGCCCTACCGATCCATAAGGGTGCGAATGACGATCCATTCTACGGGACGCCACAGTTCGAAGGTTGGTTCGTCGAACTGAACCAGGCGGAGTATCAGCCGACGACGATGCCGACCTATCTTGAGGAGTTCGCTTTCTTCGCCGACTCCTTGGCGATTCCGACCAGCCAGGAAGCGCTGCTCGGTCAGCGTTCGGCAGAAGACCTGGCGCAGGAATGGGCCGAGTATCTGACAGCCGCGCAGAAGAAATGGCTGGCAGCACAATAACGTCCTACGGTCCCGCGGCTTCGGAAGTGTTTCCGGAGCCGCGGCGACGCGCGTGGCGGGCTCTGATCGAGCCCTACCTCTACCTCAGCCCGGCGCTGATCCTGATCGGGTTGGTGATGTTCGTGCCGCTGCTGCTCGGCCTGTCCTTCGCCTATCGCAACATTCACCTGCTGAACCCGTTCAGCGGGGGCTTCGTCGGCCTGGACCATTTTTCGGCGATCATGGGTGACAAGCGGTTCTGGCGGGCGTTGATCAACACCGGGTGGTGGACGGGCGCCTCACTGGTGCTGCAGTTCTCCCTCGGCCTCGGGCTGGCGATGTTGCTGAACCGACCGTTCCGCGGCAAACGCTTCGTACAAGCCATCATCTTTCTGCCGTGGGCCGTACCGATATTCCTTTCGGGGCTGACCTGGGCCTGGCTATTCAACCCGGTGATCGGCCCCCTGCCCCACTGGCTGGCCGCCCTAGGCGTGATGTCGGAGCCCTACAATATTCTGTCGAACCCGTCGGTCGCGATGTGGGGGCCGATTATTGCGAATGTCTGGTTTGGCATTCCGTTCTTCGCCATCACCATGTTGGCGGCGTTGCAATCGGTGCCGTACGAACTACACGAGGCGGCAGCAATCGACGGCGCATCCGCCTGGCAGCGCTTCGTCAAGGTGACGCTGCCGTTCATCGCACCGGTCATCGCCATCACCGTGCTGTTGCGCACGATTTGGATTTCGAATTTCGCCGACCTGATCATTGTCATGACGGGCGGCGGGCCGGCAGACTCCACGCAGATTGTGGCGTCCTATATCTTCACGACCGCCTATCGGCGGCTAGATTTCGGCTACGCCTCGGCGATCTCGACAGCGTTGCTGGTGCTGCTGATGCTGTATTCGCTGATCGTGCTGCAACTGCGGCGGCGGTTGGCGGGTAAGGTCTAGCGAGGCGCAGATGATCACCGTTGGCCAGAGCAAGGCGCGACGCTTGGCACTGCATGCGGGGCATACGGCCGGCCTGGCAGTGTTTATGGTGTTTGCGATGTTCCCGTTGTTCTGGCTGGTCAAGATTTCGCTGACGCCGAACAATCTGCTGTATTCAGAGGGTATTACGCTGTGGCCCTCATCCATCACCTGGGACAACTATCAGTTCGCGCTGTTGGGAAGTCGGTTTCCGCGGTTCTTCTTAAACAGCGTGGTGGTCTCCCTCAGTTCGGCTGCAATCGTGACGCTTGTCGCGGCGGCGGGCGGCTATGCGTTCTCGCGGTTCCGCTTCGCCGGCAAGGTGCCGATCATGTTCGTCATGCTGCTGACGCAGATGGTCCCGCTGGTGATGCTGATCGCGCCGATCTTCAAGATAATGTCGCCGCTAGGCCTGACCAACAGTCTGACCGGGCTGATCATTGTCTACACTGCTTTCAACGTGCCGTTTGCCACGTTCCTGATGCAATCATTCTTCGATGGCATCCCGCGGGAGTTGGAAGATGCGGCGATGATCGATGGCTGCACACGCCTGACCGCCCTGCGCCGGGTGATCTTTCCACTCACCTTACCGGGGATGGGGGCGACGCTGGGGTTCGTGTTTACGGCCGCGTGGAGTGAACTTTTGTTCGCGTTGATGCTCATTAACAGTGACGACAAGATGACATTCCCGGTGGGTATGCTCACCTTCGTGACAAAGTTCTCGGTGGATTTTGGGCAGATGATGGCGGCCGGTGTTTTGGCACTGATCCCGGCCTGCATATTCTTCGCGTTCATACAACGATACCTGATTCAGGGGCTCACCGCCGGGGCGGTAAAAGGCTGATGCGGAGATAGATCAAATGGCTGAAGTCACGGTCCGCGATGTCTACAAGGCCTATGGGGCGGTCCGCGTGCTGCGTGGCGTCAGCATCGATATGCATGACGGCGAGTTTGTCGTGCTGGTCGGACCTTCGGGGTGTGGCAAGTCGACGCTTCTGCGCATGATTGCCGGACTAGAGGAGATCAATAGCGGCGATATCCTGATCGGCGACCGGGTGGTCAACGATGTCGCGCCAAAGGACCGCGATATCGCGATGGTCTTTCAGAGCTACGCGCTCTACCCGCATATGACGGTCGCCAGCAATATGGGCTTCAGTTTGGAGATACG
The DNA here is from genome assembly GCA_021774445.1 of Alphaproteobacteria bacterium. Taxonomy (GTDB): domain Bacteria; phylum Pseudomonadota; class Alphaproteobacteria; order UBA6615; family UBA6615; genus SZUA-147. The sequence continues at coordinate 81,011 of JAJFJA010000042.1, forward strand.
CCGTAAAGCCACGGACCTGATAACCGCCGCGGTCGGCCGGGCGGCCGGCACCCTGGGGCTGGGCGACCTGCTGGCGCGGTTTCCACGAGAACTCTCCGGCGGCCAGCGGCAACGCGTCGCCATGGGGCGAGCGATCGTGCGTCAGCCGCAGGTCTTTTTGTTCGATGAGCCGTTATCTAATCTGGACGCCAAGCTGCGCGTGCAAATGCGGACAGAGATCAAGGCGCTGCATCAGGACATGGGCACTACGGCGATTTATGTGACCCACGACCAGGTGGAAGCGATGACCATGGCCGATCGAATCGTGGTCATGAATGAGGGGGTTATCCAACAGATCGGCCATCCGCTGGAGGTCTATGACAGACCCGCCAATCAATTCGTTGCCAGTTTCATCGGCTCGCCGGGGATGAACTTCCTGGAAGGTACGGCCCGGCAGACAGCAGACACGTCCTGGGTCGAAATGGTGGACGGCACAAAGTTGCCGGCGCCGAGGACGGACGCAGAGGAGGGACAGACGGTTATCTATGGGGTGCGGCCGGAGGCGCTGACGATCGATGAGGAGGCGCGATCCGGGCTGATCGCACGCGTCGACGTGACTGAGCCGACGGGCCTCAGCACCCTAGTGTTCTCGCGGGTGGCGGACAGCATCACTTGTGCGTTTACCATGGACCGGCTGGATTTGACCCGCGGCCAACCGATCGGGCTGGTGCCCGACGTGGCGCGGGTTCATCTGTTCGATCAAGCGTCCGGCGTCCGGTTGTGACGGTGGTTTAGCCGGCTCCTATCGTGACCAACCCGAGGGCGATGGCCCCCAAATAAGCGAAGCTTAGTAGTGTCATGGTCATTGCCGCAGCGGCGTGGACTCTGGCGCGCATCATCTGCCCTCCTGGCTGCCCTCATGGCTGGCTCTATTATGCTCGAGGGGGTTCGCGGCGCGCGTGTCCTTTGTGGCCAGGAATGGCTGTTTTTGGGGCTTGCCGGGATCATTTTTTGGACATCACGCGAAAACCGGCGCCCAAAGCGGCAGCCCAGGCAGTTTATTCGACGGCTTCCGGCCGACCGGCGCGAATGGCCTGGGCGCGGGCCGCGGCGGTCTCGGCGGCGGCCTGCCGACCGTCGCGACGAAGAAAGCCGGCATAATCGTCGAGCACGCTCGCAATCCGGGGATGTTCAGGGCCGAAGGCGGCCTCGAAGATCCGCATGGACCGCTCATAGAGGGGTTCGGCGTCGAGGGTGCGGCCCCGCTGAGCGTAGTGCGTGGCTAGATTCTGCAGGCTGGCAGCGACATCGGGATGATTGGGTCCGAGAGCAGAACCGACGATCTTGAGGGCGCGATGCAGATAGGCCTCGGCATCCTGTTGCCGGCCACGCGCCTGGTAGAGATTGGCAAGGCCACTGAACGTCTCCGCGGCGGCCGCCTCATCCTGGCGCTGCGCCGCCTGACGGATAGCAAGGGCGCGCTGGTAGAGGCGTTCCGCCTGTTCTGCCCGTCCGGTTGCGCGATAGCCGTGCGCGAGTTGATCCAAGGGCGCGGCCGCCAAATAATGGTCGGGGCCGAGGCGGGTCTCAACCAAGGTCAGGGCGCGCTGGCTGAGCTGTTGGGCGGCCTTCGTGTTGCCTTGGCGCCGATGAATGACGGCCAGCTCGGTGAGAATACCGACTAGACTGGGCAGATCGGGCTCGGACCTATTCTCCATGGCCGCCAGCGCCTGCTCCAGCAACAACCGGGCGGCTGCATAACGACCATGTGCCTGTTCGATCCCGGCAAGCCGACCGAGCGCGATAATCAGGGTGTTTGCCTCGGCATCATGACGCCGAGCAATGTCGACGGCGCGGCTGTAGACCCCGGTAGCGTCATCTGCACGGCTTTGCGCGCGCAACACGTCACCCAAAGCAACAAGCCTCGGGGCAAGATCGGAGGCGTCGGTACCACCCCTCGCCTCGATTGCACGAATGACGCGCCAGCCGATTTGCTCGGCCTGGGAATACCGTTGTTGTTCCTGGTGGACGGCGAACAATCCGTCCAAGGCTGCGGTAAATTGGTCCGACTGATGATCTCCGGCTTGTTCGAGTGCTTCAAGCCAACGTTGGTAAAACCGCTCCGCCTCGTCGAGGTGGCCTAGCCGGCGCTCGGTTTCCGCCAAGTTGGCGATCGTCTTGATCAAGCGCGGGTCATGGGGGCTAAAGGCCTCGGCGACCGAGAGCGCGGCGAGCAGCTCGGTGCGCGCCTCAGCCCACTCACCGGCCGCCAGGGCCGCCTCGCCATTGGCGATCCGAGCGCCCCAGTTCTGGACGTTGGCAATGCCAACAGCGATCACCGCGATGGTCGCCAAACATACGGCGCCAGCGCCCAGAAAACCTTTAATGTTCGCAAATTTCATAGATCCGCCACCGTTCGAAGCTAGTCGCCTACCCCGGCGGCGTGGAGCAGGTCGGCCAGCCGGCGCGCCATGATGCCGCCGGCGAGCAGCACGGATCCCGCAACCAAAACAAAACCCGCAGCCATGGCCGCGGAGTCACTGACCGACAGTCCCATGGGCAGTTGGCGCAACAGCAGCCCGGACGCGCCAATCAAGGCCATCAGCGCGCCCGCCCAGGTCATTATTGTCGGGGCCGTCATCGGCCGGATTTGTCCGTCATGTCGGTGCGCGCTCGGTCTTGCGCGGCATGGATTGCCAGGACTCTCCACTAGCAAACATACAGCTCCGACCGTCCGGCATGGTGATGATGATCGTCCAGGTGGAGCCGCCTTCGCTGCTCAAGACTTCCAGCATGCCGCCGTTGGTGGCGATACCAAGAGCGACCGGATCCTCAGAATATACCTGACCCAGGCGCTTCAATAATTCAGTACGGTTGCTGCACGCCCTTTGCTGACCGCTTTGGGCCAACGCCGGGACTGCAATAAAAAGCGCTGCCAGAAAGGCGAAGAGCCGGAACATCGGCACACTCCGATCACCGTTCAGGGGTTGGGAGCGACAGACTATCGGCTTGAGGTTAATTACAACTTAACGCTCCTGCTTTGTTTTCGTTACATTTCAACGACTTATGTCAAACATGTTCCCCCGGTTGGTGAGTGTGACGCACACGTCGTTCGGGACTCGCCTGCCGTCTGACGGCGGGCATAATCAACTAGATAGTTGAAACATGGGTTGCTCAAATGGTAGTTGTTTTAGGTGCGCAATTGTCATGCACTGACCTTGTCTTCCCTCGACAAGAGGGCGGAAGGTTTGGAAGGGAGGAGAGACCCAATGCAGCCAACAAAAACACTCGTACTGGCCGCTGCTTTTGCCGGCCTGGCCATCTCCGGCGCCGCCGCTGAATGGCCAGAGAAACCAGTAACAATCATCGTGCCCTGGTCGGCCGGCGGTTCCACAGATCAGGTGACTCGTGTCATCGCCGGGGAGCTGAGCGATGCGCTTGGCCAAGAGTTCGTCGTGGTCAACCAGCCGGGCGCGTCCGGCTCGATCGGCACAAAGGGTGCGCTCGACGCCGACAAGGATGGCTACACCTGGACCGCCGGCGCCGCTCAAGATCTCGGCAGCTACGGTGTGCTGGGGATGCTCGAGACAAGAATAGAAGATTGGAACCTGTTCCTCGACGTCGCCAACGTCTCGGTCGTTGGGGTCAACGCCGACGCACCCTATGAGGATTTTGGGCAACTCATCGAAGCCATGAAAGCATCGCCCGGGCAGATCGCGGTGGCGACCGCCGGGATCTCGTCGGCCGGCCATAACGCCATCGAGAAGATCAAAAACGCCGCCGGTATCGATTACAAACATGTCACCTATGATGGCGGTAACCCGGCGGTCATCTCGACAGTCTCCGGCGAGACCGAGGTCACGACCCAGCTTGCCGCCGAGCAGGCGGAGATGATCCGCGGCGGCAGGATACGCCCGCTTGCGGTGCTCAGCGAGAGCGCACTTGAGCTCGACGGTTATGGCAGCATTCCGCCGGTTACGAACTGGCTGGCCGATTTCAAGGCGGTGCCGAACTATTTCGGCATCTGGACGCCGAAGGGTGTGCCCGACGAAGTCGTTGCCAAAATGAGCGAGGCGTGGAGCACACGCATTGCAAACTCCGACAAGCTGAAGTCCTATGCGGCCAATCGCGGTGCCCAGTTTGCACCATTCTCGGGCGACGACGCTCAAGCACGCGTCATGCCCGCGATTCAGGCGTTTAGCTGGCTGATGTTCGATGCCGGAAAAGCGCAGAACTCGCCTGAAGAACTCGGTATTCCGCGGCCATAGTCATAACGGTTAGGCTTGGGCGGTGCCATTTCGGTGCCGCCCAGGTGTTCTCGGTTGCAAAGGTGCTGAGGGAACCATGGCGAAGGCCGACTTTGTCACGTCCATTGTGGTGATTTTGCTCGGCCTTGGCGCACTGGTGCAATCTCTGCGGATGCCGCGGTTTGAGCATCTGCAAGTCGATCCCTATACGGTGCCGGGTATCGTCCCCGCTATTCTCGGCGCCGTCTTGTCCGTTATGGGCGCCATTCTGCTCGTGCGATCGATCCTGCGCGGCGGTTGGCAAATCAAGGCGACCGGCTTCGGAGGTTTGATCTTCAACCCCGCCACCGGCCGATTGGCGGTGGGGTTAGCGTTGACACTCGGCTACGCGGCGGGGCTGGTCGGGCGCTTACCCTACTGGTTGGCAACGGCGGTGTTCGTGTTTCTTTTCGTCACCGTGTATGAGTGGTCGGCGACCGATAATAGCCGTCGCCGGGTCATGTCATTGGCCACGGCGCTGGTCTTGGCAGCGGTCGTCGCGGTCGTAGTGACAATGGTGTTTCAGTTGGTCTTTCTCGTACGGCTTCCGTAGCGATGCTGGAAGGACTGCAGTTATTCGCCGACGGACTGTTGGGGTTCGCGACCCCGCAATCCATCTTCAATGTGCTGTGGGCGACGCTGCTCGGCATTTTGGTCGGCATGATGCCCGGGCTTACCGCGACCCTCGGTATCGCCTTGATGACTACGCTGACGTTCAAGATGGCGCCGGGCGATGCCATCTTGATCCTGATCTGCATGTATGTCGGAGCGATCTACGGCGGCAGCCGCAGCGCTATCCTGCTGAACATCCCCGGGACCCCAGCCAGCGCCGCAACCACTTTGGACGGCTATCCGCTGGCCCGCAGCGGCGAAGCCGGCAAGGCGATGGCGATCGCTACGAGCGGGTCGGTCATGGGGTCGATTATCGGCATGTTGCTGCTCGCCACCATTGCGCCGGTGCTGGCCAATTTCGCGCTCGAGTTCGGCGCCTTCGAATTCTTCTGGCTGGCGGTCTTCGGCATCATCATCTCCGGACATCTGACGTCGTTGAAAGATCCACTGAAGGGCTGGATCGCGGGGTTCCTGGGGCTGCTGGCGGCGATGGTCGGGCAAGAAGGCATCCACGCCTATCAGCGTTTCACCTTCGGCTACATCGAACTCGGCGGCGGGCTGGGATTGCTTCCGGCGCTCATCGGTGCTTTCGGATTTGCCGAGATCCTGGTCGTCATGACCCAACCCTCCTATCAGTTGGTGAAAAGTAAAGTCGGTTCGGTCATTCCCTCTCCGGCCGAGGTTTTTCGCTATTCAAGGACCATCGTGCGCTCCGGCATCATCGGGACGATCATGGGAATCATTCCCGGCGTCGGTGAGGATATGGGCGCCTGGGCGTCCTATGCCGCCGCCCGGCGTGCCAGCAAGGAAAAGGCGCGCTTCGGCAGCGGTTCCATCGAGGGACTGATGGCCGCGGAAACCGGCAACAACGCCGCTGTTCCGGGGGCGATCATCCCAGTGCTCACACTTGCCGTGCCCGGCTCCGCGCCGGCGGCAGTGCTGCTGGCGGCGATGTTCATCCATGGCGTGCGACCAGGCCCACTGATCATGATCGAGTCACCCGCTTTCGTTTACGAAGTGGTGGCCATGATCCTGCTGGCAACGATCGCCATCCTGATCTTCGGGCTCATGCTGACGCGGCCGTTGCTCTTAGTCCTGCGGGTACCGCGCGAGCGCTTGATGCCGATAATATTCGTGCTGTGTACCATCGGGGCGTTTTCTATCGCCAGCCGTGTGTTCGACATCTGGGTCATGCTGTTTTTCGGCGTCATTGGCTACGCCATGCGGCGCATGGATTATCCAATGGCGCCGTTGGTACTCGGCCTCGTCTTGGGAGGCATTCTCGACAAGAGCCTGCGCCGCGGCTTGGTGCTGACCGATGGCAATCTGACGGAATTCTTCGTGCGCCCGATCAGCGCAGTGATCTGGATTGCCTCGCTTATCGTAATTCTCTACAGCGTCGGCCCGGTTCGACGCCTGTTTGGGCGCCTCGCCGGCGGGCCAACCGTCGACGACAAGGGAGCAGGCTCCGGATGACCGAGGCAACATCGTCATATCGTGTATTACTTGTCGGGTATGGCGGGCATGGCCCGACGCACGCAGCGGCATGGCGAAGGATCGGCCTCGGCCAGTCGATGATCGTCGCCGATCCGGATCCGGCGGCCCGGGCCAGAGCGCTCGCCGACGGTATTCCGAAGAACAACATCTTTGCGGATTTCCGGCCCTGTTTGGACGCTGTCGATATTGTCGATGCGGTCGTCCCGGTGACCGCACATATGGATGTTGCGGTGGCGGCCCTGTCGGCAAACAAACATTTGCTGCTGGAGAAACCGGCAACGGCAACATCCAACGATGCGGCGCGGCTCGCGGCGCTGGCGATGCAAGTCGGAACGGTCGTGCAGATCGGTTACCAGTTAAGGTTTCACCCCCTCGCCGTCGCGCTGAAGGACCTGGTGACGAGCGGAGAGCTTGGCGATCCGGTCTACGTGGCGGGAGAAAGCTCCGGCTTCAAGCGGCTACGCTCGGACCTCGGCGTGCTGCGTAACGATGCGGTGCATTTTCTGGACCTGACGCGATGGTTGCTGAACAAAACACCAGATCAGGTTTTTGGGGTCCTGCAGGACGATCTCCACCGTGGCGTCGAGAGCCTGGCCTGCGTGATCCTGCGCTATGCCGATGGCATGGTGGCGCGGATCGAAGCCGGGCGCACCGGGATCGGGCACAACCCGGATCCGTTCGTACCGGGTGGGATCACGACGCAAGTCTATTCGGTCGTCGGTTCGAAGGGCGCGGCGGAGATCAATTTCCACACCGGCCAATTGGTGCATCGCCTGGCGCGTTTCAGCAACGAAGAGCGGATGTCGCGGCCGATTCTGCAGGACGCGGTGACGACCGAGAAAATCACCTGCAGCTGGACGGAAGCTACGGCCAGATCCTTTAGGGCCTTTGTCGATGCCATCGAAACCAAGGTTCTTGCGCCGGTCCCCGTATGCGAGGCAGGTGTCGATCTGGCGATCCTATGCGAGGCCATCGAAAAATCGGCGGAAACGGGCATGAGCGTGCATTTGGAGCCGAATGCGTGAGACTGGCGTTGTGCAACGAAGTGATCCGCGAGATGGCGTTCGCCCAGCAATGCGCGTTTGCGGCGGCGTTGGGGTATCAGGCGCTAGAGGTCGCACCGTTTACGTTGGCGGCCGACCCCTCAGCTCTCGACACAAAGCGCTGCGGCGAGTTGCGACGGGTTGCCGCTCAGGAGGGCATTGAGATTTGCGGCCTGCACTGGCTGCTCGTGGCGCCGGCGGGACTCAGCCTGAACGGTCCCGACGACGCGGCCCGCCAACGCACAATCGATGTCATGCGGCGCCTGATAGAGGTCTGCGCGGAACTTGGGGGGCAGTATTTGGTGCATGGCTCGCCGGCGCAGCGCACGGTCGCCGACGATGACGATGCGGGTCTCGCGTGGCAACGGGCGGTCGACAGCTTGCAGGCTGTTGCGGCCGATGCCGAGGCGGCCGGCGTGACCTATTGCGTCGAGCCGCTCGGTCCCGCCGAAACCAATTTCGTGAACCGAATCGAGGAAGCGGTTGCGCTGATCGAGGCGGTCGGAAGTTCGGCCTTCAAGACGATGATCGATACGAAAGCGGTGGCCGGCAGCGAGAGCGAGAGCGCGGAAGCCCTTATCGAGCTCTGGGTGCCGCGGGGGATGATCGCCCATGTCCAATTCAACGACGAGAATCGGCGCGGCCCGGGCCAGGGTGAGATGAAGTTCGGCGGTGTTATTCGCGCTCTCCGCAACACCGGCTATGACGGTGCCATCGCCATCGAGCCGTTCGACTACGTGCCGGACGGCGGCTCGGCGGCCGCGCGGGCGATCGGCTATGTCCAAGGGCTGCTAGAGGCAACGGAGGCATAGCTCATGAGCGCGCCAATGCTCAATGTCCGCGAGGTCCAGCTCTTCGAGCGGCCGGTGGCGCTGCGCCTACCCTTTCGATTCGGTGTCGCGACGCTGCGGGAGGCCAGGGAAGCCGTTATCCGCGTGAGGATCGAGACGACCGCGGGCGACGACGCCTGGGGAAGCGCTGCCGAATTGCTGGCACCGAAGTGGTTCGACAAGAATATGGCGCTTTCCAACGAGGAGAATATGGAGCAACTGCGCCGGTCGCTCCGCAGCGCTTGTACCCTCTACAAACAGGCGGACAGTGCGACGGCCTTCGGCCTGTTCGCGAGCCAATATGAGGCGCAGATCGGGTTCTGCGCGGAACAGAATCTCAACAGCCTAATCGCGTGTTATGGCCCCGCCCTGCTTGATCGGGCCGTGCTGGACGGGCTGTGCCGCCTCACGGGCACTTCTTTCTACGAAGCCATCCAGCGCAATTTGGTGGGTCTGAAGCAAACGTCCTTCGCCAAGGTCGCGAACGACTTTGATTTCGGCGCATTCCTGACGTCTCTGACGCCCAGACGGCGTATTCAAGCGCGGCATACCGTCGGATTGGTGGACCCCATCACGGCCGCCGATCAGAGCGCGGACGAGCGGGTCAATGACGGCTTGCCGGAGACCTTGGAAGAAGTGATCGAGGCCTATGGGCATCGCACCTTCAAGATCAAGGTTTCGGGCGACATCGAGGCCGACCTCCAACGCTTGACCGCGATTGGCGCGGTTCTCGACCGAATGGCAGGCGACTACAAGGTCAGCCTCGATGGCAACGAGCAATATGACAGCGTCGGTGAAGTGCTCGCCCTCTGGCAGGCGATGGCCGAGGCACCGGCATTGTCCGACTTCAGGGCCGCAATCCTGTATATCGAGCAGCCGATCAAACGACATGCCGCGGCAACCGCAGATATGCGTCCTCTAGCGGCGCACCGACCGGTGATTATCGACGAATCCGATGCCCATTTCGATGCCTTTCCGAAGGCGCGCACGCTCGGTTACACGGGTGTTTCAAGCAAGACCTGCAAGGGCATCTACCGTTCACTCGTCAATCTTGCGCGCTGCCGGGCATGGACCGCCGAAGATGGCGGAGCCTATTTTCTCTCGGGCGAAGATTTGACGACTCAGCCGGGCGTCTCCGTGCAGCAGGACCTGGCGTTGGTATCATTGCTCGGCCTGACCCATGTGGAGCGCAACGGGCATCATTACGTGCGCGGCATGACCGGCTGCTCGGCCGCCGAACAAGCGGCATTCCTGGCAGGCCATCCGGACCTTTACCGACAACTGGGCGACACGGTGGCCTTGCGGATCGAAAACGGGGAACTGCAGATCGGATCACTGGCCTGCAAAGGTTTCGCGATCGCAGCCGAACCGGATTGGTCGTCGCTGCAGGAGATGGCCGGGTAGGCGCCGGCGCGGCCTAATCAGCCAAGGTCGGCACGTCGATCCAGCGGCGCTCTTGCCAACTCAATGCGGCGGCTTCCGCCAGTTGCACGCCCTTGACGCCTTCGGCGAGGGAGTAGTCGTAGGGGCCGTCTTCGGCGACATGGCGCAGAAACATTTCCCATTGGGCCTTGAAGCCATTGTCATAGTCACGGTTCTCGGGAACCAATTGCCAATCGGTCCGAAAATCGTGGGTTTGTCGCTCGTCCGGGTTCCAGACCGGGCGTGGCGTATTAACCCGCGCCTGGGTGTAACAATCGCTGAGGCCGGCAACCGCCGACCCCAACGTCCCGTCAACTTGGAACGTGACCAGATCGTCGCGACGGACGCGGGTGCACCAGGAAAAGGCAATCTGCACGAGGACGCCATCGTCGCATTCGAGCAAGGCATAGGCGGCATCGTCGGCATCCGCCCGGTAGGCATGGCCGGCCTCATCGACACGCTGGGGAATGTGGGTCGTGCCGTAACAGGAGACACTGCGAACCGGGGCGATGACATTGTCCACGACATAGCGCCAATGGGGCATCATATCGAGGATGATGCCGCCGCCGTCGCCACACCGGTAGTTCCAACTGGGCCGCTGGGCGGCTTGCCAATCTCCTTCGAAGACCCAGTAGCCGAAATCGATCTTGGCGCTGAGGATGCGACCGAAAAAACCGGAATCGCGCAGCATCCGCAGCTTCAGCAAGCCAGGCAGGAAGAGCTTGTCGTGGACCACACCGCTCTTGATGCCGGCGTCCCGCGCCAAGCGGACGAGTTCGCGCGCGTCCTCAGCGTTCGCCGCGACCGGCTTTTCGCAATAGACATGCTTGCCAGCGGCGATCGCGCGCGCAATTAGTTCGGCGCGCATCTGAGTCGTGGCGGCGTCAAAAAAAATCTCCGCATCCGGCCGGGCCAGCGCGGCGTCGATGTCCGTGCCCCAATCGGCGATATCGTGCTGGTTCGCAAGGTGCTCAAGCTTTGCCGCGTTACGGCCGACGAGGATCGGTTTTGGGATTAGGCGCTGTCCGCCGGACAGGACGACGCCACCCTGATCCCGGATAGCGAGCACCGAACGGATCAGATGCTGATTGAGCCCCATCCGACCGGTCGCGCCGTGCATGATGATGCCAATTTGCCTAGCCGCCATAGACCACATTCCTCGGTCGGTTTTTTCAAAGTACTTTACCAATTTAGGTGTTTCAACTATTTAGTTGAAACACCTAAATTGGAGATCCCCGAAAGGGCCCAGTCAGAACCCGTCGATAACATATTCGTTGCAGGTGATATCAATCGATGGCTTACCTAACGCGGGGATAATCTAGGATCGAGTGATGAAAAGACAGCCTGTCGCACGACGCGACCCGGAAAATTCACGGCGGCGGCTGTTGGACGCGGCGCGCGACGTGTTCTCGAAAAACGGCCTTGGCGGCGCCCGCGTGGACGAGATAGCGGCGCTATCCGGAGTCAACAAACAGCTTGTCTATTACCATTTCGGCAACAAGAAGGATCTCTACCTGGCCGTCCTGGAGGAAACGTACCAGGAAATCCGAGTACAGGAGCGGCAGCTCGACCTGGCCCATCTGGGGCCAATCGAGGCGATGGAAAAACTCATCGAATTCACCTTCGATTATTTCGAGAAGAACCCTCATTTCGTGCCCTTGTTAGGGGACGAGAACCTGCACAAGGCGCGCCATCTGGAAAGCTCGACGGTGATCAGGGAGTTGCACTCCCCACTGATCGAGATGGTCAAGACGACGCTGGAACGCGGCGTGGCCATCGGCGTCTTCCGCAGCGGCCTGGATCCCGTACAGGTCTATATCTCGCTGGCCGGGCTCGGCTTCTTTTACTATTCGAACATCCACACACTATCGGTGATCTTCGGGCGGGACCTGAAAGGGAAAGCGGCCGTGGAGGAACGACGTGCTCATGTGATCGAGTTCGCGCTCAGCGCCCTACGGCCAGGCTAGGGCTGGTTTCCCGCGGTGATCTCTTCGGCATAGTCGGCCAATCGGTTGGCATCCAGCCTCTGGATGTCGTCGAGCGGGGCGACCCCCGAGCGGCAATGGTCGGTCGCGAAGATACCGGAGCGCCGGCGCAGCAATTTGAAGAAGCGAATGCTGACATCGATATGTTGATTGGCGAAAGCCAGGATGGGCAGCAGCGCTTCGAAACGGGCGCGCGCGCCGGCCACATCGCCGTTCTGATAAAGCCGGTGTATGGCGACATATGAACGCTCCAACTCCGTCGGCATAAAGGCATGAACGCCTCGGGCCAAAGCATCCATCATCTGCGAAACCGCCCAGCCGCCACTGACATGGAGCCGACCCTCGGTCGCGCGCAGAACGGCCGAGTATTTCGGGCCGGCGGGCACCGTCTCGATCTTCAGACAGCTGAACTGAGGTATCTCCTCGAACAGCGCGGCGATATCGGACAAGGTCAGGCCCGGCCCATGCCAATCCAGATCCTGGATCATGAGCATGTCGGGGCCGGCATCCGCCACCGCGTGCAAATCGGCGCCCGGGCTCGAGCCGGCAGGCACTTGGCACAACACGCCGTCAACCCCCAGTTGCCGGGCGAGGGTGGCACGCCTCAGCCGCCGCGCCTGCTCGTCCGCCGTGACGCTGACGATCAGCGGTAGGCGGCCGGCGTTCCGATCGAGTACGGTCTCCGCTGCCAAGCGCCACTCATTCTCGTTAAGACTTTGGCCCTCGCCGGCCACGGCCAGCAGCAACATACCGGCACATCCGGACTCGTAGACGTGGTCGACGAGGCGCCGCAAGCTGGCGACGTCGATGGCGCCGTCGGTTAAAAAAGGCGTGTTGAGGCTAGGGACGATACCGCGAAGCCCAACCGGGCATGAATCGTTCATGAAACCGTTTGTTCGATCAGTGATATATCAGTAGCATACCGGTCAACATGGATCATGATTATGACTTTTGCCAACGAAAACAACGGCAGGCATCTGCTCGCGGCGGCGCTGACGCCGCTCACGACGGACGGCCACTGCGACCCTGACCGCTTGGCGGCCCATTGCCGCGACTTGCTCGGCCGCGGCTGTGAAGGCGTGTTGCTGTTCGGGACCTCCGGCGAAGGCGCCAGTTTCTCCGTCTCGGAAAAGCTGGCGGCGTTAGGCAAGGTTATCGAGGCCGGTGTCAGTCCCGACCGGCTGTTGCTCGGCCTCTTGGGTAGTGCCGTGCCGGATCTGGTGACGCTGGCGCGTGGGGCGCATGAGGCGCGCTGCGCCGGCGTGCTCATGCTGCCGCCATTCTTCTTTCGCGACGTCAGCCAGGATGGACTATTCGAAAGCTTCCGAAACGTCATCGAGCAGAGCCCGGTCGGTTTGCGCTTCTATCTGTATAATTTCTCGGCGATGTGCGGCTCCGAGCTCAGTCCCGACTTGATTGCCCGACTTTGTACATCCTTTCCCGATGTCATCGCCGGGATCAAGGACAGTGCCGGGAACTGGGCCTACACGGCGACGATCCTCGAGCGCTTCCCCGCCTTGGAGATCTATTTGGGCCATGAGCCGCATATCGCGAAGGCTCTGGCGCTGGGCGCCCGGGGGGCGATCTGCGGCATGGCGAATGTCATCCCGGAACGCTTGCTCGACCTGTGGGACTCCGCGCCCGGGCTGACACCGCGGATCCAAGGGGTGGCCGATTTCTATGACAGCGTGCCCTTCATTCCAGCGACCAAAGCGGCACTGGCAGCACTGCGGGGCGACCCGGAATGGCGCCATGTGCGTGCCCCGCTTTCGATCCAGACCGGCGACGTGGTCGCCAGCCTTGCCGAGGCCTATCGCCGCGTCGGCGATGATCCGTGACGGAAGCGATGTCAGATCTGGTGGTGCGTGGCCAACCAGTACCGGCGGCGCTGGTCGGGCCGCTGAAAGACGGCGGAGCGAACCGCGACGGCGCCGCGATGCGCCGTGCTCTCGAGGAGGACGGTTATCTCTTGCTACGCGGGCTGATAGAGCCGGATCAAGTGCTGGCCGCGCGGGCGGCGGTCCTGGAGCGGCTGGCGGATGTGGGAGAGATCCGCACGCCGGCACGAGACGGGATCGCCAGCGGCGGCAGCGTGAGGACCGAACGCGCCGGCGATCTCAACGCGTTCTGGCGTTCAGTCAGTGAGGAGCCGCGGCTGCGGGCGGTGAGTCATGGCCCGTTATTAGGCGCCGTGATGGCCGATATATTTGGCCAAGCCGCGCGGCCGTTCGACTTCATCTGGCTGCGCCCAACCGCGCCCGGCCGGGCCAGTCCATTGCATTTCGATCATGTCTACATGAACCGTGGATCGGAGAATGTCCGCACCGCCTGGCTGCCGCTCGGGCCGGTGCGCGCGGCGGACGGGCCGCTGATTATTGTCGAAGGTTCGCATCGGTTCGACGACCTCATCGACCACTATCGCGGGATCGACGTAGACGCGGATCGGGTTTCAGGTTCGCTCGCCGAAGATGCCCTGACGTTGGCGCGGGCGCGTGGTGCGCGGCTGTTGACCACCGACTTCGAACCCGGCGACGTGCTGCTGTTCGGAATGTTCACGCTGCATGGCTCGGCCGACAACGTGTCGCCCTTGGGGCGGGTGCGGCTATCTTGCGACGTACGCTATCAGCCGGCAGACGAGGCGCGGGACGAACGCTGGTTCGGCAATCCGCCGCTGGGCCATGGCGGCAAAAGCTATGGCGGATTGAATGCCGCCCAGCCCTTGACCGTGGCACCGGCGGCGCGGTGATTTCGCGACCATGCCGCAGCGCGTAAAACTTAGTCACGTCGCCTATGACCGTTTTAAGGAGCGGCTATTTCAGCACGACATGCATCCGGGCCAATTCTTCTCGCAACGGGAGATGGTGCAACTGACGGGCGTGCCGTTGGCACCGATGCGCGAAGCCTTACAGAAATTGGAGAGCGAAGGCCTGGTCCACATCATCCCGCAGCGTGGGATTCGGGTCACGGACGCCAATCTGAGACTGCTACGAAACACTTTCCAATTGCGGCGCATCATTGAGCAAGAGGGCGTGCGCAACTTCGTCGAATCGGCAGAGGACACGGAAATCGATGCGCTCGAGGCGGCGCATCTGGAGATTGTGGCGCGGTCACGAAACGATGTGGACGACAACTTGCTGGAAGACGCGCAGCGCGTGGACTGGCAAATGCACGACACGATGATCAACGGGATCGGCAACGACCTAATCTCGGAGATTCATCGCGTGAATAGCGACCGTATCCGGCTGATCCGGCTGGATCATGGGTTGATCACAAGGTCTTCGCTGGCGAAAACGATGGATGAACATCTCGCGATCTTGCGCGCTTGCAAGATGCGCGACGCTGCTGCCGCGATGCACGCGGCAGAATTACACATCTCTATGGCCATGCATCGCGCCATGGGGGTGTAGACCATCCGACGACCGGCGAATCGATTGCCGGCGGGGGGGCGTTTGCCTGTGCAGGCTGAGCTTGACCGCGTCCGGGGGAACCCCTAGGCAGGTAGGCCGTCTTTCCCAAACGCGAGTGCCAGGTGTTTTTCGACCGCCGTCTCTGGGCCTTTACGAGCGGGTTTCGCTGGCGCTTCGCGGTTGCGCTGGCGATCGGGCTGGCCGCGACGATAACGGGAATCGGCCGACTGGCTTTGCTGGGCTGGCTGCTGGCACAGGCGTTTCAGGGCGTCCCGATTAGAGATCTCGTGCTACCGATTTTGGCCATCGCGGCGGTGATGGCGCTGCGGGCGGTCTTCGAATATTTCCGCACCATGGTGGCGCATGGCACCGCGGCGCGCGTGCAGCGCACGCTCAGGAAGGCACTCTACGATCAGGTGGTCGCGCTGGGCCCGGCCTATCTGGGCCGGGAACGCACCGGCGACGTCGTCATCACCATGGTCGATGGCGTCGAGCAGCTGGAGACTTTCTTCGGCCAATATCTGCCGCAGTTGATGATCGCCTTTTTGACACCGCTGGGGGTGTTCGCTTTCGTGGCCCTTCTCGATCTACCGGTGGCGACGGTGCTGCTGGGCTTCACACTGTTCACACTGATCGCCCCGGCAGCCTTTCAGGCCTGGGACCGACGCAGCGCCGTGGCTCAGCGGCTGGCGTTCGGCGGATTCGGTGCGGAATTCCTCGACGCCATACAGGGGCTGGCGACGCTCAAAGCGTTCGGCCAAAGCGGCGCGCGTAGCGAGACCCTGGCGGAGCGGGCGCGGGCGTTGTCGCGCAGCACGATGTGGGTGCTGGGGATCAATTCGCTGTCTCGCGGCATAACCGATGTGGGCGTGGCGGTGGGCGCCGCGGTCACGCTGACCTATGGCGCGGTGCGAGTCGGCGATGGCGAGATGAGCCTGGCGGCCCTGTTGATCATCCTGATGATGGGTATCGAGGTGTTCCGGCCGCTGCGCGATTTGCGCGCCCTACTCCACACCGGGATGGTTGGGCGGGCCGCCGCCGAGGGGTTGTTCAAGCTGCTGGCCGTGAAGCCGGCCGTAACATCGCCTGTCGATGCCGCGGCTGACGACAACATCGCAGCCACGGTTACCTTCGAGGACGTCAGTTTTGCCTATCCGGGTGGCCGCGAGGCGGCTCATACGAATCTCGACTTCGCGATCAAGGCGGGTGAACGGGTCGGGATCGTCGGCCCCAGCGGCTCAGGAAAGTCCACCATGGTGCGGCTGCTGCTGAGGCTTTACGACCCGCAGCAAGGCCGTATCCTGCTGGGTGGCCATGATCTGCGCGAGCTGCCGTTGGCGCGGCTCCGCGACCAGCTCGCCGTGGTCAATCAGGACACTTATCTGTTTCACGGGACGGTCGAGGACAATCTGCGCTTCGGTAAGGCCGAGGCGTCGCCGCAAGAACTCGAGGCCGCGGCCCGCGCCGCCAATGCCCACGAATTTATCGTGCAGCTCCCGGCCGGCTATCAGACGGTGATCGGCGAGCGCGGGCTACGGCTTTCCGGCGGCCAGCGGCAACGTATCGCGATCGCCCGCGCGTTGCTGCGGGACGCGCCGATACTGATACTCGATGAGGCTCTGTCCTCAGTCGATGCGGAGAATGAGGCGGTGATCCAGGAGGCTTTGGACCGCCTGATGGCGGGCCGTACGACGCTGATCTTAGCGCACCGCTTGTCGAGTATCATCGACGCGGACCGTATCCTGGTGCTCGACAAAGGCCGGGTGGCGGAGAGCGGAACGCATGATGCGCTGATAGCGCGCGGCGGTGTCTACCACGCGCTCATGGCGGAACAAGCGCGGGACCGACGGCGGGGTGCCAGCAGCGACTTGGTGCCCTGGGCGACCCCCGCAGAAGGCGATAGCATCGCGGCCGTCGCGCTGGAGCCGAGCGATGCCATTCTGCGCGCAGAAGGCATGGGCTGGGTCGGAGCGACCGCCTCGCTGCTGCGCATGGTCGCGCCATGGCGGATGCGACTGGGCATAACCTTTGGCCTGGGGATTACGCGGGTGGCGGCGCTGATCGGCGTCAGCGTGTTGAGCGCGCTGGCCGTCGCGGCGTTGCGCGGCGGTGATCCGACGGCACTGTTGTTGACGGCGCTGATCGCGATCGCACCGCTAGCCGGGGTGCTGCATTGGCTGGAGTCGTGGGCGGCGCACGATATGGCATACCGACTGCTGGCGGAGATGCGCGTCAGCCTGTTCAAGAAGCTTGACGAGCTGGCGCCGGCTTATCTGCTGCGGCGGCGCAGTGGCGACCTGGTGGCAATGGCGACCCAAGACGTGGAACTGGTGGAGTATTTCTTCGCTCACACGGTGACGCCGGCTTTTGTCGCCGTGCTGGTGCCGGCGACGGTGATGGTCACGCTGCTGGTCTTCGGGTGGCCGACCGGGCTAGCCCTGGCGCCGTTCTTGGCGATTGTCGGCCTGAGCCCGTTCCTGCTGAGGCGGCGCCTGGACAACCTGGCGTCGCGAGCTCGGGAGGCCTTGGGGGACCTCAACGCCCACGCCGTCGACACCGTGCAGGGCGTGGGCGAGATTATCGCCTTCGGCCGCGGCGCCGCCCGCGGCGCGGACTTCCTGGCGCGGATCGACCGATATCATCGCGCGCGGCTGCCCTTTTACCGCGACATGGCCGTGCAGACATCCTTGTTGGAGTTGGCGACCGGATTGGGTGGCTTGGCGGTGGTTGTCACCGGCACCGCCTTGGCCAGCCGCGGGATGCTGGACAGCGGCATTCTGCCGATGCTCAGCTTGTTGGCGATGGCTGCTTTTCTGCCGATTTCGGAGATTGCCCAAGTCGGACGCCAACTTGCCGATACCTTAGGCGCGACCCGACGGCTGAACGCCGTAGAGCGAGAGATACCGAGCGTGGTTGACGGGCCGGGCGTCGCTGCGGCACAGAACCAACATCAAGGCGCGTCTCTATTCTTTGAGAACGTCAGCTTTGCCTATCCGGGCGCCAATCGAGGGGCGCTGCGAGGCGTGAGCTTCGAGATCGCGCCGGCAAGCACCGTGGCGCTGGTCGGTCCCTCCGGCGCCGGCAAAACCACGATCGCCCATATGCTGATGCGATTTTGGGATCCCGATAGCGGCGTCGTGCGGTTGAATGGCGTTGATTTGCGCCAATACGGCCTAGAGGCGTTGCGTGGGCAGATCGCGCTGGTGACCCAGGATACGTACCTGTTCAACACGTCCTTGGCGGAGAATATTCGGATCGCACGGCCGGAGGCCAGCGATGGCGACGTCATGACCGCCGTGGAACGTGCGGCCCTGGGCCCGTTTATCGCCAGTCTGCCCGATGGCCTGGATACGTCCGTTGGCGAGCGCGGCGTGCAACTATCCGGCGGCCAACGGCAACGGGTGGCGATCGCGCGGGCCTTTTTGAAGGATGCGCCGGTGCTGATCCTCGATGAGGCGACATCGCATTTGGACGCCGCCAGCGAGCGGGCGGTGCATACCGCCCTTGCGGACTTGATGCAGGCGAGGACCACCGTGGTGATCGCGCACCGCCTATCGACGATCCGCAATGCCGACAAAATCGTCGTGCTGGATCAAGGTACGGTCGTGGAAGCCGGGACGAACCAAGAGCTGCTGGCGCGCGGCGGCCTCTATGCCCATCTGGTGGCGCGCCAACTAACGGTCGCCCCCGCTGCCGATTGAAACCTGGATCAAAGCCGCGGAGGCACCTATTGTGAGTGTTTCGTGCCCATGCGTGGGCATGCTCCCAAGTCGAGGGACGACCCCTGAGTAGCGACGACTTTACCGCCGCCGAACGTGACCGGTTCCATAACCTTTTGAAGTTGGCGGCCGAGAGCCCCTTCGAGGGGGAACGCGCGAATGCCC
This sequence comes from Alphaproteobacteria bacterium, assembly GCA_021774445.1. Taxonomy (GTDB): domain Bacteria; phylum Pseudomonadota; class Alphaproteobacteria; order UBA6615; family UBA6615; genus SZUA-147. Next base: position 99,956 of record JAJFJA010000042.1, read on the forward strand.
TCGCCGCGGCGGAGCGGCTTGCCAAACGCCATGGCATGTCACTCGACGAAGCCGCGGGCGGCGGCGTGGTGGGTAAGCTCACCGCCAAGGAGGAGGCGGAGGCACGGGAGGCGTATGAGTTTCTGCGCGCCATGGCGGTTTCGGACTATCAGGTTCAGATCGACAAGGCGCGGCGTGAGGCGGCGATCAAAGCGGCTATGGACCGGGGCCTCGACGCGGCGGAGCGGGAGGCCGCGAAGCGCCGGGTTTCCCATCGCATGCCGCGGGCGAACGGGCGGGGGCGGAATCGGCTCAGCCATGCGCGGGTGCTGCTCGCCGAGACCTCCCTGCCCCTGCAGGAGGTCGCCAGCATCACCGGCCTAGACATGTACACCGTGGTCGGGCTCAAGCTGAAAATGCGCCTGCCGGAAGGATATGTGCATCCGCGACGGCGCAAACGTGGTTAACGGGATGTAAAGCCCTGCGGCGTTAGGCTCGCCCGGCATGATCGATTTCGATCGTGCGAGCCACGGAGTGCGACGCCAAGGGATGACCGATAACACACACGCGGATCTGGGATACGTCGTTCAATTCCAATCCATCGAACTCGGCCGGCTGGTACGCGATAACAAGCGCCTGAACGAGCGTATCGACCATTTGCTGGACGATATCCGGGCGCTGCGCGAATTGCAGCATCGCGAGCAGAAGCTGCGCGAGCGCGAGCAATCGCTGCGGGAAAAAGATCAGGCGCAGCGGCAAGAGGCGCAAGAGTCGATGCGGGAGATGATCGAGATGGCCTTTATCCTGCCAAAAAAAGTGCAGGGCCAGGCGCCGGCGAATATGGAGGCCGGGAGCAAGTCAAAATCAAGGACGGAATCAGCGCCGGAATTGGCGGCGATTCATCGTGGCGAACAGACCAAGCCGGCTCTCGCGGCGGTGCAACAGCCGCTGTTCAGCGAACGTTACCGCAATGTGGGCGCGAGTCAGGCTGCCTGGCCGGAGATCCCGGCCTTCCTACGGCGCACGAACTGAACCTGCCGCAAGCGGCGCCAGCGCCGACCTTACCTGCCTAAATACACCCTTCCAGGGGCCAGGTCGGTGACCAGCGCGGTTGCACCGGCCGTGGATAATTCGGCCGCTGCAGGGCCCTTTTGCAAGCTGAACAACTGGATGCCGGGGATCTCGGCAAGGCCGATGAAGTGCTCGATGGGGGCGCGGCGTTGAGCGTTGGTCTTGAAGGTGAGACTGCCCGACCAGACAATACCGACTTTAAAGCGTAATGAGGCCGGCGCGATGATTGCGTTCACATGGCCGAGCTGGCGGTGGGCGGCGCCGAGGTTGGTCCAAGCACCACCATGGTCGGGTGTCGCGGCAATAACACGTTCATAGAGCGCCACGGCGTCTTCGAGGCGGCCTTCGCGATGGCACGTCGCGGCCCGGAGGAAGTCATCCCCGCCGGGGTCGGACATCTCAGGCCGCGCGCACGACGACGGTCATGCTACCGATGCCGTCGACAGTCGCGACCATGGTATCGCCGGGGTCCACCGGACCAACGCCTTCGGGTGTGCCGGTCATGATCACGTCGCCGGGCTGCAGAGTGTAGAAACTCGAGGCATATCGGATGAGTTTGCGGACGTCGAAGATCAACGCCGCCGTGTTCGACCGCTGCCGGACTTCGCCGTTGACCGTGAGGTCGAAATCGAGATTGTCGGGGTCGGCGATCTCGTCAGCGGTGACCAACCAGGGTCCCAGCACGGCGTAGCTGTCGATGGACTTGCGCAAGCTGCGGTCCTCGGGACCGCGGACGGTCATGTCGAGGCCGATGGCGTAACCGGCGACATAGTCCAGAGCCTGGTCGTAGGGAATGTTACTGCCGGTCTTGCCGATGATCGCGGCGAGTTCGACTTCATGGTCGTTGCGGCGGTCGTTGAAACGCAGCGCAACCCCTTCGCCGGGGCCCACGAGCGCGCTGTTGGCCTTCAAGAACAGGCCATAACGGTCGATGGTCTTGATGTCCGTATCATAATTTATCTCGCGATCGGCGATGGCTTCGGCTTGGTGTTTTTTGTAGTTGACCGGCGCGCCGATGATTTTGCCCGGGTTGGCGACCGGGCTGAGCAGGCTTACCGAGGCGACTGCGGTCGGTGCCACCCCGGCTGCTGCCGCTTCGATGGGATCGCGCAGGCGGGCGAGATTGGCGATCAGATCGTCGCCGGCCGGCAGCGGCCAGCGGTGGGCCGGCAGCAGCTCAGTGACGCCGGTCACGTCATAGAGTTGGTCGCCGCGCACGAGCCCCAACCGATCACCGTCATAGCGGCACAACCGCATCCTACCCCTCCACAAGCGCCTAGATTGGCGGAAGATGTACAGGTCGGGCGGCATCGGTGACAAGGGTGGCGGGCCGGGGGCGGCTGCGCTAGCGTGGCGCCGCCAGGAGGATTGCATGACCGTTACCTATGCGCGGGCGACCGCGGAACTGTTGCGGATTAACTTGGGCAAACCGACCGGTGGGTCGGGTTTGACCGGCGTCGACGTACTGATCATCGCGCTGGAAGATAGCGACGGCGCTTCAGGCCTCGGTATTAGTTACTCGCTGGCAGGCGGCGGCGCGGTCATGCTGGCCGCCGGTGAGCATTTACTCGAGCGCTTCGTGGCCGGGCAGAGTGTTGCGACGCCACAAGCCTTGAACCGACAAGTTGCCGCGGCGCTGAATCCAAGTGGGCGGGGCTTTGCCCATCTGCCGATGGCGGCGCTGGACGTCGCGGCCTGGGATCTGCATGCCCAACGCCAGGGCGCCCCACTCGGGGTCGCGATGGGCGGTGCCATGCGTGCGGTGCAGACCTATGGCAGTGCCGGCTTTCGGCCAACGCAGACGCCCGCCGAGGCGGCAGAGCGAGCGGTCGCCTATGCCGAGCAAGGCTATAAGGCAGTGAAACCCCGGCTATCGGCAACGCGGCGTGACGTGGCGCTGATGGCGGCGGTGCGGAATGCCCTGCCGGACGACGTACATCTCATGGTCGACGTGACCGAGCGTTGCGATGCCACGACCGCGCGTTGGCTGGCCGATGCCTGTGCCGAGATCGGTGTGCTGTTCCTCGAGGAGCCGCTGCCGGCGCGGGACGTGGACGGCTTTCGCGCCCTGGCGGCGGTCTCGCCGGTGCCCCTCGCCGCCGGCGAAAGATTGCAAGGACTGCACGAGGCGGCGCCGTTCTTGAAAGAAGGGTTGCTGGCCCTGGTGCAGCCCGATTTGGCGATGATGGGCGGGCTGACTGAGTGCCTACGGGTGACCCAGCTCGCCGAGGCCTGCAACATCTCGGTGGCGCCGCATTTCTTGCCGGCACTGTTCGTGCATCTCGCCGCCGCTGCGCCGAACCTCGCGTGGCTCGAGGACTTCCCGCTGTTAGAACCGCTGTTCGAGAACCCGGTTGGTGCGGGACCAGATGGGAACCTGGCCCCGCTCGACGAACCTGGTCACGGCATCCGGTTGAGCGCGGATGCACGGAGGCGGTTCAAGGCCGGTTAACTTGGCCCTAATCCACCTCGGGTCATACCGGCCCTCAGCACGCTAGTAGCGGCGTCCGCGTTGGCCGTAGCGACGGTCATGGTGATGACCGCGGTAATGATTGTGGCGGTCATGGCGGTGGTAGTCGCGGCCACGGCTATACCGGTAGGGCCGATAGCGACCATAATCATAGCCACCGTGCCGCCTCTCGACCCGCCCGTAGTGGCGGGGCTGGGAATAGGGATAAGGGATGTAGGCACGGCCCGGACCCAGGTCGCCGATGATAATTCTGGCGGTAAAGCCGGTGCTCTGCCGACCATCCTGGTGGCCGCGATGGCCACCAGCACTGGCGGCGACGGAACCGAAAGACATGGCGGCCACTGCCGCGACGATGACGAGGGCGGTGCGTAAACTCTTCATCACTGGCTCCTAACTTTCGTTGCGGATTTCCCAACTGCCGTCAGGCTGACGGCAGGCACGGCCGTAGGCATCTTCGGTGCGCCCGCCGATGACAACGGTATGCTGGTATTCGCGACAGTATTCGCCACTGCGCGAGCGATACGTCTGGGTCGGCTTGATCGTGCCATAATGACCGCTATCCGGATTGCGCCAAGTCGTGTTGGAGCCATTAGGCTTGTGTTCCAGCGCGACCTGTTGGGCGCGGCCGGCGTATTGCCGGTCGGCGCGGTCCAGGCTCTCACCGAAGGAGTTGCCGATCACGGCGCCGGCGAGGGTGCCGAGCGCGGTCATCGCCAAGCGGCCGCTGCCATCGCCGAATTGAGCGCCGGCCACGGCGCCCGCGGCGCCACCGATTAACGTACCAAGGCCCTGCTTCTGGCCGCCCTGGTAGGACGAGGCGCAGCCGCTAAGGGCGACGAGGGCGACCAAGGCGGCCCCAATGCGAAGAGAGAATTTCATCTGGTAGCTCCATTTTCCCGAGTGTCGGGAAGAACCTACCGGGCGGCGCTTGAAGCGAACCTGAACGGATCGTTCATCTGGCGTTCAGGTTTCCGGCAGGGTTCACAACGGCGCGTCCTATCCCGGCAGGCGGCACCTGGATCGCTTCGCTCGCGTTGGTAATAACAGCGCCGGGAGCCGAGCAGGCAACGGCTCTCTAGTTCGCGATCGGGGGGGCCAAGGGCAGTCTCAGGCGCGCCTGCAGGCCGCCCGACGGCGCCGCGCCAAGCGCCAGGTCGCCGCCATAGAGAGCGGCGATATCCTGGACGATCGCCAAGCCAAGCCCCGAGCCGGGAACGCTTTCGTCCAGGCGGGCGCCGCGCTGGAGCATCTGGACGCGCTGATCCTCAGCCAAACCGGGGCCGTCGTCCTCGACCAGGATTTCGATCTGGTCGTGGCGGCGCGATACGATAATCCGGACCTTGGTCCGAGCCCATTTGCAGGCATTATCGGCCAGGTTCCCGACCATCTCCTCGAGATCCTGTCGGTCGCCGCGAAAGGCCGCATCGCCCGGGCGTACTGTTTCGATGGTGATGTTGCGGGCGGCGTGAATGCGCTCCAAGGTGCGACGCAGATCTTCAATGACCTCGGCCGCCGGGGTGCGCGCACCCAGGACGTTGGCGCTGGCGGCGGCTTGGGCGCGGGCCAGGTGGTGGTCGATCTGTTTGCGCATGGCGGTCACCTGGCGGGCGACCGCGTCCGCCAACGGCCCCTGCGCAGCGGTGGTTTCGTTGGCCATGACCGACAAGGGGGTCTTCAGCGCATGGGCCAAGTTGCCCGCCTGCGTACGGGCGCGCTCGACGACCGCCGCGCTATGGGCGATAAGCGCGTTGAGCTCGGCGGCCAACGGCGCGATCTCAGCCGGGTAGCGCCCGACCAGGCGGTCGGCCTTGCCGTGGCGGATGTCGACCAAATCGCCGCGCAGGCGGCGCAAGGGTTGCAGGCCAAAGCGAATCTGCACCAGCATGGCGGCGAGCAAGCCGATAACCAAGACGCCCAGAGACCAGACCAATGTGCCGTTGAAGCGCGTTATCTGCGCCTCGACCGCTTGGATGTTGGCAGCGACGGTGTAGTTGAAGCGGCGTTCGAAACCCGGCCGGGCGATGTCGCGGGTGACGATCCGCAGAGTCTCGCCATTGGGTCCGGGATCGGAACTGGTGAAGGCGGATATGCCGGATTCCCGCCGGGGTAGGACCAGAGCTTGGTCGAACAAGGAGCGCGAGCGCAGGCTGGCGGCCGGGCCGTCAATCTGCCAATAGAAGCCGGAGTAGGTTTGCTCGAACCGCGGGTCTCCCAGTGGTCGGGTGAGCTCGATCCCGGTTTCAGGATCGACCTCGGTAGCCGCGAGCAGGCTCTCCAACAGCGCCAGCAGCCGATCGTCGAAAGCGGTTTCCACGGCATCGCGAAATAGGGAGGACAAGAGCACGCCACCGGCGATCAATATCGCCATGCTCCAGAGCGCCGCGCCGGCAACGAGCCGGAAAGCAAGGGAGTTAAGTTGCATCGCCGGGCGCGGCAAGGCGGTAGCCGAGGCCGCGTTCGGTCTGAATCAAGTCGCGACCAAGTTTCTTGCGCAGACGCCCGACAAAGACCTCAATGGTATTGGAATCGCGGTCGAAATCCTGGTCGTAGAGATGCTCAATCAGCTCGGTACGGGACAAGATACGGCCCTGGTGGTGCATGAGGTATGCGAGCAGGCGATATTCGAGGGCGGTCAATTTGATCGGATTGCCGTCGACGGTCACGCTGGCGGCTCGGGTATCGATGCGGAGTCCGGCGTATTCGAGGTCGTTGCTGGCGTGACCCGTGCTGCGGCGAATGAGCGCCCGCAGGCGGGCTAGCAACTCCTCCATGACGAAGGGCTTGGCGAGGTAATCGTCGGCCCCGGCGTCAATGCCGGCGACCTTGTCACGCCAGCGATCTCGGGCCGTCAGGACAAGGACCGGCATGGCACGGCCATCCTTGCGCCAACGTTCGAGAACGCTCAGGCCATCCATGCCCGGCAAGCCGAGGTCAAGGATGACAGCGTCATAGGGTTCGGTATCGCCGAGAAAATGCCCTTCCTCGCCGTCACCGGTCTGATCCACGGCGTAACCGGCAGCCGCGACGGTCTCGGCCAACTGACGCCGTAGATCGGGTTCGTCCTCGACCAGCAGGACGCGCATCAGCGGCGCCCTCCCTCGCGCACCGACAACACCCCGGCGTTGCGGGCGTCAACCGTCAGGCGGCGCTCCGTGCCGCCCTCGTCCAAGAGGCGGATACGGTAGATCCAGCGATTGCCTTCGCGCCGTAAATCCGCGTCGATTAGGCGACCGGGATAACTGCCGCGCAGACGTGCCAGGACCTGGTTCAAGGGCAAGGCCTCGCCGGCCTGCACCGCCGCGCGGGCATGATCCTGATCGGCGGCCGCCGCCGGCCAGGCGGCGACCAGCAGAAGTGCGACCAGTGCGCATTTGACAAAGCCTTGCATGGCCCTGTCTTAGCGGTTTCTTGCTGAATACACCATGAACGGGTGCCGCCACACCGGAGAGACAAATCAAATCAATGGGTTCACCAGGTCTGCTCAGAGCTTGATTCAGGCCGCCTCGCGGACCAGTTGGTGGTGGGCCGGGCAAGGTATCCGGCAGGAGACAGGATGATCGATCTGTATAGTTGGCCGACCCCAAACGGCCATAAGATTCATATTCTGTTGGAGGAACTCGGTCTCGCCTATCGCGTTCACGCGGTGGATATCAGCGCCGGGGATCAGTTCGATCCGGCGTTTCTGGCGATCAGCCCGAATAATCGAATCCCAGCCATCGTCGATCAGGATGGCCCCGGCGGCACACCGTTGTCACTGTTCGAGTCCGGCGCCATCATGATCTACTTGGCGGAAAAGGGCGGTGCGTTCCTGCCGACCGACCCGCGGGGACGGACGGCCGTTATGCAGTGGCTGATGTTCCAAATGAGCAGCGTCGGGCCGCTGTTGGGGCAAGCGACCCATTTTCGGCAGTACGCGCCGCCCGGCCTTGCCTACCCGGTCGCGAAGTTCACGGCAGACGGCAGGCGCCTGTTCGGCGTTCTGGATCGGCGGCTTGGCGAAAGCCAGTGGCTGGCCGGCGACACTTATACGATCGCCGATATGGCGGTGTTTCCCTGGATACGGGGCGCCGCGCGGCGCGGCCAGGAACGGGACAAATTCTCCAACCTTGCACGGTGGTATAACATGATCAAAGAGCGGCCAGCGGTCGAACGCGGCGTGGCGGTGCTGGCGGAGCGGCGACAGCCGGGACCACTTGACCCGAAGGCCATGGCGGTGCTGTTCGGCAGCGGACAGCATCAAAGGCGTTAGGTAATCCAGCCCATGACGAAGTTTCTCGAAATCAACGGCGCGCGCATTGCCTATCGTGTCAGCGGATCCGGCATACCCCTGGTACTGCTGCACAGTTCGGCGAGTTCCGGCGGGCAGTGGAAAAGCCTCGTCGACCAGCTTGGCGAGGGCTTTCAAGCGATGGCTCCGGATCTGTTCGGCTACGGTGCCAGTGATCCCTGGCCCGGGGATCGCCCGCTCACCCTCGCCGACGAGGCGGAGATCGTCACGGCCCTGGTCGGCGAATTGGAGACGCCCTTTCACTTGGTCGGCCATTCCTACGGCGGCGCCGTCGCGCTTCGGGTCGCCCTGAACAACCCAGGGCGGATCGCCAAGCTGGTGCTGATCGAGCCGGTCGCGTTCTATTTGCTGCAATCGGGACGGGATGCCGAACATGACGAGATTGCCGCGGTTGCCGACGCGGTCGAAAGGGCCATCGGTGCCGGGGATCCGGAAGGTGGCATGGCCGGATTCGTCGACTACTGGAACGGCGACGGCGCCTGGGCCGGTTCACGCCCCGATCTGCGTCAGGAGTTGGCGACGCGCACCGGTAAGGTGCTCGGTGATTTCGGCGCCATCGGGGCGGAGGCGGCCAAGCTATCGGATTATACCGCGTGCGAGATGCCGACGCTGGTGCTGTGCGCCGAGCATACGCGGCGGCCGACCGCGAAGATTGCGGAAATGCTAGCGCTGACCATGCCAAATGCGGTGCATGAAACCGTGCCGGGCGCCGGCCATATGTCGCCCCTCACCCATGCCGCCGTCGTCAATCGTGCGATCGAAACCCATCTGCGCGGCAGGTGAACATGCGACACACGTTCTTCTGCGTCGACGGGCATACCTGCGGTAACCCGGTTCGGGTCGTGGTGGGTGGCGCGCCGCGCCTCGAGGGCGACAGCATGAGCGCCTACCGACAGGACTTTGTCGACAGACATGATTGGGTGCGGCGCGCCCTTATGTTCGAGCCGCGCGGCAACGACATGATGTCGGGGGCGCTACTTTATCCGCCGCTGCGGGCCGACTGCGATCTCGGCTTGGTCTTCGTCGAGACGTCGGGCTGCTTGCCGATGTGCGGTCACGGAACCATCGGCACCGTGACCATCGCGCTGGAGGAAGGGTTGGTGACGCCGCGCAGCGAGGGGGAGCTAGCCTTGGATGCGCCAGCCGGCCGGGTGGTCGCGCAGTACCGCCGGGAGGGCCAGTTCATTACCAGCGTCCGGCTGTTCAACGTCGTGAGTTGGCTGGAGGCCACCGAGGTGGAGGTGGACGTGCCGGAATTCGGACCGCTGCGGGCGGATGTCGCCTATGGGGGCAATTATTACGCCATCCTTGATCCGCAACCCGGTTTCCCCGGCCTTGAGTCACTATCGGCCGATCAGATCCTACGGTTGAGCCCGGTCGTGCGGGAACGGATAAACGAGCTGATCCAGCCGGTCCATCCCGAGGACTCAACGATCCGCCGCGTCAGCCATGTGATGTGGACCGGGGCGCCGCGCCACTCCCGCGCCGATGGGCGCAATGCAGTGTTCTATGGCGATCGGGCAATCGACAGGTCGCCCTGCGGTACCGGCACTTCGGCACGGATGGCGCAATTGGTTGCCAAGGGCGCACTCTCGGTCGGCCAAGAATTCGTACATGAGAGCCTCATCGGCAGCCTATTCGAGGGCCGCGTCGAAGGTCCGGCAAAGGTCGGGGACAAGGATGGTATCCTGCCGAGTGTGGCGGGTTGGGCGCAAATCACAGGTCACAACACGATCTTTGTCGACGATCGCGATCCATATGCGCACGGGTTCTCAGTTACCTAGTTCAGCGAGGCCCGCCGCCCAACCTATGGTGGCCTCCTCCATGACCTGGCGATGTTGCCGCAATAGGGTGCAGGCGGTGTCGGCGTCGCGGGCCAAGACTGCGTCCATGATGGCGCGATGCTCGGCTTCGATCCGCTGGGCTGCCTCCCGGGTCGTCCGGGTGCCCCGAAAGGCGACGCGCCGATAGCGCTCGAGATGGGCACTCATCTGCCACCAAATGCGCAGAAGCCAAGTCGATTCACACGCCGCAATAAGGGCGACATGGAACGCGCGATGGCGCTTCTCGCGCTCCTCCATGTTATCGGTGTCGACCGACTGCGCCCCGGGCGGCGCCTTGGAGAGCCGGTGCAGGGAACCAACGACTTCCGCCTCCCAATCGTCGTCGCCTTGCCGGACCGCCATTTCCAGCGCCTGGCGCTCGATATTGTCGCGCAGCGACACCAGCTCCTTGAACTCCTTCAAGGATACCGGCGCGACGCGGAAGCCCCGCTTGCCCTCGGACGTCACCAGATACTCCGCCGCGAGGCGAGAGAGCGCCTCGCGCAGGGGCGTCGCCCCGACATCGTAATTGCTCTTGAGCCACTCCATGCGCAGCGGGACACCGGGATTCAGGTTGCCACTGCGGATGTCGACGCGCAGGCGCTCATAGACCTCCAGTGCCAGGGTCCTGACGGATCCGGTGTCGATGCTCGATCGACTTAGGGGAATGGCGTTCTCTGTCATTGGCCTCGTACCCTGCTCGCCGAAACAATGCCGAAGCGGTGTCGACCGGTAAGACCGTCGCTATTCCGCCGAATCAACCGTATTGCCAGCCGCCCGTCAGATAATATATTATATTAATCCTATCGACAATTCTAATCGTGGGAGGCGTGATGGCGGCGAGACAGGATGGCAGCGACCACCGCCGCGCGCGCGACCTGGCAAAACCCCTGCGATGGCTGGTCGGCGCGATGTTCGCGACCATCGTGATTTTGACGATCTCCCAGGTTTTCTTCCGTTTCGCTCTCGATAGTCCTTTGGTGTGGAGCGAGGAGTTGTCGCGCCTGCTGCTTGTCTGGGTGACATTTATCGGTGCCGCGGTCGTTGCTTGGGACGGGCGACACCTCGTCGTCGACGTCCTGTTCATTCGGATGCCGGCGCGGCTGCGGGAAATCGTGCGCTGGAGCAACTTGGCGATTACCGTCGCCTTCCTGGCCATCCTGGGCTGGTCCAGTATCGAGTTGGTGAAGATCAATCACCTCACCGAGTTGGGTGCCTTGGCGCTGCCCGGCAGCGTTGTTCGTTTGCCGGCAACCGTGGGCGGGTTCTTGATTCTCGCTTTCGTTCTGTTGCGCCGCTTCTATCGGTTGCCGCGAGAGCAAGCCGGGCAAGACCCGGACCTGCTCAAGCACGACCCGCTTTAGCGAGAAGTCTCACCCATGCTCGTTTCTTTCATGCTGATCCTACTGGTGGTGCTGCTGCTGCTCGGTCTGCCGCTGGTATTCGTGATCGGCGCGGTCTCGACGGTCTATCTGTTTTTCGCGGATATCAGCTTCGCCATCCTGGCGCAGCGCATGACGTCGGCGCTGGATTCCTTCCTCATCCTGGCGATTCCCTTCTTCTATCTTGCCGGCGAATTGATGAATGCCTGCAAGTTGACCGACCGTATCGTGGCGATGGCGAAGGCGTATGTCGGGCACATTCACGGCGGCCTGGCTCAGGTCAATATCTTTGCCAGCATGATTTTTGCCGGGATGTCGGGATCGGCTACGGCCGATACCGCGGCGCTGGGCTCGGTGCTCATTCCAGCAATGGAAAAGGAAGGCTACGACGCCGACTTCAGTGCGGCGGTCACGGTGGCGTCGGCCATGGTGGGACCGATCATCCCGCCCAGCGTCGCCCTGGTCATCTACGGGGCCCTGGCGGATGTGTCTATCGGCAGGCTGCTCTTGGCGGGTATCGTTCCGGGCGTCTTGATCATCATCACGCAGATGGTGTTCACCTATTTCGTTGCCCGGCGACGAGGCTATCCGCGCTACCCGCGTGCCAAGCTGCGCGAAGTGGGGCGCGCCACCTACCGGGGTTCCGCCGCGGTGATGTTTCCGGTCATTATTGTCGGCGGCATTCTCTCCGGCGTGTTCACCCCGACGGAAGCCGCGGCGGCCGCGGTACTCTATGGCGTCATTCTCGGCGTGTTCATTTACCGGAATGTCGGCGCGACCGAGCTGTGGGACACGCTGCTGCGCGTCGCTTGGGGCAGCATTCGCGTGCTGATCATCGTTGCCGTCGCCTCGGCCTTCAGTTGGATCATGGTGCGCGAGCAAGTGCCGCAGGGCATCGCGAGCTTCATATCGAGCTTCACAACCAACCCGAACATGGTTTTGGTGCTGATGATCATCCTGCTGCTGATGGTCGGGCTGTTCATGGTCGCGTCTTCGGGCGAGATCGTGTTGACGCCGATCCTGGTGCCGGTGGTCGTTAGCTTCGGGATCGATCCGGTACATTTCGGGATCCTGATGGTGTTCGTGCTGATCATCGGCGGCGGCACACCGCCGGTCGGTGTGCTGTTGTACATCGCGCAAGATATTGCCGGGGTCTCGTTCGCGCAGATGGTTCGGGCCATGCTGCCCTTCTACATTCCACTGGCCGCGGCGGTATTCCTGATCGCGGCATTTCCCCAGCTAAGTTTGTTCCTGCCGAATTTGGTTTTTGGCGGTTAGAAAGGATCACTGCAAAAATGGGCCGTAAATACCTACTGCAGGACATGACTTGGATGGAGTTCCGCGAACGGTTGGCGGAGCACCCGGTGATGTTACTGCCCTTCGGCTCGCAGGAGGAGCAAGGGCCGCACGCGCCGATGGGTGACTGGATGCTGACCGAGGTGCTGGCGGCGCAGGTCGCCGAGCGGGCCGACGTGATCGCGACCCCGACGGTGCCTTTCGGTTACGCCGACTATTTTCGGCCGATCGCCGGCGGCATCGCCTTGCGGCCGGACACGTTCCGGCGGGTGCTCGAAGACATCTGCGAGAATCTACTCGACCACGGCCTGGATCACCTGGTGGTTTTCAACGGGCATTCCGGCAATTTTCCGCTGATCGATCAAACTATCCGGCGGATCAAGCAAGATCGCGGGATCATCATTCCGTGTATCAATGTCTGGCGCCTGATGACACCGGCAAAATGGGACGCGCTGCATCCGGAGCTGGGCATCAAGGCATTCGGGCATGGCGGCGACCCCTTGACCTCGGTCTATCTGCGTCATTTTCCCGAGAAAATGCGGATGGATTTGATCGCGTTGGAAGATGGCCCGAAAGAGTTCCTGGGGCTACCGACCGCGGGGCTGAACGCCGTCAAGTTCGACGGCGTGGACGTGAATGTCGCCATCGACATCACCGACCGTTGCGATAACGGGATCGCCAGCGGTGATCCGACCAAATCGAGTGCCGAAATCGGCGCTCGGATAAGCGAGCATGTGATTGATTTCACGGTTCGGTTCTTGGAACATTTCAAGCAAGCGGACACGCATGTTCAATAGCAGGAGGAAGAGATGAAACGACGCATTTTTCTAGGCACAGCCGCTGCATTGGCGGCGACCGTCTTTGCCGGCTCGGCGATCGGCGCCGAAATCGAAGTCCGGTACGGGCATTGGGCCAAAGAGGGCGAAGCCCAGTACATAGCGGTTGAGAAGTTCAAGGAGGTGCTCGAGGCCGATTCCGGCGGGCGCTTCGAGGTCACTATTTTCCCCGGCAACCAGTTGGGAACGCCGCGCGAAATGTTGGCCCAACTGGCCTTGGGCGACACCCAAATCGTGGCCAGCGGCGATCCGGGTATCAAAGAGATCGAGTATCTTGCCCTGCCCTATCTGATGAAGGGGATCGCGAACTACGCCGCCGTCATGGGCAGCGACATCGGCGACGCCTGGAACCAAAAACTCATCAATGATCGCCAGGTGCGTTTCCTCGGCTTCATGCCGCGCAGCCCGCGGCAGATCAGCACGAACAAGCCGGTCAACTCCATGGCCGACCTGGCCGACCTGAAGCTGCGAGCGCCGGAGCGGGACTATTATGTCGAGTCCCTCACCGCATTGGGGGCGAAACCAACGCCAATGGCCTTCAAAGAGGTTTACACCGCCTTGCAGACCGGCGTCGTGGACGGGCAAGAGAACCCGATCGAGACGATCTTCGCGTCGAAATTCTACGAAGTGCAGAAGGCCGTCGCGATGGTCGACTATATCGACAAGCCGGCCTATGTGATGGTCGCCGATAAGTTCTGGAACGACCTCAGCGCCGAGGATCAAGCCCTGGTGGCGAAGGCCCATGAGGCGTCTCGCAATGTGGCGGCGGAGATGCTGCCGGGTCAGCAGAAGGAATTCATCGCCGAGATGGAGGCCGCCGGGGTGACGATTACCTATCCCGACAAGGCCGAATTCATCGAAGCCACGCAACCAGTGCGCGACAAATTGGGTGCGGGCGTCTGGGGCGAGGAGACCTACCAGAAGATCGTTGAGATCGGCCAGCAAGATCTCAGCTAAAGGCAATATCTTCCGTAGCAGAACGGGGTTCGGGCGGTCCCGGACCCCGTTTTCCTTCCCGCGAGCAAGCGGCGGCTTGGTTGATCAGCGGATTCGTGGCATATGCCGATGCCGACTCTAACCTGGGATAGGCTTTGCGCAGCATGATAGCGAACGAGACGATCTCTGACCTGACCGACCAAATCCTGGACGAGTTGATCGGGCTGCGCCGACAGATCCATGCCCATCCGGAGTTGGGCTTCGAGGAGCATGAAACGGCGGCGCTGGTCTCGCGGCGCTTAAAGCAGGATGGGATCGACCATCAGACCGGCATTGGGAAAACCGGGGTCGTCGGACTTATCGTCGGCCGCAACAAGGGTCGCACCATCGGCGTTCGAGGCGACATGGATTGCCTGCCCATGGACGAGAAATCGACCGTGGATTTCGCCTCAAAGGTCCCCGGAAGGGCGCATAGCTGCGGTCATGACGTGCACACGACGATCGCGCTGGGGGCGGCGCTGGTGCTCAACAAACTAGCGGATCATTTCGACGGGCAGGTCAAGGTGATCTTCCAACCGGCCGAAGAAGGCCTGAACGGCGCCATTGCGATGATCGAAGAAGGGGTGCTCAGGGAGCCGCCCCTGGATGTGGTCCTGGGCTACCACAATTGGCCACTGATCGAGGCCGGGACGGTGGGCTATCATCCGGATGTGGTGATGTCCTCGGCCGATGTCTTCGACCTAACGCTGACCGGCGTCTCCGGCCACGGCGCGCATCCGCATCTGGCCGTTGATGTGATCAGCGCCGCGGCCTATTTCATCACCCAGATGCAGACGATTGTCAGCCGCGAGATCGCGCCGGTGCTGCCCGCGGTGGTGACGATCGGCAAGATTTCCGGTGGTACGGCCCATAACCAACTGCCCGACAGCGTCTCCCTACATGGTTCAGTGCGGACGCAGAACGAAGAGGCGCGAGGTCAGATCCGCGCCGCCATGTGGCGGCTGCTCGAGGGTTTGAAAATCGGCATGCGGGTCGAGCATGGCCTGGTGTTCACCAAGGGCTCACCGGTGCTGCGCAACGACCAGAACATCCTGCCAACCTATATCGAGGCGGCGAAACAAATGCTGGGCAGCGACAAAGTCCTGCAGTTGCCGACGGCGTCCATGGGCAGTGAGGACTTTGCAGAGTTCGCCAATCGGGTACCGGCGGCGCATCTCCGCATCGGCTCGAAGATCGACGGGCTCGAGACGATGATCCACAAGAGCAACTATGAGTGCAATGAGTTGGCGATCCCGGTCGGCATCAATGTGGTTTGCCGGGCCGTACTCAATCTGCTGGCAGCGGGCTCGCCGGCCTAGCACTCTTGGTGCTGGCCGCTGATCCAAGTGGCGGCCACGCGATGGTCATTGTCGAGCAACACCAGGTCGGCGCGATAACCGGGCGCTATTTTGCCAAACTGATCAGCTAAGCCAATAGCCTCGGCGGGATAAGTCGAGGCCAGGCGCAGCGCCTCGTCGAGGGGTTGGCCGAACAGCGATACCGCATTGCGGACGCCGGTTGCCATGTCGAGAACCGAGCCGGCGAGAGTGCCAGCGGAGGTGGTTAGCCGACCGTCGCGCAGCGAGACGGTCTCGCCGGAGAGGACAAACTCCGTCTGCCCCTCGGCGCCGACCGGCGACATGGCGTCGGTGACGAGCACCGCGCCGCCGCGCCGCTTCGCCGCCAGGGCGATGCGTAGGCTGGCCGGGTGTACATGAACACCATCGCCGATAAAGCCAAACCAGCAATCAGGGTTGTCCAAAGCCGCGCCGACAACCCCCGGCGCGCGGCTGTTCAATGGGGTCATGGCATTGAACAAATGGGTAAATCCGGTAAGCCCCTCCGCCAACGCAGCGTTGATCTGCTCAAAGGTCGCCGCCGTGTGACCGGCGGCAACGACGACGCCCGCTTGTACCAGTGCCGATATCGTGCCCGGTGGAACGGTCTCCGGCGCCAAGGTCACCAGGGTGACGCCGGTTTTCCGCGAAGTAACAAGGGCATGGTCCGCCGGGGTGAAGGGGCGCATATGGGCGGCAAGGTGGGCGCCCTTGCGCTCGGGGTTAATGAACGGACCTTCGAGGTGGATGCCGAGGACGCCTGGCACGACTGCCGCCATGGCCTGGTCGACGGCGGCGACCGCCAGCGCCATCTTGTCGGCGGTATCGGTGATGAAGGTCGGCAGCAGCCCGGTGGTGCCAAAGCGCCGGTGGGCGGCAGCGATGGTCGCGATCGCGGCGACCGTCGGCTGGTCATTGAACAGGACGCCGCCGCCGCCGTTGACCTGTAGATCGATAAATCCCGGCGCCAATAGGCCGCCGCCCAGGTCGCGCCGGGCGAGCCCTTCGGGCACCCGGTCGGCCGCGACAATATCGGCAATACGGCCAGCGTGGAGCAGCACCGTGTGACCGTCGAGGAACGCGGTGCCGGTGAAGATCCGGCCGTTTGTAAGGGCACTATCGGCCACCAGGGGACTCCCGCGAGACGCACACGACAGAGTCGAGCATAGCGGTACGCGCGCGGCCCAGCCAGGTCAGCCGAGAGCCTTATTAGGGCGCCTGGCGCCGAGCGCGGACGATCTGGTAGCCGCGGCGACCGAGATACCAGATCGGCGCCGACCAGACGTGGACCAGGCGGGTGAACGGGAAGACCAGGAACATGGTCAGGCCGAGGAAGATATGGGCCCGGTAGACCCCAGCGACGTCCGCGACCGCGGCGGCCGCGCCGGGCCGGAAGGTGACGATGCGCTGAGCCCAATCGGCGAGTGCAAGCATGGTGCTGCCATCGCTATGCTGAAGCGAAAACGGGATGGTGGCGAGACCGAGGATCAACTGCACGTAGAGGAGCAGCAAGATGAAGATATCGGCGCCGCTGCTGGTCTTGCGAATGCGCGGGTCGAACAGGCGGCGATGGATCAGCAAGGTCATACCGACAAAACACATCAGCCCGAACACACCGCCGGCGACGATGGCCAGCATCTGCTTGGCGCCGGTGGACAGGCCGAGGCCGTGATAGACGGCCGGCGGCGTCAGCATGCCGAAGAAATGGCCGAGGAACAGCAGCAGGATGCCGATATGGAACAGGTTGCTGCCGAGCATGAGCTGGCGCCGGCGCAAGAGCTGGCTGGAGCCGCTGCGCCAGCCATACTGGCCGTGATCGAAGCGCAGCAGGCTGCCGAGCAGGAATACCGCGATGGCGAGGTAAGGATAGAGACCGAATAGCAGACCCTGAATGAACTGTTGCATCAGCTTCCTCCCGCCGCGTTGAATCCTGGCGCGTTCCGGTCGGCGGGCGGGCAACCGTCACCGCCAGGACCAAATGTCACCGGTTCCTCATCCCAGGCACGATCCAGCGCCGCATGATCGTTCGGGTCTTCGTCGGGCTTGGACAACAGCTCATCGAGTTCCCGTTCATTCGGCTTGGCCCAGGCCAAACTTTCCAGCGCGGCGAACACATGGGCGTAGACACTGTCGCGTTTGGCCAAGCGCTGGCGCAACGCCGACAGGATGGTCAAGGGCTCGGCCAGCAGCGCGCAGGCATCAGCGGGCGGTAGCTGGGCAAGGAACTCCAGGAACAGCGGGAGATAGTCGGGCAGTTCCTTGGCGCTGATCGCCAAACCATGTTCGTGGTACATCTCGGCCAATGTCACCATGGCCTGGCCGCGGTCGCGGGACTCGCCGTGGACATGCTCAAAGAGATGCAAAGAGAGCGCCTTGGAGCGATCGAACAACAGCACATAACGTTCCTGCAGATCCATCAACTCGCGGTTGGCAAGCTCATCGAAAAGGCAAGCCAGCGCGGCGATCTCGGCCTGTGGCAGCAGGCCCTCTTGGACCAAGACATCGGCAAACTCGGGTGCCGCCGCCTGAGTTTCCGATTCAGGATAGGTGAGTAAGGCACTCAAGATCTTGAATGTATGCATGCTACTCCACCTTCGTCGACTTGGCGCCAAGTCCAAACAAATTGGCCCGGCTGACGCCGCCCCCGGAACAGCCATCACCGAAACTGAAACCACAGGATCCGCGCAGATCGAAGGCATCTTCCGACGCTTCGCGATGAGCGGTGGGGATGACGAAACGATCCTCATAATTGGCGATGGCCATGACGTGGTACATCTCGTCGACTTGGGCCTGGGTAAGGCCGACGCGGTCGAGGATCGCGGTGTTGCTTTCCTGATCCACGGTTCTTGCCCGCATGTGGATGCGCATCGCGAGCATGCGTTCGAGAGCCTGGACGACCGGTGCCTCCTCACCCGCGGTCAGCATGTTGGCGAGGTAGCGCACCGGGATGCGTAAGGAGCGAACGTCGGGCAATTCGTTCTCCAGGCCAATGTGGCCGTTTTCTGCCGCCGATTGGATCGGCGACAGGGGCGGCACATACCAAACCATGGGCAGCGTGCGGTACTCCGGATGCAGCGGAAAGGCTACGCGCCAGTCAATCGCCATCTTGTAGACCGGCGATTTCTTGGCAGCGTCGAGCCACGCCTCGGGGATGCCGTCGCGACGCGCTTGCGCCTGGATCTCAGGATCATGGGGATCGAGAAATATGGAGAGCTGGGCTTCATAAAGGTCCTGCTCATCGGCGGCGCTGGCCGCTTCTTCGATACGGTCGGCGTCATAGAGCAGCACGCCGAGATAACGAATGCGTCCGACGCAGGTCTCAGAGCAGACGGTCGGTTGCCCCTCCTCCAGCCGCGGATAGCAGAAGATGCATTTCTCCGATTTCCCGGACTGCCAATTGTAATAGATCTTCTTGTACGGGCAGGCCGAGACGCACATGCGCCAGCCGCGACATTTGTCCTGGTCGATGAGGACAACACCGTCCTCTTCGCGCTTGTAGATGGCGCCGGACGGACAGGACGCGACGCAGCTTGGGTTCAGGCAGTGTTCGCACAGCCTGGGCAAATACATCATGAAGGTGTTTTCGAACTGGCCGTAGATGTCCTTCTGGATGTCGTCGAAGTTCTTGTCCTTACCGCGCTTCTCGAACTCGCCGCCGAGGATCTCCTCCCAGTTGGGACCGCCCTGCACCTTCTCCATGCGCTCGCCGGAAATCAGCGAACGCGGCCTGGCCGTCGGTGGCGCCTCCATCTCCGGCGCCTTGTGCAGGTGTTCGTAGTCGAAGGTAAACGGCTCGTAATAGTCGTCGATCTCCGGCAGGTTCGGATTGGCGAAGAGTTTGGCAAGGATCTTCAGCTTGCCGCCGATCTTCGGCTCGAGCTTGCCGTCGGCGCGGCGGCGCCAACCGCCCTGCCACTGTTCCTGGTCTTCCCAGTTGTTGGGGTAACCGACGCCGGGCTTGGTCTCGACATTGTTGAACCAGGCGTATTCGACGCCCTCGCGCGATGTCCAGACGTTCTTGCAGGTCACCGAACAAGTGTGACAGCCAATGCATTTGTCGAGGTTCAGCACCATGCCGACTTGCGCACGGATTTTCATTCGGCTGCCTCCAGCTTTGATTGCGGGGCCGGCCGGTCGAGCCAATCCACCTGGTTCATTTTGCGCATGATGACGAACTCGTCGCGGTTGGAGCCCACCGTGCCGTAATAGTTGAAACCGTAACTCTGCTGGGCATAACCGCCGATCATGTGGGTCGGCTTGGTGACGGCGCGGGTGACCGAGTTGTGGATGCCGCCGCGACTGCCGGTAATCTCCGAACCGGGTACGTTCACGATCTTCTCCTGGGCGTGATACATCATGGTCATGCCCTGGGGGATGCGCTGGCTGACCACGGCCCGGGCCACCAGGGCGCCGTTGGCGTTGAAGGCCTCGATCCAGTCATTGTCGACGATGCCGGCCTGTTTGGCGTCAATCTCGCTGATCCAGACGATCGGCCCGCCGCGCGACAGGGTGAGCATCAGCAGGTTGTCGGTGTAAGTGCTGTGGATGCCCCATTTCTGATGGGGGGTGATGAAATTCAGCACGATCTCGTGGTTGCCATTGCTGCGCTGGTTGAGCATCGGCTTGATAGTTTTGGTATCGATAGGCGGTTTGTAGACGCAAAGTTGCTCGCCAAACGCGCGCATCCAGAGATGATCCTGGTAGAGCTGCTGACGGCCGCTGAGGGTGCGCCAGGGGATCAGCTCGTGAACATTGGTGTAGCCGGCGGTATAGCTGACATGTTCGGACTCCAAACCGGACCAGATCGGCGATGAGATGATCTTGCGCGGCTGGGCCTGGACGTCGCGAAAACGCAACTTCTCGTCCTCGCGCGGCAGCGCCAGATGGGCATGCTCACGGCCGGTGGCCTTGCTGAGGGATTGCCATGCCTTGACCGCAACCTGGCCGTTGGTCTCCGGGGCCAAGGTCAAGATCACTTCGGTGGCGTCGATATCGGTCTCGATACGCGGCATGCCTTGGCTGACGCCCGGTTCGGTCACGATGCCATTGAGGGCACCGAGCGAGGTTACCTCGTCCTCGGTATTCCAGGCCATGCCCTTGCCACCATTACCGAGCTTATTCATCAGCGGCCCAAGGGCGGTGAAACGCTTGTAGACATTGGGATAGTCGCGTTCGACCACGGCGACGGCGGGCATGGTCTTGCCGGGTACCGGCTCGGTGTCGCCGCGCTTCCAATCGGCGACGTCGTAGGGCTGGGCCAGCTCCGCCGCGGTGTCATGGAGGATGGGCACCAGGACCACATCCTGCTCCTTGCCCAACTCACCCTCGGCTACCTCGGAGAAAGCCTTGGCGATGCCCTTATAGATGTCCCAATCGCTGCGGCACTCCCAAACCGGATCAATGGCGCTGCTTAGGGGATGAATGAAAGGATGCATGTCGGAGGTGTTGAGGTCGTTCTTCTCGTACCAAGTGGCGGTGGGCAGAACGATGTCGGAATACAGGCAAGTGGTGGACATGCGGAAGTCGAGGGTGACCAGAAGGTCGAGTTTGCCTTCCGGTGCCTCGTCATGCCAAGCGACCTCCTGGGGCTTGGTGCCATCGGTGGCGCCCAAATCCTTGCCCTGCACACCATGTTTGGTGCCGAGCAAATGCTTGAGGAAATACTCGTGCCCCTTGCCGCTCGACCCAAGGAGGTTGGAGCGCCAGACGAAAAGGTTGCGGGGGAAGTTCTCCGGATCGTCGGGGTCTTCGGACGCGAAAGCGACGTCGCCGCTCTTGAGTTGATCCACCAGGTAATCGGCGGGCGGCTTGCCCGCCGCGTCGGCGGCGGCGGCGATCTTCAGCGGGTTGGTGTTGAGCTGGGGTGCGGACGGCAACCAGCCCATGCGCTCGGCACGGACATTATAGTCGATGAGGCTGCCGCTCCAATCGCCGTCGGGGGCGGTCGGCGACAAAATCTCGTCGATGGAGAGGCTCTCGTAACGCCACTGATCGGTGTGGGCATACCAGAAGGATGTTGAGTTCATGTGTCGTGGCGGACGATTCCAATCCAGCGCGAAGGCCAGGGGCAACCAACCGGTTTGCGGCCGCAGTTTCTCCTGGCCGACATAGTGTGACCAACCGCCGCCGGATTGGCCGACGCAACCGCACATCACCAGCATGTTGATGATGCCGCGGTAGATCATATCCATATGGTACCAGTGGTTCAGCCCAGCGCCGACGATGACCATGGACCGACCCTTGGTCTTGTCCGCATTCTCGGCGAAGGCGCGGGCGACGGCGATGACCTGCTCCGCCGGCACGCCGGTGATGCGCTCCTGCCATTTCGGCGTGTAGGGAATGTCGTCGTCGAACGAGTTAGCGACGTTGTCGCCGCCGAGACCACGGGCGACACCGTAGTTGGCGACGAACAAATCGAAGACGGTGGTGACGTAGGCCTCACCATCTTTCAGCGCGATGGTCTTGACCGGGATATTGCGGTTCAACACGTCGGCATGGTCGGTACCGGCGAAGAAGTCATGTTTATTGTTGCCGAAGTAAGGGAAGGCGACGGGCACGACTTCGTCGCGATCGTGGATCAGGGTTAGCGCCAAGTCGGAATCGGCGCCGTCCGCCGTGCGTTCCTCAAGGTTCCACTTGCCCTGCTCACCCCAACGAAAGCCAATGGAGCCGTTGGGCACGACGATCTGCTTGGTCTTGTCGTCAAAGGCGACGGTCTTCCATGCCGGGTTGTTTTCCTGCCCCAGGCCATCGACGAAATCGTCGGCACGCAGTAGGCGCTCGGGCACCAAGGCGTCGCCTTTCTTGACCAGGCGAACGAGCAATGGGAAGTCGGAGTATTGCCGGCAATAGTCTTGGAAATAGTCACTCTGCTTGTCGATGTGGAAGTCGCGCAGGATGACATGCCCCATGGCCATGGCGAGGGCAGCGTCGGTGCCCTGCTTGGGGTGAATCCAGACATCGCCGAATTTCGCCGCCTCGCTGTAATCCGGTGAGACCACGACCGCTTTGGCACCCTTGTAACGTACCTCGGTCAAGAAGTGCGCGTCGGGGGTACGGGTCTGCGGGACGTTGGAACCCCACAGCATGAGGAAGCTCGAATTGTACCAATCGGCAGACTCGGGTACGTCGGTCTGCTCGCCCCAGGTCTGTGGCGACGCCGGCGGCAGATCGCAATACCAGTCGTAAAAGCTCAAGCAGACGCCGCCGATCAAGGAGAGATAGCGGGTGCCGGCGGCATAAGAGACCATGGACATGGCCGGGATCGGCGAAAATCCGGCAACGCGATCGGGGCCGTAGCGCTTGATGGTGTAGGCATTGGCGGCGGCGACGATCTCGTTAACTTCATCCCAAACCGCGCGCACGAAACCGCCCTGGCCACGGACCTGCTTATAGGAGTCACTTTTCGATGAGTCTTCGACGATGGAGCGCCATGCCTCGACGGGCGACATGGACGCGCGGGCCTCGCGCCATAACCGCATGAGGCGGCTGCGGACCAACGGGTATTTCAGGCGATTGCCGCTATAGATATACCAGGAGTAGCTGGCGCCGCGAGAACACCCGCGGGGCTCGTGGTTCGGCATGTCGGGCCGCGTGCGCGGGTAATCGGTCTGCTGAGTTTCCCAAGTGACAATGCCGCCTTTGACGTAGATTTTCCAGCTGCAGGAGCCGGTGCAGTTTACGCCGTGGGTGGAGCGGACGATCTTGTCGTGGGCCCAGCGCTGACGATAGGCGTTCTCCCAACTGCGATCCTCGTTGGTGACGATGCCGTGGCCTTGGGAAAACGTCCCAATGTCCTTTTTGAAGAAGGCGAGACGGTCGAGAAAGTGGCTCATGGTCGGGCTCTCACTATTCGCGGGATCAGCAGCGGATTTCGGCGTTGCGACGGGCGTAGAACCACCAAGTGACGGCAGTGCAGGTCACGTAGAAAATAATGAACGCCCATAACGCCGCTTCGGGGCCGCCGGTGCTCGAGATCGACGTGCCATAGCTCTTCGGAATGAAGAAGGCGCCGTAAGCGGCGATCGCCGACGTGAAGCCGATGGTCGCGGCCGCTTCCTTGTCAGCGGAGCGTCGGATGGTCTCTTCATCCCCGCCACCGTTGAGACGTTGCGCTTCCTTCAGGAAGATCACGGGGATCATCTGAAACGTCGACGCGTTGCCGATCCCGGTCGCGAGAAACAGGACCATGAACATGGCGAAGAAACCCCAGAACGCGCCTGACTGCTCCTTGATGCCAAGGAAATAGAGCACGCCGAGAACAGCGGCGATCATCAGCACGAACATCCACAAGGTCACGCGGCCGCCGCCATATTTGTCGGAGACCCAGCCGGTCGCGGCGCGGCTAAGGGCGCCGACGAGCGGACCGAGGAAGACAAACCGCAAGGCATCGGCTTCAGGGAACTGGGTGGTGGCGAGCAGTGGGAAACCGGCGGAATAACCGATGAAGGATCCGAAAGTGCCGGTGTAGAGCCAGCACATGATCCAATTGTGCTTGCGCTTGAAGATCACCGCCTGATCGCTGAAAGATGCTTGCGCATCGGCAATGTCATTCATGCCGAACCAAGCCGCGATCGCCGCGACGGCAACGAACGGCACCCAAATGAAGCCGGCGTTCTGGAGCCATAATTGCCCACCGTCGCTCAGGGTCTGCGGCGCACCCCCGAGCGTGCCGAACACGGCCGCGGTGATGACAAGTGGGACGGTGAACTGCATGACGCTGACGCCGGCATTGCCGAGCCCGGCATTAAGGGCCAGCGCATTACCCTTCTGGGCCTTGGGATAGAAAAAGCTGATATTGGCCATGGAGGAGGCGAAGTTGCCGCCGCCGAGGCCGCAGAGCAGTGCCAGAGCGACAAAAACCCAATACGGGGTCGCGGGATTCTGGACCGCGAAACCGATGCCTAGGGCTGGAAACAGCAGTGACGCCGTGCTCAACGCCGTCCATCTTCGGCCGCCGAAAATCGGCACCATGAACGAGTAGAAGATGCGCAATGTGGCACCAGACAAACCGGGCAGCGCGGCAAGCCAAAATAGCTGACCGGTGGAATAGGCAAAGCCGATCGCCGGCAGTTTCGCCACCACGACGCTCCACACCAGCCAGACCGAGAAGGCGAGGAGCAGGGCGGGAATCGAGATCCAAAGGTTGCGCCTGGCAACACGACGGCCTTGGTCCTGCCAAAAGGTGGAATCTTCCGGCTGCCACTGAGTGAGGACATGGGGTGACATATGATCGCTCTCCTTCAAGCCTGCTCAGCGCGAGCCGTGTGGTGAGATTGGTGAATGGAGGCCATCTCAGGCAATTCCGGCAACGCCTGCAGTTCCGGCACGCGTGTCCGCTCCATGTGGCGGATGGTGAAGTGCATCCAGATGAGCGCAACTGAGACTAGCACGAACAGCAGCATAAAGCAGCTTGTCCAGACGCCGATCAAGTCGTTCATGACGCCGAAGGAAATCGGCAGGACGAAGCCGCCAAGGCCGCCGATCATGCCGACAAGACCACCGACCGCTCCGACATGGTCGGGGTAGTAGACCGGAATGTGCTTGTAGACGGCCGCCTTACCCAAGGACATGAAGAAGCCGAGGAGAACCGTCAGGATCACGAATGGGACAAGGCCGATGGTGATGTTGAACTGGATCGGCCCGGTAATGCCCTGCACCGTGTATTCGGTCGCCGGATAGCTGAGCAGAAAACATGCCATGCCAGAGGCGATGAAGGTCCAGTACATGACGGCGCGGGCGCCGAAGCGATCAGACAGCCAACCGCCCAGCGCCCGGAAGATGGACCCAGGAAGGGCATAGGCCGCCGCAAGCATACCCGCCGTCCTCAGGTCGAGGCCGTAGACCCCGACGTAATAGCGAGGCAGCCACAGAGCCAAGGCTACGAAGGCGCCGAAGACGAAGAAGTAATAAAGCGAGAAGCGCCAGACCTGCAGCTTCTGCAGCGGCTCAAGCTGCGACAGAGTTTTGCGCGGCCTTTCATTGCGCGTGCGGCGCGTCACGGTAGCCGGGTCGGTTTTCGTGGTGAGCGCAAAAACGATCGCGGTAAGGAACAGGATTACCGCATAAATCTGGGCCGCCGATTGCCAACCAAAACTGACGACCAGGAAAGGGGCGCCAAAGTTGGTGACGGCAGCGCCGACGTTGCCCATGCCGAAAATGCCGAGGGCCGTGCCCTGACGGGTATTGTCGTACCATCTGGATACGTAGGCGATGCCAACCGCAAAGGAGCCGCCCGCAAGGCCGACGCCGAGCGCGGCGACGAGCAACATTCCGTAGGTCTCAACCGTGGACAGCAGCCATACGGCAACGGACGTGGCAATCATCACGAGTGTGAAGACTAACCGGCCGCCATATTGGTCGGTCCAGACGCCGAGGAATATGCGGCTTAGCGAACCGGTTAGAATCGGCGTCGCGACGAGAATGCCGAACTGTGTGTCGCTTAGCCCAAGCTCCTGCTTGATACGCACACCGATGATCGAGAATATCGTCCAAACGGCAAAGCACGCGGTGAACGCGATCGTACTCGCCCCCAGAGCACGCTGTTGCTGGGCGGGGGTTACTCCGGTGAGGTCATGCATCTGGTGGGCTCCGGCGCGGCCAATTTCGTGGTACGGCGGAACCTATGCCGCCCGCTGCGCCGGGCGACATGATCTGGGTCAATCGTTGTGTTAGGAAATCAACTTAGCGGCCTAGCGACGAGCTGCTCCGCCGTCCAGGTCGTGTTCAGGATCGGGATTCGGCCAGGCGCTGCGACCAGGTCTCGACCATGAAGTACAGCAAAATAAACAGGACGGAGAGGTAGTGGTTGTTGCGGAAGTACGAACTCTCCATGAAATTCAGCAGCAAGATGGCGCCCATCAGTACGAGTGCCAAGATATAGCCGGTGCGTTGCTCAAGCGGCAATCCGGGCCGGCTGGCAAGCCGGATCGCCAGTCCGATCGAGCGCAATATGGCGACCAGCGCCAGGGCGAGACCGATGAAGCCGGTCTGTAGGATGAGATCCAAATAGCCGTTGTGAGCCTGTCCCGCCGTCGCCACCCAGCCACTGGCGAAGTTGATCGGGCTGTAACGGAAACCGGTGTGCCAGAAGGAGCCATAACCGAAGCCCCTGGCGGGGTGGTTGGCGATCTCGTTCCAAAGATATTCCCACAGGTCGGTGCGGCCGGTGAAGGTCAGGTCGCCGACCGCCAGTACGGCGACCTCACCGCCGGTCAGGCCAGCGCCCAGCATCAACACCCAGGCCACAGCGGCAACCCCGACAAGCATGGCAACGAACGCGATCCGAACGAGGCCCTCGGTCTTGAGAACCTGCAACGTAATCAGCATGCCGAAGGGTGCCAGCACGGCGATCCCGAGGCTGGTCTTCGACTGGGTCAGGACTAAGAAGCCAAACCAAACAACAGCGCCGAGCAAGAAGATCGCGCGCCAGCGTAAATCTCGGTTCATCACTGCGGCGACGAGCCAAGCAAGATAGGACACAAGAGCAATCTGGCCGGCGCTGTTTTTGTGAGAATGCATCCCAGTGACCGCGCCGTCGGGCCCAATGGACAAGCCAGGTAAAACAAGCGTGCCGAGCACATTGATCGTCATGACCAAGCCGCTAACGAGGATCAGCATGCGGAAGAAACGCGCTGGATCAGGCGAGGCGATCGCCAGCCCAAACAGAGCCACCGTCGTAACCAGGAGAAAGCCGCTGCGGCGGTAGGTCAGGTCCGGATAAGGCGCCCATTGAGAAGTCAGGAGAATCCAACCAACGACCAGGAACACGGGCCATGAGCGGCGGAGCAAGGCCCGGGCCGTGGCGGCGTGTTTGAATGCGGCGCCTAAGCCGATCAAGGCGAACAGCATCCAGACGATCTGATTGGTAATATCGCCGCCGGCTTTGTCGAATACCTCGGCGCGGGAAAATGGCGATGATCCGACGGCCGCATAACAAAGGGCCAAGAACAGTAGCCAGGACCCCCATTTCGGCATGGTTCGGGGTGCCGGCTGGTCGATTTCTGTGGCGATCTGCAAGGTCACGCAGGGCAGTCCAATTTGCTAGCGGTTCCAGCAAATATTATCGCCTGATCATCAATTACTCCAGGTCATATCGTATTTGTGACAATACTCTAAAGTCGTAATCTTATCTCTCTTTGACTCCACCAAGAGTTGGTAGACGACAATTCTTGTAGCCAGACTGGCATTGCTTTGCGCGCCTTAATCGAACATGCGCCGCCGGATGCGATGGTAGGCGACGGCAAAAGCCACCACCGTGAGGGCCAATGGATAGCCGAGATGGAGCAACGTCCAACTCAAGTCGAGCGGTAACCCCGCCGACAGAGGCCGGATTACGGCGATCAGGTGTGTCATCGGCAGCAACCAGGCAATGACCTGCACGCCCGGCGGAAAACGATCAATACTGAAAAACACCCCGGAGAAGACGAACATGGGCGTCACCCAGAAAGTGAAGAAATAGCTGAAGAACTCGTAGCCACGGGCCATGGCGGTTGCGACCAAGCCATAACAAGCAAAGCCGATGGAGGCGACGAAGACGACCGGCAGGGCCAGCAGCGCCCCGCCGAGGGACGGGATGCCGCCCCATATCCAGCCGACGACAAGCACGCTAAGCGCAGACAACAACGATTTTACCGCGGCCCAGACGACCTCGCCAAAGAGCAGTTCAGAGAGCGTCACCGGCGTCGCCAGGGTGGCGTCCCAGGTGCGGTGCATGTAGTAGCGCGAGAAGGAGCCGATGGTGGTCTCGAAACTCGCGGAGAACATCGCCGAATAGGCGATCATGCCGGGCACGACAAACGCGAGATAAGTCATGCCCTCTATGGTGTCGATGAAGCGGCCGAGCCCGAAACCAAAGGCGAATAGAAACAAGATCGGGTTGGCAATGTTGGTCGCCAGGGACGACCAGATCAGCTTGCGCCAGACCAGATATTGCCGCCAGGTGACGGCGGCGGTGTAGGTTGCGCTTTGGGGGGCGACAGACATCATGTTTCTCGCAGTTTGCGGCCGGTCAACCGCAAGAACACGTCCTCCAGGTTCGCCGGCCGATGAAGGTAGACGGCATCGTCTGGAAGTTCGCTGAGGATGTCAGGCGGCGACTGAACATAATAGAGCATGGCGTCGCCGATATCCTCCCGATCCCAGCGGCCGTCTGCCAAGTCGTTGGGGAGTGGCTTCTGCACCTCAAAAACATGGCCTTTGACATGGCGGTCAATCAGCTGTTCGGGGGTCCCTTCGTCGAGTATCCCGCCGTGGTCGATAACAATGATGCGGTCGCAAAGGCGCTGCGCCTCGTCCATGTAGTGGGTGGTGAGCAAAAGGGTCTTGCCCTGCTTCTTGAGCTCCATCAACTGCTTCCAAATCAGGACGCGGGCCTGGGGGTCGAGGCCGGTGGTGGGCTCATCCAAGATTATCAATTCCGGGTCGCCAATGAGAGCACGGGCGATAACCAATCGGCGTTTCATGCCACCGGACAACTGCATAACCCGGGCGGAGGTCTTGCTTTCCAGCTGCATGAATTCCAGCAGGCGCGGTACCCGCTCGGCGATCGTGGCCCGGGACAAACCGTAATAGCGGCCATAAACCTCAAGGTTCTCGCGCACCGTAATGTCGGGATCGAGACTGTTTTCTTGTGGGACCAGACCGATTTTCGCCTTGGTCTGCCGGTTCATTTTCTGCACGGGCACACCGAAGACCATGAGTTCACCGGCCGTGACCGTGGACAGTGCCGAGACCATGCGCATCGTTGTCGTCTTGCCGGCGCCATTGGGACCGAGGAGGCCGATGCAGCGGGCGCGCTCGACAGTAAAATCTATGCCCCTGACCGCCTCGAGCTTGCCATAACGCTTGATCAGCGCGCGCGCGGCAATGATTGGTGAATTGTTCATCGAGTATCGATTTAGTTGGTATGCGATGCGGCGGGCTCGGCCGACCCGGTTTGCTCGTCGGCGTTCTGCTGCCGACGACTTTACCGGCGCCCCGGCGGCAGACATTATCAGGATACGCCGACATATAGAAGTCCGGCCAAAAGGACGCGAGGAAGGAACGGCCATGCCACTGACAATCGACGGCGCCAAGGAGGCAATCCCGGCGGTCAAGCGCGAACTGCGGTGCGCGCTGCCAAACGTGGCCGAGGTGCTGGCGGCGGTGACGAACGCGGTGGAACAGGAGATCGCGGAGATCGTTGCCCTGCAAGCTGCGGGACAGCCAGTGATCCCGGAGATCGCTTTCGAAGCGCTCCGTGCCGATCGGGTGGCGCCGGAAACCGTGACGCAGATCCGGCGCCGCGGGGCGGTGATCATTCGCGGCGTTTTCAGCGAGGCACAAGCCAGCGATTGGAATGATGAGTTGGGCGATTACCTGGCTCGCAACGGTTACGACGAAGCCGACAAGGATCCCAGCCTCGACAAATATTTCAGCAACCTGGAGGCCGCCCGACCGCAGATCTTCGGGATATATTGGTCGCGGCCGCAAGTCGAAGCGCGGCAATCGGAGACCATGGCCGTGACCCGGCAGTGGCTAAACCGGTTATGGCGGTGGCAAGAGCCTAACGGCCGCCATTTCGACCCCGATCAGGACTGCATCTATGCGGACAGGGTGCGCCGCCGTGAACCCGGCGATACCAGCCTCGGGCTATCGCCCCATGTCGATGGCGGCTCGGTCGAACGGTGGCTTGATCCGACCTACCGGCGCGTCTATGGCGCGGCCTTTGCCGGCGATTGGCAAGCGGTCGATCCGTTCGACGGCGCCTATCGCAGCGCAGTGCAGGAGATCCCCTCGCCGGCCGTCTGCAGCGCCTTTCGCACCTATCAGGGCTGGACCGCGTTGACCAAGCAAGGCCCCGGCGACGGCACGCTTCAGCTCATTCCCTCGACACGGGCGATGATATACATCCTACTGCGGCCGCTGTTGGATGATGTGGCGGAGGACGATCTTTGTGATGCCGCTCCGGGGCGTTCGTTATGGATTTCAGAGCGTTGGCACGGCCCGCTGCTAAAAGGGTTGATGACGATCCCGACGGTCCATCCCGGCGACACGGTGTGGTGGCACCCGGACGTCGTGCATGGGGTCGAGGACCGGAACAGCGGCACCGGGTACAGCAATGTGATGTATATCGGCGCGGCACCGCGATGCGCCAAGAACGATCGCTATCTGGAAGCGCAAAAGCCGGCATTCCTCACCGGGCGAAGCGCGCCTGACTTTGCCGCAGAGGATTTTGAGGTGGCCTACAGCGGGCGGGCCGGTCTGGACATGCTGACGCCGCGGGGCCGTAAGCAAATGGGATTCGATTGAGGGGCCAAAAGGACCCGTTAGGCGGAGCGGCGCCCAGGTAGATTGCCGGTTGCGGCAAAACACCGTTGAAGTGCCGAACCAGCACCCTGAGCGCCGGAGCCATGGCATTCGCTCTCAAGCCGCGTGGCGCCAGTTCCGCGCCTTTTACCGAATGCCGGCGCCAGCTAGCGGAATCCTGTCCGGCGCCGGCCGTTTCAGAGCCCACCGAATGGCCGCTAGCCGGAGCTTCGTTTTCATTGGCGGCCATTTGTTTTTCAGTAGATGCGCCATCCGGCCGTCCAAAGTCGGACCGTCATTCAGTCAGGGTTCCAGGTCGATCCGCAGTATCGCTTCGATGCGCGCCAGCACCTCCAGCACAGTGGCCTCGGGAGCCTTGCTGCGAAACTCGGCGTTCCTCACGACCCAATCAAGCGACCGCATCTGGTGGGATAGGATAACGCCGGTAATCTTGGCTCCCCTCGGAACCGCGACCTCGAACGCGCCGCCTTTTGCCTGGTTGGTGATGGGGCAGGCGAGCATCAGCCCGGTGCCTACATTGAACGCGAAGGGTGAGAGCACGAGCGCGGGTCGCCGTCCCGCCTGCTCTGTCCCCGCGTGAGGTGTAAAATCAAGATAGACGAAATCGCCCCGGTCAGGCTGATAGACCGTACCCCTCGCCGACTTCACCACGCCTCTTCGCCCGAGGCCCGCCCCCAATCAAACTCAGATCCCTGGGCCGACCCGTGTTCCCCTAACAGATCGCTGAGACGATATTTCGGCCGGGCCGGGCGGACAACGAGCGCGCCATCGACGACGCGAAGCTCCACTGCGGTCCCCTCACGCAGTTGGGCATCGGCGGCCACGCTCTTTGGCAGCCGCAGGGCCAAGCTGTTGCCCCATTTCGATATTTGATTCCGCATGGTGCAAGCCCCCTGAAGACCACTCCGAAGTATATACTAAGTATATACTTCGATCCGGCGGCGCGTCAACCGCTGTCCCGCCGCGCCTCGCCGCCGCGGTTGGCCAACAGCAGGCCAAAGCCGGCGGTGGCCATGACCAGCATCAGCAGCAGGCTGAGGGCATTGACGACCGGGGTGGTGCCGTCGCGGATCTGGGTGAACATGCGAATGGTGACCGGCGCCTCGGAGCCGACGAGCATCAGCGTGGTGTTGAAGTTCTCGAACGACATGAGGAAGGAAATCACGCCAGCACCAATTAGGGCCGGGGTGAGAAAAGGCATCGTCACCGTACGGATCGCGCCGAGCCGGCTGGCACCGAGGTCGCGCGCCGCCTCTTCCAAAGTCATATCGAACTTGCGCAAACGAGCGGCAATCACCAGCGTGGCGATCGTGACAATGAAGGAGAATTGGCCGAAGACGACGAGTGGCAAGCCGGGACGTAGGAAATCGATGAAGATTCCAAACCTGTCCTCCAGGCCATTGGCCACGGTGCTGGCGAATTGCAGAATCGACACGCCCAGAATCACCCCGGGGATGACCAACGGCCACAGCATCATGGTGAAGAGCAAACTCTTGCCACGGAATTGCGCGCGCTCGAGCAAGAAGGCGTTCATGGTGCCGACGATCAGGGAAAGGATCGTCACGGCGACCGCCACCTTGATGCTGGTGCCGATGCTGCCGATCAGCCCATCGTCATGAAAAATGCCGATGCGGCCGGTCGAGGACAGAAACCAGTCAAGGGTGAAGCCGCGCCATGGCGGCGATGGAAACTGACTGTCGTTGAAGGCAAATATCCCGACGACGACCAAGGGCGCGAACAGGTAGAGAAAGAACAAGGCAACATAGAGGGCGTAGCCGAGCTTGAAGGTCCGCGATTGGGGGATCGTCGTCAGCATCGGTTAGGTCATCGTCGAGGCAAGGCTCTGGCGGGTTATTTTCAGCCCGATCCAGACGACGAGGGACGACACGATCAACAGCAGGAACCCGAACGCGGCGCCCTGCTCCCAATTGAACCGGACAATGAATTTCTGAAAGATCTGGTCGGTGAACCAGAGGCTGTTCTTACCGCCGAGCAAAGCCGGGGTGAGGATGTTGCCCAGCGTCAGCATGAAGACGATGATGCAACCGGCGACGATGCCGGGCATGGCGTGGGGAATGATAATCTCCCGCAAAACAGCAAAACCGTTGCCGCCGAGGTCATAACCGGCCTCCACCAGGGTGTCGTCGAGACTGTCCAGCACGGTGACCAGCGGCACCACCATGAACAGCATGGAGGTGTAGACCAGGCCGACCAGAATGGCGGCATCATTGCCAAGCAGTTCAACAGGTTGATCGATCAGGCCTAGCCATTGCAGGCCAAGGGAGATCAGGCCGGTCTCGCGCAGAATAATGATCCAACCCAGGGTGCGGATCAGCTCACTAACCCAGAAGGGCAGCAAAGCGAGAACGAACAGTAGGTTCTTGCGGCGGCCGCGGATCATCTTGGCGATGTAGTAAGCGACCGGAAAGGCGATCAGCAGGGTGAGCGCGGTCGCGGCAATCGAAATGAAGGCAGTGCGGATCAAGGTCGACCAGTAGATCGATTCGGCAAAGAACTCGGTGTAGTTGGTGAGGCCGGTTTCATAGAGCCGCGGGCCCAACTTGACTTTCAAGGACAGGGCCAGAAGCTGAATATGCGGCAAAATAATAAGCAAGCCTAACCACAAAAGCGCCGGTGCGAGCAGCAGGATCAGGCTAAGCCGGAGGCCGGCGCGGCCGGCGCCCTCGGACGGGAGCGCGGCGACGCTCATGCGGCCGACGCGGCGGCGAAACCGGTAACTTGTTCAGCGCTCCAACTCAGGCGGACCGGCTCGCCCGGGGTCAAGTCGGCGAGGTCGCCGGTCTGCGGCAAGGCAACGGTGATGGACCCGCCGCCGCGATCGGGGGCAACAATGGCCATACTGTTGCCGCCATCGAACAGCAGGCTTTGAACGTTGCCGACCAAGGCGTTAGCGGCGGCGGCCTCGGGATCCGTGCCGCGGCTCAAGGTGATGGCTTCCGGCCGCAAGAACAGGTCGACGGGCTGGCCAACGGACAAACCCGACACGGCCTGGCCAATCAGCTCGAAGCCGCCCTCGGCGGCATATCGGGTTTGCGCGCCCACGGCGCTGACGGTGCCACGCCAACGGTTACTGTTGCCGACAAAGCCAGCGACGAACGCGGTCAGCGGGCGGTAGTAGAGATCTTGCGGCGTGCCGATCTGTTCAAAGCGACCGGCATTCATTACCGCGACCTGGTCAGACATCACCAGGGCTTCGGACTGGTCATGGGTGATATAGACGAACGTCGTGCCGAGCTTGGCCTGGAGCTGCTTGAGTTCGACTTTCATCTGTTCGCGCAACTTCAAGTCGAGCGCACCGAGGGGTTCGTCGAGCAACAATAGAGCGGGTTCGAGGACGAGGCAGCGAGCGATGGCGACACGCTGCTTCTGACCGCCGGAAAGCTGGTTGATTTGCTTGGGGCCAGAGCCGGCAAGATCGACCCGTTCCAGCATCCGTTCCACCCGCTCGGCGATCTCGCTCTTCGAGTGGCCTCTACGGCGCAAGCCATAGCCGATATTCTCGGCCACGGACATGGTGGGAAATAACGCCAAATGCTGGAAGACCATATTTGCCGCGACCCGGTTGGGCGGCAGGCCGATCGTCGAGTTTCCCTTGATTAGAATGTCACCGCTGTCTGGACGGCTGAAGCCGGCGATCATCCGCATCAGCGTGGTTTTGCCGCAGCCAGACGGACCCAGGATCGAAAAGAAGGAGCCTTCGGGGACTGTGAAGGTGACATCTTCGACGGCGGTGAAGCGACCGAAGCGTTTCACAAGGCCGCGAATGTCTAGGTCCGGTGCCGGGCTCATATAGGAAGGCTCGCGGTGGGCAGGCGGCCCCGCCCCAAGACGGGGCCGCCCAAGACCTAACCCGAAGCGCGAATGCGATCGAGGACGCGACCTTCGAGATCCTCAAGTCCCGCCGGGACCGGCGGATACCAGTTGATGTTGTCAATGGCCTCTTGAGGGAAGCTGTCATTGAATTGGGCCTTGAGCGTGTCCGAGACAAACGCGTCAGCGCCCTGGGACGCGGTGAAGTTGCCAGCGGCGCCGGTGATCTTCGCGGCGATTTCCGGCTGCATGACGAAGTTGATCCACTTGTAGGCGGCTTCATCATTCTCACCGCGCGCAGGCAGAACGAAGCTGTCGACCCAACCGAGAGCCCCCGAACTCGGGGCGACGAAGGTGACGTCCGGATTCTCGTTGTTCAACTTCCAGCCGCCGGTATCCCAGGCCATGGCGGCGGTGACTTCACCGGTACTGATGGAAGAGATGAGCTGATCGCCGCCCTCCCAAAATGCCTTTACATCGGCCTTGCAGGCGATCAACGATTCCGCGACCTTGTTGAGGATTTGCTCATATTCGGCCGGATCGCTGTAGGCAGCAAAGGGGTCCATGCCCATCGAGAAAGCAAAACCGATAAGTACCGGCCGCTTGAGACGCATGCTGACCTTGCCGGCATGGGAGCCGTTGCACAGGTCGCCATAGTCGGCAACATCACCGGCATTGGCGCGGTCAACGACGAGGCCGCTGGTGCCCCAGACGTGAGGCACGCCGTAAACCTGACCGTCTACCGTGGTGTTGCCCTTGGTGGCTTCCAACAGCGACGGGATAAACAGGCTCGTGTCGATCTGGCTCAGGTCGATGGGCTTGTAGATCTCGAACTCTACCTGCGGCCCCTCGATGCGATCCTGACTGGGTTGGGCGAGGTCAAATCCGGCCCCACGGGTGGCCCGCAGTTTTGAGATCATTTCCTCATTGTTGGAGAACGTCACTTCCACATCGATGCCGGTTTCGGCCTCGAACTGGGCGACGACATCGTCGGGGGCATAGCCCGACCAGGTGAGCAGGCGCAGCTCAGCGGCCTGAGCCGCGCTGAAAACTGCCATTGTGGCGACTAGAACGGCCGAGACGGCCGCCGTGCGCAAGAGTTCATTTCGCATATAGTTCCTCCGGTTGATCCGTTGTGTCGCCGCCCGGCATTGGGGCGGCCCTTTTTGATCGTTTCTCGTATGTGCTGGATGCTAGAAGAACCCAGTTGCAGCTTTGTGACAAGATTTTTGGACACGCCGTGCCCAAAGGCGGCCCCGGAATAGTATCCGCCGCCGCGCCACGCCGGGGCCAGTGGGAGGCGACATCGTGCGCTTATGTACCGAGAAATTGGCGGCCGCAAAGGCCCGAACACCGAAATATGACCGGGAGTCGGTCGGGGTCGGCATCGTTCATCTCGGTATCGGCGCCTTCCATCGGGCCCATCAGGCCGTCTATACCGACACTGTGCTCGGCAAGACGGGCGGCGATTGGGCGATCCGCGGCGTTTCCTTGCGCGGCGCGAGCGTAAGAGACGCCCTGAAACCGCAGGACTACCTCTACACGCTCGCGCAGCGCGGCCCACAGGGCTGCGACCTGCGCGTCATCGGCGCGGTGCGCGATATCCTGGTGGCGCCAGAAGATCGGCCGGCCGTGCTGGGCGCGTTGGTCGATCCGAAGGTCCGCATCGTCTCGCTGACCGTTACCGAGAAAGGGTATTGTCACGATCCGGCGCATGGGACGCTGAATTTCGACCATCCGGATATTGCCGCGGATCTGCGTGATCCACAGGCGCCGCGGAGTGCGGTCGGGGTGATCGTACGGGCCTTGGCGGCGCGCCGAGACACCGGTTCGGGCGAAGGCAGCCGCCCCTTCACGGTGATGAGCTGCGACAACCTGCCGGCCAATGGAGAAACGGCGCGGCAGCTGGTAACAGCGTTTGCCGAGGCGGTCGACGGCGGCCTGGCGCGTTGGATCGCCGAGCATGTGTCGTTTCCGTCGACCATGGTGGACCGAATCGTACCGGCGACAACGGACGCGTTGCGGCAGTTGGTGGCGGACCAGCTTGGGTTGGAGGACGCCTGGCCGGTGGCAGCAGAGCCGTTCAGCCAGTGGGTGATCGAGGATGATTTCTGCGCCGGCCGGCCGGCCTGGGGAGAGGTCGGCGCCGAATTGGTGAGCGACGTCGCGCCCTATGAGCTGATGAAGCTGCGCTTGCTGAACGGCAGTCACTCGACACTGGCCTATCTGGGGTATCTGTGCGGGCATGAGTCGATCGATGCGGCGATGACAGATGGGCCTCTGGTGCGGTTTGTCCGGCGTATGCTGGACGAGGAAATCTCCCCTACCTTGCGGGCGCCCGTCGGGGTGGATCTTGATGCCTATCAGGAGACCCTGCTGGAGCGGTATCGTAACCCGACCCTAGGCCATCGAACCTATCAAATCGCCATGGACGGCTCGCAGAAGCTGCCGCAAAGGCTGTTGGGATCGGTCCGCGACCAACTCATCGCCGGCAGATCGGTCGATCTGCTGGCCGTGGCGGTCGCCGGCTGGATTCGCTATGCGATGGGGGTGGACGAGCGCGGCAATACGATCGAGGTCATGGATCCGTTGGCCGACCGGTTCGGCGCCATCAACAAGCGCGCCGGCCGCGACGCCGGTCGCCTGGCGGCTGACTATCTCGCTCTCAAGGACGTGTTCGGTGAGGACCTTGCCGCAGCGCAGCCCTTTGTTTCCGCCGTGACCGAGGCATTGCGGCGGATGCTGGCCGAGGGGGTCGTGGCGACCGTCGCCGACACCGCTGGCCAAGTCTCGGCAAATTGACCAATATCGGGCGTCTTCGAGACCGCCGGATTGGGACCAAATTGGTCGCTGTAGCGTGACTTCTCAGGGCAGGACAAGTATGGAAGTATATGTGATTGGCCAATAACCGACGCGTTGTGCCAACCTCCTCAGAGGTGCCGCCATTGCGGGCTATCGCCTCGCAAGTCTCGCTGGCCACCAAGGCCAGCCGGGGAGAAAATCGTCGTGTCGGACCCTGCGACCGCTCTGGCAGCGGGGCCTAATGAGGCTGGACTAAGACAATAACGAAAAGCAGATTTTACACGGAGGAGACCAGGAATATGCCCAAAATCGGATTTGGTTTGCGCGGGACGCTGGCGACCGTCGCCGTAGGTGCAGCATTGCTTGCCTCGAGCAGCTCATACGCGCAGACCCTGCGGACGAACATTCTCGCCGACCCGGCAATGGTCGACCCAATCACCTTCTCAGAGCTCATCGCCGGCGATGTTATGGAGGGTATCTACGAAGCCTTCACCGGGATCGACAAGGACGGGAACATTGTCCCTGAGCTCGCAGAAAGCTGGGAAGCCCATGACGACAACCTCGGGTGGCGTTTCACCCTCCGCCAGGGTGTGAAATTCCACAGCGGGCGCGACTTCACCGCCAAGGACGTCAAGTGGACCCTTGAGCAGCTGCTGCTGCCGGGCAACAAAGGCGGCCTCAACGTGCAATATCTTGACGCCGTGGTCGGTTCACAGGATGTCAAGGACGGTAAGACGACGGACCTTGCGGGCGTGACCATCGTCGATGATCACACAATCGACGTGCGTTTCGATAAATCCGACGTGCTGTTCCCGATCTATCCGATTTGGTTCATGGACAGCGGCATCGTCGAAGAGCATGGAGCGGACTGGGCGAGCAAGGCTTCGGCGGGCACCGGCCCGTTCAAGTTCGTCGAGTGGAACCGCGGCCAGAATGTACGCTTGGCGGCACATGATGACTATTGGGGCAACGGCCCATTCGTCGAGGAGGTCAACTTCCTGATCGTACCGAGTGACGATACGGCGATCTCGATGTATGAGGCGGGCGAACTCGACCTCATCTATGTGGACGCGCAGGCCGGCCGGCGGGTGCTACGCGATGACCGGTTCAAGGACGAATTGAACCTGGTCCCGGCGGCACAAATTCAGTATTTGGGGATGAATCAGACTCAGTATGAGCCGTTCAAGGATGTTCGTGTCCGTGAGGCGGTGTGCATCGCGCTGGATCGGGACGCGATGGTGCAAGGCCTGTTCGGCGGCGCTGCGTTCCCGCTGTATGGACAGATCACCGAAGGCGTTGCCGGATATAATCCCAACCTTAAGCCGATCCCGTACGATCCAGAACGGGCGAAGGCCTTGTTGGCCGAGGCCGGATACCCCAATGGCGAAGGCCTGCCGCCGATCAAGGTGACCAGTACAGCGCCGCGGAAAGATCAGCTCGCCTACTTTGCCAACCAACTGAAAACTGTGCTTGGCATGCCTGTCGAGGTCGAAGTTGTTGAACGCGGCAGCCATATCAAGAAGATGAACGCGGGCGAGGTACCGTTCTTCCCATGGGGCTGGACCGCCGGGTACCCGGACGGCTTGTACTTCCTCTCGGATGTCTGGTACGGCCCGAGCGTCTACAACCGTTCGCGCTGGCAGAATGACCAGTTCGACACGTTGATCGACCAGTCTCGGACGACCGCAGACAACGATGCCCGCTACGCGCTTTACCAGGAAGCGGAGCAGATTCTGCTGAACGACTGGGGCACCTGCCCGACCACGGTTCGCATGCAGGTCTCAGCGGTGAAGCCAAATGTCCAGGATGTGCATTTGACGCCGTTCCGTTTCCTGCCGTTCAACGAGGTGAAGATCAACTAATCGTCGACATCTCCGGCGCTTGAGGGAGAGGACGTTTCCAAGTGGGCTTGTACGCAATCCGGCGGGTTTTCGGGCTGGTTCCGGTACTGTTCATCGCGGTCGTCCTCACCTTCATCGCCAACCAATTCGTGCCCGGTGACCCGATCCTGATCCTGCTTAGCGATCAGTCGGGTGACCCGGTGCTGGAAGCGCGGTTGCGGGCCGATTACGGCCTCGACCGGCCGCTCTTCGAGCAGTTCGTCACCTACATACAAGGCATTTTCACCGGCGATTTCGGGCTGTCGTTTCGCTTTGCCAACGTGCCGGTTATCGACGTGATCAAGACGGGGCTGCTGATCAGCCCGGTGCTCGCCATCGCGGCGCTGACCATCGCGGTGCCGTTGGGGATCGTGCTTGGCACTTTCGCCGCCCTGCGTCGCGATACCCTGGCGGATACTGCCGTCATTCTGGTGTTGGTGGCCGGTATCTCCATTCCGAATTTCGCCATGGCGGCGTTCTTGGTTTTCCTTTTCGCGATCAAACTCAATGTAGTTCCGGTGGCCGGCTGGGGTAGCTTCCAGCAGGCCGTACTGCCAGTCGTGATTCTCGCGGTGCCGCCGACCGCTTACATCGCCAGATTGAGCCGCACCTACATGCTGGAGGTGCTGCAGCAGGACTATATCCGTACCGCGCGGGCCAAGGGCCTGCGCGATCACCTGGTGACCTACCGTCACGCCTTGCGGAATACGCTGGTGCCGCTGCTGACGACCATCGGGATCATCTTCGGCGGCTTGCTGAGCGGCACCTTCGTTATCGAAACCATCTTCAATATTCCAGGGTTGGGCAGCATGGCGATCCAATCGGTATTCGCCCGCGACTATCCGGTGACCATGGCCATCGTGCTGCTCTTCACCGCCTTCTATTCCGGAATCAATCTGGTGGTCGATTTGTTGTATGGCCTGATCGATCCGCGCATTCGTTTCGGCGGTGACGCGGCATGACCGCGATCGGCCAGGAACGCCCGCGCGGCCGCGGTCATCTGGGAGATCTACTCGCCTGGCTGCGCCGCGGCGCCAAGTCCGATTTCTGGCTGCGCTTTCGGCGCAATCGAAACGCGGTGTCGGGTGCCATCATCGTGGCGCTGGTTACGCTGACGGCGGTTTTCGCACCGGCCTTGGCACCACGGGACTTCGAGAGCATCAACATGCTCGCGGTGTGGTCGCCGCCGACGGGAGATAATTTGCTCGGCGGCGACGCGCTGGGCCGGGATATCCTGAGCCGGGTGATCGTCGGGGCGCGGGTGTCGCTGCTGGTGGCCATCTCGGTGCTGGCGATCACGCTCACTTTCGGAACGGCGATGGGTATGATCGCCGGCTATTTCGGCGGCTGGACGGACACGCTGATCATGCGTGTCGTCGATATCATCTTCGCCTTCCCCGAGCTGATCTTGGCGATTTTGGTGGCTGCCGTGATGGGCCCGGGCAAGCTGACGGTGATTATCGCGCTGTCGCTGGTTTGGTGGCCCGGCATCGCGCGGCTGACCCGATCCCTGGTGCTGTCCTGGAAGAGCGAGTTGTTCGTGGACGCGGCGATTGCCAGCGGCACCCGGCCGCATCGCATCCTCATTCGCCATCTGCTACCCAATATCGTGGCGCCGATTATCGTGCGGGCGTCGATCGGGGTCGGCTTCATTATCATGGCGGAGGCGACCCTGAGTTTTCTGGGGATCGGCGTGCAGGAGCCGGAGCCGACTTGGGGCGGCATGATCCGCGACGGTCTGGTGTCCTTGCGCACGGAACCCTATCTCTCCCTGTTCAGCAGCCTGGCCTTGGGAATCACCATCATCGGCTTCAATCTGCTGGGTGACGGCATGCGGGACCTGCTCGACCCGCGGATTCGAGACAGATGACGGAGGTTATCGGGGACGACCGGCAGGCTAAGCAGAGCGCGCCGAAGACTGCGGACGCGCCGCTGCTCGAGGCCGACGGGCTGACCGTCTCTTTCGCCACCTTGCGTGGGCGACTGCGGGTTGTCGAAGACGTTACTTTTTCGATCAATCATGGTGAGGTCGTTGGTCTCGTCGGCGAAAGCGGTTCCGGCAAGTCGGTCACCGCGCTGGCACTCATGCAGTTGCTGGGCAACGAGGGTGCCATCGACGCCGGGCGGATTCAGTTGGAGGGCCGGCAACTCACCGATTTCTCCCGGCAACAAATGCTGGCGGTGCGCGGCCGCGAGATTTCGATGATTTTTCAGGAGCCGATGACCAGTCTCAATCCGGTCTATACCGTCGGCTTTCAGATCGCCGAAGTTCTGATGGAGCATTTCGGCACCTCGCGGCGAGATGCCATGGCGCAAGCGGCCGAGCTAATGGCGCTGGTGGGCATCCCCTCGGCAGAGTCGCGAGTGAATGATTATCCGCACCAGCTCTCGGGCGGTATGAGGCAGCGGGTGATGATCGCCATGGCGATGGCCTGCCAGCCTAAGTTGCTGATCGCCGATGAACCGACGACCGCGCTCGACGTTACAATTCAAGCACAGATACTGCAGCTCATGCGCGATCTGCGCGCCCGGTTTCAGTCCGCGGTGCTGATGATTACCCACGACATGGGCGTGATCGCCAAGATGGCCGATCGGGTCATCGTGATGTATGCCGGCCAGATCGTCGAAGAGGCGCCGGTGCGCGAGTTGTTCGCGGCGCCGAAACATCCCTACACGCGGCTGTTGTTGCGGTCTATCCCGCGGGTACAAGAGCGGCGGGACAAGTTGGACGCCATCGGCGGTGCCACACCAACGCCGGGGAATTTTCCATCAGGTTGCCGGTTCAATCCGCGTTGCCCGGATGCGATCGATCAGTGTCGCCAAGAAACGCCGCCGCTGGAGATTACCGGTGTCGGCCAGCGGTCGCGCTGTTGGCGGTCAGGAGACTCCGGCCTGCTGTCGGCGCTGCCGGCATGACCGCCGATGCCTTGCTGCGCGTCGACGGGTTGACCAAGGATTTCGCGGTCCGGTCGGGCGGCTTTGGCAGCGCACGGCGCAAGTTGCGGGCGGTAAGCGATGTCAGTCTGGACGTATGGCCGGGCGAGACATTGGGCATTGTTGGTGAGAGCGGTTGCGGTAAGACGACGCTCGGGCGCTTGATCCTACGGTTGCTGGAGCCGAGCGCCGGGCGGGTGATCTTCGATGGGGCCGACATCACGCATTTGTCGGAACCGGAGATGCGGCCGTTGCGGGAGCATATCCAAGTCGTCTTCCAAGATCCTTACTCATCGCTCAACCCACGCATGCGGGTGCGCGACATCATCGGCGAGCCGCTGAGTAATTTCGGCTTCAGCAAGAAGGAGAGCGTCGACCGGGTGGAGGAGGTCATGGAGATCGTCGGGTTACCGGCGGAGATGATGACGCGCTATCCGCACGCCTTCAGTGGGGGCCAGCGCCAGCGTATCGGTATCGCCCGGGCCCTGGCGGTAAAGCCGCGGCTGATCCTATGCGACGAAGCGGTGTCGGCACTCGATGTGTCGATCCAAGCGCAGATCCTCAACCTGCTGCGGGAGATCCAGCAGGAGTTCCAACTTACGCTGGTGTTTATCTCCCACAATCTCGGGGTGGTGCGCCATATCTCGCACCGGATCGCGGTGATGTATCTGGGGCAAGTCGTGGAGTTGGCTAGCGAAGACGATCTGTTTTCACGACCGTTGCACCCCTATACCGATGCCTTGATCTCGGCGGTGCCTGAACCCGATCCCGATGCGATGGCCCGACACGAACCGCTATCGGGGGAAATTCCGAGCCCGATAGACCCGCCCTCGGGTTGTTTCTTTCACACCCGCTGCCCGATCGCGCGCGACGAGTGCAGGGCTAAGGCTCCGGCATTCCGCGAGATCGCACCGCGACGCTGGGCGCGCTGCCATTTCCCAGGCGAGACGACGGAACAAGGCGATTGATCATGTTTGTTGAGCGGACGAACTATTTTGCGAAACCGGGGCGGCTCGACGATGTCCGCCGGATCAGGCAGCGGGCATCGGAGGTCCGGATCGAGTTGGGTCTG
This sequence comes from Alphaproteobacteria bacterium, assembly GCA_021774445.1. Classification (GTDB taxonomy): domain Bacteria; phylum Pseudomonadota; class Alphaproteobacteria; order UBA6615; family UBA6615; genus SZUA-147. The sequence continues at coordinate 143,241 of JAJFJA010000042.1, forward strand.
CCGGCCGGGACAATCTATGTGAAGTCCGATCCGGCGGGCGAAGGGCCGGACGTGCAATGGGAGTGCGCGTTTGCCAGTCTCGACGACAATGCCAAGGATATGGCGGCACGCGGCGCCAGCGCCGACTTCGAACAGGTGCGGGTGGAAATGGGCGAGGCGGTGGAGAAATTCGAACGCCACCTGATACAGCGAGAAGCGACGCGGGATTGGATCGGCGATGTCAACCTGCGCGACGTACCAATTGTGCCGCGGGAAGTGCGGTTCCGTAGTGCAGCCCTCGAATTGGCAGGATTTCTCTACCTGCCCCCCGGCGACGGTCCCTTCCCCTGCATGATCACCAATCATGGCAGCGGGGTCTTTCAGGGTACGCAGGATATCTGCCGCCCTACCGTCGCGGCGACATTGATGAGTTGGGGCGTCGCGTCGTTCCTGCCCCATCGCCGAGGCTACGGCAACTCACCGGGGACCCCCTGGCGTGACGATGTGAGTGCCGACTTCGGTACAGCGGAATACGACGCCCAGATCGCCGAACGTCTCGACGCAGAAAGTAACGACGTGGTGGCGGCGCTGGACCATGTGCAGGCCTTGCCGGAAATCAAGGCCGACCATGTTGGGGTGATGGGCAGTTCCTTCGGCGGCACCAACACCCTGTTGGCGGCGGCCAAATGCGACCGCTTCAGATGCGCGGTGGAATTCGCCGGCGCGGCGATGAATTGGGAACAAACACCAGATTTGCGGGCGTTAATGAAGCGGGCGGCGGCGGCGCTGACCCAGCCGATCTTCTTTATCCAGGCCGAGAACGACTACAGCGCCGCGCCAACGCGGGAGCTGGCGGAGGCGCTGGGTAAGACGGACAAGGTCTTCGAGGCGCGGGTCTACCCCGCTTTCGGCCTCAGCAAGGATGAGGGTCATTTTTTCGAACGGACCGGCACGATGATTTGGAGCGCCGATGTCAGGCGCTTCCTAGAACGCTGGCTGTAGATGGGCGAGATCGAAGAAGCCTGGCTGGAAAACCTTACCTGGCCGGAGGCGGCACGGCGGATCGAAGATGGGGCGACCGTGCTGGTGCCGATCGGCGCGGTGGCGAAGGAACATGGCCATCACCTGCCCTTGAAGACGGATTATCTGTTGGCCCGCGCGCTGTGCAACCGGGTGGCCGCGCAGTTGCCGGTGTTGATCGCGCCGGTGGTCTGTTTCGGCTACTACCCGGCATTCCGCCACTATCCCGGCAGCCAGCATCTTAGTTCGGACGGTTTTCAAATTCTGTTGCATGAAATTCTCAACGGCCTGATCGCCCAAGGCGTACTGCGCTTGGCCGTGGTCAACACTGGCGTGTCGACAGAGGCGCCGCTGCGCATCGTCGTTCGCGATCTGTATGAAGAGACCGGCGTGCGAATCCACACCGCGGATATCCGCGCCCTGGGCCGGGGGGCCGGTGCCGGCTTGACCCAGAAACTCGGCGGGCATGGCGACGAATCCGAAACTTCGATGATCCTGCGGATTGCGCCGGAACTGGTGCAGATGGACCGCGCGGTCGAGGACTACGGCAACGCGCGGGAGAGCGCGGAGACGGTGTTCTATCAACCGACCGTGTTTAGCGGCGATCCTACCTCCGGCGCTGATTTTAGTGCCACTGGTGTGCGGGGCGATCCCAGCCTGGCCACCGCGGAAAAGGGTGAAGCGATTCTGGCCGCCATGGCCGGCGAGTTGGTGGATGGGCTGCGGACGGTGTTTGCGCCGGATGGTTAGACCCGCTCAGCCGGCACACTGGGATGAAAGCTGCGACGTGGTGGTCGTCGGTTGCGGCTATGCCGGCGCGATGGCGGCGATCGCCGCGCATGATGCCGGCGCACATGTTTTGGTGCTGGAGAAGATGCCGGACCCGGGCGGGATCTCAATCTGTTCGGCCGGCGGGCTGCGGATCTGTTATGACGAGATGGCGGCGCTGGACTACCTGACCGCAACGAACGGCGGCACGGCGGAGCAATCGGTACTGGCCACTTTGGCTCATGGAATGAGTCGGTTAGCCGATGGCGTTCGGAAACTGGCTGAGGTCAACGGCGCTGTCGTCAGCGAGCGTGCGGCGACCGCGAACTATCCGCTGCCGGGGCATGACAGCTTCGGCTTCGTCTATATTGACGATGTACCCGGTTTCGACGCCGGCACCGCCTTCCCGCAGGTGCGGGGTTCACCGGCGGGCGCGATGCTGTTCAAAGTGATGGCCGACAATCTGGCGGCCCGGGGGATTGCACCGCAACTTGAGACTGCCGCGGAACGACTGATCACCGACGGGTCGGGGAATGTCGTTGGCCTGGTCGCCGGCGGGCGCAGCATACAGGCGCGCCGAGGTGTCGTGCTCGCTTGCGGCGGCTTCGAAGGCAGTGCCGCCTTGCAGGTGCAGTATTGGCAGGCCAAGCCAGTCTTCAGCGCCGCCTTTCGCGGCAACACCGGCGATGGGATTCGCATGGCCCAGGATCTCGGCGCCGCGCTTTGGCATATGTGGCACTATCACGGCTCTTACGGTTTTCGCCATGTGGATCGCGACTATCCGTTCGCGATCCGGACCAAACGCCTGCCCGACTGGCTGCCGGGCGAAGGGCCGCGCGGCGACGTGCGGATGCCATGGATCCTGCTGGACCGCATCGGGCGGCGGTTCATGAACGAGTACGAACCCTATTTGCAGGACACAGGCGCCCGCGGCATGGAGCGATTCCATCCGGAAAGCCAAAGCTATTCGGCGATCCCGGCCTGGCTGGTGGTCGACGACGACGGCCGGCGGCTGTATTCGCTGGGGCGGCCGACCTATCATGAGCGGGGGCTGCGCTGCGACTGGAGCGGCGACAACCAAGCGGAGATCGACAGCGGCATCCTACAGCAGGCGCCGAGCGTCGGTGCGCTGGCGGCGGCGATGCAAGTTTCGGAAGATAGACTGGTACGGAGCCTGGAGCGCTGGAACCAGGACTGCGCGGGCGGGCACGACGCGGATCATGGCAGACCGCCGTCGAGCATGGTGGCGATTCGAAAACCGCCCTTCACCTTCGCGCAGGTTTGGCCGGTAGTGTCCAACACACAAGGCGGCCCTGTGCATGACGCGCAGCAGCGCATTGTCGACGCCTACGGCGCGCCGATACCGCGGCTCTATGCGGCCGGCGAGTTGGGCAGCGTGTTCGGCCATCTCTACATGTCTGGTGGCAATCTGGCAGAGTGTTTTGTGGGTGGACGGATCGCCGGCGAAGGCGCGGCAGCAGAACAAGCGATTGCGTAAGACGGTCGTGAGGATGAGGACAACAGGGCGGATGGTATGAGTCGGACCGAGAATAACATGGGGTATTGGTGCAGCGCGCCGGTGACGCGGGTGCCCGACAACATCGCGATCACCGATCTAAGCCAAGAGCCGCCGCGAGACGTGCGCTATCGCGAGTTGGAAGACCGACTAAACCGCTTCGCCTCACTGATCAGCGCTATGGGCTTGGTGCCCGGTGACCGCATGGCGATGGCGATCGGCAACCGGTTTGAGTTTGTCGAGATCATGTATGGCGCGATGCGGGCTGGCGTGGTCCCGGTCCCGCTCAATATCAAGCTCGGCGCCGATGTGCTCGACTACACGATCAGGGATGCGGGCTGTAAGGCGGCGTTCGTGGAGCCCTCCTGCAACCCGGTTATCGTCGACGTGGTGAACCGGGCCGGCTTGCCGCACCGATTTGCGTTCGATCCCGTACCGGCGGGCTGGCAATCCTATGAGCCGGCTCTGATGGACGCGGACGCGGATTTCGACCCGCCGGAGCTGGCCGACGATCATCCGTCGTTCCAGCCCTATACCTCCGGCTCCACAGGGCGGCCGAAAGGGGTCGTGCTGACCCATGCCGGGCAGCTTTGGTGGATCCGGGCGGTGCAGAAATACTGGCCAAGCACCGACGAAGACAGCGCCCTCGCCGCCGTGCCGTTGTATCACAAGAACGCCATGGCCGGCGCCATCAAGCCGATGCTGCATTGCGGCGGCTCGGTCGTCCTGCTACCGAATTTCGAGCCGCGGCGATTCCTGACGGCTCTGTCGGAGTATCGCTGCACCCATGCGGGCTCGGTACCGGCGGTGTTCACATTGTTGCTGCAAGAACGCGACTTGATTGAGAGTCTCGATTTCTCGGCGCTCAAAGGACTCAAGCTGGGTTCAGCCCCGGTGCAGGAGGAGTTGATGCGGGCGGTCGAGGAAGCCTTCCAAGTCGGCGTTGGCGAGTCCTACGGCCTAACGGAGGGCGGGCCGGTGATGATCGGGACACCGACGGATGGTCGCAAAGTGCCGTTCGGCAGCTGCGGCGTGGCCTGGCCGGAAGGTGAGATCAAACTGATCGGACCGGACGGCCAAGAAGATCCCCATGATGGTGAGTTGTGGGTACGCAACCCCGGAGTGACACCGGGCTACTACAACCTGCCGGAGGTCAATGCCAAGCGGATCAAGGATGGCTGGCTGGCCACCGGCGATCTATTTCACCTGGATGCCGAAGGCTTCTACTATTTTCGCGGGCGCACCGATGACATGTTCAATTGCGGCGGCGAGAATATCTATCCGAAAGAAGTCGAGAACCTGCTGATCACCCACCCCGATGTCTATGACGCCTCGGTCGTGGCGGTGCCGCACGCGATCAAGGGCAATGTCCCCGTGGCCATGGCGCTGCTGGCGGAGGGTGGGCAGGCCACGGAAGCGGACTTGAAGAAATATTGCCTTGAGAATGGACCCGCCTACGCCCATCCCCGGCGTATTCAGGTGGTTACCGAGATGCCGCTGAGCGGCGTGGGCAAGGTCGACCGGAATATCGTGCAGGCCCGACTTAAAGAACAGTTCGGCACAGTGTTTGCGGAGGTGGAATAACGATGACCGATTTTGGCCTGCATCTCGACCATGTCGGCGTCGTCGTCGCCGACCTTGACGCAGCACGCGGCGTTTATGACCGCCTGGGTTTCCAACTAACCCAGCAAAGCTCGCACAAAGCCGCGATCGAGCCGGGTGGCCCGGTGGTGGCGTGGGGTTCGGGGAATCGCTGCGCGATGTTTGACCAGGGTTATTTCGAGATTATCGGAATCACCGATCCGGCCCTGCACCATGTCCATATCGACGAGCGACTGGCGCGTTATCACGGTCTGCATCTGCTGGCGATCGGCAACGACGATTCGGCGCGGCTCGGCGCGACGCTAAGCAGCCGACTGGACGGCGTGCAGCCGATGATGGAACTGCACCGGGAGGTTCCGGTTGGAGACGGCACCGAACCCGGGCTGTTTCGCATCGTCTATCTAGCGGACGAGTTGTTCCCGGAGGCGGAGATGTTCTTTATCGAACATGCCACCCGAGAAGTGCTGTGGCAGCCGGATCTGCTCGAACACCCAAACGGGGTGACCGGACTTGCGGCGGCGATTGTCTGCACGCCCCAGCCGGAGCAGACAGCTGCGCGGTTCGCCAAGTTGATCGGGTCGGCGCCGACGACAGGCGATGACGGCGGTATCAGTTTCCCGCTGAAGGTTGGGACGGTCGAACTCGTCGACGCGGCCTTGCTTGGGGCGCGGTTCCCAGGGGTGGCGCCAGCCGCCTCACCGTGGTTCGCGGCCGTGCGCTTTCAAGTCAGCGATCTTCAGACCACGAGAAATTGCCTGGCTGAAAGCGGCGTGCCGTGTCACGAGGGCGCGGGCGGCAAGACAATCTGGGTGACGCCGGATCAGGCCGAGGGCGCCATTATCGAGTTCATCGCCTAGTCGCGGCGGGTGCTGTAGTTGCAACGGCCGATGGCGACTTGACGACCGTCGTCGTCGGTCACGGAAATGTCGACGAAGCCGACGCTGCGCCCCGCCTTGACGACCCGCGCGGTGGCCGTCAGCGCGGTGCCTCGCGCCATGCGCAGATAGTCGACGCGCATGTTGATCGTGGGTGTCGTGTGACCAATGGCTACCGCCAGTGCGAAATCGCCGGCGATGTCGATCAGGGCGGCGGTGGCACCGCCGTGAATCTCCCGGGCGTCATCGGAGCGGCGCAAGTCCTCACTAAAAGGCAACTGCAGCGCCACTTCTCCGGCGGCGACGTCGACGCTGTCCACCGTGATACCGAGTGTACGATGATATGGCGATTGATCGATCCAGCGCTGGAGATCGTCGACGGTCATGTCGCCGTTCATGGCAGCAGCAGGATCTTGCCGAAGATCCCCCGCGCCTCCATCAGTTCCTCCGCCGCGCGGGCTTGCTCAAGGGGGAAAACATGACTGATGATGGGTTCGAGCCGGCGATTGGCAACGTCATCGAGCAACGCGGCGATATCTTCCGTTGTCCAGCCATTGGAGCCGAGGATCTCAAGCTCACGGACCCAAATGTAGCGGATATCGGTCTGCGGATCGAAACCGGCCGTGGCGCCGCAGGTGACAAGACGGCCCTGATTGCGCAAGGTGCGCAGTGACGGGACCCAGCTGTCGCCGCCGGTGAAGTTAACGACAACATCGACGCCTTGCTTGCCGGTCAGCCGCCATGTTTCGCGGCTGAAGTCCTGCTCATTATAGTTGATGACATGATCGGCGCCGATCTGGGTCAGGCGCTGACACTTCTCGTCGGAGCCGGCGCAGGCGATCACCTGGGCGCCGATCCCCTTGGCGATCTGCACCGCCGCGTTGCCGACGCCGCCGCTGGCGCCGAGCACAAGAACGGTCTGGTCCCGCTGCAACTTCGCGCGGGTATGCAGCATGCGCCGTGCGGTGCCATAGGCAACCGGCAGGCAGGCTGCCTGCTCGAAAGTAACCCCGGACGGGATGCGCACGACATGGCTGGCGGGGCAGCTTGCCAACTCAGCCAGCCCACCCTGAATCTCTTCGCCCATCATGCCGGCCGGCGTCGAGGGGTTCAAAAGTACCCGCGCGCCGACCTTCAGGCCGTCCACGCCGTCGCCGACGGCTTCGATGATGCCGGCAATGTCGCCGCCCGATATGAAAGGCATGGGAACCGGCAGCCCCGGCATGCCGCGGCGAACAAAGATGTCCAGGTGATTGAGGCCACAGGCCTTGACCCGGACCAGGACTTCGCCCGGCCCCGGCTGGGGATCGGGCCAATCGCGGTAGACGATATTTTCGGCCCCGCCTTGCTGCTCTATTACCGCCGCCTTCATGGCGTCTCCCACCCTGTCATTTCCTGTAAGAACAGGGGGATAGTACAAGGTCAGACCGGCGGGCGGTAGCGTCGCGTCGACCTCAGCCGGGCGTAAGCCGCCCTTTCAACGCGGGATCCTCGGGGATCGTGGCGAAGGTAGTGGGGTCCACGGCATGGCCGTTCTCAACGGACCGATAGGCCGCCTCAACAAGACGAAATGTCTTCAGATTGTCGAAGCCGGAGGTCTCCGGCGTCTTGCCCTCGCCTAGGCACTGCAACCAGTGCTCATTGACTCGTAAGACACTTTCCTGGACGGCGTGCCAGGGCGGTTCGGCCCAATCCAACGGCGTTGGGTTCACGTCATGACGGGTGACCTCATCGCCGCTCCTGACAACCATCTCATAGTCGGGGCGGAGTTCGATGCTGCCCGCGGTGCCCTCGACGGTAATGAGGCATTGCGGGAAGATCTCTTGCGGGCGTTTGCTCTGGTAACAGGCGGCGACGATGCTGGTGGCGCCGTTCGCATGACCGAGCACCGCGGACATCATATCCTCACCGCGAATGCCAGGCCGGATGGAGGCCGCCCGGCAATACAAAGTCGTGGCTTCGCCGAGCAGAAACCTCGCGACGTCGAGGACGTGGACGCCGACGTCGCTGATAATCAGCCGTTCGGTCTCGGCCAAATACGGTTGCTTGGCATAAATGTCGTGATTGGTCCGAAACTGGATCTCGGCGTAGACCGGCCGGCCAATCGCCCCTCGCCGAAGCGTCTGCCAAACCTCCCGTATGGGCCGTTGAAAGCGGAAATTCTCATGGATCATCAGGGGGACGCCGGCGGCGGCCATGCGTTCGACGATGCGGATGGCACCCGCAAGGTCGGGCGCCAGGGGCTTCTGGATGATGGCCGGCACAGCGTGTTCGGCGCACTGATCGATGATTGCCTCATGGGTCTCCATGGTGGTGACGATATCGACGAAATCCAGCTGCTCGGATCGCAGCATTTCAGCGAGATCCGTATAGGCCTTGGCACCACCAACCAATTCGGCTCCAAGCTCAGCCTTTTGGCGATCCAGGTCGCAGGTGGCGATGACGTTCGCGCCGGTAATATCGCGCCATGCGGCCAAGTGATTGGCGGCAAAAAAGCCGCAGCCGATAACCGCGCCGCGCGCCGGCACCGTTTGTTCCGTCATGAGATATCTCTCCGGCAAGCCTTAGGGCTACTTTCCTAGCCCATCGCCATGGCCGAGGCCAGATCATCGGCAGGTGCGAACTCATTTTCATGCTCCAGAGAATGTGAGCATGATTGATGCCGGCGGTGCGGCAAACTGTTTGCCTTCACGAAAAGCTCGGCCAACTCACCGGTGTACCGAGCGGGAAACGCCGCAGAACAGGAGATCTTCATGAGCACCAAGCGCGTGGACGTGGCAATCATCGGCGGGGGCAATGCCGGCTTCGGCGTGTCCGCGGTGACCCATGAGGCAGGCAAATCGCTCGCCATCATCGAGGAAAGAGATTTCGGCGGAACCTGCCCTAATCGCGGCTGCACGCCGAAGAAGGTGTTGGTCGCGGCCGCCCACGCGCTGCATGAGATCGAGCTGGCCCCAGTGCATGGCATCGAGGTCGGCCCGGCGAAACTGGATTGGGGCAAGCTGATCGACCGCGAAAAGAGCATGATCGATTTCATTCCCGGTGCCATGGAAGGCGTGGCCAAGAAGCGCGGCGAAGCGCTCTATGGCGCGGCGCGGTTCGCCGGCCCGAATACGCTGCAGGTGGGCGACGACATCATCGAGGCGAGCGATATCGTCATTGCGACGGGCTCAAAGCCTCGCGCCTTGCCCTTCCCCGGCGCCGAATATCTGATCACTTCCGATGAGGTGCTGTCGGAGCGTGAGTTGCCGGCCGCGGTGACGTTCATCGGCGGCGGCGTGATTGCACTGGAATTCAGCCATGTTTATGCCCGCGCCGGGGCCAAGGTAACAATTCTCGAGGCACTGCCGAGATTGCTGCCGCGCATGGATGCGGACGCGGTTGCCGAGGTGCATCGGGTCACCGAGGGTCTCGGTGTGACAATCAAGACGGACGTCAGTGTCGAGGCCGTCGAGCGTCGCGGCGACGGCCGGCTTACGGTTCATTTCAGCCATGGTGGGCAAGCCCAAAGCGTGACGGCCGATCGTGTGGTGAATGGTGCCGGACGGGTCGCCAACGTGGACACGCTCGATCTCGCAGCGGGCAACGTCGAACACGACGGTGTCCGGGTCGCGGTGGACGATCATCTGCGCTCAACCTCGAATCCAGCGGTATGGGTCGCCGGCGACGCGCTGGTGCACTCGGCCCAATTATCGCCGATCGCGACGTATGAAGGCAGACTTGTCGGCCAGAACATTGTCGAAGGACCGCAGCACAAGCCCGACTATCGCGGCATCCCGCAGGCGGTCTATACGGTGCCGGCGCTGGCCAGCCTCGGGCTGACCGAGGAGGAGGCGACCGCGCAAGGTGTGGACGTGCATGTGCGCGTCAATGACATGACGGGCTGGTTCTCGGCGAAGACCTACGGCGAGGTGGCGGCCTGGGCCAAGGTGCTGGTAGATAAGGGCAGTGACCAGATCGTCGGCGCCCACATGATCGGGCATCATGCCGAGGATCTGATTCACATGTTCGCCTTGGCGATGAAATTCGACATCACGGCAACGCAGATAAAGGAAACCATCTTCGGCTTCCCAAGTTTCTCGTCAGATGTGAAGAACTTGGTCTGAGCCGCCTCAACCTTGGCTCAGCAGGACGGTCCCAACAAGAAAACAGATCGTCGATGCGGTCGCGGCGGCGGCGCGGAGGTGGTTCCAGCGCGTCCAGGTCGAGAGGTAGGTGGGCCAATAGGCGCCGGCCGCCGCCTCTGTGGGATCCATCACGTCGAGCCGCTTGTTCATCGGCACGTTGCAGAGCATGGTCACAAGGACAACGCCGACGCCATAGATCGCGGCACCGGCGGCGAGCCAGGCCGAGGCGGGCCCGGCCATGGCAACCCAGACATAGGCGGCGATGGCGATCGAGACGGGTGCCAGGCCGAGGAAAACCGGCAGGAACAGCGACCGGTAGACCTTGCGGTTGATCTGCTGCATGGCTTCGATACCGGCGGCGGGCTGAGCCGCCGCGAGCGAGCGCATGACGAAGTCCGAAAAAGTCACGAACACGCCGGCGACCAACCCGCTCACGATCACCGCGGCGCCACACAGATAGACCAATAGACCCGTCGTCATCTTCGACTCCTTTCCTCGTTGCGCCACCGGCTAAGCGGCGGCGCGCATGCCCATGCGCTCGGCGCGGCCGATCCAGCCGGCGATCTTCTTGGGGTCGGCGAGCTTGACGGAGCCGAATTGGACGATCTTGTTGGTATCGATACCGCAAAACCCCAGAACCTGGTTCTTCAGCACCCGACGGGCCGGCTTGCGGTAGATCAGGGTGTCGATCAGCGGCGGCGTGTCGGATGTGATCACCGCGTCGGCGGTCTTGCCGGCGAGCAGCTTGTCCCAAGCCATGCCTCGCGCCCGGTAGCGGTAGCCGAAGCCGGAGGAGAGCGCCCGGTCCAGGACCGCCTTGGCCTTGGTCGGCATAGCGCCCCACCAATAAGGGTGGACGAAAAGCAGATGGTCGGCCCAGGTGATGTTGTCCTGCCAGGCCGCGAGGTCGGGCTCCAGTGGCGTATCGCTGTCACCGGATCCGGCGACCTCCATGTCGAAAGACATGTCGCCTAGATCCATGCGGCGCAATTGGGCACCGTTCCGCGTCGCGCCGGCCTGATATGCGTCGGCGATGGCCGCGCACAGGGTATCTGATTTCGGATGCCCCACCCAGATGAAGACCCGTCTGCTCATCGCTCCGCCTCCTGCTGCTTGACACTATGTCAATTGACACAATGACAAGTTGGTGATACTTTACACCATGTCAAGGAAAAACACCGAAACGCGCCAGCGCATCCTGGAATCGACGTGGCGGCTGCTCGAAACCGAGCCGGGCCGGGCGGTCCGGATGTCGGATATCGCGCGGGAAAGCGGGATCAGCCGGCAGGCTGTCTATCTGCATTTTCCGTCGCGCGCGGACCTGCTGATCGCGACCACGCGCTATCTTGACGAGGTCAAGGATATCGACGCGCGATTGGCGGCCAGTCGATCGGCCGATCGCGGTCTCGACCGTCTGGATGCCTTCATCGAGGCCTGGGGTAACCACATTCCGGAGATCCATGGCGTCGCCAAAGCCCTGATGGCGATGAAGGACACCGATGAAGCGGCCGACCTGGCCTGGAAGGACAGGATGCGGGCGGTGCGCCAGGGCTGCGCGGCGGCGGTTCAGGCGCTGTCCCGAGATGGCCGGCTGACCCCGGAGCTGACGCCGGATCAGGCGACCGATCTGCTATGGACGATGCTGGCGGTGCGTAATTGGGAGCAGCTCACCGGCGACTGCGGCTGGTCGCAAACACAATATGTCGAGGCCATGAAGACGATGGCGCGCCGACTATTGCTGGTGGCGACGTGAGAGACCGCTTGGCGGCGCGTTAGCGCGCAACCTCGGCGAAGCGTGCCGGCAGGCGTTGGCCGGATCGGGCGTCGAAGAGGAAGGCTTGCGGCAGCGGCAGGGTGACCGCGACGGCGCTGTCGTAATCGACCTCATACTCCTTGGGCATTTTCACAGCGAGGCTGGTATCGCCGAGCGCCACGGTCACTAGGGTGACATCGCCGGTCAATTCCGCGGTGAAGACCTTGGCGTCGAATAAGCCGGCGCCGGGATCGACCACCTGCGCGTCTTCCGGCCGGAAGCCCATCACCACGTCGCCACCCGGGGCGGCGTCGACCAGCGGCAGACTGACGCCATGGCTTTCGAAGCGGCCATTCTCAACACTGCCGCGGATAAAGTTCATCGACGGCGAGCCCATGAAGCCGGCCACGAATAGATTGGCCGGACGGTCATAGACGTCTCGCGGCGTGCCGATTTGTTGCAGCACGCCTTCGTCCATGATGGCGACCCGGTGGGCCAGCGTCATCGCTTCCACTTGGTCGTGGGTTACATAAACGGTCGTGACCCCCAGTTCGTGCTGCATGTGCTTGAGTTCGGCACGCATGTAACCGCGCAGCTTGGCGTCGAGATTGGAGAGCGGTTCGTCCATCAAGAATACCGATGGGCGGCGCACTATGGCACGCGCCAGGGCCACGCGCTGTCTTTGCCCACCCGACAGTTGTCGGGGGTAACGATCGAGATAGTCGTCCATATGCACTTGCGCGGCAGCCTCGCGCACCGCGGCGGCCCGCTGCTCGATCGGCAGACCGCGCACCTTCAACGGAAATCCGATGTTGTCGGCCACCGTCTTGTGGGGGTACAGCGCATATGATTGAAAGACCATCGCCACATCGCGATACTTCGGCAGCACGCTGGTAACGTCGCTGTCACCCAGAACGATCTGTCCTGAGTCGGCGACCTCCAAACCGGCGATCATCCGTAGGCCCGTGGTCTTGCCGCAACCCGACGGACCCAGGAGGACGAGGAACTCGCCTGGCTCGACGTCAATGCTAAGGTCCTTGACGACATGAACGGCGCCAAAGCTTTTGTTCAAGCCGCGGATGGAGAGTTTCTGGGCCCGCGATGTCGCCGTCGATGCGGCCTCGATATCGGCTACGCTCATCCCTTCACCGCTCCCAACAAAATGCCCTTAGAGATAAAGCGCTGTAGGACGAGCGCCATCAGGACAACCGGAATGATCATAATGATGATCACCACACACATCTTCCACCAAAGCACGCCCTTCTCGCCGCCGTTCATGGCGGCGACAAGTATCGGCATGGTTTGAGCATTGGTCGTCGACAAGAACAAAGCCACGACATACTCGTTCCAGCTAAAAATCAGCACCAACAACGTAGTGGCGGCGAGTCCGGTGCGGGCGAGCGGTAAGACGATCTCATAAAACACCGTCAGGCGCGAGGCGCCGTCGAGTTGGGCGCTCTCCTCCAAATCCTTGGGAATGCCGGAGAAGAAGTCGTACATCAGCCAAACGACGATCGGCAAGTTGACAACCGTATAGGTGACGATGAGCGCAAAGTGGGTGTCGAGTAGCCGAACACTTTGGAACATCATGTAGACCGGTACCACGGTGACGACCGGCGGCAGGATGCGCTGGGAAATCATCCAAAACAGGATATCGCCATTGCCCACCGAGCGTTTGAACCGGCGACCGAGCGCGCGGGCCAGCAGGACGAAGATGGCGCCGGCGGATGCCGCGGCCAGCCGCCAATCCACGCCCCAGATACCAACGGAGACCGAGGCGCCGACCATGGCGACAACGAACAGCAATATGGTGCCGAATTTCGGCTTGTATTCGATCCTGGCGAGGGCGTAGGCCGCCATGCTGCCGATCAGCATGCAGGCGATGGTGGCGAATAGCGCGATGATCACCGAGTTGCGGTACGGCTTGACCGTTTCAGCCAAATCAAGAACCAGCAAATCGCGCCAGGCATGCATATTCGGCGCAAAATCGATGAACGGCAGGTAGGCGGGCCCGTCGTTAACGTCGATGGGCAGCTTTACCGAGGTGATGACGATCCAATAAAGCGGGAATAGGACAAAAGCCGACCAGAATAACAGTAGACTGTAGACGATCAGCCGGCTCGCCGGGGACATCCTGCCGATCTGCGGGGCCTCGAAGAACCGGCCAATGCCCGACGACCCCCGGGCTCTCTGGGTTGGATCGCCGAAGGTCATGCGATCGCCGCCCGGCGCTTCAGAACCACCAAATTGAAGAAAGAAACGCATAGCACGACCGCAACGAAGAGCAGCAGATAGGACACGGCCGCCGACTGAGCGAGATCCGGGGCGCGCCAAGCGAAGAATGCGTGCAGCGTCATCGACTCCGTGGATATGCCGGGGCCGCCCGAGGTCATGATGTTGGGAAGATCGACAAGCTTGAACGCCTCAATGGCGCGGATCAGTATGACGGTCGCCGCCACCGGGGCGATGGACGGCCAGGTGATCTCCCTGAAGATCTGCCAGCCGCTGGCGCCATCCACATGGCCGGCCTCAACCATGTCACGCGGTACATTTTCGAGAGCCGCCAGCAGCACGACAAAAATAAATGGAATCCATTGCCAAGAGTCGCCGATGACAATGAAGGTTCGAGCCGCCCAGGGGTCGGCCGCCCAAGCAAAATCTCGCAGACCAAACCATTGCCAGACCGGCGAGAAAGGACCCTTGGTGGTATCCGCCATCATGCGGAAGCCGAAGCCGATGCCGATCGGCGTAATCATCATCGGCAGGAAAAAGACGACACGGAAGAATGTGCGGCCCCATATGGGCTGTGCGCAGATCACCGCGAGCCCAAGACCGATTAGGAACTGAACCGCGCACCCAACCAGCACGTAAAAAAGGGTAACTCCGAGGGTACCGAATTGATTGCCGCTGAGTAGGGTGGCCGCGAACATCAGCGACAGGCCAAATATCATGCCGGCGGTGATGAGCCGGCCGATGAAACCAAGCAAGCTGACCGATCCGCGAAAACAGCGGACCAACCACCAAATCAGCAGCGCCGCCACGGCGATGGCGAACAACCAACCGAGCGGGCTGATGGAGGTGAAAGTCCCGAGAAAGTGAAACTGCTCCGACCCGAATATCTGCCGCTCAAAGTTTCGTAACCCGACAAAGCGGACGTTGTAACCGCCGGCGCGTAGACGGACGCGAGACAGGGATAAAATCAGCGACGCGATCAGTGGGAAAATCGAAAAGACCAGGATCATGATCACGGCAGGCATGATGAAGAACTGCCGTGACTGATTGTCGAACCACTCGGCGAAGCCGCCCCTGGGCGGAAGCTCAACAGCGATCGCAGTCGGGGAGCGGCTCCCCGACTGCGATACACCTACCACGCTGTCTTGTGTGGTCACTTAGAACACTTAGCCTGGTTAGTTGGTGATACCGAGTGACGCACGATACAGCTTGAGCTGCTCGTCGCGACCAAAGTCCTCGGTGATCTCCTCCCAGCCGTCATAGATGTTCTGCATCGCCTGCTCGGCCGTGATCTCGTCGGCGAGAAAGCGCGCCAACTCACGATCAAGTACCAGACCTTCATACTGCTGGGTCCCCGGAATGCGGAGATCCGATGCCATATTCAGGTTGTTCAAGCTGGCGCCGATCGCACCGAGGTAGTTTTCGGCCGCTTCACGGCTGAACCCAGCCTCGACCCAGGGGTCGATATTCTCAAACTGAGAGATTCGATACGGGTTGTACCCGGTCCAACCCTGCGTCACATCGAAGTTAGATTGCTCAGCCTGGTTCATATAGGACAGGAAACCATAGGCCGCCTCGATCACCTTTGGATCAGCCGACGCATTGATAGCACCTGACCAGCCGCCAAACGCGGCAAACGGGGTGTGGTTGATACCATCGATCGCGTGCGGGCAAAGCGCTGCCGTGCAGTCAACCAGCTCGCCGGTCGCACGGTCGAGAATGCGCGTCGAACCCGGCAGCGGAACCGCACCGACCAAGTCCTTAATGCGTGAATTCTCTTCATCGATTGACAGCGGCCCGATATCGCCCCAGTCAATCATCAGGGCACAACGACCTGTGGTGACGAGTGCACGGGTATCGCCAATGTCATGGTTGAGCTCGTCCGGCGGACCGAATTCGCCCGTCGCCTTGTAAATGCGCAACGCTTCAGCAAAGGCATCGTTGTTGATAATCGGCGTCATATCGTCGGTATCGAAGAAGATACCTTGACCCGTGCCCTGACTCTGCAGGTAGCCGCCGGCAACAGACAAGATCGCGAAGTAACTCTGAGCGTTACGCTTCTTAAACATACAAGAACCGAAATCGGCCTCGCCGTCGCCATTCATGTCACGACCATGAGCCGCGGCAGCGACTTCAAGATATTCATCCCAGGTCCGTGGCGGCTCCAAGCCGAGATCACCCAGAACATCCGTGCGGTAGTAGACCATCTGGAAATCGCCATCGATCGTAATGAGATGGGTCTTACCGTTGATCTTCTGATTGAACTCACGGAAGTAGGGCGCGATATCGTCGATGTCGATCTTGTCGTCTTTGGCGACAAAATCGGAGAGATCGGCGAGCAGACCACCGGCCTCGAGCTCGACCGCCCATCCGGACGCGAACACCCCGACATCGATGGAATTTGTCCCGGTCGCCCAGTCCGTCAGCAACTTCTGAAACAGATCGGCGAATGGGACGGTGGCGACGGTGATCTTGGCGCCCGTCATTTCCTCATATTCGAGGCCGCGTTCGGCAAGCCGGCCAGCGATAACCGGCCCCGGACGGGTTAGGAGATTGATCTCAACGCCGTCATACATCTTCTGAGCATGCGCCGCCGGTGTTAGGGCTGTGGTGGCCCCTGCCAGCATGGTCGCGCCAATGGCGGCCGACAATGCGAGTTGTCGTTTCATGTGGTTTTGTCCTCCCTTTGGGTCTTTCAATCCGGGGCTAAGCAGCTTCGCAAGTGGGCCGCCCCTATTGAGCCCGGCTAGAGCAAAGTATGCTTAATGTCGACAACAGACACAAGTCTTGGCTTAGACCGCCACTGTTAGTTGATCGGGAGAATGTAGCCAAGAGGGCGCCCGATGTCCTGACCGGCCATAATCTTGAGCCGAACAAGGGTCTGCTCACATGCCGATTTGAGGTGAGATTCCAGGGCGTCGACGGCGGCCTCTATCTGCCCGGCTGCCAGATATTCCAGGACGGCTCGATGTTCGCCGGGATAGTCGTGCAGAACCTCAGGATGAAATGCCCGGGTGAACTGGGAGGCGTTCACGATCGGATAGTTTTGGGCCCGCTCAAGCAAGCGAATCAACTCGTCATTGCCGCATGGCACCAAGCAATCGACATGCAAGTCCCATTCAAGCTGCATGCTCTGGCGGGCCGGCGTGTTGGGAAAGCTGCGACATACGGCGGCCACGCGTTCGAGCTTCGGTACGAGGGACTCCGGCGTCAGGTGCGGCGCCGCCAATCGGAGGGCGTAAGGCTCAAGCAGCAAACGAACGTCGTAGCGGTTGGTGACCGCTTTCTCGGTCATCGGCACACCATACCATTGGGAGCTGGCGTTTTGCTCCACCAAGCCATTCATCTGGAGGTGGGCGAGAACCTCCTTTGCGACCGTCCGGCTGACGGCGTAGTGCCCCGCCAACCGGGCCTCCAAAACCCGAAACACGCCATGCACCGCTCTGGTGACGATTTCTCCCTCGACCTCGTCGTAGATAGCGCGCCAGATCGGTACGGCCCGAAGACGCTCGCCGTCCTCCTGATCCTCCAGCGTGCGCGGGATGCTCAGCACCGTCGCGTCGAGATCGAGCTTAATCATCCTGGGCCGGGTCCGTTGCTCATCAGCGACAACGTAACCGTGCCCAGCGGCCTTGTGAACCAGCCCCTCAGCCTCAAGGAGCTTTAGCGCCTGATAAACCGGCGCGCGACTGATACTGAATTTCTCGGCGAGATGGGCGACGAGCAGGACGGCGCCAGCCGGGATTATCGATTGGCGGATATTGTGGGCGATAATTTCGTAGGTTTTGCGATATATGGGTAGGGTGCCTGCAGCGGCATCGAAGGCGCTTGAGACCGGCTGTGCCTGTGGTCCACTGTGCTGCGCCCGCTTCATATCAAACCTGTTTTCGTTCAGCCCGTGAGTGATGCCGACACCCTGTAGTAATATGACTTATGTCGGCACTCAACATAATTGTCGGAAGCCTAGCCGGGCCGCGGCCTGCCGGTTTTGTCACAAACGCCGCTGGACCTGTGCTATTTCGTCCGTCGTAAAAGGTGCTAAAGGTCCATAAAAACCCGGAGAAACTATGGCTATTTGCTGCAGGACAAGTCGATGGGCGGCGCGGCAATGACCGACAGCGCGGGTTCGGTGCGACCACTTGACGGGCTCAAAGTCCTCGATCTCTCGCGGGTGCTCGCCGGGCCTTGGTGCACGATGACGCTCGGGGATATGGGTGCGGACGTTTGGAAGATCGAACACCCTGACCATGGCGACGACACACGCGCCTGGGGGCCGCCCTTCTTCGGCACCGAGGCGGCCTATTATCTGTTCGTGAACCGCAACAAGCGGAGCGCGGCCATCGACCTGAAGCACCCCGAGGGGCGGGCCCTGGTGGTGGAAATGGCGCTGAAAGCCGATGTGTTGGTCGAGAATTTCCGCACCGGTGCCTTGGCGGCCTATGGCTTGGATTTCGAGACCTTACGGCAGAGGAATCCGAAGCTGATCTATTGTTCGATATCGGGTTATGGACGGACCGGGCCGAAAGCCAACTATCCAGGTTACGATTTTCTGGCGCAGGCGGAATGCGGCCTGATGTCGGTCACCGGCGAACCGGGCGGCAGTCCGATGAAAGTCGGCGTGGCCATTGTCGATCTGATGTGCGGCATGACGGCCATACAAGGCGTGTTGGCGGCGCTGGCGGCGCGGGAGAAAACCGGACGTGGTCAATTGGTGGATTGCGCGTTGCATGACGTCGGCGTCGCGGCGCTGGCGAACGTCGCCGCCAGCACTCTCATTACCGGCGCCCCACCGAAACGGTATGGTAACGCGCATGCGACGGTCGT
Source organism: Alphaproteobacteria bacterium (assembly GCA_021774445.1). Lineage (GTDB taxonomy): Bacteria > Pseudomonadota > Alphaproteobacteria > UBA6615 > UBA6615 > SZUA-147. Next base: position 161,937 of record JAJFJA010000042.1, read on the forward strand.
GCCTTACGAGGCCTTTCATGCCGCGGACGGAGACTTCGTGGTTACCGTCGGGAACGATCGACAGTTCAAATCACTTTGCACGGACGTTCTAAAAAGGCCCGAGTTGGCGACAGATGACCGTTTTGCGACCAACCCAGCGCGGATCCGACATCTCAAAGAGCTTTCGGAGCGGCTCAATGAGTGTTTTCGCGAACAAACCGTCGACTATTGGCTCGATCGGCTAACGGCTTCGGGCATTCCGGCGGGCCATATCCGCAAGGTACCGGAAGTCCTGGCGTCGCCGGAAGTGATCGCCCGCGACATGGTCGTGCAGGTGGCGCATCCCCTGGGCGACCTGAAGATGGTCGGGACGCCCATCAAGCTTTCCGATACGCCGCTAAAGGACGACTCCGCGCCGCCGATGTTGGGGCAGCATACCGAGGAAATCCTCGCCGAAGTGCTGGCAAAACCCGCGGCTGAAATAGCGCGGCTGCGGCACATTGGGGCCGTGGCCGGCTGACGCAGTGCCCGCGAACGGCCAGGTCACGGGCCCGGGGCGACTGAGTTGTCGCCCCGGCCCGTCGTCCGGCTAGGCGGACCTGACGTCGGTGAGAAACTTCTCGACATTGCCGCGAAGCGAAGCGGCCTGCTCGGACAAGGTGGTGGCAACCGACAGCACCTGGGATGCGGCCTGGCCCGTTTCGCCCGCCGCCTGAGTCACCCCAGCGATATTGGAGGAGACCTCCTGGGTGCCCTGGGCTGCCTGCTGAACGTTGCGCGCGATTTCTTCGGTGGCGGCGCCTTGTTCTTCGACCGCGGATGCAATCGCGGAAGCGACCTCGTTTACCTCGGAAATCACTTCGCGAATGCTGGTGATCGCCTCAACGGTGCCGGAACTCTCCTGCTGGATACCGGCGATCTGACTGGCAATCTCCTCGGTCGCCTTGGCCGTCTGGCTGGCCAGGCTCTTGACCTCGGACGCCACCACCGCAAAGCCCTTGCCGGCCTCACCGGCGCGGGCCGCTTCGATGGTGGCATTCAGCGCCAGCAGATTTGTCTGGGCGGCGATGTCATTGATCAAATCGACAACGTCGCCGATGCTGCGGGCGGCGTCGGTCAGGCCCTGCACCGTCTTGTTCGCGTCTTCGGCTTTCCCAACCGCCTGAGTGGCCATTTTGGTCGAACGCTCAACTTGACGCGATATCTCGGCAATCGAGCCGGCAAGCTGCTCCGACGCGGCGGCGACTGTCTGCACGTTGCTCGAGGCCTCTTCGGACGCGGCCGCGACCGCCGATGACTGTTGGTTCGTTTGTTCGGCCGCCGCGGACATCGATGAGGCACTGGATTTCACTTGATCCGCCGCGCTGGAGACCTCACTAAGCGCTGCGGTTGCGGACTCATCAAAGTCCTGAGCCAGGCGATCAACCTGACGCATGCGCTCTTCCTTGGCGGCACGCTCGGCTTCCTGGTCGGCCTCAAGTTTCTTCACAGCGATGGCGTTATCCTTGAACACCTGAACCGCTTGCGCCATGGCGCCGATCTCGTCGGCGCGATCCAAGCCAGTTATTTCCGAGTCCAGGTCGCCGGCCGCCAGACCGCCCATGGCCGAGGTCATCGACTTGATCGGATTGACGATGGCGCGGCTTGTGACAAAGGCGATGGCGGCGGCAATGGCCAACCCGGCAACCAGGAGAACGGCTACCAACATCTGCAGACGCGTAATGCTGGTGGTATTCTTGCCGGCATCGGTGTTCAGCAGGGCTGCCTGGTTTTGGACCATACCGCCATGGCGGGCGCCTTGCTCGTCCTTCACCCCCGCCAAGCCGTCGAGAATGCGTCCGGCGCGCGGCGCGGCTTCGCTAATAAGCATGAAATTCGCCATATTCCATTGGTTTGAACCACGGATCTCGAACATACGTGGTGGTAGCGGCGCAAACTCCGCCCGGGCCGCGCTAAAGCGCTCAAAGGCCTCACGTTGGGTGCTACTAAGGATTTGTGTGGCGGCACCGAGATCAGCAAAACGGCTCTCGTTCTTAGCCCAAGAGGCGTCGAATGCGGCGCGGAAATCCTCCTTACCGGAAAGCAAGTATGCCCGGATATTGGCTAAACTGATCGCCGTCGAACCGCGAACATCAGCCATGATCCCGAGCAGGTTCTTACGCGCCGGCGTAGCCTCCAGGGTCAGTTCCTCATCGATCATGGCCGTAATCTCACGCATCAGGATCTTCGCCCGAGGGGCCGCATCTTGGAGGAGAATACGCGAAGCCGGCTGCTCATCAACGGTGTTTGCAATGTCCTCGACCCGCTGTTGAGCGGTACGGAATTCCTGCAGGACGACAACAATCTCGTTCCAAGTTTCGACGTTGGCGGGATTGGTCCAGGATTCCGAAAAGGCCGACACCTCACCAATAAGCGCATCCATGTCCGCCCAAACAGCCACCCGCTCCTCGCGGAAAACCGGATTACCGGTCAGCATCCAGCCCCTTAGCGCGGCCAGTGATGCATTGACGTTATTGACCAGAGAGGCACTTGCGGCGGCCGTCGGCACGCGCAACTCGGTGATTAGTTGCGATCTATCGGCAATCCCGAGTAACGAGACGACCGTTACGCCGGTGCTGATCGCAAGAATCACGCACAACCCGAAGAACCCCAGGATAAGACGTTTGCCAATGTTGAGATTCAGCTTAATCGATTTCATAACTTCACCCTCCTTCGCCAAGATCTATATGGGGCCGCTTTACGGCCCGATCGCAGGGTGACGACATAATTATGTACGGGTCTTGAGCTAGTATATTTCGCCATACCCAAGTCTTTTATATAACATTTTAGCTAATTTTAAGTTAATCGCCCCCGCGCAGGCCAACTAGCTTGACCGGGTCGTTGATGGCGCTGCGTCAGGCGGCCGATCAAGGTCGCGATGACCGCACGCCCGCGTAACGCGATCGCCCATGCGTCCGGCCAGGCTGATTTGCCCCCGAGGCAGAAGCTGGTGGCGCCACTACTGTCCGGTCGGTCCGGCGCGGCGAAAACCGCTCCAGATTCGACACCGAGACATTGAGCAGCGCAAAGCTGCGCTGGCCATGTTGGCAATAGTTCCAGACCAATGCCAGTGAGCGCGCCGGGGACGGCTCGCCGGCGACCGATCAATCACGGACCCATCGGATATCCGCCGCGGGTCGAATGGCAGGTCAGCGAGCTGCACGAGAGTCATCGCACGCAAGGCGGGGTGCGACAGAGGATCAGCGTGCCACCGACCGTCCTGCTCAATCGGGGGGGCCGGTAGACGACCGCGACAGCGCAGTAACAATCGTGCGGTGCGTTGTTTTATATGTAGCATGCCTATATAAGTACGAGATCTTACTCCTTTAAATGATCGATTTTTTGTGAACTCTAGTATAGATATTCTATATGAATAACCTAAATCGAATACAGCTTGGCGGACTGCGGGCGCTTGAGGCAACCGGGCGGCTGGGCGGGCTGAGACCGGCGGCCGAGGAGCTGGGCGTCACCGTCGGCGCGGTGAGCCAGCAGATCCAAAAAGTCGAAAAGCAAATCGGTCGCCGGATGTTCGAGCGATTACCGAAGGGATTGAAACTGACGCCTCTGGGCGAGGAGGTCATCGGACATCTAACGGCCGGCATGTCCGAGCTTTCGGCGGCGATCGCGATTGCCGAAAACAGAGCCGAAGATACGCTCACCGTTTCCGTGGCCCCGGTTCTCGCGGCGAAATGGCTAGTCTGGCGCCTACCTCGCTTCAATGAACAGATTCCGGATATCCATATCCGGATCGACGCAGGCAAGACCTCGCTTGTCGACCCGAACCTGTCCGGCGTCGATGCGACGATCCGCGTCGGCCGGGGCGATTGGCCCGGCGTGAAGGCGGAGAGACTGATCGATCAGTACGTCTTTCCGGTATGCAGCCCAGCGCTGGCGAAGACGCTCACCGCCCCGACCGATCTCAGCCAAGTCCCGATCATCAGGGACTCTGGGACGATGTTCGATTGGAACGTGTGGCTGGCGCCGCATGGTCTCGACGAGGCCCTGCTTGGCGGCGGTCCGACATACTCCGATGGCTCGCTCTGCCTCGACGCCGCCGTTGCGGGGCAAGGGGTCTTCTTGGCCTGGGAAACATTGGCATGCGATGCGCTCGATGCCGGACGTCTTGCCGCCCCGTTTCCGGAGCGTCGTCCGACCGGTATTTCATATTGGTTCGTGACGGCGCAGAACGCGACCCGCACGCCGAGCATCGCGGCGCTCCACAAATGGCTGAAGGAAGAACTCGACGCATCGCTTGCGTTCTAGGACTATCCGTCATGACCTGCCGAGGCTCCTCTCGCGGCTGAAACAGGACACCCCTCAGAGCAGACTCAATCCGTCACGACTCGGTGCCGAAACAGGTGTCCGGGCGGTTGGACACAAGTCCGCAAAAGATCCGGCAAAGTGCCGCGGGGACCTTGTTATGTATGTGGATCAAATAGATAGCGCGCGAACTTGGCATATCGGTCCGCTTGCGACGGCCTTGAACATGGCGACCCTTTGGGCTTAAATCAATAATTGTCGGTAAGTGCTCGATGGGAGTTGCCGACGTATTGGGGTGTGATGACAAGCGCAGATTTTCTGAGACCATTTGTTTCGATCTTCATGGACCGGCGAACACGGTCCCATCTCGAAAGAACAGTTTCTCTGCCGGCCGCCGAAAGGCGTTCCCTGCTCTTGGAAACGGTATGAGCGAGGAGACTGTCGCCGGCGACAAACTCGTGGTCGCAAACGCGACCAAATATTACGATACCAAGTCCGGCCCGCTTCATGCCGTCGACAATTTCTCCATGTCGGTCGCCGAAGGCGAATTCACCTGCGTTGTCGGCCCCTCAGGCTGTGGCAAAACGACTTTGCTGTGGTCCATGGCCGGGCTGCACAGTCTAAGCGGCGGTACCGTGACGCTCGACGGCGAGCCGGTCACCGGACCGCACCCGCAGATCGGCATGGTCTTTCAGGAGGCCAATTTGCTGCCCTGGCGCAACCTGCTTAAGAATATCCAGCTGCCGTTTGAGATAAAGGGCGAGAAACCGGACGACGGACGGATCGAGCAATTGCTCGACCGGGTCGGCCTGTCCGGATTCGGCAGCAAGTTTCCGCGCGAGTTATCCGGTGGGATGCAACAGCGTGCGGCGATCGTACGAGCGTTGTCGTTCAATCCCTCGGTGTTGCTGATGGACGAGCCGTTCGGCGCGCTCGATGCATTCACCCGCGACGAAATGAATCTGTTGGTTGAGGAAATTTGGCTCGAGACACGCAAGACCATCGTCTTCATTACACATAACATAGCGGAGGCGGTGTTTCTGTCGGACCGCGTGTTCGTGATGTCCTCCCGGCCCGGTCGCTTGGCGAAGATCTTCGATATTCCCTTTGCCCGACCGCGCTCCCTCGACCTGCTGGCCACGAAGGAAGTCTTCGACCTGGTCAACGAGATCAAGGCGGAGATCGAGCACGCACCGTCGCAGAGTGCCCAGGTCGAGTCAGAGCGGGCGGCGAAAGAGCTGGTGGAGGAAGACCGGGCCCATGGCTGACAAGATTCTCGGCGACAAGATCCCGGAGTTCGGCACCGCGCCACCCGCCGGCGGGAAGGGCGTCGGGCTGAGCGACATGTCGGCCTTTGCCGCCGGTACGGGCAGCCGTACGTTTTTGGAAATCGTCGCGATCGCGATTGTCGCGATCTGCATTATCGGTGGTACGGAAATCGCCCTGCGTGGTTTTGACGTGCCGCTCTATGTGATGCCGCCGCCGAGCATGATCTTTACGGCGCTGATTACGGACTTCGAATTCATCGGACCGCATCTCGTCCATACGTTGATCGAGCTGTTCTCCGGATATGCCATCGGCGCGACGGTCGGCCTGATCCTCGCGGCGGTCATTACACAATTCCCGTTCGTCGAGAAAATCGTCGCACCTTATATCCTGATGCTCGTGACAACGCCGATGCTGGCGCTGGTACCATTGCTCATCCTGCGGTTTGGCTTCGGCTACGAGCCGCGGATTATTGCTGTGGCTTTGGCTTCGGGGCCGATGGTGATGATCAATTCCGCCACCGGGTTCAGGCGTGTCGATCTCGCCAAGATCGCGCTGGCGCGGTCGTTCGGCGCCAATACGTTGCAGATATTCATGAAGATCCGGGTGCCCATGGCGCTGCCGATGATTATCGTCGGGCTTATGATCGGTGCAATTTTCGGTCTGCTGACGGCGGTCGGCGCAGAAATGGTTGGCGGCGGCTTCGGCCTCGGCAACCGGCTTACGACGTTCTCGGCAACGCTGCAAATGCCGCAATTCTTTGCGGTCATCCTGGTGCTGTCGATCTTAGGTATCCTGATCTATATGACTTTCTTCTTGATTGGGAAAAAATGGGCGAGCTGGGAAAGCTGATATTACCGCGCGTTCAATTCATCATGGACTGCCGACTATAGGCAAGCGTTCGACCGCCACAGGGCGACCCACAGGGGCGGTCGAGGAAAGGGAGGAAAAATGAAAACCACAAAGATCGGCCAGATGACCGCCGGGATGAATCGGCGGACTTTCTTACAGGTCAGCGCTTCCGGCGCCGTTGTCGCGACGACGATGGGCGGGTCCGTGCTGCTGCCGAAGGCCGCCGGCGCGGCCGAAACCTTTACCTGGATCTCACCACGGGGAACCCTGGAAGTCCTCGACGACTATCCGTTCTGGGTCGGCAAGGCGCTGGGGTACTTCGGCGATCTTGACGTCGCCATGGAACCGGGGCCCTCAGATGGCACAGCGACGGTGAAATTCGTCGCGGTCGGCCAAGCGGATATGGGCTTCCCCTCACCCGGCGTGTTCTCCTTCGCCCTTGAAGCCGAGATGGACCTGGTTTCGGTCTTCAATATGGGGGCGCTCGATGTGTTCGACTTCGCCTTCCGCCCGGGCGAGGGCGTCACGGACTTGAAGCAGTTGGAAGGCAAAACCGTGCTGCTTGGGTCCGCCGCTTGGCAGGCCATTACCGATCCGATGTTTGCCGCCGCGGGGGTCGATCCGACCAAGATCAACTATCTGGAAGCCGGCTGGCCGCAGTGGGGCACCGTGCTGGCCTCCGGCGAAGGCGACGCCGCCCTGGCGTGGGAAGGATTGCGTGCCGACTGGGCCGGCAAGGGACTCGATTTCGAGTACTGGCTCGGGGTCGATCATTCGAACTTCCCGGCCAACTCCTTCGTCGTTCGCCGGTCGGATATCGAAGACCCGGAACGCCACAAGTTCCTCGAGGACTATTTGCGCGGCTGGGCCATGGGCTTGGAATTCGGTTTCCAAAACCCGCGCGCGGCGACGGAAATCGTGTTCAAGCAGTTCCCGATCGTCAAGAACAACCTGGGCACGGAACTGGGCACGGAATCGATGATGCAGCTGGCCAACGTGTTCCGCGGCGACATGTCGAAGCGCGAGGGCTGGGGCTGGCACGAAATGGCGCGCTGGGAATTGTTCTTCAAGACATTGTCGGAAATCGGGCAGGTGAAAAAACCGGTCGATGTGCCCAGCGTCGTCACCAACGAGTTCATCGGCCCCGCGAACACATTCGACATGGCCAAAGTGAAGGCCGACGCGGATGGTTACGAATTGGGCGAAGACATGGCGGCCGTGGATATTGACGCCATCAATGGGCGATTCTTCGCGAACGCGGTACGCTGACCGTCGGCTTTGGGAACCTTGGCGGGCGCCCTTTCAGGGCATCCGCCAAGGGCCGACCATCGTCCATCCCTGAGCCGAGACGACTAGGGCGGCGCCATCGGAATCAGGCCACGAACACCTAAAGTACGGGGAGATTGATGATGTCTGACAGGATCAAAATTCTGGTCGTCGGGCTCGGCAATATGGGCATCTCGCATGCCAAGGCCTATCACCGGTTCGACGGCTTCGAAATCGTCGGGATGATGAGCCGAAACATCAAGAGCCAAACTACACTACCGGACGAGTTGGCCGGCTATCCCCGGTTTGAGGATTTCGATGCGGCGATGGCGGAAACGAAGCCCGACGCCGTCTCAATCAACTCTTGGCCCAATACTCATGCAGAGTATGCGTTGAAGGCCCTGAACGCCGGCTGCCATGTGTTCATGGAGAAGCCGATCGCGACGAATATCGAGGATGCCGAGGCCGTCGTTGCGGCGGCACGGGCAAACGACCGCAAGCTGGTGTTGGGCTACATCCTGCGGGTGCATCCGTCCTGGGTGAAATTCATCGAAGTCGGCAAGACCCTGGGCAAACCCTTGGTTATGCGCCTCAACCTGAACCAGCAGAGCAGCGGGCCGGCCTGGTCCTGGCACAAGAACCTGATCGATTCACTGATCCCGATCGTCGATTGCGGTGTGCATTATGTCGATGTGATGTGCCAACTGACCGGCGCCAAGCCGGTTCGCGTCCACGGCATCGGCGCGAAGCTTTGGGCCGACGCCGCCAAGCAAAATTACGGACATCTGCATGTGACGTTCGATGACGGCTCGGTCGGCTGGTATGAGGCCGGTTGGGGGCCGATGATGAGCGAGGTCGCCTATTTCGTCAAAGACGTGGTCGGCCCCAAGGGCTGCGTGTCGATCGTCGTGCCACAGGACGGCGCGCAGGAGTCCCAGGGCGAAGGCGTGTCGGATTCCGCCGACATCGATCAGCATACGAAGACCAACGCCTTGAAAATCCATTATGCCGCGGTCGATGCGGACAAGAACTTTGCCAAGCCCGACGAAATAATGGCCATGGATGACGAACCGGATCACCAGGAGCTGTGCGATCGCGAGCAGGAATTCTTCCTGAAAGCGATCCAGGAGAATCTGGACCTCGGCGGTTCCATGGATGCCGCCGTCAACAGCCTGCGGATCGTGTTGGCGGCCGAGGAAAGCATCGAAACCGAACGGGCGGTTCATCTCGCCTAAGGATATCACCATGAACGATGGATCGCCGACGGCACGCGCCGTGGGGTGGTTAGCCAATTTTGGCGGCGCGCTGGCGTCCGGGCATGCCGATGACGCGGCAGCACTCTTTCTAAGCGATGCCTACTGGCGCGATCTGTTGACGTTTACCTGGAACGTCAAAACGCTTGAGGGTGCCGACGACATCGCGGCGATGCTGCGTGCGACGCTGGCCGATGTCCGACCAAGCGCCTGGGTCATCGACGGCGAAGCCACGGAAAACGGTGAGGTCATTGAGGCCTGGTTCAGTTTCGAGACGGCGACGGCGCGCGGGCACGGCCATCTGCGTCTGCGAGAGGGGCGGTGCTGGACCTTGCTGACGGCGATGACGGCGCTCAAGGGCCACGAGGAAAAGAAAGGCGAATATCGGATAGCCGGCGTGCGCCATGGGGCCCACAAAGGCCGCAGGACATGGCTTGAGCGCAAGACTCAGGAGGAGGCGGAACTCGGCTATGACCGGCAACCCTATTGCCTGATCATCGGCGGTGGTCAGGGCGGTATCGCCCTGGGCGCACGGCTGCGGCGGCTGGGCGTGCCGACGATCATCGTCGAAAGGAATGCGCGGGCCGGGGATTCCTGGCGCAACCGATACCGTACACTCGTGCTGCATGACCCGGTTTGGTACGACCATTTGCCCTATCTGCCGTTCCCCGATGACTGGCCGGTGTTCACGCCAAAGGACAAGTTCGGCGACTGGCTGGAGATGTACGCCAAGGTCATGGAGCTGAATTACTGGGGCTCGACCGAATGCCTCGGCGCCAGCTACGACGAGGCCGCCGCGGAATGGACCGTGACGGTGAACCGGGATGGCCGGGAGCTGCGACTCCGCCCGAAACAACTGGTGTTCGCCACGGGCGCCTATGGCTACCCGAAAGACATCCGGTTTCCCGGCGCCGAGACGTTCACGGGTACAACGCTCCACTCCAGCGCTTATCAGAGCGGCGCGCCGTTCCGCGGCCAGAAATGCATCGTCATCGGCTCCGGCAGCTCGGGCCACGACATGGTCGCCGACCTCTGGGAAAATGACGCCGATGTGACCTTGGTTCAGCGCAATTCGACCATTGTCGTGCGCTCGGAAAGCCTGATGGAGTATGGCTTCAAGGGGCTGTATTCCGAACAGGCCCTACAGCGGGGCATCACCACGGAAAAGGCGGACCTGTTGTTCGCGTCGGTGCCGTTTCGGCTGGTGCCGCGGTTCCAGCGACCGATCTACGAAGCCATCGCGGAAGCCGACAAGGACTTCTACGCGCGGCTCGAAGCGGCGGGCTTCCAGGCGGATTTCGGTGCAGACGGCGCCGGTCTGTTGGCCCGGGCGCTGCGCACGGCCTCGGGCTACTACATCGATGTCGGCGCGTCGGATCTCATTGCCAATGGCGAGGTCAAACTGAAGAGCGGCGTCGATATCAGCGAGATCGGCGAACGTGCGGTGCATTTCAGCGATGGCACCGAGGCGCCGGCCGACGTCATCATCCACGCCACCGGTTACGGGTCCATGGATGAAATGGTCGCGCGGCTGATCTCACCGGAGATCGCTGACAAGGTCGGCCGGTTCTGGGGTTATGGTTCCGGCCTCGATGGCGATCCCGGGCCGTGGGAAGGCGAATTGCGTAACCTGTGGAAGCCGACCAATCAGGAGGCGCTCTGGTTCCACGGTGGTAATTTGCATCTGTCGCGACATTACTCGCTGTATGTCTCGCTGCAGATCAAGGCACGCATGGAGAATATCCCGACACCGGTCTATGGACTTCCCGCCGCGGCGCCGCGTTAGGCTCGGCTGCCGGCGCCCATATTGTTCCGTCGGCCGTTCCGGCGCGTCGACCCATAAGACCATAAGAGGATTTGAAATGAGTACGCATCCTGCACTGACCGCCGGCCGCATGGCCGTTATCACCGGGGCCGCGAGCGGTATTGGGCTGGCGACCGCAAGACACATGGCATCCCTCGGTCTGCGGGTTTGCCTGGTGGATATCGACGAGACGGCGCTGAGCGATGCGCGGGCGACGCTGGCGGCCATTGACCGGGGCGACGCCGGGGCGGATCTGGCGGTGGCGGCGGACGTGGCGGATCCGGCGGCGGTGGCGGCGCTGAAGTCGCGGGTGCTCGAGGCCGGCGGCGATGTCGCGCTGGTGATGTGCAACGCCGGGGTCGAGCCGCCGTCAAAAGCGCTGAGCGGCGACAATTGGCGGCGTACCATCGACGTCAATCTATGGGGGGCGGTGCAGTGCGCGCAAGCCTTCGCGCCGGTGCTGCTGGAACAAGGCCTGCCGGGCGCCATCGTCGCCACCGGCTCGAAACAGGGGATCACCAGCCCGCCGGCCAACGTCGCCTACAATGTGTCGAAGGCCGGCCTCAAGATCTTCATGGAGCAGCTGGCCCATGAATTGCGAAACGTGCCGGGCAGCCAGATCACGGCGCATCTGCTAATCCCAGGTTTCACCTATACCGGCTTCTCGCGGCCGCACCACAAGACCAAGCCGGCGGGTGCGTGGTCGGCCGAGCAGGTCGCCGACATGCTGCTCGAATGCATGGGCCGCGGCGACTTCTACATTCTGTGTCCTGACAACGACGTGACGCGGGAGATGGACGAAAAGCGCATACAGTGGGCGGCGGATGACGTTATCAAGAACCGCCCTGCCCTCTCGCGATGGCACCCGGACTTCGAGGCCGCGTTTGCCAGTTATATGGCGAAAGATAACCAATCATGATCGCGGCCTGCGGAAAACCCCACTGATGCCACCTGCCCTACGGCGCGGGCTGCGGTTTTTCGCCCTCATCGGGCTGTTCGGCCTCGCGGTTTCGGCAGCCGCCGATCCGCCTGGGGTCGAGCCCGGTTTCCGTTTCGAGGTTCGCGCTGCTGATCTGCCGGCACCCTACACCACGCCGAATACCCCGAACGGACCGCGGCAAATCGGTTTGCCGCGCGGTACGAGCCTTACCGTGCCGGACGGATTCCGCGCCGATGTCTTCGCCGACAATTTGCGGCATGCCCGCTGGTTGACGACCGCGGCGGACGGAACGGTCTTCGTCGCTGAATCCGGTCCGGGCGATGTCACCTTGTTGCGAGATTTAGACGGCGACGGTGTCGCGGAGATTCGGGCGACGTTTGTCTCCGGCCTCAACTTTCCCCATGGTCTTGTGGCGCGGGACGGTTTTCTGTACGTCGCGGATGTCGACGGGGTTCGGCGCTATCCTTACTCGCTAATGCGCGACGAGCCGACCGGCCCGGTAGAGCGGGTAACCGCGCCGGGCGCCTTTGGCGGCACCGACGGGCACCGGACCCGGAGCCTGTTGTTCGATTCCGATCGCTTCTACGTGACCGTCGGCAGCGCCGGCAATATCGGCGTCGAAGCGGCGCCGCGCGCCACCGTCCAGGTATTCGACGGGGATGGTGGCAACCAGGCAACATTCGCGTCCGGCCTGCGCAATGCGGTGGGCATCGATATGCAACCGGACACCGGCGAAATCTATGTCGTGGTGGCCGAACGCGACGGGATGGGCGACGAGTTGGTGCCGGACTTTTTCACACGAATCCGCGCGGGAGAGTTCTTTGGCTGGCCCTATGCCTATATCGGCCAAAACCCGCAACCGGGGTTGGGCGAACAACGCCCCGATCTGGTTGCCGCCAGCCTTGAACCGGACGTCTTGTTCCAGTCTCATTCGACACCTCTCGGTCTGATCTTCTATGACGGCGCGTCATTCCCGGCGGCGTACAGGGGCGACGCCTTTGTCGCTCTGCATGGCTCCTTCAACGCCGCCGAGCCCCGCGGCTACATGGTCGTCCGAATCCCGTTTGCAGATGGCCGGCCACAGGGTTTTTACGAGGCCTTCGCGACGGGATTCTGGGTCAGCGGCGAACGCAAAGCCAACGTGATCGGCCGACCGGCGGGTCTCGCCGTCGCCAAAGACGGTAGCCTGCTGGTCGCAGACGATGGCGGCAACCGAGTTTGGCGCATTAGTTACGGCGGCTGACACAGCTCTGATCGGCGGCCGCCTAGCGGTCGGGGAAGTAGTGGCCGAAGATCAGCTTAAAGACGTCGAGCGCCAACATCAGCGATCCGGCCAGAGCGGCCACGAGCAACCAGTCCAGCAGAGCGATCGGGGCGGCACCGAGGACATTCGAGAGGCCGGGGGTGAACAGGGCGGCGATATGCAGCAACTGTGCCCCGATGATCGCGATAATCAGGAACCAATTGGCGGAAAGCGGCACCTTCAACGCGCTGCGCCGCTCGGACCGAACATTCATGGCGTGGACGTTCTCAAACAGGACCATGAGCAGCAGCAACAGATTGCGTGCCTCATCCAAGGGCACACCACGCTGCAACATCCAGCCGTAAGCAACGGCGGCGACAACGCCCATATAGAGACCGGAGAAACAAACCTGCAAGGTCATGCGCCGGTCGAAAAGGGGCTGATTCGGCGGCCGTGGCGGGCGCTCGTTGATCCCGGCTTCGCCTTTCTCGAAAGCAAGAGCCACATCCTGGATGCCGTTCGTGACCAGATTTAGCCACAGCAGCTGCACAGCAAAGAGCGGGATCGGCAACCCCCACAGGGTGGTCAGCACGAAAAGTACGATCTCCCCCAACCCGGTCGAGATCAGCAGGAAAATCAGCTTGCGCACATTGTCATAGGCAATGCGGCCTTCCTCGACGCCGGCAACGATAGAGGCGAAGTTGTCATCGGCGATCACCAGATCGGCGGCGCTGCGGGCAACGTCAGTGCCGCTACGGCCCATCGCCACGCCGATGTCCGCCGCGTTGAGAGCCGGTGCGTCATTAACCCCGTCGCCGGTTACGGCCACAACCTCGCCACGGCGCTGCAGGGCCTGGACGATAGCCAATTTCTGCGCCGGTTCGACACGGGCGAAAACGGTCTTGCCGGCGACCAGGCGGCCAAATGCCTCGGGGCGCGAGGCCATCAGTCGAATTTCGCTCTCCCCGGCGACATCGGCCGCGCCCGCCGCCAAGCCGAGGTCGCGGGCGATGGCGAGCGCGGTTGCCGGGTGGTCGCCGGTGATCATGCGCACGGAGATGCCCGCGGCTCGGCAGCGAGAGATCGCCTCCGGCACCTCGGGCCGGATCGGGTCAATCAAACCTACAAGACCCAGGAGTTCCAAGCCGCTGAGGCAGGCCGCCGTCGGTGCTTCGGTAGGAATTTCGGCAACCCGTCCGCGCGCCACCGCGATGACTCGAAAGCCGGCGCCGGCCAGATGCTCAACTTCCGTGGCCAATGCTGATTCAGCCAAGCCACCGCACATCGGCAGGACCACCTCAGCCGCGCCTTTGACATGGGCCTCGAGACTGTCCGGTTCGGGCACGCCGCCGCTTACAAAGGCGGCGGCGAAGCGGCGCTCCGGCTCATAGGGAATAGTAGACACAACGGGAGATTGCCGCTGCAGAGCAGCCGGATCCAAGCCGAGCTTCAAGGCAAAGACCAGAAATGCGATGTCGACCGTATCACCGACCGGTTCGCCAGCGACGTCGAGGGTCGCCTCATTGCACAAGGCGGCGCTTACGGCGAGCCGGCGCAGATGCGCGAGCTGAGTGGTGTCGGGCGGACCCGTGTCGATCTCGACCGCACCCTCGGTGTCGTAACCCTGACCACCGATCTGCGCCGTGACCCCCGCCGCTGTCGCCTTATCGGATGATTCGGCGGGCAACCAACAGCGCTTCACGGTCAGCTCGTTGTGGGTCAGAGTGCCGGTCTTGTCGCTGGCGATCAGGGTACAGGCCCCCAGTCCCTCCACCGCGGGAAGCGAGCGAACGATGACTTTGCGCCGCTGCATGCGGTTTGTGGCGATGGCTAACGCCACGGTAATGGCGACCGGCAGGCCTTCCGGGATCGCGGCAACGGCGAGAGCCACCGCCACGAGGAACACGCTCACAAGCGGCGTCCCTTGCAGCGCTTCGGCGGTGGCGATGAGGCCAATCAGTACGATCGTGGCAATACCGACGATGCGGCTGAAATTTGCCAGCTTGCGGATCAAGGGCGGCTGCTGGGGATCGCCGGCGCTGAGCGATAGGGCGATGCGACCAATCTCCGTGGCCGCCCCGCTATCCGCTACCACCGCGGTAGCGCGCCCGGAGAGAACGACCGTTCCGGCGAAAAGCATTGTGCGGCGTTCGGCCAGCGGCGCGTCCGACGGCACGGTCGCCGAAGCGTCTTTGTACACCGGCATGGATTCGCCGGTTAACAGCGATTCATCGATCTGCAACTCGACATTGTCGAGCAGCCGGAGGTCGGCGCTGACACGCGCGCCGCTCTCCAAACGTACGATGTCGCCCGGCACCAGCAGTGCCGAGTCGAGTTCAACCCAGCCCTGTTCCCGACGTACGGTGGCGCGTTGAGGCACCAGTCGGGTCAGTTCGTCGGCGCGCTTTTGAGCATGATATTCCTGAACGCCGCCGATGGCCGCATTGAACAGCAACACGACAAAAATGAAGGTGGCATCGAGCCATTCTCCGACGGCAAGCGACGCCAGCGTCGCGGCGAAAAGCAGATAGACGAGAGGATTTTTGAACTGCCGCAGGAAGATTCTGAACCGACTGGGCAGCGCCGCTTTCGGCAGCGTATTCGGGCCAAATCGCCGGTGGCGGTCCTGGGCCTCCGCCACCGACAACCCACCCGGCTCGGCCCCCAGCAGCCGCAAGACCTCACGCGCCGACTGCGCGTGCCAGCGTGTCGACGCGGGCGCAGGCGGCTCTTTCATATTCTCATAGACGGACGGTTCCCTCGAGGGCTACGACGATTTCCTCAGGCGTTGCATCGGTTAGGTCCTTGGCTAACTCGGCAACCACCATGCGGGCGATCTCGGGTGGCAGAGAGAGGCGCAGCTCGCCAAGCATTTTTGGTGCCGCGACCAGCGCTAGGCGATCGAAGAGTCCTGACTGGTGGGCCTGTATGATCCGATCGACAATTGCCCCGGCGAAGCTACGCAAGCCTTGCTCCTTCGCAGAACTAGGCCGCTCCATCGCGTGACGACCGGCGCCGGCAGAGTCAAAGCTGCGGCCCTGACGGTCGCTGAAGGTCTCCTGCTCTCGTACCGACGGCCAACTCAGGGTACCATCCTCCAGCGCGGTCAGACCGGCTCCCGGGTGGTCGCTGTGGAGTAACCTGGCCTGCCGCGCATCGGCCACGACGACCCAGCTCTTCGTTTTCCGCATCAGAGTCCCGCCTGTTTTGTGGTTGCCATGGCAATACTCGCTCAACGCGTGCCAAGGCTCCGGCCCAATGAACGGCACGAGGTTCCCACAGACCGAGTTCCGGCGACGTGATTCAGATCAAATAATTACCAGGCACTCCGTTCCAGAGCGAGCCCCGAAAGCGGTGCCCTGCCTTTCCCGTGACGGTGCTTTGAGACACAATCGCGCTCACGACGGAAGGCAAGCAGGCAGGCGGAATGATGAAGGCGATCGTGATCCGAGACCATGGCGGGATCGACAAGCTGCTGTATGAGGACGTGCCGACACCGGAACCGGGGATCGGCAAAGTGCTGGTGCGCATACGCGCCGCCGGGATCAATCACTTCGACCACGATATCCGTGAGGGGATCTCGGGGATCACCCACGACTTGCCGCACGTGCCGGGTATCGAAGGCGTCGGGGAAATCGCTGCCTTAGGGCCGAATGTCGAAGACCTTACCGTTGGCGACAGGGTCGCAATCAATTTCATGCAGATCTGCGGGCAATGCCCGATGTGCCTGCGCGGCCTCGACGGGGTTTGCTTCGCCGGGCGCCGCATGGGGGTAACGCGCTGGGGCAGCTACGCCGAATACACACTGTGCGACGCCGGCAGCGTGATCCCGTTGCCGGACGAGCTGGATTTCGAAAGGGCAGCGGCGTCGATGCTGTGTTTCGGCACCGCCTGGCATATGGCAGTGAAACTCGGCGGTGTTACAGCCGGCGCTGATGTCCTGGTCAATGCCGCCGGCAGCGGCGTCGGCTCATCCGCCATTCAAGTGGCGAAATTGCACGGCGCCCGCGTCATCGCGTCGGCCGGCAGCGATGCCAAGCTGGAACTGGCGCGCAAGCTTGGCGCTGATTCCGTGGTGAACTACACCGAACAAGATTTGGCGGAAGAAGTCTTGCGGCTAACCGACCAGAAAGGTGCCGACCTGATTATCGAGTCCGTCGGCGGGAGCGTGTTGACAAAAAGTATCGCGGCCGCGGCGGTCAACGGAACATTGGTGACCTGCGGCGCGCACGCCGGCGAGCATGTCGATCTCGATGTTATCGAATTGTTTCGCAAGCATATGCGGCTGCAAGGCAGCCACTACGCCTCCAAGTTCGAGGTCGCTCATGTCCTGGGCTTGGTTGCCCAAGGCAAGCTAGAGCCGGCGATACATGGAACGTTCCCCCTGTCGGACGCGCAGACCGCCGCAGAGCTGGCAGCCAACCGTCAGTTCTTCGGCAAGATGGTTCTACTGCCCTGAATTGCCGGCCGCGATCATTGCTGGTAGCGCTGATACAGAATGTTGGACCGGTTGAGATGGGCCGATAGGGCGTCTTCGGCCGCCACCGGGTCGTGGCGTTCAATCGCTTCAACCACGGCGATATGCTCAGAGATGGTCAATTTTTCGGACCCAGAAACGCGCAGTTGATCAATGTAGAACTTCTGTAGCCACGACAGAATCCCCATGGACACGGCCGGATAGAGGCTGTTGCCACCGACCGCGGCGATGCGGGTGTGGAACTGCATATCGCATCGCATGAACGCTACGGCATCACGCGCGGATTTTGCCGCCGCCTGTTCGTCTACCAATCGACGCAACTCGGCGATGTCCGCCGCGGTCGCGATTTCGGCCGCCCGCCGCACCATCTGCCGCTCAAACAACAGCCGGGCTTCCTTCATCTCAGCCATCATTTGTTCGGAGCTGTTGAGCAGGTATTGGGTCGTCAGGCCCATCTGCTCGAATAGCCGCGCGAAATCGAGATCCGATATGCGCGCCCGCTCGCCATGGGAAATCGTCACAAATCCCAGACGCTCCAAATTCTGCAACGCTTCGCGTACCGTCGGGCGGCCGACCTCGAACCACGTCATCAACTCGCGTTCCGAGGGCAGTCGATCACCGGGCTGCAGTTTCTCGGTCTGGATGTAGTCCAGGAGCCCATTGGTCACCTGCTCGTAAAGCTTGCGACGCCTGATCGGTCGCGGTCGCATGGCATTACCTCCCGTAAATGCAGCGATAACCCGTGCTGGAAGAGATGCCGACAACAAATAGATGCGTCATGGGCGGGTGATGTCGTGGATCTGTTGTTTGACGTTATCGGGTTCGAATACTCTTTTCCAATCGTCCTTAAACAGTTTGCTCTTGGCCCGCGCGACGGCCTTATTCGCGGCGTCGGAAAACACACCGGGAAATTCCTCGAACAGGATCGCGATCTCGATATTGAGGTGGCCGAGCAGGAAATCCCGCGCCGCCTCCTTCGGCACGCCACGCCGTACCGCCTCGTCCATGGCCTCGCGCAGTATCGTCACACAGGTCGCCGCCGTCGTCTCCGACAACGCCGGCTCCAGGATCGCCATCTGTTCTACCGTCACCCGGTGCGACCGCATCACGGGTGCGTAGATCGTCCGACCGATCGCCTCGCCCAAGGCATAAGCATCGTCGGGCCCCTGCATCAGCGAACAGACGATGTGCTGCTTGGCGTGCAGTCCGCCGAAGAAATCCGTCTTGGCCTCCGGCGTCGTCTCGTCGTTGAATAGCGGCGGATGGCACGGGTGGGTAATAAAGTAGGTACGATCCTCGCGCTGGGGCAGCTCACCGGCGAAGGGCGCCGCCGGGTCCAGCGTCATGACCATGGTCCCGGCCGTCAAATGTTCGTCGATGCCGTGGGAGACTTTGCCGATGATCACGTCGGGCACGGCGAGAATCACGACATCGGCCCTGGCCAATGCAGACGCTTGGTCAACGCAGCTGATCCCGAGATCATCTTTCAGGCGCTGCTGTCCGGCAGCGCTAATTTCGACATGGTCGACACTGTAGGGCGATCCCTGCAGGTTCCTGGATAGGCGGTAGCCCATCTTCCCACCGGCGCCGAGCAATGCGATCTTCGTCATGATGTTCCTCCCTCCTGGCCACCATTCTTAACTTGGCCAAAATAGTCCGGCGGGCCCATTTGCCCGCCCTTTAGCGCGATCTCGAGATCCTCATACCCGGCCACGTCCGAGTATGCTTTTGCGAGCGCTGCCCCCGGTACCGTTGGGGCCAGTGCCGTCAACGCAAATATCCCCAGTTCAGGTGCCCCATAGCTCGAAGTGTCGCCGCCGGCGATTACGCAACGACGCAGCCCGGACCGTTGCATGATGTCGTTCAGCACCTGGCCCAGTCCGACGCCGACCCGCGCCGTGGTGTCACCATGGCTCGCGCCAATGGCCGCGACCGCGGCATCGAAGTGCGCAATCGCCGGGTCGTCGGGGCCGGCTGCCGTGTAGACGATGGGATCGCGGCCATGGCTCAGCGCGGCGAGTGCTGCTTGCGTGACGCGCGCCAACTCCGCCGGCCACGCGCGGTCATCAACCGCCGACGCGGCATCGATCGGCAGGGCGTCAAAGCCATGTTCCGCGGCCCAAGCGATCTGCGCCGCCGTCTCCGGGGAGCACGACCCGGACACGACCGGCAGGCGCTCCACCGGGCCGGCCGCAGGTATCCGCGGCGGTGGCGCAAGCAATCCGGCAGCGCGCCAATAAGCTACCAAGGCATATTCGATCCCTTGGGAGCCGACCGCCAACAAGCCGTCACCGCGGTTCTCCCAGATGAGCCGGCCGGCCTCGCGGAGGCATTCCTCATCCAGGATATCGAACGCGACGATTTCCGCCCCGGCGGCAAGCGCCGCGGCCAGGGCGGCATCGCCACGGCCTGAGCGCAGCGCCAGGAAATCCACCAGCCCAATCGCTTTGTCGGTTTGCGCCGCCAGGTGCTGCCGCACGTCGGCCTCGCCCATTGGCGTGGTCGGATGCCGGCTCATCGTCGGGTGGCGGTCGAGGCGGTAACCGACACCGCCCGCCACTGCGAACAGGTTGCCGAAGGTTTGAAAACGGTTAATCGCCGGCGCCGCGACCAGCAGCGGATGCCAGCGACCGCCAAGTCGCGGCACGCCAATGTCGATGGCCCGGCCGATCGAGCCAATATTTGGCGCAGAATCGAATGTCGAACACACTTTGTAATGCGCGATCGGTGCTTGAATTGCCGCTACGGCGGCGAAGGCCTCGGGCAAATTTCGATCCATCCAGGCAGGGTCCTTTGACCGCGCCGCCCCGGCGATACCGACGCCCCGATGATCCGCGAATTGGGCCAACTGCGCCGGCGTCGGCAGATGCAGGAACAACACGGTCGGCAGGCCGGCAAAGGTCATGACCTCCATCACCGCGGCCGACCCGGTAAAATCGTCGCCATAAAACGACAGCAATGGGCCGGCGGGGAGCGTCGTCGCACTCATCCGCCGAAAGTCTCGACTGCCCGTCGCAGCGCCGGGGCCTGGGCCGCCGCTTGCGCCAAACTCTGCCCCGCTTGCGCCGCGGCCCAGGCCTGCCGGATGCTGTCGACGCCGGCGCTTGGGCCATCCGGGTGGGCCATGATGCCGCCCCCGGCGGCGTAGATCAGGTCAGCCGACCCCAATGCCTGGTACGTGTCGAACGCCTGGCCGGCCCATTGCCCGGACGAGAATACCGGCATCGCGACGCATGGTTTGTGATCGAACATCGGCGTCAGGCAGGCCCGAGCCGATACGATCACACTGTCGTCCGCCTCGCAGAATTTGTTGCGCAATCCGTTGACATGCATGTGGTCGGCACCGGCCAAACGCCAAAACTTTTGCCACGCAACGTAGGAGAAGCCGAGTTGCGGGTGCCGCGACAAGTATCCCCAGCCGTTGCGATGGGCGTGGATCGGCAGCGCGCTGTGCCGGCCCAATTCGATCATGCCGACCAACCCGACGCTGTTCAGGCTGGTCATGACACAGGTGCCGCCACGGGCCAGCACTTTGTCGTGACGGCGACGCATTTGCTCCAGATCGCCGGTGATGTTGAACGCGAACATCACCTTCCGGCCGGTTTGGTCGGCAACCCGATCGAGCGCAGCCATCACCGCGTCGACGCGGTGATCGAACGGACATGCCGGGCCATCCGACTGCAATTCGTCGTCCTTGATAAAATCGATGCCGGCCAACGCCAACGTCTTGACCAGCGCAGCCGTGTCGGCCGGATCAAGTCCGACGCTGGGCTTGATGATGGTGCCAATCAGGGGACCGTCCGCCACCCCGGCCAAGCGCCGCGTCCCGGCAATCCCGAACTGCGGCCCCGGGTAGGCGTCCGCGAAATCGACCGGCAGGCGCATATCGAGCAAGCGCAGGCCAGAGAATTGGCCCAATTCGAAGAGGTTGCCCGCAATCGTCGCCATCAAGTTGGGCAATGACGGGCCCAGATTGTCCAACGGCCACGATAGGGTCACATGCGCGCGCCGGATCGGCGTGTCGTCATCGCGGCGGGCCCCGGGCATTGACGCCACCGCCGCATCTGCCAACGGAATCAGGGCTTCAACGCGCGCCGCCGCCCGCATTTCCAACTCCGCCGTTTGCTGCGGTACTCTGACAAATGTGCCGGACGACTGCTCGCCGGCCATCGCCGCGGCCGCCTGCCGAGGGTCGAATGCCGTCTCGATCAAATAGTCGGCCTCGATGCGTGTCACCGTCACTCCGGACTCCTTACCAGGCGAATGAACCGCGCCGCAAAGCCTGCTTGGAGCCGGTCGTCGAGCATCGCCAACGTCAGCGAACGGCAAGCCTAGTTGTCCGATCACTCTATTTCATGATCTCTCGAGAGGCAATGAATGGACGCCTGACCGGCTGTCTTAGAGCACGATCTTGATCGGGCGTAATCGAAGTCGATCGTTCGACGGGTCGCGACAACGCCGTGCGCGAAATCAAGGCCAGGTGGTCGCCGCCGTATACGGAGGGGCAACGTACCGCACAAGGGTCGCCAAGTTATTTGACGGGCAAGCTTGCGGAACGTTCGGTCTCGGTTGACAATTGCATCGACAAACTCCGCCTGCAATATGGCGAGCTTGCTCGATGGGGCGTATGAGAGATGAAAGTCCATTGCCTGGCCCCGTTGCCGGCATGATCCTCGTGGCCGCAATCTTGAGAGACAAGGGCCGCCTGACCGCAGCGATAGTTCTGGCTGTGCTGTTACAGGCCGCGACAATCCCATGGGCGGCGGCAACGCCGCCGGCACGGCGGGATTTCGTCATCGACTGGCCGGCAATAAAGCAAGCCGTCCAGGTGTTCGAGCCAGCCGGCAGGACAGATTTCGAGGCCAAAGTAGAGGAACTCCTGGATCGTCCAACGCCCCTCATTCGACCGGTCCCGGCGCCCTATGTGGGCATCGGGAACCCGGGCGCCGATTTCTTATTTGCCGAGGCCCTGCTAGCGCTTATCAAGCCCGCTCTTACGCGCGGCGATGTGCACAAAGTCGCCGCGCTAATGCAGGTCGTCAACAAAGGCCACTCGGTATATGCCGTCGAATCGACGAGGGATTTCAGCGGCTGCATATTGCTGAGTTTCACCCTGGAAGGCTCGGACCGGGATACCGCAAGGGAACGGGCGGCCGCGGCAGATAGGGGCGAATATATGTTGATCGTCTGGTCGAGGGCCGATGCGCCAACGTGGTGTTCCCAACGCGATCGCTACAGTGCACACGATGATGGCTATACACGCCTTCCTACCGGGGTGGGTGCGGCGGATGCGACCGGGGTTTGGCCGGTCGGCGGATCGGACGTACCCCGGACTGCTATCGCAGATATACAACGGGCCCTCGCCAATCTCGGATACAGACCCGGTCCCATCGATGGGCTCATGGGCCGCAGGACGGACGGCGCGATCAGGCAATTCCAGAGGAGCCAGGGCCTGGAACCCGATGGTGTCGCGGGCCCGGAGTTGCGACAGAGGCTCCGGGAGACCGGGACAAGATAACGAGGGGGCACGCTTGGCGGGGTAAGAGGGGAACATGATTGGTGCCGCCGGGTTTTCCCGATAAGATCCCTAGGGCGAGGGGCCGCTCTAATAAGAGGTGCGGCGTGAAAATATTCGTGCTTGCGATGGCCCTGGCGGCGGCGATGCCGGCTCAAGCCGATGGACTGGCGGATCGGCCGGCCGCCTCCGTCCACCCGCAATTTGCCCAGGTCGATCCGCCGGAAATCCTGCTCCCGGAAATCACGTTTTGGGAGAGCGTGCGCGATGCCACGGACCCGGCCGAGCTAGAGGCCTATTTACGGGCATATCCGGATGGCCAATTCGGGGCTCTCGCCCTACTGCGCTTGACGCGCTTGCGGGCCGGCGCCGAGGGAGCCGCGCCAGCCACGACAACCGATGCCGCCGGTGAGACCGCCTTGAACGATTGCGACCGCCTGGCAGCACATCCCGAGGACCCCCAGCGGACCGGCAACGGCGTCAGTTACGACGACCTGGACGCTACTGGGGCGATCGCTGCCTGCGACGGGGCGTTAAGGGATGAGCCCGGCGTGGCGCGTTTCCAGTTTCAGCTCGGTCGCGCCTTAGCGAAGGCCCAGTTCTACGAGGATGCCATAAAATGGTACCGCTTGGCGGCAGAGCAGGACTATGCCCCCAGCCAGGCCAGCCTGGCTGAGATGTATGGCGACGGGCGTGGCGTGCCAAGGGACTATGCCGAGGCCGTGGCGTGGCTTCGCAAAGCCGGCGAGCTTGGCCTTGCCCAAGCGCAATTCGACTTGGGATATGTCTATGAAACAGGGCGCTTTGTCGACCCGAGCCCGGTCGAGGCAATTTCGTGGTACCAGCGCGCCGCCGAGCAAGGTCATGTCGACGCAATAACCGAACTCAGACTGTATTACTATGAGAATGGGGATTTCAGCGAAGCGCTGCGATGGAATCACCGGGCGATCGCAGCTGGCGACCTTGGCGCATATTCCGCCCTGGGTGGCATGTATATGGCGGGCCAGGGTGTGATCAAGGATGAGAGAGAAGCCGTGAGATGGTTCTGCGAGGGAGCCAGAGCAGGGGACGAGCTGGCGACCGACGAGCTATTGCGCATTTTGGACGCCCGGGACAACGCGGATGCAACGCTGCTGCTCGCATCGGCCCAAGCCGAAGCGTGCCTTGTCAGTCTGGAAGGACCGGCTCCGCTTGAGCCTCTGGGAGAGCCGGCAGTCGATTTTGCTGAGATTCAGCGCGCGCTCGGTGACCTCGGTTACGATCCCGGGCCGATCGATGGCGCCATGGGTAATCGTACGCGCGAGGCGATTCAGCGCTACCAAAACGACCGTGGCCTCGCCATCGACGGCGAGCCCAGCCCAGCTTTGTTCGGACGCCTGCAGGAGGACTTGGCGAACCGCCGAGCACCGGCCGCCGGCGGCTCGCAGCCAACCGGGCCGATTGACGACCTGGGCGACTTGGGGGAGCTGGATACCTTCTAATTTGTTTGGCCGCGCCTGTGGGTGGGGCACCACCCAGGATCCCGGAGAGACTATGCCGCTAGCGGCCGCAGGTTGCGTGAGGGGCCGTAGAAACAACGCCTTGGGCGCTCGTACATACACAGGCGGACGGGAATATCGTACCTCCGGGACGCCACTCGCAGGTTTCACCAGCGGCGGGCACCGATTGGGCCACCCGGGTGGCCGTAAATGTGAAGCCCGTTTGGTTGGCGCCTGACAATATGTCTCCCGACAGGGTCATGGTGTCGACGTATTCTCCGCCGCCCCAGGTGATCCGAATCTTATCGGGGCCAATGCATAACCAACTGCCCGCGCTGATCAGCGGATGGTCTGCGTTACTGGCACTGCCGCCGCTGGGCTCGCCGGTGAGTATGGTGACGGTATTCCTGGGCCAGGCCCAGCTGTCTAGAACGCCCTCGCAATTGGCAAGGCTGGATTCGCCAGCCCCCGGCCCCGGTTGTTTTGCCTGTGAGGCCTGCCGTAACGCGGCGACGTTGTCCAAACGCTCCTCAATTTTATCGCTCAAATCCGGGCAAAGACCGGGCAGAGCGGATCTTTGGAGTGCGGCTTGCGCCCCATATAGCCGCTCCTCAGCGGCATCAAAATCACCGGATCGATATGGCGGTTCGGACTCTTCGTGTAAGCGCAGACTTTCTGTTGACGCAGGCAGTGCTGCCTCCAACCGCCTGCCGGCCTGCTTGACCAACAGGTGGCGGTCATCGGCAAAGGCTTGGCGCAACAGCCCCATATCGGCGACATCGCAAGCAGCTATGGCGTCGTCGGCGCGAGCCAGAACACGACGCAGGCGCTCGATCTTGTCGAAACGACCGGCGATGGTCTGACGCAGGTCAATACAGGCGTCGGGTCCGATAACGTCAAGGCTGCGGAGGGCCTCGCCAAGCTTGCTTTCAGACCCATCGAGACCGCCACTCAAATAGGTGGTTTCAGCCGCGTCATTGGCGGCGATTGCCCGGATAAGCGGTTCGGTCATGGCCTCCACCTTGGCCTTGGCCGCGACCAGCAGAACGTGGCTGCGGCCATCGAGCTGCTCACCGTACCGGCGCAGGGGGCCCAGGTCGCACGCGGCAAGGGCCGAATCGACCTTGACCAGCACGCCCTCCAGACGCTCGATCTTGTCCAAGGCCTCGGCGATCTGCGCTTGCCGCTCGGTGCAGCCCGTCGCACCGGCCGCAGCCAATAGGCTTTCGACCTCATCGAGATTACCGGCAGTATAGGCAGCGCCGGCTTTCTCGAAGCTATCGTCAGCGGCAATCTCGCGCCGCAACTTCTCAAGCATCGCCAGAACGGGCTCACCGGCTCCGGTGTCCGCCGTCGCCAATTCCTCTTCCGCACGCCGGATTTCTGCTAGGTCGCAGGACTCAAGTGCTGCGCGTGCGGCGTCCAAGATTGTGCGTTGGCCCGCCGCGCTACCGGCGCCCCCTGCCGCTCCTGTTTCGGCAACGACTTCGCCTTCCCCCGCGCGGCCTTCGGCCGAGCCCGCCGGGACATTTCCGAGCGCCCCGGCAAGGCCGCCACCGCTATTCCGCGCGATGATATCGACGATCAGTTGAAATCGTGGGTTGTCAACAACGACATCTTCGTTGGTGTCGAAAAAAAGTGTGACCGTTTCCGTGGCACCATCGGGCGCCTCCTGGAAAATCGCGAACTCGATGGTGAAATCAACCGAACCGCCGACCTCGAGTTCGGCGGACCTTGGCGTTACACCGGTCAGGTCGATCCACTGGAGCGGGAAAGAGGGCGTCATGGTAACGCCGGTCACCCGTTGGCCGGTGCTGTTGGTGACACGGAAGATCGCGGCGTTACCGGACGTGCCGGCGACGAAGGTGTCGCGGATCGTCTGTGGATCGTCCAAGCCCTGCCGGCTCGCGTCTTGTGCGAGGGCCGGACAACCGATCAGCGCAGCGACCAGAACGAAACAAACGGGATAGCGGGCCATGGCGTCAATTCCCCTGGCGCGTGCCGAGGGATACGACCGCAAGCTTCGCATTACAGCCACATGGCGGTGGCAGGCGATCGAGGAGATCGAGCGTTTGGCTGCGCAAAACCTCCATCTGCACCATGACCTTGCGCTCGGCCGACAGGTTAGTGTACGCGGCCAAACCCGCATAACCGGCACTTATGAGAATACTCCCGATTGTCGAGGCCGCCGTCCCTGCGGGCAGAAATATGGTCGCAACCACCGACGCCGCGAGGTCTTCGACGAAACCGACACTGCTGCTGGCATCTTCCATGAGTTCAGCCTGCAACGCATCGATATCCTGAACGAAATGAGCCAGGAACGCGGCTAGTCGAGCCGGATCGCCGCGGCCTAGGCCCTTGATTCGATCAATTTCCTGACGGAATTGGACGCCGCCAAACACGACATGAAAACCGCCTTTGGAGCTTGCGGCGAGCAAGCGGCCGAGGCGGGTCTGGTAGCTCTGACTAACCGGAGGCAGAATCGCCTCCCAAGCCGTCGGTGAGGCCAGATCGGCCCCGAGCGGATGGCTACACCCGCAGCGGATACTTAGATATTCGAGCAAAGCCTGATGACGCATCCGCAGGATCGACAAATTACCCCGGCCCAGGCGAGCGACCGCCGCGTCCGCCAAGATATTGGCTTCCGCGTCGAGCAGGATGTTCATCATCTTTTGTTTGAGAACCAGTTCGCTGGCCTTGGAGGGATTGGGTGCCTGCTCCATAAGCAGAACAGCCATGGCATTGGAGATGGGAGGGGCGTGGGGATCCCCGGTGACGGACTTCCCAAATTCCGACAACAACTGGCGTTCGTTGAACGCACCGCCATATCGCGCTCGATAGCTGTCGAACGCCCGCGTCCGCACCGTAACGCTGTCAATACTTGCGCGGAGACGCGCCCGAAGAGCTTCCTTACTCGCGTTTTTTTCCGCAATGATCACGGCGCGCGCTTTGTCGAAGATTTCATCGACGGCCCGGCCCAAAGCAACCGTGACTATGAAGTTCGCGGTGAAGTCCGAGATCACCGCGGCCGATACCCGCGGGAAGGCCTGATTGTCAAGATCGGCTATTTCAAGGGTACTCAGGTCGCGGATCAGCGCGCGTTGATAGGCCATGCGCTGGTCTTCAGGCAGGGCCGGAACGGCAGCCATTTCGCGGTCAAGCGCCTGGCGGGCGACCGGCGGCAGCGTCGCTTGGTTGATCCAGCGTCCGCCGAAGGGACTGCGGGAGCCGACATTGTCGCGCAGGGCTGCGATAATCCAAATGAGGCGTGATTCGTAGAGGCCTGCCGGTGGCGGCAGACCATAGGCGGGCGTGTTGGATATATAACTGCCGCGGGGCGCGAACTCAGCCTGAGCCCGAACCTCTGCCGAGGTGAGCGCCAACGTGCCCATCGTCAATGAAAGTAAGACGAAGGTCACGGCGAGCCGGCATTTCAGAGCGGGACCCTGCATGTGCATGTCCTCCCGCGAATGTTACCCTCGCACGGTGCCACCGAAGAGCATGGGACGGAAAGGTGTACCGGTCAACACTGGGTGGTTGGGGGTGGCAACTTGTCGCTCGACTTGAGGCTATCAGGCGCGCCCCGGCGCACTCAACTTCAGGGCCGCGAATACATTGCCCAATGCCGGCGGGCGGCGCGCCCTCGCCTAACGCCTTGAAAGAATTGGTGGGCGCACAAGGACTCGAACCTTGGACCCGCTGATTAAGAGTCAGCTGCTCTGCCAACTGAGCTATGCGCCCACCGTAAGCGCCTTGAGGATGTAGCGGGATCCCCACGCGGGTGGGGCGGATATAGCAAAGTGGGGCGGCGGTGTCGAGCGGGATGGCCGCGGGGCCGGGCAGATAGGCTCGACGGGTCGGGGCCGGGCGCCTAAGCTGGCGGCGTGGTTGGTTCATTGGCGGCGCGTCGCGGGGGCGGCGGATGGGGGCGGTAGCATGGGTTATCTGGACAAGCTCGAGATCTCCAACCGGGTGGTGTCAGCGGCGCGGCCGCGGCGCAGGCTCGACACCGCGGAATACCGGCGGCGCAAACTGATCGCCAATATCGAGGAACAGATCGAGCTGGTGGCGTTGGCGCTGGAGGGCAAGCCGCTGGAGCTGAGCCGCAAGCGCGGCCACGGGGTGGCACGGGTGCGGCCGCGACTGTGGTGGAAGGAAGTCCCCGACGGCAGCTTCTACACGCAGATCCGCTACAACAAAGTGCCGCTGAACCTGGCGCGGCGCGGCACCTCCATCGAGGCGGGCTCGCTGAAACGCCTGATCACGGTCTATCGGACGGTGATCCGGGCGACTGCAGCCGGAGAACTCGACCAGGCGATCCGCGACGCGGCACGCAAGTCGCGCCCCTGAGGGGCCGCGGCGGCCGGCGTCGGCGGCGGGGGCTCAGTTCGAGCCGCCGCGGCGGTTGATGTAGGTGTCGCGATGGAGGCTGACGCTCATCAGCAGGCCGAAGCCGATGAGGACGGTCAGCATCGCCGTGCCGCCATAGGAGATCAGCGGCAGCGGCACGCCGACCACCGGCAACAGGCCCATGACCATAGCGACATTGATGAACAAGTAGAGGAAGAAAGAGGTGGTGATGCCGAGCGCCAGCAGGCGGCCGAACTGGCTGCGGCAGCGCAGGCTGATGGCAATCCCGTAGGCCACCAGCAGCAGATAGAGCCCAAGCGTGGCAAGGCCGCCGAGTAAGCCGAACTCTTCCGCCAACATGGTGAAGATGAAGTCCGTCTGCTTCTCCGGCAAGAAATTCAGATGGCTTTGAGTGCCTTGCAGGAAACCCTTGCCAAAGACGCCGCCGGAACCCAAGGCGATTTTGGACTGCATAATGTGATAACCGGAGCCGAGAGGATCGGACTCGGGGTTCATGAATGTCAGGATGCGTTGCCGCTGGTAACCATGCAGGGTCTGCCAGCCGACCGGTATGGCGGCAACCACCGCCACGGCGACGGCCGCGAACATCCATAACCGTACGCCGGCGAGCCAGAACATGGCGCCGCCAATCATCACGACGACCATGGCGGTGCCGAGATCCGGTTGGCGCAACACCATCGCGGCGGGGGCGAGGATCATGGCGATCGGAATGAGCAAATAAGAGATCCGACCGATGTCCTCCAGCTCGATGCCATGAAAATAGCGGGCCAAGGCCATAACCAGACCGACCTTCATCACCTCGGACGGTTGCAGCTGAAAGAACCCCAAATCGAGCCAGCGCTGGGCCCCCATGCCGATGGAGCCCATAAACTCCACCGCCGCCAATAACAACAGGCCAGCGGCATAAGCGGGGTAAGCGAGGCGCAGCCAGAACCGCAAGTCGATCATGGCGACGATGAACATGGCGACCATGCCGACGCCGAGGCGCGCCATTTGCCGCGTGGCCCAGGGATTGAGATCGCCGTTGGCGGCCGAATAAAGCATGGCGAAGCCGACACTGGCGGTGGCTAGGATGAGCAGGACCAGGCCCCAGTTCAGATGTATGAGCTTGTCGCCAAGGGAGGGTTCGGCGCGGCTCAAGCCGCCGTAGCGTACGGACACGATCCCGGCCTAGCTGTCGGTCGTGTCGGTCGACGCGCGGCTGGCCGTCGTCGTACCGGGCGCAAAGGCGGCGGGGTCGCGCAGCTGGGCCTCGCGCAAAACATCTCTGGCGATGGGTGCGGCGACCTTGGAACCACTACCGCCATGCTCAACCACCACGGCGACGGCATAGCGCGGCTTCTCCAGCGGTGCGTAGGCGACGAACAAGGCGTGATCCCGCGCCTTCCACGGCAGCTCCTCATTCTTCAGGACGCGGACCGCGCGCTCGCGCCGGGTGATGCGCCGGACCTGGGCAGTGCCGGTCTTGCCGGCCATCTCCATGCCCTCCTCGCCAATGCGAGAACGGCGAGCGGTGCCGCGCTCATGGGTAGTGACTTCGATCATGCCTTGGCGAACAATATCCAAATGGCGGGCGTTGATCCCCAGGTCCGGTAGATCGTCCGTGGTGCGGGCAATCAAGGTCGCATCGACCGCCCGGTCACGCGTGAGGTGCGGTTGCAGCGCCTTTTTGCCGTTGGCAATGCGCGCCACCATT
The DNA here is from genome assembly GCA_021774445.1 of Alphaproteobacteria bacterium. Lineage (GTDB taxonomy): Bacteria > Pseudomonadota > Alphaproteobacteria > UBA6615 > UBA6615 > SZUA-147. The sequence continues at coordinate 192,376 of JAJFJA010000042.1, forward strand.
ACCGCCAACTGCAACGGCGTGGTCAGGACGAACCCCTGCCCAATCCCAGAAACAAGGGTTTCACCGGTGACCCAAGGCTCGCCGATCACCGCTTGCTTCCAAGCAGGCGTCGGTATCAAGCCAGGGCGTTCGCCGGGCAGATCGATATCAAAGTTGGCGCCCAGGCCGAGCCGCCGAGCCATGTCGCCAATGCGCTCAATACCGACGCGGCGGGAGACTTCATAGAAGTAGACGTCGCAGGATTCGCGGATGCCGCGCGTCAGGTGCACCTTGCCGTGCCCCTCGCGCTTCCAACAATGGAATAGACCATCGCCAAGCCTGAGTTTGCCGTTGCAAAAAAACGTTGTCTCGGTGTCGAGGACGCCGGCCTCAAGGGCCGCCAAGGCGACAACCATCTTGAAGGTGGAGCCCGGCGAGAATTCTCCCGCGATAGCCTTATTGCGCAACGGCGCGCGCTCGTTGTTGACCAAAGCCTGCCATTGGGCGGTGCTCAGTCCCTCGGTAAAATTGTTGGGGTCAAAGCTGGGATTCGACACCAGAGTCAGCAGGGCGCCGGTCTCAACATCGATCAATACGACGGCGCCGCTTTCCTCCCCCAGCCTTTCAGCGGCAAACCGCTGCAGCTCAACATCGAGAGTAAGAACAAGCTCCTGGCCGCTCTGGCCCTCCTTGCGCTCCAACTCACGGATCACGCGGCCAAGGGCGTTGACTTCGACTTGACTGGCGCCGGCGCGGCCACGCAGAGCAAGATCGTATTTTTTCTCGAGACCGCTGCGGCCAATGCGGAATCCGGGCGTTTCGAGAAGCGGATCGCCGTTGATGTCGTCGGGGCTTACCGAGGCGACATAGCCGAGTACATGGGCAACCGTAACGCTGTCCGGGTAAAACCGGCGCTGACCGACATCGATACTGATGCCAGGCAAGTCGGGTGCGTTGACCTCGATTTTGGCCACCTCCTCCCAATCGAGAAACTCGCGGATGGTGACCGGGACAAAGTTCCTACGCTTATGGGTATCGCGCAGGATGCGCGCGCGCTCGTCGTCGCTGATGGGAATGATATGTGCGAGACGATTCAGCGTTTGCTCGATGTCAGGCGTGTTCTCCGACGTTATGAGGACCCGGTAGTTTTGCCGGTTGATCGCCAGGGGAACGCCGAAACGATCAACGATGGTGCCACGGCTAGGCTGCAGCAGCCGCATATTGATGCGGTTCTCGTCGGCGAGCAGAGCATATCGGTCCGCCTCTACAACCTGCAGATAATACATGCGAGCGGCGAGCACGCCCATCAACGCGGCCTGGCCGCCACCAAGAACCAGAGCGCGGCGGGTGAAGTGGCGTTGAAGGTCGTTGTCCCGGCGATGCATGGTCGCGCTAGCTTTCCTGCCCGACCAAGGCACGCTGCATGTGGAACAGCAGCCATGCAAGTAGTGGGAATACGGCGATCGTCATGAGCACGTTAAACAGAGTTGCGTCGGGGGCCACCAAGGCGCCGCGCAGCAGTGTCATCAGCAACCAGGTTAACGCACCTGCCGCCGGTGCCAACATCACAAATCCGAGCCAAAACACCCAGAAAGACTTGCCGACCAGGAAGCGACGTTGGCTGCTGAGAATGGCATGGGCCAGGAGAAGAACCAGCGCGCTCACCCCGAGCGGCACACCGGTCAGTGCGTCATGGACGACACCGATCGCAAACACCGCCGTGCGTGGCATCAAATCGGGCCGCAGGACGACCCAGTAATATACGGCCATAAGCGGCAAGGATGGGGCGACGACAGCGTAGTAGGGCACCGGTATCGGAGCCACGCCGATGAAGACCAAAAACAAGGTGATGACAACTGGGACGATGTTGCGTGCCCAGCGATCGAGGCGAGCCGTGCCGCCCGCCAGGTTCATTGCACCGCGCCGACCACTGCCGCAGCCGCCGTCGGCCTCACTGTCTCGTCCGGGGTTACCTCGACGATCGGGGCGCCTTCGACTGCCGGTGCCGTGTCGCTCGGTGCCGTACCAGCCGGTGCCGGGCCGACCGGTGCCGCGGGCACCGTCTTGTCGGGCGCGGGCAGAATACCTTCCGGTCCATAGTCGAGCACCTGGACATAGGCCAAACGTCCATAGTCTACCAACGGCTGAACCGAAATTCCGGCCTCACCGATTTCCGCCACGATGCCGACCGCGAGACCCGGCGGGAAGACGCCGCCGTGGCCGGACGTGAGGATGCGATCGCCGGGCGTTACCGGTGCGTTGCGGGGCAAATGAAGTAACTCAGGCCGGCCGGAGTTGTTGCCTGCAAGAATGGCGCGGTCGCCAGTGGATTCGACCACGACAGGAACGCGGGAGTTCAGATCCGTCAACAGGAGTATGCGCGCCGATCGCCTACCGACGGCGGCAATGCGACCGACGAGGCCGTCCACGGTCACGGCGGCCTGGCCGCGCACCAGACGCTCCTGACTACCCGCATTAACAAGCATGCTGTGAACGAAGGTGCCGGCGGAGTCAGCAATGACCCGGGCGCCGATGGCGCGCGGGATCGGATCCGGGACTATGTTCATCTGGGAACGGAGGGCGGTCAGCTCCAGTTGCAGCCGCCGCGCTTCATTCTGCCAACCAAGCAGGAGCTCGTTTTCGCGCTTCAGCCGGGCATTGTCGGCATGTAGCAAAAATAGGCCATTAACTTCTTCAATGGTGTTGCTGATACTTTGGGCGGGCTGGCTCAGCACCGTCAGCACCGGGGCCACCGAATCGACGATCGCCGTCCGACTCTGCTCGATAAGCACGGTTTCAGCCTTGCTCAAGAGCATAAGCGTGAAGGCTGTTACTATCAGTAGTAGGAATGCAAAGCGCTGTGCCCATATCTTGATGGGCAAGGCCAATCCGACAACAGTGCTTCCTGAACCGCGATTCACCAGATCTAGCCTCTGGGTTCCCTAAAGGGCGAATATATAGATTCAGTACATACTGACCAGCACATCTTTCAATTTCTTAAACTCTTCCAAGGCGCGGCCCGTGCCGAGGGCAACGCAGGTCAGGGGGTCGTCGGCGATGGAAACCGGCAGACCAGTCGCGTGGCGCAGCACATAGTCGAGATTACCCAACAACGCACCACCACCAGTAAGCACGATTCCTTTATCGACGATGTCCGCCGCCAGTTCCGGGGCGGTGTGCTCGAGCGCGACCTTAACCGCGTCGATGATGGCGCTGATCGGCTCGGCCAGGCTCTCGGCGATCTGGCGTTCGGAGATGATCAGCTCCTTGGGCACGCCATTCATCAGGTCGCGCCCTTTGATCTCCATGGTGGAGCCTTCGCCGTCCTCGGGCGGGCAAGCGGAACCGATCTCTTTCTTAATGCGCTCGGCACTGCCCTCGCCGACAAGCAAATTATGGTTGCGGCGGATGTAGCCGATGATGGCCTCATCCATCTTATCGCCGCCGACGCGGACGGACTTCGAGTAGACGATGCCGCCAAGGGACAACACGGCGACCTCGGTGGTGCCGCCGCCGATGTCGACGACCATCGAGCCGGTGGGCTCGGTAACCGGCAGCCCGGCGCCGATGGCGGCGGCCATGGGCTCTTCGATCAGCCAGACCCGGCGCGCGCCGGCGCTCTCGGCCGACTCCTGAATGGCGCGGCGCTCAACAGCGGTTGAGCCAGAGGGCACGCACACAACGATCTGGGGGCTGGCAAAGCTACGCCGGTTGTGAACCTTGCGGATGAACTCCTTGATCATCTCCTCGGCCACCTCGAAATCGGCAATAACACCGTCTCGCAGCGGTCGAATAGCCTGGATGTTGCCGGGGGTGCGGCCGAGCATCTGCTTGGCCTCATTGCCGACAGCGAGGACCCTTTTGCGACCCTTCGATTCGGCGATGGCGACAACCGACGGCTCGTTGAGAACGATGTTGCGGCCTTTCACGTAGACCAGCGTGTTCGCCGTTCCCAAATCGATCGCCATGTCGGCGGATAACATTCCAAGAAGTCGCGATAGCATTTCTCTCACGCAGCCCTTCTGGTTGCCTTGTATGTGCGGTGAAAAGGTGTGGATGTTGAGGGGTACGCGCTGCGTAGCGTCAAGCTGGCATTATCAGCGGCTATCATGACTGCACGTGCCTGCTCGTCCACTCTGGCTTGACTTCTCGTGCCAAAGACACGGCAGGTCTCGCGAAGCGCGGGTCGGTGGTGCGCCAAGTGATGCTCCCCCCCAAGTCGCGCCGGCGCCCTTCACATGACTGGCGTTACCGGCGAACGTTACCGATGGATCAACAACGCCCACTTTCGGCCGTCCTGGTTAACAAGTCGTGAACGGCGCTCGTCCCCCGACGCGCCAAGTGCTGAGCCAGTACTATCTAGAGTGTTTGAGCAACAAGCCGCAATGCTTTTCGGATGCAAAACAGTGCCCGTCGATGGACGGGCGCACACAAAGGCGCGACAGGGAATTTCCTGCCGCGCCCTGGGTGGTGAGTCGAACCGCCTGTGCCGCCGAATAGTCCAATCGATCGGACCAGACGTTAGTTCTTCGATTTGTCGACGAGGCGGTTCTCCGACAGCCACGGCATCATCGCGCGCAGCCGTGAGCCGACCTCCTCAATACCATGCTCGGCTTCGCGGCGTCGCATCGCCTTGAAGCTCGTTTGGCCGACCTTATTCTCGAGCATCCAGTCGCGGGCAAAGCGGCCAGACTGAATGTCGCCGAGGATACGCTTCATCTCGGCGCGCGTTTCGTCGGTAATGAGGCGCGAGCCGCGGGTGTAGTCGCCGTACTCGGCGGTATTGGAGATGGAATATCGCATGTTGGCGATGCCACCCTCGTAAATGAGGTCGACGATGAGTTTGACCTCATGAAGACATTCGAAATAGGCCATCTCGGGGGCGTAGCCGGCCTCGACCAGAGTCTCGTAGCCGGCTTGGATGAGCGATGTCAGACCGCCACAAAGGACAACCTGCTCACCAAACAAATCGGTCTCACATTCCTCCTTGAAGGTCGTTTCGATAACGCCCGCACGGCCGCCGCCGATGGCACTGGCATAAGACAGGCCAATGTCCTGGGCATTGCCGCTGGCATCCTGGTGAATCGCCAGCAGGCAAGGTACGCCGCCACCACGTTCATATTCGGCACGTACAGTATGTCCGGGGCCCTTGGGCGCGATCATCAGGACGTCGAGATCCGGGCGCGGCTCGATCAGGTTAAAGTGGATATTCAGACCATGGGCAAAGACCAGAGAAGCCCCCTCGCGCATGTTGTCCTTGAGGTGATCGGCGTAGAGATCGCCCTGCAGCTCGTCGGGGACGAGGACCATCACCACGTCAGCCCAAGCCGCCGCCTCGGCCGCCGTCTTGACTTTGAAGCCGGCGCCCTCGGCTTTGGCGGCGCTGGCGGATCCGGGCCGTAAGGCGACAACGACATCGGTGTGGCCGCTGTCGCGTAAATTGCAAGCGTGGGCGTGGCCCTGGCTGCCATAGCCGACGATGACCACTTTCTTGGTCTTGATCAGGTTTACATCGGCGTCCCGATCGTAATAGACGCGCATAGGGTTCTCCCTTTTCTCAGAAAATTGTTGGCAGCCGAGCGAATGGGCGGTTTTACAGTGCCGCACCGCCGCGGGCAATGGCGACGACGCCGGAGCGCGCGACCTCGACACTGCCGAGCGCGCGCATCAGCTCGATGAAGGAATCCAGTTTCTCCGGCGACCCGGTCAGGGCAAAGACGAAGGAACCGATCGTGGTGTCGCTCACCCGGGCCCGGAATATGTCGGCGATGCGCAGCGCTTCACGACGATCGGCCCCCTCGCCGACAACCTTTATCAACGCTGTTTCCCGCTCAATATGGCGGCCCTCCAGGGTGAGATCCCGCACCATGCGCACGGGCACGAGGCGGTCGAGTTGCGCCTTGATCTGTTCGATGATCTGAGGCGTCCCGCTGGTGACGATATTGATGCGGGAAACGGTCTCGTCCTCGTTAACCGGCGCCACCGTCAAGCTGGCGATGTTGTAGCCGCGGCCGGAGAACAGGCCGATCACGCGCGCCAAGACCCCGGGCTCATTATCAACGAGGACGGCAATGGTGTGGCGCTCGATTAGTTCCGACAAGGTCTTGCTCCAAACGGGCGCGGGCCCCAGGTCGTGCGGACCGCGCGTTGGTTGTTGTGGGTCGAAAAGAGGCTTAAACGAGGACCATGCCCTGTTCAGAAGCCTCCTGCTCGGCTTGGCCATTCGGGCCTAGCAGGATTTCGTTGTGTGCGGCGCCGCCGGGGATCATGGGGAAGCAGTTCTCTTCCTTCGATACCACCATATCGACGATGACGGGGCCGTCAGCGGCCAGCATTTGAGCAATGACATCATCGACTTCATTGGGCTTGGTCGCCCGCAGACCGGTGGCGCCGAAGCTTTCGGCGAGCTTGACGAAATCGGGTAGCCCGGCCGAATAGCTCTCCGAGTAGCGGCTGCCGTGAAGCAGCTCCTGCCACTGGCGAACCATGCCCATATATTCGTTGTTGATGATGAAGACCTTCACCGGCAGCCGGTATTGGGCAATCGTGCTCAACTCCTGAATATTCATCAGGATCGAGGCTTCGCCAGCGATGTCGATAACAAGGGAATCCGGATGGGCCACCTGCACGCCAACGGCTGACGGCAGGCCGTATCCCATGGTGCCGAGCCCGCCCGACGTCAACCAGTGGAACGGTTTGTCGAAGTGATAGAACTGGGCGGCCCACATCTGATGCTGGCCGACCTCGGTCGAGATGTAGGTGTCGCGGTCCTTGGTCAACTCGTAGAGCCGCTTGATGGCATATTGCGGCTTGATGGCCGCCTCGTCACTTTGCGTGAACTTCAAGCAGTCCACGGCGCGCCACTGGTCGATCCGATGCCACCATTTGTCGAGCGCGGGTTGATCGGGAACGATATTGCGCTCCGTCCAACGCGCTAGAATGCGCTCGACCACCCGCTCGACATCGCCGACGACCGGCAAGTCGACGATGACGTTCTTGTTGATGGAGCTGGGGTCGATATCGATGTGGATCTTGGTCGAGTTGGGGGCGAAAGCGTCGAGCCGACCGGTGACACGGTCATCAAAGCGCGCGCCGATATTGATCATGACGTCGCAATGATGCATGGCCAAATTGGCCTCGTAGGTGCCGTGCATGCCCAGCATACCCAGCGACTGCTTATCCGATGCGGGGAAGGTTCCGAGCCCCATCAGGGTCATGGTGGCCGGAAAGCCGGTGCGACGGATCAACTCAGTTACCAGGGCGCAGGCGCGGGGCCCGGAATTGATGCAGCCACCGCCGATATAGAAGATCGGACGCTTGGCTTCGGCGATCAGGGCGACGGCCCGCTCCACCTTGTCGCCGTCGGGATCGACCTGGGGCCGATAGGATACGTGGCCGCGGCCATGGGGTGGCTCATAGTCGGCCTCGGCGAATTGTACGTCCTTGGGGATATCCACCACCACCGGGCCGGGCCGGCCGCTGGCGGCGACGTAGAACGCCTCATGGATGGTGCGCGCCAGTTTGTCACCGTCCTTCACGAGGTAATTGTGCTTGGTACAGGGACGCGTAATACCCGTGGTGTCGCACTCCTGGAAGGCGTCGTTGCCAATAAGATGAGTCGGTACCTGTCCGGTCAGACAAACAACCGGGACGCTATCCATGAGGGCATCGGTCAGGCCCGTGACGGCGTTGGTCGCGCCGGGACCTGAGGTCACCAGGACCACACCTACCTTGCCGGTCGAGCGCGCGTAGCCTTCCGCCGAATGAACGGCGGCTTGCTCGTGGCGGACCAGAATGTGGCGAATGGAGTTCTGCTTAAAAAGCGCGTCATAGATGGGCAATACCGCGCCACCCGGATAGCCGAAGATCACATCCACTCCCTGGTCGACCAGGGATTTGATGACGATTTCAGCGCCGCTCATTCGTTCGTTGGACATCCGCAATTCCTACCCGCCAGGTGACAATAAACCCGGCCCCATAAGATGGAGCCGGGCACATACAACGGCGCGCCACCGCCGCATTCACGCAATTTAGTGGCGTAATGTGCCCTCGTCAAGATATATTTGACAAGATTTCCGGCATTATTCTGTTAGAAAATTTCTCTTCGATAACATGCGCCCCGGTTAATTGGTGCCGAAACCAAGTGTATTGACGTTTGGCATAGCGGCGCGTCGCCTGCTGGCCCCGGCGGATCGCCTCCGCCTCCGACCAGTCGCCACGCAAGCAGCCTTGCAGCTCCCGCACACCGACCGCTTTCATGATCGGCAGTGTCGGTGCGAGATCGAGCTTAGCAAGTGTTTCCACTTCTTCCAACGCCCCCTGCTCAACCATGGTGACGAACCTGGTATCGCAAGTCTGATAAAGCTCCTGCCGCGGTGGCAGCAGGGTGAACACGACACACGGCGAGCCGCTAGCACTCGGCTGCGCGCGCTGCCACTCGGTCAGCGACCGCCCGGTCGCCTGATGGACTTCCAAAGCGCGGATCAGGCGCTGGCGGTCACCTGGAGCGAGGCGGGCGGCGGCGGGATCGACGGCCGCCAGCCGGCGCTGAAAGACCGGGCCGCCGATGTCGTCGTAAAGGGCGGCCGCAGCCTGTCTGATCCGCGGTGGCACGTCCGGGATCGGGGCGATCCCGTGCATTAGGACCCGGAGATAGAGACCGGTACCGCCGACGATGATGGCGCGGCGACCGCGCTCCTTGGCGGCGGCAATCTCGTCGTTGGCAAGGGCGCGCCAGCGTGCCGCTGAGCAACGCTCGGTGCCGTCAAGGACGCCATAGAGGCGATGGGGCGCCAAGGCTTCCTCCGCCGCGCTCGGCCGTGCCGTCAAGATCCGCAGGTCGCGATAAACCTGCATGGCGTCGGCATTGATCAACACGCCGTCGAGCCGCTCGGCTAGCGCCAGCGCCAGCGCGGACTTGCCGCTGGCGGTCGGTCCGGCGACTATGATGATACGGTGGTCGCCATCGTCCTTGGGCCTACCACACTCCTTGGTCATGAAATCAGTCCTGACTCTTATCGCCGGCCCGACGACGGGCGCCCTAGACCATAACATCGTCGCGCGGGCGGGGAAGGCGCTGAGCGACGCCGGCGCTTTGGTGGGGGAGCCGGATTGGCTCGCGCCCGGGATCGCTTGTGATCTGGCGTTTGGCAGCATGGCGAGACCGGCGGCGACAGTCGCCGCGCGGTCGGCATTGGAAGGGATAACCGTCGATCTGGCCGCCACGGCGTTGGATAGCCGCCGCAAGCGGCTGTTATTGGCCGACATGGATGCGACGATTATTCACCAGGAATCGCTGGACGAACTGGCCGCGGTCGCCGGGGTTGGCGCGCGGGTGGCGGACGTCACGGCACGGGCGATGGCTGGCGAAATCGACTTTGCAACGTCGGTGCGTGAGCGCGTCGGCCTGCTGGCCGGCCAACCGGCGACGCTCCTGACCGAGACTCAAAAGCGCCTCAGCCTACGCCCCGGAGCGCGAGAATTGGTCGCGACGATGCGTGCCGATGGCGCGGTTACGGCCCTGGTATCGGGCGGCTTTACGGTCTTCGCGCGCCAAATTGCGGCGGCGGCGGGTTTCGATCACTATGAAGCCAACGAGTTGGAAATCATCGACGAATTGTTGACAGGCAAGGTTGCCGAGCCGGTGCTCGGCGGGCCGCATAAGGAAGCGACATTACGCCGGTTGGCCACCGAAAATGATATCGCGCTGTCGGAAACCATCGTGGTCGGAGACGGTGCCAACGACCGTTTTGCCATCGCCGCAGCGGGGCTTGGCGTGGCCCTGCATGGCAAAGCCGTTCTCAAGGCGGCCGCGGATGTCAGTATCGAACACGCTGATTTGACCAGCCTGCTCTATATCCAAGGTTATCGACAGGCCGAGTTCGTTACTTGATAAAGGAACGGCGCCACCGTGATCACGGTGGCGCCGGGCGTTGAGACCTATGGTGCGGGAGCGCTAACCGGCGTCGATACGTACCGCCACGAAGCGCAGTTCGCCATTGCGATTGACCAGTAACAGAACCGAGCGGCGATCCGCATCCTGCGCTGAAGCGACCTTAGCCGCCACCTGTGCCGGAGACGTCACTTCCTCCTGGCCAACCTCCATAATGAGATCACCGGGGCGCAAGCCCTTCTCCGCCGCCGGGCCGGCCTCCTCGACACCGGTGACGAGGACGCCGTTGGCATCCTCCTGAACGCCATGCTCAAGGCGCAGGTCGTCGTTCAAAGTCGCCAAGGCCAGTCCTAGGCTGTCGATGGTGCCAGTCTGCGGCTCCTCGACGATGCCGCCGGTCTCTACGGACGCTAGTACTGTCGTGTCCTCGTCGAGCTCGCCGACGGTGACCTGCAGATTCACCATGGCGCCGCGGCGCCAAACCTCGACACCGACCTCGCGGCCGATCTCGGTATCGGCGACGATACGGGGCAGCTCACGCATTTCGTCGACCGGCCGACCGTCGAAAGAGAGCACGACATCGCCGGCCTCGATCTTGCCGTCCTGAGCCGGTCCGGCCTCGGTGACGCTGGCGACGAGGGCGCCGCGAGCGCTGTCGAGGCCAAGGCTTTCGGCGATCTCATCGGTGACGGTTTGGATACGTACACCCAGCCAACCGCGCTTGGTGCGACCAAAATCCCGCAGCTGGGCCACGACGCGCTCGGCGAGGGACGATGGAATGGAGAAGCCGATGCCGACACTGCCGCCCGAGGGCGAGAAGATCGCCGTATTCACGCCGATCACCTGACCCTCGAGATTGAATAGCGGCCCACCCGAGTTGCCACGGTTGATGGACGCGTCAGTCTGGATGAAATTGTCATAAGGACCGGCGTTGATATCACGTTGGCGCGCCGAGATGATGCCCGCAGTAACCGATCCGCCGAGGCCGAACGGGTTGCCGATGGCGACAACCCAATCGCCGACACGGGCCTCCGAAGAGTGGCCCCAGCCGACGGCGGGAAGATCGCGACCGGCGTCGATTTTTAACAATGCCAGGTCGGTCTTGGGATCACGACCAACAACCGTGGCGTCAAATGTCTCGTTGTCCTGCAGAATCACGGATATCTCGTCAGCTTCGGCGATGACGTGGTTGTTGGTCACGACGAAGCCCGCCGAATCGACAATAAAGCCTGAGCCCAGCGAGGTGGCCCGGCGGGAACGCTCCGGCGTGTTGCGATCGAAGAATTCGCGGAAAAAATCCTCGAATGGCGACCCCGGCGGGGCTTGCGGGATATTTTCCGGACGGGCCTGGCTTTGCACGACCTGGGTGGTGGAAATGTTCACCACCGAAGGCAGTAACTGCTCCGCCAGATCGGCGAAAGAGGTTGGAGCCTCGCTTGCCGCCACTGCCGGCAGTGGAGCAAGAGCTGGGGCAACCACAAGCGCCAGTGCGACAGCAGCGGCGCTGAGTGGACGAACGAACAGCGAACCCCGGAGACGCTCTTCATGAAGCATGGTCATTTACTCCGATAAACCGAGAGGCGAACCGGCCACGCGCGCATGGAACCAGTTCGCTCGATATGGCGCCATTTCGCCACCGCTTCAAGGTTTGCCTCAGTTCCACCCCTCGCGGCCAGTCAAAATCGAGCGAGCCAGAGAATCGCGATACCGGCAACAAGGGCTACCATGCCGCCGCTGCGCAGTTTACCGACAGGCATATCTTGCAGACGACCGAGCAGCCGCTTAACGCTATCGGTGAACAGCGCATAAGCGAGACCCTCAACAACCAAGACCAGACCAAGACCGATAAAGGCGTAAGCCAGTAGCGGCATCATCCCGGTCTACTGCGGCGCCGCGGGCGGCGCGGGCGGCGCGGCGGCTTCGTCCGGCAATCTGTTTTCAACCCCGAAGTAGCGGAAGAAATCGCTGTCGGGTGACAGCACCATTGTTGTGCCCTCCTGCCGGAAGGTGTCGCGATATGCCTGGAGACTGCGATAAAAGTCGAAGAATTCAGGATCCTTGCCAAAGGCTTCCGCAAGGATACGGTTGCTCTCGGCCTCGCCCTCACCGCGAAGGATGCTCGATTGACGCTGTGCCTCGGCGATAATGACGACCTGTTGGCGGTCGGCGAAAGCGCGGACACGGCGCGACTCTTCCTCTCCTTCGGCGCGCAGAAGATTGGCTTCGCGCTCGCGCTCGGTGCGCATGCGATCAAACACATTCTGCGAAACCGCTTCCGGCAACTCCGTTCGACCGATGCGAATATCGATCAGTTCGATGCCAAAGGAGGAAGCATTCGCGCTGACGGTATTGAATATGCCCTGCATGATGTCGGCGCGCTGGTCGGACAATAGCTCCGCCTGAGTGTGCTGAGCGACAATAGCGCGTACGGCGGAATTGAGAATATTGCCGAACCGAAGGACGAAACGCTGTTCGTCGCGAACCGACTGGAAGAAGCGCAATGGATCGGTGATGATATAACGGGCAAAGGCATTGACGATTAGCCGTTTTTGGTCGCTGAGAATAACTTCCTCGGACGGTGGATCGAGGTTCAAGATGCGTCTCTCATAGCGCTCAATATTCTGGATGAACGGGAGCTTTACATGCAGACCCGGTTCCTTGATGACGCTTTTGGCCTCACCAAACTGCAGGACCAGCGCCTGCTCTGTCTGGCGGATGATGAACAGAGAACTGAAGGCAAGAATGCCGAGAATGACGACGGCAGCGCCGGCGATCCCTAGGGTCATACGCTGCATCTATTGGGCCTCCCCTGCGGCGCCGCGACGGGCTAAATCAGTCAGAGGCAGGAATGGGATGACGCCCTGGGCCTCTTCGGTTCCGCTTTGATCGATGATGACCTTGTTGGCACCGGCGAGAACCTCACGAAGGGTCTCCAGATAAAGCCGGCGCCGGGTTATGTCCTTAGCGATAGCGTAGCTCGCATAGATCGACAGGAACTGTTGGGCCTCACCTTCGGCCTCCTTAGTGATCCGCTCCTTGAAAGCGGTGGCCTGCTGAACGACGCTGGCGGCCTCACCGCGAGCCGTGGGAACAATGCGGTTTTCGTAGGCCTCGGCTTGGTTGCGCAGCCGCGTCTTATCCTGACGGGCACGCTGAACCTCGTTGAACGCGTCGATAACCTGGGTCGGCGGATCGACTTGAAGAAGCTGGACACGCTGTACCTGTACACCGGCCTTGTAGTCGTCGAGGACGCCTTGCAGCAGGTCACGTGTTGCCTCTTCAACCTCGGTTCTGCCGCCGGTCAAAAGCGTCGTCAGTGTGGTCTGTCCGACGATTTCGCGCATGGCGCTCTCGGCGACAATCTTCACGGTGCCTTCGGGATCGCGAATATTGAAGAGAAATTCGCCGGCATTACCGATGACCCACTGCACCGTGAAATCGACGTCGGCGATGTTCTGATCGCCGGTCAGCATGAGACTTTCGTTGGTGACATCCACCGTGCCACCGCCGCGGCGGGTGTCGGCGAAACCGATATCGGCGCGATTGACGACCGTTACCTTCGGCGTCAGACGCTCGCCGATGGGGGCCGGCCACCAATAATGCAGACCCGGGCCCGTCGTGGTGCCATTCCACTTGCCGAAGCGGAGCAGAACGCCTTGCTCATCGGGTTCGACCTTGTAGATGCCCGAGGCGAGCCAGATCGCGACAAAGACCAGGACGACCAAAAGCAGGCCGCGACCGCCGCCGAGGCCGCCTGGCAATAAGTTGCGGATACGGTCCTGACCTCGGCGGATCATGTCTTCGATGTTGGGCGGGGTCGGCGCGCCGCCACCCCCGGGTCGCTGGCCCCATGGACCGCCGCCACCGCTGCCACCACCGCCACCCCACGGCCCGCCACTACCGCCTTGATTGCTCCACGGCATCGTTGGTCCTCTAATCCTTGGTTGAGCTAAAAAGCGCCTGCAGCGCTCCGGCTTTCCATTGCTGGTTGCGGGGCTTATATCACATCCCGCCACACAGTTGGCAATTCACGGCCTTATCAGTCGCCGAAAATGAATATCGGCAGAAAGTATGGGGATTTCAACCATGTCCGAGTTGGACAGGGCAGATGTAATTGCCACCTTGCGCCAAGTCATCGAACCGCAGTCCGGCCAGGATATCGTCACGCTCGGTCTGGTATCCGGCTTGGTCGTGCGGGATGCCAATGTGGGCTTCGCCATCGAGGTGGCGCCGGAGGTTGCGGCACAGATGGAGCCGGTGCGCAAAGCAGCGGAAGAAGCGGTTTTCGCCATGCCCGGTGTCGGCTCGGTTACCGCGGTGCTGACGGCGGAACGGGCCGCGGCGGCGCAGCCGACGGAGCGGACGCAGCCGGCAGCGCACGGCCCGGGGCACGAGCATGGGGCGCCACAGCAATCCGGGCCGGCCGGCGGCTTGGTCCCCGGGGTCGGCTCGATCGTCGCCGTGGCCAGCGGCAAAGGCGGCGTCGGAAAATCTACGGTGAGCGCCAATCTCGCGGTGGCGCTGGCCCGTCTTGGCCGGCGAGTCGGGTTGCTCGATGCCGACATCTATGGGCCCTCCATGCCGCGGATGTTGGGGATTACCGGTAAACCTTCGTCACCGGACGGCAAGCAAATTCTGCCGATGGAGAACCACGGGATAAAGGTGATGTCCATGGGTTTCCTGGTGCCCGAGGAAACGCCGATGATCTGGCGCGGGCCGATGGTCATGGGCGCACTGGAGCAAATGCTGCGGGACGTCTTATGGGGCGAACTCGAGATTCTCATCGTCGACATGCCGCCGGGGACCGGCGACGTGCAGCTGACGATGGCGCAACGGGTGCCGCTCGCCGGGGCGGTCATCGTATCGACCCCGCAAGATATCGCGCTGCTGGATGCCCGCAAGGGCCTCAACATGTTCCGCAAGGTCGATGTGCCGGTGCTTGGCATCGTCGAGAATATGAGCCAGTTCGTCTGCCCCCATTGCGGCGAACGTACCGATATCTTCGGCCATGGCGGGGCCCGTGCGGAAGCGGAGAAACTGGGTTGTGGTTTCCTCGGAGAAATACCGCTGCACATGCAGATTCGCGAGGCCAGCGATAACGGGCAGCCGATCGTGGCATCAGCACCGGAAAGCGCACAGGCGCAAGCCTATGTGGACATCGCGCAGAGGCTGGCCGATATCCTCGGCCAGGGCAAAGCGCGCGCCGCGCCAAAGATTACGGTGCGCTAGGACCCTCGCGCATAGTTGATTCGGCGTGACGGGTCCGTGGCTTGTCGGTCCCCCCCTGCAACGCCAACCTTCGTAGTAATGGGCGGAACCTAACTCCTTCGATCGCCACAAGTGACAAACGTCGCGGATGGCGGTCAAAGGGCGGCAAAGGCGGTTCAGATCGCCGATGCCGGTGGTTCTCACCGTCGGACTGGTCCCTGCCTTTCCCCGCAGGCTGCTGCCCCCAGCGGGACCGGTCCGGCGGCCGCTCATTGCGGGCTACTCAGGACGCTCCAGAACCGCCATCAACTCACGCCACTCGCGCTTGCTGAGCCCGCTGGATTCCTGGCTTACCGCCGCGCCGGCCAGCAGCTGACGAACAATGGCAATGCCCTGCCGCGAGATATTCACACCGCCCGAAACATAGTCCTCGAACGCCTCGCAGGCGGCCGGAACCCAGTGTTTGACGGTGTCGAGCATGGCGTCGGCGTAGGCGCGAATTTCGTACTGGGCGTGGGCGTCGGCGCGCAGCGAGAGAAAATGCAGGAGGTTGTGGAGATCAACCTTCCAATACCACTGCGTGTAGACGCCCAAATTGAGGTTTACGCGGGCCAATTCGCGGGCCAGACCGGTACGGGATGGATCGATGACCGTGCCGTCGGCGCGCTCGTTGAGCATCTCCTCGTAGTGGCGGTAGCTCTGTGCCGCATCGGCGCGCAGGAGGTCGAGCACGCGTTCGGAATCGGCGGCGCCTAGGACCTCGCCGCGGCCCTGACGGTTGCTTGCCGACTGCGCCGACAGATGCTCAGGGCGTGGCACATAGAATTCATCTTCCAACACCGAATAACGCGCCGAATATTCGTTCACATTGGCCGTGCGATGGCGGATCCATTGGCGCGCGACGAAGATCGGCAGTTTGACGTGGTATTTGATCTCGCACATCTCGAACGGCGTGGTGTGACGGTGGCGCATGAGATAGCGGATCAGACCGCGATCCTCGCTGACGCGCTTGGTGCCCTTGCCATAGGACACCCGTGCGGCCTGCACGATCGCGGCGTCGTCGCCCATATAATCGACGACGCGGATGAAGCCGTGGTCCAGTACGGGAATGGCCTCATACAACAGATCTTCGAGCGCAGGCACGGTCGCCCGCCGGGTCTGATGGCGGGTCTCGCGGGACGCCGCAATTTCGGCGCGTTGGGTCTCGTCCAAGCGTTGCTCCTTGTCCGGGGCTCGCCGCCTAATCGGCCGGCCGCCCGTCATTAACCATGTCTGATGCCGGCGTGTGCGCAGAGTAACGCCAGCCGGGCAGACAGTGAACCCGATTCGGTCGGACCAGCCCGCGGCGTGAGCAGGCTTCCTTTCGAGGCTTGGAGTGCCTATATTTCAGGGGCCGGGTTCGCCCGGCTATGGCGATAAACGTCTGTCGCAATAAACGCCGCGGACCCGGGGGCGGTACCCGGCGCCTCCACCAATGGGGGCGAAATAGGATCGACGCGCGTGTAAAGGTCGGACTTTTGCTCGGCATGGTTCCGCCGTTATCGGGCCAAATTCATAGGTGCCAACGACAACGTTGAGACCTTCGCTGTTGCCGCATAGGCAGTAAGCGCGGTTCGGGGGGCACCGGGCAACAGAAGCCCCCCACTGATTGTTATGGGTCCGGGGCCTCGTGCCCCGGGTCTATCACGCCGCAGCGTTGGCAGAGTTCATGGCTGATGATTTCTTAAGATACGACCGAATGGTCGAAGGAGCCCTGCTCAGCGTCGTACGTGAGGCGCTGCGATTGGCGGCCAAAGAAGGCATGCCCGGCGACCACCATTTCTACCTCACGTTCCGGACACAGATGACCGGCGTGGCGTTGTCGGATACCTTGCGGGAGCGGTATCCGGAAGAAATGACCATTGTCCTGCAGCATCAATACTGGGACTTGAAGGTCGATGACGAGCGGTTTCGGGTCACGCTCAGTTTCGACAACCGCCCGCATGACTTGGTCGTGCCCTTTGCGGCCCTGACTTCTTTTGTCGACCCCGCGGTCAAGTTCGGGTTGCAATTCAACGTTACCGAGGAAAAAACAGCGGCGACGCCCGACGTGGCCGTGGCGGGCCAGTCGGCGACAGGTGAGGCAACGCCGAGCGGCGCGAGCGCCGGCGGCGACAAGGAAGGCGATGCGGCCGCCGAAGCGGATGCGGATCAGACCGCCGATGTCGTCGCTCTCGACAGTTTCCGCAAGAAGTCGTGATCCCGAAAAGCCCGCACCTCACAGGTCGACCATGACGGCATTCTCCTACTATCCGATATTCGCGGACGTGCGGCATGATGCACCGTTCCGCAAACTCACCGGCGACCATGTGGGCAACCAGGACTTCGCCGGCCGTAAGGTGCTGACCGTTGAACCGGCGGCCCTGACGATGCTCGCGGCCGAGGCGTTCAAGACCATGGCGCATCTGCTGCGTCCCGGTCACCTGGCCCAACTCAGGGCCATTTTGGATGATGAGGACGCGTCCGATAATGACCGCTTCGTCGCCTTGGACCTGCTGAAAAACGCGGTGGTCGCTGCCGGCGGCGTGTTACCGATGTGTCAGGATACCGGCACCGCCATCGTGCTCGGCAAAAAGGGGCAACAGGTCTGGACGGGCGGCGATGACGAAGCGGCCTTGGCGGCAGGGATCGAACGGGTCTATCGCGAGGAAAACCTGCGCTACAGCCAGTTGGCGCCGCTGACCATGTTCGACGAGGCCAACACCGGCAACAACCTGCCAGCGCAAATCGATCTCTATGCCACCGGTGGCGACAGTTTCGAGTTTCTGTTCGTCGCCAAGGGGGGCGGTTCGGCAAACAAGTCGTTCTTGTTCCAACAAACCAAAACGCTGTTGAATCCAGATCGGCTGATGGCGTTCCTGAAAGAAAAGATCACTTCCTTGGGCACCGCAGCGTGCCCGCCCTATCATCTGGCAATCGTCATCGGCGGCACCAGTGCCGAGTTGACGATGAAGACCCTGAAGCTGGCTTCCTGCCACTACCTCGACGATCTCCCCACGGCGGGCAACAAACATGGGCAAGCTTTTCGCGACCGCGCCTTGGAGGCGGAAGTGCTGGCGTTCACACAGCGGTTGGGGATCGGGGCGCAGTTCGGCGGCAAGTACTTCTGTCACGATGTGCGGGTGATCCGGCTGCCGCGCCATGGCGCCTCCTGCCCGGTGGGGTTGGGGGTCTCCTGTTCGGCTGACCGACAGGTGATGGGCCGTATCACCGCCGACGGCGTGTTCCTGGAACAGCTCGAAGCGGATCCGGCGAAGTACCTGCCGGAGGTCGACATGGCGAAGCTGGCCGGCGACCCGGTGGCCATCGACCTGGGTAAACCGATGAGCGATATCCGGGCCATCCTGACCCAGCATCCACTGAAGACGCGGCTGAGCCTTTCCGGACCACTGGTGGTGGCGCGCGACATCGCGCACGCCAAGTTTCAGGAAGTCTTGGATGCCGGTCGGCCGCTGCCGGACTACATCAAGGATCACCCGGTGTATTACGCCGGCCCCGCCAAGACACCGGAAGGATTCGCCTCGGGCTCGTTCGGGCCGACGACCTCGGCGCGCATGGATCCCTATGTGTCGAGCCTACAGGCGGCGGGAGGCTCGATGGTCATGCTGGGCAAGGGTAACCGATCGCGCGCCGTCGTCGATGCCTGCAAGACCCACGGCGGCTTCTATCTGGGCTCCGTCGGCGGTCCGGGCGCGCGGCTGGCACAGGACTGTATCAAGAAGGTCGAGACCATCGACTATCCCGAGTTGGGCATGGAAGCGGTGTGGCGGATCGAGGTCAAAGACTTCCCGGCCTTCATCGTGATCGACGACAAGGGCGGCGATTTCTTCGCGCGACTTTAGGGTATGGGTTCAGGACGTTACGGGGATTTGTTCCAACGTTGAATCCGAATCTGCCGCGGTCGTTGTCGCAAAGCGCGGCCAGCTTGGGGCAACCAGGGCGGGTGCCGGCGGACTGACGAACAACGGGTGCGGGAAGCCGTATCAACTGTGCTGCCGATAATCGTGTAGTCTAGGTGGTTCTCACTACTGCCAAAGTTTCCAACGGCACAGAAACCCGTGTGAATACCCATGCGGTAGTGCAGCGGGCGCTCTATGCATGGGCAGCGGCATCCCTATCGTCGGAATGGCCGGACTAAGAAATTCTCGAAGGCGTCTTTTTCGCTATCATCAATCACGCCAATACTTAGAAGAAAGCCATAATGACGCAGCATATTGGTATCGTGGGATGTTCAGCCGAGGGTGCATCGCTCTGCTATCGCACGATTTGTGTTGAGGGCGCAAAAATACTCGGTCCGCACGCCCATCCCGAAGTTTCGATGCACACGCCTTCCCTGGCTGACTACGTCGCGTGTCTTGACCAAGACAACATAACGGGCATTGGCGAACTGATGCTCGCATCTGCCGAGAAGCTTGCAAGAATCGGAGCCGATTTCCTGATCTGCCCCGACAACACGATCCATCAAGCATTTGCCTACGTCGCGCCACGCTCACCGCTCCCGTGGCTCCATATCGCAGAGGTCGTCGTAACCGAGGCAGCTGATCGCGGATTCAGACGCCTTGGTCTCATCGGAACAAAATGGCTCGTAGATAGCGACATCTATCCCGAAAAGCTCGCGGCCTTCGGTCTCGAGTGCGAACGCCCCGACGTGGTTGCATGCCAAGAAATCAATCGCATTATTATGGATGAGCTGGTCAACGGCACATTCGAGCCGGAAGCAATCGCCTACCTCCAGCAGACCATCGAGCGTCTGAAGCAAGCCGGGTGCGACGCGGCGATCCTCGGCTGTACTGAGATTCCCCTGATCATCAACGACACGAACTCTCCGCTTCCCACCCTCGATTCAACGCGCTTGCTCGCGCAAGCGGCGCTGCGCCGCGCATCGGAAAGGCTATCCGACCGTTGACTTCAGGCCGCAGGTGCGACGTCCGCCTAGGGTCACGGACCGCAATACACCGGCAGGCCATCAAATCGGCTTGCGGCGGCTGACCCGTGGCACCGTGGCAAGTCGCGGCACGCGGCTGGTGGACGACCGCATCAAGAAGTCGAGGCCGACTTCAGGATGTGGACTCAGTGCTTTACCAGGTCTTCTTGGGACGCTGATTCCGGTGCCCGAAGGCCCAAAGGGGGATGTTGCCGTTTCAGACGGCGGCTAATACCACGATCAGCAACGCCCACATGATGAACCCGCTGAGCGATGTACCCTGGAGGGAGGGGGCATCCTGTCGAAGATCGAAAGCTGTCATGATTGGTCCTCCTATCCCTGCAAGAGTTCACGTATGCAGGGTGGCGCGAAGTTAAAGTGACAGCCATCACTAGGGACGAAAGATTTTTTGGGACCCTGGAACAGGATTAACCCGGCCTGAGCGATCTCTTGGCAATTCAGGGTTTTGCGGTTTCCGGTGCCTTCAATGTTTCGGTCTCAACCGGCGGGGTGGGCTCGTAATGGGTCGGTTTCCCGCCGCCTCGTTGGTGGCGTGCCAGTGCCTGGGCCGGTGTTTCCAATAGCTCGGCGGCGGCCATTGCGGCCTTGCGGTCGACCGGAACCGGCTCGGCGGCATTGGGTGGCGGCATCATGTTAGCGTGATAATACGCCATCTTCTGCTTGTCCTTGAGGCCGATGCCTTTGGCGATGTCGAGATCGCGTTCGTTGACGCCCTTCGGCTTGGCGGCGAATCCGCCGGGCATCCACTCCAAGTCATGCCACCAGCGTTTGACCGGATTACGCACGCCGTGGCCGATCTTATCATCCATATCGGCGATCCATTTGCGCATGAACGGCAGGTGGATCGCCGCCCACAAGAAGAAGCGATGGACGAGCAGACCCTCGTGGTTGTAAGGGCACATTTTCATGCAGCGCCCGCAGGCTGAGCCTTTCGGGTTGGTAACCCGGTAGCTGGTGCAGCGCTGGACGTCCGGCTTCCACATCTCATAGCCGTTGAACATCACCTTGTCGCCGTAAGAGATGGCGTCACAGGGACATTCACGGGCACATTTGTGGCATTTCTCGCACATATCCTGGAGGCCGAAATCGATCGGCCGGTCGGCGACCAGCGGCATGTCGGTGGTGATGACCGCGGTCTTGAAGCGCGGGCCAAGATAAGGGTTGAGCACGAGCTCGCCGATGCGGCTCAGCTCACCGAGGCCGGCCAGCAGGACCAGCGGAATATGTAAGACATCGCTTTTGGCGTTGGTCTGCGAGCGGGCGGCATGACCGAGACTGCGCAGCCGGGCGGCACCGATGCCGCATATTTCGGCGCCACGCATATAGGCGCGCATGGATTGGGCGCCGGAAATCCAATCGTCACCGCTGGCCCCTTCCAGGGTCTCATGCCCCTGGTCGATAACCGCGACAATCGCCCATTTGTGCTGCACGGGTATGGCCTCCCCCGCTTCATCGTGGGAGTACCAGGCGAAGCGTTTGGCTTCGCAGATGCCGACCATGTCAGCGCCGAGGGTGTGCAGCAGCGACTTGACCGCGCGGGCGTTGCGTTCCGGGTCGGCGGTTCCGGGCGCCGGGTTCGGCGCCACGTCGCCATCTTGGATCGGCACCATGGACCGCATCACCGGCACCATGCCGAAGGTGAAAGGGTGTTTGGTGGCGAACCGGCGGCGTTCGCGGGCGGCCTTCGGCCCGAGGTCGCCATGCAGGGCGCGTTCGAAGAACGCCGCGCGCTTGGGCACGCGCGGCACCTCGTTTTCCAGGATCAGCGTCGTGGTCGACGAGACGCGCTTGATACGTTCCATCGGGTAATTGCCGCGGTGGGTCGCGCGGCGGCTGGCGCGCCATCGTTGCAGGCCCGAATGGGTGCCGTGGCGTCCGAAGAAGTGACGCAGACTGCGATCGCGCAAAGGCTGTGGCGCCAGTGGCCGATCCAACGCCAGCCGCATATCCGTGGTGACAACAGCGGCACTGAAGCGCTTGCCGAAATAGGGATTGACGATGTCGTCGCCGTCGCGCTGCGCGAGCCCGGCGCGGACGACGAGATCGGCAATTGCGACGTCGGACGCAGTGCCGATTTGGGCCTTGGCCGGGAAACCGAGGTTGCGGATGTAGCCGGCAAGCACGGCGGTCAATTGAGCGCAGCGGGTCTCCGCGAGGTCGGGGACGGCGTTGCCGATCCACTCGGCGGCCAAGGTGCTGGCTTCGGCCGGGCGCGCATGTTCCATCAAGATGACAATGGCGCGCTGATGGTAGGGGATGAGCGGCGCGCCGGTCGCATCGGTTTGGTACCAAACCGACGGCGGCGCCGCGCAGACGCCGACTTGGCTGGCGTTGAGGAAGTAACACGCCGACTTGAGGTCGGCGGCGAGACGTTCCGGATCATCGGGTAACGGCGCCAAACTCGGCGCGATCTCGCCATCGCTGAAGCTGGCAAACAAGTCCGTGTAGCTCTGTGCGATCTGTGCCAGTGACGTCTGCGACGGGTCGGGCCGCGATGGCTTGCCGATTTCGGGACGCGTACGCCGTGGCCCTTCGTCGAGGCTTGGCAACGGCGCGCGGGCGAGGTGTTCGGCCGGATAGGGCCCAAGGTGCACAGGACGATCTTTGTAGGAGAAGAGCTTCATCAGGTGTCGGGCCCGACGGCGGCTGCAATGGCGGCGGCAGCGTCACGAAGCCGCGGTAGAAACTGGTGGTCGCGCTGATCTTCGGCGACGGCATTGCTTAGGCAGATCATCGAGAGGACAGCGATGGCGCCGTGGCCACCAAGAACGGGGACCGAGACAACGGTGAGTTGCTGTACGAGCAATATCCATTCATGGACGCCGAAGCCGCGCGCGCGGACCGCGGCCAGCCGGCCGTCGAGGGCGGTCAGCGCAAGATCGTCGGGACCGACGTGGCGTTTGAGAAGGTGTTGGCGCTCTTCGGGGCGGCACCAAGCCAAGTAGGCGTCCCCCGATGCCGAGTGCAGCAGGGGCATTCGCCGCACTTCCAATCCGCGGATCGAGAGCGGCGCGTGGCCGCGATTATGGGCCTGAACGACCATTGCCTCGCCATCGCACTGCAACAGCTCGCACGGCCAAGGCACGTGGCGGCACAGGTCGTAGAGGATGGGCTTTGCCGCCTGTTGCAACGCGCCTTCCTGATCATAACCCTGGGACAGCAGGCGCACCTTGGCGGTGACCCGATACCCCTCGCCGTCAACATCACGATCGACGTATCCCTCGGCACACAGGGTCTTCAACTGCCTTATCAATGTCGGTTTGGGAAGTTCCGTGAGCTCCGTCAGGCGCGCGATGGTGGCCGGGTTGGATTGGTTGAGTGCCGTCAAAACCTGAAGGCCGCGGGCCAAACTGCGGACGCCGCCGGCCCTCGCGGCGTTGTCCTCGGCAACGAGCCGGAGTATCTCTTCACCAGCGGCCTCATCGAGGCGAGACCCCTTGGATTTTCCGAGGTTCGTTGTGCGGACCATCGGTTCAAATTCTTGCATCGCCATGTGATGCCGTCAAGCCGCACAACCGGAGCTTGCAGATGACCAGGGACAGCGAGTTCGGCGACTATCTTTTGGAGCTGCTGGAATCGGTGGGCGGCGTCCGGCTCAAGGCCATGTTCGGCGGGCACGGCCTATTCCAAGACGACGTGATGTTCGGCCTGATCGCCGATGAGACCCTGTATCTCAAGGTAGATCAGGAGAATCTGACGTTGTTCGAGGACGCCGGCATGGAGCCGTTCACTTACACCAGCAAGGGCAAGGCAATGGCGATGTCCTACTATCAGGCGCCGCCTGACTCGCTCGAGGATGCCGAGGCGCTCCTGCCCTGGGCGGCAAGCGCCATCGCGGCGTCGCGGCGGGCAAAAAAACCGAAGCGCCGCAAAACCGGCATTCGAAAGGGAGGATGAGATGGCCACCGCGGAGCATAGCCGGGTTGAAAGCGACAGCATGGGCGACGTCGCGGTGCCGGCGCGCCGGTATTGGGGCGCACAGACGCAACGCAGTCTGGAAAACTTCCCGATTGGCGAGGAGCGCATGCCGGTGGCGTTGGTGCGCGCTTTCGGCGTGCAGAAACTGGCGGCCGCACGGGCGAACAAGGCGTTGGGTCAGTTGGATGAAGGGCTCGCGGACAGCATTATCGCCGCGGCGCAGGAGGTGGCCGACGGGGCACTCGATGACGAGTTCCCGCTGGTGGTCTGGCAGACCGGCTCGGGCACGCAAACCAACATGAACGCCAATGAGGTGATCGCCAACCGCGCCAACGAGCTGCTCGGCGGCAAGCGTGGCGATAAGCAGCCCGTGCATCCCAACGACCATGTGAACCGCGGCCAATCCTCGAACGACAGCTTTCCAACGGCCATGCATATCGCCGCGGTCACGCAGATTGAGGATGGCCTGCTGCCTGGCCTGCGACACCTAGAGCAGGCGTTGGCGGCCAAGACCGCGGCGTATGCCGAGATTATCAAAATCGGCCGCACCCATGCGCAAGACGCCACCCCTTTGACGCTGGGGCAGGAGTTTTCCGGCTACACGGCACAAATCGGGGCGGCGATCAGCGGTATCGAGCGGTGCTTGCCGGCGCTTTATGCCCTGGCACAGGGCGGGACTGCCGTCGGTACCGGGCTGAATAGCCCGGCTGGCTTCGATGCGCGCTTCGCCGCCGAGGTGGCGGCGATAACGACGCGGCCATTCGCGGCGATGGACAATAAATTCGCCGGATTGGCGGCTCATGATGAGCTGGTTGCCGCATCGGGTGCGATGAATGTCGCGGCGGTGGCGGTCATGAAAATCGCCAACGACATCCGCCTGCTGGCCTCCGGGCCGCGCTGCGGTATCGGTGAGATATCCCTGCCCGCCAATGAACCGGGCTCGTCCATCATGCCGGGCAAAGTCAATCCGACCCAAGTGGAAGCGATCACCATGGTCGCGGCGCAGGTGATGGGCAATCATGTCACGGTCACCATTGCCGGCAGTCAGGGACAGTTCGAGCTCAACGTCTACAAGCCGGTGATCATCTATAATGTGCTGCAGTCCGCCAGGTTGCTGGGCGATGCGGCGCGGAGTTTCACCAGCCGCTGCGTGGACGGCATCGAAGCCAATCACGGGCGCATCGAATCACTGCTAAATGAATCCCTGATGCTGGTGACGGCGCTAAACCCGCATATCGGTTATGACAACGCCGCAAAGATTGCGAAGAAGGCGTTCCATGACGGGAGTAGCTTGAAGCAGGCCGCCGTCACCCTCAATCTGCTGACCGAAGAGCAATATGACGCTTGGGTGCGGCCGGAGAATATGATCGCACCGCGTTAGACTGACTGGTATCGGAATACGGCATGGCGCCAAATCCAGGCCCGCAAAAGAGATCCGTGGTGGTGGCCGGCCATCGCACCAGCGTGTCGCTGGAACCAGCATTCTGGACCGCGCTGCAAACGATCGCCCGAGCCCGGGGCTTGTCGATGAATGCGCTGATCGCGGAGGTGGACCGGTCGCGCGCCGGCAGCCTGTCCAGCGCTTTGCGCGTAATGGCGTTGGCGTATTTCAGCGCCGGCGTTGCCAAGGATCGCTAACGGGTCAGGGTGTCCAGCAGGCTCTTGAAGGGATCGATCTTCAGGGGCACCTCCTCCGTCTTGGCCTCGGGCGCCGGCTCGGGTTGCTCTGCGACTGGTTGTTCCTGGGGCGCGGGCGTATTGGCCGGTGCGGGCGGCGGGCTCGGTGCCAATCGACGCAACGCATTCTCCGCCGCCTTGGCGATGAGATATTGCTGGATGGCGTTGATGTTCGCGAGGCGCGCATCGGGCGCATCCAACGCGCCTTTCTCTTCGAGCACGATGCCGGGGAAATCCGGATGCTTCGGAAAAGTTACGTTCGCCCGGGTCTCGGTACGCCAGCGTGGCAGATCGATGGTGCCGCCGAAGGCAGCGATGGCGCATTCGCTTCTGATGTCTTGGTTCGGCAACGTGGCGACACCGCGCTCAAGGTCAAACCGGCCAATAAAATCCTCGACCTTCGTCTCACCGCCATCGCCGGCGGCGAACAGTCCCAGGAACCCGTCGAGCCCATTCAAGTTGCCGAGTTGATCGCTGATGCGGCAGAGGTCGGTGCCGTCTATGACCGCGTCATTAAAAGTCACCTCACCGCGACCGGCCAGGTTCGACACCAGCTCGAATTCATTGCGGCCAGTGGTGCCAACCGCCATGTCGCTTCCCAATGTGCCCGCACTAAGGTCCAGGGCGGCCACCGGGAATAGCAGCTCAAGGACCCCAGATAAGGCCGTGCGGCTGTTCTGCTGTTTGCCCGCCCTGGCCGCCGCGATCATCTGAGGCGCATCGGCGCCGGAAACGGACAACACGAGGTTGAGCGTCGGCGGGTCAGAGGCGACGACGTCGCCGGTGGCGCTCAAGATCCCACCGAACAAGTCACCGGAAAAACGGTTCAACTCGAACTTTCCCTGTTCGAGCCGCAGCGCTATTTCGGGGTTGCCCATACCATAGCTGGCAACGCTGAGGGCGGGCGCCGACAGGTCGATTTCGGCCTCGAAGCTGTTGAGAAACGACAGGTCAAACGGCTCGCGCGACCAACGTCCGCCGTCGCGCGATGGCGGGTCGGCGCGATCGGTATCCAGGGCCCCCGCCGCCAGAGCCACGGGCGCCAAGAACCACTCGAGAATTATCTCGCTGGTAGCCAGGGAGGCGGTCAGCCGCGGTGGCAGCTCATCGGTGCGATAGGCGAGGTCCGCCTCGCCCTGCAACGCCACCGGGCCAACGGCACCGTTCAAGCCGGTTACTTTCACGGATTCAGGATCGAAGTTGAGATCGGCGGAGAGACGAAACTCACCCAATTCGGCGAGGGCCGGGCGATAGTCTGGACGGAAGGTGCGGGCCAGGGTCGTCAGGCTGGGATGGCTCAACTCGGCCGCTAAATCGCCCGATGCCGCGGTCAGCAAGTCCGCCAAACGGCCGCGGAGGGTGAAAGCGCCCTCTCCGAGGCGGGTCGACAGATCAAGTTCCGCGGCCGCGAGGTCGCCGGAGATACTGCCGGTCAGGGCCAATTGCCCCGGGTCCCCGGCGCTCGCGGGAAGATCGCTGAGGGCCGCAATCAATGCATTGAAGCTGGGATGCGCCGCATCAACCGCAACAGTAAAGCGGGGGTTGCCGTCGAGCCCGGCAAAATTACCCTTGATCTTGACCTCACCATCGGCGGCCAGCAGGCGCGCGTTGATCCGCAGCTCGTTAAAATCGCCGGCAATGGTGCCGTCGAGTTTTGCCGCCCGCAGAGGGATCGGCACGTTTAAGCCCAACGCCTGCACAAGGCGGGACGTATCGCCCGCGTCGACGGCTATTTCCAGATCGGCCGACGGGCGCTGGCCGAGACCGGCTAGCCGGCCGTTGAGCGTAATCCCGGCACCGGCGAAGTCGGCAATGGCGGCGCGACGCAAGTCGAGTTCACCCCCCTGCAGAGTGCCATCGAAACCGATGCCGCTGATCGGCGCGCCGTCATAGGTCAAGCTGCCGATCTGGAGTTGAAGAATAGCGTCGAAGCTGTCCAGAAACGTCGCAGATCCAAAAACCGGCACTGTTTCCTGCTGCGGCGCGGCAGGCTCAATGGTTACGGTTGCCGGTTCGGATGCCGGTGCCGCCGCGGCGCGCGGCAAATATGCATCGAGATTTATGCGATCGACGCTGAGCCCGATGCCGAAGCCGAGGCGGCGGCGCAATGCAACAGCGATCCCACCGCGAATGCTCGACAGGTCAAGCTGCATGTCGATGCCGCTCACCGTCAATTCGTCGGGCGTCGCTTTGAGTTTCGCGGCGAGCTCGAATTTGCGCAATCGATCCGCCGGAATATCGCCAACATTGACACTCAGCCAAGTCAACAACGCACGGAGATTGTCGGAGTTCGCCTCCAACTGCCCATCGAATACCGGTTTGCCGTCCGCAGGGACGACAAAACCGAACAAGCTGATATCCGAGCCGCCCGGCAGCTGGGCACTGGCCTCGTTCACGGTCAATTGGCCGTCGTTGAGTTCGGCTGACATTTGAATCTGGCGAACGATGCCACCGTTGAGCACCAAGGCGTCTATCTTCGCCTCCAAGCCCGCAGCAAAATCACTTGGCAGTGCGAAGGCGGCAAGTCGCGAGCGGTCGGCGATCACCGGCGCCACGTCGGCGGTGCCACTTGGCGGAGACTGGGGCTCGGGCGCGCCGGTTTCCGGCGCCAGGAGACGGTCCAAATCGACCTGGCCGACATTGAGCACAACGTCGACTCGCGGCGGGTCGCCGAATGTCAACTGGACAGCACCTGTGGCACTGGAGTCGGCTAAGCGCAGGGAAACGTCGTTCAAAGAAAGTCCGACCGGGGAGACCGCAAGATCGCCCTCGACAACCACCGGCTTATCGGCGAGGCCGGGGGGGACGGCACCGTCGCCGAATGCGGTCACCAGGGCGCTGGCGTTTTCGCTGCGCACCGCAAGGCTGCCGTTGAGGCGCGCATTGTTGGGGAAACCCGATAGCACGCCAGAAAACTCTGCCGTGTCCGTTTCGTCCCCGACACCGACGACCAAGCTTACCGGAACCGCGCGGCCTTCGATCAGACGGCCGACCGCGAGTCGCATCTGCAATGGCAAGTTTCGGGCGCGGAGATCGCCTTCGGCGCGAAACGGGCCCTCTAGCGATCCAGCCACGATGGTCGCGTTCACACTCTCGACATGCTCCACCAGCCCGCTGGCCTGATCGCGGTAGACGAGGGTGCCGTTGCGCACGCGAATGTTGTTAAAGCTGACCTCCGGTATCGAGAAGCCGCCGTCGGCCCCACGGCCGGAAGAGGTTTCGCCACCCGAACCCGCGGCGGGGGCGAAAGACCAATTCGTCCGACCGTCGGCCAGGCGCTCTAGTTCGATCCGCGGCTCTATCAGTTCAACCGTGTCGACTTCGAGTCGGCCCTGGGTAAGCGGGCCCAGCGCAATACGAACCCGCGCCGTATCGAGCCTGATCATATCGGCGCCGGCGGCGCCCTCGACATTGCCAAGGCGCACACCAGACGCGGATAGTCTCGGCGTCGGCAACAGACTCAAGGACAAGTCGCCATCTATCGTCAGGCTTCGCCCCGTCGCCGCCTCAACTTGCCCCGCCAGTTGCCCTTTGTAGGCGTTCCAGTCGACGAAACTGGGGGCCACGACGACGACGGCCACAAGGGCAACCACGACAACGACCAGTCCGATCAGGAGCTTGCGCACCGACCCTCCCTTAAACATGCTCGCAGACGATGGCGCACGCCCGCTCAGCGCCGCAAAAGCGCGCTCAAGCTAGTGGATCACTGTCGCGAGATCAAACGCAAGTGGCGACACGGATCGTTGTTCCCGCGTTACAGAGCATAACCGGGAATTGGTGACTCCAGAGATTTGTCTAGTGTCGAAAATCATGCTTCGCTAGCGGCTCGCGAGATCAGTATGAGGGAGGATCTACCAATGCGGGAAAATTTCTGGCGTGGCGTCGCGATTGTCATTGGGTTAGCGGTCCTGCCGGGCAGCGGTTTCGCACAAGATGTTCAGCCTGAGGGGTCCACCGGGCGGGGCGCTCAGGAGGCAGTGCGGGCTGAGCGCTTCATGGTTGCGGCGGCGAACCCCTTGGCGGTGCAAGCCGGTTACGACATGTTGAAGAATGGCGGCAGTGCGGCTGACGCGATGATCGCGGTGCAACTGGTGCTGAATTTGGTCGAGCCGCAGAGTTCCGGAGTCGGCGGTGGCGCCTTCCTGCTGTATCACGACGCGGCGGCGGGAAGCACGATCGCGTATGACGGGCGTGAAACGGCGCCGGCGGGTGCCACGCCCGAGTTGTTTCTGAATGCAGACGGGGCGCCGCTGGGATTCTGGGAGGCCGTGGTCGGCGGCCGCTCCGTCGGCGTGCCGGGAACCGTGCGATTGCTCGAGTCGGTGCACCAAGCACATGGCAAGTTGCCTTGGGCGAGCCTTTTCGCCCCGGCGATCGCCCTGGCACAAAACGGGTTCGAGGTCTCTCCTCGCCTTGCCGGCATGCTGGTCGAGGGGCGGGCTGAACGACTGCAAACCTACGAGACCGCGCGAAATTATTTCTTCCCGAACGGCACGGCGCTGCAGGCCGGCGACACATTGCGCAACCCGGAATTCGCGGCCACCCTGCAAACGATCGCGGCGGAGGGTGCGGACGCCTTCTATAGCGGCGCCATTGCCGAGGATATCGTCGCGACCGTGCAAGGGGCGGCGGGCAACCCAGGGTTGCTAAGCGCAGAAGATCTCGCGGGATATGTCGCCAAGGCGCGAGAGCCGGTGTGCCGGAGCTATCGCGCGCATAATGTCTGCGGCATGGGACCGCCGAGTTCCGGGGCGCTGACGGTGGGCCAAATACTGGGCATCCTGGAGCATTTCGACCTGCCGTCCATGGGGCCGGGTTCGGTCGACGCCTGGCATTTGTTTCTGGAAGCGTCAAAGCTGGCCTATGCCGACCGCGGGCTCTATATGGCCGACAGCGACTTCGTGCGGATGCCGACGAAGGGCCTGCTCGATGACGCCTATCTGACCAGCCGGGCGCAATTACTGGCGACTGACAAAGCGCTGGAGACACCGGCGGCGGCCGGCAATCCGCCGTGGCGGGAGACCAGGCTCTACGCGCCGGACGGCTCGATGGAGTTGCCGGGGACGAGTCATATCTCCATAGTCGACGGCGAGGGCAACGCGGTGTCGATGACGACGACCATCGAAAGCGGCTTCGGGTCCAACCTGATGGTGCGTGGGTTTCTGCTTAACAACGAGCTGACCGATTTCTCGTTTCGGCCAGAGCAGGACGGCCGCATGATCGCGAACCGCGTCGAGCCGGGTAAGCGGCCGCGCAGCTCGATGGCGCCGACGATCGCCTTCGATGCCGATGGGGCGCTGGCGCTGGTCGTCGGCTCGCCGGGCGGCAGCCGCATTATCGAATATGTCGCCAAGACCATCGTCGCCGTGCTCGATTGGCAGATGGATATTCAGTCGGCGATCAATCTGGGGCATTTGGTTAACCGCAACGGCGGCACCGACCTTGAGCTGAACACGGAAGCCGCGGCGTTCGAAGCGGCGCTCACGGCGCGCGGGCAGGCCGTCAAGCTGCGCGACCTTAATAGCGGTCTGCACGGTATCCAGGTGACCGCGGCCGGCTTGATCGGCGGCGCCGACCCGCGGCGGGAGGGCATTGCTAAGGGGGAGTGAGGTTCGGTTGATCCGCGCTCCGTCGCAACACCCTGGATTGCGTCGCAGTCGCCGCTTTCGCCTTACGAGATGCCGCGCTCCTGCTTGATGCGGTCGTAGGCGGCGTTGATCACGGCGAGTTTTTCGTTGGCGACGGCGACGAATTCTTCCGGCATGCCCTGGGCGATCAGGCTATCGGGGTGATTTTCGCGGACCAGGCGACGGTGCGCGGCCTTTAGGTCCTCGTCGTCGATGTCGGGCCGTACGCCGATGACGGAATAGGGATCACTCGCGGACAGGCCGGCCTCCTCGGCATGAATGCGACGGAACTCGTTGTCGGAGAAGCCGAAGATGCGGGCGACCGACTGGATGTATGTGACCTCCGCTTCGGTGACCTGGCCATCGGCCTTGGCGATGTGAAACAGACAGCCCAGCAGTTCTTCCAGCACCGCCGGGTTGTCGGCGAACATGCCGGCGACCTGACGGGCATAAGGCTCATAGCCCTCGGCATGACGACGCGCGAGGTCGAAAAAACGGGCGACACCCTTGATGTCATCCGGCGGGACCTGAAAGACCTCCCGGAAGGCCGCGATCTCGGCCTTGGTGACGACGCCGTCAGCCTTGGCGAGTTTGGCACCGAGGGCGACGACGGCGATGGTGAAGGCGGCCTGCTTTTCCGGGCGAGAGTCGGCGGATGCCGGCCGTTTGTCGTAGACATGCCCGGCAACGCCGCCAAGCAGCGCGCCAAGTGGACCGCCAACCGCGAACCCGGCCGCGCCGCCAATTATTTTCCCCCAGATACTCACGCGATCATTCTCCGCCAAAGTGCTTAATGATTGTCATAACCATTTATTGTGGCGATATGCGGGCGAATACCGGATAGCGGCGAGTTTCCGGGCTAATACGACCTTGCTACGAAAAACGCGGCGACACCCCGTCCTTGCTGAACGCCCCGCCGGGCCAACCCTCTAGGATCGCGGGGAAACTAGGATCTCGCGCGATGCCGATCAACCGAAGAAACATCCTCCGCGGCGCGGTGTTGGCCCTTGGCGCCATGATGCCAGGGGCCGCCATGAGCCGTATCGATGATCATGGTGTTTTGTTCCAGTCACCACGGGCGGCACGAACGGTCGGGACGCATTACCTTGCCCAGCACCCGGAGGAACGCAATGCGGCGCGGCTCCGGCAAGGACTGCTGGCGGGGGCGCCGACGGAAACGGGCGCGCTGCGGGGACACATTCAGGCCAAGTGTCGGCAAGACTTCGCGGCCGGGCACACTGTCGTGGTCGACGGATGGATACTCGCCCGCAGCGAGGCGCGGGCCTGTGCGCTGGTGGCACTGGGAGCCTTGGTCGCGTGATCGAAGATTTCCGCGAACAGGCCGATGCTGCCAATCTCGACTGCGACCTGTGCATTATCGGGGCCGGTGCGGCCGGAGTCTCGATCGCGCGCGAGTTTCTCGGCAGTGCGATCTCGGTCTGCTTGGTCGAGAGTGGCGGTCTCGATTTCGAGGCGGAAACGCAAGCGCTCTACGAAGGCGAGTCGGTCGGCCTGAGCTATCCGGACCTGGACATCCCGCGACTGCGCTATTTCGGCGGCTCGACCAATCATTGGAGCAGCCAATGCGCGCCGCTGGATGCACTCGATATGGCGCCGCGATCCTGGGTGGCGGATAGTGGCTGGCCGATCGAACGGGCGGTGCTGGAGCCTTTCTATGACCGCGCTCATACGGCCTGCGACCTCGGCGAAAATCTCTATGGTGAGGCCCTGATCAAGGCCCTTGGGCTGGCACCGCCGGCGATCGATCCGGCCAAGCTGCGCAATTATGTCTGGCAATATCGGACGCGGCCGAACCTCGGCCATGCACCGCTGCGCTTCGGGGCGTTCTACCGCGAGGCTCTGGAGAAGGCGGTGAACATAAGGGTGCTGCTGCACGCGAACGTCACCGATATCCGTACCAATAACGAGGCCAACCGGGTCGAGCATGTCGCCATCGCGGCTCTGGATGGGCCCGCTGGCCGGATCAGGGCGCGGCAAGTGGTACTAGCCTGCGGCGGCATCGAGAACGCCCGAATCATGCTGCTGTCGGACAAAATCGAACCGAACGGCCTCGGCAACCGGCATGATTTGGTGGGCCGTTATTTCCTGGAGCATATTACCGGGTTCGGCGGCCGCATGGTGACGGCGGACAGCACCCCGCTGCAAGAGAACTACAACTACCACCAGAACACGAAATTCTGGTTCGGCCTGGCCCTTAGCGAAGCCTTGCAAGGCTCGGCGGAGGTGGCCAACTGCGCGGCGCTGCTACAATACGTTCCCAACATGGAGTCAGGTGTCGGCGCCCTACGGCGGATGTGGGCCGACATCCGCGAAGGCGAGGTGCCGGACGATCTCGGCCAGGAAGTGCTGCGGGTCATCAAAGATCTCGACGGCGCCTCCACGGCGATCTGGCAGCGGCTGGCCGGCAAGGCGCCCCGTGTGGCGAACCCGGCGGAAATCCTTTTGGATATTCGTTCCGAGCAGGTGCCGAACCGGGACAGCCGAGTGATGCTGGCGGACGATGTCGATGGTTTGGGGCTGCGGCGGACGCGGCTGGATTGGCGCATGGGGGAGCAAGACCGGCGCACCATGGAAGTGATGGGGCGTACCCTCGGCGAGGAGTTTGGCCGGCTGGGTCTGGGCCGGGTGCGGCTGGAGGATTGGCTGCTCGCCACGGATGGAAGCTGGACCGGCGACGTCGTCGAAAGCTCGCACCATATGGGCACGACGCGGATGGCGACCATGCCTCAGAGAGGCGTGGTCGACGAACATTGCCGGGTGCACGGCGTCGAGAATTTGCATGTGGCCGGCAGTTCGGTGTTTCCCACCGGCGGCCATGTCAATCCAACCCTAACCATCGTCGCCCTAGCCCTGCGCCTCGCCGATACGCTCAAAGACAACCTCGCACGGGCCTAGCCGCTTACTCTCGATCGTCAAGCGCGGCCGCTGGGGGCAATCTCATGGCCCGGCAACTGTCGGTTTGACGGCGCGGTTCGCTTATGCGACGCAACCGTCATGAGTTATGAGCGAACCCGCGACGGCTACGTCGTTTCCGACGATCAGAGCCGGTTGGATCTGGACGTCATCCACGGCTTCCTAAAAGACGCCTATTGGTGCATTGGCGTGCCACGGGAGGTGGTGGCCCGGGCGGCGCGGCATTCGCTTTCCTTTGGGTTGTACGACCCGAGCGGCGCGCTTGTGGGGTTCGGACGCAGCGTCACCGATCACGCCACCTTCGCCTATTTGTCCGATGTCTTCGTGCTGCCGGTAGCGCGTGGCAAAGGCCTGGGGACTTGGCTGGTCGAGGCGATGATGGACCATCCCGACCATGACGGCCTGCGGCATCTGCTGCTGGCGACCGACGATGCCCATGGGCTGTATGCGAAATTCGGCTTCAAGGCCCTGGCGAAGCCGGAGGTGTTCATGCACCGGCTCGACCTGGATATCTACAAGCGGACATTGTGATGGCGGATGGGACAGCGGGCGGCGTGGGACAGTGGCAATTCTGGATCGACCGGGGTGGCACGTTTACCGATGTGGTGGCGCGGCGGCCGGATGGGGGGCTGGAGACCGCTAAGCTGCTGTCGGAGAACCCCGAGCACTATCAGGACGCGGCGCTGCAGGGCATTCGGTCGCTGCTCAGGCTGACCGGTGACGAGGCGATACCGGCCGGGCGCATCGAAGCGGTAAAGATGGGCACCACCGTCGCGACCAACGCCTTGTTGGAGCGTGAGGGCGAACCGACCTTGCTGGTCATCACCCGGGGCTTTCGCGACGCCCTGCGCATCGCCTATCAGGCACGGCCGCAGTTGTTCGAGCGCGAGATTGTGTTGCCGGAACTGCTTTACAGCCAGGTCATCGAGGTCGACGAGCGGGTGACCGCGCAAGGCGAGGTGCTGACGCCGCTGGACCTGGCGGCGGCGCGGCCGCTGCTCCAACAGGCTT
The DNA here is from genome assembly GCA_021774445.1 of Alphaproteobacteria bacterium. Lineage (GTDB taxonomy): Bacteria > Pseudomonadota > Alphaproteobacteria > UBA6615 > UBA6615 > SZUA-147. The sequence continues at coordinate 227,606 of JAJFJA010000042.1, forward strand.
TCGACGACGGTATCCGATCGGCGGCGATCGTGTTCATGCATGGCTACCGCTATCCGGCCCATGAGGCCGCGGTCGGGGCGTTGACGCGGGAGATCGGCTTCACGCAGATCTCGCAAAGCCATGTGGTAAGCCCGCTGATCAAGCTGGTGGGGCGCGGCGACACCTCGGTGGTCGACGCTTATCTCTCGCCGATTCTGCGGCGCTATGTGGACCGGGTGGCGGGTGCGCTGGGCGGCGTACGGCTGATGTTCATGCAGTCCAACGGCGGGCTGGTGGATGCGCAGCAGTTTCAGGGCAAGGATGCCATTCTGTCGGGACCTGCCGGTGGTATCGTCGGGGCGGTGGAGACTTGCGCGCGGGCCGGTTTCGACAAGGTCATTACCTTCGACATGGGCGGCACGTCGACCGACGTGGCCCATTATGACGGCACGTTCGAGCGTAGCTTCGAGACCCTGGTTGCCGGGGTGCGCATGCGGGCGCCGATGATGACGATCCATACCGTGGCGGCCGGCGGCGGCTCGATGTGCGTGTTCGACGGCGCGCGCTATCGGGCGGGGCCGGAGTCCGCCGGCGCCAATCCGGGCCCGGCGAGCTATCGCCGCGGCGGGCCACTGACGGTGACCGACTGCAATGTCATGCTCGGCAAAGTGCAGCCGCGCTTTTTCCCGCAGGTGTTCGGCCCGGGCCAGGACGAGGCGCTAGACGCGGCGGCGGTGGCGGCAAAATTCGCGGCGCTGGCGGCGGACATCACGGCGGCGACGGGGGATCATCGCAGCGCCGTGGAGGTGGCCGCCGGATTCCTGCGCATCGCCGTGGAGAATATGGCGAACGCGATCAAGAAGATCTCGGTCCAGCGCGGCTACGACGTCACGGAATACACCCTGTGCTGCTTCGGCGGCGCCGGCGGGCAGCATGCCTGCCTGGTCGCCGACGCCCTGGGCATGACCCAGGTGTTCGTGCATCCGCTGGCCGGGGTGTTGTCGGCCTATGGCATGGGCCTCGCGGATCTGCGGGTGATCCGGGAACGCTCGGTGGAAAGGCGGCTCGAACCCGCGGCGATGGCGGATCTCTCGGCAACCCTTGATGGGCTGGTGGCGGCGGCGCGCAACGAACTGACCAGCCAGGGTGTCACGCAAGAGCAGATGGCCGTGCTGCGGCGGGCGCATCTGAAATATGACGGCGCCGATACGCCATTGGTGGTGGATTTCGGCCCGCTGGAAAGCATGGTCGCGGCCTTCGAGGCGGCCTATCGGGAACGCTACGGCTTTGTGATGCCGGAAACGCCCCTGGTCATCGATGCCGCCGTGGCCGAAGTTGTCGGCCATAGCGGAGACCACGCAAAAGAGACCGAGGTCGCCGCCCGGATGGGTGGCGAGGCCCCTGCCCCACGGGCTCGGGTGGAGGCGTTCATGGCCGAGGCGAGCCGAGAGACGCCGGTGTTCGATCGTGCCGCCCTGGCCCCCGGCGACCTGATCGACGGCCCGGCGATCATTTGCGAATCGGGCGCAACAACCATCGTCGAACCCGACTGGCAGGCCGAATTCACCAAGCTCGGCCATTTGGTGCTGAAGCGTATCTCCCCGTTGGCGCGGGTGGCCGCGATCGGCACGAATTGCGACCCGGTGATGCTGGAAGTCTTCAATAATTTGTTCATGTCGATCGCCGAACAGATGGGCGTCACCCTGCAAAACACCGCGTACTCGGTGAATATCAAGGAAAGGCTGGATTTCTCCTGCGCGGTGTTCGACGCGCAGGGCGGGTTGGTGGCCAATGCCCCGCATATGCCGGTGCATCTCGGGTCCATGGGCGAAAGCGTACGTGCGGTCATCGAGCAAAATCGCGGACGTATGCGTGCGGGCGACGTGTACGTCTTGAACGCCCCGTACGCCGGCGGCACCCATCTGCCGGACATTACCGTGATTACACCGATCTTCGATGATGACGGTCACGATATCCTGTTTTACGTCGGCAGCCGGGGACATCATGCGGATATCGGCGGCACGACACCCGGTTCGATGCCGCCGGACAGCCAAACCGTCGAGCAGGAAGGGGTTTTGATCGATAATTTCAAGCTGGTCGACGCCGGCACCTTCCGGGAAACGCCGTTGCGCGAGCTGCTGGCCTCAGGGCGCTATCCGGTGCGCAATGCGGACCAGAATGTCGCGGACCTAAAGGCCCAGGTCGCCGCCAACGCCAAGGGCGTACAGGAGCTGCGGCGGATGATCGGCCATTTCGGCCTGGCGACGGTCCATGCCTATATGGAGCACGTACAGGACAATGCCGAAGAAGCCGTGCGGCGGGTGATTGACGTGCTGAAAGACGGCAGCTTCGCCTATCCGCTCGATAATGGCGCCGTGGTCAAGGTGGCGATTACCATCGACCGGACGGCGCGCCAGGCACGCGTCGACTTCACCGGTACCAGCGCGCAGTTGCCGAATAATTTCAATGCGCCGAAAGCGGTGTGCCGAGCGGCGGTGCTGTATGTGTTCCGGACCCTGGTGGACGACGATATTCCGCTGAATGACGGCTGCCTGAAGCCGATCGAGTTGATCGTGCCGGATGGCTGCATGCTGGCACCGCGCCATCCCGGCGCGGTGGTGGCGGGCAATGTCGAGACCTCGCAGGTGGTCACCGATACGCTTTACGGTGCCCTGGGGGTGCTCGCCGGGGCGCAAGGCACGATGAACAACGTGACCTTCGGCAACGACCAGTATCAATATTACGAGACCGTTTGCGGCGGGGCCGGGGCGGGCCCCGACTACGACGGCACCTCGGCGGTCCATACCCATATGACGAACTCACGGCTGACCGACCCGGAGGTGCTGGAATGGCGTTTCCCGGTATTGCTGGAGAGTTTCGAGATTCGCCACGGTAGTGGCGGCAAGGGCCGCCATCACGGCGGTGACGGGGCGCGGCGCCGATTGCGGTTCCTGGAACCGATGGAGGTGGCCATCCTGGCAAACCGCCGGGTCGTGCCGCCCTACGGCCAAGCCGGCGGCGAACCCGGGGCACCGGCGCGTAACTGGGTCGAGCGGGCCGACGGCACCACGGTGCCGATGACCGGTACGGACAAATGTTCAGTTGGGCCCGGCGACGTATTCGTTCTGGAAACCCCCGGCGGCGGCGGTTTCGGCACGCCTGACAGTTAGTCCAAAGACAACCTGCCCGCATGAGACTCGCGATCCTCCCTTGAAGGAAACTCTTTTAAGTGTATATGCACTTATCATTGCTTTGTGCGGCTACACTTAATCAAGGGAGAAATCATCATGACGCTATCGACAGACACCTCCGATACCATCGCACCGGCCAGCGCGTCCGCCGCTTGGGTGGGCGGCGCGGCACTACTTGCCGTGTGGTTCCTGACGATACTGGCGCTGGCCGTCACGGGGGTGATGGATCCGGGGCCTGGGCGGCCGCCCTTACCGATACTCATTGCGATCGCCGTTCCAACGTTGGCTTTCCTTGGCGCCTATCGCGCACTACCAGGGTTCCAGTCCTTCGTATTGAACGCCGATCTGAGGCTGATCACCGCGCTGCATGCGTGGCGAACCATCGGTTTTGGGTTCATCCTGTTGCATCTGAATGGGCTGTTGCCGGGGCTGTTCGCTTGGCCGGCCGGGGTCGGCGACTTCACCATCGCCATCATCGCGCCGTGGATGGTCTATCGGCTGATGCGGGACCCAAACTTCGTCAAGAGCAATCGCTACGTGTGGTGGAACCGGCTCGGTATTTTGGATTTTGTGATCGCGGTCGCGACCGGCGCCGCGACGTCCGGGGCGTTTCCGGCGCTGGTGGCCGACGGCACTACCTCGGCGGCGATGTCGACTTTGCCGCTGGCGATGATCCCCGGCTTTTTCGTGCCGCTGTTTATCCTGCTGCATCTGACGGCCTTGCTGCAGGCCGCGGCCGCGCGCCGGGGTGAAGCCTCATAGGTCCACATACGCCGCTTTGCCCGCGGGGCCAGCTAGCCTATGTTTTGTGCGAGCGCCCGGCCATACCGGCCGGGCGACGGACGGAGCAACAGGAATGGCGCTTGGGGCGGCTACGGCAGGAAAACTCGACGACAGGGTCAGCCGGGCGCTGACCGCCTTGCTGGGCGACCGGATGACCACTGCCCAGGCTGTCCGCGAGCACCACGGTAGTGGTGAGGACTACTTCAAGCCGGTCCCGCCGGACGCGGTATGCTTCGTACGAAGCACTGAGGAAGTCGCGGAAATCGTCAAGATTTGCGCCGCCCACAAGGTGCCAATTATCCCGTTCGGCACCGGCACCTCCCTGGAAGGCCATGTGACCGCGCCCTATGGCGGGGTCTGCATCGACCTGTCGCAAATGGCGGACGTGCTCGAGGTCAATGGCGAAGACCTCGACTGCCGGGTGCAGGCGGGCGTGCGGCGCAAGCAGATCAACGAGTATCTGCGGGACACCGGATTGTTTTTTCCCATCGATCCCGGCGCCGACGCGTCCCTGGGCGGGATGGCGGCGACCCGCGCAAGCGGCACCAATGCGGTACGCTACGGCACGATGCGGGAAAATGTGCTGGGGCTGACCATGGTGCTGGCGGACGGGCGGGTGATCCGGACCGGCGGTCGGGCGCGCAAATCGGCGGCGGGCTACGATCTGACCCGCCTGTTCGTGGGCAGCGAGGGCACGCTCGGGATCATCACGGAGGTGCAGCTGCGGCTTTACGGCATCCCGGAAAAGATGGCGTCGGCGGTGTGCCAGTATCCAAGCCTGGAGGACGCGGTAAACACGGTGATCCTGACGATTCAGGCCGGCGTGCCGGTGGCCCGTATCGAGCTGCTGAACGACGTGCAGATGGGCGCCTGTATCGATTACTCGAAGCTGGAGGGCTATGAGGCCAAGACGACGCTGTTCTACGAATTTCATGGCAGCGAGGCGGCGGTTGCGGAACAAGCCGATACGGTAAAGGCAATTTCCGACGAGCATGGCGGCAGCGCGTTTCAGTGGACGGCGCGCACGGAGGACCGCAACAAGCTGTGGCAGGCCCGTCATGACGCCTATTACTCAGCCCTGGCGCTGGAACCAGGCAAGCGGGCCATGGCCAGCGATGTGTGCGTGCCAATATCGCGGCTAGCCGAGACGATCTCCGGGGCGGCGGCCGATGTCGAGGCCGCCGGATTCCGCGCCCCAATTCTGGGGCATGTCGGAGACGGCAATTTCCACCTGGTGTTCCTCATCGATCCCGATGACAAGGACGAAGCAGCGCGCGCCCATGGAGCGAACGAGCTCATCGTGCAGCGCGCCCTTGCCAATGGCGGCACCTGCACCGGCGAACATGGCATCGGGGCCGGCAAAATGGAGTTCCTGGTCGCCGAGCATGGCGAGGCGGTCAGTGTCATGCGACAGCTCAAACAGACATTGGATCCCGACAACATCATGAACCCAGGAAAGATGCTAAGGCCGTGACCCTGCCCGAACTCTGTGAACGCGAAATCCGCGACCTGCACGCCTTTTTCGTCGATTGGCGCGCGGGGCGCTTGCCGCATACCGACGAGGCCTTCGACCGGATGGTTCGGGTTATGCATCCCGAGTTCATCATTATTCCGCCGAACGGGAAGCTGGAAAAACTGGCGCCGCTGTTGGGACGGCTGGAGGTTGGGCATGGCAGCAACGATGCGTTCGAGATCGACATCCGCAATTTCGTGCCGCGCCAAGAATGGGATGGCCATTGCCTGGTGACCTATGAGGAGTGGCAGAACGACCGCGGCAGCAAGTCCGGGCGCTTGAGTTCGGCCCTGTTCACGGCGGCGCCGGATATCGACGAAGGCGTGCGATGGCTGGCGGTGCACGAAACCTGGCTGCCCGGCAAGAGCCCGACGCCGTAGATCCGCGTACGATTACCCCATCGTCATCAACTCAGTTTCTGGAACGCCGGACGCCACCCACCGCAAAGACGGCAGTAGTGCACCGCTATGCGCTAGCACGGCTGGGCGGCGCCTCCTATAAGGGCCGCAATGGCTGTTAACCCCACTTCCGCCCCGCCGCAGCTGGCCCTGCGCGGCGTCACTCTCGGCTTCGGCGGCGAACCCTTATTGACCGACGCCGACCTGGCGCTGTTGCCGGGCGATCGGGCATGTCTGGTGGGCCGCAACGGCAGCGGCAAGTCGACTTTGCTGAAGGCGCTGGCCGGACTGATCGAGCCGGATAGCGGGGAACGCTATGTGGAGCCGGGCCTGACGATCGGCTATCTGCCGCAAGATCCGGCGCTGCCGGCGGGGATGCGCGTCACCGACTATGTCGCCGATAGCAGCGGCGAACGGGCGCCACGACATGCGGTGGATAAGGTGCTGCATCGGCTTGAGCTGGAGGGCGGTCGGGCCGTCGATGGCCTTTCCGGCGGCGAGGGTCGCCGGGCCGCCCTGGCGCGCGCCCTGGTCGCGGCGCCGGATGTGCTGCTGCTGGACGAGCCGACCAACCATTTGGACCTGCCGACGATTCTATGGCTCGAAAAAATGCTGACCGGCAGCGGCGCGACACTGCTGATGATCAGCCATGACCAGGCCTTTTTGCGGGCGATAACCACACGGGTGTGCTGGGTCCGCCGGTCGCAGGTGCTGAGCCATCCGCGAGGCTATGGGGATTTCGACCGGTGGGCAGACCAAATACAGGCGGAAGAAGAGAATACGCGGGCGAAATTATCGCAGCATATCAAGGCCGAGAGTCACTGGCTGGTGCATGGGGTCACGGCGCGGCGGCGGCGCAACCAGGGCCGCCTTGCGAAACTGGAGCAGTTGCGGGCCGAGCGACGGACACTGCTTGGCGGCGGCGGCAAGGCGTCCCTGACAGCGGTTTCGGGACGGCAGAGCGGCAAGCTGGTCATCGAAGCCACGGATTTGCACAAGGCGTTCGGCGACCTCGTCGTCATCGACAAGTTCTCCACCCGCATTCAGCGTGGCGAGCGCGTCGGCTTCATCGGTCCGAACGGCGCCGGCAAGACGACGCTGCTGAACCTGCTGACGGGCCGGCTGGCGCCGGACCGGGGGACGCTGCGGCTCGGCACTAAGCTGGATATCGCGGTTTTCGACCAGAAACGGCAGAGCCTGAACCCCAATGAGACTTTGTGGAGAACCTTGGTGGAAGGCGGCGGCGATTCACTGATGGTGCATGGGCGGCAAAAGCATGTGGTCGCCTATCTGCGGGATTTCTTGTTCGATGAGCGCCAAGCCCAGGCCCCGGTGAGCACGTTATCGGGCGGCGAGCGCAACCGCTTGTTGCTGGCGAAGATCCTGGCCCGACCGAGCAATATGCTGGTGCTCGATGAGCCGACCAACGATCTCGATGCCGATACCCTGGCGTTGTTGCAAGACATGCTCGACCGATATGACGGTACGCTGCTGCTGGTCAGCCATGATCGGGACTTTCTCGACAGCATCGTGCACAGCACGATCGCCCTGGAGGGTGACGGCACCGTGCGCGAGTATGCCGGCGGCTATAGTGACTATCTGCGCCAGCGTGGCGCGCCGGCGCGCTCAAGCGCGACGTCCCGCCCTGCCGCGAAAGCCCGACCGGCGACCCCGAACAAGGCAGGGGCGACGGTCACAGGGGCGCGCAAGCTGAGCTTTCACGAAAGTCGTGAGTTGGCGGGGCTGCCGGACCGGATCGAAGCGCTGACTGCCGCGAAAGGAGAGCTGGAGGCGGCGTTGGCCAAGCCCGAACTGTATAGCAAGGATCCGGCGGCAGCGGCCACGCTGGCCGCCAAGCTCGAAGAAATCAGCGCCGGCCTGGCGACCGCGGAAGATCGGTGGCTGGCACTCGAAGCCCTGCAGGATGCCTATTTGCGGTCGAAAGACTGATGAGCATCCGGCCGGCGGACCTGGCGCTGATGGTCTTGATCATGGTGATCTGGGCCCTCAATCTGGTGGTCTCCAAGGTCGGGATTGCGCAGCTTCCGCCGCTGCTCTTCGTCTCGCTACGCTTCGCAGTCGCCGCCGTGTTGCTGGTGCCGTTCGTCAAAGTGCCGCGGCGCCACCTGCTCAAACCGATCTTCGGCGTCGCCGTGACGATGGGGCTGCTGCATTTCAGTTTCATGTTCATCGGCCTTGACGGTATAGACCCAGCAACGGCGGCGATCGCGATCAATCTGCAGGTGCCGTTCAGCGCCACGTTGGCGGCGATTTACTTCAATGACCGGCTGGGTTGGCGGCGGGCGGTTGGCATGGTCATCGCCTTGGTCGGCGTCGGCATCGTCGCCGGGGAGCCCCGCCTGGCCGGGCAATTGGTGCCGCTTAGCCTGATTGTCGCCGCGACCCTGTTGTGGGCCATCGCGATGCTGCAGATAAAGAAAATACCGCGGATGGACGGCATCCAACTCAATGCCTGGGTGTCGGTTTTCGCCGCCCCGATGCTGCTGGCGACATCGTTGCTTTTAGAGGATGGTCAGTGGGCGGCACTGAAAACGGCCAATTGGGTGGGGTATGGCGCCGTCGCCTACAACGCCGTGGTGGTTTTCATCTTCAGTTATGGCCTGTGGTATTATTTGCTGCGCCGCTATCCGGTAAACGTCACGATGCCTTTTACTTTGTTGGTGCCAGTGTTCGCCGTGGTGTTTTCAGTATTACTCATAGACAACCCGCTGACCGTACCGATGGTCGTCGGGGGGCTGACAACCCTGGCCGGGGTCGCGATTATCGTGCTGCGCCAAGCCAGTAGGGTGCCTGTCCCCGCTAGCCAAGCGAAACCGGAATGAGCGCCGTACCCTTCGTACCGTCGCCCAATCACGGGCCGCGGCCTGACAATGTGCCGATCGATATGTTGGTTCTACATTATACCGGCATGCCGGATAATAGTTCGGCCCTGGACTGGCTATGTCGGCCGGAAAGCCAGGTCAGCGCCCACTATCTGGTAGAGGAAGACGGCGACGTGAGGCAACTCGTCGCCGAGAACCGGCGGGCTTGGCATGCCGGCGTTGCGACGTGGCGGGGACGGCGAGACGTCAACGGCCGATCGATCGGCGTCGAAATCGCCAATCCCGGCCATGAACATGGCTATCGAACCTTTCCGGTCAAGCAAATCGAGGCCGTCATCGGGCTGTGCCGGGATATCGGGCGGCAGCACCCGATCCCGCCGCGCAACGTGGTTGGCCACTCCGACGTCGCGCCGATGCGTAAGCAGGATCCGGGAGAACTCTTCCCTTGGCGGCGCTTGGCGCAAGCAGGGATCGGCCTGTGGCCGTCGCCGGCGCCGCCGCTCGACGATGATCCTCGTCGCATGCTGTCGGCATTCGGCTACGATCTAGCCAATAACGACCTGAAAACCGTCACCGTCGCCTTTCAACGGCATTTCCGGCCGGCGCTCATCGACGGGCAGTTTGATGACGAAACATGCCGACTGCTGCAAGGTCTGCTGGATTTGGTTGCCGTCGCCGGCAATGACGCCTAGATAGATGGCGCCAGACGGTCGGATGGTCGCGCCTCGGCAATGAGGAAACTCGCCGGGGTGAGGAAAGTCCGGGCTCCACGGAAATACGGTGCCGGTTAACGGCCGGCGGGGGCGACCCTAGGGAAAGTGCCACAGAAAGCAAACCGCCGGCGCGCCGAGAGGTCCGCCGGTAAGGGTGAAAGGGTGCGGTAAGAGCGCACCGCGGATATGGCAACATGTCCGGCACGGTAAACCCCACCGGGAGCAAGACCAAGTAGGGGCGACGTCGGGGCCTCGGCTCCGAGGGCGGGTTTCCGCGCTGTCGTCCGGGTCGGTCGCGCGAGGCGTCCGGTAACGGGCGTCCCAGATGAATGGCCATCCCCCGTCAACTCTCGGGTTGGCAGGGACAGAACCCGGCTTACAGACCGTCTGGCAGCCGCTTTGTTGGGCGTCAATATGAACGCTGAGTCATTTTTGAGTCCCAATAAAGAACGTTGCAAGAACACTATTGCGCCACAATCCATATTTAGCGTCATCTTGGGATCGAGCCGCAGAACTGGGTGGAGGACTCCGATTTTATTGAGATCGACACAGTTGCGATCCGTTTTAGACAATGATTTTCCAGCAGTTTTACTATGCAAACCCATTGACGGACCATTTGAGCCCATGATATCCCACCTTTTCCCATGGACGACCACCCTGGGCGCATTAATGCGGGTCGGCTGTGAACTGAAGAAGGGAGGCACTCCGCCGCGAGGCGGACGACCGTCATGGCGCTATTTCTGTCCACAGTTGTTAATAAGGTCGACCGCAAGGGCCGTGTTTCGGTCCCGGCCGCCTTTCGCAACGCCATAGCTGGACAGTCCTTCCAAGGCATCGTGGCCTTCCCTTCCTTCAAACACGCGGCGTTGCAGTGTGGCGGGATCGATTGGATGTTGCGGCTCAGCGCCTCGGTCGGCGAGTTCGATCTGTTCTCGGACGAGCATGACGAGATGACCGCGACCCTGTTCGCCAATGCTCAGCAACTCGCCTTCGATGGCGACGGTCGCGTGGTGCTGCCGGTCGAACTCATGGAACACGCAAACATCACTGATCGCGCGTCCTTCGTTGGCCGCGGGTCGCTGTTCGAGATCTGGGAACCGGGTGCCTTCACCGCCTATCAAGCCGAGGCTGCGAAGAAACTGGCGCAAAAGGGACTAACCCTCAAGACGGCCAAAGCCGGAGCGGACGGATGACCGACCGCACAGAACATCGCCACACGCCGGTGCTGCTGCGCCAGGTCGTCGAGGCCCTGAACCCGCGGGCCGGGGCGATCATCGTTGATGGCACGTTCGGCGGCGGCGGTTATTCGCGGGCCTTGCTGGAAGCGGCCGAATGCGTGGTCTGGGGTATCGACCGGGATCCGCTGGCGATCGCGCGCGGCGCGGCGTTGGTCGAGGCCTTCGCCGGCCGGTTGTCGCTGATCCATGGACAGTTCGGGGCGATGCGCGATCTGCTGCGAGCGCAAGGCGTGACAGCGGTCGATGGTGTCGTGCTCGATCTAGGCGTGTCGTCGCCGCAAATCGACGAGCCGGCGCGCGGCTTCTCCTTTTCCCATGACGGTCCACTGGACATGAGGATGGATGCGGTGGGGCAGACCGCCGCCGACTTGGTCAATACGGCCGAGGAGGGCGAACTCGCCGACATCATCTACACTCTGGGCGAGGAACGCTTGTCCCGACGCATCGCCCGCGCGATCGTCACGGCGCGCACCCGCAAGCCGATCGAAGGTACGCGGGAGCTGGCCGCGATCGTGCGCTCCGCCATGCCACCGCGCAAAACCAAGCGGGGCCTCGATCCCGCAACACGCACCTTTCAGGCCTTACGCATTCACGTCAATGACGAGCTTACCGAGCTCAATAATGGTTTGATCGCCGCCGAGCAATTGTTACGGCCCGGCGGCCGGCTTGCCGTCGTTTCCTTCCACTCGTTGGAAGATCGGCGAGTAAAGCAGTTCCTGCGCGCGCGCAGCGGCGGCGCGCGCGGCGGCTCACGCCACCTCCCGGCAGAACCCGAGCCTCCGCGCGCGCCGTCTTTTTTATTGCATCGAACAAGAGCAACCCGACCGGACGAGGCCGAGATCAGCCACAACCCCCGGTCGAGGTCGGCGCGACTGCGCACCGGCGAGCGAACCAGCGCCAGTGCCTGGCCGACAGGGGCGGCATGATCAGGCCGACAACCCTCGCCATGCTGTTGCTGGCCGCCAGTGCCGGCGGCCTGCTGTTTCGCGTGTCGTTCGAGGTTGCAGAGCTAGAGGACCGTTTGGGCGGCCTGAACCGGGCGATCGTCAAGGAACAGGAATCGATCCACGTGTTGCGCGCGGAATGGAGCTACCTCAATCAACCAAGCCAATTGGCGGCACTGGCCGAGCGTTATCTCGACTTGGTGCCATTGGCGACCGAGCAGATCCAGACCTTCGCGGCGCTGCCCCTGCGACCGTTGCCGGAAACCCTCGATGACGACGAAATCACCGCAGACGCGGCAACCCTGCTGGCCGAGGTCAAAGGGCTACCGAAGCTGAAGCCACTGGCGCCGAGGCGCCACGTGCGGGCGCGCCAGGAGACAGTCTCGAGGCCCGAAGTGGCGGCGATTTTCGTCACGCAACCGGCGCCGAGCCGGACCCTGGGCGACGTGCTCAACGATGTGATGAAACCCTCGCCGGTGAGGGTTGAGTAAGTGATGGTCGCGCAGGACGACGAACGGCAAGCGACGCTTGAGAGGGCGCGCACCCGGCTGTTGATCGGTGGGGCGGTGTTCACGGCGTGCTTCCTGGCCGTCGGCCTGCGGCTGGCGGATCTGGGTCTGCTGCGCCAGGAACAGGACGTGCGGGCGCTGCAAAGCCGCGAGGTCGTCGGACAAATCAAGACGCAACGCGCCGATATCGTCGATCGGCAGGGCGAACTGCTGGCCACCAATCTGGTGACGGCGTCGTTGTTCGCCAATCCGCGGCGCGTGCCGGACCCAGCCGCGGCGGCGCTAAAGCTGGCAAGCGTGCTGCCGGAATTCAGCGCGGCCGAATTGACGGCAAAGCTTTCCGCCGACCGCGCCTTCGTCTGGCTGAAACGTAATTTGACCCCACGGCAGCAATTCGAGATCAACCGCCTCGGCATACCCGGGCTGGATTTCGAACGCGAAGAACAACGGGTCTATCCGCATGGTGCGTTAACGGCCCACGTGGTCGGCTTCACGGGGATCGACAACGAGGGCCTGGTCGGGATTGAAAAGAGTTTCGATGCGACCCTGGCGGGCGGCGGCGAAGCACTTCAGCTTTCGTTGGATCTGCGGGTGCAGTACATCTTGCGGAAAGAGCTGAGCGAGCAGATCGAGAGGTTCAGCGCCATCGGCGGCGGCGGGTTGGTGATCGACGCCGACACCGGCGAGATCGTGGCGATGGTGTCGCTGCCCGACTTCGATCCCAACAGCGCGAACGAAGCCGACGACGATGCCCGGTTCAACCGAATCTCTCTCGGCGTTTATGAACTCGGCTCGGTGTTCAAGATTTTCAATCATGCGATGGCACTGGACTCGGGTATCACCAGCATGAAAGGCGGCTATGACGCCTCGAAGCCGATCCGCGTGGCACGCTTCACCATCAACGACTTTCACGGCGAGAATCGTTGGCTCTCGGTCCCGGAAATCTTCATGTACTCGTCCAATGTCGGCTCGGCCAAAATGGCCTTGCACGCCGGTGGCGAAATGCAGCGCGATTTCCTGTCCGACCTAGGCTTCCTGGAACGTACCAGCGTCGAGTTGCCGGAACAGGGCAAGCCGATCTATCCCGCACCTTGGCGCGAAATCAGCACGATGACGATCTCCTATGGCCATGGCATCGCCGTCAGCCCGATGCATTTGGCGTCGGCCACCGCGGCAATGGTCAATGGCGGGTTGTTGCATTCGCCGACGCTGATCAAGCGGTCGCCGAGCGATCCGGTATTAGGAAAGCGCGTAATTTCCCGCGATACCTCAGATTCGATGAGGCGGCTAATGCGGCTGGTGGTTGAAAATGAGAACGGCACCGGTGGCAACGCCGCAGCGCCGGGCTACGTGGTCGGCGGCAAAACCGGAACGGCGGAGAAACAGGTCGATGGACGGTACAAGACCAAGGCCCTGGTCTCGTCTTTCGTTGGCGTATTTCCGTCCCAGGCGCCGCGCTATGTGGTTGTGGTCATGCTCGATGAGCCGAAAGGGATAAAGGAGAGTTACGGCTACGCGACCGCCGGCTGGACGGCCGCCCCGGTGGTCAGCCGCGTGATCAGCCAAGCCGCGCCGTTGCTGGGTGTGGCGCCGGTCGATGAAGACGCGCCGGAGATTCAGCGGGCGCTGGCCTTGTCCCTCTATTCGCGGGTTCGAACCGTTGCGGCTAACTGAACTGATGGCAGGAATGTACAATATCCGCGCAGCGATACGTGATGTTGAGATCACGGGCCTTACCGCCGATAGCCGCGCGGTCGAGCGGGGTTATTTGTTCGCCGCCCTGCCCGGCAGCCACGAAGATGGGCGAGCCTACATCGACGATGCGATCGCGCGCGGGGCCAAGGTGGTTCTGGCGCCGGACGGCACGCGGCTTGATCGCGATGATGCCGTGCAACTGGTCACCGACGACAACCCGCGACGTCTGCTGGCGGAATTGGCGGCGCGGTTCTATGGCCGGCAGCCGAGTACCGTGGTGGGGGTAACCGGGACGAACGGAAAGTCGTCCGTCGTCGGTTTCGTCCGTCAGATCTGGGAACGCCAGGGCCTGAAGGCCGGCAGCATGGGAACCCTGGGCCTGGAGGCGCCCGGCTTTGCCGGCGGCGAAAGTCTGACGACCCCGGACCAAGTGCAACTGCATCACGACTTGGCGTCCCTCGCCAAGGCCGGTGTCGATCATCTCGCTATCGAGGCGTCATCGCACGGCCTCGATCAGTATCGCCTGGACGGTGTGCGTTTTCGCGCCGCCGCCTTCACCAATCTGGGCCGCGATCACCTCGATTATCACGGCGACCGGGAGCACTATCTGGCGGCCAAAATGCGGCTGTTCGACACGCTGTTGCCGGCTGACGGAACAGCGGTGCTGAACGCCGATATCGCCGAATTCGACCTCCTTCGCGAGCGCTGCAAAGCAGCCGGCGTGGAAATGCGCAGCTATGGGCGCCGGACCAGCGACCTGCGGCTGGACGACGTGGCGCCGTTGGCCGGTGGGCAAAGGCTATGCCTCACCATCAATGGCCGCAGTTTCGAAACGCGGCTGCCGCTGGTCGGCAGTTTTCAAGCCTACAACGCGCTGGCCGCGCTGGGTCTGGTGATCGCCTGCGGCGGTGACGCCGACGAAACGGTGGCGGCCTTGTGTCATCTGAAGGGCGTCCGAGGGCGTCTGGAATGCGTGGCGCAGCACCCCAATGGAGCGCCGATCTATGTGGACTACGCCCATACCGCGGATGCGTTGGAAACCGTGCTGACCGCGATCCGGCCCCATGTGCGCGGCCAACTGGCCGTCGTGTTCGGCGCCGGCGGCGATCGCGATCCCGGTAAACGTCCGTTGATGGGCGCCGCCTGCGCGCGGCTGGCGGATCGCTGCATCGTCACCGATGACAACCCGCGTGGGGAAGACCCGGCGTTGATCCGCAAGGCGGTGCTCGCCGCCTGCCCGGGGGCGCTGGAGATCGGCGCGCGGGACGAGGCGATCCGGCGCGGCATCGCCGACTTGGCACCGGACGATGTGCTGGTGATCGCCGGCAAGGGTCATGAGACCGGCCAGATCGTCGGGGATCAAGTCTTGCCGTTCGATGACGCGGCGGTGGCCCGGGCCGCGGTGCAAGCGAGCACCGGTCCACAGGGGAGTACGCAATGATGGTCGAAGACATTCTGTGGTCGGCCGCCGATGCGGCGCGGGCGACCGATGGACAAAACTCCGCGGACTGGCAGGCGACCGGCGTCTCAATCGATAGCCGTAGCTTGCAGCCGGGCGACCTGTTCATCGCGCTAAGGGGACCGAATTTCGACGGCCATGACTATGTCGCGGAGGCACTATCGGCCGGTGCCGCCGCCGCGGTGGTGAGTCGACCGATCGCCGCCCTGCCCGCCGGGGCGCCATTGCTGGAGGTTGCGGACAGCCTCGCGGCCCTGCGAGCGCTGGCGCGCGCGGCGCGGAAGCGCAGCAGCGCGCGGGTCGTTGCGGTCACCGGTAGCGTCGGCAAAACAAGCACGAAAGACGCACTGACTTTGGCACTGAGCACCCTGGGTGCAACCCATGCCAGCTCCGGCAATCTCAACAATGAGTATGGCGTGCCGCTATCGCTGGCGCGCCTGCCGGCGAACGCAGCTTACGCCGTGCTCGAGATGGGCATGAACCACGCGGGTGAGTTGGGACCGCTGTCGCGCCTGGCAGAGCCGGATGTCGCGATCATCACGAATATTGCCGCCGTACATCTGGAATTCTTCGACAGCGTCGCGGGCATCGCCGAGGCCAAAGCGGAAATCTTCGAGGGCCTGGGGCCGAGTGGCGTGGCCGTGCTCAATCGGGACAACGCCTATTTCGCCTATCTGGCCGATGCGGCGTGGCAGCGCGGGATCACCCAAGTGATCGGCTTTGGCGCCGATCCCGACGGCGAAGCGCGACTGTTGGACTATCGTGCCGGGACCGACGGCGACAGTGGCACCGTGCATGCCGATATCCTGGGTCAAGAGGTGATCTATCGCATCGGCGCCGCCGGCCAGCATTGGGCGTTCAACAGCTTGGCCGTGTTGGCGGCGGTCGCGGCAGTGGGCGGCGACGTGCCGCGTGCCGCCGGCGCCATGGCGGCTTTCAACGCGCCGCGGGGACGCGGACAAAGGCGTACGGTGATGCTGGAAGACGGCAGCTTCACCTTAATCGACGACAGCTACAACGCCGGTCCAGCGTCGATGCGCGCGGCGATCGCGGTGCTCGGCGGGATCACGCCGCAACGCCAAGGCCGCAGGATCGCGGTATTAGGCGACATGCTCGAATTGGGAGCGGAGTCGAAAGCGATGCATGTGGCGATCTCGCGCGACCTGATCGCAGCGCGGATCGACAAAGTGTATGCGGCCGGACCTCACATGGCTGATCTCATTGCGGCGCTGCCGAAGACGATGCGGGGCGCCCATGCCGAGACGGCGGAGGCTTTGCAGCCAATCGTGGGAGCGGCGGTGCGCGACGGCGATGCAGTGCTGGTCAAGGGGTCACTCGGCAGCCGCGTAGGACCGATCGTCGATAGTTTAGCAAATCTTGCGCAGCCGACGGCGCAGCACGCCGCTTGCGGACGGTAACGCCGAACCATGTTCTTTAACCTTCTGGTCCCACTGGCCGACGACTTCTCGCTGTTCAATCTGTTCCGGTTCCTAACCTTCCGGACGGGCGGCGCGGTGCTGACGGCGATCCTGATCAGCTTCATTCTGGGGCCGTATTTGATCAACTGGCTGAAACGTCAGCAACCGAACGGGCAGCCGATCCGAGACGACGGGCCGGAGGGCCATTTCGCCAAGGCCGGCACGCCGACCATGGGCGGATTCCTGATCCTGGTTGCGGTGTTGTCGAGCACATTGCTCTGGGCGGATCTGACGAACGGGTTCGTGTGGTCGATCCTTCTGATTACGCTTGGCTTCGGCGCGATTGGGTTCGTCGACGACTATCTGAAACTGACCCGGCGTAATTCCAAAGGCCTGCCGAGCCGCGTCAAGTTCGCGGCGCAAGTGGTGATCGGCGTGATCGCCACGTTGTGGATCACCCATCTGACACGCATGCCATTGGCGACGAGCATTGCGGTACCGCTGTTCAAGGATGTGCTGATCGACCTGGGCATTTTCTTCATGCCGATGGCCGTGCTGGTGCTGGTCGGGGCATCGAATGCGGTGAACCTGACCGACGGGCTGGATGGACTGGCCATCGTCCCGGTGATGATCGCGGCGGCGTGCTTCGGACTGATCGCTTATCTGGTGGGCAATGCCGTATTCTCCAGCTACCTGCTGATCAACTATGTGCCGGGCACGGGTGAATTGGCCGTGTTCTGCGGGGCGTTGTTCGGGGCCGGACTAGGGTTCCTTTGGTACAACGCGCCGCCGGCGATGGTGTTCATGGGCGACACCGGGTCGCTCTCCATGGGTGGCGCCTTGGGTGGCGTCAGCATCGTCACCAAACACGAACTGGTGCTGGCCATTATCGGCGGCCTGTTCGTACTGGAGACGGTTTCGGTCATCGTGCAGGTGGTCTCGTTCAAACTGACCGGCCGGCGGGTCTTCCGCATGGCGCCGCTGCACCATCATTTCGAGCAGAAAGGCTGGGCCGAATCGACAATCGTGATCCGGTTCTGGATCATCGCGACGATTCTCGCGCTGATCGGCCTTTCCACCCTAAAACTGAGGTAGGGCGTGACGGAGGATCGGCATATCGACCTGTCCGCCCTGGCGGAGGAACCGGTAGCGGTACTGGGACTGGGAAAATCCGGTTTGGCGGCAGCGCGGGCGCTACAGCAGTGCGGCGTCGAAGTGTGGGCATGGGACGATGCGGCCGCGGCACGGGACGACGCGATCGGCGCCGGCGTGGCGTTGCGTTCGCTGGAGACGGCGCCGCTGGACGCAGTCAGGTTCCTGGTGTTGAGCCCCGGGATCCCGCACAGCTATCCGACGCCCCATCCGGTGGTCGTGCAGGCGCGCGCCGCGGGCTGCGATATCATTAGCGATATCGAACTCTTGCTGCGGGCGCAGACCGCCGCGCGCACCGTCGGTATCACCGGCACCAACGGCAAATCGACGACGACCGCCCTGCTCGGCCACATTCTGACGGACAGCGGCGCGCCCGTCGCGGTGGGCGGCAATCTGGGCGTACCGGCACTGTCCCTACCGGCCTTGGGGGCCGAGGGAATCTATGTACTCGAGCTATCGTCTTATCAGCTTGAACTGGTGCCGTCCGCGGTTTTCGACACTGCCATCCTGTTGAACATCAGCGCCGACCATCTCGACCGGCATGGCGGCAGCGACGGCTATGTCGCGGCAAAGAAGCGGATCTTCGCGGGCCAGCGCCGCGGCCACACGGCGATTGTCGGCACGGACGACGAGACCTCGCGCCGGGTGCGGCAGGAACTGACCGTCTCAGGCAGCCAAACGGTGGTGCCGATTTCCGCACACGGCCGGGTCGCGGGTGGCGTTTATGCTGAAGACGGATGGCTCGTCGACGATCGCAGCGGCATGGCCGCGCGGGTTATCAAGCTGGACCAAGTCGCGACGTTGCCGGGCTGGCACAATGCCCAAAACGCGGCGGCCGCCTACGCGGCGGCGGCAACGATGGGCATGGCGCGAGAAGCCATCGCCGCAGGCATCGCCAACTATCCCGGGCTGGCACATCGGCAAGAGTTGGTCGACGTGGTCGACGGCGTGCTCTACGTCAACGATAGCAAAGCCACCAATGCGGACGCCGCGGCGCGGGCGCTCGAATGTTACGACGACGTGCTGTGGATCGTCGGCGGCCGCCCGAAGGAAGGTGGCATCAACGCGCTATCCGCCTACTTCCCCAAGGTCCGGCACGCGCTGTTGATCGGCGAGGCGGCCGATGAATTCGCCTTGAACCTCAATGGCCGGGTGCCGTTGACCCTGTGCGGCGACCTTGGCCGAGCGGTGGCCACGGCGGCGAAACTGGTCAGGGAAGCCCACAGCAACGGCAATTCGGCGCCGACAGTCGTGCTGTTGTCGCCGGCCTGCGCCTCTTTCGACCAGTTCCCGAATTTTGAAGCCCGCGGCGATGCGTTTCGTGACGCGGTGGTGGCGCTGGCCGGGACTCACACTGCGCCGCTGGCCCTGGCCAAGGGTGCGGCATGACCTCGATCCCGCGCACCGACACATCGATCCTGGGCCGCTGGTGGTGGACGGTCGATCATCTGACCCTCGGCGCTCTGGCGGCGCTGATTGTCTTCGGCGTGATCCTGGCGATGGCGGCGAGCCCGCCGGTCGCGGTCCGCATCGGCTTGGACGAGATGTATTTCGTGCGGCGGCACTTGACGCTGCTGCCGGTCGCGTTGGCGGCGATCGTGGTGGTGTCGTTGATGACTCCGGCGCAGATCAAGCTGTTCGCACTGGCGGTCTTTGCCGTCTCACTGGTGCTGCTGGCCACGACCTTGTTGGTGGGCAACGAAGTCAAAGGAGCGCGGCGCTGGCTCAACATCGCCGGCTTCTCCTTGCAAGTCTCCGAGTTCGTCAAGCCGAGTTTTGCGGTGGTGGCGGCATGGCTGTTCGCCAAAGAAGCGCGCAAAGGTTCGATACCGCCGGCGGCGATCTGCCTGGTGCTGTGCGGCACGGTGGTGCTGCTGTTGGCGGCGCAGCCGGATATCGGCCAGGCGGTGGTCGTGACATCGGTATGGCTGGCGCAATTCTTCCTGGCCGGCCTATCGCTGTGGCTGGTCGGCGGCCTGCTGGCGCTAGCCGTGCTGGCGCTCACCGGCGCTTATTTCGTGCTGCCCCATGTCGCCCGGCGGATCAACGGCTTCCTCGATCCATCGCAAGGGGACAGCTACCAGATTAGCCGCAGTCTAGAGGCGTTCCGCAACGGCGGATTGTTCGGCCGCGGCCCGGGCGAAGGACAAGTCAAGAACTCGCTGCCCGACGCCCATGCCGACTTCGTTTTCGCGGTCGCCGGGGAGGAATTGGGCCTTATCGTTACGCTGGTCATCGTCGGCCTATTCGGCTTCGTGGTGTTGCGCGGGTTCACGCGGGCGTTCCTGGAACAGAATCTGTTCCTGCTGTTGGCGGTCGCCGGGTTGCTGACCCAGTTCGGCTTGCAGGCGTTGATCAATATGGGATCGACGCTGCAACTGCTGCCGACAAAGGGCATGACCCTGCCCTTCATCAGCTATGGCGGCTCGTCGCTGCTCGCCATGGGCATGGGCACCGGCATGGTGCTGGCGCTGACCCGGCGACGTCCGGGCGGTGGAGGGCACGCATGAGTGCGCGAACCGGCACCGTCATGATTGCCGCCGGTGGTACCGGCGGCCATGTGTATCCGGCGGTCGCGCTGGCGGAGGCATTGTTGCGCCGCAACCATGACGTGGCACTGGTCACCGACCGACGCGGCGCCGGATTCGCCAATCTGGATGCGAAGATCACCCAGCATCGGGTGCCGGCGGGGCGGCTCGGTGGCGGTCCGGTAGGGGCGCTCAAGGGCGTCGTCGGCATTGTCGCGGGAATCCGGGCCACGCGCCGTCTGCTGAAACGAACGAATGCCGGCGTGATGGTCGGCTTCGGCGGCTATCCGAGCGTGCCGCCAATGCTGGCGGCACGGCGCGCCGGTGTGCCGACGATCCTACATGAACAAAACGCGATGCTCGGGCGGGCAAACCGAATGCTGGCCGGACGCGCCGACGTGGTGGCGTTGTCCTTTGCGACGACCGAGCGCTTACCGGTGGCCTGCGACGGCAAATCCCGCTTGATCGGAAATCCGGTGCGAGCGGACATCGCGGCGCTGTCGAGCATGCCGTTCGAGGCACCGGTCGACAGTGGACCGTTCAACCTACTGGTGACCGGTGGCAGCCAAGGGGCGAATGTGTTTTCGACCGTGCTACCAGACGCTATCGCGGCACTGCCGGAAGACCTGCGGCGGCGCGTGCACGTGACCCAGCAATGCCGCGCCGAGGATCTCGATGCGGTGCGGGCGCGCTATCTGACGCTGGACGTGCGAGCCGAGTTGGCAACGTTCCTAGATGGTATGGCGGCGCGGCTGGCGGCCGCTCACTTGGTGATCTGCCGAGCCGGTGCCTCCACCGTGGCGGAGGTTACGGTGGCCGGGCGACCGGCGGTACTGGTGCCCTACCCGCATGCGGCCGACGATCATCAAACCGCGAACGCTCGGGCCATCGACGCCGCGGGCGGCGGCTGGCTGATGCCACAGCCCACTTTCACCGCCGACGCGCTGGCCGCAAGAATGGCCGCGCTGTGCAGCCGGCCCGACAGTCTGCAAGCGGCGGCGGATGCCGCCCGCGGCCTCGGGCATCCGGATGCCGCCGAACGTCTGGCGGATCTGGTGGAACTTGTGCTGTGCGGCAATCGTGCGGCGATTGCCGAGCAGCACAATCGGGCGGCGCCGGGCCACGACGACAGTCGGCAGTTGTATGGAGCGGCGGAATGAAGGCCCTGCCGTTGGATATCGGTCGGCTGCATTTCGTCGGGATCGGCGGGATCGGCATGAGCGGCATCGCCGAAACGCTGCATGCACTGGGCTATCAGGTGCAGGGCAGCGACATCGCCGAGAGCGCCAATGTGCGGCGGCTGCGGGCGGCGGGTATCCCCGTGGTCGTCGGCCATACGGCGGAGAATGTCGATGAAGCCGCGGTGGTCGTCGTTTCCTCAGCGATCGATGCGAGCAATCCGGAAGTGTCCACCGCCCGTGCGCGCCTCGTTCCTGTCGTGCGGCGGGCGGAGATGCTGGCCGAACTGATGCGGTTGAAGTGGGCCGTCGCGGTGGGTGGTACCCATGGCAAGACAACCACGACATCACTGGTTGCGGCGGTCTTGGACAGCGCCGGCTTCGATCCGACGGTGATCAATGGCGGCATCATCAATGCCTACGGGACGAATGCGCGGCTCGGCGATGGCGACTGGATGGTGGTGGAGGCGGACGAGTCCGACGGCACCTTCGTCAAATTGCCGGCGACGATCGCGGTGGTGACGAATATCGACCCGGAGCATCTCGATTTCTACGGCGATTTCGATGCGGTACGCGACGCGTTTGCGACCTTCGTCTCGAATATTCCGTTCTACGGCTTCGCCGCGATGTGCATCGATCACCCGGAAGTGCAGGCACTGATCCCGAAGCTGTCGGACCGCCGTATCGTCACCTATGGCCTGACACCACAAGCCGAAGTGCGCGGCGTCAATATCGAGTCCGAACCGGCGCGGGTCTATTTCGAGGCGGAGATTACGCCGCGGGGCGGCGGCGCCCAACGGACGATCACCGGGCTGACGCTGCCGATGCTGGGTCAGCACAATATCTCCAACGCCCTGGCCGCGGTCGCGGTGGCGACCGAGATGGGAATCGAAGACGACGCCATTCGCAGCGCGCTGGCCAGTTTCGCCGGTGTCAAGCGGCGGTTCAGCCGCATGGGCGAGGTGGGCGGCATTACCGTGATCGACGATTACGGACATCACCCGGTAGAAATCAGTGCGGTGATGAATGCGGCGCGGTCGGCCTCACAAGGCCGGGTCATCGCGGTGTTCCAACCGCATCGCTTCAGCCGCGTCGCCAGTCTGTTCGACGAATTCTGCACCTGCTTCAACGATGCCGACACGGTCGTCGTCGCTGACATCCATCCGGCCGGCGAGAGCCCGATCGAGGGGGTGAACCGCGAAACGCTGGTTGAGGGCCTGCAAGCCCACGGCCATCGCGACGTGCGTTCACTCCCCTCGTCCGACCAGCTGGCCAAGCTGATCACACAGGTTGCCGGACCGGGCGATATGGTCGTTTGCCTGGGTGCGGGGACAATTACCAATTGGGCGCAGGCGCTGCCCGATCAATTGGCGGCGCTACTGCATCGGCAGACGGGAACGGGGGCATGACCATGGCCGCCATGCAGCCCCAGGGTCATCTCGTCGAACGGCTGCCGGCGGTGCGCGGCCGCTATAGCGTCGATGCGCCGCTGCACACGATTACCTGGTTCCGCGTCGGCGGCCCGGCCGACGTCCTCTTCCGTCCGGCCGACGCCGACGATTTACGGACGTTCCTGGCGGGCAAGCCGGCCGACGTGCCGGTGACATTGATCGGCGTCGGGTCCAACCTGCTGGTGCGCGACGGTGGCGTCGCCGGGGTGGTGATCCGCCTCGGCCGCGGCTTTGCGCAAGTCAGCGTGGACGGCACGCAAGTCACCGCCGGCGCGATGGCGCTGGACTACAATGTCGCGCTGACCTGCCAGGACGCTGGGGTGACGGGGCTGGAATTCCTAGCCGGCGTGCCCGGCACCATCGGCGGTGGGCTGCGGATGAACGCCGGCGCCTATGGCCGCGAGTTGAAAGATGTGGTGAGCCGCGTCGACGCGGTGGACGCAAGCGGCGTGGCGCATAGCCTGACCCTTGAGCAATGGGCGCCGCGATACCGCGGCTGCGGCGTCGCCGAGGACTGGGTCTTCACCGGCGCAGTGATGCACGGCGAGGTGGGCGACCCGGCGGAGATCGGCGCCAAGATCGCCGAAGTGCAGACGACGCGCGGCGAGAGCCAGCCGATCCGCAGCCGCACAGGCGGCAGCACCTTCAAGAACCCGACAGGCGAAAAAGCCTGGCAGCTGATCGATGCGGCCGGGTGCCGTGGTTTGACCCGTGGCGGCGCCATGGTGTCGGAGAAACACTGCAACTTCCTGATCAATACCGGCGATGCCACGGCGGCGGATATCGAGGAATTGGGTGAAGAAGTGCGGCGGCGGGTGCTCGACAAGAGCGGCATCTCGCTGACCTGGGAGATCCGCCGGATCGGACGAACGCTAGCCGAACGCGGGGCGGAGCGCGGCGGAGATGCCCATGGCTGAGCATGTGGCGCTGCTCAAGGGCGGCTGGTCCGCCGAACGCGAGATTTCGTTGGTGAGCGGCGGCGCCTGTGCGGGGGCCCTGCGATCGGCGGGATATGAGGTGCGTGAGATCGACGTTACCAGAGATATCTCCGGCTTGGTCAGGACCCTAGAGGACCGGCCGCGGGCGGTGTTCAACGCACTGCACGGTCCCTATGGCGAAGACGGCTGCGTGCAAGGCCTGCTTAACATGATGGGCGTTCCGTACACTCATTCAGGGGTGCTGGCGTCGGCGTTGGCAATGGACAAGGCGCTGGCGCGCAATCTGTTTGTCGGCGCCGGACTGCCGGTTGCGGAGGGACGCGTGGTCACGCTAGCCGACGTGCAGGCCGGCGACGTGCTGCCGCGCCCCTATGTGCTGAAACCGATCAGAGAAGGGTCCAGCGTCGGCGTGCGGATCGTGCGAGAGGGCGACAACGAGCCGGCATCCGCAGGCTTCGACAATTATCCCGAGCTGCTGGCGGAGCGCTTCATCGAAGGCCGCGAACTCACCGTTGCCGTGATGGGGGACCGGCCCTTGGCGGTCACCGAATTACGCCCGCATCGCGGCTTTTACGACTACGAAGCGAAATACACCGAAGGGCGCACCGAGCATATCTGTCCGGCCGACCTGCCGGACGATGTCACCGCGGCGCTGCTGGATATGGCCCTCGAAGCACATCGGCTGCTCGGTTGTCGCGGCCTGAGCCGGGCAGATTTTCGCTATGAGGAGGCGGTCGGCGGACCCGAAGGCATTTACCTGCTGGAGGTCAACACACAGCCCGGGATGACCCCGCTATCGCTGGCGCCGGAACAGGCGGCGCTACGCGGTATTCCGTTCAACGATCTGGTGCGTTGGCTGGTGGAGCAAGCGACATGCGATTGAGCCGACGCACAGCACAGCCGCGACGAACCGGTCGGCGGCCCAACCAAAGCCGGGCGGCGCCACGGCGGCGACGGCGCAGCACGCCGCTATGGCGGCAGCGGACGGTGCGGGTGGGCCTCGTGCTCTTCACCTTGGGCGCGGTCGCCGAGGGCGGCTGGTATCTCTGGCGCTCCGGCTGGGTCGACGACCGCATCGCGGGCCTTGGTCAATCGGCAGTGAACCTTAGTGGCGCGACCGGCTTCGCCGTCGGCGAAGTGCTGGTCGAGGGACGCGTCCGGACCGATGGTACGGTACTGCTTGGGGCCCTCGACGTCGCCCGAGGCACGCCGATCCTGGCGGTGAGCCTGGAGGCGGTGCGAGAACGGATCGAGAGTCTCGCCTGGGTCGACCGGGCCGCCGTGACCCGGCAACTCCCGGACACACTGTTCGTGCGCATTGTCGAACATCGCCCGTTGGCGCTGTGGCAACGAGACGGCGCGCTGGCACTGATCAACACGCGCGGCGAAGTGATCCCAGTCAAAGTCGCCGGTTTCGGCGATTTGCCGCTGGTGGTCGGTGACGATGCCGCAATCCACGCAACCCGCCTGCTGTCGCTGGTCGCCGCCTACCCGGTGGTTGCCGAACAACTCGAGGCAGCGGTGCGCGTTTCCGGCCGGCGCTGGAACTTGCGTTTGAAGGAGAATATCGAAGTGCGGCTGCCGGAAACCGAGGTCGCCGTCGCACTGGCCCGACTGGCGGAGCTGCAGCACAGCCACGCGTTGCTGAAGCGCGATGTTATCGCCGTGGATTTGCGGCTGCCGGACCGGCTGATCGTACAGACCGACTCAGATGACGAAGTCGTTCCCGCGAAAAGTGGCGAGAACACATGAGCGCAATAACCAGCCAGAGAAGGCGCCAAAGATTGCCGCGGCATCTTACGAAACCGCGCAACGGCCTGATCGCGGCCCTCGACGTGGGGTCGAGCAAGGTTTGCTGCTTTATCGCGCGCGCCGATGCCAATGGCCAAACCCGGATCATCGGGGCTAGCCATCAAGTGTCGCACGGCATGAAGAACGGCATCGTCGTCGATATGGATGCGGCGGAGACGGCGATCCTCAATGCCGTCCATGCCGCCGAGCAGATCGCCAATGAGACCGTGCGTTCGGTGTCCGTCAATCTCTCCGGCGGCCATCCGCTGTCGCGTACCGTGGGCGTCGAAGTGCCGATCGCCGGGCATGAGATCGGCGACGGCGATTTGCGGCGGGTGCTCGAGCAGACGGCCTCACTGAACGGCGATGACCCAAGTGAGCGCGACCTGATCCACACAATCCCGATCGGCTTCGCCATCGATGGCGACCGGGGCATTCGCGACCCCCGCGGCATGTATGGCGACCGGCTGGGCGTCGACATGCATATCATCACGGCGGCGACAGGCGCGGTGCGGACCCTAGAGACCGTGGTCCAACGCTGTCATCTGGACGTCGAGAGTTTCGTGGTCAGTGCTTATGCTGCGGGTCTGGCGGTCCTGGTCGAAGACGAACTCGACCTCGGCGTGACCCTCATCGACATGGGGGCCGGAACGACCAGCATCTCGGTGTTCTATGACGGCGCGGTGATCTATGCGGATTCATTGCCGGTGGGCGGGGGCCACGTTACGGCCGATATCGCGCGCGGCCTGTCGACCCCCATTGCCCACGCCGAACGGCTGAAAACGCTGTATGGCAGCGCCATCGCTTCGGCGGCGGACGAGCACGACATTGTCGACGTGCCGCAAATGGGCGAAGACAATCAAGAGATCCCCAATCCGGTTTCCCGCTCAGCGCTGAACGGCATCATCCGCCCGCGCGTGGAAGAAACCCTGGAGTTGGTCCGTACTCGCTTGACCCAAAGCGGGGTCGGCCATTTTGCCGGCCGCCGCGTGGTGCTCACGGGCGGTGCCAGCCAGATGCAAGGCGCGCGCGAACTCGCCGCGCTGTTCCTCGACAAACAGGTTCGCATGGGACGGCCCCTGCGCTGCCGCGGTCTCGCGGAAGCCATGACCGGCCCTGCGTTTGCGACTTGCGCCGGTCTGATCGGCTTCGCGGTACAAAATCCTACCGCGTTGCCGGAACCGACGCCGGTCTTGAAGGGCGAGTTGAGCGGGTTAACCGGTCGGCTTAGCCAGTGGTTACGAGAGCACATCTAATGAGGTACGAGGCGCAATGACTCGCTTAAGAGGGGGAGTTGAAGCGTCACCCGCGGTCATGAAAGACCGCAAACGCCATGCCCAAAAAAGAATGGATCGGAGGCTGCCATGACGCTGAATTTGAGCGCACCACATGTAGAGAACGAGTTAAAGCCACGTATCGTCGTCGTCGGCGTCGGTGGAGCCGGTTGTAATGCCGTCAACAATATGATTAGCGCCAATCTTGAGGGCGTTGAGTTCGTCGTTGCCAATACGGATGCCCAGGCCCTAGCGGCGAGCCAAGCCGAGCGGCGGATCCAGTTGGGAACCAACATCACGCACGGCCTCGGCGCCGGGGCACGGCCCGATATCGGCCGGGCGTCCGCCGAGGAAGCCTTGGATTCGATCATCGATCATCTCCAGGGCGGCCATATGGCCTTCATTACGGCCGGCATGGGCGGCGGCACGGGCACCGGTGCGGCGCCGGTCATCGCGCGGGCGGCACGGGAGCACGGTATCCTGACGGTTGGGGTGGTCACCAAGCCGTTCCATTTCGAAGGCACGCACCGGATGTCGCTGGCGGATGAGGGGATCGAGGAGCTACAGCACTTCGTCGACACCCTGATCGTCATCCCGAACCAGAACCTGTTCAGGGTCTGCAACGAGAAAACGACGTTCGCCGACGCCTTCCGGATGGCGGACAACGTGCTCTATTCGGGGGTTCGCGGCGTGACCGACCTGATGGTCATGCCGGGCCTGATCAATCTCGACTTCGCCGACATACGCACGGTGATGGGCGAGATGGGCAAGGCCATGATGGGTACCGGCGAAGCGACCGGCGACCGGCGGGCGATCGAGGCCGCCGAAGCGGCCATTGCGAATCCGTTGCTCGACGACGTCTCGATGAAGGGCGCCCGCGGTGTCCTGATCAACATCACCGGCGGCCCGGACATGACCCTGTTCGAGGTCGACGAGGCGGCGAACAGGATCCGCGAGGAAGTCGATCCGAACGCGCATATCATCTTCGGCTCGACCTATGATCAGGTCCTCGAGGGCGTCATGCGGGTGTCGATCGTCTCGACGGGTATCGAGGCCGAAGGCTCAGCAATGCTGCCACGACCCGGCATGATCAGCCTCGTCCACGACGCCGACCGTCCGGTAACCGCGCAGAAGCCGGCGATGCCGCCGATGGCGGAGCCAATGCCGGCAATGCGGCCGCCGATGGCGGCCGACGGACCCGCAGTCGCACTGCCGGAGCCGTTCACTGCACCGGTGGCAGAATCCGAGCCGCAGGTCAGCGTGCAGGAGCCACTGCTGGCGCCTTTGGCGGCTGCGGAAACGCCTGAGCCCGAGTCGGTGCCGGTTACCGCGCAAGCGGCTTCTGAGGCCAACGGCGTTACGGCCGAGGCAGCCATCGACAAGCCGTTCATTGCCCCGCCGCCGGTACGGCCGGCTAGTCGGGGTGCGGGGGCGTCGGGAGCCGTGGCGCCGCGACCCGCGGGCAGTGTTGACGAGCCGGAGCGGCGGCGCGGCTTTAGCCTGTTCCAACGCGTCACCGGCGCCGTAACACCGCGCAAGTCGGAGGTCCCGGCCCAGCGGTCTGAGGAACCGAGTCTTGAGGCGTCCGTCGGCGACACGGCCGGCCGGCTGACCGCCCCGTCCTTGACGGCGCCGGCGCCGGCGATGTCGCCACTGCCCAGCAAACCAGTGGCTCCCGCGGGACTTGCCTACCCCAACAATGTCACAGCACCGCCACCGGCCGCGCGTCTGGATCTCGACGATCGGCCCATAGGGACTGCTGACGAAGAGGATTTGCTGGAAATTCCGGCCTTCCTGCGCCGGCAAGCAAACTAGGTTCAAGGCACCGCCGCCGGGGACGTTGGATTCCAACGTCCCCGGCGGAAACAAACTGTAACAAAAGGTGACTTGAGCGGCCTTCCAGGTCTTGTTACATCAAATTTGTTGAAGTCGTTCTAGTTAGCGGCACAACGTAAGAAATTTGAATGGAAAATCCACCGGAAGCTTCGGCGACATAGGGACCACGGATTTTCTTGGGGGGACTAGACTGTTGGGGACCTTTACCTCGAATCACTACAACGGCGCGCTACGGCAGACCACTCTGAAGAGTGCGATCGGCTGTTGCGGCACCGGCCTGCATTCCGGCGCCAAGGTGGCCATGACACTGCTGCCCGCCGATCCGGACAGCGGCGTGGTATTTCGCCGGACCGACCTGGGCGGCCTTGAGATCCCCGGTCATGTGAAGAATGTCGTAGACTCACGACTCGGTACGACGCTGGGCAATGATGGCGGCGCCACGGTGGCGACGGTCGAACATCTAATGGCAGCCTTCAGCGGGTGTGGCCTCGACAATGTGGTGGTGGCGCTGGATGGGCCGGAAGTACCGGTCATGGATGGCAGTTCCGCGCCGTTCGTTTTTCTGGTCGAATGTGCCGGTTTGATCGAGCTGGACGCGGCACGTCAGGCGCTCGAGATCCTCAAGGAAGTCCGCGTGGGAGACGATAAACGCACGGCAACCCTGACGCCGGCCGAGTGCTTCTCCATGGACTTCGAAATCGACTTCGAATCAGGTGCCGTGGGGCAGCAGGCTTTGGGCGTGCGGCTTATCAACGGGACCTTCAAATCTGAGCTGAGCCGCGCACGGACCTTCGGTTTCGCGCATGAATTCGACAAATTGCGCGAGATGGGGCTGACCCGGGGCGGCAGCCTGGACAACGCGGTCGTGGTCAGCGGCGACATCGTGTTGAACGAAGATGGCCTGCGGTACGACGACGAATTCGTGCGCCATAAGATGCTCGACGGCGTCGGTGACCTTTACCTCGCTGGGACGCCGATTATCGGCCATTTCAGTGGTCGGCGCTCCGGACATTCGCTCAATCATGCGTTGCTGCGCGCGGTATTCGCCGATCCGACCGCCTACCAATATACCCCGCTGACACATGTTGCCCCGGCGGAGCCGCTGCTGGCCTCAGCTTGAGTGGTAGGCATGGCGCGGAGGCGGTAACGCCGAGCGATCGCGCTTCACGGTAGGAAAACCGTGACAATTGCGCTAATTTGCCGTTCCGTGGCGTCGTGACGAACCCCGTGTGGTGAAAATGCGTGTCCGTACCGGAAAATTCGCTCGTGCCGTCGTGCCGCTTGGCTTGGCGTCGATGATTTTGGCCGCCTGCAGCAGCGACGATGGGCCAACCTATGTCGAGCGGCCGGTGGAAGACATCTACAACGAAGCGGTCGACAATCTCGAGGCCGGCCGTGTACAGGCCGCGGCCGAGGAGTTCGATGAGGTCGAGCGGCAGCACCCCTATTCCATCTGGGCCACCAAGGCGCAGCTGATGGCGGCCTATTCGTACTACCTACGCCAGGAACATGACGACGCGATTTTGTCGCTGGACCGGTTTATTCAGCTGCATCCGGGCAACCCGGATGTCGCCTATGCGTATTATCTGAAGTCGCTGAGCTACTATGAGCAGATCTCCGATGTGGGGCGCGACCAGAGGACGACGCAGCTGGCTCTGGAATCCCTGGAAGAGGTGAGCCGGCGGTTCCCCGAGACGAGCTATGCCCGCGACGCGCGCCTGAAACTGGATCTGACGCGCGACCATCTGGCGGGTAAGGAGATGGAAATCGGCCGCTTCTACCTGCGGCGCGGCCATTATTTGGCGGCCATCAATCGTTTCAAGCGCGTGGTCGAAGACTATCAGACGACGACCCATGTCCCGGAAGCGCTGCATCGCATAGCGGAGTCATACACGGCGCTCGGTATTGAGCCGGAGGCGCGGAAAGCGGCGGCCGTGCTCGGCCACAACTACCCGGGCAGCGAGTGGTATGTAGATAGCTACGCGATTGTTGAGGATGCCTCGGTTCGCGATCCGCTCGGCACGCAAGAGAGCGGTTTCCTCAGCAAATTGTGGCCGTTCTGATCGGAAATGCTGCGGCATCTGTCGATCCGCGACGTTGTCCTGATCGACCGGCTGGACCTGGACTTCGACGCCGGCCTCGGGGTTCTGACCGGCGAGACCGGCGCCGGCAAATCAATCCTACTCGATAGTCTGGGCCTGGTGCTCGGGGCCCGTGGCGACAGTGGACTGGTGCGGACCGGCTGCGAACGGGCCGTCGTCTCGGCGAATTTCGAACTGAAGGACGATCACGAGGTTGCCGCGCTGCTGGCCGAACATGGTTTGGACGGCGACGACGAGACATTGGTGCTGCGACGCGTGCTGGGTGCCGATGGGCGCAGCCGGGCGTTTCTCAACGACCAACCGGTCAGCATCGGCCTGCTGCGCGACGTTGGCACACGGCTGGTGGACGTGCATGGACAATTCGAGCATCACGGCTTGCTCAATCCCCGTACCCACGGCGCGGCCCTGGATGCCTATGGCGCGCTTGATGACCCGCTGGCCGAGACGAGGCGAGCCCACCTGGCCTGGGCGGCC
Source organism: Alphaproteobacteria bacterium (assembly GCA_021774445.1). GTDB lineage: Bacteria > Pseudomonadota > Alphaproteobacteria > UBA6615 > UBA6615 > SZUA-147. The sequence continues at coordinate 259,013 of JAJFJA010000042.1, forward strand.
GCGGACGCGGCGCTGGCCGAAACAGCGGCGAGACTTGCCAAGGCACGAGAGGACGAGGCCTTTCTGCGCCATGGGGTCGAGGAGCTCGATGCCATCGCGCCGGAAGACGAGGAGGAGGAGGAGGCGCTGGCCGAGCGCCGCCAGCGGCTGCAGCACGGCGAAAAGCTGACGGCGGCGGTAAATGCGGCGCAAGCGGCATTGGCGGGCGATGGGGGCGCGGATCAGCGACTGCAGTTGGCGATGCGGGAGTTGGACCGGGTGGCGCAACCGGCGGCGGGGTTGTTTAACGGCGCGGTCGAGGCCCTGGACCGGGCGGCCGCGGAATTGGCCGAAGCGGTGCATGAACTGCACGGCGCCGAGCAAGATATCGCGGTGGACCCGGCGGCGCTGGACCGGATCGAGCAACGACTGTTCGCGCTGCGTGCCCTCGCCCGCAAGCATGGCTGCGCGGTCGACGGGTTGGCAGCGTTACATGAGAGCATGCGGCAACAGCTGGCGGCGCTGGACGACGCGGGCAGCCAACTTACCGAGGTCTCCGGTCAAGCGGAAGCCGCGCGTCGGCACTATGTCGCAACGGCGGAGAGCCTGAGCCGAGCCCGGCAAGCGGCGGCGCAGGCGCTAGACCGGGCCGTGGCGGCGGAATTGCCGCCACTGAAGCTGGAACATGCGTCTTTCGAAACGCAGATTCAGCGCCTGGACGAAGCTGGCTGGGGACCGCTGGGCTTCGATCAAATTCGCTTCATGGTGGCGACCAATCCCGGCACCGCCCCCGGGCCGATCCATAGGATCGCGTCGGGAGGAGAGTTGAGCCGGTTCATGCTGGCGCTAAAGGTGGTGCTGGCGGATAGCGCCGGGCAGAACACTCTGGTGTTCGATGAAGTGGATGCCGGCGTCGGTGGGGCGACCGCCTCGGCGGTGGGCCAGCGGCTGGCGCGCCTGTCCGAGGAACGGCAGGTCCTGGTGGTGACCCACAGCCCGCAGGTCGCGGCCGTTGGCGCCCATCACTGGCGGGTGGTGAAACGGGAGGAGGTCGAGCGGGTGGTGACCGAGGTGGCGGTGCTGCTGCAAGCGGCGCGGCAAGAAGAAATCGCGCGAATGATTTCCGGCGCCGAGGTGACGGACGAGGCCCGCGCGGCGGCGGCCCGCCTGATGGCCGGTGCCTGATAATGGCGGCCACGGGAAAAAAGACAGGCCTTAGTCTTGCCGAGGCGACTAAGAGACATCAAGCGCTGGCCGAGGACGTCGCCGCCAGTGCCCGTGCCTATTACGTCGATGACGACCCGATCAAGAGCGATGCGGAATACGACGCCGATTTCCGGCTGCTGGAAAGCATCGAGGAGGATTTTCCGACGCTGCGAACGGCGGACAGTCCGACGCAGCAGATCGGCAGCACACCGAGCGGTGCCTTCGCCAAGGTCAAGCACCGGGTCCCGATGCTCTCGCTGGGCAATGCTTTCAGCCATGAGGATGTCGGGGAGTTCGTGGCGCGTATCCGACGCTTTCTAAATCTTGACACTGAGGTGCCGGTCGAGCTGGTCGCCGAACCGAAGATCGACGGCCTGTCAGCGGCATTGCGCTATAGCCATGGCCGGTTCGTATTGGGAGCCACGCGGGGCGACGGCAGTGAAGGCGAGGATATCACGGCCAATCTAAGGACCGTGGTCGACATTCCGGCGGCGCTGAACGGCGACGCCCCGGACGTGCTTGAGGTGCGGGGCGAGGTCTATATGGCCCGGTCCGACTTCCTAGGGCTGAATGAGCGACAGATAACGGCCGGCGGCAAGGTCTTCGCCAACCCGCGTAATGCGGCGGCAGGCAGCGTGCGGCAGTTGGACCCGGCGATTACGGCCAGCCGCCCGCTGCGGTTCTTCGCCTATGCTTGGGGCGAGGTCAGCGAATCCCCGGGCGAAACCCAATGGGCGTTTCTGGAGCGGCTCAAGGGCTGGGGCTTCTCAGTCAATCCATTGACCCGTCTGTGCCATCGAACCGAGGAACTACGCCAGTTCTTCGACGAACTGGCGCTGCAACGAGCCGCCCTCGACTACGACATCGACGGCATCGTCTACAAGGTCAACAAGCTAGCGTTACAGGAACGGTTGGGCTTCGTCAGCCGGGCGCCGCGCTGGGCAGTGGCACAAAAGTTCCCGCCGGAACAAGCCACCACGGTGCTGTTGGGGATCGATATCCAGGTCGGCCGCACAGGGTCGCTGACACCGGTGGCGCGGCTGCAGCCGGTGACCGTCGGCGGTGTCGTGGTTTCGAACGCAACGCTGCACAACGAGGATGAGGTCGGCCGTAAGGACGTGCGGGTCGGCGATACGGTGGTGGTGCAGCGGGCCGGCGACGTCATCCCGCAAATTGTCGGCCCGGTGCTGGCGAAGAGGCCAGCGGACGCGTCGGCCTATGTGTTTCCGACGCGTTGTCCGGTCTGCAACTCGGAGGCCGTGCGGGATGAAGGCGAGGTGGTGCGCCGCTGCACGGGCGGGCTGATTTGCCCCGCACAAGCCGTCGAGCGGCTGAAACATTTCGTGTCCCGCAACGCCTTCGATATCGAGGGTTTGGGCGGCAAACATATCGAGACCTTTTGGACCGACGGGTTGGTGCGGGGGCCGGCCGATATCTTCAAGCTGGCGGACAAAGCCGCGGAGATCGCAGAACGCGAAGGCTGGGCCGAGCAATCGGTGGCCAACCTGCTGGCCGCGATCGACGAGCGGCGGACAGTTTCGCTGGAACGCTTTATTTTCGCGCTGGGAATCCGCCAGGTGGGACAAGCGACGAGCCGGCTGTTGGCCAAGACCTATGGCTCACTTGCCGGCTGGCGACAGGCTATGGACGCGGCGCAGGACCCTGAAAGCGACGCTTATCAAGAACTGGTGGACATCGACGGCATCGGCCCGGCAGTGGCGACGGATATCCTGGCTTTCTTCCATGAAACGCATAATCGCGACGCCCTCGAGGCGTTAAGCGAACAGGTGACGCCAGCGGATTTCGAACAGCCCGCCGCGGACTCGCCGGTCGCCGGCAAGACCGTCGTGTTCACGGGGACCCTGGAGAAGATGACGCGCAACGAGGCGAAAGCGCGGGCCGAGGGACTTGGCGCGAAAGTGGCCGGGTCGGTTTCGAAAAAAACAGACATTCTCGTGGCCGGGCCCGGCGCGGGTTCGAAAGCCAGCAAGGCCGAAGCGCTGGGCATCACCGTCGTCGACGAAGAGGGCTGGCTGGCGCTGATCGGCGAGGGCTAG
>JAJFJA010000043.1 GCA_021774445.1 Alphaproteobacteria bacterium
ATCGAGCGCCAGCCACTTTTCGCGCAAGTGGGGCACAACGCCGGCCTGTTCCAGTGCCTCGCCCAGCAATTCGTGCCTGATTGCGAAGACTTCCGCGGGTAGGAACATATGGACGTGGGCATCGCGCGGCGACCGGCCACCATAGATCGCCGGGCCGCCCATCAGGCTGGCCCAGAAGTCGGTCTGCTGCGCCTCGACCACCGCGCGGTTGGTGTGGGCGAAGAACCCCTTCAGCCATGGGTGGGCGAACAATTTGGTATAGAGAAGTCGGTGCACGCACCGCAGGCGGGGGTAACCGCCAACCTCGTCAAAAAAGTTGTCGCTCAGTAGCGATTTTCCCTTGGCCGCCGTCACCGCCCCATTCCCCCGGCTTGCTAACTCGCCGGTACGGTAGCGCCAAATCGTTGCCGAGGCGCTAAGGCGCCGCCGTTGACAGCGCCGGGACACCGCCGGCCGGCCGATGATCCGCATGGACAAGCGGCAGCGCCGACATGCTGCCGACGAATAGATTGCAATGGCTTGCCAGCCCGCTAGGCTCCGGGGCGCAAGACTGTTGCAGCGGCCAAAAGAGACGGCGGGGCCAGCAGATGAGGCGGACTTTTTCGAGTGAGGAGCGCAATGGCATTCTGCGGCTGGCGCTGTCGCAGATTCTGTTGTGGGCGGGGTTGTTCTATCTGTTCCCGGCGATGCTGTTGCCGCTGGAAGCCGATTTGGGCTGGTCGCGTGGCGGGATCAGCCTTGGCGTGACCTTGGCCCTGACGGTTTGGGCAATCAGCGCGCCCGTCGCCGGGCGGCTGGTGGACCGCGGCGTGGGCGCCGAGATGATGACCCTCGGGGCGCTGACCGGCACGGCGCAACTGGTGGCGCTATCACAGGTGACCTCCTACCCGGTTTTCCTGGCGCTGTGCGCCAGCATGGGGCTCAGCATGACCGCGACGCTCTATGAGCCTTGCTTCGCGCTGCTCGTGCTGCGGTACGGGGCGCGTGCGCGCTCGGCGATCTCGCTGGTCACGCTCATCGCCGGGTTCGCTTCGATGATCACTTTTCCCCTGATGGCCTGGCTGACCGCGCGTTACGGGTGGCGTCCGGCGGTGCTGGTGTTTGCCGGCCTGGCCGGCGTCGGGGCATTGGTGCTGTTGTTCGAACAGAGGCGCCAGCCCGCGCGTACGGCTCGACAGCCACGGGACGGAAAGGCCGCCTGGAACCTCAAGGTGCTGGTGCCGCTGGCCTTGGGTTTCTCCTTGCTGGCCTTGAACCATGGGCTGCTGCTCACGCATCTGCTGCCGATCTTACAAGAGCGTCAGATCCCGGGCACCCAGGCGGTGCTGATCGCATCGCTGATCGGGCCGATGCAGGTGGTGGGGCGACTTTTTCTGGTGGCCAGCGGCGATCGGATCACCAATATCACGATCACCGCCATCAGCTTCGCCGCCATCTGCGCCGCTTCGGTGCTGTTGTTCGCGGCCGGGGCGAATGCCGTGCTGATTACCGGGTTCGTGATGCTGCAAGGGGCCTTCTACGGCATGACCAACATCCTCAAGCCAGTGGTCACGGCGGACATGGTCGGACAGGCCGGGTTCGGCATGATCGCCGGGGCCATGGCCGTGCCGTTTCTTTTGGCCTTTGCCGTGGCGCCATCGCTGGGCAGTTTTCTGTGGCTGCAGGTGGGATACAACCAGACCGTGCTGTTCACCAGCGGCCTGGCCGCGGCGGCTCTGCTGTGCCTCATGCTGGCGGGTCGGCAGGCAAATTCTTTGTGATGTAATTGTATTGACAAATACTCGTGCGGCCGACATCAAAGGGCGGGAGGAAAATCGCTCATGGTGCTGGTCGCGGGCGTTGCCCTGACCTCGTTCAATCGACGCAAAGACGGTTCAAACTTCCGGGACTGGGCGGAATCGGCGGTCGCCGCGGCGCTCGCCGACGCGAAAATGGAACCGGGCGATATCGACGCGCTGGTCGTCGCGTCCGAAAGCGATTTCTTCACGCTGCAACTCAATCCAGCCTCGGTCATCGCCGGCGATCTCGGTCTCGTCGGCGCCGCGACGATGCGGGTGGAGGGCGGCGGCGCTTCGGGGCAACTCGCGGTCCATGCGGCGGTCCATCAGATCTTGGCGGGTACCGCCCAGCGGGTGGCGGTCGTCGGCGTCGAAGCCACGGCATCGCCGCTCTCGGTCAATGCCGTAACCAAGCTGTACGGATACTCCTTCGATGCCTGGAGCGACGGCATGACGGGCAGTACCGCGACCGCGCTCTACGCCCTTTCCGCCACGGCCTATATGGCCCGGTCCGGGGCGACATCGGAAGATTTCGCGCAAGTCGCGGTGCAAAACCGACAAAACGCGCGACATAACCCAAACGCACATCTGCCGCTGGATACGACCGTGGACGATGTCCTGGCCTCGCCAGTGGTCTCCAGCCCCTACCGCCGGCTCGACTGCTCGCCGCTCAGTGACGGGGCGGCGGCGGTGATCTTGGCGGCGGGCGGTGCGGTGCCGCGGCGGCGGTCCGGGGCCGCGCGAATCTGCGGCATCGGCGCGGCAAGCGATCACGCCAACCTCGGTACGCGTATCGACGTCGATAGGTTTAGCGCCAAGACAAAGGCCATGCAGCGGGCTTGCGCCATGGCCGGGCTGACCGCCGCCGATGTCGACATCGCGGAAATCTATGATGCCTACTCGGGGGCACAATTGCAGGGCCTCGAAGCGCTTGGTCTGTCCAGCGACGTCCTGGCCGAGCATCGTGCCGGGGCGTTCGCGCCGGACGGCAGGTTGCCGATCAATTTGTCCGGCGGGTTACTCGGCCAGGGTGCACCGGTCGGCGCCGTCGGTGTCGCACAGGTGGCGACCTGCGCCCTGCAACTCGAAGGGCGATATCACCCGGACGCGCAGTGCGGGTCGGCGCCGCGCCACGCCCTGGCGGATACTCATGGCGGCGTCGCAACTACGGCGGCGGTTACACTGCTTAGCGCGGGAGAGGCGTGATGGATTATCGGCTGGTGCTGGATTACAGGCTGTCGGCCGGGCGTCTAACGCCTTGGATAGAAGGGCTACGCATCGGCAAGGCCCGCGCCCATTGCTGTGGCGAGTGCGGACGGGTCAGCTTTCCGCCGGAGCGGCGATGCTCCTGCGGGTCGATCCAAACGAAATGGATGACGCTGCCAGGGTCCGCGACGATCCTGCAACGCAGCGACGGTCCCGAGAACAGCTTCGCCCTGGCGCGATTCGAGGGCGCAGACACATTGACGAGCGTGCGTTTGCATAACCCGGAGATTCAGTCCGATCGCGGTCGCCTCCTGGCCGTACCGGAAGGACCGCCGGCACAGGTCCTAGCCCTGGTAAAGCCGGAGGCGGACGCAAAATGAGCAAATTGCGGGACTACACCGACGCCGAGCTTGGCGTGCTAAATCTGAAGCGCGCCGGAGACGGTTTCGAGATCGTCATTCCTGCCGACGCCAATCTTTACCACATGACGCTCGGCCGTCACCTGGAACCGGCGCAATGCCAACGCATCGCGATCAGCCTCGAAAACCCCGACGGTAGTCTGGCGGCGTTGACCTTTGCGGACGTAGAGGATGCCGCCACCGCCTTGGCGGCGCGGCTGCGGTCACTGGGTCTGGGCCGCGGCGATTTTGTCGGCATCCATACCGGGCTGCGGCCGGAAACGGCGATCGCGCATATGGCGATCTGCAAGATCGGCGGCGTTGCCGTAACTCTGTCGCAGCTTTATGGGCCCGACACACTGGCCCATGCGTTGAACCATTGCGAGGCGACAACATTGCTGACGACCGAGGCGGCTTGGGCGCCCCTGCGGGCGCATGCCTCGGCGCTGTTTCCGCACCTCAATCATGTCCTGGTGCAGGGTTCCGCCGGGCCGGAAGCCGACCTTACGGAGGCGTTGTCGGATGCGCCGGCCGACTTCGAGCCGGACTATACCGGGGCGGACGATCCCGCCTTGCTGATGTACACGTCCGGATCCACCGGGATGCCGAAGGGTATCCTGCACGGCCACCGGGTGCTGGCGTCCTATACGCCATCGATCAATTTGTTCTTCAACCTATCGATGGCCGACGAGGACGCGGTGTTCTGGTCGCCGTCGGACTGGGCTTGGGTCGGCGGCCTGCTCGACATGCTGTTTCCGGCCTGGATGGCCGGACGGACGATCGTCACGTCGGAAGCTCGGTTTCGGCCGGATTGGGCCTATGCCTTCATGGCCCGCCACAAAGTGACGCACACATTTCTGGCGCCGACCGCGATCAAGCGGCTGGCGCAAACGGCCGATCCGCGAGCCGAACATGATCTGGCCCTGCGGGTCATTTGTACCGGTGGCGAAGCGTTGGCGGCGGATACGCTGGAGTGGGCCGAGCGGGCGTTGGGAGTCGTGTGCAACGAGTTCTACGGCATGACCGAGGTCAATCATCTGATCGGGAACTGTGCGGCACTTTATCCGCGGCGCCCGGGCTCGATGGGTCTGGCCTACCCCGGACATGATGTGCGCCTGGTCGACGCCGACGGAAACGACGTTCCGCCGGGCGAGCCCGGTGAGGTGGTTACCCGGTCGGATGCGCCAACGCGGTATCTGGGATATCTCAAGAACCCCGAAAAAGAGGCCGAGCTGCGGCTCGGTCCGTGGATGCGTACGCATGATCTGGCGGTCCGCGATGGCGATGGGTATTTCTGGTACAAGGGCCGAAGCGACGATTTGATCAAGTCGTCGGGATTCCGCATCGGTCCGGCCGAGGTAGAGGAATGCCTTTTGGCCCATCGGGCCGTTGCCGAAGCCGCGGTCATCGGCAAGCCCGACGCGGAACGCGGCGCTATCGTGAAGGCTTTCGTGCGCTTAGCCCAAGGTCATGCGGCCGACCCGGCACTGGTCGAAACCCTGCGCAATCACGTGCGCGACCGCCTGGCAGCCTACAAAGCGCCGCGGGAAATCGCCTTCGTGGACGGTTTCAAGCTGACGTCTTCGGGGAAGATCAACCGGAAAGCCCTGCGAGAAATCGAGGGCGGCTGATGCCCCTCCCCCGAGGGCGGCACGCGGACCAACAGCGTTTGACAATGAAAAATTCATAGCTAATAATTTGTATGTATCAATATTCGAGAGCACGACGTGACGACGCAAGCTGCTACGACGAAATATAGAGTCGCTTATGATGCTATTCTTTCGCGCCTGAAAGCGGGGCGGTACTCGGTTGGCGGACGCCTGCCGACCGAGGAAGAATTGACACGGGCTTTCGACGTCAGCCGGGTGACCATTCGGCGGTCTCTGGATATTCTGGTCAATGAAGGATATCTCGAACGGCGCCAAGGCAGCGGCTATACGGTCCTCACGCTTTCGCCGCCGTCAACGACGTGTATGACCTCCTTCACGGATGCGATGTTGCGGGCGGGCTTCGAGCCGTCCTCAAGACTGATCTCAATCACGCAACACGACGCTAACGCGGCGCAGTCGGCACATCTTTTGAACGAGTTGCATGCGCAGCCGCTGACCAGGTTGGAACGCCTGCGACTGGTGGATGACGTGCCGAAGATGCTCGTGCGCACCTGGGCGCCGACCCGCCTGCTGCCCGATGCCCGGGCGGAAGACTTTCCCGAACGAGGTCCGGGACAATCAATACTGCGCATACTCGGCGACCGTTTTGGGCTGACCTGGGGCTCGGCTTGCGAAGACATCAGTCCGACCGCCGCCGAGGGAGAGGTTGCCGCCCAATTGCGGATCGAGCCCGGCACCCCGGTGCTGCTGCAAGCCTGTACCGCGTTCGACGACGCCGACAGGGTGGTCTTTTTCGAGGAAGTGTTTCGCGTCGGCAAAGTCAGCTTCAAGCTGACCGGCAGAACGCAGACCGGGCCATGACGCATCGGGCAACCGCCGAGTTCCCGGTGTTGGGCGATGACATGATGCGGGCGCGACTGGCGCCGCCCGACGGGCCCGTGAGACTGGTCATCGACACCGACACGGCGAATGAGATCGACGATCAGTTCGCTTTGGCCTGGGCGCTGCTTACGCCGGATATCTGTCGCATCGAGGCGGTCACCGCCGAACCGTTCTCGTTCCAGCATCACCGACCCGAGGTCTTGCGCTGCGAGGAAATACTGGATGCAGGCGGCGCACCGGCGGAGAAACTCGTCGGCGGATTTCAGGGCTGGGTGGAACGTCTGCACCGTCAAGGTCGACGCGCGGCGGACCTGACATTTTGTCCGCCCGATGAAGGGATGGAACGCAGCTACGAAGAGATCCTGCGGGTTTTCGACAAGGTCGGGGTGTCATCGGCCGGGCTGGTCCATCGGGGTGCCGCCGGGTATTTGACCTCGTTGGACGCACCGTTGCAGAACCCCTCCGTCGAGGCGATCATCGATCTGGCCAAAACCGGAACCGAGCCGCTTTACATTGCGGCGATGGGCTGTGTGACCAACGTCGCCTCGGCGATGCTGCTGGCGCCCGAGATCATCCGTAATATCGTCGTGATATGGACCTCGGCCTACCCATCCTCAGCGCCACACTGCAACCAGCCATCGCTTAATCTGGTACAGGATCGGCTGGCCTCTAAACTGGTTTTCGACTGCGGCGTCCCGCACGTCTATCTGCCGGGCTATCATGTGGGGGCGCAGTTAAAAATCTCACTGCCGGAGATGGAGACCTTTGTGAAAGGTCGGGGCGCCATCGGCGACTATCTCCATCACCTTTACACCAATAATCCGCTGCACGACATGTACGCGATCGAGGATACGGACCAGCGGACTTGGGTTATCTGGGACATCATCGATATCGCTTGGTTGCTCAACCCGGACTGGGTGCCAACAATCGTTACCCCCTCGCCGGTGCTGAACGACGATCTGTTCTGGGAGCATCCCAAGGGCCGTCATCTTATGCGCGAGGCCCACGACGTGCAGCGCGATGCCATCTTTATGGACTTCTATGACAAGCTGACGCTTGCCCCGTCAGCGGCTGAAATCGCCGGCTGACAGGTGCTCGCGCATCGGGCGGCGGGTTAGCGAGGTCATCGCGGTCCAGGAAGCGAATTCGGCGAGCACGGCGGCCTCGTCGCCGGGAACCAAGACGAAGTGATGCTCGAGGCCGTGGGCCATGACCGTGGCGACCACATCCTCCAAGGACGCTGTCTCACCGGCAATCGAAAACGTATCCAGCCACCCTCTGCAGCCGGTGAAGCCAGACGGTGTGCGCCCTCGCACCTCGGCGGTCATGGAGAAGAAGGCGGCGCCGTCGCGGGCGACCCGGAACACGGTTACGGGGCCATCGCGAAAAATAAGATCGGCAACCGCGCCATAGATCGGACCGGCCTCGGTACCACGCCCGATCATGGGATGATTGATCCAGCGCGCGCCGGTATCGTCGGCGAGATAGAGTGGGCCACCGCCGCCGTGCCACATCAAGAGTTGGCCGGCATCCAGATCAGGTTCGGTCATATCGAGCAGATAACCAACGCGGCCGGAGACCGATTTCGCCACAAGTTGGGTAATAGCGCCGAGCACGTCTCCCTCAGAAGCAACGGGAAGAGCGTCCGTTTCCTCAAGCCAGGTGAAGGCCGCGCCGGGGTGCATGCCGGGATCGGCTTGCAAAGCCGGCCAATCACTGACCGCGAGCGCCGCGTAGCCGTTCTCCGCCGCGATGTCGCGCAGCGCCAGCGCCGCCCGGCCGGTGAGAGCCATCTGCATGTCGGAAACGCCTTCGGCCGGCGCGGCGGCCAGCATGGCGCCGACTTCGGCCGAGACACGCGATTCATCGAGGCCGGCCATGCGGCCGATCAGTTCGCCAATGTCGTGATTTGCGACATCGATGCCCAGGCGCGAAAGCAACGCGTTGGTCGACACCTCCATATTGTAGAAGGTCATCGCCAGCCCGCCGACCACACCGATCCGGGCATGCTTGAGCGCCTTGGCCGCGGCGATCGCCCGTATCGTGGAGCGCAGTCGCGCCAACAGCCGAGGCGCATCCGGTGCGCCGTGATACCACTGCACCGGCGCCGCGCGCAGGTCGCGCACCTGCCGCGAGATCGACATCGACATGTTGAGCGAGACGAAATTATTGAGCCGAATGTCGCCTTCGCGCACCGGCTCGGGCGTCGACCAGAATCCGGCACGGACCGGTGCCGCGGCGATGGTGCGGGCAACATCGCCCATGGTGAAACCGCCGTGCAGGAGCAGAATGAAATCCGCCCCTTCGGCGAGGCAGCCATCGAGGGCGATCTGGGTCTCGGACCCGTTCATGGGCACGCCAGGGGCGACGACAAGCCGCGCGCCCTCCGCCTCACACAAAGCGTTTAGCGCGGCCTCCGCAGCCTCGAACACGCCGTATTTCTGCGGGAAGTAGCTCGGCAGCGAGCCGCGGATCAAGCCTATGGTCAGTTGCTGTTGCATGGTGCCTCAGATCCTTAGGTAACCGCCGTCGACGATCAGCGATGTGCCCATGACATAACGAGCCAAGTCCGAAGCGAGATAGAGGCAGGTGTCCGCGACCTCTTCGGGCTCGCCCCAGCGGCGCGCCGGGATCATGTCGAGATAACCTTCGCCGGTTTCGGTGCCGATCACCGGATCGTCGGCAATGTTCATCTGGGTACGCATGATGCCGGGATTGACGTTGTTTACACGAATGCCCAGCGGACCCAATTCGTCGGCGAAGGAATAGGTCATCAGCCGAACGGCGCCCTTGGTGAGATTATAGGCGCTGAAACCGGCGGTGCCGCGCATGCCGGCGATGGAGCACATATTGATGATGACGCCGGACTTGCGTTTCGCCATCGCCCGGCCGGCCAGTTGCGAGCCGAAATAGACGCTCTTTACGTTGACATCGATCATCTTCTGGAAGACCTGCTCCGTGGCCTCCAAAATCGGTTCCTTGATCAGTATACCGGCGTTGTTGACCATGATGTCGAGGCCACCCCAATCCTCCGCCGCTTCGACCAATTGCTCCAGATCGGAAATCCGGCTGACATCGCAGCGGACGAATTTCGCCGCGTCGGAGCGCTCGGCATTGATCAGATCCGCGGTCGGCGAGCCGCCTTCACGGCCCTCTTCGCTGAGATCGGCAACGACGACTCTCGCGCCATGCTCGGCAAAACGCCGGGCGATAGCCCTGCCGTTGCCGCTGCTGCCGCCGGTGACGATAGCAATGCGGTTCTTGAGCATCGGCTCCATTAATCAGTCTCCTCCAGTTGCCGCCGCGACGAGTTCGAGCAACCGCCGAGTGCCCGTTTGTTCAAGCCAGCTCACCAGCGCCGGCTCGCCGCCGGCACCGAAAATCGCTATGCCGTCCGACCAAATTGCCCGGCCACACATGAAACCGGCATAATGTACTCCTGACGTCCGGGCCATGATCAGCGAGTCACGGAAGCGCTCAAACGTCACGCCGGCACTCAGATAGACCAAAGGCAGACCACCCGCCGCGTCAGCGCAGGCGCGAAACGCGTTCTCGGCCGCCGCCCGGCTCATCAGGTTTTGTCCAAACCCATCGACAAAGTCGAGATCAACCGGGACCTCGACCTTGAGAACATCGACGGCAAAACGCGGCGCGGCGAACGCGGCGGTTGCGTCGCGGACTAACGCCGGCTTTAGGCCGGCATATTCCGGCGTACCCGGCTCGACCTGGTCGTCATAGACCAACGGTTCGAAAAGAAAGCGAATGTCGTGACGGGCGCATTCGGCCCCGATCTCCTGAACGAGATCTTGCTTGCGCCGGTTGAGGGCGGCGTCGCCTCTGGGCGCGTAATACAGAAAAAATTTGAGATGCCCAACACCTAAGGCGGGGTAGTCGGCGATCGCCAAATCATCCGGCAGGACCGTAATCCGGTCCGCGGTGGAAATGTGGTAGACATCGGCCTCGTAGGCCATCATCGGCGCACAGCCCGGTGCATAGTCCGTCAGCAGCTGCCGTCCAAGCCTCGCGTCTACCAGGACCGTCGATGCCTTGGCGCTGAGAACGCGCACGATGCAGCGCTTGAACGTCAAAAGATCGTCGGCACATGCCGAGGCCCCCCGCGCGGCCTTGATGGCGGCGTCAAGCCCACTGCCCGCGTCAATTGCGATGCCATGGATTGGGGTTTCGACAGCCATGTCGATTATGCCCCGTGGATCGCCGGGAAATAGGGGGTGGTCGACGGCGCGCGCCAGAATTGCAACATCTCGTCGCTTGGGGTCAGCAACGAGATGGAGAATCCGCCCATCTCCTGGGTGGTGACGAAGGTACCGACCATGGGTGAGCTGTGCGGCACACCGCGGGCGTCGAGGATCGTCCCGACCTCGCGATAGACGGTCAAGAGTTCCATCAGGGTGGTGCCGCCGGCGCCATTCACCAGGATGACCGTCGGCGTGCCCGATTGGATCGGACGGTCCGCGAGAATGACCTCGACCATATGGCCGACCAGGTCGCGCAAAGGACCGACCTTATGGCGGCCCACGCCCGGCTCGCCATGCACGCCCATGCCGATGAAGATCTCGTCATCGGGCAAATCGAACATGGGCGCTCCGGTGAGTGGGGAAATTCCGGGGGCGACCGCGGCGGCGAGCGTACGGGTGCGGGCCCGCACCTCCTCCCCCAAGGCGACAAGCGGCTCAAGTGGCATGCCGGTCTCGGCGGCGGCGCCGAGAATCTTGTAGATGAACATCGTCCCCGGCGCGCCGCGGCGTTGATCCTCCTCGCCCTTCGGTGCCGACGACACGTCGTCATACATCAAGAGGGGCCGGACCTTTAGCCCCTCATCTTCAGCCAGCATCACAGCGCCGTTGCCGTTGATCACGTCGCCCTCATGGCGGGAAATGAGCAGGATCGACCCGGCGGCCCCGGTGACATCGGTGATGCCCTGCAAGATCAACTCCGGGGGCGGGGCGGTGAAAACATCGCCGACGACATTGGCGTCAAGCACGCCGGGGCCGACGAAGCCCATTGCTATCGGCTCATGTCCCGAGCCGTTGCCGATCAGTAGCGAGACTTTCCGATCGGCAGGTCTTGGCGATGCCCGACGGACGACTCTGGAATGAACGCCGCGGGCCACAATGTCCGGGAAAGCGGCGACGAACCCGTCGATCATGTCGTCGACCATACGGTCGGCGGAATTGAAGAGCTTCTTCATTGGTCTTTCTCCACAAACTCGGCCAGCACCGCGAGGATCTCGGCAACCGATCGGGCGCCGGGGTCGGGGTGTCCCCGGCCGCCGGCCTCGACATATCGGGCGCGGCCACGCTTGGCCTGCATCCCCGTGGTTGCTTGCGCGCCCGCGGCAGCTTGGGTCGCGGCAAGTCGCGCGGCCGCCGCCAGAGTCGCGGCGGGTGTGGCGGCCGCCGCCGCCGGAATAAGGGCGTCAAGCATGGTCTTGTCACCGGCCTTGGCCTGGCCCAACCGGGTCACTTTTTCGGCGGCGTCGGCAAGTGTCGCGGCGAGGTTCGCGGGCTCGGTCAGGGACGTTTCCAGCCCGGCGAGCACAACACCGAACAGCGAGCCGGAAGCACCGCCGGAGGCGCCGCGAAAGGCTTTCGCCGCTGTCCCCTCCCCGGCCGCCGCGGCCGCGGTCAGGCCGCGCAGCATGGTGGTGCCGTGATCTCCGTCCCCAATTGCCGCGTCGAGTTGATTCAGTTCGCCCTCGAGGGCGCCGAACCGCGCGGCGAGGAGAGCGAAGAATGCCGTCGTCATGCGAAGGTTTGCCGCATGAAGCTGAGGGCTTGTGCCGCCGCCGCGGTCGGGTCCGGTTCGAGATCGCGCCAAATGTTGAGATCGGCGCTAGCGGGGTTGCCGGCCATGACGAACATTTCGGTGACGATCCAACGGTCGTACCCGAGGGCACGGAGGCCTTGCACCGCCTCCTGCCACGGGGCATGGCCGGAGCCGGGGACACCACGGTCGTTATCGGAGACATGGAAATGCACCAGTCGGTCGCCGGTCGCGGTGATCGCGCCCGCGACGTCCTTTTCCTCGATATTCATATGAAAGGTATCGAGCAGCACACCGACCCGGTCGGAACCGGAGGCGGTCGCCAGCGCCGTGGCCTCAGCGGCGGTGTTCACGAGGTCGGTCTCGAAGCGGTTGATGGCCTCGAGCCCGAGGGTCACCTCGTGACGTGCGAGATCATTATCGAGCTCGGCGAAGGCCGCGGCTGAACGCTCCGCCCGGACGGGCTTATTCACCGGATCGAAGACACCCCAGGGGGCATAGACGACGCCGGCAAGACCGTGCGATCCCAGACTGGCTGTGGTCTCAATGGCCCACCGCAAATAGCGCACGCCGGCAGCGCGGACTTCGGGGTCGGGCGAGGTGATATCGGCGTCTTTCGACAGACCGTCCGAACAGGTGATTTCCAAGCCATGATCGCGCACCTGCCCGGCCAAGGCGGCGGCCTTTTCCGTGGTCATGCCGAGCAACGATACCTCAACGCCGTCATATCCCAGATCGGCGACGGTCTTAAGGATCGGGGTGATCTCGTCGGTCCACCTGGCCATCCACAGCCCCGCATGAACTCCGAATTTCATGGCTCGTTCCTCATTTTTTCCAATCCCACAACGCAGTGCCGACGGCGACCATTCAGAGTTGCGCCGCCAGCGCCAGTGCGGTTTCGAAGACATCTTTGTTACTGCGATCCAGGGCGGCGAGATCGGTTGCTTCTATTGGGTCAAGGAAGCGCCGACCACGGGTCAGCTCGTCCCAGACCACGAGCAACGACACGGCCTCCATGCGAAAACTCCGGGCAACGCTCAACGTGGTTGCCGTCTCCATATCCACCGACAGAAGACCGGCCGCATGCCACGCTTCATACATCTCCACCGTCTCGGCAAATAACGAGGAGAAGGTAACGTGCGGACCAATGTGGACCTGCCGGCCAGGGTATTCGAGTAGGCCCCTGGCCGTCGCAAGCCATTTGGCGGAGGACGAGACCGTCGCGCCTTCGGTGTAGAGGTGGGCGACGCCGTCTTGCCCTGTTACGTGCTCCGGCAGAACAATATCCCCGGGTCGCAGATGGGACTGCAAGCCGCCACAGGTACCGATTTGAATTGCCAACCGACAGCCGAGCACGCCGAAGAGATGAATTATTTCGCCGGCGCGGGGTGCCCCATAGGCCATACAGAAGGCGATCTTTTTGTCGCGCCAGCGGCCCCAGAAAATGTCCGGGACGGTCAGCTCTCGAACGTCGGTCAAATAACCAAGCCGCCAAGCCTGGCGCTGCGCCCGCCACCAGGACCCCTCGATGATGACGCAGTCGGGGATCTCGGCTTCGGTGAGGCCCGTGGCGTCCAGCCATTCGTCCGGTGTGACCTCCAGAATCGAGCGGAAGTTCGTGCTGGTTGTCACGGCCGGACTACCTGACGACCCAAAGGGCCGGCGCCGGTAGGCTAATCGGCGCGGTTTCGCCCTCGGCAATTTCCGTCGCGTCATTGGGGTTGGCGAGAACCTCGATAACTTCATCACCAACCTGGACGCGCAGCCGGGTCTGCGTCCCGAGATAGATTTTCGACAAGACCGTCGCGGTAAGCCGGTTCTCGGACTCGGCGGCCGGCCCGATGCGCAGATTTTCGGGACGGAACGTCAGCTTGCCAGGGCCGTCAGCGATCCCATTGGGCAGCACGATCCGACCCAGCGGACTATCGAAGGCACCGTCCGACACGGCACCGCCGACAAAGTTATGTGACCCAAAAAACCGGGCCGTCGCCTCGTCTATGGGACGGCGATAGAAGGCCTCCGCCGAGTCGTATTGCTTCAGACGACCATCGAGGATCAGGGCGATGCGATCCGCCAGAACGACCGCTTCCTCCTGGTCGTGGGTGACGAAAATCGTGGTGATCCCCATCTCCTGCTGCAAGTTGCGGATCAGGTCGCGCATCTCGAAGCGCAGATGGGCGTCGAGATTGGAAAGCGGTTCGTCCAGAAGTAACACCCGCGGCTGGACGATCAGCGCGCGTGCCAAGGCGACGCGTTGCTGCTGGCCGCCGGACAGTTCTTTCGGCTTGCGTGCGCCGAGGTCCGGCAGCCTCACGAGGGCCAGTATCTCTGCGACGCGCCGCGCGATCTCGTCTTTCGGCAGCTTCCGCATCTTGAGGCCGAAACCAATGTTGTCGGCGACACTCATATAGGGAAAGAGCAGATAGTTCTGGAACACCATCACGACGTTACGGTTTTCCGGCTTTTCACGCAGGATGGACTTGCCGTCGAAGTTGATCTCGCCGGAGGACACCGGTAGCAGCCCGGCAATCATCTTCATCGTCGTGGTCTTGCCGCAGCCCGAGGGACCAAGCAGTGCTGTGAGTTCGCCGCTGGCGATTTCGAGGGACAACCGATCGAGCGCCGGTGCGGTGGCGCCGGGATAAACCTTCGTCAGCTCTTGCAGGGATACATGGGTCATATCTGGCCGAACCCGCCGACAGCGCCGCTACGGCCCGAGAGGTGACGCGCCGTGAGGATGAGGATGAGAATCCCAGGAATAATGTAGATGACGCTGATTGCGCCGGTTAGATCGTTGCGCCCGGATGTCGCAAAATTAAAGAGCAGCAGCGGCAGGGTAATGACGCGCCCGCCGCCGATCAGAAGCGTCAGAATGTATTGGCTCCACGATATGAGGAATGCGAACAGCGCGCCGACGATAATCCCCGGCATAATGGCCGGCACGGTGACATACCAGAAGGTCTTGAGCGGTGATGCGCCGAGGCTCCGCGCCTGGGCCTCGAAGGCCGGGTCGTAGTTGGCAAAGATGCCCGACATCACGAGCACCATGTAGGGCAAGGTCGGGATCAAGTGGACGAGGATGACACCGAAGATGCTGTTCGCGAGTCCCAACCAGATGAAGACCACATGAATACCCAAGACCACGGCAATACCGGGCACGATGGCCGGGGCCAGGATCAACAGTTCGATAAACTGTTTGCCGCGGAAATTGTACATCCCCAAGGCGCGGCCGGCGGGCACGCCGGCGAGAACCGAGAGCACCGTCGCCCCGAGGGAGATACCGATGGTCAACCACAGGGCGTCGATGACGCCGGAACGATCGGACAGGGCATATTCCCAGCCCTGCAGGGACCAGGCCGACGGCAGAACATTGGGGAAGAACCAGCTACGGCTGAAGGACCAGATCGCCAGCGGCACCAGCGGTAGAATTAGCCATGTCACCATCATCACAGTGGTGATTGCCCGGAAAGTCCGAAACCCCGTCGATGGGCGTTGAGACATCGTCAGTTCCTGAATTTCTGGCGGGTGTAGCGGATGTAGAAGAAAATCATCACGGCGCTGAGCAGGGCGATCACCATCGCCATCGCCATCGCCTCCGGCCGCGCCGCAAGGTCAACATCGGTAAATTTCCGAAAGGCGAGCACCGGCAAGGCGGCAGGGAAGTTGGCGCCCAAGATGGCCGGTATTTCGAAGGCGCCAAAGGTGAAAGCGAAGACGATCACCGATGCCGAAAGGACGCCAGGAATGATCAGCGGAAGGAGCACGTGGATGAAGGATTGCCACTTGTTCGCGCCCAACGAACGCGCCACGCTCTCATAATCCTCACCCAGAGATTGCATATTCGCGAGCACGATCACGCCGATAAACGGTACCTCCTTCCAGACATATTGCAGGATAATCCCGATGGCGAAGGGATCGAACACCAGCGCCGGAAAATCGCTTGGGCGTTCGATCATACCGAACTCATTTGCCAGTCGCGCGAAACTTCCGGACTGCGAGAAAAGGTAAAGAATACCGACCGCACCGACGAGATGGGGCACTGTGAGATTGAGCTGAAAGAGGAAGTTTATCAGCGATCGGCCGACGAATGTGCGGCGCAAGAGAAGCGCCGCCCCGATCGCCAGCACGCAGGAAATCGCCGTCGAGGTGAACGCGATATGGAACGTCAATAGGAACGACAGATAGAACTCACTCGACGTGAAGACCGCTAAGTAGGCGTCGAAGTTTGGGTTGATGAGCCCGATTATCGGCATGTAGTTGAAGCTGCGCATAAGGCCCAGCGCCAAGCCGCCGAGGAAGAGCAATACGATGACGCTCATGGCGGGTGTCAGCAGAAGGATGATCTTCCAGCGGTCCGACATCACGCCCCTCTTCGTGCCAAGCGACCGTCGTGCCGGCAGTGGACGGGCCCGCAGTCGCGCGGGCCCGTCCCTTGACGCCTATCTGCCGACGTTTTCGAGCCAGCCTTGTTCAACGGCACTGATCCAGTCGGCCTGCATTTCAGGCAGGGCGGCCTTGGCCAGTTCTGAGGCTGAAACCACGGAAGGGTGCCGCACGATAGAGGCAAAGTTTGCCTGGATCTCGGCCGACGTGCGCGCGATGTCGATGGCGGGCGACGTGCCCCAAACATCCGGCTTGGCTTTCTCATATTGCGCTTCGCCCGAGAGAAGCACGTTGGATACGACCATAGCGGCGGCCTTATTGGGCGAATTCGCCGGAATGATCGTGTAGTTGGTGTTGCCGATCGTCCCATCGGTCAGACCGAAGGAGCGCACGGTCTCCGGGAAGGTCCCGTTCTGAACGGCAACGCCAAATCCGGACGGCTCATAACTGAAGTAGAGGGCGACTTCGCGGTTGGCGAAGAGGCTCTGCAAGGCCGTTATGGAGTTCGGATAGGTTTTGCCCTCGCGCCAAAGATGCGGTTCGAGGTCGTTCAGAATCTCCCAGGTCTCGGCGGAGATTTCGTCGAACTTGGCCTGATCGAACGGCCCAAGCACGTTGTCGGCGCCGCCGGCCGCATGCACGAAGACATGCCGGACAAAAACCGACCCATTGAAGTCGGGTGGCGCGGGATAAGTGAACTGGCCCGGGTTCGCCTTGATCCACTCAAGCAGGGCCGGCATCGATTTGGGTGGGGTCGGGGTGGCCGCCTCGTCATAGGCGAAGGCGAACTGGGCGCGAGACCACGGCACCTCACAGCCGTCCACCGCCAAGCCGAAATCATTGGCAATCGCCGGATTGTCCCAATCGACCAACGCATTGTTCGGCAAAGTTTCGGTGTAGCCGCAAAATGCCAGGTCAGCCTGTTTCATGGTGCGAAAATTTTCGCCGTTGATCCAAATCATGTCGACGGATCCGGCATCGGTAACGCCAGCCTCGGTCTCGCCGAGAACGATATTCACGGCCTCGACAGTGTCATTCAGCCCGACCCGATTCAGGGTGATGTCATAACGCTCTTTCACCAGGCCGCCGATATAATCGGAGACGTACTGATTGATATTGTCGGCGCCACCCCACATGAACCAATTCACGGTGCCGCCGCGGGCGTTGGCGACGACTTCCTCCCAAGGTTTGCCAATCAGCGCGTCGCCGTCGGCGGTGTCGGCCCAGGCGAGCTGCGCCGGGGCCAATGCCAACGTCGTCGCCAGCGCAATGCGATTTACAGTCTTCATTTTTCCTCCACTGTTTGCCGTGCCTCTTTGACCACGACCCGATGCTTACCCTGAGCGCGGCGGGGTCTCATAACGCATCTGCGACCGGTTTCGTAGACGCAATCCCTGTGGCTGAAATTCGCGCGGCATATTGCCCAGTTGCACATATTTGTTATGACATATTCGACCGGACGAATATTTCTGTCAAGAGCCCATGGCCGGCCCCGCGGTTTGTAGCCGCTGCATTTTCGAGGGCTCGGCCGAGACATTATCATAGGGGGCCACGAGGGTCCGACGTTTAGGCCAGCCTCACGACCATTTGGTGATCGGCTTGGGCTGGTCGATGCCGTCGATGGTGATGCCGTCGACATGTTCGCTAAAGAAGCACATGTGGTTTTTGATCGGCGTGCTCTCGCGCACCGGATCGGGATAGGCCCAGACACTGTCGGCGAAGGTGCGGCCGGCGATGTCGGCCGACCAATAGTCGGCATCGCCCTTGTAGGGACAGGATGAGCGGGTCTCTGCCCGGGTCAGCAGATCCGTACGCACGTCGGACGGCGGAATGTAGTAGCGGGTCGGCAGGCCGGTTTCATACAGGAACAGGGCGTTTGTGGTATCGGCAACGATTGTGCCGGCTAAAGTGATCTGCACGCGACGGTGCGACGGCAGGATGTCGATCCGCACAAAAGGGTCGCGGGCATGGACGAAGACCTGTTCATCCTCCTCCCACCAGCTGTCCATTGCGGGCCAATAGAACGCCATGTAGTCCGTGATTTGAGGCACTTCGTCATAGGGCAGCGGATAACTCCAGGCGGCGTTCTCGGCGGTGCGGCCAGCAGCAGCGACCGTCCAATAGGCAGCGTCGCCTTTGAAAGGACAATTGGTGGTGCGGTCGGTCGACGTCAGCAATTCCATACGAACGTCGCCGCGCGGGAAATAGTAGACCGGTATGTGCCGCGTCTCATGGAGCAGCATGGCGCCGAGGCTATCGATGATCGTTTGATCACCGAGCTTGGCGCGAATGCGCTTGGCGCAGGGTGTGAACGTGATGGCATAGCCAGGATGGGACGCATAGCCGGGCCCTGGCCCAGCCGTCCGGCTAGCGGCGGTTTCAGCAGTCATCGACATCGGGCGCTCCGTCGTGATCGAGGGTGTGGGTCGTAACATAGGCCAGGCGCTACCGGGTCAAGGAACGAGCGCAGCCGGTAATCGCCCATGACACCGAGACACCGAGCGAAAAACGGCCGGCGGTCCAGCAGCCGTGAATCTGGGTTGAGATGGACAATGACAGAGGAAACCGGAGTTTCCACCGAAACACTTCGTCGTTTCTTGCGGGAGGTGGACAGGGAAATGTTCTTGCCGGGTGAGATCGAATATCGAAACCGCCTAAGGCACCAGGAACACGGGATTCCGATGCCCCGCGACTTGCTGCTTGAGCCTAGTCAGCTTGGGGAGGAACATGGTCTTATGGCCGGTCTCGACGTGGTGAGACCGAAAATTCCGGCCGAGCGGACATTGCCCGCGTCACCATAATCGCGGTGGACGGTCGCCGAGAAAATCGCAATATGGCGTTATGACGAAGAATAACATTACGTCCGGCGATGTTGCGCGGCTGGCCAAGGTCTCGCAGTCCGCGGTCAGCCGAACGTTCACAGCCGGGGCCAGTGTGTCTCCGGAGACGCGCGAAAAGGTGCAGAAGGCGGCCAGGGCGCTCGGGTATCGGCCGAACGCGCTCGCCCGCGCCATGATCAGCGGCCGATCGCGATTGATTGCGGTGTTCGTGGCCTATCTCGACAATCAGTTCTATCCCGTCGTCTTGGAGCAGATGTCGAGCGCCCTTCAGAAAGAGGGGTATCACGTTCTGCTGTTTATGACGGACCCAGGCAACCAAGACATGGTCGTCCAGAAGATGCTGGAGTATCAGGTTGAGGGCATCGTCATGGCGTCGGCGACGCTGTCCTCAAATCTTGCCCGCGAATGTGCCAGAACCGGCATCCCGGTCGTTCTTTTCAATCGCTACGTGCCGTCCTCGCCGGCCAGCAGCGTGACGTCCGACAATATCGAAGGGGGCCGGTTGCTGGCGCATTTCCTGGTCGGCGGCGGCCATGAACGAATTGCCTTCATCGCCGGCGACGAGGATTCCTCAACGAACCGAGACCGCGAGGCCGGATTCTATAAGGGCCTCGCCGAGCATGGCGTGACCGTTTGGGGTCGCGCGGTGGGCGGCTACACCTTTGACGGTGCGGCGCACGCCGCACGCGAGCTGTGCAGCCAGAGCGAGCGGCCGGACGCCATATTTGTCGCCAACGACCATATGGCATTCTCGGTCATGGATGTGCTGAGGAACGAGATGAAACTTGCAATCCCGGAGGACGTGTCGATCGTCGGTTACGACAACGTTCCTGAATCAGGTTGGGGCGGCTACCAACTGACCACGGTCGAGCAACCATCCGTGCCGATGATCGAAGCGACGGTCAATATCCTGATCGAGCAGATCGAGCAGCGGCTGGTGAAGCGCCGCGCGGCGGTCCTGCCGGCGCGCCTGGTGGTACGCGAGTCCGCGCGACTGCCGAAGAACAGCGCCGGCTAAGCGCCGCGCCGGAAGAAGCTGCGCATTCTGCCGAAGACGTCGATATCCATCTGCAGCAGCAGGTCGACGATGTCGATAGGTACCCAGTTTTCACGGATCAGGCCTTCGTGATGGAGATAGAAATCCATCACCCGCATGGTGACATCGCGGCCGGTGGGTGCGGTGCCGAGGAAATTGCCGCCGGTATGTTTCGCACGGACGCTTGGCCAGCCGCCGGTCACCGAGTAGGGACCGTCGCCGATGCGGATATAGTGGTTGCCCCCCTGACGATTGGGAAAGGCGATGCGAAACGGCAGCTGATGATAGTCGACGAAGCCTTGCAGGCCGCGGGTCGTGCCGATGCCGCCGGGCCCGTACCACATCATTTTGGAGTGCCAATGTCGCTTTTGCGGCATGTCCAATAGGCCCTGGCGATCGAGGTGTTCGAGGTCGTTGTAGTCTTTGAGCGTCTTATGCATGGCCAAGGTCTGGGCGATGCTGGCGTGCGAAATGGCCGGCTGCTGCTCGGTCAGGACGATGCCATCCGCTGTAATTGGGCAGGGCCATTGCTGCTCAGTCCCGAGGCTCGGCGCCAGGGGCCAGAATCCGGCTTGGCGAATGGCGTCCAACATGTCGATAAGGACAGTGCTCTGCGCGATCCTGCCGTCTTCGACCTGATGAACTTCGCCATAACGCAGGTAGATCGGACGCCCGGTTGACGGAATCGTTAGCCAGTCCTTGCGGAAGGTGCCGCAATAGTGACCGACAGCGGCGACATAGGTCCGGTCTTCAAAGGTGCCGCCGACGAAAATCGTGTCGCGGCGCTCTAGATCGGGGAATGAGGCAAGCAGCGGCTGCCACACCTTTTCCGCAATAGAATCAACGCCCTGCACCTCATTCAGCGGGTGCGATCCGCGCCATTCAGCGCCGGGATGATAAACTTCGGCCAAACGGTCGGGCAGACCTTCTTGAGTCGCCGCCGCGAGGCGGTACAAGGACCGGTATAGCCGTTTTTTGGTGCTGAGGTTGGTGCTCTCGCGCATTTGCGGTGACATTCACAGAAATCGTTGCGTTGTTAAAGAAGTCGCCTGGTTATCGTTTCTCTTGCATACGTAGTCAACGTTTGTCAATCTAGGGGCGGTGGCGAAAATATGGGGCAGGCTTAGGCGCCTGTGACGGGAAGGTTTGGGGGATGGCGCAAGTGACGCTGCAGGGTATTACGAAGCGCTGGGGTGCGTTTACCGGCGTGAGCAACGTCAATCTTGAGATCGCCGATCGGGAGTTCATGGTTTTCCTGGGCCCGTCGGGTTGTGGCAAGACGACGACGATGCGGATGATCGCGGGACTCGAGGATCCGACGGAAGGGGAAATATCCATCGGAGACCGGGTGGTCAATGCGCTGGAACCGAAGGATCGCGATATCGCGATGGTGTTCCAGAATTACGGTCTCTATCCAAACCTCACCGTCTACGAGAATATTCGTTTTCCACTGAAGGTACGGCGGATCGATCCGCAGACTCATGACGACCGGGTGCATCGGGCTGCCGAAATGGTGGAGCTCGGCGACCTGCTCCACCGGTTGCCGCGCGAGCTGTCGGGCGGTCAACGCCAGCGCGTCGCCCTGGCCCGCGCGGTGGTGCGTCAGCCGACGGTTTTTCTAATGGACGAACCGTTGTCCAATCTCGACGCAAAGCTGCGGGTCTCAACACGGGCTCAGCTCAAGAATCTGCAGCATGAGTTGCAGGTTACGACGATCTACGTCACCCACGATCAAATCGAAGCGATGACGCTGGCGCACCGGGTGGTGGTGATGAACCACGGCAAGATTCAGCAAATCGGTACGCCAACGGCGATTTACGACAATCCCGCCAATACATTCGTCGCCGGGTTTATCGGCTCTCCGGCCATGAACCTGCTCGACGGAGAGCTGCAAGGCGGTGTTTTCAAAAGCGACAATGTCGCGATTGCGGGACTGCCAGCGGACCGCAACGGTCCGGTGACGTTGGGATTCCGAGCAGAGGATGCCAGGGTCGTCGACGCCGACGGCGCCCAAATCGCAGCGCCGATCTATTCGGTGGAGTTGTTGGGCGACGCGACCATGGTGACCGTGCGCACCGGCGGCTCGCTAACGTCCGTTAAGGCCGAGAAGGACTATCGCGCAGAGATCGGCGACGGTGTTGGCATCGGGATCAGCCCGGATATCTGCCACTTATTCGACAAGGAAAGCGGACAGAGAGTTTCACTAGCGGCCTAGTAGGCCGCTCCATCGCGTTGGGGTAGCAGCAAATTTCTCATCGACTGTGTGAATACAGGGAGGACGGTATGAAGTTAAAGAGTATTGCGCTGGTGACAGCGCTGGCGTTTGCATCCGGCATCACCGGGGCCCACGCCGCCGAGTGTAGTTTGGAGAACGATACCGAAGTAAAGCTATTGGCGAACAGCTTCGTGGCCTGGAAGGCGATCGCCGACACGATGACCAATTGCGGCAACTTCCAAGCCGATTTGGATACCGAATTTCGTGAAAAGCAACCCGCCGGCATGGCTGCCGATCCAGCCATTTACCAGATCGGCGGCGTTTCAAATTCGACGATCGTGCCACTGCTGGAAGGAGACATCATCCGTCCCCTGAACGACTTGGTCGAAAAGTACGGTGGGACCCTCAATCCAGGCCAATTGATCAAGATCGACGGCAATGTGATGGCGGTCGCGTTTATGGTCAACGACCAACACTTCATGTATCGGCAAGACATATTCGACGAGTTAGGCCTGTCGGTGCCGACCACCTATGACGAAGTGCTGGAAGTCGCCGCCAAGATCCAGGACTCCGGCAGCGTGAAGTACGCTCTAGGCGGCACCTACAAGGCCGGATGGAACGTCGCCGAGGAGTTCGTCAACATGTATCTCGGCCTCGGGGGATCGTTCCTCGACGCGGACAACAAGCCAACGGTCAACACGGATAAGGGTGCGCAAGCGCTGACCATGATGAAGGCGCTGACCGAATATATGGATCCGGAATACCTAACCGCCGATTCGACCTTCGTGGCCAGTCAGTTCCAACGCGGCGACATCGCGATGGCCAATCTTTGGTCTTCCCGCGCCGGCAACGTGAATGATCCGGCGGAATCTACGGTCGCCGGAAAGATCACCATGGCCGCCGCGCCCTTGGCCGAAGCCGGGGGCCGACCGGCCTCTTCGCTTTGGTGGGACGGCTTCGTATTCGCCAAGAATATGACCGACGAGCAAGCGGAAGCGGCGTTCCGTCTCGCCTTAGAGGGTATCAGCGAGCGCACGGTCAGCGAGAACAACGATGAGGCCGTGTGGATTGCCAACGGCTTCACGCCGGGACCGGCTGCCGCGGGCGCGATTGCGACGGCGGAAACCGGTGCGGTGCCTTATCCGTCGAGTACCGCCATGGGCCTGATGCATACAGCGCTCGGCGATAACATCACCGACTTCCTGACCGGCAGAGAGTCGGCGGAACAGGCGCTGAAAGACGTCGAATCCGCTTATACAACGGCAGCCAAAGAGGCCGGCATTCTTTGACCCAAAACCGTTCGGCCGTCGCGACGCGGGTTTTAGTGCCGGCGCGGGACGGCCGAACAATGCCGGTCCGGTACGGCGGACGCGGTGCGGCGATCCGGTTTGTTCGTCTGACCGCACGAACCGAACACAGGTGGGGCTGAAATGAAATTCGGGACGTTCGCCCGCTTTGTCGCGCCGTCGCTGCTGTTGATGACGCTGTTCATCGCCTACCCGCTGCTCAGCGTGCTTTGGCAGAGTTTTCATTTGACCCAAGGCGTCTTTGAGACGGCGACGGTGGAGACCTGCTCACCGGGCTTCGGCGGTCAGGTGTGTACCGAAGAGGTAAGGCGCATTCCGGTTCTGAACGATAAAGGCGTTCCGACCACAAAGACCACCTTCGTCGGCCTGGACGTGTACCGTTCGGTGCTCAAACCGGAGTCCGTCGCGGCCGCATTTTCCGATACCGGCAATGGCTTGCGCGATGTTCTTAACATCGACTTTTACAAAGCACTGCGATTCACCGTGACGTTCACCTTCATCACCCTGCCACTCGTCGTCGGCTTGGGTCTGCTGATCGCGCTGGCGGTAAACAGCATCGCGGCGCGGGTTCGAGGTCCGGTTATTTTCGTCACCTTGCTGCCGTTCATTATCACGCCGGTCATCGGTGCCCTGTCGGTCAGGTGGCTGTTCATCGGCGATGGCATTCTGACGGTGGCGCTTGAGAGGATTTTGAATCGCGAGTTGGCCTTGTTCGCGC
Organism: Alphaproteobacteria bacterium; assembly: GCA_021774445.1. Taxonomy (GTDB): domain Bacteria; phylum Pseudomonadota; class Alphaproteobacteria; order UBA6615; family UBA6615; genus SZUA-147. The sequence goes on from JAJFJA010000043.1 coordinate 24,158, forward strand.
AAGGCTGGACCATAGAGATTCTGATCCTTTTCTACAGAGTGTGGCATGTCGCGCCATTTGCGTTCGTGATCTTCTATGCCGGACTGCAAACGATTAACCAGGATACGATGGAGGCGGCGGTCGTCGATGGCGCGTCGCGGTTTGAACGCCTGCGGTATGTGGTGATACCGCATCTTATGCCGCTGATTCTGTTTATCACGCTGATCCATCTGATGGATACCTATCGCGTGTTCGAAGAAATTATCGGCTTTTCCAGCCAGGCGCATGTGATTTCGCTGCAATGGCTGACGTTCAACTATCTGACACCGAACGATGCCGGGACCCGACTAATCTCAAGCGCTTCAGCGACGTCCATGCTGACGATGATCGGCATCATTATCCTGCTCATACCCGTGTTGCGACGGACCTGGCGCGATCATCGGGTTGGCGGATAGATCATGACGACCGCACGCGCACTGCAGATGCCGACCGGGCTCAGAGTGGCGAACGGCGCGTTTGTCGCGTTTTGGCTGCTGTTGGCGATCTTTCCGCTGTTCTGGATCTTGGTGATGTCGTTCAAGATCCCGGTGGATTCATTCTCCACGAATCCGCTGCAGGTCATCTTCGGGTTCGAGACCCGCCGGACCGTCGGCGGCCTGTCGTTTCTTGATTTGGCTCTCGGAATTGTCGTGTTGATCGCGGCCTATCGGCTGGTCGCGCAAACGATCGGCAAGGCCGCAGGCTATTTGAGCCTTGGTGGCCAAGTCTGGTTCGGCTGGATTCTTGCCTCAGTCGTCTATGCCATCGGCTTGGCACTGGTCTTCGGCTGGCTGGTACCCCTGGTGTTCGGCTTGGTCAACACGATTTTTGGCGTCATCCCGTTGCTCAACGCGTTGGCGACGCCGGTGGTCGGGCTGACGACGGAACACTACCGGGCGGTCTGGATCGAGAACGAATTCCACGAGCAGTTCCTCAATTCGGCGGTGGTGACGGCCGGCGTCGTGACGATCTCGTTGACCGTCGGTACGCTCGCCGGCTACGGCCTCGCCCGGTCAGGCGGCAGCCTCGCCTTCTGGCTGTTGGTGGTAGCACTGGTATTTCGGGCGCTGCCGCATTCGGTTCTGGTGTCCGGCTATCTGCCGGCTTTCCTCAACTCGCGGGAGTGGCTCGGGCCACTCTGGGAGAGTGGCGCGACGGGCTGGTTTTTCGGGCTGTTCTCCGACGAACCGCCAACGCTGTTCGGCAAACATCTGCCGGTGATCATCGTGCTGGTGTCGATCAATCAACCGTTCACCATCTGGATGCTGCGCTCCTTCTTTCAAAATATCCCGCGGGAGTTGGACGAAGCGGCGCGGGTCGATGGCTGTTCCCATTTCGAGGCGTTCCGACGGGTCATCATCCCCGTCATGTGGCCGGGGGTGATTACAACCGGGCTGTTCTCCTTCCTGTTGGCCTACAACGACTTCCTGGTGACCTCGTTGTTGCTCGATGCGGAGGCCCAGACGATGGTTCCGGCGATTGCGCAATTTTTCAATCGTGAAACCACCGCGACGGATCAGGTCGAGGCGATCGCGGCGGCCGTGTCCATTACAGCACCGCTGTTCCTGCTGGTCATGATCTTCCAGAAACAAATCGTGTCCGGCCTCACGGCAGGCGCGGTCAAGGGTTGAGGCAATGACGATTGAGGTAACGGATACATCCGGCCAAGCGGCGCTGACGCAGGATAATGATCTCTCGAAGACCGCTGAAACCCGGCAAGTCATCGAGCGCATGGTCGAGGCGCTCAACGACCATAAGATCGCCGGCATGGCCGCGTTCTTCGAAAAGAGTTTCCGCTGGATGGGCAATGCCGGTTGCGGCACGAAGAGCGGCCTGCAGGCATTTCAAGAGAATTGGCAGAGGCCGTTTCAGGCGGCATTTACCGACAAAGTCGCGATAGACGAAGCACGGATCTTCGAAGGCGAATGGGGCGCCTGTTTCGGTGCGCAACATGCGGTGCATTCAGGCGAGTTCATGGGCATCGCGCCGACGGGAAAAAAGGTAGAGATCCGGTACATGGACTTCTGGAAAGTGGTCGACGGCAAGATCGCCGACAACTGGGTAATGGTCGACTTTCCCCATGTCATGCGTCAACTCGGCGTCGACCCGTTCAGCGGGCATGGCTGGGAAAAGTATGACGAAGGTCGCGAAGAAGCGCCGCGACCCGACCACAACAAATAGCGCGTCGTCAGGAGCACACGCACATGACCCGCCATCTAAAGACCGCAAGATCTCAGGAAGAACGCGCCGAAGATGACGCGCAGGTCCGGGCGATCGTCGAACAGACCCTAAGCGATATCGAAACGCGGGGCGATGCCGCCGTCGCCGAGCTCTCCGAGAAGTTCGACGATTACGCACCAGCATCATTTCGGCTCACCGAGGCGGAAATCGACGCGGCGGTGTCGCGGGTTTCCAAGCGCGACTTGGACGACATCACCTTCGCGCAAGCGCAGGTCAGGAATTTCGCCGAGCACCAAAAGGCTGCGCTGAAGGATATCGAGGTCGAGACGCTGCCGGGCGTCGTGCTGGGCCACAAGAACATCCCGGTGAATTCGGTCGGCTGTTACGTGCCGGGGGGCAAGTACCCGATGGTCGCCTCGGCCCATATGAGCGTGGTGACGGCAAAAGTCGCGCGCGTGAAACGCGTGATCGCGGCGGCGCCACCCCACGAAGGCGCCCCACATCCAGCAATCGTGGCAGCGATGCATCTGGGCGGCGCGGACGAGATCTATTGTCTCGGCGGCATTCAGGCGGTGGGCGCGATGGCGCTGGGCACCGAGACGATCGCCCCGGTCGACATGCTGGTGGGCCCCGGCAACGCCTTCGTCGCCGAAGCGAAACGGCAGCTGTTCGGCCGCGTCGGCATCGATCTGTTCGCCGGACCAACCGAGACCATGGTGATCGCGGACGAGACCGTCGATGGCGAGCTCTGTGCCACCGACCTGCTCGGTCAGGCCGAGCACGGCATTAACTCTCCCGCAGTGCTGATCACCAATTCCGAAAAGCTTGCCCGCGATACCATGAACGAGATCGAGCGGCTGCTGGCGGTTTTGCCGACCTCGGAAGTGGCCGGGAAAAGTTGGCGGGACTATGGCGAGGTGATCGTTTGCGAGAGCTACGACGAAATGCTGGAACAGGCAGACCTCATCGCCTCGGAACATGTGCAGGTAATGACCGACCGAGACGACTGGTTCCTGGCTAACATGACCAATTACGGTGCGCTGTTCTTGGGACCACGGACCAATGTCTCCTATGGCGACAAGGTGATCGGCACGAACCATACCCTGCCGACCAAGAGGGCCGGCCGGTACACCGGCGGTCTATGGGTGGGGAAGTTCATCAAGACCCATTCCTATCAGCGCGTGCTGACCGATGAGGCGGCAACGATGATCGGCGAATATTGTTCGCGGCTGTGCATGCTGGAAGGTTTCGTCGGGCATGCCGAGCAGGCAAATATTCGGGTGCGGCGCTATGGTGGGCGCAATGTTCCCTATGGGGAGGCCGCTGAATGACCACCCTCCCCCGCACGCCATCATTCCGGCTCGATGGCCGCCGGGCGCTGGTCGCCGGTGCCTCGCGCGGCATCGGGCTTGGTTGCGCGGTCGCCCTTGGCGAGGCGGGCGCGCATGTGGTTTGCGCGGCGCGGGGCGGTGCCGCCCTGGCAGAAATCGTGTTGGCGATGCAGAACCGGGGGCTGTCGGCGGAAGCGCTTGTACTCGACATAACGAATGTCGCCGCGGCCGCCGAGGCGATGAAGAAAATCGGTTCGCTGGACATCTTCGTCAATAGTGCCGGCACCGCCCGACACGCGCCGGCGTTGGATACGACCCCGGACGATTTCGACGCGGTCATGGAGACCAATCTCAAGGCCGCCTATTTTGCGTCTCGGGAGGCGGCCCGCGTGATGATCGCCGGTGGCCGGGGCGGCAGCATCGTCAACATTTCCTCACAAATGGGTCATGTCGGCGGCGTGGACCGAGCTGTCTACGCCGCGTCCAAACACGCGGTTGAAGGCATGACAAAGGCGATGGCGATTGAATGGGGCCCGCACAATGTTCGCGTCAATACGATCTGCCCGACCTTCATCCGGACGCCGCTCACTGAGGTGACGTTCGCCGACCCGGTTCGCGTTGAGTGGATCAAGTCGAAGATCAAGCTCGGCCGGATTGGCGAAACCGAAGACATCATGGGCGCGGTGGTTTTCCTGAGCGGCGACGCGGCGGCGATGGTGACCGGGTCCGCCTTGCTCATCGATGGCGGCTGGACGGCGGGATAAGCACCATGACGGTTGAGGGCTTCGATCCGAAATGGCGAGATATTCCCGACTATATCCTCGGGATCACCAAGGAGATTTGGGAGGATCGCGGGGTCGCGACGCTGCAGCACTATTATGCAAAAGACATTCCGGTGCGTTCACCGGGCTCCTTGGTAATCGGCAATGAAAAAGTCATCGCCGCGACCTGGGCAACACTGGCCGAGTTTCCAGACCGCGAGTTGCTGGGCGAAGACGTCATCTGGTGCGGGACGGCGGCGGACGGGTTCCTATCCTCACACCGGATATTATCGACAGCCTCCCATTCTTCCGATGGCGTGTATGGCGAAGCGACGGGCAAGAGACTGACCTACCGGGTCATTGCCGACTGCGCCGCCAAGAATAACCAGATCTACGACGAGTGGCTCATCCGCGATCAGGGCGCGATCGTGCGCCAGTTGGGTTGGGAGCCAAAGGCGTTCGCTGCCGATCTCATCGACCGAGAGGGCGGTGCGGAGAATTGCGTGGCCCCGCTGACGCCTGAAACAGATGTGCAAGGCGCGTATGTCAGTAGAGGCAACGATCATCCGGTGGGCCGGCGCTACGCCGATATCCTGACACGCCTGATGCGCATAGAGACGGCGACGATACGGGCCGACTATGACCGGGCCTGCCAGCTAGAGTTACCCGGCGGCGTGACGGGACATGGCTACGGCGACGCGGAGCGGTTCTGGTTGGGATTGAGATCGGCTTTTCCCGCGGCCAAGTTCGAGATCCACCACATCATTGGTCGTGACGATGCGGCGTTTTCGCCCCGGGCGGCGGTTCGTTGGTCGCTGACCGGTGGGCATGACGGTGCGGGCGCATTCGGTACGCCGACCGGGGCCGACGTCCACATAATGGGACTAAGCCATGCCGAGTTCGGACCGTGGGGACTCAGGCGAGAGTATGTGTTGATCGATGAAGTTGCGATCTGGAAACAGATCATCATGAAAACAGGATAGCAGCGTGACACCGGCGGAAATGGAAACGCGCATCGTGCGCTATGGCGACCTAAGGCCGTGCAAGACAGCGTTTATCGACGCGCGCACGCCGGGCTCGGACCAAAAGGAGAATTTTACGATTATCGGTGGCGGGGTGTCTGAGAGTCCCGAGCAGCATATTCACATCAGGGAAACGCCCGGGTTCAACATCGGCGCTGCCGGCCAGCCTCCCAAATGCCTGAATTCTCTGCACAGCCACCGTACGGCCGAGGCGTTTTTCGTGCTCAAAGGCCGCTGGCGGTTCTTTTGGGGGCGCTGGGGTTCGGCGGGCGAAGTGGTGCTGGAGGAAGGCGACATTTTCAATATTCCCACCGGCGTCTTTCGAGGCTTTGAAAATGTCGGCAGTGACTACGGCATGATCATGTCGATCCTGGGTGGCGACTATGCGGGCGGCGGCGTCGTCTGGGCGCCGCAGGTGATCGAGCGGGCGAAAGGCCATGGCCTTATTCTAGGTGAGGACGGCAGGCTCTATGACACGACGAAGGGACAATCCCTGCCCGAGGGTGTCGCGCCGATGCCAATGCTTACCGAGGCCGAGCTGGGTGCCTTTGCCGAACCGCCGGCCAAGGATGTGATAACGACACAAGTCGCGCGCTACTGGGACATGATGGCACTGGCCGCAAAGGCGCCTGCCAGGGTCATCGGCGTTGACGCATTGATCGAAGACCGGCCGGGATTCGAAGTCGATTTTCTGACGCGTGGCTCAATCCCCGACGCGCCCTACGAGACGCATTGGCATGAGGTGCTGATGGTCATGCGAGGACATTGGCGACTGGCTTGGGGCGGCGGCGAAACGAGACTGGCGCCCGGCGACACTTGCGCCGTACCACCGGGACTTGAGCGCTCGCTGGCGCCAAGCATGGCCGGTGAGGCAAGCTTGTTCCGCGTTCGCAATACCGACGATCCGGCCGGGCTTACACGGCATTAAGAAGGAACTGGCGCGTGACAAAGACCCTGACAACGCATGTGGGCTCGTTGCCGCGCAGTCAAGCGGTCGTGGATTTCATTTTTGCGCGCGAGCGCAACGAGACCTATGACGAGTCCGCGTTCGATGACTGCATGGCCCAAGCGGTCGACGAGACGGTGAGACGGCAGCAAGAAGCGGGCGTCGATATCGTCTCGGACGGCGAAACGTCGAAGATCTCCTATGCCACCTATTTGAAGGACCGCTATACCGGCTTCAGCGGGGACAGTCCGCGCAACGCGCCGGCGGACCTCAAGCTGTTCCCACATTTCCTCGAGCGCCTCGCAAAATCCGGCGGTACCGCGGACTATGCCCGACCGATGTGTACGGGCGAAGTGAGGTCGAAGGGTCAGGGCGAACTCGAGAAGGACATCGCGAACCTGAAGGCCGCGGCGAAAAAACATGGCGTTGAGCGCGCCTTCATGAACGCGGCATCTCCCGGTGTGATCTCCTTGTTTCTGCCAAACCAGTATTACGAAACTCGCGCGGCGTATCTGGCGGCCCTGGCCGAGGCGATGAAGACGGAATATGAGACGATCATCGCCGCCGGGCTGGACCTGCAGCTGGATTGTCCGGATTTGGCGCTGTCGCGACATATGCTGTTCAACGACTTGACCGACGCGGAATTCGTTAGGGAGGCAGAGTCTCATGTCGAGATGCTGAACCATGCCCTGCGCGATGTGCCGCAAGAGCGCGTACGGGTTCATATCTGCTGGGGCAACTATGAGGGGCCGCATGTCTGCGACATCGACATGGCGCAGGTCTTCGCGACGCTGATGCGGACCAAATCGCGGTATGTCCTCTTCGAGACGTCGAATCCGCGGCATGCCCATGAGTGGACCGTCTTCCGGGATCGCAAGGACGAGATACCCGACGACAAGATCCTGGTGCCCGGCGTGGTCGATACGACGACGAATTTTGTCGAGCACCCGGAGTTGGTGGCGCAGCGAATAGAGCGGTTCACCGATCTTGTCGGGGCGGAACGTGTCATCGCCGGGTCGGATTGCGGCTTTGGTACTTTCGCTGGATTCGGCGCCGTCGATGCGGATGTCGCGTTTGCCAAATTGAAGAGCTTGCGCGATGGTGCGGAGATCGCCGCAAGCCGCCGCTAGGTCTACACAGAAATGACAGCGGCGCGCGAAACGCTTGTTCTCGTGCCGGGGATGATGTGCGACGAGCGGCTGTTCGGTCCGCAGATCGCGGCGTTCCAACAGGCGTATGACATCATTGTCGGCGATTTGACCGGTGCGGACACAATCGGCGGCCTGGCCAGCGCACTGCTCACCGCAATACCGGCTGAGCGTTTCAACCTCGCCGGGCTTTCGATGGGCGGGATCGTCGCGATGGCGATGGCGGGCATAGCGCCGCAGCGGGTCATGCGGTTGGCGCTGCTCGATACGAACCATAAGGCCGATTTGCCGGAACGCTCGGCCGCGCGCAACGACCAGATCACGCGGGTGCGCGCAGGGCATCTGCGCGAGGTCGTGGTAGAAGAGCTGAAACCGCACTATCTAGGCGGCGCCAACCGCAGCAATCAGGCTTTGCTCGACCTGCTGGTGGAGATGGCAGTCGATCTCGGCGCGGATACCTTCGTCTGCCAAGCGCTGGCGCTGCGCGATCGGCCGGATCAGTCCACGGCGCTGGCGGCTTGGCGGGGATCCGGCCTCGTCCTGTGCGGCGCGGAAGACACGCTCTGCCCGCCGGATTGGCATGATGAAATCGCGGATCTCTTAAACGGTGCCGAACTCACGGTGCTTCCGGGCACCGGCCATATCAGTACGCTGGAAAGCCCCGACGCGGTGAATCAGGCGCTGCGGCGCTGGTTGATGCGCACGCCTATCGGCGTCAGCGCTCCGGTACATCCTTGACCCGCGGGTCGGCGAAGCGGAACTCGGGTACGGTGCCGTACCAGTCCGGCCGCCCGGGATCGCGGTCATAGGCGTAACCGCCGACCTCGCGGAAATACTCGGCATATTGGGCGAGCTTATCGCGATCAACCTCGATACCGAGGCCAGGGCCCTTCGGCACCGCGATCTTGCCGTCCCGATAGGCCAGCTTGCCACCAACGATGATGTCATCGGTCAGATGATGATAGTGGGCGTCCGCCGCGAAGGTAAGATTGGGCAGGCAGGCGCCAAGATGCAGCATGGACGCGAGTTGGATGCCGAGTTCGCCAGAGGAATGGACGGCGGCGGAGAACTGAAAGGTCTCCATGACATTGCCGGCTTTGCAGGCTTGCCGGAGGCCGCCCCAGAATGTGGTGTCCAGGAGGATGACGTCCACGAGCGTATGGCGGATCGATTGGGCGAGCTGCTCGAAATTCACCACCACGGTATTGGTCGCGGTGGGGATGCGCACGGCCTCGCGCACCCGGCGCATGCCCTCAAGCCCCCAGGTCGGGTCCTCAAAGTAGTCGTTGTTGAGATTCTCAATGGCGTGGCCGACCCTGACCGCCTGCTCCACCGACCACACGGCATTGGGATCGATCCGCAACTGGTCGCCGGGAAACTCGGCGGCGAGAGCTTGGAATACCTCGATGTCATGGTCGGGGGTGAAATGGCCGGCCTTTAACTTGTGGGCCGTGAAGCCGTGGGCGTCCTTGAGTTGCCGCGCGTGGGCGACGATCTCGTCGGGCATGGTTTCACCGCCGGCGCCGTCCGCGGCATAGCGGTAAAAGATGTAGGAGGCGAAGGGAATCTCCTCGCGAATGGCGCCACCGAGAAGGTCACAGGCGCGAATGCCCAGACGCTTGCCGGCGAGGTCCATACAGGCCATCTCGATCGCCGCATGGAGCTGCATGCGGTTGTTATAGAGGCTGGCCGTCGGATTCATGATCTTCCAGCGGAGTTGCTCCAGCTGCAACGGGTCATGGCCCTTGAGATAGGGTAGCAGTGCCCGTACCGCGGCCTCGGCTGAAGCGCCGCCGCCACCGAGCTCGCCGAAGCCGGAGCGCCCCTGCTCGTCAACAACTTCGACAATCGTGCGGACGAAGCGGCCCCAATGGGCACCGCCGGCATGGCGCAACGGCGCCTCCAGCGGCATGGCCACCGTGGTGGCACGAATGTCTGCGATGGTCACACTAGGCCTCGTGAGCCGGCGACCCGCCGATAATCGACAGCAAGCCACCATCAACGCGGATGACCTCACCGGTCAAGAATGACGCCTTTGGCGAGGCGAGAAAAGCCACGACCTCAGCGATCTCCTCGGCCCTGGCCATGCGACCGATGGGGTGCATCGCGCGGATTTCGCGCATGACCGCTTCAGGATCGTCGGCCAGCGCTACCGCGTCGCGCAGCATGGGCGTATCTACCGAGCCCGGTGCCACGGCGTTCGATCGCACACCTTCGGCGGCGAAATCGACCGCGATGGACTTGGTAAGGCCAATCATCCCGTGCTTGGCGGTCGTATAGGCGGCGACACCGGCTTGGGTGGCGAGGCCCTGGACCGAGGCCATGAAGACGTAAGCCCCCTTGGCGGCGCGGATCATCGGCAAGGTAGCCTGGGCAATCAGGAATGCCGCTTTCAGATTGACGTCCATCACCTCGTCCCAAAGCGAAATCTCGGTATCTAGAGCGGTGCCATAACGCTGAATACCGGCGTTATGGGAGACACAATCAAGCCCGCCAAAAGCGGCCTGGGCAAGCTCGGCCGCCTGGTTACAAACCGCAGGGTCGGCGACCGAGCCCTGGACGGCCCGGCAGCGGTCAGCGCCGATACGGGCGACCATCTCGGCGAGCCCGTCGCCATCGATATCGAGGAGGACGAGTTCGGCCTCGTCGGCCGCGAGACGCAAAGCAACAGCGGCGCCGATGCCCTTTGCCGCTCCAGTCACAAGCGCTCTCATGGCCATCACCCTCCCGCCGCCGCCATCGTTATTGGTCTTTCATTCTGTTTATCCCACGCTACCATGGTAGACAACATTACAATGGACGTCGTCATTGGGAGCCCAGGCCAAGCGACGCGGAGACCGGATTGCTTCGCTGTGCTCGCAATGGTGGTGCGGGGCGGTGTGTCGAGGAAAAGTCAGTCGTCGGAGCTTTGATTGCCGCTCGACAAAGCGTCGCGGAGGAATTTTCCGGTGCTGTTGTAGTGGTCGATGAGACTTTCGACGGCCAAATCCGCATTGCGGGCAACGGTCGCGTCGAAAATCGCCGTATGCTCTTTGGCGATGTCACGCCGTGGATAAGCCGCGGTCCCGGCGATATTGCGGTAGCGAATATTCTGGTCATAAAGCTGGTTGCAGAACTGGATCAAGATCTCTGAACCGCAGCCACCGACAATGCTCATGTGAAACAGCCGGTGCGCCCTTTCCCAGGCATCGTCTGCATGAATGGGATCACTGCCTGTCGTGCGTGGTGTCTTGGAAAGACGATGATGGGCCAGGACTACCCCCTCCTCCCAGGCTGTGTCGCCATGAGCTATGGCCTCCCGAACAGCGCGCTCTTCCAACCAGCAGCGCGTCTTGAGGAACTCGTCAAAGGCGCTGACGCTAACATCGGCAACCCGGAAGCCGCGCCGGTCCAGGCGTTCGACCAGGCCGTCGGCGCACATAGTGCTCAACGCCTCACGCAACGTGCTGGTGCCGGTGTCATACTCACGCCGGAGGTCTTCGATCTTCAGTTTGCGGCCGGGTTCCAACCGCCCGGTCATGATGTCGTTGCGCAGTCGGGCAAAAACCCGGGCGGTTCGGGAGTCGCCTTCGCCAAACCTGGCTAGTCCGACAGTCTCATCCTTCTGCACGTGCGCCTCCCGCATCTTGTGGAAAGGCTCTCCGATAAGTCTCACGCAGAATATTCTTCTGTACTTTACCCATCGTATTTCGTGGCAATGCCGCGACGAAAAAGACCTGCTTCGGTACTTTGAAGCGCGCCAGACGCTTGCTCAAAACGTCGATAACGTCCGATGCCGTCAGGGTCTCGGCCTCTCGCCTCACGACTACCGCAACGACCTTCTCGCCGAAATCCGGGTGTGGAATACCAATGACCGCCGACTCGGCAACGCCGCCGATGGCATCAAGCTCGGTCTCCACTTCGGCTGGATAAACATTGAATCCGCCGGTTATGACCAAGTCCTTCTCGCGGCCGACAATCCACAGATACTCGTCCTCGTCGATGCGGCCAAGATCGCCGGTTATGAAAAAACCATCGGCGCGAAAGGCCGCGGCGGTCTTTTCACGATTGCGCCAATAGCCAAGAAAAACATTGGGGCCGCGAATTTCGATGGAGCCGGTCTCACCGGGGGCAAGCGCTGCTCCGGTCGCCGGATCGGCGATACGCAACGCCACATCGGCCAGCGGCATACCGACGGCACCGGGCCGGCGCTCTCCGTCATAGGGATTGGACGTGTTCATATTCGTCTCGGTCAAACCGTATCGTTCCAGGATCGCGTGACCCGTGCGACTTTGGAAGTCCCTATGGGTTTGCGCCGATAAGGGCGCCGACCCGGATATGAACACCCGTATGTTGGACACCAAAGTTCCGTCAAAACCAGGCTGCGCCAGCAGCCGGCTATAAAAAGTCGGTACGCCCATAAACATAGTGGCCGCCGGCAATCGACGCAGGATCTCCGGCGCGTCAAAGCGGGGCAAGTAGATCATTGATGCCCCCGCCAGGGCCATTGTCCCGGCGCCAACGAAAAGGCCGTGGGTGTGATAGATGGGCAAGGCATGCAGGAGACAATCGTCGGAGGAGATGCGCCAGGCATCGATCAGAGTCAGGGCGTTGGACAGAAGGTTGCCATGAGACAGCATCGCGCCCTTGGAAAGGCCCGTCGTGCCGGAGGTATAGAGTATGGCGGCAAGGTCATCGGCGCTGCGGGCGACAGCAGCAAAGCTCGCCTCCTGCCCAGCGGCCAAGTCGACGATGGTGCCGATATCGCCGCTGTCCAGAGTCATTACGCGGCGGACGCCGGCGCGTGCCGCGATCGGCTCCAATTCAGGCAAACTTTCGGCACTGCAGACCAGAATAGCCGGCCCGGCATCCTCGAGAAAATACTTCACTTCATGAGCGGTATAAGCCGTGTTCAACGGCAAATAGACACAGCCCGCCGCCAGGGTCCCGAAAAACAGAAGGATGGAATGGACGGTCTTGTCCGTCTGGACGGCGATCCGGTCACCGGGCTGGGCGCCCAGGGAGGTCAGGGCCTGGGCATATTGTCGGGCACCGCGCAGCAATGCCCCATAGGTGACGACCGCTCCGGCGCCGTCGGTTAGAAAAGGACGCTCAGACGCGGCAACCCGGCTCTCCAAGATGGCGAATATATTCTCAGTCATGTCTCAGGTTACTGTTACCGGACCGGATTGATGGCGGATCGTCTTGGCCAGCCGACTCACAGCAGTCGACGTGGCGATCGCTGCCGAGTTGGCGAAGGCTTCGTGGTTCTTCTCAATATCTTCAAGCTTATAGCGGTAATTCACCATCATGGAACAGGATTGCTTACGCCCCCGTGGGCTGGTATCCGCCAGCCAATTGACTCGATCGAGAATAGCGCCATTGCCAAGGTGGAACCTTGCGACCGCATCGCGCGGAAAACCGGCACTATCCTTTTCATTCAAGAGATAGTGAGCCGCCAAACCCGGCATCATCTGTGCCGCAGGCTGACCCAACTCAGATTGGTCGACCCAATCCCACTCATCGTCGGCGTTCCTGGCCAAGGCGGGCACGACGTCCTGGGTTTCGAGCCAAGCCGCAAAGCCCGGAATGGGTGACAGGGTGACGAAGTCACGCAATCCCGGCAGCTCCTGCTTTAAGGTCTCCACAACCTGCTTGATCAAAAAGCTGCCGAAGGATACCCCACGCAACCCGGTCTGACAGTTTGAAATGGAATAGAATACCGCCGTTTTCGCCTCGGACGCCGGGATGGGGTCGCGGTCAGGAGACAGAATGCCCTGGATCGATGCCGGCGTGTCGACTGTGAGCGCGACCTCGACAAAAATCAGCGGGTCGTTGGCCAACCGGGGATGGAAGAACGCATACAAACGGCGGTCCGGTGGATCGATGCGGCGCCGCAGATCCTCCCAGCCGGTGATTTCATGGACCGCTTCATAAAGGATGATCCGCTCCAATATCGCCGCGGAGGTCTCCCAGTTGATCTGCTGCAGTTCCAAAAAACCGCGATTGAACCAAGAATACAGAAGATGAGCGAAATCCGGATCGACTAGGAGCAAACCCGGATCAGAGTCTATCGCGGCCAGGAGGTCGGAACGGATGTTGACCACCCGCCTGGTCCCATCCGGAGCCTGATTCAATCGCCTTATCAGCTCCTGCCGTTGTGGCTCTGCCGCCATGCTGATACGGACGGCGTTGGTGTCGCTGGGGTCTTGCAGATAGGTTTCCGCGGCTGCCTTTAAGCCCGCAACATCGGGGCCAAACTCAGCCGCGAGAGCATGAAAAAACGTCGCCTTCTGATCCGACGACAGCTGTTCGAAGCCGTTCAGGATCTGCCAGGCGAGGGCAATTCCAGTCGCCTCGCCTTTGCTCGATAAGAGTGCATGACAAAGCTCGACGAGCCGGGCGGACGACGCAGGCGCGCTGCGCGTCCGTCCCAGATCGATCATGTTGAGGCTACGTTCGGCGATCGAGCCCAGCAGCTCGCTGAATACGGATCTCGTTCTCAACTGCCTGAATGTCACGCCGCTTACGCCTCCATCGTCGACGCCGCCTTGGTCGAACGCCTAGCCGCGCCAAGGTTCGGCAACGACCTCATCCTTGCCGACGCGGATGACGGTGAGGTCTTCGCCCATGACCAAGGGGCCATCATATGTAGCACGGGCGCGCTGCATAACTTCCTGCTTGCCCCAAGGGCGGCGGCGTCCCAGTACCCAACAAATGGCCGGGAGGCCAAGAACTTTCCTCACCTTATCTGTCATAGTCTTCCTCCCATCCGACTGTGTTTATTGGCCTTAGGCCGTCTTGCTAAGCTGCAAATCGAAGTCGACCGTGTAGTAAGGTACTGTGAGTTCGGCCGCGACTTGCGCCTGGTCCGCGGGTTCGATGGTGTCCTTGCGCCGGTAGTGGACAATCAGCCCTTCACGGACACCAAAGACCGCATCCTGGTCCAGGTACGGGTCATCGTCGGGGAAGAGTTCCGTGACAAGGTTCCGGTATCCGTCGGCGGTGACGATGAAATGAAAGTGAGATGGCCGCCAGGGGTGGCGACCGGTCGCCTGTAGCAGTTCGCCGACCGGCCCGTCATCCGGAACGGTGTAAGGCGCCGGTCGAACCGTTGTGAAGGCGTAGACGCCATCCGCCCCCACCGTCATATGAGCACGTAAGTTGTAGTCGGGCTGCGCCGGATCCTGGTTTGAGTAAAGGCCGTTGTCCGCCGTCTGCCAGATCTCCATCTCCGCGGTCGAAATCGGCGCGCCAGTGCTGTCGATGATCCGCCCGCGTACAATCACCGGGGCGCCGGCATTGTCTTTGCGCAGATCACCGCCGACCGGCAGGTCGGGCGCACCGAGAATATGGAAGGGCCCGAGGACACTCGATGGGGTCGCGTCGTCCGGCGAGTTGACCATGTCGACCAAGGAAGAGAGACCGAGGACATCCGAGAACAGCACGAACTCGTTACGTTCCGGCCCGCTGATCTCACCGGCCCCGGTCAGCAGCCCGATCGCTTTGCGCCACTCTTCATGGGTCAATCCGACTTCCTTGGTGAAATCATGCAGATGGTGGACAAGGCGCTCCAAAACGAACCGCAAGCGAGGGTCCGTGTCGGCGTGGCAATAGCCGAGAAAAGCCTCGGTGATCGTATCTTTGTCGACTGAGCGCATGACTACCTCTCGCGAAGTTCCGCTACAAGATGCCGATACTTAAGATCGGGAACCGAATGATCAGAATAAGAACCAAGAGCATGATAAAGGCGAACGGCAAGGCCCCGAGGAAGACATCCTTCAGGGCGATGCGGTCGTCGTTCAACGTGGTCTTGATGACAAAGCAGGAAATTCCGAGGGGCGGTGTCAACAGACCGATCTCCGCGCCAATCACGGTGACGATACCGAACCAAACCAGGCTGAGACCCATCGGTTCGATGATGTCAATGAAGAGGGGCACGACGATCAAAATAATTGAGGCGGTATCTAGCAATGTGCCTAAGAACAGCATCAGCACGACATAAGCGACCATGATCCAGAAGAAACCGAACTGGTTCTGCGTCAGGAAGGTGTTTAGCTCATTCGGCAGATCCAAGAAACCCAACATGCGGCTGTAAAGCGAGGCCGTGGTTATGAGAAACAGGATGCTCGCCGTGACATGGCCGGTTTCGAGCAACGCCTCCCAAAACGTCCGCATCGTCATACGCCGGCGCAGCAGGGCAATGATTAATGCGACGAGAGACCCCGCGGCGCCGGCTTCCACCGGTGTCAGCCAGCCGGTGTAGATACCACCGAGAACAACAGCGATTAGGATGACGATAGGAAATGTCTTGTGGACGCTCTCACGCATGGAAAGCAGCTTGGTATCCGCGCTATTACTTACCTGGCCGCCGACAAACCCCGGGGTGAAGCGGGCCATGAGCAGGATCGCAGATATATAGGCGACGACCAGAACCAGCCCGGGTACGACACCGGCGAGGAACATGTCGCCGACGGATTGTTCCGCCACAAAGGAATAGATAATCAGCATGGCACTGGGCGGAATAATCATACCGAGCACGGACGAGCCGGCGACGACGCCGACGGCGAAGCGCGGGTTGTAGTTGAAGCGCAGCATTTCCGGGACGGAGATACGGGTGAAGACCGACGCCGAAGCGATCGACGATCCGGTCACGGCGGCAAACACGCCGTTGGCGCCGACTGTAGCCATGCCGATGCCACCCCGCACATGCCGGAACACCTGGTTCATGACCTGGTAGATTTCCGAGCCAAGGCCGGCCTTCGAAACCAATAACCCCATGAAGGTGAACAGCGGGATCGTGGCGAATTCATACTCGGTGACACTGTCGCCGATCGCCTGGCGGACGAAATTAATGGCCAGAATGGGACGGCCGCTGACCAGCCAAATGGTCACGAAAGAGATCATGCCCAGGGCGACGGGAATGTGCAGTCCCAGATAGATCAGCAGGACGATCGCGATGACCGAGATGATGCCGATTTCGACCGGGCTCATATCTGTCGTCCGCCCTGGCTATGCGGCATTTTTCTGCAAATGAACGAGTTCGGGACTGCGGCCGCCGAGCAGCACCTTGAAGAAAAAGAGTAAGCTGCACAGGCCCGTACTCGCTGCGATGGCAAGGCGGGCAGGCCACCAGGGCGCCGTGAACACGCCGGGCGTGCCGAAATATTCGCAGCGTGCCGTGGCGGCGCGGAGATCCGTAAACAGGTCGCCGGTGAAGGCGGGGCCAAATTCGGGCGGGGTGAAGTAGTGGCAGCTGGTGAATGTGTCGACGAACTCGGGCCAGGTACTGTAGGCAACGATGGCCATGAAAATACAGGCGATGCCATCGACGACGCGCGTCAGGAACCGCGCCAAGCGCGGACGAGATACGGCAACCACGGTGAGAAAACCGTCCGAGCGCGTTAGGCGGTTGGCCCGCACGACGTCGGGCAACTGCAAGAACACGATCAGTACCATGGAAAAGATTACGACCTCGATCACGCCGAGGAAGGGCGCATTAAAGATACCTCGGGCGACCACGTCCACATTCATAACGATGACCAGCACCAGAACCGCAATAGTCCCCACAGCGTTAGAGACCATGGCGATTCTGCCGAGGACGCGAGAGATGAAGGAGGCGTGCCGAATGACTTGTCCGTGCGGCATGTTCGGCGCGCCCCCGCCTCTCTAACAGTGCTAGTTGACCAGCTCGGCCGACCAGTCGCGCACCGGCACCTCGCCGGCCGCAACTAGCTTTGCAACATAGGCCTTGAGCATCGCAGTGCCTGGCGCGCCGGCCTGGTCGAGATTCTCCGCCCAGTCCTTAGCGATGTTGGGCATAGAGTTGGCCCAGGCCGTGCGCGCTTCGTCAGACAGATCGACGACGGTGCCGCCACCCGATTTGTAGGCGTCGAGTGATTCGCCGGCCCGGTCCATGGCGATACCGGCGACATGGTCGCGATACTCGACAGCCACCTGCTGCAGCACGTTCTTGACTTCGTCAGGCAGCTTCGCCCAGACATCGGCGTTGACGGTCACCGTCTTGGAGTTCACGGCGCCAATGTCGGCCTTCAGCATAAAAGGCGCGACTTCAGCAATCTTGAACGTGCCTGCTGCCTCCGGCCACAACATTGCCGCATCCACCACGCCGGTCTGCAGCATGTTGTAGAAATTCGGTAGGCCCCCGCGTACACCGGCGGCGCCGTCTATGCCTTCAAGATAGCGCAGGTTGTAACCCGCACCGGCGACCTTCTTGCCTTGCAAATCGTCGATGGAGTCTATGGGTTCCTTGGAGAACAATTGGTAGGTATCTAAAACGACGCCAGTCGCCAGATAGACTTGGTTCTCCTTGGCGAGTTCCGCCGCCATGACGGGGAACTCTTTGGCAATCTCGTCGACAGCCTTGGCAACAACGCGGGCGTCTGAAGAGATGAACGGCGTTACCGCTGAGATGCCTTGGCTCGGCAGCACGGAGTTGTGAAAGATCGTCGTGACAATGCCGATGTCGCCGAGACCAAGCTTGATGCCTTCCAGCACGCCGCGAGGTTTGACGATCTGACCGCCATAGGCTTCCTGCCAGGTAATCTCATAGGCGCCGCTCTTGGCCAGCTCCTCATTCACCCGTGGGATGAAGAATTCGGAAAACTCCCGAACCCACATGGAGCGGGCCGGATAACCGTCGATGGCAACCATCTTGATGGTCTCGGCGGCAACTACCGGCGACGTGGCGCCGAATACGGCCAGTCCGGCGACCAGCATCGTCGCGGCGACCGGCCTTAGATTTGTAAGGGTCATGCCTTTCCTCCTCTGTATTCGTTGGTGTGCAAAATCAATCCGCGTGCGACTGCCCCTGCTGTCACGCGGTCTTGCGGTGCCATGTTTGACTAAGCTCAGTGCCCGCTTGGCTGAACAACTTCGATAGCGGACAGAATTTGCTCACCTCCGTCGCCACCCGGGCGGCGTCGACTTCGCTCGCCGGGCCGTCATAGGCAACAGTCATTTCAATGCGTTGAAACGGCACGTCTATTTCCTCGGTCAGCGATACGCCCCTGCGGTCGAAATCGCACACGGCGTTGACCGTGAGGTGCCCGAGGTCGACGCCCAATTTCTCGGCGCATTTCATGCCGATGACATTCGTGCAGCCGACCAGCGCGGCGATGGCGGTGTCGGTTGGCGTCGGGCCGGCGTTGGTGCCGCCACGTTCATTCGGTTCATCGATCGAGAATGTCAGATCCCGCACCGAAATGTCGGACCGCGAGTGAGATGGACATTCACCGCTAAGCCGAAGTTTGACGCTTGTCTTCAATTTGACTGCAACCATTCGATCCTCCCAAGACCCAACGTCAAAGAAACTCACAAACCTCGTCGAACTCGAACCGCGGCAAGCGCTGAAACAACGCTTGTTCGTCGGCGTGACCGATATTGAGCAGAAAGTTCGATTTAAGGGTGGTGCCGGCGAAGAACTCTTGGTCGACGATTTCGTTGGAGAAACCCGACATGGCACCAACATCATACCCCATGGCCCGCGCCGCGATCATCAGATAGCAGCCCTGCAGCGTGCCGTTGCGAAAGGCGGTTTCTTCGGCGAATTCGGGCTTGTCCGAGAAATGGCCGCGACGGTCTTCGTGAGGAAAAAGCTTGGGCAGCCGGCACCAGAATTCGGGGTCGTAGGCAATGATCGCGGTGACCGGTGCGCCAAGCATCTTTTCGATATTCTTTGGCTTCAACGCCTTCGACAGCCGCTGCTTCGCTTGCTCCGACATGACAAAAAGAAACCGCGCCGGGCAACTGTTCATGCTGGTCGGGCCGTTCCTGACGATATCGTATAGAACCCGCACCTCGTCCTCAGAGATCGGTCTGTCACTCCAGGCATAGTGAGACCGCGCATCACGCAGGATCAGGTCGATCGCCGCATCGTCCAGTCGGTCGATACGCGCGCGCAGGGCGCGGACGGCGGCTTGTGCTTCGGCACGCAAAGCTGTGAGCTGCTCGCCCGTCGGCGCCGTTACAACACTCACTGCGCCGCCTCCGAAACCGAGTCTAAGCCTTCGTCGACGACAGGATTCCGGCAGATGCCGATACCCTCAATCTCGACCTCGATGATATCACCGTGCTTCATGAACACCGGTGGGTTCCGTGCATGTCCAACGCCCGGCGGCGTGCCCATCGCGATCATGTCGCCCGGCTGCAGGGTCAGGAATTCAGAAACCGTGGCGATGGTCTTGGCCACGGGCCACATCATCTCCGAGGTGTTGGCGCTTTGCATGACCTGCCCATTCAGCCGGGATTCGATCTTGAGGTCTCGGGCGCCGGGGGGAAGTTCTTCCGGGGTCACAACGACGGGCCCGACCGCGCCGGTCGCGTCAAAATTCTTTCCAGCCGTCCATTGATGGGTCTTGCGCTGATAGTCGCGGACCGATCCGTCGTTGAAAACAGTGTAGCCGAAGACGTGATCCAGGGCGTTATCTTCGCTAATATGACGGCCGCCCTTACCGATGATGACCATCAGCTCGACCTCGTAGTCGAGCTTGTCGGAGCATCGCGGCTTAATCAGCGGCGCGGCGGCGGCGACCAAGGATGTGAGCACGCGAATGAAAATCGCCGGATAGGTCGGGATGTCGTAACCACCCTCCGTGACATGATCAACATAGTTGAGCCCCAGGCAGAGGATTTTGGGCGGTGCGGCGATCGGCAGCGCCGGCTTGATGCCGGCGATAGGAACCCGTTGCGAGGCCGCCGCGCCGGCTGCTTGGTCCAGGCCCGCGCCGCCCGCAGCAATGATCGCCATGAGGTCAGCGCCGATTTGCGGCGCTTGTTGTGTGAGGTTCACCGCTGTCTCGCCGTCGACGGCATAGACGGCCGGCTCCCGCCTCTGCTCAGAGCCAACCATCAATCGCATCTCGCTCTCCTCAAACTTATCTTCCTTATTAAAAACGATTAATTTCCTTATCGTCAATAAAAATCGATAAAATTATCATGGAGATGTTATTTTTAGATATACAGGAGCCGCTTGAGTCACTTTAGATGGAGGATCGGATGCCTAAATGGTCTGAATACAAGGAGGCTGCTCGAGCGCGAGGCAACCTAGCGCTCGAGGTCTATGTCGTCGAATCGACCCCTGCCGTGGAGCCGTCAGAGCTGCAGGCAACGTTGCCGGCGCATCTAGAATATCAAAAGAAAATGGAAAGCCTAGGCAAGTTGGCGTTCGCCGGCCCACTGTCCGATGAAACAGGCGCGGAGATGAACGGCACCGGCATGATTGTCTACCGTGCCGCCTCCCTCCTGGAAGCGACACGGATCGCCGACGCCGACCCGATGCATGCCGAGGGAAAACGGACTTACAAGATCCGCCGCTGGCTGATCAACGAAGGGTCGTTCAACCTGGCCGTCGCGTTGTCGGGCCAGTCGGTGGTGTTCTCGTAGGTGCGCCACGGTCCGGTCTCCGAAGGACCGCCAAACAGCGCGATGACCGAGCAACGGGCGGTCGGCCCGCCGTTTGTCGTTGACAGGGGCTCTGTGCGCGCTTACCTACCGCGCCATGGCAAGAGCATGCGACCATATCACCACGACGACGACCCGCTGCGGCGGGCCCGTGGGTGGTTGCGTGACATAAGCTTCGCAATATTGACCAGCCCAAGGCCCCGCCGGCATCGGACGGGGCTTTTGCTTTTTTCGGCCTCCGTCTACCCGCCGGGCTGCGCACGGAGACCGAAATGGAAGAGAATGATCACAGACTAATCGCCAGTCGAATGGACCTGTTCCACCATCAGGAAGAAGGTCCGGGTATGGCGTTCTGGCACCCACGCGGCTTTGCCGTGTATCGGGTGATCGAGGACTATATTCGTCGAAAGATGAAAAAGGCGGGTTTCCGCGAGATTAGGACACCCCAGTTGCTCGCGCGCTCGCTTTGGGAACGAAGCGGACATTGGGACAAGTTCGGCGATAATATATTCGCGTTTGGCGATGGCGATCAGGTCTTTGCCCTAAAGCCGATGAGCTGCCCGGCGCATGTGCAAATCTTCAACAAAGGCGTGCGGTCGTTCCGCGACCTGCCAATCCGGCTGTGCGAATTCGGTGCCTGTCATCGCAACGAGCCATCGGGGGCGCTGCACGGATTGCTGCGGACGCGTGCCTTCGTGCAGGACGACGCCCATATCTTCTGTAGCGAAGACCATGTCGAAGCGGAGGTCGCTAACTTCTGCGCCCTTCTAGGCGCGGTTTACGCAGATTTCGGCTTCAGCGATGTTCGGGTCGCGTTTTCGACCCGCCCTGATGTTCGTGCCGGTGCGGACGCAACCTGGGACCAGGCGGAGGCGGCGCTTTCGGCAGCAGCCCGCTCGGCCGGCGTGGACTATCAGCACGACCCCGGGGAAGGCGCCTTTTACGGCCCGAAACTAGATTTCTTCCTGCGGGACAACAAGGGTCGCGAATGGCAATGCGGGACGATCCAGCTTGATTTCGTGCTGCCGGACCGGTTGGATGCCCACTACACCGACACAGCCGGCGAGACTGTCCGGCCGGCAATGATCCACCACGCGATCCTCGGCAGCGTTGAGCGGTTCGTCGGTATTTTGCTGGAGCATCATGACGGCAACCTGCCGCTATGGCTGGCGCCCGATCAGATCGTCGTCGCCGCCATCAGCGACAGACAGGCGGCCTATGCCCTGGATGTCGCCGATAAGTTGGAGCGCGAGGGCTTCCGTGTGGCCACCGACAACCGGTCGGAGCGCCTGTCAAAGAAGATCGTCGACGCGCGGAACGGGGGCATCCCCGTCGTCATGGTAGTCGGGGACCGCGAGGCCGGAGACGGCACGGTTTCGATGCGACGCCGTGACGGTACGCAACAGGTTGTCGACGCAAAAACCGCGGCGGCGCAGCTAAGAGAGGAAGCGTTCCGGTGAAACACCCGCGAGCCGATCATCACGGCGCGACGGTCAGAAGCGGTTCGGAGCTCACGTGGTTTCTTGCGCTAATGCCCCGCCCACAAACGGTTGACCGCCTGTCTCGCGCTACAGCGAGACAGGCGGTCGGTCTTATTCAGCGTGGCGCTGGGTGTCGGGTTTAGGTGGCACCCAGATTCTTGAGGAACTCGGCGACATTGCCGCGAAGCGTCTCCGCCTGGGTCGCCAACTCACCGGAAGCTTCCAAGACAGCACTGGCAGAATCGCCCGCCTGTGCGGATGCCTCGGACACTGAGTTGATACTGTTCGCGACTTCCTGGGTCGCCGCGCCCTGCTCCTCAACAGCCGATGCAATGGCCGCGGAAACCGACCCGATCTCCTCAATGGACTTGGTGATCAGGGCGTTGGCGTCGACCGCAGAACTGGTGGCGCGCTGAACTTGCGCGATCTGCCGGCCAATCTCTTCAGTCGCCTTGGCGGTTTGGCTCGCCAAAGTCTTGACCTCAGACGCGACCACGGCAAAGCCCTTGCCAGCGTCGCCAGCCCGCGCCGCCTCAATGGTGGCGTTGAGGGCCAGCAGGTTGGTCTGATCGGCAATGTCAGAGATCATACTGACGACCGCGCCGATGTTGTCGGCGACCTCGGCGAGACCATTGATGGCTTCGGACGAATTCCCAGCGGCCTCGGTGGCGGCATTCGCAACCTCCGACGACTGCGCGACTTGACGCGAAATCTCTGCGATGGAGCTGCTGAGTTCCTCGGATGCAGAGGCAACCGTGGCGGCCTGCTCGTTCGAAATTTTCGCCGTCTCGGTCATTGAATTGGCGCTTGCCTGCATCTCCGTCGCCGCAGCCGATACGCTGCTGACCACGGATGAGACATTTTCGGCCATGTTGATGTTCTCGGTAACGACGGACCAAGACAGCATGGGACCGATGTAGGATCCATCGGAGTCCATCAGGGCCGACACGGATAGGTCGAGCCGCTCTTCACCGAGCTGGATCAGGGCTTTGTGCGGCAGGTTCCTCGCGTCGGACAGGATGCCCCGCTGATGGGCCGGGTTTTTATGGAAGATGTCAATGCACTGCCCCTTCAGCTGATCGGCCTTCACGGGAAGCAGGTGCTCGATCGTCCTTAAGGTCTTCAGGCTGGTATCGTTCAGATATGTAATCTCAAACGTGTCCTTATCCGCCAGCATGACATTGATCGGCATTTTGTCGATCAATTGAAGCAGCTTGGCGGTTTCGGCCTCCTGCTTGACTTCTTCAGTGCAGACCCGCCAAGTCACCATCGGCGCAATATAGCGACCGCCGTCGTCCCGTATTGCGGTTACGGTAAGATCCAGCCACTCACCGCCAATGCTGAACTTCGTGTGATGCGGTAAGTTGCTGGGGTCGGCCAGGAGCTGACGCTGGTGAGCCGGATTTTTGTGGAAAATGTCGATGCATTGGCCCAGCAACTGATCCGCCTTCACCGGCAGGACGTGCTCGATCGTCTTGAGCGCCGCCACCGACGACTTGTTGAGGTAGTCAATACTGAAAGTCTCAAGGTCGCAGGTCATGACGCTGATGGGCATGTCTTCGACCATCCGCGCAAACTGCGATACCTTGGCCGACCGTTGCGGCCGATTCTTCTTTAGTGCCAGGGCCATTTTAGTGCATCTCCGGTTGCTTACTCTCTCGCCTACACAACCTAAATCGGCGAAATCGGTTAAGTTTTGACTAATTAGAACAATTAAAAACACGTCAAATGCTCAGCAAATCTCCCGCCTCGGCCCCGGCCGCGCTGGGCACGGTTGCGATAGGGGGTGTCGCCGCCGGCGGTGGGCCGGCGCAGGCTTTCGCCATGCTCCCTACCGTGCAGACCTGGACGGTCGTGGCGGCGGCACGGCACAATCGGGCGCTTGGCACGCCGAGTTTCTAGGACAAAGTGACGGATACCGCCTAGACGTTGGGGCCGGCGCTGGCTGTCCGCGCGTCTGCCCCGGGGCTGGCCCGACGAGCCCTTATCCAGTGGTCCAGGTTTTCGATCTGCTCGGCGCTCATGCGAATTCCGAGTTTGCTGCGCCGCCACAAAACGTCATCGGCCGAACGGGCCCATTCATGGGTCATCAGGTAGTCGACCTCGCGGCCGGTGAGCCCACAGCCAAAGTCCTGGCCGAGGTCGGCATTGCTGCAGGCGTCGTCGAGCATGTCGGACAACTTTGTACCGTAGGCACGCGTCATCCGCAGGGATCTTGCGTCGCCGAGAAACGGATATTTGGTGCGGACGTCCAGCAGCAGCCGATCGAATCCTTCAACGGGAAAGTCGCCGCCAGGAAGATGGGCTGATTTGGTCCATGAGGGCCGCCGCTCGCCGAGCGCCTGCTCGATCAATTCGAGCATCGCCTCGGCAAGACGACGATAGGTGGTGATCTTGCCGCCAAAGATATTCAGCACCGGGGCGGCGTCGCCTTCACCGTCGCGGCGCAGCACGTAATCCCGGGTGGCTTCCTGAGCCGTTGACGCGCCATCGTCATAAAGCGGGCGGACGCCGGAATAAGTCCAGACAACCTCCTCCTGACGAATGGGCCTGCTGAAATACTCCCCGGCAGCGCGGCAAAGGTAGTCGATTTCTCCAGGCGTAATCGCGACCGCGCCGGGATCACCACGATAGTCCTGATCAGTCGTCCCGATTAGGGTGAAATCCTGCTCATAAGGTATTGCAAATATTATGCGATTGTCGGCGTTCTGAAAAATGTAACAGCGGTCATGCTGGAATAGCTTCGGCACCACGATGTGACTGCCTTGGACGAGACGGACATTCTTGGCGGCGTTGCTTCCCAAGGACGCGCCAAGCACTTCGTCCACCCACGGTCCGGACGCGTTGACAATAAGCCGGGCCGTCACCGACTGCTCCGCACCCGTCAGGTCGTCATGCAACGTGATCCGCCAGACGCCCGCCTCGCGGCGGGCCCGGGTACATTTGGTGCGGGTCTTGATGACGGCGCCACGATCCGCGGCGTCGCGGGCATTGAGCACGACGAGCCGGGCGTCATCGACCCAGCAGTCGGAATATTCGAACCCGCGGCTGAATAGCGGCTTAAGTGGTTTCCCCAGGTCATCATGGACCAGGTCGAGGGTGCGCGTGGCGGGCAATTTCTTTCGACCGCCGATATGATCGTAGAGAAATAGACCCAATCTCAGCAACCATGCCGGCCGGAGTGCCTTGTGATGCGGCAGGACGAAGCGTAGCGGCCGGATAATGTGCGGGGCGCTCGCCCACAGAACCTCTCGTTCGGCAAGCGCTTCGCGCACCAAGCGAAATTCGTAATACTCCAAGTAGCGCAGGCCGCCGTGAATGAGCTTGGTCGACCATGACGAGGTGCCGCTGGCCAAGTCGTTCATTTCACACAGCGCGACGGAATACCCGCGTCCTGCGGCGTCACGTGCGACGCCACAACCATTGATCCCTCCGCCAATGACGAACACGTCAAAATCAGCCGGCGGCACGCCCATTCTCCTAGAGAAGCTCTATTTCATAATAAGCTGAAACGAAAAAAATCGAAAGTCAATCGAATAGGGCGAGCGGGAGGGACTAACCCTCGGAGCCTTCGGGCCCCTCAATATTTCTGTCGGTCTCGATCAGCCGTACATCGAAACCTTGCGCGAGCTTGCGAAAATTGTCGTTTGGACAGTGATCGGTCACGAATGTATGAATCTGAGAAATATGGCCGATCCGGACCGGTGCGGTGCGGTCATGCTTGGTGGCGTCGGCAACCAGAATGACGTGGCGAGCATTCGACAAAATCGCCTGCGAGACGCGTACTTCACGAAAATCGAAATCCAACAGACCGCCGTCGTTATCGACGGCAGAGACGCCGATGACGGCAAAATCCACTTTAAACTGGTTGATGAAATCGACTGCGGCCTCGCCGACAATGCCGCCATCGCCAGAGCGCACAAGGCCACCGGCAATAATCACCTGGTTCGCCTGGTAAGGGCGCATAAGGTTCGCGACATTGATGTTGTTGGTGATGATCACGAGGCCACTGTGCTGGAGCAAGGCCTGGGCCACAGCCTCCGTCGTGGTGCCGATGTTGACGATCAGCGACGCGTTGTCCGGAATGAGGTTGGCAGCAGCTTGGGCAATTTCGCCCTTCTCGCGACTGGCGATCATGCGGCGCGCATCATAATGTACATTTTCGACGCTGGAGGAGAGTACGGCGCCGCCGTGAACACGGGTCAGAAAGCGCTTGCCACACAGTTCATTGAGGTCTTTGCGGATGGTCTGTGGGGTCACGTCGAACGTGCTGGCAAGATCCTCTACCAGAACCTTTCCGGCTCTTTTCGCGAGATCTAGGATCTCCTGCTGGCGCGCGATAATCATAAAATTGCTTTCGGTTTCTGCCCGTTGACCATAAACGAAAGCCCATACCCGATACAATCCAATGAATTTGTCCCTACTAGTTTCTTAAGGTGCCGGCAAATGCCCCGGAAAAACACAAGGTGACCGTCAGAACGGTCAGCCGGCTTGAAGCCCGCCGGATCGCACTGTCGGCCCAGGGGTTTGGCAAGCCGCGCGGGAAGCTTGAGCCCGGTTGGCGGCAGATTCGACAGACGATCCGGCGCATGGGCCTGCTGCAGATCGACTCCGTGAACGTGTTCGCGCGGTCACATTACATGCCGGTGTATTCGCGGCTGGGCGGTTACGACCGTGCCGTACTAGATGACAGGGCCTTTGACGCGAAGCGGCGGCGGCTGTTCGAATATTGGGCCCATGAGGCTTCGCTGCTGCCGTTCGATATGCAGCCGCTGCTGCGCTGGCGCATGGCCCAGGCGGCGCGGGGTGCGGGGATCTACAAGAGCTATTTGCCATTCGCCAAGGAACGCCGCGATTTCATCGAAGCGACGTTGCACGAAATCACCGAGGAAGGCCCCCTCACCGCGCGTCAACTCAGAGACTGTGGCGAACGCCGCGGGCCCTGGTGGGGACGGCGAGACGGTAAAATGGCGCTTGAGTATTTGTTCTGGTGTGGCCGGGTTACAACCGCCGCGCGGCGCGGATTCGAGCGTGTATATGACCTCACGGAGCGGGTGTTGCCGGCCGATATTCTTGCACAGCCCACACCGGCGGAACGAGACGCCCAAAAGGCGCTGATCCTTGCGGCCGCGGAGGCTCATGGCATCGCAACAGCCTCCGATCTGCGGGATTATTTCCGGTTGCCCGCCAGTTGCATCCGACCGTGCATCGAAGAACTCGTGGAAGACGGAGACCTGCTGGAGTGCCAGGTCGAGGGCTGGCGGCACGTCGGTTTGCTACATCGCAAGGCGCGGGTTCGGCGGATTGCCGGGGCGACGCTGCTGACGCCATTCGACCCGCTGATCTGGGAGCGCTCGCGCACCGAGCGGCTGTTCGACTTTCACTACCGCATCGAGATCTATACACCGGCCGCGAAGCGGCGGTTTGGCTACTACGTCCTGCCGTTCCTGCTGGATGAGGACATGGTGGCACGGGTCGACCTTAAGGCCGACCGCCAAGCCGGGATCCTCCGCGTGCTATCGAGCCACGGCGAAGCAGGGATCGACGGAGACCGCGTCGCCGGCCGGTTGATGGACGAACTGCGCCGCCTCACCGACTGGCTGGGGCTCGAGCAAACAAAGATCCACAAGAGGGGCGATTTGGCCGCCGCTCTGCAGCGCCAAAGCCGTTAAGGCTCTTTCGCGGGGGGGTCGCCGCGGTATTGGCCGGAGAGGAAGAAGCTCCAAACCGCGTAACACGACGCAAAAAGGGCGAGCCAGAACCAAAAACCCTGCTCGTCATTGATCACGATCTCAAAGGCCAGCCAGCCAATGCAGATCGCCGTCGTTATGACCCGTCTGCTCAGCGGGTAGAACCAGGGGTGGGGTTTCGTGCTCATGATTCAGGCTCCATACCGTCATGTTATCATGACTGAGTTCGTTTTCAGTGAAATTGACGGTGGCAATGGCTGACAAACCGGAACACGAAAGAGTAGACCTGCCAGATGACCGATTTCGGCGGGCTGTCGCCGTTAGGGACTGGCTACTGGGCGAAGCAAGGGGAGATTGGCGACCCCAACATTATTCTTGAAGGCCTTTGCTTAAGACTGCGCGACGCCGCCGTGCCCATCGACCGTGGGGTTAGTGCCATCGAACTTCGCCACGCCGAGCGCGCGGCGAACGAGCGGATCTGGGAGATCGGGACGGCGGCGCGGGAGACACTCTATGCCCATGGCCACGGCGCCACGGCGCGGCGCCCCCTCCAGGAGGCACATCGGACGGGCAAATGGATTTTTCTTTGGCTGCCCGGGACCCCGGACGATGCCTATCACATCGTGCCCGAGCTCAAGGCCAAGGGGTATGTTCATCATGTGTCGATACCGGTTGTTCTGCTGAACGGCATGCGCAATGGATTTACTTTCGCAACCAAGAACCCCATGGGCTTCTCGGCGCAGGACATCACAGTGCTGCAGGTCGTACTCCCGGCGCTTGCGGCACTACAGGAAATTCTAGCCGTGCACAGGGTGCTCCGCGAAGTGACGCGGATGTATGTCGGCCATGAACCACATCTGAGGATCCTTTCCGGCGATGTCAGGCGTGGCGAGGTCTTGCGCATACGAGCCGCGATTTTGTTCGCCGATATGCGTGGCTATACAAGCCTAACATCGTCGATGTCCGAGGGGGACGCGACCGAGCTCGTCAACCAATATTATGACTGCGTGGTGCCGCCGGTGCATGAACGCGGCGGAGAAGTGCTGAAATTCATCGGCGACGGCGTGCTGGCGATCTTTCGCGCCGAAGAAGACAAGGACACCGAGTCCTGCCAGCGGGCGTTCGCCGCGGCGCGGGCCGGACTGGAGAGAACCGCCGCTCGCAATGCAGCAGGCCCGGACACGCAATTTCGGGTCGGTATCGCCTTACATTTCGGCAGAACCGCCTATGGCAACGTGGGCTCGGGCGGGCGGCTCGACTATACGGTGATTGGTAGAGACGTGAATCTCGCCGCTCGCGTTGCCGGGCTGTGCGGCGCTTTGGACCGGGAGCTGCTGGTATCGGCGGCGTTCAATGAGCGGCTGAAGCGCGTCGGTCTACGGTCGCTCGGCAGGCATAAACTCAAAGGCCTGCCCGAGGACGAGGAGATCTTCGAACCCTAATTTTGCACACCGGCACAAGTCTCATCGGCAAAGGGTGCCAGCGGATAGTCATCCGCGGTCTGCCTCAACAACCGGCGCAGATCCTCATGCAGAGCCTCGCCCAGCCCGGCGCACGCGGGATCAACAATCAGGTTGTTCTGCTCGAATGGGTCAGCCTCAAGGTCGAATAACTGCCAAGGCGTGCCGCCGGAGCCGCCGCCGAGCACGGTGTATTTGTGACTGCGGGTACGAATACCGCGCCAAGTCCGATGAAAATAACGATGGGTCGGGCGAACCTCTGCGACGAACTCGAGCAAAACAG
>JAJFJA010000044.1 GCA_021774445.1 Alphaproteobacteria bacterium
GCGGGGTTCTGCGCCGCCTTATTGGATCACGGCTATCGCGGTCCCTTTGTCGCCGAGGTGATGAACGAAAAATATCGGCAACAAGACCACCAGGCGATCTGTGCCGAAAGTTATGCGGCGTGTTGCACGGTTCTTGGTGCAACACCCGAGCACACCAAGTCCATCAGCGAATGTAAACCTTAGGGAGGAAAAACATGCTGACGAGAACAATTGGTCGGTTAGCCGGATCCGCGGTCATAGCACTGGTCTTGGCTTCAGGTCCCGCCGTTGCCGAACCGGAAATCAAGGAGTTGGCCCTGGGTTTCGGCCTGGATCTGCCATTCGCACCGCATATTGTGGCGATCGAGAAAGGCTGGTTCGCGGACGCCGGATTTACCGATGTCTCGACCAAGACCTTCACCGCGGGCGCCCTCGCCGGTGAAGCCCTGGTTGCCGGTGAAATTCATCTATGGACGCCAGGCAACCTGCCGCCGATATCCATGGTTCACAACGGCATTCCGGTGGTGATTCTTGGCACGAATAGTGTCAACACCGACCTTGAAAAACTGGTTGTCCGCAACGACGCCAACGTCAAGGAACCGGAAGACCTCTACAACATCAAGATCGGCCTGCTACAGGGCTCAACGTCGGGCGCAATGCTCGGCGGAATCATTGAGCACTACGGGCTCGACGCCAGCCGCATCCAATCCGTTAATCTGGCGCCACCTGAGGCCCTGGCCAGCATGGCTTCGAACGAGACCCAAGCCTTGCTCATCTGGGAACCATGGCCTTTCCGTGCCTTGAGTGAGATCGATTCATCGGTCGTCCATTCCGGCCGCACGAGCTTCTTCGAGAGCAACAAGGGTGAGACTGTTCAGGTCTCCAACAACCGCTCGATGTTTGTCGCATCCCAAGAATTTGTGCGCGACAACCCGCAAACCGTGCAGGCCATGATGGAGGTGCTGGTGCGGGCCCAGAAATTCGTCGCCGACACCGCGAACCGCGCTGAGGTGATCGAACTGTTTTCGAAGTTTCAGAATCAGCCCGTCGAGATGAATGATGCGCTGTTCGACAACAACTACGTTTTCAATCCGGTATTTGACGACGCCTACATTGCGGACATGGAGGCAATCAGCGCGTTCCTCGCCAGCAGCGGCCGCATCAATGATGAAATGCCGGTGCTCGAGTACACCTATACCGGGCCTATCGGCTCAATCGATGCGTCCCTCGTCGAGGTAACCGGCGCTTGGGCACCATAACATAGGCGCTTCGTACCGTGCGGTAGCTCGCGATCGCGGGCTACCGCACACCCGGCCTCTCGAAATAACAGGTTTACCTTGGTAATGAGTGATCAGATTAGGGTTGGAATTCTCGGCCTGGAACATCCCCACGCTGACTTTTGGCGCCATGCGTTCGACAAGCCCGGCATCGCCGAATTGGTCGGCGTTTGGGCGCCAACGCCTGGGCTCGCCGCACAAAAAGCTGAAAAATTCGGCTGCCCCTCTTGGGATGATATGGAGCAGCTTGTTGACGCGTGCGATGCCGTCGCCATCTGCTCAATCACGACACGGCACGCGGAACTCATCGAATTTGCCGCGCGGCGCGGCAAGAAAATCCTCTGTGAAAAGCCCCTCGCAACGACAATCGAGGACTGTGATCGCATCGAAACAGCATTACGGGAAACCGGCGCCTATTATATGCAGGGCTTTCCCAAGCGCTTCGATCCGGTGAACCATGAGGTCCGTCGCCTTGTCGCCAGCGGCGCATTGGGAACGATCTCGCTGATCCGGATCCGCCACGGACATCCGGTGGCGGTGACCAATCCGCACTTTGCCGACACGTGGTTTGTCCGGCCTGACGCCGGCGGCGGCGGCGCCCTGCTCGACGAAGGAGTGCATGGCGCGGACTTCATCCGGTGGCTGTTCGGCGAGCCGCAGCGTGTGACATGTGTGATGTCCGATGCCGCACAGAATCTCGGCGTCGAAGACGTCGCAACCGCTATTTTTCAGTTCTCCAACGGCATGATGGCTGAGATTACGTCCGCCTGGCATTTTCTCGGTGCAGAGAATTCAGTCGAGATATTTGGCACCAACGGCGCGATCGTCTTGTCTGGTGTGGACCTGGGCTCGCGCGACCTGACCGAATCAGGCTTCTTGAAATACTTAGTTCTGCCCGATGTCGTTGAAACAGGTGGCGACCCTCTGGGGCCGATGGACCGCGAGTGGACGATCTCCGACATCGTTCCGCAGTTCAAGCGCGACACTGAGATATTTCACCAAAATGTCGCCGATGCGTTTATCGATGCCATCAGCAACGGCAACGAGCCGCCGATCACCGTCACCGACGGCCGCCGCGCCGTCGAGATGATCCTCGCTGCTTACAAATCCGCGGCGTCCGGTAGAACTGAAACCATCACCTACGGCTAGGTCTTGAGGGAACGCGTGGACCCGATCGCAACCATCGATAGCCATCACCACCTGTGGAACCGATCGCTCCTGCGATATCCATGGTTGGATGGGCCGGCAACCAAGGCCCATTTTGGATCGACGGATCAATTACCCCATGAGTATGGGATCGATGCCTATTTGCAGGACATCGCCGGCCAACACATCGTCAAGTCGGTGCATGTCGAGGCCGGCGCCGATCCAGCCGATCCGGTCGCCGAGACGCGGTGGTTGCAGTCGGTTGCCGAAACCCACGGGTTTCCCCACGGCATCGTCGCATACGCAAACCTGGCCGAACCCGGCGTGCGCGGTATTTTGCAAGCCCATTGCGAATTCCCCAACATGCGCGGCATTCGCATGATGACCAAAAAGGTCGGCCAACTCGGCAAGAACGTCAACGCCAGCGGTAGCTTGATG
>JAJFJA010000045.1 GCA_021774445.1 Alphaproteobacteria bacterium
CGAGAGCGCGGCGACATTCCTGTCGCGTGGCGACGACAGCGGCACCCACAAGGCGGAACGTCGCCTCTGGCACTCGGCCGGTCTCGACCCCACCGCCCACTCCGGCGATTGGTACAAGGAAACCGGCGCCGGTATGGGCAGTACCCTCAACACGGCGGCGGTCATGGACGCCTATCTGCTTGTCGATCGTGGCACCTGGCTCAGTTTCGCCAACCGCGCCGATCTCGAAATCCTCATCGCTGGCGATCCCAGGCTTTTCAATCCCTACGGCGTCATTCTCGTCAATCCCGAGCGCCACCCCCACATTCGCGCCGACAGCGCCGCGAAGTTCATTGCCTGGCTGACCGGCTCGGCCGGACAAAGCGCCATCGCCGCTTTCCGCATCGGCGGCGAGCAACTATTCTTTCCCAGCGCCCCCCGGGTCGATGGCTAAACGGCATCGCCGTCGCGGCGTCCTTCTCGCGATCGCCATCCTTGCGGCGCTGCTCGCCGCACCGGCGCCTCGGCAATTCGCCAGGGCTCAGCAACCTCTGCTGCTTGGTGCCACCACGACCACCGAGAATTCCGGCCTGCTGGCATTTCTGCTAGACCGTTTCACCGCCGCCAGCGGCATTCCGGTGCATACCATCGTGCAGGGTACCGGCGCCATATTGCGCACCGCCGCCGCCGGCGATTTTGACGTGGTCTTGGTGCATGATCCGGTCGCCGAACGCGCCTTTGTCGACGCGGGATCCGGCATCGACCGCCGCCCGGTCATGCATAACGACTTCCTGCTCGTCGGCCCCGCCGACGATCCTGCCGATGTCCGCGGCCTCACCGACGTCGTCGAGGCCTTTCGCCGCATCGCCGCCGCCACGGTACCCTTCGTGTCCCGCGGCGATAACAGCGGCACCCACAAGGCAGAACTGAGACTTTGGGCTGAGACCGGGCTTCCCGGAGTGCCGCCAGGGCGCCCACCGGTAGCGAATTGGTATCTCGAAACCGGCACCGGCATGGGGCAAATGCTCAATATCGCCGCGGCCCAGGACGCCTATGCCATAACCGATCGCGGTACCTGGCTCAGCTTTGCCAATCGCGGGGCTTTAGAGTCGCTGGTTTCCGGCGATCCCCGGCTGATAAACCGCTACAGCGTCATCCGAACCAACCCCGCAAACCACCCCCATATCCGCCCGGGTCAGGCCCTGATCTTCGCCGATTGGCTGACCGGACCCGAGGGCCAGCAGGCCATTAAGGATTTCCTAATCGACGGCGAGCCAGCCTTCTTTCCACACAACCCGCCGGCTGGTTGACGGTTGACCGCAACCGCCGCTGCGGTCACGCTCCCCCGCAAGCCCAACCTGGCAGGGTATTCTGGATGAAAATCCCATGATCCGCGGCCGATTCCGGCGCTGGGGCGCAAGCGTCGTTTTCGCCGTAGCGGCAAGTCTGGCGGTGCCGGCAGCCGGCGCCCGCGACGTAACCGTCGCGATCACCGCGATCGTCGAGCATACCGCGCTCGATACGGTCCGGGACGGCATCCGCGATGCCTTGGCCGCCGCGGGTTATATCGTCGGTCAGAACCTGAACATCCTCTATGAGACTGCCGACGCTGACTCGGCCAAGGCCACCGCCATCGCGCGCCGCTTCGCCGCGGCGCGCCCCGATGTGGTCGTCGCTATTTCTGCCCAAACGGCCAAAGCCGTGATCGGCGAGGTCAAGAACCTGCCGGTTGTCATCACGGCGGTAACCCAGGAAACCGCCAACGCCATCCTCAAGAGCCGCCGTCGGTCCCGCAACATTGCCGGCCGCGTCGAGACCGTGCCCTATCTGGAGCAATTGAGCATCGTGGCCGAGATAGCACCGGAAACGACCGTCGTTCTCGCCCCATACAATCAACGCGACCCGGCCTCGCGGGCAATTGCCACGAAACTGCGGGAAGTTGACGACACCATGGACTTCATTGTCCGCCCCATCCCAGTGTCGCGACCCAGCGAGGTCATCCTGCGCCTGCGCGAGTTGATCGCGCCGAACATGGCCATTTTCCTGCCTGACGACACCACCATGGATATGCCTGTAGAGGAGATCGCCGCCTTGGCCGCCGAATTCGGCCTACCTGTGATCGCCGGCAGCGCCGAAGCCGTCGCCCGCGGCGCTCTGGCGACGGTTGTCTACGACCCCTACACCGTTGGCTGGCAGGCCGGCGAAGCGGTCTCACGGATCCTTGATGGCGCGAAGCCACGCGATGTCGCCATCCGTCGCGCCAACGCGACCCACCTCATTCTCAACAAACAGGCGGCCGAGGACAGCGGCATTGAGCTTCGGGCCGAACTGCTGGACCGTGCCGGTACCGTCCTCGAGTAACTCTGATCGGCGCTTACCTCTGGTTCGGAGCCGAATCCGGCCTAGATAAGGGGATCAGTGGCCTTGCCGACACCGCCCCAGGCGGCCAATATGCGCCCTACAAGGCCCCTCATAGAGCGAGTTCGGAGCAAAATGGTGCCGTTGATTGATCCCTTTGACCGGCCGATCAGCTATCTGCGGGTCTCCGTAACGGACCGCTGCGACCTGCGCTGTGTTTATTGCATGGCGGAGGATATGACCTTTCTGCCCAAGCGGGAGGTCCTGAGCCTTGAGGAGCTGGATCGGCTCTGCTCGGCTTTCGTCGGCCTCGGGGTTCGCAAGTTGCGTCTCACCGGCGGTGAACCCCTCGTCCGCCGCGACGTCATGTGGTTGATCCGCCGCCTCGGCCGCCATCTCGACACCGGCGCCTTGGACGAGCTGACCCTGACCACCAACGCCACCCAGCTGAACAAGCATGCCGCCGATCTCCACGCCGCCGGCGTGCGCCGCATCAATGTTTCCCTGGACACCCTCGACCCCCAGAAATTCCAGGACATTACCCGCTGGGGCAAGTTGGATCAGGTCAAGGCCGGCCTCGCCGCCGCCCAGCGGGCCGGTCTTGCCATCAAGATCAATCTGGTCGCCCTGCGCGGAGTCAACGACGACGAATTCGACGACATGATTGCCTGGTGTGGCAGCAACGGTTTCGACCTGACCATTATTGAGGTCATGCCGATGGGCGATATCGGCGGCGAGACCCGGGTCGACCAATACATGCCGCTAAGTTTGGTCCGCGCCAAGATTGCCCGGCGCTGGACCCTTGCGGACATCGATTACCAGACCGGTGGCCCCGCCCGTTACACCCGGATCCGGGAAACCGGCGGCAGACTGGGCTTCATTACCCCGCTGACCCACAATTTCTGCGAATCCTGCAATCGTGTCCGCCTCACCTGCACGGGGACGCTGTTCATGTGCCTCGGCCAGGATGATGCGGCCGACCTCAGAGCGCCGCTACGAGCCAGCGAGGATGACCAGCATTTGGTCGCCGCTATTCGCGAAGCCGTTACCCGCAAGCCCAAGGGCCATGATTTCATTATCGATCGCCGCCAGTCCCGGCCGGCGGTCGCGCGCCATATGAGCACCACGGGCGGTTGAGTCGAGAAAAGTCGTGACCACCGGAACCTTAGCCTTCGTCGCGGCCCAGTCTCCCGCCGCACAGGAAGCCTTGGCTGTCCTGCGTGAGACTTTCGGCAGTCTCCCGCCCGCCGACGCCGACATCATCGTTGCCGTCGGCGGTGACGGTTTCGTCCTGAAAACCCTGCGCGAATATGGCGACAAGCCGGTCTTCGGCATGAACCGCGGTTCTGTCGGCTTCCTGATGAACGACTATCGCATCGAAGACCTGCCCGAACGCGTCAGCGCCGCCCGGGCGGTGCCCCTGCATCCGTTACATATGATCGCCACCACGGTCGCCGGCGAAACCCGCGAGGCCTTGGCCATCAACGAGGTCTCGCTGCTGCGCGAAACCTATCAGGCCGCCAAGATCGAGATCCGCGTCGACGGTGTCCTGCGCATGCCGGAACTCATTTGCGACGGCATTTTGGTCGCCACCCCCGCCGGCAGCACGGCTTACAACCTATCCGCCCACGGGCCCATCGTACCGCTCGGCACCGAGGTCCTTGCGTTGACCCCGATCAGCGCGTTTCGGCCCCGCCGCTGGCGCGGCGCCTTATTGCCTTGTAGTGCCACGGTCACGCTCAAGGTTCATGAGCCGACCCATCGGCCGGTAGCCGCCGCCGCCGATGCCGACGAAATCCGCGACGTCGCCGAAGTCGTCATACGGGATTGTCGCGAGCGCACCTTCACTTTGCTATTCGACCCCGAGCAGGATCTCGCCGAGCGTATCCTCAAGGAACAATTCACGCCTTAGGAAGTGGCTATCCGGTACCGATCCGGCGGCGTCCGTAAACCGTCCCGGCGCCTGCCAATCGTCGTTGCGAGCAGAGGCGTAGCCCGCGCCGATCTAACAGGCCCGACCGCCACGGCCGCCGCACGGCCTCGCGATGACCGTGCGGCTTTTCTTGGACTAGCGGGCAAAGGCGCCGAATTCCACCAGCCCGACATTGCCGCCGTTGCTCTCGACCACATCGAGCCGCAACCGTCGCGCCGTGCTGTTGATCGCATAGCGGTAGGGTTGCCTTGCATCGGCCAGCGAAAACGGCCCGAATGTCTCGCCTCGGTCGGTCGTGACGGTGAATTTGAAGATCTGTGCGGTGCCGTTGCTCATGCTGCGCGTCCACACCGAGATCTCACCGATATCCGCCTCATTACCCAGGTCAATTTCGATAAACCCCTCGTCGCCGTCGCCCGCACTCGACCAGGCCGTGCTTCGGTCGCCGTCCAGCGCCTGGTTGGCGCCCCAGGCCTGGTCGTTGGCCGCGCCGCCATAGTTACTGCTCACCGCCGCAACTCTGGCCCCGGTGGACAGGGACGCCAGATTGACTTCCGCTGCTTCCGCCAGCGCCGGCGTTCGGAATGTCAAAACCTCGCCGACATACAGGGTGCCATCCGCGGCGGTACCCTGCACCCGATAGAAATACTCGCGATCCGGCTCTAGCCCGGCCAATACCGGATGATGATCCGAGTGGGCACCCCCATCCATGTCCAAGTCGACGGCGACTTGGCCAAAGGCCGGCGTTTCGCCAAAGACCACGGAACAGGCCAGGGGGACGCTGGATGTGAAGACCAGTACCCCGGAATTCGCCGTGATGTCCGTGATCTCCGGCATGGCGCCCACTGCCACTTCATCAATGGACCGGACCGGAAACTCAAACTCTGCCGCCTGCGCCTCGACCACCGGCAGGCTCAACGGCAGGCTCGCCGCGGCCAGCAGCGCCAGCCCCCCGATCGCCGCCGACCATGGTTGAATCAATCTGGTCAAAACGCCCCCCAGTCCCTTGCGATCACAAAGAATAGTCCGCCTTGGAAGCAAAACATTCATCATCAACAGCCTCACCAGTGACATTCGCCGCTCTAGCCTGCAATAGTACCGCCTTCGCCGGTCTTACTGCGATCCTCGCCAGGTCCGCTGGCCCTCACAATTTCGGGAGCTTTCCTGCTATGTCAATGACGGTCGTATTCGACTTGGGCGGGGTCTTGATCGACTGGAACCCCAGATATCTCTATCGCAAGCTATTCGACGACGATTCGGCCATGGAGGCCTTTTTGACCGACGTCTGCTCCCCGGCCTGGAACGTGGAGCAGGACGCCGGCCGCACCATTGCCGATGCCAATGCCGCGGCGATCGACCGCCATCCCGACCAACAGCCGATGATCGAGGCCTATTACCAGCGCTTTGACGAGATGATGGCGGGCCCCCTGCACGAGACCGTCGCCATCCTCGATGATTTGCGTCAACGCGAAACACCGCTTTATGCCTTGACGAATTGGTCCGCCGAGACCTTCCCGGCCGCCCGCCGGCGCTTCGAGTTCCTCGACTGGTTCCAAGGCATACTCGTTTCCGGCGAGGAAAAAGTGAAAAAGCCGGACCAGAGAATCTTCCAGCGTCTCGGCCAGCGTTTCGACATTTCACTCGACCGGTGCGTCTTCATCGACGATAGCCAAAAGAACGTCGAGGCCGCCCGCGGTACCGGAATGCAGGCACTGCATTTCACCTCCGGGGAAGCGTTGCGCCGCGATCTCCAGAAGTTGGCACTCTTGTAGACCGCTCGTGTGCCTGATATCACCCGAACGACCATTCCCGATGCGCCATGCTTTCGGCGTCGGACCTGCCTGGGGGTGCCGTGACCGACTACCCGCTTGACCTGACACCGCCGGATATCTCGCCCTATCGGTCCGGCAACTCTGGCGTCGACTACGTCACCAGCTTCGACAGCGGCAAGCCCGGCCCCCATGCCATGATCACCGCGATCGTTCATGGCAATGAGCTTTGCGGCGCCATCGCCCTGGACCATTTGTTCAAGCAGGACATCAGGCCCGAACGCGGTCGTCTCACTCTGGCCTTCGTCAATATCGCGGCGTTCGAGAGTTTCGATCCGGATCAGCCGACCCAATCACGCTTCGTCGATGAAGATTTCAACCGCCTGTGGAATGCGGCAATTCTGTCAAGCGACCGCAATAGCGTCGAGCTGACCCGCGCCCGGGCGCTGCATCCCATCGTCGACACCGTCGATGCGCTGCTCGATATCCACTCCATGCAGCACGCTACCGCGCCATTGATGATGGCCGGTTCCCTGGCCAAGGGCCGACGCCTGGCATCCGCTATTGGTGTCCCGGAGATAGTGGTAAGCGACTCCGGCCATTCCGAAGGCACGCGGCTGCGCGACTATGGACCATTCGGCGATCCTGACCGGCCCCATACTGCCGCGCTTGTCGAATGCGGGCAGCATTGGGCAGCGAGCAGCGCCGACGTCGCCATCGATGTCGCGTATCGCTTCCTCAGCCACCTAAGAATGATCGCCCCGGACCTGGTGCCATCCCGCTCGGCCCTGCCGCCGGCCCACGGCCAGCGCCATATTGAAGTGACCGAGGCGGTCACGATCAAAAGCGACAGCTTTGAATTCATCGCCGACTTTCAAGGCCTGGAGACCATTCCCATGACCGGGACGATCATTGCCCACGACGCCGGCGCGCCGGTCACCACGCCCTATAACGACTGCGTACTGATCATGCCGTCCCGCCGGCTGACGCCCGGCAAAACGGCTGTGCGGCTTGGCCGCTACATCGACCCTGAGCCTGTTGCCATTGCCCACTGACAAATCTGACCCCCATCCTGCGCCCCACAGCACCAACGTTGTATTTCGGCGCGAACTCGCAAGATTCCTCGGCACCACCATCATCGGCACTGCCGGCGGTGCCCTGTTCGCATTTTTCAACTTACCCTTGGCGTGGATGCTTGGGGCCATGGTCGCTTGTTCCGCGGCGGCGCTGCTGAAAGTCCCCGTCAAGATCGACAGCCGCGTCCGTGCCCTCATGCTGATCGTCCTCGGGACTATGCTCGGCAGCGCCTTCTCGCCGGAGATCCTTGAACGCGCCGACAATTGGCCCCTCAGCTTGGGCGCGTTGCTGCTATATGCCATTGCCGCCGGCGCCCTCGGCCTGATCGTCTATCGCCGCGTTTTCGGCTACCCCGTCCCGACCGCTTATTTTTCCGGCGCACCCGGCGGTTTCAACGAGATGGTCATGATCGGCACGGCAATGGGCGGCGACGAGCGCACCATCAGCTTGTCCCATGCCGCGCGCGTCTTCATCGTCGTCATGATCATCCCCTTCTGGTTCCGCTTTACCAGTGACTATCAGCCGGTTGCCCCAATCGTCGCCGCCCACACCGGACCGCAGTCGATCGACTTCGCCCTGCTGGCGGTCGGCGCCGTTATCGGCCTGCTGCTGGCCAGACTTCTGCGCATCCCCGCCCCACATTTGACCGGCCCGATGCTGACCAGCGCCGCCATGCATTTGCTCGGTTGGACCGCCGCGACCCCGCCATTCACACTGATTGCCCTGTCGCAAATAATTGTCGGCGCCGCCATCGGCGCGCGCTTTACCGGCATCACTTTGGCGACCATTGCCCGCGCCGTCCGCGCCAGC
The DNA here is from genome assembly GCA_021774445.1 of Alphaproteobacteria bacterium. Classification (GTDB taxonomy): domain Bacteria; phylum Pseudomonadota; class Alphaproteobacteria; order UBA6615; family UBA6615; genus SZUA-147. The sequence continues at coordinate 7,927 of JAJFJA010000045.1, forward strand.
GCAATTGTTTCCGGCCTGATGATGATGCTATCGGTTGGCTTCGCTTCCGTCCTGGGGCCCGTCACCGGTCTCGCCTTCACGCCTCTGCTGCTTGCCTTCGCCCCCGGCGGTCTCGCCGAAATGAGCCTGGTCGCCCTGGCCCTCAGCGTCGACACCGCATTCGTGGCCACCCATCACATCGCTCGTATCACCATGATTGTCGTGCTGGCGCCGCTGATATTCCGCCTGCTGCGGCCCCGCAACCGCCCGCCACAGCCGCCGCCGGGTCCCGCATCGTCTTGACGATCCGGTGCCGCCGGCCTTTCCCATCCTGCGCCGGCGAGCTAGAGTTGCCGCCAATCGCCCCATAGCCCAGAAGGAATTTGAGCGTGATCGTCGAGCAAATCTGGACCGGAAACGCCTATCGTAACTTCAATTACCTCATCGCCTGTGGCGAGACGGGTGAAGCCATGGCGGTTGATCCCCTCGATCACGCGAAATGCCTTGCCCGCGCCCACGATAAGGGCTGGGAGATCACCCAGGTTCTCAACACCCATGAGCATGGCGACCACACCGGCGGCAACAAGGCAGTGATCGCCGCCACGGGCGCCAAGCTCCTGGCCCACCACAACGCCAAGGGCAAGATCCCTGGCATGGACCGGGGCCTGCGGGCCGGCGATTCCATCAAGGTCGGCAGGACCGTCGAACTGGAGGCCCTCGACACCCCCGGACACACCATGAGCCATGTCTGTTTGTTGGCCCATGGCGATCACCCGGCACTTTTCTGCGGCGACACTCTGTTCAATGCCGGTGCCGGCAACTGCCACAATGGCGGCCATCCCAACGAGCTGTATGACACCTTCACCGAACAATTGGCGAAGCTGCCGGACGCCACCCTGGTTTATCCCGGGCATGACTACATCGCCAACAACCTGGAATTCACCCTCGACCGCGAGCCTGACAACGCCCGCGCCCAAGCCTTGTTGGCCGACATCCAGAATCAGGATCCCGACGCCGCCATGGTTTCCGACCTAAAGCTGGAAAAGGAAATCAACACGTTTCTCCGCCTGCGCAGTCAGACGGTCATCGACCGCCTACGCGAGGCCTTCCCCGATCTGCCCGACGAGCCCGACCCCCGGACCGTCTTCGTCAAACTGCGCGAGCTGCGGAATAGCTGGTAGGCCCCGGGTCCACCACCCTTTCCTTATCATTGCGAGGAGGCCGAGGGCCGACGCGGCAATCCAGGGGGCGCCGTGCTTCTGGATCGCCGCTACCGCTTCGCGGTCTCGCGATGACGATAATGGGACTTTGGCGAACCGGCTGTCAGCGCGGACCAACCCGCTCTAGTCGCGGAAGTTCACATACTGCAGCGGCTGATCCGGCTTCAATTCCTTGACCATCTCGATGGCATTTTGCAGGTCGTCGCGTTTCTTGCCGGTGATCCGCACTTCGTCACCCTGAATCGCCGCCTGCACCTTGAGCTTGCTTGATTTGACCGCCTTGACGATCTGTTTCGCCAGCTTGGTCGAAACCCCTTGCCGAACCGCCACGATCTGTCGCACCGACATACCGGCGGCTTTCTCCGGCGTCTGAAACTCCAGCGCCGCGGCCTCGACCTTACGCCGCGCCAGATTGCCTTTCAGCAGCTCATGCATTTGTTTGAGCTTCTGGTCGTTGTCGGCAAGGATCGTCAGTATTTCGTCCTTGCGCTCGATGGTGCAGCGGCTGTCCTTGAAGTCGTAGCGCTGGGAGATATCGCGCCGGACGCCTTGCAGCGCGTTGTCAACTTCGGTGAGGTCGGTCTGCGAAACGATATCGAAGGAGGGCATGGCGGCATCCTCGGGCTATGACGGCGGCGACAATGGCGCATTTCTAGCAACGGTCCGGGTCAAGTCAAGCGGGCCGATGACTACCCGTCGATCAATCACCATGTTAGGCTCCGGTGCCGTCGGATCGGACGGCATTGAGCAGCTTTGTTTAGTCGGATCATCATGGCGGACGAAACCGAAGCCACGGTTGGACGGGCCGAGTATCTGTCCGACATTGTCGAGCTTCAGCGCACCGAATTGACGCGCCTATTGCGGGAGAACCGTCGGCTTAACGAGCGCTTGGACAAGCTGCTCAACCTGCAGGAGCGAGAGCAGGTTTTGCGCCAACAAATGCAAGAGACCCTGGACCGCCTCACCGCCGCCCAGATTTCGGACGGTTCCACCGGCATCAGCAACGACGCCCTGAGCGAGCGTATTCGCCAAGCCGAGCGCCGCTACGACGCCCTCAAACACACGGTCGGGCTGCTGATCAATCTGATCGACCGCCAAGCCCGGCCTCGCATCCCTGGTTAAGAACGAGTTGTAGACCGCTATGAAAACAGAATTCCTCGGCCCAACGACTGATATTGAGGTTATGGATCGGCTGCTCCGGTTGGACGGCATGTCCATTGTCGATGCCGGCTGCAATGACGGCGCCCTGTCGCGATCCTTGGCGCAACGCGGCGCCCGAGTCCTGGCCCTTGAGCCCAACCCGATTCAGGCGGCCCAGAATCGCCAGGCCGAACCGACCGAGGGCGTTACTTTCGCCGAAGCGCCGGCCCAAGCCATGCCGGCCGACGCCGGCAGCATCGACACCGTGATCTTCAGCCGCTCGCTGCATCACGTCCCCGAGCAACTCATGGACCAAGCCATTGCCGAAGCCGTACGGGTTCTAAGACCGGAAAGCGGGGTTCTGTTCATTCTCGAGCCGGAAATGGGCGGCCAATTCTCCCAGGTCATGAAACCGTTTCACGATGAAACCCAGGTCCGCGCCGCCGCGCTTGCGGCGCTAGCGCGGACGGCGGCACCCCGGTTTGAGTCCGCCGCCGAATATTGGTTTACACAAACCGCGTCCTACGACGATTTCGACGCGTTCCGCGACCGCATCCTCGGTCATAGTTTCAACGATATCGCTGCGGCGGATATCGACCAGCCGCTGGTTCGCGCCCTCTTCGAGGCCGGCCGCGCCGACGACGGATATCGTCTCACCAACCCAATGCGCGTGCGGCTCTATCGCGGCCCACATGTGCCGTCCTAAGCTGGCGGTCAGGGTCGCTTGCGGCCACTGATCATCGCGCGGACCAAATTCTCGCGGTGCACCAAACTGGCCAGCGCCACGCCGCCGAGATGTAGGATCACCAGCCACAGGGTGATAGTCGCCACCGCCTCATGCAGCTCTACCAACGCACTATCTTCTTCTTCCTCACCGGGCTGGGTCTCCGGCGGCGGATCATAGGCGATCACCGATGACAGCGGCCCCTTCCCCGACTCCACCGCATACAGCGTCATCCCCACCCCCACGGTTGCCGACAGGCTGATCATCAGCGCCACGACCATGGCACCCCCGGCGGGGCTGTGGCCCAGATGACGCTTGGCCCGGAAGGTAACCAGGTCGCGCAGATAGCCCAACACCGTACGGGGCTTGTAGACGAAGTCCGTGAACCTGGCCCGCCGTGGCCCGACAACACCCCAGATCCACCGCGCCAGCAGCAACGCGGCGATGATATAGCCCATGAACACATGCGGTTTTTCGATCTCGCCGCCGCTCAGATAGGAGATCGCGAAACCGCCGGCCACGCCCCAATGAAACAGCCTGACGAAGGGGTCCCAAACCCGGACCTGTTCGTCGCCGGCTGCAGTCGCCGGTCTTGAAATCTCGCTCATCGCCAGCCCTTGCCAGACGGGAAACGGCCACTTTTCGCGTTTCCGCCGGCCGATTGCAACAAATCGGAAGCGCTAACCCTGGCCCTGTCGCCGGATGCGTCCATATTCATGCGAGAAGGCAACGGAGCGACACCGATGGGCAAGCTGGTCGACGGATCCTGGCTAACCGATGAAGCGCTTGAGGAACAGCGCCAATATGCCAAAGCCGACGGCCGTTTCGTCCGCGCCGCCACGGATTTTCGCAACTGGGTCACGGTGGACGGCCGTCCCGGCCCCACTGGCGCCGGTGGTTTCCCGGCCGAGGCCGGCCGCTATCACCTCTACGGCGCCTTGAATTGCCCCTGGGCCCACCGGACAATGATCTACCGGGTCGTCAAGGATCTCCGCGATGTCATCGGTCTGTCGCTCGCCAGCCCCCGCCGCTCCGATCAAGGCTGGATTTTCGACGCCGACCCCACCAGCCGCTTCCACGACCCCATCAATCACGCCCATGCCCTGCACGAGATCTACACCAAGGCGGCAGCCGACTATACCGGCCGGGTCACGGTCCCGGTACTGTGGGATTGTCAGCGCAACGCCATCGTCTCCAATGAGTCCGCCGAAATCATCCGCATGTTCAATGGCGCTTTCAACGCCATCACCGGCAATCAGACCGACTACGCCCCCGCGGCCTTGTTGCCGGAGATCGACGCCCTGAACGACCTCATCTACCGCACGATCAACAATGGCGTTTACAAGACCGGTTTCGCCCGCACCCAGCAAGCCTATGAAGAAGGCGTGCGCCCACTGTTCGACACCCTGGATCAACTGGAGGCGCGTCTAGCCACCCGCCGCTACCTGCTCGGCGCGCACATTACCGAGGCCGACTGGCGCCTGCTGCCCACCTTGCTGCGTTTCGACGCCGCCTATTACAGCGCCTTCCGATGCAACCTGCGGCGCCTGGTCGATTACCCCAACCTCTGGGCCTACACCCGCGACCTCTACCAACAGCCCGGTATCGCCGACACCGTCGACTTCGACGTCTACCGCCGCGGCTATCACTCCAAAAGCCCGGTGCGCAACCCCTACGGCATCGTGCCTATCGCCTACCAAGCCGATTTCACGCAGTCCCAACCCAGATAACCGGGCAAATACCTCCTAGTTCGGAAAATCGCCCACATTGTTATAGGACCGTGACGAGCGAATTAACCCATCGCCAAGTTCGAAGACCTCGCAAATCGGGATATCGGCTTTGCCCGGGGCGGTCATGTGGTAGACGAACGTGTGCGCCACGTGATCGCCATCGACAATGACCCGCGACGTCTCGACCCAGCCGCCAAACTGTACAACCATCTCGACAAAGCCTTCCGGCGAGTCAAATTCCGCGAGCGGGCTTTTGAACGTGAAATCGTCAGCTAAAATAGCGCGGAGTTGCCCGCCGTCCTGTTCCGTGAGAGCGGTGTAGAACGTCCTGACCGCTTGCGGCGCCTTGGCCATCGTGCCGGCATAGAAGGCTTTTGCGTCTTGTGGCGGGGTCTGCATTTCAATTTCCCTTCTGCTTCCTGCGAGTTTCAAACTTTGTTTTTGCGAACGTTTACGAAAGGTGCATGGCAAGACTGGCGAGCGTACCTTCCCAGCCCGCAACGAACCGACTGCCGGCTTCCACCGACGGCAGGTGGTCGTGCGTTATCAGCACCTCGGTTGCGTCCCCTTTCTCATGGAATTGAACGAGCACGCGTGTCCAGATATCCGCATGGCGATCTGGCGGCTCCCATATCCATGAAAAAGCCAGCTCGTCCGGCGGCGAAATTGTTTCATACGTGCCGCCCACGATCGGCCGCGTCCCGTCGGCCATGGTGTAGCGGAATCGAAAATCGCCTTGCGGCGTGAAGTCGAAGGTTAGCACCTCGACGGAAATGTCCGATCCCGGCGTGAACCACAGGGTCAAGGCTTCTGCCCGACTGAAGGCGTCGAAGACCTGCGCTCGGCGGGCCCTTATGAGGCGACGAACGATGACCGCGTCTATTGCCTTCGTCATTAACCGCCCGCCGGGTTTCCACCGCCGCCAACATAGTCATCGAGGTGTTGCAAAGTGCCCTGCCAAAACGCCTCATGCCGCGCGATCCAATCCTCCGCTTCTCTAAAAGGCGTCATCTCCAGGTAGAACCGGTGCACCCGCCCATCCACCTCCCGCCTTACCAGCCCGGCCCTTTCGAGCACCTTCAGGTGCTTTGAGACCGTCGGTTGAGCGACATCGAACGGGGCGCGTAACTCGTTTGCCGAACACGGACCGTCGGTCGATAACCTCGACAGGATTTGCCGACGTGTCCCATCGCCCAGCGCGTGAAAGGTTCGATCTAGGGTATCCATGTATTGTATAGCCATATGGCTATATGATGTGTAGGTCCCCTCAAAGTCAACACCTGTTTCTTAAAGCGCGGGTGTACCGAGGCCGGGGCTAAACTAAACCCGCCAAGTGGTCCGCCAGGCGCAGTGCCAGCTGCACGATGGTGAAGGTCGGGTTGGTGTGCCCCGCCGTACGAAACACGCTGGAGCCGGCGACATAAAGATTGTCGACGCTATGCACCCGGCAGTCGCCATTGACCACGCTGTCCGCCGCGGAGGACCCCATGCGCGTCGTGCCCATGTGATGGTTGCCGGCCAACTCCTCGCCATCCTCGAAGCCCGGAAAGCCGGCCTGTTCATCCAGCACCCAATCGAACAGCCGCACCCGGCCGATATTCTGCTCCGCGAAATACCGGCCGACGGCCAGCCCGCTGGTCCGAATGGTATCCTTGTCCAACGGCGAGAGCTGCCAATGCAGTGCCGCGCGCCGCCGACCGAACTGGTCGGTCTCGTCGCCCAGCGACACCCGGCTGGTCGGGCACGGCACCTGCTCTGAGGCGGACCGCAGCAGGCCGGCGCCATCGAACGGCAGTTTCTTGAGCACGCGCTCGGGCCGCTCCATCGGCGATGGACAGCGAAATCCGGGATTAACGGACTTCACCCAGTCTACCGCCGCGTTGCTCGCACACACCGCTGCCGTCAGGTCCGACCGCGTTTCCTTGAGCAGCATTTCCCGCGTCTGCGCATCCGCTTCTTCCAGGCGAATGCCGCAATTGGCAATCTTCGCCTCGGTGATCAGTTGCCGCGTCGGCGCCAGGAACCGCCGCTCACGCCCCAGACCCGCTCGTTTCTGGTCGACGAGATAATAGCCGATGTCGAAATGCGGATGTTCCATGAAGTAGCGGCCCACGAGGTCGTTCTCATTGCCGACCCCCTGCGGCCGCTGACTATTTGCGTTGAGCAGCGCTCGTGGGTTCTCGATCCCGCCCATCGCCAGGACATAAGCGTCCGCGCGCACTTCCAGCATCTCGTCGTCGGGGTGATAGCCGCAATATTGGAACCCGGCAACCCGGCCCGTAAGTGGGTCCAGGGAGATATCCAGCAAGTTCGCCCGCAGCAGCAGGTCGATATTCTCGCTGTTCGCCAGCAACTCGCCATATTTGTCTTTGAACCAGACTTGGCTGGTGCGGAAGAACACCTCCTTGAGGTCGCCGCCCGAACCCGCCACATCCTGATCGTCCGGCAGCGGCTCGATACTGACGGTCTCGGTCGCCGCCGCGTGATAGGGGGCCACGTCGCCGATATCGATCGGCCAGCCCGAGCCGTCGATATGCGCGTGTTTTTCGAAGTCATGGGCGTCCAGCGGCCGGCACCAACCGCCCCAATGATTGGAGGACCCGCCGAGGAACCGCAGCCGCGAGACATCCAGGTCGAAATACTCATGCCCGACCACGTTGCCGCGATAAATGTCCTGCGAGCGGTCGGTAAAATACTTGCCGCCCGCTTCCAGCAGCAGCACCTTGCGGCCCTTCTCCGCCAACGCTTTGGCAATGACGATCCCCGCCACCCCGGCCCCGGCGATACAGACATCGTAATGCGCCGCCAGCGCCGGACTTTCCACGTCCTCGAGGTCGATAATCACGGCCGGTGAACCTCCGGGGCCTGGTCCGCCGAGACATCGGAGGCCCGCAGCACCCAGCCATCGACGAGGATGATCTCATCCCGCAGCCGCCCGCCGGCCCACGTCCGCGGCGGCAACCCAAGCGCCACCACGGCCAAGGCCGCCGAAAACCGCAAAAACACCCGCCGTGTCAACGCTCCCATCACAACTCCACCGACGTAGGGAACCGGACCGGCAGGCACACCTACCGGCTAACACTCTGGCTTAGCGTAGTTTTTTCAGATTTTCGATATGCCGGAGGAGAGATCCAGGGCGCACGAAGGATCTATGTCGTGCGGGGAATAGCAGGCTGTGACCGGATTCTTGCGGCACGGTTATCAGGTTATGACCTTATGAGCAGCGGCCCCTGTGGCAGCATGAGACCACACGCCACAACCAAGCCGCCATACGATAGTCTATCGCGATGCGAACCCGTCTCCCCGAAACAGTCGGCAAGAGCCAGCTCGGCGATCTGCAGGTTCTTAGCCGTATCCGGCCTTTCCTGTGGCCGCGGCGGGACCCGCGGCTGCGGTTGCTGCTGGTCGCCGCGATTTGCCTGTTGGCTGCCATGGCCGGCGTGAACGCCCTCGTCCCCATCCTGTTCGCGACCGCGGTCGACAAATTGTCCGCCGACGCCGCCCTGGTGGCGGCGCCGTTTGCCTTGTTGCTCGCCTATGGCGCGCTCTACTGGCTCGGCAAGGTGATGAGCGAGGCCCGCTGGCTGTTGTACGGCCCCATCGAGCAGCGCATCCAGCGCCGCGTAGCCTTGCACGCGTTCGAGCATCTGCATTGGCTCTCTCTGCGCTTTCATATCCAGCGCAGCACCGGCCAGTTGGCGCGCATCCTCGACAATGGCATCAGGGGGGTCCGGGCGCTGCTCTTCGCCCTGGTTTTTGCCATCCTGCCTTTCCTCATCGAGATCGGATTCGTCACCTCCGTCGTCCTTTACCGTTTTCAGGCTTGGTATGCGGTGATCCTGCTGCTGACACTGACGACCTTCACGACGGCCCTGGTGATCGGCGCCACCATCCTGCGCAAGCGTCAGCGCGAAGCGGTTATCGAGGGCACGACCGCCCACGGTAAAGCCATCGACAGCCTGCTGAATTACGAGACGGTCAAGTATTTCGGCAACGAGGCCCACGACGCGCAGCGTTACGACGGAGCCCTGCGCCGGGTCGAGCGGCTGACGGTACGCGCCTTGTTCTCCCGCTCCATGACCGGCGTCGCGCAAGTCACCCCGCTTGCCTTGGGGCTCGCCGCCATGGTGCTCTTGGCCGGATCGGACGTGGCGGCCGGCAAGATTACCGTCGGCGACTTCGTCCTGGTGAATGCCTATCTGCTCCAGCTCGTGCGTCCGTTGGAGCGCCTCGCCAATCTGTATCGCTCCATCCGCACGGAACTCGTCCAAGTTGAGCAACTCGTACTGCTGTTCGACGAGCCACAAGAGATCACCGACGCGCCCGACGCCCGCGAGCTCCCGCCCGGGCCGGCGACGGTAGCGTTTGACCACGTGTCGTTCGGCTATGAACGGCGCCGGCCGCTGCTTGACGCGGTTTCCTTTCGCATCGAACCGGGGCGCATGGTCGCCATCGTCGGCCCGACCGGGGCCGGTAAGTCGACCATTGCCCGGCTGCTTTTTCGGTCTTTCGATCCGACGGCCGGCAGCATCCGCATCAACGACCACGATCTGAAAACCCTACGGCAACAGTCCGTGCGCGCGGCCATCGGTATCATTCCGCAGGATCCGGTCCTGTTCAACGAAACCATCGGCTTCAATATCGGCTTCGGCAGACCGGACGCCGATCAGCAAGAGATCGAACACGCGGCGCGGCTGGCACAAGTGCATGACTTTATCCTCGGGCTTCCCGAAGGTTACGACACCATCGTCGGCGAGCGCGGCATCAGGCTCTCCGGCGGCGAAAAACA
>JAJFJA010000046.1 GCA_021774445.1 Alphaproteobacteria bacterium
CTACCGCGACTGCTCCTCAAACCGATCGTTCGCCGGCGCCGGTCGTCGCGACAGGGCGCTGATTTCCGCACGCAAACCAGCGTCCATCGCAACATCCAGCGCCGCCAGCGACGGCTGTAGCTGCGTGACGCTGCGCGCCCCGATAATCGGCGCGGTGATCGCCGGATGCCCGGCGACCCATGCCACCGCTAGACTTGCCGGGTGCACACCGTGGCCGGCGGCAAGCTCGGTAAACCGCTCCGCCGTATCGAATACCCAGGGCTCGCCATAGCGCGCCGCATACATCTCGTTGCTTATCAGCCGCCCGCTATCGGGCCGTTTTTCGCGGCCGAACTTGCCGCTCAACAAGCCACCGCCCAACGGGCTGTAGCTGATCACGCCCAACTGCTCGGCTTCGGCAAGCGGTAGTATTTCGACCTCGACTTGCCGTTTCACCAGATTGTACATCGGCTGCAGCACGTCGAACCGTCCCCAACCCTGCCGCGCGGAAATCCCCAGCGCCTTGGCGACCTGCCACGCCGCGAAATTGCTGGCGCCGAGATACAGCACCTTTCCCGCCCGGGCCAGGTCCTCCAACGCCCGCAGGGACTCATCCAACGGTGTGTCCGGATCCCATTGGTGCAGGAACAGCACGTCCAATCGGTCCGTTTTCAGCCGTCGCAGGCTGGCTTCCACTGCGGCCGCGATGTGCCTGCGGTTGTTGCCACCGGCATTGATATCGTCGGGATTGGTCGACCCGTGACACTTGGAGGTTATGACGAGTTGGTCACGGTGCCCGGCCATCAAGTCGCCAAGTATCTCCTCCGAACGACCGTCATTGTAGACATTCGCCGTATCGAAAAAGTTCAGCCCCGCGTCCCGACATGCGGCATACATGCGCGCCGCCTCGGCCGCATCGGCGTCGCCGCCGAACGACATCGTGCCGAAACACAGCCGCGACACCTTGACGCCTGTCCGCCCAAGCCCTGTGTATTCCATGTGATACCGTCTGCCATAGCCATATGAGGGTTCCAGCCTACGCGCCGCTCCCGAATGCCGCAAACGGTCGGCCCAAGTTACGCCTGCCGATTATGCCAGCGCCAAGCCGTTTCCACGATCTGGCGTAGATCCGAGTACTGCGGGCGCCAGCCAAGCACATCCTCCACCCGATCCGCCGCCGCGACGAGGGCAGGGGGGTCGCCGGCGCGCCGGGGCTTTTCCCGGGCCGGTATCGGCGTCCCGCAAACCGCCTCCGCTGCGGCGATGACCTCGCGTACCGAGTAGCCTTTGCCCGTGCCCAGATTGAGGCACACCGACTCGCCGCCGCCGAGCAGGTATTTCAGCGCCGCGAGATGGGCCGCCGCCAGGTCCGTTACGTGCACATAGTCGCGCACCGCGGTGCCGTCGGGCGTCGGGTAGTCGGTGCCGTATATGTCGAGGCGGGCCCGTTGACCGGAAGCCGCCTGCAGGATAATCGGGATCAGGTGAGTCTCCGGGTCGTGCCCCTCACCAATCTCACCGTCCGGATCGGCGCCGGCCGCATTGAAATAACGTAGACTCGCGTGACGCAGGCCATAGGCCGGCCCGAAATCATCGAATATCTGCTCGGCCAGCCGCTTGCTCACACCATAGGGATTAATCGGCGCCTTCCGGCTCCACTCCTCGATCGGCACTGAGTCCGGTTCGCCATAGACGGCGGCTGAACTGGAAAAAACGATCTTCTTCACGTCATGCGCCAGCATCGCCTCCAGCAGGGTCAGCGTATTGGCGACATTGTTTCGGTAATACAGCGCCGGGTTTGCCACCGACTCGCCAACCTGTATCGAGCCGGCGAAATGCATCACCGCCGCCGGCTGGTATTTCGCAAATACATCGTCGAGATGCGCCCGGTCGCCGATGTCGCCCTGTTCCAACGGCCCCCATTTCACCGCCCACCTATGGCCGCTTGAGAGATCGTCGCAGACCACGGGCACAAAACCGGCCCCGGCCATGCACTTACAGGCATGACTGCCCACATAGCCGGCGCCGCCGGTTACCAGAATATTGGTCATATCAGCGCCGCACTCGAATCAGACCGTGCCCAAATCCAGCAGACTGCGGAAGAAACCGGTCAACATGACCTGGAAGCCGAGCACGATCGCCGTCGTTGACGGCACCAGCAACCGCATCATGTTGCCGGTTTGCAGATCCCCGAACTGCACCGTCTGCCAGACCCACACCCCCGCTAGTATCCCGACCAGCCCCAGCGCGACCAAGGCGCCACCGACCAGCAGGACCGTCTCCAGCGATATCGGCAGTAGCGTCGACGTTAGTCGCGATCCCACCGGCAGCAAGCCTGCCCGTACCGCGAACTGTTTCGCCAACGCCGCAAACGTGATCGCCTGCCCCCCCAGAACCGCCAGCACCCCGCCCAGCAGCAACGTATGCACGTCGAAGGTCACGGCACCCAAGGCCAGCGGCCCCGGTAACACCGCAGCCATCGCCAGCAACCCAAGCAGCAAGAGCGCCAAACCGGGATAGAAAAACAGCCAACGCGGGCTGTACAGCAGCAAAAAGCGTAGATGCCGCCAGCCATCACGCCAACTGCGCAGATGCGGCGGCCGCGTCCGCCCGTCCGGCGACAGCGTGGTCGCGACTTCGCTCAGACGAAGGTCTTGCAGAGTGGCCTTGACCACCATTTCGCTGGCGAACTCCATCCCGGTACTCTTCAGGTCTAAAGCCCGAATTGAATCGGCATTAAAGCCGCGCAGTCCGCAGTGAAAATCGCCGCAGGGGCTGCGGAAGAATAACCGGCCTATCGCCGTCAACACCGGGTTCCCGAGATACCGATGCAACGGCGGCATGGCACCCGGGGCGATGCCGCCCTTGAAGCGGTTGCCCATTACCAGTTCGTCGCCCGCACGCAACCTCTCGAGGAACGGCATAAGATTGACGAAATCATAACTGTCGTCTGAATCGCCCATGATGATGTAGTGGCCAAAGGCGGCACCAATACCGCCGGTGAGGGCCGCACCATACCCTTTGCTCTCGATCGGCACCACGCGCGCGCCGAGCGATCGCGCGATATCTTGGGAACCGTCCGTGCTGCCATTATCGGCGATCAGCACCTCGCCCCGCACCTCGTGCCGCTCCATAAAACCAAGTGCCTTCTTGACGCAGATTTCCAGCGTCTCGGCTTCGTTCAGACACGGCATCAAGACTGTCAGTTCGACCTGTTCAGCCCGTTTGTCTGCATGCAGGGTCATCGCTGGTTCAGCTCCTGATTGATCGCATTCGCTCGCCATTGAACCAAAGCAGTCCGGCGACGGCATAGAAAACGAGTAGCCATATCAACCGACTTTGATAGCGGTCGAAAACAGCCGAGATCGGACCCGTGAGTATGGCGTTACCTAACAATGCCATAACGATGCTACCGAACAACGCCACGCGCACCCATTGCCGGCGGCGCCCAAAGACAATCGTCAGCCACAGTCCAAGGGCCAAACTAGCGGCGACGACAATATTGCCGACCCGACCAAGCTGCTCAATGGGGATTTGGTTGAGGCTTTGCCGCGAATTCGTATAGGCCGCATAGGTCCCGCCAAACCTGGCTTGCAATACTTGGCTCGGCGAACTCTTGTCGACATATGAAATCAGCTCCGTCGCCGTCCGGAAGGTCACGAGCTGGGTCAACCAATGGCGCACCGCGGCCTTGGTCTGAATTCCGGGATAGGCCTTGGTCGCCTCTCTGACGATCTCGGCGGCTTCGTCTTGTAGCGTGACGAACCCATTCGCCTGTTTGAACGGGCTCTTCGGCGACCACAGAAAGACCTCCGTATCCTGCGATAGCTGGTCCAGGGACGCGCAGAGTCGATATCCAGCCTGCGGGCAGACCTCACGCAAATAACGGTAGGCCGGCCCATCGGCGTAGGACCGCGCCAGCAAAAAGCCCGGACCACCGGGAGAAATGGACGGTACCCCATGTACGGCGAGGTTGACGCCGGCCAATGCCAATGCCGCCAATACCGGTGGCCCCGCCATCAACCCCAGAATACCGATCCGAAAGTTGTCCCATCGCCGCAACGGAACCGACGCGACAAGCACGACCGGTACCAGTCCTAAGGAGAGCGGCAGATGCGTCGTGTGCACGGCGATCGACCCGGATGCCAGCATGAAAAAATAAGCCATCTCGAACCGGCTGAGCTCCGCTCGGCCAAAAGCCAGCAAAAACAGACTCAGGACGAGAATCGGGGCGAAAATATCCGGCATGATCTGTCCGGAAAACCACGGCAAACTAGTCAGCGCCGTCAGCACGGCGGCCAATACCAAGAAACGGCGTGCGGAATTGCCGCCAAACACCACCCGTACTGTGATGTAGAGCAGGTGTGCGACAGCAAAGCTCTGCACGAACACAATCGGCCAAAGATTTGTCTTTAAATGAAAAAACCGGATCAAGATCCCATAAAAAGGTGATCTGAAAGTCGGGGCGCCCATCGCCACGTACCCCCCGGTATCGGGGAACACCAGTGGGAACCCGTTGAACAGCGCTGCCGCGGAAAAGAACCCGGTCGCCACCAGCAATGTGCCAACCGTGGCAGCTACCGCACGCCGGCGTGTTTCGGGCCTCGTCATCGCCGGATGACTTATCCCGCTAAATGCATCGCCCGCCATCGACTTCCAAGCACACGCCGGTAATGAAGGCTGCCTCGTCCGAGCATAGGTAAAGCGCCGCATTGGCGATATCCCACGGCGTGCTAAGCCGGCCCATCGGTATCGACGCGATAAATTTCCGCCGCGCCGCATCGGTGATCTCACCGCCCATGAATTCCGACAGCAACCCGGTCTCGCCGGCCACCGGACACAGCGCGTTGACCCGAATGCCTTCTGCCGCCAACTCGACCGCCATCGACTTCGTCATCGTGACCACGGCACCCTTGCTGGAATTGTACCAGGCCAACCCCGGCCTCGGCCGCAGGGCCGCGGTCGAGGCGGTGTTGAGAAACACGCCACTGCCCTGTTGGCGAAAAACCGGCAGGACATGAACCGCAGCAAGATAGATGCTTTTCACGTTCACGGCGTAGATCCGATCAAAATCGGCCTCGCTGGTATCCAGCATCGGCCCGGCACGTTGCGCGATACCGGCATTGTTAACCATGACGTCAAGCTGCCCGAATGCCGAGAGCGCACCCTCCACCAACCCCCGGACCGCGTCGCTTTTCGAAACATCGGCCGCCAGGAACCGCGCCTCTCGCCCGGACGACACAATCGCCGCGGTGACCTTCTCACCGGCCTCCCGATTGATATCGTTAACGATAACTTTCGCGCCTTCCTCGGCGAAACGCTTGGCAATACCCTCGCCAAAGCCCGATCCGGCGCCGGTCACGATGGCCACCTTGTTTTCCAGCCGCATTCGCGTCTCCCGTTAACCTGCTCGCAACAATGTTTCGGTTCCTATGGATCGAAGTAATGTAACATGCGGCGATTAATCCCATATCATTGTCCGTGGCTCGCGCCCGCGGGCGATGATGACTCGGAAGTCTTGATGAAGTCGATGGATCCAGGGAAAAACCAACCGGCAGGCGAGGGCGGCACGGCGGATGACCGCCAATATCACCGCGGTTTTCTGTCGCGCCTGCGCGGCTACTTCCTGGCCGGCCTGTTGGTCGCGGCGCCAATCGGGATTACGCTTTTCCTAACCTGGCAGTTCCTCGGCTTCGTCGATCGCCGGATAACCCCCTTCATCCCGGCACAATACAATCCGAATACCTATCTGCCGTTCGGTCTTCCCGGCATCGGTCTCATAGTCGCGATCATCGTGCTGACCGGCATCGGCGCCCTGACGACCCTATTTGTCGGCCGCTCACTACTTAGTCTCAGCGAGCGCCTGCTCCACCGCATGCCCGTCATCCGAGGGGTGTATGGCGCCATCAAGCAGATCTTCCAGACCATTCTCGCCCACAAGTCGGAGGCCTTCCGCCAAGTGGTGTTGCTGGAATACCCGCGACGCGGCATGTGGGCGCTCGGCTTCGTCACCGGCACGACCGAAGGTGAGGTTCAAAACACCACGTCGGACGAGGTTGTGAACGTCTTCCTACCGACCACACCGAATCCCACGTCCGGCTTCCTGTTGTTCATCCCCAAAACCGAGCTCATCTACCTCAGCATGTCGGTGGAGGAGGGCGCGAAGATGATTATCTCCGGCGGCATCGTAACCCCACCGGACAAGCGCTCCGAAGAGCAACAGGACATAAAATTAGTCGCCAAGTCCAACGGCGACGCGCCGACTGTTAGAGCGGCGGCGGTCAAGGAGCGTAAGCGCGATCCGGCCTAATCCGGATCGGCACGCCGGCCCTCATGTCGAAAATTCCTCGTGGTGGTCGTTCCACCAGTTAGCGATCTCGAGGCGGGTTGCGAACCATACGCCGCCTTTGTTCTGTGCGTAGTCGATAAAGTCCGCGAGGCCCGAGACTCGCCCGGCCTGTCCGATCAGCCGCGGGTGCAGGCCAATGCTCATCATCCGAGGGTGGGTCTCGCCCTCCGCCCATAGGTAGTCGAAGCCGCGTTTCACCAGATCATAGAAATCGCTTGGGCTGCCATAGCCTTGCGCCATGACGAAGCCGACGTCGTTGTAGGTCAGCGAATAGGGCACGACCAGATGCTGGGTGCCCATGACCTCGACATAATAGGGCAGGTCGTCGTTATAGGCGTCGGAATCGTAGACGAAGCCCCCCTCCTCGACGAGCAATTCGCGTGTGTTGACCGAGGGACCGTAGCGGCAATACCAGCCGAGCGGCCGCTTCCCACAGGTCTGCTCGAAGGATTTGATTGCCGCGCGCATGTGTGCCTTCTCCTCCTCGCGCGAGAGCAGCCACACCTCCTCCCATCGCCAGCCATGACTGCAGGGTTCGTGGGCGCTGTCACGCAGCCACGCCGCGACCTCGGGGTTGCGCTCGAGCGCCACGGCGGCGGCGAAAAAGGTGACCGGTATGTTCTTCTTGTCGAACAAACGTTGGAGGCGCCAGATACCGGCGCGCGAGCCGTATTCGTATACCGATTCCATCGAGAGATCGCGGTACTTGGCGTCCATGACGTAGGGAATTTCGCCGAGCGCCCCTTCATTTCGACCGTCGGCGGCCGAGTGGACCTCCGAGCCTTCCTCGTTGTTAATGACGATGTTGATGGCGACCCGGGCATCGCCCGGCCACACGACCTTGGGCACGTTCCTGCCATAGCCGACATAGTCCCGCTTCGGACCCGGAACCTCGTTCTCCGGAATTTTCATGACGTCCTCCCACTTTTCCTGCTGTCTGGCCACGACAGCGAGAGCCTAACCGATATTGGCCGGAATCCAATCGCAGCGCCGGGGTCATGTTGCTAGGCTATGGTGTCTGGTGGCCCAGTCAACGCCGGGCATCCCAGGAGGCGCTCCCGTGTTTCCACCGAAATCTCCGTGTGCGTCCGAGAGGTGAGGTTGTACTATGGCCCAACTTCGGGACAATCCGAACACGGGGAGACTGATATGACGAGAGTGGTTGCAACCCACGCCGTGGGCGACATGGATACATGGCTTGCTGGTGGAAGCGAGCGTCAGGAAGTGTTCCAGAGCTTTAGTTCCAGTTATCGGATCTTCAGGCACAGCGGGAAGAACGAGGTTTCGATCGTTTGGGAGGGTGTCGACCTCGAGAAGATGAAGGCGACGCTTGGATCGTCAGAAGCCGCAAAGGCGAAGGAAAGACATTCAGTCATTGACCCAATCGAGGTTTACATCGAGGTCGAGAACGGAACATAACGCTTTCATTGGCGTGCCCGTCCGACTGATCAACGGATCCAACAAGCTCGACGATGTGACGGCGGGGCGAGCCTTCATCCCGCTCGAGCAGTCAGAATTGCCGCGTCCCGCTCGAACAAATACAGCAGCGTCCGCAGTGCTTCGCCGCGTGCCGTCCGCAACTCCGGATCGGTTTCCACGATTAGTCGGGCGTCATCGCGCGCCGTTGCCAGCAGGTCGCCATGCACCGCAAGATCAGCCAGGCGAAACCCCGGCAGGCCGGATTGTTTGGTCCCCAACACGTCGCCGGCGCCCCGCAACTTCAGATCCTGCTCGGCGATCACGAAGCCATCATCCGTATCCCTTAACGCCTTCAGTCGCGCCTTCGCCGTCGCCCCGACCGGCGAGGCATAAAGCAGCAAACAAGTCGACGGCTTGTCGCCACGGCCGATGCGGCCACGTAGCTGATGCAACTGGGCCAAGCCGAAGCGCTCGGCGTCCTCGACCACCATCACCGTCGCTTCCGGCACGTCCACGCCGACCTCGATCACTGTCGTCGCGACCAGCAAATCCACGTCGCCATCGGCGAACGCGTTCATGACCTTGTCCTTATCCGGGCCCTTCATCCGGCCATGCACGACCCCGACGCGCTCGCCATAGCGCGCCTTCAGCGTCGCGTGGCGTTCCGTCACCGCCGCCAGGCCGCTATCCTCCGTTTCTTCCACCAACGGGCAAACCCAGTAGACTTTCGCCCCGCCATCCATGGCCCGGCCCACGGCATCGACCACCTGGTCGAGCTTTTCCAGCGGCATCGCGCGGGTGTCTATGGGTTGCCGCCCCGGCGGTTTCTCCGTCAGCCGGGATTCGTCCAAATCGCCATAGGCCGCCAGCATCAGGGTCCGCGGGATCGGCGTCGCCGTCATCACCAGCATGTCTACTGCCGCCCCCTTACCGGCCAGCATCATGCGTTGATGCACGCCGAACCGGTGCTGTTCGTCAATCACCGCCAGGGCCAGGTTGTGAAATGCCACATCCTCTTGAAACAACGCATGGGTGCCGACCGCAAGCGCCACCGCGCCATTCGCCAGCCCTTGCAATTGCGCCTCCCGAGCTGACCCGCGGTGACGGCCCGTCAGCAGCGCCACCTCAATCCCGGCCGCCGCCGCCAGCGGTGCGATCGTCCTGTAATGCTGCCGCGCCAGGATATCGGTTGGCGCCATCAAGGCCGCCTGGGCACCGCTCTCGACCGCGCTCAACATCGCCAGAAACGCCACCACCGTCTTGCCGCTGCCGACATCGCCCTGCAACAGCCGCAACATCCGCTTATCGGACGCCATATCCCCGTCGATCTCCGCCAGCGCCATGCTCTGACTACCGGTCAGTGAGAAGTGCAACGCCTGTAACACCTTCGCCCGCAGCCTGCCGTTGCCCCGGATCGGCCGGCCCTTGCGATGCCGCATGCGTGCGCGTGCCAGGGCGATGGCCAGTTGGCTCGCCAACAATTCGTCATAGGCCAGGCGCCGCCGGGGCAGGGCGCTCGGCTCAAGGTCAACGAGTTCCTGGGGTTTGTGCACGGCATGCAGGGCCGCGCGCCATCCGGGCCACCCCTCCCGCTCCTTGTAGGCGGCATTCTGCCATTCCGGCAGGTCCGGTGCCCGGGCCAACGCCGCCTCGATAGCCTTGCCCAACACTTTCAGGCTCAGCCCCCCGGTCAGGCCGTAAACCGGCTGCACGGTCTGCACCTTGGCCAGCTCTTGCGGCGTGGCGATAAAGTCCGGATGGGTCATCTGCAGTTCGCTGCCGAACCGCTCGATCGTCCCGCTGACCACGCGCGCGGCGCCCTCCGGCAGCAGCCGTTTGAGATAGTCGGCGCGGCCATGGAAAAACACCAGTTGGATACTGCCCGTATCGTCGAAACAACGGACCCGATAGGGCACCCGCGGATTACGCGGCGGCGATGGTTGGTGACGGTCGACCGTAACCGTCAGCGTCGCCACCCGCCCCTCTATCGCCTCGTCGACGGTTGGCGCGTATCGGCGGTCGATGAGCCCGACCGGCACATGCCAGAACAGGTCCACCACATGAGGCCCAGCCACCCGCTCCACCAGCTTGGCGATACGCGGCCCAACCCCCGGCAAACGGGTAACCGGGGCAAACAGGGGGAACAGGATCTCTGGACGCATCGGGCGAGCCATCGGAAAGGAATGCTGACAGCGCTGGTCGCAAGTCCTATATCCTACAAACGCAGCCCAGGCGAGCGCTCCTGCGACCCTCTTTGAACGCCAGTCCGAAGCCCCATGCCAGAACTCTCCGACCCGCGACTGAAGCGGCTTGTCTACCGCAGCAAATACACTGGGACGAAGGAGCTCGATGTCTTGCTGAGCCGTTTTGTCGACCGCCATTTGCCGGCACTGACCCAATCCCAGCTCGCATTATACGAGCGGTTGCTCGAGGCCGAAAATCCCGACCTTTTCATGTGGATCAGCGGCCGCAAGCCGGTGCCGGAGCAATGGGACAATGAAATCATGGACTTGCTAAAACACAGCGATGCCCGGCCCTAACAACTTCCTGCCTGAGCTACGTCCGGCCCTGTCTGCGGCTGGCCTGACTCGGCTCACCGGCGCCCCGGAAGGCTGCGATGCCTTGGCCATGGCTGAGCTGCTGCATGCCGGCGGTCCCGACCAGACCCTGCTTTTCGTCGCCCGCGAAGAAACCCGCATGGCGCGGGCTGCCGAGGCTTTGAGCTTTTTCGCGCCGGCGGCCGAGATCATTACCTTACCCGCTTGGGATTGCCTACCGTACGACCGGGTGCCGCCCCATGCCGAGGTCGCCGCCCGGCGCCTAGCCGCGCTCACCGCTCTGGCGGCCGGATCGAGCACCAAGCCCCGCGCAATCCTCACCACCGTCAGCGCGATTCTGCAACGCGTCCCACCGCGCACAGCCTTGGCCGAGGCGCGCCTTGACTTGGCGAAGGGTAGCCGGCTCCCGCTCGATGACCTCAGCAAATTCTTGGCCACCGGCGGCTATCGCCGCGCCGGCACGGTCCGGGAGCCTGGCGAGTTCGCTATTCGTGGCGGTATTGTCGATATCTTCCCGCCCGGCGCCAGCGAACCGATACGTCTCGATTTTTTTGGCGATGATCTCGACGGATTGCGCGGTTTCGATGCGCTCAGTCAGCGCACCACGGAAGCCTATGCCGGCGTCACCCTGGTTCCGGCCAGCGAAGTATTGCTGACCAACGCGGCCGTTGAACGTTTCCGCAAACATTATCGGGAGCAGTTTGGTGCCGTCCGCGACGACGACCTGCTCTATGAGTCGGTCAGCGACCACCGCCGTCACCCCGGCATGGAACATTGGCTGCCGCTGTTCTATGAGCGGCTCGATACCGTTTTCGACTATCTCCCGTCGGCCACACCGCTCCTTCTCGACGACCAGTGCAAGGAAGCCATCACCGCACGTCTGGAGCTGATTCAAGAGTATTTCCAGGCCAGGCAAGACCTATCGGCACGCAAGCGGGGCCGTGATGCCTCGCTCGAAGGCATGATCTATAACCCTTTGGCGCCCGACGCCTTGTATCTAACCGCCGACGAGTGGTCGAGCGCGCTCGCCCACTGCCCATCCGGCGCTTTCTCAGGCTTCGGCGCGCCCGCCGGGCAGGACGGGGTGGTCGATCTCGGTGGCAAGCGCGCCGCCGATTTCACCGATGCCCGCAGCCGGCCTGACGTCAAACTGTTCGATACCGTTCGCGAACGCTTCAACAACGAGCACCGCAAGCACCAACGTGTTCTCGTGACGGCTTACAGCGCCGGCTCCAGCGATCGCCTGCTGCGCCTAATGCGGGACCATGAGATCGAGCCTGTCGTCGAGGCCGCCGGCTGGCAACAAGCCCAAGCCTTGTCGCCGCGTACAATTGCCGTTGTCATCCTTGGCCTCGAGACCGGCTTCACGGTCGACGGGCTGACCATCCTTACCGAGCGTGACATTCTCGGCGACCGTCTGGCGCGCCGACCCCGCCGCAGCCGCCGCGCCGACGATTTTATCTCCGAAGTCTCCAGCCTCAACCAAAGCGACCTGGTGGTCCACGCCGATCACGGCATCGGCCGCTACGAGGGCCTCGAGACCCTGGAGATCTCCGGCGCGCCCCATGACTGCCTGCGCCTGGTTTATGCCGGCAACGACAAACTATTCCTGCCGGTCGAAAACCTCGAGGTCCTGTCTCGCTTTGGCTCTGAGGACGCGGGCGTTCCCCTTGACCGTCTCGGCGGCTCCGGTTGGCAGGCTCGCAAAGCCCAAGTCAAGCAACGCATCCGCGATATCGCAGCCAAGCTGCTTGAGGTCGCCGCGGCCCGTCAGCTCCGCCAGGGCCAACGGTTGACCCCGCAAGCCGGCCTCTACGAGGAGTTCGTTGCCCGCTTTCCGTTCTCCGAGACCGACGACCAGGATCGCGCGATCGGCGACACTCTGGCCGACCTGTCATCCGGGCGCCCTATGGATCGCCTGGTTTGCGGCGATGTCGGATTCGGCAAGACCGAGGTCGCTCTCCGCGCCGCGTTCATTACCGCCATGAATGGCCAGCAGGTGGCGGTCGTCGTACCGACCACCTTGCTGGCCCGCCAACACTACCAGACTTTCAGCGAGCGCTTTGCCGGCCTGCCGATCCGGATCGAGCAACTCTCACGCTTAGTCGCATCTAAGGACGCCCGCGCCACGAAAGAGGGCCTTGCGAACGGCCAGGTCGATATCATCATCGGCACCCATGCGATCCTGGCTAAGTCAATTAAATTCAAAGACTTGGCACTCCTTATTGTCGATGAAGAGCAGCATTTCGGGGTCTCTCAGAAAGAACGGCTTAAGCAGCTCCGTAACGACGTCCACGTGCTGACCCTCACGGCCACGCCGATCCCCCGCACTTTGCAGCTTGCCCTCACTGGGGTGCGGGAACTGAGCCTTATCGCCTCGCCGCCGGTCGATCGTCTCGCCGTGCGGACCTTCGTCTTGCCGTATGACCCGGTGATCATCCGCGAAGCGATCATGCGTGAGCATTTCCGTGGCGGTCAGATCTTCTATGTCTGCCCACGCCTGAGGGACATCGCTGCACTCCACGAGCGGCTCCAATCCCTAGTGCCGGAGGTCAAGATCGCCGTCGCCCATGGCCAGCTCCCGGCCGCCGAACTCGAACGGGTCATGAGCGCCTTTTACGAGGGCGAATTTCAAATCCTGCTGAGCACCAACATCGTCGAGTCCGGCCTCGATATTCCCACCGCGAACACCATCGTCATCCACCGCGCCGACATGTTCGGTCTGGCTCAGCTTTACCAGCTCCGCGGCCGTGTCGGCCGCTCCAAGACCCGTGCCTACGCCTACCTCACATTGCCGGTGGACCGTCCCTTGACTGAGTCCGCCCGCAAGCGTCTCGACGTCATGCAGACCTTGGATACCCTTGGCGCCGGTTTCTCCCTCGCCAGCCATGATCTCGATATTCGCGGCGCCGGCAATCTGTTGGGCGATGAGCAGTCCGGGCACATCAAGGAGGTCGGCGTCGAGCTCTACCAGAAAATGTTGGAGGAGGCCGTCGCCGCCGCCCGCGATGCCGGCACCGCTGAAGTGGCCGAAGGCAAACCCGACTGGACCCCGACGATTGCCGTCGGCACGCCGGTGCTCATCCCTGAGCCCTACGTCCAAGATCTCAGCGTTCGCCTCGGGCTCTACCGCCGCATCGCCAACCTCGTTGATCAGGGCGAATTGGATAGTTTCGCCGCCGAGATGATCGACCGCTTTGGCCCGCTGCCGGCTGAAGTCGACAACCTCCTCAACATCGTCGGCCTAAAACAATTGTGCCGGATCGCCGGCGTCGCGAAGCTGGACGCCGGCCCGAAGGGGGCGGTGCTGACTTTCCGCGACAACAGCTTCGCCGACCCGGCCGCTCTTGTTGGTTTCATCACCAGCCAGGCCGGCAGCGTCAGTCTCCGCCCCGACCACAAGCTCGTTTACCGCCGGGATTGGGCCGACGAAAAACGCCGCCTGCAAGGCATCCGGCGCCTGCTGCTCAAGCTTAGCGAAATTGCCGGCCCGGCGGCTGAGGCGGCGCAGTAGGGCGGCGTGAGCCTACGCCGCTTTCGCGTCCATCACGGCAAGGTCCAGCAGCGGCAGAAAAGCTTCGAATTCTTGCGCGCCGGCGAGCGCATAGTCGCCATTTACAACGAACCAGGGCACGCCATCGATGCCCAAGCGTCGCGCCCGCAGATAATCGGCACGCACCTCCGCCAAGTCCGCCTCGGAATCCAGATACGCGGCCGTGCTTCGGCCATCCAAACCGCAAGCAATGGCGATTTTGACCAGCGTATCCCTGTCTCCAATGTCGAGGCCGGCCGAAAAATAGCCGCTAAAGATCGCCTCCACCAAAGGCCCATGGATACCGGCCGCGGCGCCGAACTTGATCAGCCGATGCGACGCCAGACTGCTCGGGACGCGCTCCATGAGATCGAGCCTGAAGTCAATCCCATCCGCCCGTCCGGCGTCGTCAAGGGCTTCGTAGAACCGCCGCGCTTTTGCCGACCCCCCGAACTTCATGGCCACGAAGGCAGCATAGGAGACACCCTCCGACGGTAGTTCTGGATCCAGCTGGAACGGCCGCCAGCGCAGCGTAAATTTCGCCTCCGGTCGCCGCGCCAGTGCCTTCTCAAGCCGACGTTTACCAAGGAAACACCATGGGCAGATAGTGTCGGCATAGATATCGATATACATGCTGAATAACTGGGCGCATTGCGGCGTCAAGGCAAGGGCGAGTGTTTTCCCACAGGTCCCGTCTTGCCAAACTTTGGCCGCAATGCGCGAAGATTTTGGCGCCGAAGGAGAGCGGCAGATGAATGGTGTCATAGAGTTCGCCGGCGACTTGGTCGGCCGGTTTGACCCGGACGACCCGGTCAACTTGACCTTGTTCTTCACCTGGCTGATCGTCTTTGTCTTCACCTTCACCGGCGTTTGGCGGGCGCGCTGGCGTTCCGTCAGGTTGATCTGCTATCTCGTCAATCAGGCGGTCAGCTTCATCATGCTGCAGGCAGGTATTCTGACTTTGGCGATTGTTTTTGGCCGCTGGCGCGAGGCGGCGGCCACCGCCTTGCTCACACTGATCGTTTCCATGTGGCTTTTTCGAGAGCGGCTCAACAGGCCGAATGATGCAGGGCAGGGTGGCTTGAGAAAGGGCGAGGGTTGAACGAAGCCGACTTAGTCGCCTTTATCGCCGCCAAGACTGGCGCCGGCGGGGTTCGCTTGGGGGCCCTTCGGCGCCTGCCCGGCGGTGCGGTAAAACAGAGTTGGGCCTTCGATGCCGACATCGCCGGCGGCTCCGTCGCCGGCTCGCAAACGCTCGTCTTGCGGGCGCCGGGGCCATCGGGTTTGCCAGACAGCATTCCGATCGGCCATGAGTTCGCTATTCATCAGGCCGCCTGGCAGGCCGGCGTCCCGGTTCCGGAGCCGCTTTGGCTCGCCGCCCCCGGCGCGGCCCGCGATGCCCCTTATTATCTCATGCGCCACTGTCCCGGCACCGCCGATCCACGCCACATCTTGCGTGAACGGCCGCCTGCAATCGATCACGCCGCACTCGCCCTCGACCTGGCTGCCTCCCTGGCCAGGATCCATCGCATGACGCCGGCGGCGATCGACCCACCCGTGCCGCCGGCCGATCCTGCCCTTAGGCTCATCCAAACCTGCCGCAACCATCTCGATCAGCGCGTCACGGCGCATCCCGTGCTTGAGTGGGGGCTACGCTATCTCGAGCTGAACCGACCCAAACCGGGCATATCGACCTTCTGCCACCGCGACTTCCGAACCGGCAACTATTTGGTCGGTGAACAAGGACTCGTCGCCATCCTCGACTGGGAATTCGCCGGCTGGAGCGACCCGCATGAGGACATCGGTTGGTTCTGCGCCAAATGTTGGCGCTTCGGGACCCCCAAACGGGCGGCCGGCGGCATCGCCTCCCGCGCCGTCTTCTACACCGGCTACGAAGAAGCCGGCGGCCCGCTCGTCGACCCCGAACGCGCCGCGTTTTGGGAGCTGGCTGCGCACATTCGCTGGGCGGTCATCGCCCTTCAACAAGCCGACCGCCACATCAGCGGTGTCGAGCCGCGCCTGGAGTTCGCCTTACTCGGCCGCCGGCTCGCCGAGCTCGAACACGAAATACTCAACATGACTGGAGCGGCCTGATGCCAGCCCAACCCGACTCCCTCGCGCTCCTCGCCGCGGCCCGTGACGCATTCTGTGAGATCTTGTTGCCCCGATTGCCCGAAGCCGCTTACCCCGAGGCCGGACGCATAGCCCAGGCTTTGGATATCGTGCTCCGCGAACTCACGACCGCTGCAAACCGACAATCGGCGGGGCTATCAGAACCTGCCGCGAAGTCCTCGCGGCGCCTGGCCACCGACATTCGCGCTGGACGTTATGACGAACCAGGCCCGGACCGCGACGACTTGCACAACAAACTGCGCCGGGCAACGGCGGCAAAACTCGCGATCGATAATCCCGAATACAAATAGCCGCCGTTGGGGGCGGCGCGCCCCTCAGTCGTCGTCGTCATAGCCTGCCGGCAACTTGTGCGCGATTCCCTGGTGGCAATTGATACAGGTCTTGCCCGCCTCCATCGCCTCAGGGTGTTTGTCCTGCGGCCGTCGCGCTTGCAAGGAGAAATCCATGGCCTCGAAGGAATGGCAGTTGCGGCATTCGCGCGAATCGGTGGCCTCCATAGAAGCCCAAACACGTTGCGCCAAGGCCAGGCGATTGGCCTCGAATTTCTCCGGCGTATCGATCGTGCCGACGACCTTGTGATAGAGCTCGTTGCTCGCCTGAACCTTACGCACCAGCTTTGCGGTCCAGTCCTTAGGGACGTGGCAGTCGGAGCAGACCACGCGTACGCCTGTACGATTGGTGAAATGGACCGTCTTTTTATATTCCGGAAACACGGTGTCGCGCATCTCGTGGCACGAGACACAGAATTCGAGCGTGTTGGTATATTCCATGAAGGTATTGAAACCGCCCCAGAAGATCACCCCCGCAATACCGCCGACAATAAAGATCGCGCCCCAGCCATATCTGGCCGTCGGCCCCCAGAACCACGACCACAGTTTACCAATCATGGCTTGGTGCAAACCTCACTTGCAATGTGGGAGGCGGGGTGGAGACGAGGCACGTGGCGCCCTATCGTTGATCGATAGGGCGCCCGTTGTTGACCGCTATTTCTCTTTCGGCAAAGTTGCCGCGTAGGCCATGATATCCGCCGCCACTTGACGGTCGAACATGTAGAGGGCCGGCATATCCTCATCCGGCTGGCCGAAGGTGATCTTATGCATGATCTCCCAAGGGTTCCCCATAAGCCCGCCAAGGGCATCCATGTCCTTGATCTTCGTGCCCTGGGCACCGTGGCAACCCGCACAGACGGTCTCGAAGTAGGCCCCGCCTTTGGCCACATCGCCTTTCGGCGCATTGCTGGCGCGGTCGATATAGCGATCCATGTCGACCTGCCCTTTGCTAATGAACAGGGCTAGATCTTCGAAGTCCTGATCGTCCATGAGGTCGGCAAGACCATGGGTTTGGTCCGTCATGACCGCGACGATCGCGGCTGGCTCGGCACCCGCCATTCCTCGGACGCCGGTGATACCGGTCTGATAGGAGCCGGTGGCATAGGCGCCATCCGCACCCAAGTTATCCCAACCGTGGCACGACTTGCACCGCCAGGTCGTATCGCCGCTCTTTTGGGTATTGGAGTCCGGCCAAGCCTGATGGGTCTCTGTCGGCTTCTCGGCACCGGTCACCGCATACCACTTGTCGTAGAGCTTCGCTCCACGGGCGATCCGACCCGCTTCGGAGCTGACTAGCTCCTGAGCGGATGTTTGCTTTGCATCGACCAACGCCATGCCCCCGAAGGCAACAAGCGCGACGGCCGCCAACACCAGGACCGGCGCCCCGCCCTTGCGATTGGTTCTCAATATAGACATATAAACCTCCGCTGCCCGCAATATGCAGCAACCGAATGCGATGCTAGGTAGCATGGCGGATTGCTACACGAAAATGTTATCCCGGCCGGCCGGCGGCTGCATTGATCTAGGTCAGGTTCGCCGTGGCGCAATTAAGTTTCCCGGGCCGTACGGACCATGGACGTTTCCACGAGTCGGCGCGTATGAGAAACCCGGTGATTCACATTTGTTTAACCAGGATTCTGCCGTAATGGACGACGCGAAAACCATCACTCGAAAAGTGCCGTTGGAGCGCATCATCGTGGGTGAGCGTCTGCGCCAATTCAGGGAGTCCCAGGTAGAAACCCTAATGGAGTCCATCTCCGAGCTAGGGCTTCTGACTCCCATATCTGTCTATGGGGACCAGGATGACGATGGCTACACCCTCGTCGCCGGCCTGCACCGCCTGGAAGCTTGCCGCCGGCTCGCCTGGCCTGAAATCGACGTCATCTTGGTCGACCGTCTCGACGACTATGAGCGGCTGCTCTGGGAAATCGATGAAAATCTCATGCGCGCTGAGCTTAGCGAGGGCGAGCGGGCCGAACATCTGCTGCGCCGCAAGCAGATTTTCGAAGCCAAGCGTGAACAGGCTCGGGCGTACGATAGCGGGTCCGCCAAACCGCAATATGAGAGGGGTTTCGCCTCTGAGACGGCCGAGCGGACCGGCCTGACGAAACGCCATATCAACCGATCGATTCGTCGCGCCGAACTGGTCGCCCCCGATGTCCGCGACGCCATTCGGGGCACCCCATCCTTTCGCAAAGGCGTTGAATTGGACGCACTCGCCGAACTAAGTCACGAGGAGCAGCGCCGGGCAGTCGCCTTGGTGAACGACGGCAAAGTTCGGACTTTTCGCGAGGCCGTCGAGCAACTGTCGGCGCCGAAGTCGAAAACGAAGACCCAACCGAAGCCGAAGGCTGAACCACGGATCGACCCTCTGCTCTCGGCTTGGGAGGGCGCCGATGATGACGTTCGCCAAGCTTTCCTAGACAAAATCGGCGTCCAGGCACCAATCGCCCGCACCGGCTGAAAGACAGGCGGGACAAATTATCCCACCTATCTTGCGCCACGATCCAGCCGGGACAATTTGTCCCGCCTGGATCGGTCCCATCACGACAAGACGGATCGCGGACGTAATACTGCATACTGAGCTGATGACGGGCGGAAGCGTCGTCTTACGCTGTCCGCCGTGGTAAGTTTAGAGCTTGAACGCGCTGGCGCCGGGTCGCGACTGCAACTCGCGGGCGATCTGTTCGATCCTCTGCACCGCTTCATTGTCTTTCAACGTCAGCACGACCTGCGTCACGCTCGAACTTCCGCCGGTAAAGAACGCCGCCTCCAGCACTTTGCCGTTTTCGCCGACCCACTGCATCTCATGCAGGTGCAGGCCCTTTCGACACGCCGCTGAATCGCACTGCAGTGTCGCCAAATCGCTCGTACAACCCGCTGTCTCGCCATACCGCTCGCACAAATTCGCGACGATGCCGGGAATGGCGTCGATAGGGAAATTTCCCTGCTCGAGTTGAACCCAAATCGTCTCGTTCTCGGCCCCGAAGCGAACTTCCAGCTTGCGCAGGACCTCACCATCGCTGCCGCCGAAAAAAGCCGTAACCAGCGGCGATGTCTCGTCCAACTCGCCTTTTTGCTCAAATGGCCGTAGCCGCCGCACCGAGCCCAGGCTATCTCCCAGTGACACCCCGATAATCTCGAACCGATCCACCTTGGCCGTTGGCAGCTCGGTCGTTTCAGTGTCCAGCAACGGGGTCTTCTGGCTCTCTTCATCCGCCGCCGGGCCGGAAGCCACGGCAATGGGTTCGCTGCCCTGCTGATCGCGCGCGTCGGCGGCGGCGCGAATTTCCTGCAGCTGTGTCAGCAACTCCACCGACATCTCGCCATCGACCGGTAACCCCTGATTCCGCTGAAATTGTTCAAGCGCTCGAGTGGTCGCCGGCCCGGCAATGCCGTCCGGCTTTCCGGGCGCATAGCCTAGATCGGCCAACAGGATCTGCACTTCCTCCACCAGGTTTGAGGGCGCCGGAGTTTCGCTCTCCGCGGTCACGACGGGGATATCCTCCTCGGCAAGCGCCGGTTCGGCCTCGGCCTCCACATCGGAGATCTCTGGTTCCGGTTCTTCGACCACACCGATAAGCTTGGCGCGTAAGGCCCCGAGCAGCCCCGAAAAGTTGACGTCGACGTCACCTGTCTCCACTTGTTCTGCCTGAACCGGAGTAGCGACAACAGCGGTCGCCAAGACGACGGCCATGACGGCCATAAGGCTCCAACGCATCCTGCGTACCCCCATCTCCAATCACCTTTACTTAGGGAGGCAATAATAGCGGATGGAATACTGAAATAACGGTGTCAAAAATGTGCCGGATATATTGTAAACAGGATTATTTGCCCTTTAAAACATCCATTAACACTTCATTAATATTTTGACCATTCTCTACAGCCATAATAATGGAGGAATCCGGTTCGATGGACGGCCCAGCGCGCGATGTTGTTCATTGCACCCGGTTCCATGCTGTGGCACATGCGCAAAGGCTCATTGCGACTCGCCGGAGGTCCACCGCATGAACAAGACAATCTACCGTTTCGCGGCCCTTGCCCCCCTGTTGTTGTCCTTGTTGTCGGGTCAAGCTGCCAGCGCGAATACCTCCGATGCTGCGTTCGACGAGTGGCTCAAGACCTTCCGTCAGGAAGCCTTGGTCGGGGGTATCGCGCCCACGACGCTCGACACGGCTCTCGAGGGAGTGTCGCCGATTCCGCGGATTCTCGAACTGGACCGGCGTCAGCCCGAGGGCACGATTACTTTCGATCAATACATCGACCGTGTGATCTCGGACGCCCGGATTGCCCAGGGTCGCCGCATGTTGACCGAGAACGCGGATATCCTTGCGCAAGTCTCGCAACGCTTCGGCGTCCAGCCTCGTTTCATTGTCGCCCTATGGGGTATTGAAACCAGCTACGGCAACTTCACTGGCGGCTTTCCGGTGATCAGCGCCCTGGCGACGCTGGCCTATGACGGGCGCCGTAGCGATTACTTTCGCCGCGAGTTGATCAACGCGCTCAAGATCATCGACCAAGGGCATATCGCGGCCTCTGAAATGCAGGGCAGCTGGGCCGGCGCCATGGGCCAAAGCCAATTTATGCCGTCCAGCTTCATCAGTTATGCCTATGACTACGACGGCGACGGCCGTAAGGACATTTGGAGCACCCGCTCGGATGTCTTTGCCTCCGCGGCAAATTTCCTATCCAGCCTAGGCTGGCGCGATGACATCACCTGGGGCCGGCGTGTGCGCTTGCCCGACGGATTCGATCTTGCGCTGGCCGATCTCAAGATCGCCAAACCTTTGTCTGAATGGCAGGCCCTTGGTGTCCGCCGCGCCGATGGCGGTGACTTGCCGACCCGAGATTTGCAAGCCTCGCTGGTTCGGCCGGGCCGGAACAGCGGACCTGTTTACCTGGCCTACGCGAATTACCGCACCATCATGAAGTGGAACCGATCATTCTATTTCGCCACTGCGGTCGGCATTCTTTCCGACCGAATCGCCGGTCGATAGGCTAGGGTGGTACGGTGTCGATGAGGGGTAAATCACTTCGAATGAAGCCGTTGCGTCTGATGCGCCCCATGGGCGTTGCAGTGCTGTGTTGTTTTGCTCTTGCGGCCTGCGCCGAGACGCAACTGTTGGCGCACGCCACCAAACGGGTCCAAAAGTCGCAGGCTACCGAGTCGAAGAGCGCCGGCGAGTACAAAGTCGGCTCGCCCTATCAGGTTCGTGGCAGTTGGTATTACCCGGCCGAAGACTTCGAGTATAGCGAGTCCGGCATCGCGTCCTGGTATGGCCAGGATTTCCAGGGTCGGCGCACCGCCAATGGCGAACGCTATGACATGAACCAGCTAACCGCGGCGCATCGCACCCTGCCGATGCCCAGCGCCGTTCGCGTTACCAACCTCGACAACGGCCGCTCCGTCGTGCTTCGCATCAACGATCGCGGCCCGTTCGCCCGCGGTCGCATTATCGACGTCTCACGGCGCGCCGCCGGTCTTCTAGGATTTCGCAACCAGGGCACGGCAAAGGTTCGCGTCGACATACTGCCGGACGAAAGCCGTAATCTGAAGCTGGCCGCACTGAATTCACCGCAAGGGCGCGAGCGACAGGTGGCGATCGCCGCCTCGCCGCGGCAAGGAGTGACGACCAAGCCCCTTTCCGATGCGCCCTCGGCAGACGCGGTCCTGCCGGCGGCGAAGTCGGCCGCGCCGATACCTCGCCCAAGCGTATCCGAGTCACCGCTATCCACCGCGGTCACGGTTCTCCCGGTTAGTGATTCCGCCATCTTCGTCCAAGTCGGTGCCTTTGGTGACTTCGCCAACGCCCTGCGTCTGCGCGATAAGCTCTATCACCTGGGCGTCACCAACATTAGCCGGATCCAGGCTGGGGGCTTGGACCTCTATCGTGTACGCCTCGGTCCTCTGCGCGACGTCGGTGTCGCCGATACCATTCTGGCGGAAGTGAACAGCGCCGGCATTCCGAACGCCCAACTTGTTGTAGAATAGGCGAGCGGGAACTCCCGCCCGACCCGCCGCAAGACAGAGAACATGCACAGAAATCGAGCTTCGACATGGCTATGAAATATGTGATCCGCAGCCTTTTCGCGTTTAGCATCGCATTCGCGCTCGCCGTCGCGGCGGCACCGGCATGGTCGTTCGAAACTAAGGCCAAGCAGGCCTTTTTGATCGACTACGAGACCGGCGCCGTGTTGTTCGAAAAGAACGCCGACGAAATCATGTTTCCGGCCTCGATGAGTAAGATCATGACCGCCTACATGGTCTTCGAGAGGCTGCGTGATGAACGCTTAGCCTTGGATGACGAGATTGAGATCTCTGAAAAGGCGTGGCGAACGGGCGGCTCGAAAATGTTCGTCGAGGTCGGCAAGCGGGTTACGGTCGAAGACCTGTTGCGCGGTATCATTATCCAGTCGGGTAATGATGCATCCGTCGCCATCGCGGAGGCACTGGGCGGTACCGAGGAAGCCTTCGCCGACTTGATGACCGAAAAGGCCCGCGAACTCGGCATGGACAACTCCGTGTTTCGCAACGCTACGGGTCTGCCCGATCCGGAACATGTCACCACCGCGCGGGATCTTGCGCTGCTCGCACGGCACTTGATCGACGATTTCCCGGAATATTATCCGCTCTTCAGTGAGAAGACCTTCACCTTTAGCGAAATCCGCCAGGGCAATCGAAACCCCTTGCTCTACAAGAGCTTGGGTGCCGATGGGTTGAAGACCGGTCATACCGAGGCATCGGGCTACGGCCTGGCCGCCTCCGCGGCAAGAGGCGAGCGTCGCTTGATCGTCGTGCTCAATGGTCTCGAATCCGTGCGAGACCGCGGTGAGGAAGCGGAAAAGCTTATCGGCTGGGGTTTCCGTGAGTTCGAAAATTACCCCTTGTTCACAGCCGGTGAAGTTGTTGATATGGCGGATATCTGGCTCGGCGAGGCCGCCGACGTGCCCCTGGTTCTTGAAGAAGACCTAACGGTGACTCTACCCCGTAAGGCCCGCAAGGAAATGAAGGTTGCGGTGTCCTACGATGGCCCGGTGCCGGCCCCGGTCGCCAAGGGGGCCCAGATCGCTTCCCTGGTTATCACCGGACCCGAGTTTGACCCCATCGAGCGTCCTTTGTATGCGGATTCCGATGTCGCGGACCTCAACTTCTTTGGCCGTATCGGCGGCGCCATCAGCTATCTCATATTCGGCTCGTCAACGAATTAGACGCTCGGTGAGACTAGGGTGACCCGCGGCCGTTTCATTACCTTCGAGGGCGGGGAGGGCGCCGGCAAATCGACTCAAGTGCGGCGCCTGGCCGAGCGGCTCGGTGCTGACGGCCGCAGCGTCGTGCAAACCCGCGAACCCGGCGGTTCGCCGGCGGCTGAGGCGATTCGTGACATGCTGGTCTCCGGGGCCACCGACCGCTGGGACGCCATGAGTGAGGCGCTCCTGCATTTCACCGCCCGCCGCGAGCACCTGGTGACCACAGTTTGGCCGGCCCTTGATCGCGGCGACTGGGTCATTAGCGACCGTTTTGCCGACTCGACCATGGCCTATCAAGGCTACGGCCACGGTCTTGGACGCGAGCCCATCGAGCAGCTCTATCGCCTTGTCGTTGGTGAGTTCAGCCCCGATCTGACGATCATTCTCGACCTGCCCCCGGAGCGGGGCCTCGAGCGCGCCATGGCGCGTGGCCCGAATGAAAACCGCTATGAGCGAATGACCATCGACTTCCACAATAGATTGCGCGATGGATTCCTCGATATCGCTCGGCGAGAGCCGGACCGTTGTGCCGTCGTCGCCGCCGATGCGGCGATCGACAAGGTGGCCGAGGATATCTGGCGGGCGGTCCGGAAACGCCTCGCCTGAAGCCTCGCAGGACGCTCTTGCGCGCGTGTCCCATCTGGGTTCTTATAATCATACAATACCGTTACCAACAAAAATCAGGAGGAAACTATGCTGCGCAAAGGACTTGGCATCGCCGCGGCCGCACTTATCGCCGGCGCGCTATCGGCGCCTGCGGCCAGTGCTCAGGATCTTACGATCGCAACGTCACTACCTAGCCTGGAATTTCCGTTCTTTGTGCATATGCAGAAGCAGCTGCAGGCCGAAGCGGAAGCCCTAGGCGGCATCACGCTGATGGAATCGGACGGGCAAAACAGTGCGCCCAAGCAAACGGCGGACATCGAAGCCGCCATCACCCGTGGCGTCGATGGCATCATTATCAGCCCGTTGGACGCGGTGGCCTTGGCCCCGGCGCTTCAGCAGGCCGTAGATGCCGGCGTTCCGGTCATCACCATCGACCGGAGTGTTGAGGGCGTCCCAGGCATCCTCGCCCATGTCGGCGCGGACAATGTCCTCGGCGGTGAGGCTCAGGCGAATATCATCATGAAGATGTTCCCCGACGGCGCCACTGTCTTCAATTTGCAGGGTCAGCCAGGCGCCAGCCCGGCGATCGACCGCAACGCCGGCGTCCATAACGTGCTCGACGGCGCCGCCGACAAGTACAAGTTCGTGTTTGAGCAAACTGCCAACTTCGCCCGCGATCAGGGGGCCTCGGTGACCGAGGCCGGCTTGGCGGGACTCGACACGCCACCTGACGTTATCGTCGCTGCGAACGACGATATGGCCCTCGGCGCCGCCCTGGCGGTGAAGGATGCCGGCTTGAACATCCCGATCCTCGGCTTCGATGCGCTGCCCGAGGCCCTGGCAGCGGTTCAGTCCGGCGATCTGGTCGGCACCGTTGAGCAGTCTCCCGGTGGGCAGAGCCGCGGCGCCATGCAGCAGATGGTGTCGTTCCTGCGCGATGGCACCAAGCCTGACAGCGTCACCTTGCTCACACCCTTTATGGTGACCAAGGACAATATCGACCAGGCCGAGCGCCTCGGCGAGTTACAATAGCGAGCGAGCGACTAATGGGGTATGAGGGCGGCAGCGCCGTTCTCATACCCCACTTTACCTCCCGGTAGTCCACCTCTGCCGGGTTCGGCGCAGTCTGCGGGGGAGGTGTGCAGCCGGTGAGCGCAAGACGATCCGTCCAGGCTTTTGACCTGGTCGATGCATTAGGACGGCTGGCGCCGCTCTTATTCCTGATTACGCTGATGATCGGCTTTGCGATTGCGGAGCCGCGTTTCCTGTCGCCTTTCAACCTTTTCAATGTCATGCGGCAGATTTCCATCACCGGGCTGCTGGCCATCGGCATGACGTTCGTCATCCTGACGGCCGGGATCGATCTGTCGGTCGGCGCCCTTCTTGCCTTTGCCGGCTTGGTCGGCGCCGCCGTGGCCAAGGGCGGTTTCGAAGACCGTTTCGCCGTCGGTGCCAGCGTCGACGCCGGCAATCCTTTTTGGCTGGCGCTGTTGGCCGCCCTCGCGATCGGTCTTATCGGCGGTGCCATTCAGGGCCTGGCCATCACCCGGCTCAAAGTCCCGCCGTTCGTCGTCACCTTGGGCGGCCTCACCGCCTTTCGCGGCGCCGCCTTGCTGTTCTCCGGCGGCGGCCCGATCAGCGGCTTCGATCCGGCTTACGCCTGGTGGGGCCAGGCGCGGCTATTCGGCAACCTGGTACCGGTCCCGGCGATCATCTTCGTGCTGTTCGCGCTGGTGGCCCATTTCGTGCTCCGCTACACCCAGTTTGGCCGCCATGTCTATGCCGTCGGCGGCAACGCCGAGGCCGCGGAGATGACCGGCGTCAACGTGCGTCGCGTGACCCTCTTGGTCTATGTCATAAGTGGGTTCTTCGCCGGTCTGGCCGCCTTCGTGCTGTCGGCCCGCCTGAACTCTGCGGAGGCAGTCGCCGGCCTTGGTGTCGAGCTTACCGTTATCGCCTCCGTGGTCATCGGCGGCACCAGCCTTTTCGGTGGTGTCGGCACGATATTCGGTACCGTGGTCGGCGCCATGCTGATCGGCGTGTTGACTAACGGACTTGTGCTGTTGAATGTCTCCCCCTTTATCCAGCAGATCGTCATCGGCGTTATCCTGGTCCTCGCGGTCGCCTTCGACCAATATGTCGAGACACGCCGCAAACAGCGACCCGCACCCGATGAGCATCACCATTTGCCGGACTAGCCCCGCGGCACCGGACCGATGAGCGACGACATTATCGCTGCTATTGAGGCCCCCCGGCACACCGCCGGCCTAGTTGGCCATGCCGAGGCCGAACAAACCTTCGTCCGCGCTTGGCGAGGCGGCCGTTTGGCCCATGGTTGGCTGATCTCCGGACCGCCCGGCATCGGCAAGGCCACGCTGGCATGGCACATCGCGCGCTTCGCCTTGAGCGGCGGGGCAGGGGCGGGGGAAGCATTATCGGTCGATCCCTCGAGCCCGGTCTTCCGGCAGACCGCCGCCGGCGCTCATCCTGACTGCCGCCTCGTGCGTCGCAGTATCAACCCCAAGTCCAAGCCGCCAAAGCTACGCACCGAGATTGCCGTCGACGATATTCGCGCCCTGAACCCCTTCTTACGCCGCACGGCCGCCCAAGGTGGCTGGCGCGTCGTCGTCATCGATGCTGCCGATGAAATGAACATCAGCGCCGCCAACGCCCTGCTAAAGCTGCTCGAAGAGCCGCCGCCGCAGGCCCTGATACTGCTGATCAGCCACGCGCCCAGCGGTCTCCTGCCCACCATCCGGTCCCGCTGTCGCGCGCTGCCCCTGCGGCCGCTCACCGATAGCCAGGTCGCCGAGGTCATCGCCGGCCATGTCGGCGTTGGCGACGTAGCGGAGGAGGATCTCCCGATCATCGCCCGCATGGCCGAGGGCAGCCCCGGTCGTGCCCTAGCGCTGATCGAAAGCGGCGGTCTCGCCGCCTATCGCGACCTCTTGAGCACCCTAGCAACGCTGCCGGACATCGACATTCAACGGCTCATGACCATGGCCGACAATTTCGGCAGCGCCAAGGGGGAGGGGGCCTACCGCACCTATACCGAACTTCTGCAATGGTGGCTCAGCGCTTTGATACGGGCCGGCGCTCGCCAGTCGACGACCGCTGTCCTCCCGGAAGAGCAAGAGATGCGCACCCGCCTGCTATCCCGTGGCCTTGATCCCTGGCTCGCCGTATGGGAGAAGACGCGCGACCTGTTGGCCCGCGCCGATGCTGTGAACCTCGACCGCAAACAGGTTGTTTTGAATGTGTTTTTCGCCCTGGCCCAAGCAGCTCGAACCTGACGGCGGCTCGGGCCTAACAGCCACCCGCACGACATAAGCCCGGAGACGCGGAATGCTGGTCGACAGCCACTGCCACTTGGAATTTCCGGATTTCGCGGACGAGCTCGATGCCGTCGTCCGCCGCGCCGCCGAGGCCGGTATTGGTCTCATGGTGACCATCGGCACCAGGCTCAGCCGCTTCGACGAAGTCCGTGCCATCGCCGAGCGCTACGACCAGATTTATTGCACCGTCGGCGTTCACCCCCATGAAGCGGAAGCCGAGGGCCAAAAGACCGCCGATCAGCTTATTGAACTCGCCAAACACCCGAAGGTCATCGGCATCGGCGAGACCGGTCTGGACTATTTCTACGAGCACAGCCCGCGCCAGGCCCAAGCATCAAGCTTTCGCGCCCATATCGCCGCCGCCCGGGAGACCGGCCTACCGCTAATCGTCCACACCCGCGACGCCGACGACGAAACCGCCGCGATCCTGGCCGAGGCAGTAGGGCAGGGGAGGCTAACCGGGGTACTGCATTGCTTTAGCAGCAGTCGCCAGCTCGCTGAAAAAGCCGTCGATTTGGGCTTCTACATCAGCTTGTCCGGCATTCTGACATTCAAGAAAGCCTTGGAACTGCGTGACATCGCCCGTGACGTGCCGACCGACCGCCTGCTGGTCGAAACCGACGCACCCTATCTCGCGCCGGTGCCCAAGCGCGGTAAACGCAATGAGCCCGCCTACACCGCCCATGTTGCCGCCCGCCTCGCCGAGATCCGGGGAATGACTCCCGAGGCCATCGCCGACGCCACCACGGACAATTTCTTCCGTCTGTTCACCCGTGCCGACCGGTCGCAAGCCACCCTCGCATGTTAGCGCCATGCGGGTAACGGTTCTCGGCTGCGGCACCTCCGGCGGTGTTCCCATGCTCGGCCCCAAGGGTTGGGGTGCCTGCGATCCGCACGAACCCAGAAACCGCCGTCGCCGCGTCTCCATCTTGGTGCAGCAAGGTGAGACCACCCTGCTGGTCGATACCTCACCGGATTTGCGCGAGCAGCTGCTGGACGCCGGCATCTATCGCCTCGATGGCGTGCTCTACACCCATGGCCATGCCGACCACACCCACGGCATCGACGATCTGCGCTCCGTAAACTATTACCTGGAAGCCCCGCTGAACATCTATGCCGCCTCGGCGACCTTGGCCGAGCTGCAGGAGCGTTTCGCCTACACCTTCCTGCCGCGTACCCAGGCCGGCTACCGCCCCAATCTGGCAGGAAAAGTCATCGACGGACCCTTCGCCATCGGCGCTATCGCGATCGAGCCGTTCGACCAAATCCACGGCCACGACACAACGCTGGGATTTCGTTTCGGACCGATCGCCTATTCCACCGACGTCAACGACCTGTCAGCGCAAGCTTTTGCCGTCTTGGCCGGGGTCAAGGTATGGATCGTCGATTGCCTGGGCGAGCGGCCCCACCCGACCCACAGCCATCTCGAACAAACATTGGCATGGATCGAGCGCGTCAAACCGGAGCGCGCCATCCTGACCCATATGAACCAGCATCTCGACTACCGGACCCTCAGCGACAAGCTCCCACCCGGTGTCGAACCCGGCTATGACGGCCTTGTGATCGAGCTTTAGTGGCCAGACTCACGCCGCTCTAGCAGCGTGCGGGGGATAAATGCCATGACCGTACCGGCAAAACTCCCACGCGCCCTGTTCTTCGCCCTGCTGGCCATCTTCGGCGGTCTCTTCATCCTCGGCCGCATGGCTCAGATCTGGCTACCCTTCTGGATCCTCGGCACCCTGGGCTCCGCCGCCTACGCCATCGGCCTGGCGCTCGCCCCGATCCGCAACCCGAGACACTATTGGGAGACCCAAGGCCTCCGCGGCACCGCCGAAACCGTCGCCCTCGTCGCTGTCGCCGCCTACACCCTCTGGATCAGCCAAGGCCACCTGCGCGACGAGTTGGGCTGAGGCAGTATGAGGCTACTCGCTCGAGGCCAGAGCCAGCGAGCGTTTGTTTTCCAGGTCGACATTGCCGGCCCCGGGCCCGCGCGCTAACAAATCTCCGATCCGTAGTCTCAGGGGCCGCGCCTTGCCCCAGCGCCCACGCCACCGCACCCGGTCCGACTTGAAGGTTGTCTTGCTCAGCAGCCCATAGATCACCCACACGTCTATCGGCCGAAATCCGCGCCGGCCGTGCGCGGCCTTGGCCCGCATGTCGCCCTTGGCAATATGGCCATAAACGAACCTGAAACCTTCCTCTCGCAGCCGCTGGCCGGCGAATTTCATGATCGCCGCCACGATTCCTTGACCGCGGTAGGTCGGATCGACGAGTGAAAAAACCGCCCAAAGCTCGTCACCGGCCAATTCGATACCGACACCGCGTTCCGGCACCAGCCAATGCAGATGTGCCTGATAGTTTTCGAAGCCGACGACTCGCCCCTCGCGAACGGCCACGACAAATCGGTCGCCGCGTTCGATCCAGCCCGGCAGGTCATCGCAATAGTCGTCGAAGCGCCGGAGTTCATGCAGATCCCGCGCGCTGGCCCAGCGCACGGTTTCAGTGCCCTCGTAAGCCGGCAAAACGTCCAAATCGTTACGGACCAGGTACCCGCTATGCGCGAAGAACAGCCAATTGGGGGTCAGGTAATGCACCGCCCGTAACACCGCCGTGCCCGCACCCTCGTCACGCAGCAAACGCCAGAATTTGCCGATGATCTTCATGCTTGTCTCCGGGCTCGGGTGAGCCCCATATAACGGCCAACATCAACCGCCCGGCTAGCCCAGCCGCGGTAAAATCTCCTTGAACTTTTCGCGAGCCAGATGCACGGCGATTTCTGACCGCGCCAAAGCAGATTGCCCGTTGCCGACCTGCAGCCTCGGTCGGTCAGCCCGCCTCCTGCACGATCCAGATCGTCGGCGGCCCGGAAACGCCAAGTTCCTCCATCGCCGACTTAAGTTCGGGATTGGCCAGGAACGCCTGCACCGCCTCGGCTGTCGCGAAATCGTGCCAGACCGTCAGGTCGTTGGGGTCATCGACCGCTTGGTAGACGGCATCCGCCTTGACCCCGTTATTGGCACGCATATCGGCATATCTCTTGTAACCATCGAACCATTTTCCAAAATCGGCAACAGGGTGTCGCACGAAGAGTCTGACCATGGCGTCCTCCTTGGCTGAAGGTCCTTTGCGTAACAGAACCATCATGTGTTTGCGCGGATCATAGCCCGGCTCGAGCGTCTCACCTAACAATCGCTGGTTGCCGACGCCTGTGCAAGAACGACCCGCGGCTGGGGCGCATGGCCGGCGATTTCCAGCACCAGCTTGCGGCGGATCGCCAGCGCCAGTTGGTCCTGTGCAAATACCGGCATCAAGAAGGCACCCGGGCCGCCAATCACACAGTCTCGATAGTAGCTATCAACGGCACCGAGTGTGCGTGACGGCCGCAGCATCAGCGGCAAACCATTGATCGTAATCCCACCCGCCAGCACGGCATCACGCATGGCGTCGACGGGAATCCCGCGGTTATTCGGCCCATCGCCGGAAATATCGATTACCTGTCGGCGCCCATCGAACCCATTTTCCGCGAACGAAGCGGCGCTATAGGCGAGGGCGGCCGATATCGAGGTACCGGTACCCCGGGTAAAGAAGATCCCCGATTCGGCAAGATCTTCGGCAAAAGCCGCCGCCGCCGCCGGACCGTCGATCAGCCGCCAAGGCAACACCGTCCGCTGCTTGTCCGGCCCGGCCCATTCCACATAGGTGAGGGCAATACCGCGGCCACCGCCGCCCTGGATGGCGCCCCAGATATCCGGACGGCGGATCGCCGCGACATAGCCCGCGCGCTGCAA
This sequence comes from Alphaproteobacteria bacterium, assembly GCA_021774445.1. Taxonomy (GTDB): domain Bacteria; phylum Pseudomonadota; class Alphaproteobacteria; order UBA6615; family UBA6615; genus SZUA-147. The sequence goes on from JAJFJA010000046.1 coordinate 31,277, forward strand.
CACATGCTCGCCGGCGTCCATCGAGTTCGAGACATCGACCGCCAGCACCAGCTCGAGATCCACCACCAATTCGGAGCCCCACACCGCCGCCGGCGACAAGCCAAGCAAAGCGACGCCGAGCCACAGCACCGGGAAGAAGCGCATTGATTGCCCGAACTTACGAACCATAAGCTCATCATAGCAGCCGGCAAGGTGTTTGAACGATTGCCCGAAAACCACGATTTCGGCGGCAGCGGGTCCTGCATGCCGACACCAATCCTGTCGTATCGGGAGGCTTACGGCCGCAAGCGCATGGGGCGGTCGCGGCCGCCGTTACCAACGGCCATCGAGATTAGCGAAATGGATGAAGCGTTCGGGTGGTTGTGGTGGATTCGCCATGACATTGTCCGGGCAACGTGCCTCGCCTGGGCCTGCGGAATCCCTTGGGCAAATATTACGGTTATAGCCCAACTCGGTCGCACAACATGCTATGGCCTGCAACGGATTGGCTTCCGAATAATCGCAGAAATACTAGCATCTGACGAAAAAAGCGAAAAAGTAGTGGACGCCGCGAACAAATACAGCCTAAAAACCCGCTAGTCTCGGCAGAGGCACTCAAGAACGCCCGCGCACCCCTCGGTGGCGGGCGTTCTGCGTTGGCGATGGGGCGGTCCCACGCATGATCGAAGAACAATGGTTGCGGATCGACGAACGCACAGATGTAACTGTGTCATTGTCGTTGTGCCTGAGCTGTCTTAACGACGTTCACGTAGATCCAGCGTTGTGGAAATGGGCAATATTGTCTCTACACAGCGCTTTGCAGGGATCGATGGTGTGCCATTTGTCGGGTACCGCCAGCATTGGGGGCCTGTCCGACAGTTCTGCCAGAGAGTACTTGGATTGGCACGAAAAGGATCGGCGAGGGGAGATAAAGCGGATCGAGTTGGGCGTGGACGATGAAACGGGCATACCCAGCTACGAATTCGCATCTAAGGAAGACGAACCGCCAAAGCCACGGCTGGCCGATGCGAAGACGCTCTTCAAACGTCTATATAGAAAACACAAACGGCGGGAAGGTGCCGGCGGACTGATTACCGTTGACGCATCACAGCGCCAAGCCTTCGACCGGCTTCACAGCTTGAGAAACAGTTTTGCGCACTTCGCGCCACGAGGATGGTCGATAGCGTTAGACGGCCTGCCCGATACTTTCCTCAGCCTGCTATCAGTGCTTGACCAGATCAGCGCAGATCCTTGGCCGTTTCGGCACATGAGTAGCCAGGAGAAAGATAGGCATCGCCGGCTATTACTCGGGCTGCGAACACAGCTCGGGAAACTATAGGGGCTTTTTGGCCAGACAATGCCGCGTGCGCCGGCAATACCATGCAAGCATCCAGGGTGTCCGGCGCTAACGCATCACCGGTTGTGCGAAGCGCACGCGCGGGCCTACGAGCGGCAGCGCGGGTCGGCGGCTAAGAGCAACTACTATCGCAAATGGCAGAAGACCCGCGAGCGGATACTGACGCGCGACCCGGTCTGCAAAATACAAGGCGAGGGCTGCAAGCTTAGGTCGGTCGAGGTCGACCACATTGTGCCGCGATAGCGCGGCGGATCTGAAGACGACGACAATCTGCAGGGCCTATGCAAGCCCTGCCACTCTCGCAAGACGGCCACCGAGGACGGCGGCTTCGGGGGTAGGGGGTCAAACCTCTACGACAACGCCCGGCCGTAGACCGCTGGGAGGTTTCACGTGATCGAAATCGAAAATTCAAAGGGGGGGTCAAAAGGGATTGGACATTGGTCTACCGATCGCCAATATCTGGCGTAGCCGAAGGGTGACCTAGGTGGTTTGCGCCATCATAACGACGGCGTGGCAATGCCGCGTCTGAGGGCGAAGGTACAAATCACGACAATCAGGAGCCCGCGAACGCCCCCCGCGAGGGTAGCGGAACCATGCTCCTTTGGTGGCTCTTCGGGCCTTGGCCCTTTGTGGGGATGGTATGGTAACCACCACCATTCAGGACTACTGAGGCGGCCGTGCGCCCTGCACCAAAGTGCTGTCTAAGGGCCCTGATCGCAGCCGGTTAACGCCGCGCCAAGCAGGAAGGATACCCCCGATACGGTATTAAAGTGCGGGGAGATACCAACGGTCCATCACGACCTTCGGTGTACAACGTTGGCCGTGGACCGATTGCCCTCAACGGCGGTTATACCGTTGAACTGGACATGTTTCCCTCAGTCCTTCTTGGATTGTGGGGCGCCCTGCGATCTGGAAAGACGACAATTATGTCTCTTCAGATAAGGGTAAAGATCAAGATTGACGTCGCGAAGACCATTATGGCGATCGCGTACTTGTTGATGATGATCAGTTAAGCGCGGAGAAGCCAGGGCTTGCCCCTGGCTTCTCTCGTTTTGGAGGGTGAGAATCTGGGACAGCAAGCAACGGTGGTCAATCTGCAGGTAAAACAACAGCTGGTCGACAAGCTGACCCCATATCCGCAGAACGCGCGCACCCATGACGCGGCGCAGGACGCGACGATCGCAGCGAGCATCAAGGAATTCGGGTTTACCAATCCGGTGCTGATCGACGGCGAGATGGGCATCGTCGCCGGGCAAGGCCGGGGCGAGGCGGTGAAACAGCTCGGCCTAAAGAAAGTTCCTTGCTACACTAGGCATGGAACCGGACGAACTGGACGGGCTGTTCGCCACGGGCAACGCGGCGCGCTCGCCGATCCCGAGCGCACGCGCAATGGCCGCGTTGCTTTGGCCAGCGCGCATCATTTCAACGGCTTGCGCCTTGTTGCTGTGGCGCCGCTTCGCCTTGCTTTCCTGGCGCTCGCGTTTCAGCCAGGCGTGCACAGTTTCTTCCGGCACACCAAGGCTTTGCATGGTCGCTCTTAACGCGGCGTCGGCACTCATCGCTTTCGCATAGCCGGCATAGAGGGCGGGAATGGTCTGCAGCGTGGCCACGCGGGTACTGGTCTGCCGGCGCATGCCGGTGGTCTTGCGCTGTCGCTGCGCCGCGGCGCGGAACTGCCGCGCCACGGCTTCGTGGTAATCGGCCAGGGCCTCGAGCGACGACAAACTACATTCGCCGATCGCGGCCGGCAGAAGCTGTGCGGGGGTGCGCATCCTGCGTACCAGGGTATTCGCGGGTTTGCTAGCTAGGCAATTGAATCCACCGCGTAGGCGCTAAGAAACGGACGCAGCATGCGTTCAAGTTTCGTTCGCAGCGCTCGGAGTCTGATGCGCCATTTCCCATAATATACATTATCGGATTTTGGCGCGACTGGTTGCGACGCGCCTTGCGGCGCTGTCACCGCGTCGTCTCCGACGTTATTGGTTGCCCTGGCCGGCAAACAGCCGAAAATCTCCACTAGATCGACAGGAGGACAAAACCGATGTTCGTCGTACTTCTCAAATTTTCAGACAACAAAGCCAAAGCCGGCCAATTCATGGCAGGCCATAACGAATGGATCAAACGCGGTTTCGATGACGGCGTGTTTTTGTTGGTCGGTAGTCTGCAGCCCAATTTGGGCGGTGGGATCGTGGCACACAATACGCCGCTGTCGGACCTTCAACGCAGAGTGAATACTGATCCGTTTGTGGTTGAAAACGTGGTGCAAGCTGAAATCCTGGAAATCACCCCATCAACGACCGACACACGGCTGGATTTTTTGCTCGATTGAGCGAATTTCCGCCCGGAGGGTTTCTGGAAGAAATTAGCGCGCATTGAACTTAGAGGGAGTATTGCCGCATGAGCGCGACGATACCGGGGCCGGACGGCAAACCACGCTGCCAATGGTGCGGTGCAGCCCCCGAGTTTCTGGCCTATCACGATACTGAATGGGGGTTGCCCGTAGCCGATGATCGGAAATTGTTCGAAAAATTAAGCCTAGAGAGTTTTCAGTCCGGACTTAGCTGGCGCACCATCCTTGCCAAGCGCCAGAATTTCCGCGCCGCCTTCCATGATTTCGATTTCGACCGGATAGCGCGCTTCACCGAGCGCGATGTCGGGCGCCTGCTCAAGGACGACGGGATCGTCCGCCATCGCGGCAAAATCGAGGCGGCCATCAATAACGCCCGGCGCAGCCAGGAGCTCGTCAAGCAGGAAGGGTCGCTGGCAGCCTTCATCTGGCGTTACGAACCGGACCCGAAGCAACTCGCAGAGCCGCAAACCGTGTCGACCTCGACGGCGGCGACCGCCCTCTCGAAAGACCTGAAGAAGCTGGGCTGGAAGTTCGTCGGCCCGACAACGGTGTATGCGTTCATGCAGGCCATGGGACTGATCAACGATCATGTCGCGGACTGCGTGACCAGAACCAAAGTCGAGCGCGCGCGCCGGAATTTCAAGCGGCCGCGGCGCTGACATATGGGCGGCGCCGCCCGACCACCGAAAGATCGTCACCGCGCAGCGCTTTAAGCCTCTTTCCCTCCCCTGCCCCTCGATTCACCGGAGGCGCGGCGCGCGACCAAAAAATTGTTGGTACACAAACAATCTGCCGTTACCATTGGCAGGTGAATGCAAGCACCGCATCCGCCAACCTGAATCGGGAGAGGAAGAAAATGAAAACGGGGTTAGTTGTTATCGACATGTTGAACGACTTCCAGGACGGCGTGTTGGCCAACCCGGCCGCAACGACGATCGTCAAGCCATTGAAAGCGTTGATTGAAGCGGCAAGGGCAAATGATGATTGGGTGGTGATCTATAGCAATGACGCGCACAAGCCCGGCGATTTGGAGTTTGCCGTATTTGGCGAGCACGCGGTGGCCGGAAGTGCCGGTGCCCAGGTGATCCCGGAAATCGCACCGCAGGCTGGCGATGAGATCATAGACAAGCGCTACTACTCGACATTCACCGAAACGGATATGGATACGATTTGCAAAATCCATAAGATCGACCGCCTTGTCGTCGTCGGCCAACACACCGATTGTTGCGTCCGCCATACGTCCTACGACGCCTACGTCCGTGGCATGCAAGTCGTCGTTCCATCTGATGCGACGACTGTCTTCGAACCGCTTTCCGAAACGCCCGTGGAAGTAAGGCAGCAAGCCGCCCTAGACTATCTAGCCGGCTTCTACGGCGCGAAAGTCACCACGACCGACGAACTTCTTGCGGAGCTTACGCAAAAAGCCGCCTAGGCCGCCGCGTTACAGAGACGACTTATTCTGGACCGTCATTGTTGGCGGTCCACTTCCATTCTGTCAGGGCGCCCGGCACGCCCCAAAAAAGAAGGCCCCGCCGCATAACGGCGAGGCCCAGTTTGCGAGAGAGAGGAATCCGGACGCAATCACTGCTGTTCAACAGCCCGGGGTCGGATCGCGAATAAGGTCGCTGGATTTGCATCGAAGAAACGATACAGATACCGGACACCAGAACAATAAAGATGAACAACAAAACCAAGGTAATTATGCTTGGTTGCAAAGAGAAAATCAAGAAAAGAGATAAACAAACTAAATAAATAAATCCGAAAATTCGTCCGACACAAAGATCAGGTGCCGGTGGCCGTATCCATGCCTGTCGGACAAAAAAAGCCCCACTCAATCATGAGCGGGGCAAACAAATTTCACAGAGAGGGAGTTATGGTCAGGCGGTTCGCCGCGGGCGGCAGTGTGACAGCCTCGCGTTCATCCACCTCTGTTACGTGGGGTCGGCTACCACACCCGGACCTGGAAATCCGGCGCTTTCGCTCGAGTCCATGTTACCAATAACTTGGTAGATAGAACGCACTAAGTCACGCGCAATTTAGGGGTATGAATGAGCCTGATAGGGCGCGGATTTGATCGATTTTCACCAATATGCCGCGCTGCGTCGAGTCGCCGGTCGGCATGATCAATTACAGCTAGTACTGAATCGAGTCCGACCAGACCCGCTCCAGGGTCCGCAGCACGTTGCGGGCAGTCTCCACTTCAGGCAGTTGCCGGCCGGTATCGCTCATGGCACCGGCGTGCCGCTGCTCCATTTCACCCAGCAGCTTGCAGACTTCGAGCCCGCGCTCGGTCAGCTTGATCTTCACCGAGCGTCGGTCACGCTCCGACCGGCTCTGTACCACATACCCGCATTGCACCAGGTGCCGCACGTTGTAGGTCACGTTCGAACCGATATAGTAGCCACGATCGACCAACTCGCGGATCGAGACCTCCGCATCTCTCACATTCGTCAGCAAGACCGCCTGTACCGCATTGATGTCGTCGAGGCCGCGCCGGCTCAGTTCGAGCCGGACCACGTCGAGATACCGTCGGTGAAGCCGCTCGATGAGCCGCGTAATATCACTGAAATCGGCGATAGGAATACTCCCGCTATCTTGTTCGCGAGTATCGTTATCGGACACAAAATTTAATGAAGGGTTAGTCATCGTAAGCTCCCTGAGCTCGTAATATTGGCGATCGCGTCCCAACTGACCTGAACTAGCCGTTGAATTGCAGGATTTGCGCCGAACGAGGCCGGTTGAAGGACTGATAGTAAAGCTGGCTATCCGGCACGACGCTGCCCACGAATACGGGTTGGTAATCGAAGAACACCTCGGTCACCACCACGCTTTCGTTCAGGTCGACAACAATACCGACCGGCAATGTCGCCGGCCCACCCGGCGCGCCGATAGTGCTGTTCACCGTCAAGCTACCGGCACCCGACTGCTGCCACAGGACCTGTGGACCGCTGCCCGTGCCCTGCACCGTCGTGATGACCACCGCACCTTGCACCGTCAGATCGAAGGGTCTGGCGATCTGCTGCGCCGCCGCGAACATATCGGTAATCTGGGCGGTATCCATGCTGTTCGCTTGCGCCACATAGTCGTTCACCAAGCCGCCGACCCGGGCGACTTTTTGATTGACCATCGCAAACCGGGCGAACTCGAAGCCACCCATCAGCAACAACACGAAAACCGGCAACGCCGCCGCGAACTCGATCATCGCGCCACCGCGCTGATCGCCCCGCAGCCGTCTCAATAATCGACCCTTCATGGCGGCCCCCTACCCTTCCCTATTGCACCGACGGATCATCGATGAACGGCTCGTTGAGAACCGCTATCGACGCCGACAGGCCGGTATTCCCGCCGCTGCCCAAATGTTCGGACAGATACCCGGTAAGCAGCGGCAGATTGTAGTTGATCTGGTAAAGCACGATCTCGCCCGGCTGACCGACCCCGTCCTTACCCTGGTCGTTGTCCCATATCCCGTTCAGATTGACGTCCACATAGGCTTCGCCGACGTCATAGGCCCCGTTCGCCGGGGAATCGTCCGTATAGGGTTCCTGGGATCCCACGGCCTCGAAACTCTCATAGACCTGCGTGCTGATCTGGGCGACGTTGATATCGACTAGGCCGATCGTCCTGTCCTCGATAATGTCCCGGATAATCTGGGCCCTCGACGCGCCATCCTGTCCGGTAATGCCATAGCGGGAGGCGTCGCGAACCGCGCCCTCCATCAGCGCCCCGACGAACAGCGTCGTGCCGATCTCGGTAATTCCGACGATAATCAGGATGAACATCGGCGCCACCAGCCCGAATTCGACGGCCGCGCTGCCCTGCCGATCTCGCCATAACCGGCTGGTTCGACCCCAGGATCGTCTCATCGGAATCCTGCAGCGTTTACTTACCGCTAACGCAAATCGTCCTAGCATGACCACCCACCCTGGCGATTATTGGAACTCGCACGATGAAAGCGCATCATCCGGCACGCAGACCGGGTGCCATTGCCGGTTTGCTGCTCTTGGCCGCTTGCGGCGGCCCGCTTGAGACTGAAAAAGGTGTTCTCAACGAAGACGCGGCATCGTTGATGCGGGTGGCCGAGACGACGCGATCGGCCGGTGACCCCGGCGCCGCTATTCCGCTTTATCAGCGTGCCGCCAAACTCGCTCCTGAGAGCTCTGAGCCCCTGATTGCGCTTGGTCAGACCCTCAACGAACTCGGTGCCTACAACGAAGCGTCGCGGGTCTGGACCCGCGCCCTCACCCTCACGCCGCAAGACTTTGCGGCCCTCACCGGTTTCGGAACAGCGCTCACCGGTCTCAATCAGCCGCATTTGGCGTTGGTTAAGTTTGAGCAGGCGTTGACCGTCAGGCCCGCCGACCCGGCCATCCACAATGCCATCGGTGTCGCCCACGACATGCTTGGCAACGCCGATAAGGCTCAGACCACCTACCGCGCCGGCCTTGAGCGCGCGCCGGACGACATCAACCTGATGAACAATCTCGGTTTGTCTCTCGCCCTTAGCGGAAATTTCGGCGAGGCCATTGGCCTGCTCGAGCAAGTCATGCAGATGCCCCGCGCCACGGCACGGCACCGTCAAAATCTGGCCCTCGCCTATGGTCTCGCCGGCGAGACCGAGAAAGCCGCCCGCATCGGCCGACTTGACCTCGACGAACAACGCGTGATGCAAAATCTCTCTTTCTACGCCATCCTTCGAGATATGAGCGATCATGCCAAGCGGGTCGCCGCGGTCGGATCCCTTGAGAACGCCGTCACTATTGCCCGCGACGCGAACGACTGAGCCGGCGGCGCGGCCGTTCCTCTCGTATTGCGTGGCGGCGCTCATCGGAACACGCTCGTAAAGTTGTCGGCGATCCCAAGTCCGGCCGGCCCAAGCAACACCACGAACAGCGATGGCAGAATGAAGATGATCATCGGCACGGTCATGATGGCCGGCAGCCGCGCCGCTTTCTGCTCCGCCCTCATCAGCCGCTCGTTGCGGAGCTCCGCCGACAACACCCGCAGCGCCACCGCCAACGGCGTCCCGTAGCGCTCCGTCTGCATCAGCGTATTGACCAATGCCCGCAGGCCGGCCAGCGGCGCGCGGCGGGTCAAATTCTGCAGCGCCTGGCGCCGTTCGGGAACAAAGCTTAACTCGATTGAGGTCAAGGAAAACTCGTCGGCCAACTCCGGCCAAGGTCCGCGGAGCTCACGGCCGACCCGGGCCAACGAAGCATCGAGGCTGAGCCCGGCCTCGGCGCAAATGACCATCAGATCGAGGCCATCGGGCATCGCTTTTTCAATACGCTTCTGCCGCTTCGTCGCAGCGTTCGACGTCAAGATCTCCGGTATGTAGGCGCCGGCCAGCACTGCCCCCAGTGCCACCAGCAGCCGCATCTGCGGCCCCAAATTGCCAAAATTCAGCACATAGATGAATAGAATGACGATCACGCCGAACGCGACTGGCGCCAGAACCTTGGCCGCCAGATAAACAACCAAAGCGTCCTTACTGCGCCAGCCGGCACGCGCAAGTTTCTCGCCAATCCTCTTCGCCTGCGCACTCTGCAGCAGCTTCAGCCGGTGCACGATCTCGTTGGCGACACCCAGACCGCGCGCCCGCAGCGGATGCCGGTCCGCCACCAACCGCGCCCCCCGCAACTCTGTGCGGCGCGCGTCCAGGGAACGGATGCGCCCGGTCATCGGCCGTGGCTGCAACAGGCCATACCAGATCGCCAACACCGAAGTGAATACGGCGAGTCCGGCAAGCATGATGATCGCTTGCTCAAGCGAGAAGCCGCTTGGTATGAGACTCGTGATATTCAAATCTCGAACCTCACCATTTTCATCATCACGGCCACGCCGATGCCTTGGGACGCCAGTCCGAAGGCGATCAGCGTATGGCCGCGGGGATCCGTAAACAGCGGCGTGATGTAGCCGAAGTTAATCACCGAAATCAGGCCGAACATGATGAACGGCAACGCACCGAGAATGGCGGCACTCGCCTTCGGTTCCGACGACAACGCCTTGATCTTCAGCTTCATCTGCCGGCGGCCACGCAACACATTGGACAAATTCTCCAATGTCTCCGCCAAGTTACCGCCAGTCTCCCGCTGCACTGACAACGCAACGATGAAGAATTTGAAGTCCGGCGTATCGATCCGACGCGCGACGGCCCACATGGCGTCCTCCAGGGACTCGCCGAAGCCGATTGCATCGATCACGGATTTGAACTCGGTACCAACGGGAGCCGCCAGCTCCTGGCCTACGACCTTGAGCGATTCCGTCACCGGCAGGCCGGAGCGTAGGCCGCGGACAATCAGATCGATCGCCTCCGGAAACAGCGCGTTGAATTTCTGCTTCCGCTTTGCCCCCATTTGGCCAACGATCAAATGCGGCAGCACCAATCCGCCGAATGCTGCGGCGACAGCCATGCCGAACACGGAAAGACCAAGCAGCATGTTGGCAAAGACCCCGAACACCGCACCGCCCACCAAACTCGCCAGCAGATATTCGCCGATACTGATCCGCTTGCCGGTTCGCTCTAATTTCAGACGCAGAGATTCCGGGTGGGGAAACAGTCGTTTGATCAGCCTGTCGAACATCGCCCAGGAGCTATCGGAACGACTGCGCCGCACGTCCGAGGATTCATCGACCGCCTCGCGTCTGTGCATCCGCTCTTTGATCGCCGTTATGCGCTGGTCGGTCGCGCGGCCGTTGCCACCGATCGCCAAACCGATTCCCAAAACCAGGCTTACGACTGTCAGCACCAAGCCCGCCACGATAATCACCGTCATTTCGTGGCCTCCAATAACGCCCGTCCCAGTCCGAAATATTCGGCCTTCTCGGTGAAATGCGGCCGCACGCCGCTGTATTCGAAATGACCGACGATCCGCCCGGAGGGATCTTCGCCCTCATAGACGAAATGGAACAAATCTTGGGTGGTGACGACATCGCCTTCCATCCCCACGACCTCCATCACATGGGTGATGCGCCGAACGCCGTCACGCATCCGGCTCACCTGCACGATCATGTCCAGGGCCGCCGCAATCTGAGTCCGCACCGCCTTTGCCGGCAAGTTGATGCCGGTCATGCCAACCATGTTCTCAAGCCTTGTCAGCGCCTCGCGAGGCCGGTTGGCGTGAACCGTCGACATCGATCCTTCATGGCCCGTGTTCATGGCTTGCAGCATGTCGAGCGCCTCGCCACCGCGAATCTCGCCAAGGATGATCCGGTCCGGTCGCATGCGCAGGGCGTTCTTGACCAAGTCGCGCATGGCGATCTCGCCCTGCCCTTCCAGATTGGCCGGCCGTGTTTCCAACCGCACGACATGCGGCTGCTGCAACTGCAGCTCGGCGGCATCCTCGATCGTCACGACGCGCTCGCCGTGGTCGATCATCTGCGACAAGGCGTTGAGCAGAGTCGTTTTACCCGAGCCGGTACCGCCGGAGATCAGGATATTGAGCTGAGACCGCGACGCGATGCGCAGCACGGCTTCCATCTCCGGCGACAGGTTGCCCTGTGTCGCCATCGCATCCAGGGTGATTTTTTGCTTGGCAAACTTACGAATCGAGATGCTCGGTCCGTCGATGGCCAGCGGTGGAATGATAATATTGACGCGGCTGCCGTCCATCAGGCGCGCATCGCAAAGCGGACTGGATTCATCGATCCGTCGGCCGATCTGGCTGACGATTCGGGTGGCGACGTTCATCACATGGCGATCGTCGCGAAATTTCACATCCGACAGCACGAGCTTACCGGCTCGCTCCACATAGATCTGCTTTGGCCCGTTGACCATGATGTCGGTGATCGCCTCATCGTCCAGCAACGTCTCCAACGGTCCCAAGCCAAGCATTTCGTCGAGCAGCACTTTGACGAGCTCGCGCTGTTCCTGCTGGTTGAGACGAAATTTCTCTTCCTCCAGGATTTCCGAGACGATTCCGGTAACCTGGCGGTCAAGTTCGGCCCGCGGCAGCATAATGGCTTTCGCCGCATCGATGCGCTCGACCAGCGCCGGCTGAACCTTGTGGCGCGCCGTCTCAACCGTTGATTTGCTCGTATCGGTTTTGGCCGGCTTTGCCGTACGGTCCACGCGGGTCGGTTTCGCACTCTTGTCGGTCACCGGCACGATCGGCGCCGAAGACGCCGGTGCAGTGCCCAACATATCGTTGAGAATGACCGTCACTATCTTGCGCTGCTCCAGCGGGTTGAGTTTGCGGTAGTGCGAGGTCTTGCACGCCCCGGCAATCTCAGCGATTTTTTGTGCCAACTCACCACGATTCATCTCGACCAAGCTGGCGATATCGAGTTTTTCCGCCACATCGAGTTTGACTAATTTTATGGCTTCGTCCGTGCTCGGCTTGCCGCTCTTCGACGTCGCCGCGGTGAGCGCTGCCATTGCCGCCCCGCCACGCGCCTTCACGGCACCGTTCAATCGCCCATTAAGGTCTGATCCGCGGCGACCGAATCCCATTACTTGCCTCGCCCGCGCAGCGCTGCCAGCTTACCTTTCCCCGCTTTCCGAACCTTTCTTGCTTTGCCCCTTTGCTTGGTGTCTTCGCCGGCAACCTCCGTCACGATCTGGCGCATACCCGCCACCAGTTTGCAGCGTTTCGCAACCTCAGGCAGTGATTTGCCCGTCGCCGTCGCCGCGCTGGCCGCCTTGTCGTCCTCCGGCAACTGCGTCATGACCTTCAGTTCGGCGCCGCGCTCGAACTGCGATACGGTCATCGCCGCTTGCCGGCTCCGGTCCATCCGGTTCAGCACCACCGAGACATCGGTCAACGCCGCATAATCGCGACAAAAACCCTTTAGTCGGATGGTGTCGCGCATACCCGCAAGCGACAAATCCGATACGACGATGACCCGCTTGGCCTGGCTCAGCACCGGGCCGACTTGTCCGAATGTGCCGCGCGGCATATCCACCCACACGCAATCGAAGCTGCGCCGTACCTCGGCCAGCATGCGCGACAGCGCCTCCGGCGCGTAGGATGGGTCACGGCCCAATTCCTCCTCCGCCGCCAACACCGCCAAATTCTCGCTCTTCGGCACCATGGCGCTTGCCATGAACAAGCTATCCAGGCGGCTTGGATTCTGCAGGGCTTCGATCATGCCGCCGGTCGGCACCAGATCGAGCGACAATGCCGCCGTACCGAACTGTACATCCAGGTCGACCAATGCCACCCGGCGCCCCATCTCCTGGGACATGATCCACGCACCGTTTGCAGCAACCAGGCTGGCACCGACGCCGCCCCGGCTGCCGACAACCACGAAGATTTCGGCTTGTGTATCGACGACATGTTCTGCCGCATTCGTCCGCGGTAACGAGGCGGCGAACATCGCGGATTCAAGATCTTCCGCCGACACCGGCTTGACCAAGTAATCCGCCACGCCGGCGGCGACAAACCGCTTATAGAGTGTCAGATCGTTGATTTTGCCCAAGGCCACCACGTTGGTCGCCGGATCACAGCTGTCCGCCAGCGTCATCAGATCCGCATAGGGATCGTCACTGTCGCCGAGATCGACCAGCAGCAGATGCGGTACCGGTGCCGACCGCAGGTGGCTCGCCGCGGCATCCTTCCCGCCAAGCTCGATAACGGACTCCGGCCAATGCGCGGCCGCTATCTCGTCCAGCAACGCCTTCGTGACATCGTCCGCCACGAACGCTGCCAACGACTGCGCGGTATCCGGATTGGCACCGCTAAAGGCATGTGCGCTCACGCCCATTATTGGTTCTCGCTGGTGATCACGGCTTCCGGTACCAGAACCTCGCCGGCCCGGTATCGCTCGATCCCCAATACCGCCGCCGCGCCCACTCCGGGTGTCAGGCGCCGGCCTCGTACGAGATCCCCCGGATCGGCGACCATCAGCCCGAGATTCACTTGATTGGCGCAACCGAAATTACTTCCGGTCGTATTCAGCGGGTCGCGATATGACGGCTTGCCCCAGTTTGGGCATTCCGGTGGTATCACCAGGTAACGCCCGACGATGAGTCTCAGCCCGCCCGAATCATCCAGCCCCACCCGCCGCGCTTGCGGCTGCGACGTCACGACCCGGCGTCGCAGATGCGCCGCCACCGCGGCGATCCGGTCCGTCGTAATCGGCGATGCCGCCATCCCTGGGTCGATGACCAGTGCATCGCTTGCCTGGGCGTCAATCTGCAGCAGGAAATCGTCCAGGCGCGCCCGCTCGAGCGCCGAAAGGCCGGTTTCGGAACCGGCAAATCCTATGTCGTGCGTTAAGTTAATCCACGCGACCTCACTCTTCGGCACCGCCTCGGCCGGCGTGTAGGTTTCGCATCCGCTGAGCACCAGCAGCGCCAGCCCCGCCGCTGCCAGTCGGCTCCGCCCGATCCGAGATCTGCACCAACTCATATTTTTTGACCTCTAATTCAAAACGAAACCCACGGGTCCGGCGAGCCCTTCGGCTCCCGGTCCGCGAGGTATCTGTTGTGCGGAAGGCCGTTGCGGCTCATATGCGCGGCCGTTGACGATCCGGTTGAAATCGCTCGCCGGCACGAACCCATCTGTTGGTGTCGCCAAGGCGACCGCCGAGACCGGGCGCACAAGATAGGGCGTCACGATAATGATGAGCTCGCTCTCGTCGCGCTTGAATTCCGTCGACCGAAACAGCGCCCCCAAGATCGGGATATCTGCCAATCCGGGAAACTCGTCGAAAGTCTGCTGCGTCTTGTTCTGCAACAAGCCGGCGATTGCCAGGCTCTGCCCACTACCCAGTTCGACCGTTGTATTGGCACGGCGCGTGGTCAGAGCCGGAATGCTAAATCCCTGGAAGACGATCGCCCCGGCCTCTGACAGAGCACTGACTTCCGGGGCAACCTTCAAGCTGATCCGGCCACTGTCCAGCACGGTTGGCGTGAAGGCCAAGGAAATACCGAAGCTCTTATACTGGATCGATAAGCCACCGGAATCGGTCGGCACGATCGCGGGAAACTCGCCACCGGCCAAGAAATCGGCGGTCTCACCCGATAGCGCGGTGAGGTTCGGCTCCGCCAGAACGGTGATGAGGCCTTCCTCTGACAGGGCATCGACGACCCCGTTGACGTCCGTGCTTCTCACCGAAAGTGAGTTCTGTTCGTTGAAACGGGTTACCAGGTTGCCGTCGCCGTTAAACAACGCCCGTCCCGTGGCCAGCCCAAGTGTCAGGCTCCCAACCGAAGGAAAGACATCGAAATTGAACCCGAAACGTTTTGACACGTCTCGCGAGACTTCGGCGACGCGAACCCTCAGATTGACCTGATTGGGGCCGACCAGCGCCAACTGATTGATGATCGCTTCATCACCATTAATGAATTCTGCGGCGATCCGCTGCGCCCGCTCCGCGTCGGTGGCCGTGCCGACGGCACCCGTCAGCAACAAACCACCGGCAACCGACGCCGTACCAATGACGGCACTGGGAACCATCCGCTGCAGTGCCGCGTCAAGGGCGGACAGGTTATGCGTCGCCACGATCAGCACATCGGCAAGAATCCGGTCGTTGTCATCGACGGCGAACAAGGCGGTTTCACCGGCACGCTTGGCCGTCACATAGACCAAGGAGGGGGACTTGACTGTAACGTCCGCAATCTCCGGGTCAGCGACGAAAACGGCTGAAGCGGGCGCGGAAAGGCGCAGTAACTTGCCCCGATGCACTTCCAGCTCAACGACATCGCCGCCCTCGCCAAGCGCCTGTACTGCCGCCGTCGCCGGCGCCAATGGAGTGAGCAGTAGTAAACAAGCCGCCAATCCCCAAGTTATTTTTCGTAATAGGGATATTTTCATTGTGCGAACTCTATCTCACTACTGTCGTTGCCACGTACGACCTGCAGTACGCGGATGGACTCACGCCCCGCTGGCGGCTTGAGCAGATTGCTAACCTCGCTATCCCAGGTAAAAGCCCGCTCGCGCGTTGCGCGTGGCTGTGCCAGGAGATCCGTCCCATCGCCGTTGGCGCCCCTGGCAGCCAGTTCGATGAGTTCCTGATTTTCTTGCTGCAGACTCCGCAGACTGAGCGACAGCCGACCCAAATCCGTAATCAAAGTGACCATTTCGGCCTGCTTCGGCGTCAGCTCCAGCGTGGCCGTCTTCGCCAAGCTGGGCTCCTCGCCCTGATCGTTGGTCGTCTGGTCGATCGCCAAGACGCGCACATTCGACAGCACCGTCTCGCTCGCTTGGCGCGTCCGGTCTCCGTCGTCCTGGTTCTCGATCCCATGCGTGAGAATCAGATCGACCCGGTCGCCCGGAAAGATAAATCCGCTAATCCCTGTCGTCGCGTTCACGGGAACGGTGATCGCCCGCATACCCGGACCGAGCAGCGCAGCGAGAAAGCCGTTCTCACCCGGGCGAACCACCCGCGTGTCTGAAATCGGCTCACCGGCGGCAATACCCACTCGCACCACGGTACCAACGAAATCTTCTTCGTTAGTCTTGCCTTTGACGGCATAGCTCTTCGGCACGGATTCGTCCGGCCATGCCTGCCAGCGCAGATGGTCTTCTTTCACCAACAAACCGGCCGGCAGATTGTTCCGGGCGACAAGAATCTGCACTTTCGCCTGCGCCGGCGGCCGCTCGACAGCAACCGACGCCATCGCGGCACGCTGTGTCGCAAGCCACTCCCGCGCTGCAAAGACAGTTGTCCCTGCGGCCATAAAGGCCACCATAACGAGTATGATGAGACGCACGCGCATGGTCTGTTCCCTGCTATCAGAGGCTCGACGTCAAAAATTGGCGATGAATTGAGTCAGCGCGACATAGAGACCACCGGTAGAAATCGCCACGCCATAAGGCACGACGCTCTTCCCGATAACCGGTTGAACCTGTTCTCGCCTGACGAAACGCCGCAAGAGCCGCTCCGGATACTTCAGTCGGATTGCTTCGAAAACGCTGTAAGTACCGCCAACAATGACGACCAACAGCAGCATCATGGGCAGCATTTCCAGGCCAGCCCAAAGACCGGCTGCAGTAATCAGTTTGACGTCGCCCCCGCCAATCATGCCAAAGCCGAACATCGCGACACCTATTCCAAACACGATACCTCCGGACACTAGGCCGGAAACCCAGTCGACGGAGACACCAGACGCCATGACATGCGCCGGATAGAGCACAACAATCGCCAAACACAGTCGGTTCGGAATGATAAATGATCGAAAATCGTTCAGCGCAGCCATCGCCAGCAAGGTGGCAAACGATAAGAGAATGACGGCGTCAACAAGATTGATCATAATCGCCAACCTTCTGGAGGCTTTACTCGATTACACGGTGCAGCAGCCCGAACGGGCATCCCGGAAACCGAATATCGGGCTCCGGGATGCAACCGTTCCGTTACCGTGGGCTGTTATTCAACTCGCCCTGACTCAAGGCGCCGGTGCGACTGCCGTTGCCAGGCTGTCGGACACCGTGGTGAACATCGATTCAAGAGAAGCGCCCATGGCGGTTAGAGCGCCAATGGCCGCGACCGACACGAGGGCGGCGATCAGGCCGTACTCAATAGCGGTAGCTCCGGACTCGTCGTTCCACAGATTTTTCAAGAGCATATACATCGCACATTCCTCCTTTAGCGACCTTTCACGCTGCCACTATGTGACCGAAATTATTAATGGAGACTTAAGTGGAGAAGAAAAACGAACTAAAAATGACACAACATAAGTAAAAGACAAAAAGATCACTTGTAGTAAACAAATATAGAAAATTATAATTACTTACTTTCATCTACAATTTTCGGAAATTATCTCAAAAGATCACCAAAGCTGCGGCATACGAGAACCGCCCTCCTCCTACGTGCTCGATCCGTTAACAGGAAGTAAATGGTAAGTAAAATGTTAACCATCTAAAACATCAGTAAATATAATGTTTTGACAAGACACGTGATACCTTAAATAGTAACCGCCATTTTGTTTCAACGCGAGTATGAAACATGTCCGAATACCTCAGACATACTTATGTCACAGTAAAGCAGAGCATTCGTCGTTTTACGACCGACCAGCGCGGTGCCGTTGCCGTTTTTCTGGCCCTCGGCATAATTCCGCTAATCGGGTTTATCGGCATCGCGACGGATGCGGCGCGTGGCTACATGGTGAAGGCGAAGCTCCAACAGGCCCTGGATGCTGCCGCATTAGCCGGCGGCCGAGCCATTGAGGATCCGGATCGCGACGACGATATTCGTGGTTATTTTGCCGCTAATTTTCCCGATGGTTTGCTTGGCGCAAGTGTCGCCATCCCGACCATCGTGGTCGACACGGCGGAAGGCATCGTCGACGTGCAGGTCGCGGCCAACCTGCCGACCTCGTTCATGCGCGTGCTCGGCATAGACGACATCACGGTGAACGCCCAGTCCGTCGTGCACCGCGCCGTTCGCGGCATGGAACTTGTCCTGATCATGGACAACACGGGCTCGATGCGTTGGGACAACAAAATGGTAACGATGAAGAATGCGGCCACCGAACTCATCGATATTCTGTACGGACAAAAAGAGACGATAAAGGATTTCTACGTCGGCATTGTTCCTTACGTTTCCAATGTCAACGTCGGTTTCGCCCATACCGACTGGACCAGCGACTATGACCCGGCCAATTTCGATCTCGTCGGCGCTTACAGCCCCACGCAACTGAGCTGGAAGGGCTGCGTTCTGGCACGGCCATATCCTGACGACACCAACGACAAGACCCCGGCCCAAGCCCTGTTCCAAACCTACATCTGGCAAGACGACAGCGAAAACAACTGGGATCCCGGCCCCTACGATGAATCCGATGCACAACAAGCCGCCTCGAGCAATACCGACGGACCCAATCTCTCTTGCCCCACCCCGATTCTGCCGTTGACGGCCGAGAAAAGCACCGTCCAGGCTGCAATCGACGCGATGGTCTGGTACCGCCGCTTCGGCACCATGAGTAATGTCGGCATGGTCTGGGGTTGGCGCGTCCTCTCTCCGGCTTGGCGCGGCTTGTGGGGGGGCGCCACGCCGCCCGAACTCCCGCTCGACTACAATGAGCCTCTGACCGACAAGGTCGCGATCCTACTGACCGATGGCCTGAACCAATGGAGTGGCGCCAGCAGCGATTATTATTACGCTTATGGCTACCCGGACGACGGCAACCTGGTGCCGCCTCCGGTCAATAACACCAACTCACGCGCCGAACTCAACAGCCGGCTCGCGGAGATCTGCTCGTCGATGAAGGCCGCTGGAACGATCATTTATACAATCACCTTCCGGGTCGGCAGCAATACCGAGGTCAAAGACCTCTACAAGAATTGTGCGTCCGACCCAAGCCAATATTTTGATTCCCCGAGCAACGAACAGCTCAGCCAGACTTTCCAGGCGATCGGCGCTGAACTCAGCAATCTTCGTCTGCAGCAGTAGGCCCACAATACCGAATGGCCCGCGGCCGACCACCGCGGGCCATTCTTTATGTGCGGGCACACCCGCCGGTCCTATTTCCTTCCTGCGGCACCACCGCTAAGTTCGGCAGCCTCGCCGTCTAACATGCGGAACGCCGGATGACGCAGAACCTTCATCGCTTGCTCGAAGTCATGGCGCAGTTGCGCCACCCGGACACCGGCTGCCCGTGGGATGTCGAACAAACATTTGCGACCATTGCCCCTTATACCGTCGAGGAAGCTTACGAAGTCGCCGACGCTATCGAACGCGGCGATATGCATGCGTTGAAGAACGAGTTGGGCGACCTGCTGCTCCAGGTCGTGTTCCACGCCCGCATGGCCGAAGAGTCCGACCTTTTCGATTTCGATGATGTCGCGGCGGCAATCTCTGAGAAAATGGTCCGACGCCATCCGCATGTATACGCGGGCGCGCCGCGCAACCCGGCCAGCCTGAAACAGAGTTGGCATGCCATCAAGGCCGAGGAACGGTCGGCCAAGGCCAGCCAGGAGCGCCGCAATCCCGGTGTCCTCGATGACGTCCCGCGCGCGCTCCCCGCCCTCGCCCGCGCCGACAAGCTGCAAGCCCGGGCCGCACGGGTCGGTTTTGATTGGCCGTCAGCGACCCAGGTTCTGGACAAAATCCGCGAAGAAATCGCGGAAGTCGAGGAAGCGATAAGCGGCGACATGCAACGCGAACATGTCAGTGAGGAGATCGGCGATCTCTTGTTCGCCGTCGTCAATTTGGCCCGCCACCTGAGTATCGATCCGGAGACGGCCTTGGCCACCGGCAATGCCAAATTCGTCCGCCGGTTCACCCGCATCGAAGAATTGCTGGCACAGCAGGATCGTTCGCCCGAACAGGCCGACCTCGATGAATTGGAGGCCCTGTGGCAACAGACCAAACAGGAAGAGCGTGCGCGCGAGTTAGGAATCTCTGATGCCGAGTGACACCCACAATCGGAACAAGGACGCCCTGCGGCCCCTGCGCAGGGCCCTTTACGACTATGAAGCTGACGGCGTCCGAAGCGCGCTGGCGCACGCCTTCCGTAAAGATGCGCCGGTGCGCCTCGCCTATCCGTTCGGAGATCTCGACGGTGCCGACGGCCTCTACAGCGAAGCCCTGGCGCCACTGCACAAGGCGCTACCCGACCTCGAACGCCGCGACACGATTGTCATCGCCGGCGCAACCGCAAACCATTCGAACTGGGTCGGCTGCGCCGGTTATTACACCGGAACTTTCGTGCGGTCCTGGCACGACATACCGCCGACCAATCATCAGGTCGCGCTGCGCTTCCATGAATTCTTTCGGATGGAAGAGGGTCGGATCGCTGAGATGCAGGCCCTCTGGGACATCCCTGAGGTGATGATGCAGGCGAAGGCCTGGCCAATGGCGCCAAGCCTCGGGCGAGAATGGCACGTACCCGGCCCGGCGACCCAGGACGGCCTCGTATCTGGCCCCTACGATGCCGAACATTCGGATACCAGCGTCAGGCTTGTCTCGGAGATGCTTGCCGGCCTTGGCAATTTCGCGAGCGGTGGTGTCGAGGCGATGCGGCTCGCGGACCACTGGCATCCGAACTTCAGTTGGTACGGCCCTTCGGGCATCGGCACCGGCCGCGGCATCGCCGGTTTCCGCAACTGGCATCAAATCCCGTTTCTCAACGCTCTGCCCGACCGCGTCGGCTCGCTGGGCAAGGGCAACCTCTTCGGCGACGGCGACTATGTCGGCTTCACTGCCTGGCCGGGCATGCACGCGACCGTCACCGGCGACGGCTGGCTGGGTATCGCGCCTGCCGGCCAGAAAATCACCATGCGCAGTCTCGACTTCTGGCGCTGCGAAAACGGCCTCATCCGAGAGAACTGGGTCTTGGTAGACCTCCTCGATGTGTTCCACCAGATCGGCGTCGATGTATTTGCCCGGCTGCGTGAGTTCAACAAGGCACGCGCGCCGTTCAGCGCGCCGCCGGCGTATTAGTCGTTCGCCAACAACTGCATCAGGCTTGACGTGTCCCAACGATTGCCGCCTCGCGCTTGCACATGCGAGTAGAACTGGTCGACCAGCGCCGCCACCGGCAACCGTGCGCCAGTTCGTTGCGCCTCGTCCAGACAGATGGCCAGATCCTTGCGCATCCAATCGACCGCGAATCCGTGCTCGAACGCACCGGCGAGCATGGTTTCCCACCGATTTTCCATCTGCCAGGATTGTGCCGCGCCTTTTGAGATAACCTCCACCACCTTGGGCATGTCGAGGCCTGCCTTGACGCCGAAGTTCAGCGCTTCCGAGAGACCTTGTACCAACCCGGCGATGCAGATCTGGTTGACCATTTTGGCCAGTTGCCCCGACCCAGCCGGCCCCAGCAGGACGCAAGCCCGTGCGTAGGCATCGATCACCGGCTGCGCCGTCTCGAATGTCTCCTGTGCACCGCCAACCATCACCGTAAGAACACCGTTCTCCGCCCCGGCTTGGCCGCCCGACACCGGGGCATCCAAGAACCCGATGCCGCACTCGCCGGCGGCGTCCGCCAACTCTCTCGCCAGGCCGGCCGATGCGGTCGTGTGATCCACCAAGACCGCACCGGACTTCATCCCGGCCAGCGCGCCGTCGTCGCCATACATCACACTGCGCACATCGTCGTCATTGCCCACGCACGCAAATACGACGTCCGCCCCCGCGGCCGCCTCTCGCGGTGTCTGAGCACTCTTCCCCTTATGCTGCGACAGCCATTTCTCGGCCTTGCCGGGGCTCCGGTTATAGACGGTGACCGAATGTCCCGCGGCCGCCAAATGCCCGGCCATGGGATAGCCCATGACGCCAAGTCCCAGAAACGCCGTGTTGCGCCCGTTGCTCATAGTGCCAAACTCCTATTAGACGAATCTTCTGCTGAATCTCGTATGGGCCGTCATTACGAGCGCAGCGACGCAATCCGGGCGTTGCCAGCCCAATTCGTCGACTGGCTCGAATCTCGTGGCGACCTCTCCGGACGACCGGCGACAGGGCTTTCCTACGAGCACCGATGGATTGCCTCGCTGCGCTCGCAACGACGGCATTCATCCGTTTTTTGGCAGAACCGCGGGCATACGGCCAGCCGAAAGACGCCCTATTGCGCGGCGACAGGCTCTTCCGCGGCGGCTTCGCACCGGATCCCCGTGCGGCGCAGGAATCGCGCCTTATTGGCCGGATCCAGGCGTACCCGCAAATGCACCCGCCCATCCTCGCTGCGCCGGTCGAGGACATCGCCATGCTCATGCAGCCAGGCCACGCTCGCACCGTCGCTTTCCGGCACGCTAACCTCTATGGCTTCATGCCGCGCCGCCAACAGCCGGTCGATTTCCCGCAACACCTCGTCGCAGCCATCGCCGGTCAGTGCCGAAATCGCGAACTGATCGGCACTCCGCTTGGTCAGCTCGTTTACCCGGCCTGCCTCGTCCGGCGCCAACCGATCGATCTTGTTGAGCAACACGATCTGCGCTTGATCCTTGTCATCGCCGACCCCGAGTTCCCCCAGGATCGTGCGCACGTCGGCATCCTGTGCATCGCTGTCGGGATGGGAAATATCGCGCACCACGATCACTACATCGGCCGCCAAGACCTCTTCGAGCGTCGCCCGGAATGCCGCGATCAAATCATGCGGCAGATCGGAGATGAACCCCACCGTGTCCGAGAGAATAATTTCCTTCCCGGAGGGCAGCACCACCCGCCGCATGGTCGGGTCCAATGTCGCAAACAACAGATCGTCGGCAAACACGTCGGCCGCGGTCAGTCGGTTGAACAAGGTTGACTTGCCGGCATTCGTGTAACCCACCAAAGCCACGATGGGATACGGTACCCGCTGCCGCGCCGCTCGATGCAGGCCGCGCGTGCGACGAACCTTACTGAGCTCCGTTTTCAGCCGCGCGATCCGTTCGCTGATGATGCGCCGGTCGATCTCAAGCTGACTCTCGCCCGGCCCACCGAGGAAACCATGGCCACCACGCTGCCGCTCCAGATGGGTCCAAGACCGTACCAGGCGGGTCTTCTGATAGCTCAGGGCCGCTAGTTCGACCTGCAGCTTACCTTCGTTGGTTTTCGCACGCGCCCCGAAGATTTCCAGGATAAGCCCGGTTCGATCGATAACCTTGCAGTGCCACGCTCGCTCCAGGTTGCGCTGCTGAATAGGACTAAGCGCGCCATTGACAACGACAAGTTCGGCGTCCATCGCCTTCACGGTTACGCCGAGCGCTTCGACGGTGCCGGGGCCGAATAGCGTCGCCGGCCGCACGGCCTGAATGGTTACCGTTTCGGCATGCACCACATCCAGCTGTATCGCTGCGGCCAGACCAATGGCCTCCTGCAATAGCGCCTCGGCGCTTCTGGCACCGCTGCTGGACTTGCGTACCGCTTGCAGGACGACGGCACGAAGGGCTTCCGGCACCTCCCCCTTGTCTGTCCCTGGCGAAAGATTAGCTATCACCGGCCTCCGATCGATCTTGCTCGAATAATTGGATAGGCATCGACGGCATCACCGTGGAGATTGCGTGCTTGTAGACAAGCTGCGAATGCGCATCGCGTCGCAACAAAACACAGAAATTGTCGAACCAAGTCACAACGCCCTGAAGTTTAACGCCGTTCACAAGGAATATTGTGACAGGTGTTTTGTTCTTTCGGATGTAGTTGAGAAAAACATCCTGGACATTCTGTGATTTTTCGGCAGCCATCATTACCCCCTTGTTGTTATTTGCCGTGGCCGTTTGAAAGTGACTCACACCGGATGCCTTCTACTTGAGGGCCTAACCCCAGAATAAGCCAAATTTCACTAATTTCCACTGACTTCCAGCGAAATCATCCGGCCCGCTCTCCCGTATTCCTCGTTTCGCTCGTTTCGGACAGGCTCCGAACGTACCCGATATAGGCATCGTATAGCCTACGCGTTACCGGTCCTGGCCGCCCATCGCCGATCGTTCCTCCATCAATTTTCAGCACCGGCAGAACGGCGGACGAACTGCTCGACAGAAAGGCCTCACTTGCCATGCGCACCTCGTCTATCGTAAACGCCCGCTCCTCCACACGCACGCCCATATCGGCAGCCAGCCGTAGAATCGTCGCCCGTGTGACCCCGCCCAGGATTTCGCTGCCGATACCGCGCGTGACCAACTGCCCTTGCTCGCCCACAAGCCAAGCGTTGGAGGATGCTCCCTCGGTAACCGCACCGTCACGGTCCAGCAGCCACGCCTCATACGCCCCCGCCTCTGCCGCCGCCTGCTTGGCCAGTACATTGGCGATCAGGGACACCGATTTAATGTCCGCCCGTCCCCACCGTATGTCGTCGAGGCTGATCACCGATACGCCCTTTTGGAACCGCGCCTCCGACCACAACCCGTTGCAGCGCGCCGTCATCACCAGTGCCGGTTCGATTACCAGGGGAAACTTGTGATCGCGCCGCGCGACCCCCCGCGTCACCTGGAGGTAGAGTAGCCCGTCGCGCACCCGATTGCGCCGCAACAGCTCTCGCATGACCAACTGCAGTGCTGCGCGGCTCATCGGCCGGACGATGCGTAGCTCCCGTAGCGAACGGTCGAGGCGGTCCAGATGTGCCTCGCCATCAATCAGCGCACCACGATGGACCACCACGACCTCATAGACGCCGTCGGCGAACTGATAGCCGCGATCTTCCACATGCACCATCGCATTGCGGTGCCGAACGTAACGGCCATTCACATAGGCGATTCGCGACATACGGCGGCAGACCTCGGCTGGCTTAGAAAAACTCGAGGCTGACCGAGAACATCTTCTCGACTCGTTTCACCGCGCCCTTGGTGGCGAAAAGTACCACCAAATCACCCACCCCGATGACCGTCCCGCCGCGTGCCATCTCGATGCCATCCTTTCGCACCACCGCCGCAATGACGATGCCCGACGGCAGCTTCGCCTCACGCAGCGGCAACCCGACGACACTGGACGTCTCGAGCGCTTCGACCTCCATGATCTCGCCGAAATTGTCGGCGATCGAGTGGACGGAGCGAATCCGCCCGCGGCGTATGTATTGCAGGATAGTCGACACCGTAATCGCCCGCGGACTCACCACCACATCGATGCCGAGCGGCGCCATCAAGGGGCCGTAGGTTCCCGAATTCACCAATGTGATCACCCGCCCCGCGCCATAACGCTTGGCCAGGAGCGACGACAGGATGTTGACTTCGTCGTCATTGGTAACCGCGATCACCGTCTCGGCCCGCGACACGTTCGCTTCTTCGAGAATCTCCGGATCCAGGGCATCTCCGTTGAGGATTACGGTCTTCGGGCAAGCTTGGGCGACGAACTCGGCCCGTTCGCGGTCCAACTCGATCAATCTCGTGCTAACGCCCGGAAAGTTATCGGCCAGGTCCTCCGCCAGACAAAGCCCGATGTTGCCGCCACCGATGACCACGACCCGGCGCGCCTCGGGTTCTTCGTGGCCGAATGCCACCATTGTACGCGGCACATGATCGCTATCGACGACGAGATAGACCTCATCGCCTTCGAACAACTCGTCATCGCCTGACGCCACGATGGGTGAGGTGTTTCGTATAATGCCGACAGTGTTGATGTTCAAATCCGGAAACAGCGACGTAAGCTGACGCAGTGGCGTGTTCAGGATTGGACAATCCGGCTCGCAACGAATCCCCAACAGCTTAAGTTTGTTATCGGCCAGCGGAATCATGTCGACGGTACCGGGTACGGTCAGCCGACGACCGATCGCCCGCGCGACTTCGATCTCCGGCGAGATGATCACGTCGATCGGCATATGGTCGCGGCTGAACAGATCCGACCAAATCGGCTCGAGATAGTCCCGCGCCCGCAGCCGTGCGACCTTCGTCGGCACATCGAACAATGAGTGCGCGATCTGGCAAGCCACCATGTTCACTTCGTCGGCGAAGGTCACGGCAACGATCATGTCGCAGTCCCGCGCGCCGGCAGCCTCCAGCACACTGGGATGGGCGGCATGACCGACCATGCCGCGCACGTCGAGCGAATCGCCGATCTTTTGGATCAGATCCGGCCGCTGGTCGATAACGGTAATATCGATACCTTCGCTCGCCAGCTCCCGCGCAATATTCGAGCCGACCTGCCCCGCACCGCAAATAATAGCTTTCATGGGCTGCTATTCACTTCGATTGGCCTCAGTCGCACCGCTTCCGCCGCCGCCATGCACGCCAAGCGACTTCAGCTTACGGTGCAAGGCTGACCGCTCCATCCCCACGAACGCTGCGGTGCGTGAGATATTACCGCCGAAGCGCGTAACCTGCGCGCCCAGATATTGCCGTTCGAATTCCTCGCGCGCATCGCGTAACGGCAAACTCAGCATCTCCATGCTATTTTCCAGCCGCAGAATCGGCGGTGCGATTGAACCAATCTCCGGCGGCAACATATCGGCTCGTATCGGCTCCGTAGAGTCTCCTGGCGCCATGATAAGCAACCAATCCACGACATTGCGCAACTGCCGCACATTTCCCGGCCAACCATACGCCTGCAGCGCCGCCATCGTATCCGGGCCGAACGGCCGCCGCGGCAGCCCCGCCATTTCCGAAGAACGCGCCATGAAATATTCGGCCAGCAACGGTATATCCTCGCGCCGCCGCCCCAGGGATGGAACCTCGATCGGCACCACGTTCAATCGATAGAACAAATCCTCGCGAAACCGCCCCTCGGCGATCGCGGATTGTAGGTCATGGGTCGTCGACGCGATGACCCGAACATCCACCCTGACCCGGTGATTGCCGCCGAGCCGCTCAAAAGTCTGATCCTGCAGGACGCGGACGATCTTGCCTTGAGTTTCCAGCGGCATGTCCACAACTTCGTCGAGAAACAAGGTCCCGCCGTGCGCCTGCTCGAACAAACCGACCCGTCCCGGCGGCTCGTTCCCCACGCCGCCGGACCCTTCGCTACCGAACAGCTCCAGCTCCATGCGATCCGGCGCCATGGTGGCGCAGCTCACCACCACGAAAGGGCCATCCTTACGGCCGGAACGTTGATGCAACAGCCTGGCCACGACTTCCTTGCCCGACCCGGCCGGTCCGGTGATCAGTACCCGGCTTCCCGTCGGCGCAACTTTCTCGATCGCCTGTGAAATCTGGCTCATTGGCGCGGACTCGCCGACCAGCTTGGCCTCATCGACGACGCGCAATCGCAGTTCTCTTATTTCCCGCCGTAGCCGCGCCGCTTCGATGGCCCGCTGTATGATTAGCAGCAGCCGGTCGGACTTGAACGGCTTTTCGATGAAATCATAGGCTCCGGCCTTGATTGCCTGCACCGCCATCTCGATGCTGCCATGGCCGCTGATCATCACCACCGGCACGTCGGCATGTTCACGCCGCAGGATGTCGAGGATCTCCAGACCGTCGCGTTTGCTGCCTTCCAGCCAAATATCGAGAATGACCAGGCTCGGCCGTCGCGCCGAAATCTCGGCCAGGGCCATGACATCGTTGCCCGCCTCACGCGGCTGATAGCCCTCATCCTCGAGCAGGCCCGCAATCAGCGCTCGGATATCATCTTCATCATCGACAATGAGAATGTCCTGCGGCATCAACGCCCAGTCTCTATTCTATGTTTGCCCAGCTGTTTGCTCCGCTGTGCTTTGCCATGACGCAACACCGTTGCAGTATCGCAACAGTAGAGGAAATGCAAGTTTCCTGCGAGTCTCATGGAGGACAGAGGATCTTCGGCAACAGAAAGCCGCGCAATCAGTCGGATTCTGTCTCGACCTCGGTTGCGGTTTTCTCGATATCGACGTCCGGCGCTGTCGGAAAAACCAAGGTCGCCCGCGCGCCTGCGGGCTCGTTCCCCTCTAGGATGAGTTCGCCATGGTGGTCTTCCATGATCTTCTTGACGATGGCCAGGCCAAGGCCGGTTCCCCGTTTACGCGTCGTAACATAGGGTTCGGTCAGTTGATCCCGGGCCAAATCCGGCAAACCCTTGCCGTTATCCGCAATCACGACCCGAACGCCCCCGTCATCCTCCAGCAACCGCAAGCTGATCTGACCGGGCGGTAGCGTGGCGTCCGGTGCCGCCTCCCGACCATCGGTCGCGTCGACCGCATTCTGCAGCAAGTTAGTCAGGGCCTGGCTGATCAATCGTCTGTCGCACCGACAGGAAACCGCTGCCGCGGGAACGTCGATATCGAAATTGATCTCTTGATGCGCATTTCGTTGCAGGAAGACCGCTTCCCGGCAGATCGACCGCAGATCCTCTTCCCGCATGACCGGGGTTGGCATGCGCGCAAAGGATGAGAACTCATCGACCATCCGCCCAATATCGCCGACCTGACGGACGATGGTATCGGTGCACTGTTCGAAGGCCGATCTGTCCGACACGATCTCTTGCAGATATTTTTTCTTTAGCCGCTCGGCCGACAATTGAATTGGCGTCAATGGGTTCTTGATTTCATGCGCGATCCGCCGCGCAACATCGGCCCAAGCCGCCTTTCTCTGCGCCGACATAAGCTCGGTCACATCGTCGAACGTAATGATGTAGCCGACAATTGACCCGTCACCGCCCCGCTCCGAGGCAATGCGAACCAGTAAAGTGCGTGTCCGCCCGTTCGGCGTAATCGTGATCTGATCTTCGACCAGCTTGTTCGGCCACAGACGCACCCGGCTGAGTAGCTCGGCCATCTCCGGCACCACTTCGTCAAGCAGCCGCCCACGCAGCAGTTCGAAGTCCAAGCCCAACAGCGCCGTAGCACTCCGATTAGGCAGAGTGACGCGACCGGCGCCATCGACGCCGATCACCCCCGCCGAAACGCCGGACAGAACCGTCTCCGTAAACCGTCGCCGCTTATCAAGCTGGCGGTTTGCCTCGACCAGTTCCCGGCGCTGTTCGGAAAGCTGGTGCGTCATGCGGTTAAAGGCCCGTGTCAGGGTAGCGAATTCGTCCTCGCGATCATGTTCGGCGACCCGAACGCTCAGATCACCGGCACGCACTCTCTCGGCCGCGCGCACCAGACGCGATATCGGACGGGCCAGCCGGTTGGCAAAATTCAGCCCCACGCCGACCGCTGCCAGCAGCAGCAGCAAGGAGACCAAGACGAAGATCGAGGTCAGCGTCAGCTGCAAACCCGCCCGCCGTAACTCCAGCCGCTGATACTCGACGGCCGCCGCCTGAGTACGTTCCATGTGACCCAACACATTTGGATCGACGAACCGGCCCACATAAAGGAAGGCGGTTGGTACGGTCTGCAGGGAGACCAGGGCCCGCACCCGATCGTCACTATCGCTCGTCAGAATGACGACTTCGCCCTTGGACGCCTCCTCCATCGCCCACACCGGCGGGCGGGCCAACTCCAACGCGAAACTCAGCCCGGTACGCCCTATTACCCTACCGCTCGAATCGAATACGATGCCCTCGGAAAGAGCCCGCAGGGCCGCCTGAGTTTCGACGATCCGATTGGCGACAGCTGGACGCGAGATCAGCGCCGGCCATTGCCGGTTCAAGTCGTTGGCCATCGCCAGAGCATCCGCCGCGATAACCTGCTTATGCTCCTGCAGATAGGCCTCGGCGACCGCCACCGAACCGTTGACA
Organism: Alphaproteobacteria bacterium; assembly: GCA_021774445.1. Taxonomy (GTDB): domain Bacteria; phylum Pseudomonadota; class Alphaproteobacteria; order UBA6615; family UBA6615; genus SZUA-147. The sequence goes on from JAJFJA010000046.1 coordinate 60,844, forward strand.
GCGGTCCGCACTCGGTCGTTGAACCAAGTTCTGACTTCGAAATTGAAGAACACCGACGACATCGTGGCGACGATGATCGCCGGCGCCACCGCCACCACCGCGAAGACCGTGACCAGCCGGACATGCAGCCGCGAACCCGCCGCCCCGGCCCGCCGCATGCCCCAGAGCCGCACTAAGCCGAATGTCACCACACCACCCAGCGACAGCAGCAGCGTCAGATCCAGGACCAGCAACGCGAGGATCAGATCCTGGGTCAGTGTGAAGCCGAGATTTCCGGTCAGGGCCAAAAAAGTCAGAATACCGGCCGCGACGGCCGCGAACATCAAAGCAATGGCCGCTTTCCGCCCGAGTCCGGCCCGCCGCAGCCGTCGCCAGGCGATGCCGGAATAGCGCTGCCAACGACCCCCGACGTCGGTCGTCGCTCTTAGTGACTGTGATGTCGTCTCAACCAAGCAAATGCGTCCACTAGCTATTCTCGATTGTACCAATCAGCGACGCCCCGGTCTGTCTACCGTAGGCCCCGCAAAACCTCGATGTCCAACATCCGAATCTTCTTACGCAAGGTATTGCGATTCAGCCCCAGCAAGGCCGCCGCGCGGATCTGATTGCCTCGCGTAGCCGCCAAGGCAAGGCTGATAAGCGGCCTTTCAACCTCCCGGATCACGCGCTCATAGAGACCTGCCGCCGGCAGCCCGCCGCCATGCGCCGCGAAATATTCTTTCAAGTGCCGCTCCACGGCATCGCCGAGCGACTCCGCGTCGTTGCCCGGTTCGGCCTCGGCTTCGGCATAACCGCTTAACTCGGCCTCGATGGTGGCTTGGGAGATCACCGGTTGACTGTATAGTGCCGCCAGGCGACGAACCAAATTCTCCAATTCCCGGACATTGCCCGGCCATCGATGCTGCTGCAGCCGCTCCATGGCGCCGCTGTCCAACGACTTGCCTGACAGCCCGTCTTCCTGCACTTGCCGCAGGAAATGCTGTACCAGCGCCGGAATATCGGCCGTCCGCTCGCGCAGCGGCGGCACCCGTACCGGCACCACCGCCAAGCGATAGTAAAGATCGTCACGAAACAGGCCTTGGCGCACGGCCTGCCGCAAATCGCGATGCGTTGCGGCCACGATCCTGACATTGGCCGGGATCGGATTACGGCCGCCGACCGTGGTAAACTCGCCTTCTTGCAACACGCGCAACAAGCGGGTTTGTGCCTCCATCGGCATATCGCCGATTTCGTCGAGAAAAAGCGTCCCGCCGTCGGCCTGCTCGAACCGTCCACCGTGGCGGCTGGTGGCGCCGGTGAACGCACCCTTCTCGTGACCGAACAGCTCGCTCTCGATCAACTCCCGCGGGATCGCCGCCATGTTGATAGCGACGAATGGCCCCAAGCGTCGCTTGCCATAGTCGTGCATCGCGCGCGCGATGAGTTCCTTCCCGGTGCCGGATTCCCCCGTGATCAGGACCGTCAAATCGGTTCCCATCACCCGCGCCATCACGCGATAGACGTCCTGCATCGCCGGTGAACGGCCGATCAGCGGCAAGCCGTCCTCGCCGGCCGGCAGCCCGCTCTCTTCGTAGCTCGCTTCCGGCCGCGTCAACGCCCGGTCGATCGAGTCCACCAGATCGTTCAGATCGAATGGTTTCGGCAGATACTCGAACGCCCCGCGCTCGGCGGCCTTCACCGCCGTCAGCAGCGTGTTCTGCGCGCTCATCACGATGACCGGCAACTCCGGCCGCAATTTTCTGATCCGCGGCACCAACTCGAGACCGTTCTCATCCGGCATGACCACATCCGTCACCACCAGGTCGCCATGACCGTCGGCAACCCACCGCCACAGTGTTGAAGCGGTACCGGTCGTCCGCACATCGTGCCCGCGTTCGCTCAACGCCTTGGTCAAGACCGTCCGGATGCCGCTGTCGTCGTCGGCGACCAGGATTGTCGCGCCGCTCATGATACCTCCGGCGGTTCTGTATAGGCTGGCAGCATGACATTGAACCTCGTACGACGCGGCCGGCTGGTAACGTCGACGATCCCGCCATGATTGCTGACGATCCGCGCCACCAGCGCCAGACCGAGGCCGGTGCCCTTGGCTTTCGTGGTCACGAACGGCTCGAACAGCTGCCGCCGCACGTCGTCCGATATGCCGGGGCCATTGTCGCCGATACTGACGACCAGCGGCAGGCCGAGACGCCGGTCGCCGCCCGGCGCCAACACATGCAGGCCGTGCTCGTAACGCGTGCCCAAGCTGACCTCTCCACCCTTATCTTTGACCGCCTCGGCGGCATTCTTCACCAAGTTGAGGAACACTTGTACGAGTTGGTCATGGTCCCCGGCGACCGCCGGCAGCGACGGATCGTAATGTTCGGCAAACCGCACATGCCGCGCGAAACCGGACTCCGCCAGCCGGCGCACATGATCCAGAACCTCGTGAATATTGACCGCTGCCGGCGACAAGTTGGGCGGGCCGGAAAACACCTCCATCCGGTTGACCATCGCCACGATCCGGTCTGTCTCGCGACAGATCAAATCCGTCAGTTCCCGATCGTCACGGCTCACCCGCTGGCCCAGCAACTGCGCTGAGCCGCGAATGCCGGACAGCGGGTTCTTGACCTCATGGGCCAGCATCGCCGCCATCGCCGAGACCGAGCGCGCCGCGCTGCGGTGTGCCAGTTGCCGGTCGATCCGCCGCGCCAATGACCGCTCATGCAGCGTGATCACCACGCAGCCATCCTCGTCCACCACCGGGTCCGCATTGACCGCAACCAGGTTGGGCCCGAATTTCTTGCCTTCCAGCACCACCTCGGACTCGGCCACGCTGGCCCCCGTCCGTCGCGCCTGCTCCAAAGCATAAAACACCGGGTTATCGGCCGGAATGAAGTCCGCCAGCTGCCGGCCCTCGAGCCCGGCGGCACTCACCGCCAACAGGCTTTCCGCCGCCTGATTAGCGAACTTGATGTCGTTCCCGGCACCCACGGCGAGGACCGCGTGACTGATGGTATTCAGCATCGCCAAGCTGCTCGGCCGGTCGCCCGCCGAACAACCGGCGACAGTGGCGGCTTCACCCGCCTTCATGCCGCCTGCCCCAGCGGCATCCCGAAACACCGCACCACCGCTTCCATAACTCGGCTTGGATCCATCGTGTTATTCACCACTTGCCGAAACTCGGCCGAGTTCGGCAATCCGGCCGAATACCAACCCAAATGCTTGCGCGCGATACGGATACCGCTATTCGCGCCGTAATAGTGCAGCATGTCCTCGAAATGCTCGGCCATCACCGCCCGCCGGTCCGCCGTCGCCGGCGCCGCCAGGCGCTGTCCGGTCGCCAGAAAATGCGCCACTTGCGCGGCAAACCAGGGGCGCCCCTGGGTCGCCCGCCCAACCATCACGCCGTCGGCGCCGGAAACCGCCAGACAACGCACGGCTGCGGCCTCATCGCGGATGTCGCCATTGGCGATGACCGGAATCCCCACCGCTTCCTTTACCGCGCGAATGGCCGCCCAATCCGCCTCACCCCGGTAGAACTGGCAGCGCGTCCGACCATGCACCGTGACCATCTGCACGCCGCACTCTTCCGCCATGCGGGCCAACCGCGCCGCGTTTCGGTCGTCATCGTCCCACCCCAGACGCATCTTCACGGTCACGGGAACGCTCACCGCAGACACCGTTGCCGCCATGATCTGTCCTGCCAGCGCTTCGTCGCGCATCAAGGCCGAGCCGGACTGCTTGCCCACGACTTTTTTCGCCGGGCAACCGAAATTGATGTCGATGATCGAGGCCCCGAGGTCTTCGTTCAGCTTCGCCGCCTCGGCCATCACCGCCGGCTCCACCCCGGCCAACTGCACCGCCACCGGCGCCTCGTCCGCCGCCGTCCGTGCCCGCCGCAACGATTGCCGGGTTTGCCGCACCATATGCCGGCTCGCCACCATCTCCGAGACCACCAGACCAACCCCGAACCGCCGCACCAATCGGCGAAACGGCAGGTCCGTCACCCCGGACATCGGCGCCAGGATGACCGGACAGGAAAGCCCGATATCACCAATCTTGACCATATTTTGGTCAGCCCCAAAACCGTGACTAAGAATTAGGCAGAATACGGGATAACCCCGAACCCCGCAAACCCAATCCAGGCCCGCGCCGGCCTTGTCGCCGCGTGACACCGCCCGGCAATTCCACTATCGACGTAGTCTCAAATAGTATTACTTAAGATTGTCAGACTACTGCTCTAAAGTGTTGTATGACAACTACGAAAGAACTATTTTGTTACCCAACACCCCTACGGGTTTGCCAGTATTCAGGAGGAAACGCATGGCCCGCCCAACCCTCGGCACCGGTGCATCCCGGTCAAAGCTCACGGATGTGGTCGGCAACGGCCGCACCAATAACGTCCCCGACGTCTTGTGGCTCAAGAACGCCCTGCACGCCCTCGGCCGCTACAACGACCCCTTGGGCGAACGCCATGGCTTTATCGACCAGAAGCTCGACGACGCCATCACCAACTACCAGCGCGACAGCGGCCTCAAGAGCGACGGCTTTCTAAAACCCATGGGTGAGACCGAAAAGACCATCCGCGTCGAACTCATCCGTCTCGGCGAGGAGTGAGGCATGAGCATCGCAACATCTGAAGGCCTACGTCGACTGGCGCAACTCCCGATTGTCGCCCGAACCTTTTTCGGCTCCGCCGAAAGGGCCTTCCGCGCCCTCGGGCTCGAGGATGCGGCGGCTAATTTGCGCCATTACCGCGGCGCCACAGGCAAGGAAAAGACCTTTTCCGACGAACAAATCGCCCGCCACCTCCCGATCATTGAGGCCGAGGACGAAAATCGAACCCGTTTCGCAACAAAGACATTCGTCGGCCGAACAAAAAAACCGACCAAAGGTCAACAACCGCCTCCGCGGCCTCCAGGATGGTCAAACGTACTCGTTCGACGACCATTTCAATCGCGGATTCGAATATCGCGGCGCCATTGTGAGCAAGCCTGCCGCAAGCCTGTCATCGGGCCTCGGCCTACCGACCTACAAGGCGTTCGGCAACGGTGAAGTCATCTCGGTCGCCGACCTTACCGCGACCCGTATTGGCAAATTCCTTAACATAGCCGGCACGGTCCACCACGGCTTTGATACGGATCGAGGGGACAACCTGTACAACTTCGATCCTGAACAGCCCGGTCACCTGGCCGGCAGAGCGCTCGAGCGCGAGGGCGAAGCAAAACCTTTTCGCATGCAGTTCGACCGCAAACAATCGGTCGACGCCGTGCTTGAATACGGGCCCGACCGAACGCTCACCCTCAGGAAAATCGACTGGGGCAAGATCGAGTGACTAAGGCCGCAAAGAGGCGCCTTCGCGCCCTCGCCTACGTCGTCTCGGGCGGCGCAGCGCTGTTCCTCTTCCTCGCGACGGTTCCGGTGGTCCCGTATCATCCCGTGTGCGGCGGTTACTACGAGAACCGGACTGTCCTCAAAGGTCCCCTCCGCCCCATATACCAAACGTGGCTAGAGAAGATCATGACGGAAAGCGGTTTCAATTACTGGAAACTCGGCGACCAGATTTTCATTCGTTACATCAACATCTTCGATGGACCTGACATCCTCGATCGAGAAGATCTCCACGACAACATCGAGTGGGGATTGATCTTAAGCATGGCGCAAGGATACACCGCGACACAAAGCGATATGCCGCCGCCACCGCCCTTGCTGGATGCTATCCGCGCCACGGACCACATCTATGGCCCGTTTGATCCCGACAGCTCAACGGGTTCATTCCGCCGTTTCGAAGATTGCGAGGTCAAACGCGCCGGCACCATCTGGGTCGAGAAGCTTGACGCCGCAGGTCAACCATAATGGCACGCCCGTGGCGCCATCCCCGCCGTGGTCCCGTATCATCCCGTGTGCGGCAGCGACTACGAGAACCGGACTGTCCTCAAAGGTCCCCTCCGCCCCATATACCAAACGTGGCTCGAAAAGGTCATGACGGAAAGCGGTTTCAATTACTGGAAACTCGGCGATCAGATTTTCATTCGTGGCCGCGTAAGGCATGGCTTCGATGAAGATCTGGATGACAACGTCTTTGATTTCAATCCTGGGCAGATTGGACGCAACCATGCTCGTGTTTTGGAAGCCGCTGGTGAGGCCAAGGCGTTTGGGATGCAGTTCGATCGGCAGCAGTCCGTTGACGCTGAGGTGATCCGCGATAGGAACGGAAGACTTACCCTCAAGCGAGTTACATGGGGTGACATCGAGTGACCCGAGGAAAAACGGCGGCGTTTGGGCTGGGGTTGTGCGTTCTTGTGGGCTTCATGCTCTTCACCGTCGTGCCCCTCACACGATACCGGCCCAACTGCGGCAGCATTGAAACCCCAATCTACCTCGATGGTCCGCTTCGGCCGGATTACCGCGACAACCTCGAACACGTTTTGAACGAAGAGGGGTTCTACTACTGGAAGCTGAACGGGAACATCTACCTGAAGACAATGGACGTCGTCACTGGTCTTGATTTTTATCACGAGCTGTTCCGCAACGCGGAAGCGGATATTATCTCGAACTTATCCCACGGCTACAGGGCAAACGGTGAACGAATTCCACCACCACCGCCCTTACTGGACGCCATTCGCCGGACCGAGGCCGAATACGGTCCTTTTCCCGCGGCCATAGTCGGCTCCGATTCGCGTCACTTTCGTGACTGCGACGTCATGCGCGCCGGCGCCATCTGGGTCGAGAAGCTGGACGGTTAGGCGCCACCGCCCGCGACCAGCACGTCGGTGACGAATTTCACCCCCGGAAAGCCCAGGGTCAGCAGCAGATAGGCCAGCAACGCCAAGCGCGCCACCCGTCGGCCCGCCAGGCCGCTGCGCAAATGCGCCACGATCAGCACGGCGATGACCACAAAGGCTGCAAAAGAGAACAGCACCTTATGATCGAGTACGAGCACCGATCCAGTGGTGAAGAACTGCGTCGCCATTCCGGTGATCAGACCCAGGCCAAGCACCGCTTCGCCACCCTGCAACAGGTTGAGCTGCAGCCGTTCTGCATCGCTAATCGACGGTAGAATTCTGACGATCTCCGACCGGCTCTTCATCCGCACCGCCCGCTCCCGCAGCAGCACGGCCAGCCCCGCCACCGCGGCCAGGGTCACCAGGGCGTAAGTCACCACCGCCGCGACGATATGCACGACCAGCCAGGCGTCGGGCGCCGCCGCCACCAGCGCACCGGCCGGGTCCGAACTCCAAATCGTGGCGACCAGCCCCAACACCAACAGATAGGGCACCAGCAGTGCCCCCAATCGCCAGCAATCCCGCAACGTCAGCGCCAACACGGCAAACAGCGTCATCGTTGCGGCGATGATGATCCATAAGGTTACCGCAAACCCGGTCCGCCACACCCCGGAGGTCAGGGCATAGACGAAGATCAACGGCCCGCCGACTCCGATCGCCAAGACAATCCAGAACACGCCGTTGCGATGGTCCGGCCAGCGCAACGGCAAGACCGCGGCTGGTACCAGCGACACCAGGGCAGATATGCTGAGCATTAGGCTACCGCTCATAACCCGCCTTATACTCCACCAGCCGAGACGGCTCTAGTTTAGAGTGATCCCAATTAGCGACATCGGTTACACCCAATGACGCCTCCAAACCCAAATTGGACACCCCACGCCCTGATTGCAACATGGTTCGGCGCCGGCTTATTGCCGAAGGCGCCTGGCACATGGGGTTCCCTGGCCGCCCTCCCCTTCGCCGTGCTCATCGTCTGGCTGGGTGGCGTTTGGGCTCTGTCCATCGCCACGCTACTGTCCTTCATTGTCGGCGTTTGGGCGTCACAGCGCTATGCCGACGCAATCGGTCGTAAGGACCCCGGATCGGTCGTCATCGACGAGGTCGCCGGGCAATGGCTGGCTATCATCCCCATCGCCGGCAACCTCTGGCTTTACCCCGTCGCCTTTCTCACCTTCCGGTTGTTTGACATCACGAAACCCTGGCCGGCACGCAATGCCGAAAAATTGCCCGGCGGCATGGGGATCATGACTGACGATATCGTCGCCGGCGTTTACGCTGGGATCCTGACCTGGCTGCTGTCCGTTGCCGCCCGGGCTGCCGGACTTGAACTTTCACTAGAACTATAGGAACCCGGAAACACCGATGTTCGACAACGCCTTACTGGAAGATGCCAAAGAAGTAATCGAGCTTTGCCGGCGCGGCGATGTGCGCTTGGCCACGGCGGAATCCTGTACCGGTGGATTGATCGTCGGCTGCCTGACCGCCGTCCCCGGCGCCTCCGACGTCGTCGATCGTGGTTTCGTCACCTACTCCAACGCCGCCAAGACGGAGATGCTCGGCGTCGCCGCGATGCTCATCAATTTCGAGGGCGCGGTCAGCGAAAAGGTTGCCCGCGCCATGGCCGAAGGCGCCCTCGCCCGCTCCGCTGCCGACCTGACTGTCGCGGTGACCGGGGTCGCCGGCCCCCGTGGTGGGACCGCAGCCAAGCCGGTCGGGCTGGTGCATCTGGCATGTGCGGGCACCGGCCGCCCGACCCGCCACTATCGCGAGGTCTTTCCCGGTGACCGCGCCGCCATCCGCGATACCACGATCGTCACCGCCTTTGCCATGCTCCGCACCGTCCTGCAGACCGGCACGGCTTGAGGTTGCCTCGCCTCCCCGTCACCCCTACAAAAGCGGTCTAAACAACACCTGGGGGCACGCCAATGGGACGCAGATATCAGAGCATTCTCGAAACGGTCGGCAACACGCCGGTCGTCAGAATCACCAAACTCGCCCCGAAGCACGTCAATCTGTTCGTCAAGATCGAGGCATTCAACCCACTCGGCTCGGTCAAGGATCGGCTGGCGCTCGGCGTCATCGAAGATGCCGAAAGAACCGGCGCCCTGAAACCGGGCCAAACCGTTATCGAGGCGACCAGCGGCAATACCGGCATTGGTCTCGCCATGGTCTGTGCCCAGAAGGGTTATCCCCTCGTGGTCACCATGGCCGAGAGTTTCAGCGTCGAAAGACGGCGACTGATGCGCTTCCTCGGCGCCAAGGTCGTGTTGACCCCGGCAGCCGAGAAGGGCACCGGCATGGTCCGCAAGGCCATTGAGCTTGCCGAGGCTCACGGTTGGTTCCTCACCCGCCAGTTCGAGAATGAGGCCAATCCGGACTACCACTCGCAAACGACGGCCAGGGAGATCATTGACGATTTCAGCGACACCTCTCTTGACTACTGGGTGACCGGGTTTGGCACCGGCGGCACCCTGAAGGGCGTCGCGCGCGTGTTGGCCAAGGAGAGTCCGAACACCAAGATCATCGTTTGTGAACCCGAACTGGCCGCGATGTTGTCCAGCGGCACGGCGCAAGATCGCAATCCCGATGGCTCAGCCGCCGCGAGCCATCCGTCATTCACGCCCCATCCCATGCAGGGTTGGAGCCCGGATTTCATTCCGAAAATAACCGGCGACGCGGTCGATATGGGTGTCATTGACGAACTTCTGACCATCGCCGGCCCCGATGCCATCCGCTGCAGCCAGGAGTTAGCCCGGCAGGAGGGGATTTTTGTCGGCATAACCAGCGGTGCTGCATTGGCCGGCGCCTTGCGGGTTTGTGAAGACGCTCCGGAGGGCGCAAATATCCTGTGCATGTTGCCGGATACCGGCGAACGCTACCTGTCGACACCGCTTTTCGCCGATGTCCCTGCCGAGATGACCGAGGACGAGGTAAACCTTTCGCACTCGACGCCTAATTATCATCTCAAGCCGGCGTCTTAGTACCCAGGATTTGCCGGAGTATGAACTTTCATATTCCCGATCACCATGCGATGTTTCAGACCTAAAATAATATGACTGTCGCTGGCGGGCTGTCCGGCGCCGCCGGCGAATGGTCTCTAGGGGAGGAAAACCGATGAACCGAAGAATGCAATTCGCGACGGGCTTGTTCGTTTCCTTGGGAATAGCGGTCGGGTATGCCATCGACGCGTTCGGTGAGGAGGTCACTCTCACGGCCGTCAGCGCTTTTGCCGAAGGCACGAACTTCTCGCGCAACTTCGAACGCTTCATTGACAAGACCAATGAGATCGGCGCCGGCAAAGTCCGCATCGATTACAAGGGCGGTGGCGGAAAGGTCATGGACCCGTTCCAGCTCGGTGATGCCATCCGCACCGGCGTCGTCGACATCGGCAATTTGCCGGGCGCCTTTTACACCAAACTTCTGCCGGAGGCCGATGCCGCGAAACTATCGGACTTCACCATCGGCGAGGAACGCGAGAACGGCGCATGGGAATTCGTCAACCAGCTCCATAACGACCGCATGAACGTGCAGCATTTGGCGCGCCAGAAGGATTGCGTGCCGTTCCACCTTTACTTAACCAAACCCATCGATAGCATGGACCTGGACGGCTTCAAGATCCGCGTAACGCCGATCTACCGGGCCTTTTTTGCCTCCATGGGCGCCAGCATGATCCGCACCAGCCCCGGCGACGTCTATACCGCTCTTGAGCGCGGCACGGTCGACGGCTATGGCTGGCCAAGCCAGGGCGTCTTCGATCTCGGCTGGCACGAGGTAACCAAATACCGCGTCGACCCGCCCTTCTATCGTGCCAGTGTCGAAATGTTGATCAATCTGGATCAATGGAATGCGCTCGACGACGAACAGAAGGCGGTACTGAACGAGGCGGCCTCCTTCATGGAAGGGCTGTGCAGCGAGGACCAGGATCAATCCGCCGCCGAGCTTAAGCGCCAGGAAAGCGAGGCCGGTATCGAGGTCATCACCTTTGCCGGCGCCGATGGCGAAAAATACCTCAGTCAAGCCAAGGAAAGCGGCTGGGCCGAGTTCATCAAGACCAACCCGGAAACCGGCCCGAAGCTCCAGCAGCTTCTAAGCAAGTAGAGTCGCCCCATCATGCTCGTCGGGCCGAGGCATCCCTACGGGATCGCTTCGGCCCTTTACCGCTAGTAAGTCTCTCGGAGGAGGCGTGTGACCGGCAGCGTCGCGTCGCGCATCTATCACGGTACCCTGCGGTTGACGGCATTCCTCGCCGGCGCGTCCTTCGCCGGTCTGGCGGTAATGATCAGTCTCGACGTCGTGCTGCGGAACATCGGCATAGTCAACTTTCCTTGGCTGCTTGAAATCTCCGAATATGCCCTCTACGGCGCAACATTCCTTGCGGCGCCCTGGGTGCTGAGTCAGGGCGCCCATGTGCGCGTCGACTTGCTACGCATGACCCTGCCAAAGCCGGCGGCACGGTTGGCCGAATTCGCCGCCGACGGTGTTGGCGCACTGCTCGCGGCCACCCTCATGTGGTTTGGCGGCCGGGTCACGTGGGACACCTTCCAACGCGGCGACCTGCTCTACAAAGAACTCGTCATCCCCGAATGGACCTTGCTGATCGTCCTGCCGATTTCGGGCGCACTTCTTACGGTCGAGTTTCTTCGCCGCCTGTCGATGGTTCTACCTCTCCAGCCGAGCACGAACGGAGAAGACCCCTAATCATGGCGTGGACGCTCTCCCTCACCCTCATGCTTGGCACCTTGGTGGCACTCATGGCGGTCGGCGTGCCGGTGGCGTTTGCCTTCTTGGGCGTCAACATCATCGGCGCCGCGGTCTTCTTGGGCGGACAACCAGGCCTCGACCAAATGGCCCGTAACACCTTCGCGGCGATTTCCAACTTCTCGCTTATGCCCATACCGCTGTTCCTGCTGATGGGCGAGATCCTTTTTCATACCGGCGTCGCCCAACGGGCCATCACCGCGATCGACCGGTTGATTGCCAAAGTGCCCGGCCGTTTATCAATAGTGACCGTGATTGGCGGTACCGTTTTTTCGTCGCTATCAGGATCGACCATCGCCAACACCGCGGTGCTCGGCTCTTCGTTGCTCGGCGACATGCTCAAGCGCGGTTACCACCCGACCATCGCCATGGGGCCGATCATGTCGACCGGTTCCATCGCCATGCTGATCCCGCCCTCGGCGCTAGCGGTCCTACTCGGCAGCCTGGCCGGCATATCAATCGCCAAATTGCTGATCGCCGGCATCATCCCGGGCCTGCTAATGGCCAGCGTCTTCCTGGCCTACATCATGATCCGCTGTCGGCTCAACCCGTCACTCGCGCCGGCCTATGAGGTCGAGCATCTAGGTCTCGTGGAGCGTTGGCGCCCGTTTCTCTTTCACGTCGTGCCGCTGCTGATCATTTTTGTCCTCGTGGTGGGCAGTGTCCTTGCGGGTTGGGCGACACCGACCGAATCCGCTGCCCTCGGCAGCGTCGCCTCCGTGATCGCGGCCATCGCCTACCGCCAATTCTCCTGGCCCAAACTGACGAAGGCGCTGTTCGAAACCACCAAGATCTCCGTCATGATCCTGTTCATCATTGCGGCATCTGTCACCTTTTCTCAGATCTTGGCCTTCTCCGGCGCCACATCTGGCTTGCTGCAACTGATCGATGGTGTTGGCGCCTCCCCCTTCATCATCCTGCTCGCCATGATCGCCGTCCTCTTGTTCCTCGGCGCCTTCATGGACCAGGTCAGCATGATAATGATCACTTTGCCGTTCTTTATCCCCCTGGCCCAATCCCTGGGCCTCGACCTGTTATGGTTCGGCGTGCTGATGCTGGTGGTGATGGAGATCAGCTTCACGACGCCACCTTTCGGCCTGCTGATCTATGTGATGAAGGGTGTCGCGCCGCCGTCGATCACCCTCGGCGACGTCTACCGCGCGACTTTGCCCTTTATCGTCCTGGAACTGATCGTCCTGGCCGCGATCATCCTGATCCCGGACCTCGCGACCCTGTTACCCTCACTGCTACGCCGCTGAGCCCTATTCCGGCAGCCCAAGCTTGACCAGGTTGCCGATCATCCGGTTCATGTAGCTCTCGGAAAACGCCATCGCTTGCCGAACCTGCTCCCCGGTCAGATTCGGATAGCTCTCCATTAGCGCGTCAAAGGCCGCTTGGGCCTCCTCGATCCTTCCGGCGCTCACCAGGACGGGCGCGAGGCTCCGATAGATCCAGGCGGCGTTCGGCCGTTCTTCCAGGGCTCGGCGGAAGTATGAGATTGCTGTGTCGTAGTCTCCCAGGATCTCGTGCGAGCACGCCATGCCCACATACATGTTGAAGATCAGCGGATCGAACGGGCTCAACCGGCGCGCTTTCTCGAAATGCTGTAAGGCGACATCGGGTCGGTCCGCATAGGCGCTGAGCCAGGCCAGCCGGCTCCAGGCCCAGGCATCATTCGGATCGATCGAGACGGCCCGTTCCAGCAGGATGCGTGCTGTGCCGAAATTGCGGCTGACCGTGTGTACCGTGCCCAACACCGCCAGGACCAACGGATCGCTGCCGTTTTGATCGGCCGCCCGCTCGGCCAGGGTCAACGCCAGTCTCCGGCTTTCGACCAGGTCGTCCGTCCAGTTGTAGACGCTGCGTTGCGCATGGCACCAGGCCGCCAGCGACAGGGCCATCGGATAATCCGGATCCATTTTCAGGGCCCGTTCCAGAAACTCGAGCCCTGCGGTCGTCTTGTCTTTCTCCAGCGTCCACACATGGGTCAGTGCCTGCATCGTCAGGTCGTAGGCCCCCAAATCCTGCGGCGGCTTGCGCTTGACCCGCTCGATCTCCGCCAGCCGGATCGACGGCTGCAGGGCGCCCGCCACCTGCTCGGTGATCTGGTCCTGCAAGTCGAAGATATCGTCGCTGACGCCGTCGAACCGCTTGGCCCAGACATGAGTGCCGTTGGTCGTCTCGATCAACTGCGCCGTGATCCGGATCCGCTGGCTCGCGCGCTGGACACTTCCTTCCAGCACATACCCGACCCCCAACTCCCGGCCGATATCCGGCACGCTCACCGCCTTGTTCTTGTAGGTGAAGGCGGTATTGCGGGCGATCACGAAGAAGGCCCGGATATTCGCCAATGCCGCGGTAATGGCTTCGACCATGCCGTCGGCAAAATATTCCTGCGCCGGATCCCCCGACATATTGTCGAACGGCAGCACCACGATGGAGGGCTTGTCGGGCAGGGCCAGCGCCACTGTCGCTTGCGCTTTCAGGCTCTTGTCCGCCTGCCAGTTGAACACCCGGATCGGCCGGTCGATATTCTTGAAACGGTGTTCCCCCGCATCGACGAACGTCGCCTCGACGCGGTTGCCGATGCTTTCATGCACAATGGAGGAAATGCTAATCCCGCCGGCCTCGGCCGCGGTTTCGAGCCGCGCCGCGATATTGACACCATCGCCGTAGATGTCGTCGTCCTCGATGATGATGTCGCCCAGATTGATGCCGATGCGCACGGCAATGCCGGAGGGATCGCCGGCCAGGGTCCCCTGGATCGCCACCGCGGCCTGCACCGCATCGACGACACTGGGGAACTCCACCAGCACGCCGTCCCCCATCAGCTTGACGATGCGGCCATGGTGGGTGTCGATGGTGGGGTTGAAAACCTCCGTCCGCAACCGTTTCAGCACTTCGAGCGTGCCAGACTCGTCCGCCTCCATGAGCTTCGAGTAGCCGACGACATCGGCGGCAAGTATGGCGCTAAGGCGGCGTTCCAAGTCAGTCTCCCGCAACTTTCGCGGGAGCGTAACACCCTGGGCCTAGGGACGCCACGTCATCGCCAGATCACGCCGGTGATCCACCCCGCATCTTCCGCTGCGCCAGGAATTCGCGCCGGCTTTTCGGACCGAAGGTAAGAAAATGCGGGTCCGGGTTCTCGCGGTAGGACGCCTTGCGGCGCTGAATCCGGTCATGACCGGCGCGTTTGAGGACCTCATCCACGTCGATCCCGTAGGCGTCGGCGGCATTGAGCCCGAAGATCTGTGCCCGCAGCTTTGGCGTTATCTTCGCATAGCCATACTTGTCTTGCAGCTCATCAGAAATCTGGAACGTCCTTAGCGCCTGGATCTGATCCTGCGGCGAACCGAACCAGATGCAGTCTGAGCCATAGAGCACATTCTTCTCGCCGATATGCTTCACCAGCTTGCCGACAATATGTGCGGCATCGTCCGGATTGCGCATCGCGGAGCGCCAGGTACTGCCCAGCTCCGCATAGACGTTGCTGTTACGTGCCACGCCGTTCTCCTCGACTGAGCGGATCAGCTCATCGATGCCCTCGCCGCGGCTTGGATCGTACGGCCCCTCCCGCTGCCCCGAGATAAAGCCGGAGTGATAGACCAGAAAATTCACGTCGGGGAACATCTTGGCGACCACCCCAATATCGGTCGCCAGGCTATGCTCATAGGAGCGCCGGCCGAACGGCAGGCCTTTATGCACGCAGATATTCTTCACGCCCAGAGACCGCGCCGTCTCGATCATCCGCAGACCGATATCATCACTAAGGAAGAAGCCGCCGGCCCGGTTTGGGCCCCATTGCGTGTAGCATTTCCAGGCCGATACGCCCCAGCGCTCGGCCAGCTCCGCCATTCCCTCCACGTCGCCATCCTGGTTCGGGTTCACCCGCCCGTGGATTAAGAGCCGCCGCGTACCCGCCATCCCGTCGATCACACGTCTCGTCTCGTCGGCCTCTTGAATGGTGAGCAACTCACGTTCGCGTTGCGACGGAATGAAAGACAGCACCATCATGTCCGTATCCGAATCCATGAAGATGTCTTTAATGAACTGGTCGGCATCGCCCAGCCGTGAGCGCCCAATCCCGTTCCGCCCGACAAAGTGTCCTTGTACGTCGAACACGAACTCGCGGCCCGCCAGCTGCTCGACCGCCGCATCCGGATCCACCGCTGCAATTTGATCCACGTCGAAAAATCCACCGGTGCGGCCGGCAGCGGCGTTTGCCCTATTGAACGCCAGCAGCGTACTCGCCGCCCCGCAGGCCGAAATCATGAAACTGCGGCGATCGACACCCCGGCTCCGCGCATTCTCGCTGGCCCATTCCTGTGCCAGCCGGTTTGCCCTGCGGTTGGTCTCGTCCAGCGGTATCGGTACGAACTCGCCGTTCGATGTCGAATCCAACTTGATCGGCAGGCGTTTCCCTTCCGGATCATTGGTCATGATGAGCCTCCCTTTACGATCGTTTGCTCATCATATGGCAATACCTCACCCAGCCGCCAAGCACCGTCGCGCATCTTCCGCAAGTCATCGCCGCGCTCGCGCTCGCAAAGGCGATGAGGAATGATTGAGAGCGGCCCTAGTCCGAACGATCTTTCCCCACCGCTGCCCGCGCTACCTGACGCCGGGTCTCGATAACTTGCCGGGCCGCATCGTCGGGAATCCCAGCACCCATCAATGCGACTTCGCCGAGCTGTAGGCTCACCTCCATCGTCTCCGGAATGACGTGGCTGGCACCTTTTGCCACCAGTCGCTCGGCATGCCTAACGTCGCGAGCCCGAGCGTAAATGGCGAGATCGGGCCAGTGGTGATGCGCCGCTGCGACCACGCCCTCGGCGGCCAGCGGATCATCCATGGTGACGACCAGCGCCGCCGCCCGTTCGATGCCGAACTTGCGCAACATCTCCGCCCGGCTACCATCTCCATAAAACAGACTGGCGCCCTGTGCGCGAAATCGCGCGACCCGGTTCGCATCGACATCGAGCCCGATATGGAACAATTCTTGTTCCCCGAGGATCGACCCCACGGTCTGGCCAACGCGACCGTATCCGACGACGATGACATGGCCGGCAAGATCGCTGGGCAGGTCTGCATTGTCCTGGCCCCGCTGTGCCTCCCAGGCTTCGACCCGGCGCGCCAGCCTACGCGCGACATGCGCAACCAACGGTGTCACGAACATGGTCAGACCGGTAACGATGAGCATGAATTGGGCGGTATCGCCGGGCACTAGGGTGAGACTCAGTGCCAGCCCAACAATCAGAAAGCCAAACTCGCCGCCCTGACCGAGTAACAGGGCGGCCTCAAGGGCGACGGAGCGTGGCTGCCGAAACAGCCGGGCTAAGGCATAAATTACCACCCCTTTGGTCAGGAACAACCCCACCACGGAAGCCAGCAGCCACAGCGGTCTGGCACCGACTTGGCCGATATCGATGCCCATCCCCACCGAAACGAAGAAAAGCCCTAGCAGCAGCCCCTTGAAGGGCTCGATATCGATTTCGACCTGGTGGCGATACTCCGTCTCGGCAAGCAGCAGCCCGGCGAGGAAGGCGCCGAGCGCCAGCGACAGGCCGGCCCGTTCGGTGACCACGGCGGTACCGATGATCACCAGCAGAACCAGGGCGAGAAACATCTCCCGGCTGGCCGCACTCCCGACGAACTGAAACAGCGGCCGGATCAGCAGCCGCCCCAGCACGAGGATGACCACGACAGCGATCAAGGCCTGGCCAATCGCCCACCCGAACGCCAGTACCGCCGATTGATCGCTCTGCGCCGCAAAAGCCGTGACCATCAACAATATCGGCAGGACGGCAAGGTCTTGAAACAGCAGGACGGCGAAGCTGAGCCGCCCGGTTGCTGTGCCAAGCCGCCGGTTCTCGGTCAGCAACTGCATGACGATCGCCGTCGACGACAGCGCGAACGCGGCACCGAACACCATCGCCGCGATCAGGGTATTGTCGAACGCCGACGCGATCGCGGTGATGACCACCCCAGACACCACCACTTGCAGCCCGCCGAGCCCAAACACCAGACGGCGCATTGCCCACAATCGATCGACCGATAGCTCAAGGCCGATCATAAACAACAGGAACACCACCCCCAGCTCCGCCAGGGCACGCACGCCTTCCTGGTCGCCAATCATGGCGTAGTCAAGCCAGGGCGCCATATCGGCAAAACGCGCCAGGCCATGCGGTCCGATCACTAGTCCGACCAAGAGAAAGCCCAGCACAGGACTGATCCTAAGGCGGTGGACCAACGGCACCACGACACCGGCGGCAACCAGAAAAACAATCACTTCTCGTAAGTTGAGCGTCTCGATATCCACCGGGCCCGTCCAATCGCGAACTACGACACCCCTATACTATGATTTTTAAGTGATGGGCCGCGCTTTCGTCGGTGCTGTATATTCGATCTTCCGCAATCCAGGTGACCACATGGCCGATCCAGCCAAAATAAAGGAAATCGCCGAACGCAATGTCCGGTTGTTGGCGGCGAAGCCGACGCGAGGACATCTGACCGGGATCACCAAGGCGCGCATCGTCGACGGTCTCCATTGCGAGATCGAAGAAGGGCCCTGGAAGCTGACGGCCGATATGCCGCAGAAAGCAGGTGGCGAGGATAGCGCCCCCACCCCCGGCGTTCTCGGTCGCGGCGCCCTTGCCAGTTGTCTTGCCATCGGTATCTCGATGTGGGCGGCGCGCCTCGGCGTGCCAATCGACGCGCTTGAAGTTGAGGTCCAAGCCGATTTCGACGCTCGCGGCGAGTTAGGCGTCGGCGAGAACATCGCGCCGGGATATCAGGAGGTCCGCTATCAAGTGACCCTCGACAGCCCGGCGCCTGAACCCGCTGTACAAGAACTCCTTGCGGTTGCCCAGCGTCATAGCCCGTACCTGGATGTCTTCAGTCGCGCCCAACGGATGAAACCCGTACTGCGCCTCAACGGCAAAGACATGTAACGGACATGGATCCCCGGCTTCAACGACGTGTCCAGCGCTACGGCTGGGACAAGGCGGTCGGCGATTATGAGACAGGCTGGCGCCAGCAGCTCGAACCTGCCCAGTCATTGCTGCTCGATATGCTCGCGGCGCGGCCCGGCGAGCGCGTGCTCGAGGTCGCTTGCGGCACCGGGTTGGTCAGTTTCCGCGTTATCGACGCCGTCGGCGAGCAGGGCTCGGTGGTCGGCACCGACATCTCCGGCGAGATGGTCGAGGCCGCACGTCGCCTGGCAGCAGAGCGCGGCATTACCAACGCCAAATTCGAACGCGCTGATGCCGAAGACCTGAAACTTGATGGGGACGTATTCGACGCCGCGATCTGCGCCCTCGGCCTAATGTATGTTCCTGATCCGGTGCAAGCGCTTGGAGAAATGCGGCGGCGGCTCAAACCCGGCGGGCGGATCGCCGCGGCCGTCTGGGGGGCGCGGGCCAACTGCGGTTGGGCCGAGATATTCCCCATCACTGATGCCCGTGTGGCTTCAGAAGTTTGTCCGATGTTCTTCCATCTCGGCACCGGCGACATGCTGGCCCATTCCTTCGCCGCAGCCGGTTGCACCGATATCCGCACCGAACGCCTCGCGGTGAAACTATCCTACCCATCCGAGGACGATGCGTTAGCCGCGGCATTTCGCGGCGGGCCGGTAGCACTCGCCTATAGCCGTTTCGATGACGCGACCAAACGAGCCGTGCACGCCGAATATCTCCAGTCTATCACTGACTATCGGGTTGAGCAGGGGTATGAGATTCCGGGCGAATTCGTCGTCGCGGCAGGCGCGAACAGCTAGCCGTCGAGGTAGGACGCCAGATGCGCGCTGAGGTCTCGTGCATCGTCGCCGGCGCCATCGATGAGAGCCGATTTGCGGCGGCGCAGAAACTGCAGGCCCATGACATACATGCCCGGCGACTCAACGACCCCGCCGTCATGGCGAAGCTGCCCCTTGCGATCCAATACCGGCACCTCAACCCATGAGTAGTCGGGCCGAAAGCCGGTCGCCCAGATAATCGTTCGGATCCCTTCGCCGATAAGGTCCAGGCCAAGTGGTGGCGAGTCCTCGACCTTCGTGGGCTCGTGGCGCTGCGCCGGCTCGATCTCACCGTCGAGACCGTTCTCGGTCGCCCACTCGTCGATGGCGTCGAGCAATCTGTTCATTTTCAGGTCGGACAAGGCGCACTGGTTGCGCAGTGAGCCCGAGAACTGGGCCTTGCCATTGCTGATCCCGGCCAGCCGGCCGACCAGCCTGACACCCATGGCGGTCAGCGCATTCAGGTCCAGCGTCGCGCGGCCGCGCGAGCCGGCGAGCTGTAACGACGGCACGCGGCGCGCTCGCGTGATATCCTCGACCTCGTCATAGCGCTCGTCGAGCACTCCGGCCGCGTCCATCCACCACTCAAGGTCCCGCCCCCGATAGACCCTCGGCGCCCGTATGTGCTCGCCGACCGCCAGAGTCACCGGACGTCCGGCCCGGTGAATCTCATCGGCGATCTGAGTACCGGTTGCCGACGCACCGACGACGAGCACGCCGCCATCGGCAATCTGGGCCGGGTTGCGATATTCCATCGGCGTAAACATATCAATTCCCGCCGGCACCGCGTCAGCGACCGCCGGGACTTGCGGCACATTGCAAGCCCCGGTCGCCAGCACCACGGTACGGCACCGCCAGTCGCCTTGATCGGTCGCCACCAAATACCCTTTATCGGCATTCCGGACCGATGTGACGGTCGTACTGGTCCGCACCGGCGCCGAGATCACCCGGGCATACTGGCCGATGAAGTCGATGACTTCGGGCATCGTCCGATACCCGTCGGGATCGTCACCCTGGTAACCGTAGCCGGGCAGCCTGCTTTGCCAGTTCGGAGTCAGCAGGCGCAGCGAATCCCAACGCTCGGTCCGCCACGAGTTCGCCACCTCGCCACGCTCAAGCAACACATGGTCGATCGAGCGCTCGGCCAAGCACCGGCTCATGGCTAAACCGGCGTGCCCGGCGCCAATAACAACTGTCGTGGTCGTACGAACGGTACGCGTCCTTGTCTTCTGAACGAACGAGTTCAGTTGACCTCAACGGTAACGTTGGTCGGATTGGTGACGATATCGTAGACCGCTGAACGCTTCTGCGACTGAGCGACCAGCGCATCGATGTCCTGCGGACTCGCGTCGGCGTCGATCTTATACGACACCTTGATGCCGTCGAAGCCGTTGCGCACGTCGCTATCGATACCGAGGATGCCCTGAATATCCATGCCCCCCTCGATCGTCGCCGTGACTGAGCGCAGCTGGATTTTCCGATGCTGAGCCACCGCCGCGACCCCGGCCGTTAGGCAGCTCGCCAACCCGACCAGCACATATTCGACCGGTGTGGCGCCCAAATCCTCCGACGCAAAGACCTCGGGATGATCCGCATCGAAGTTGAACTTGGTCGAACGATGCTGTTCCTCGCCGAGCCCGAAGAAGCTTTCGACGGTGGAATGACTATGGGTCCCGTTTTTCCACTCACAGGCCGCCCGCCACTTGAATTGCGCGGCTTCCGGTGCGGCGGTCAGTGCCTTGCGGGCGTCGAGCAATGCTTCGACATTGACCCCATTATCAACTTGAGCTTCTGACATTCGGCTACTCCCTCTCTCGCTCCCCGAACCCGGGATTTCAGTTATTTCAAGGCCAGCAATGGCTTGGCACGCCACTAGAGCCAACATAAGACGATAGATCTTGCCATCGGATAGTCAAGCGTGACGCCCTCGAAACAATCCGGCAGCAGCGGTCACCGTCATTGCGCGCGGCGCAGCTCGCCGATCGTCAACCCCAGCCCGCCGACCGCGCAGGTGATCAGCGCCACCGCGGCGATGGCCGCCCGGGCCCCCAGAACCGGAATGGCAAATCCCGCGCCCAGGCCGCCAAGCGGGCCCCCGCTCTGCATCAGCGTGCGCATGATCGCGAAGCACCGGCCGTGGAAACCCGCCGGGATAATCTTCATGCGCAAGGTCTGCCCCCAGATCGTCAGCGGCGCACTGAACGCGCCATAGAGCGCCAGAGCAACCGCTACCCCGACGGCATCGGGACTGACGGCCACCGCTGCGACCGCAACGCCGCTGAGCAACGCCGCCAGGCCGATGGCGAGGCCCGGCGGGACTGGCAGCCTGATGAAGCCAACGGCGACCGAGCCAACAAGCTCGCCGAGGGCGATACTGCCGAGCAACAGCCCGAACAGCGCCGGGCCGCCGCCGAGAACGGTATCTGCGAACACCGGCAGGACGACGAGCAACGCGCCGAGCCCCACATTGAAGGCCAGATACATCAACGTCGTGCTCACAAGAACAGGATTACGAACAATAATCCGCGCCGCGGCGAGGAGGTCCGTCGGCTCGGCCGTCCCGGAGCGCCCGGCGTCGACGCGAGGCCGGCATCGCCACACCGCCCAGGCAAAGACGAGGTAGGAGCCGGCATCGAAATAGAGGGCCTCGAGAGGCCCGATTTGCGCGATCAACAAACCCGCAAGCGGTGGGCCAAGCACACCGCCTATCGTGTAGCCGATCGTCTCCAGCGCATTGGCCGCGTCCAGGTCGTCGCCGCTCACCAGTGCCGGCAGCAGGCTCGGCACGCCGGCCAGGGGTATCATCATCAGGAACCCGAACACGGCGGCAACCACGAACACGTACCACAACGGTAGCCAGTCAAACGCGGCCAGGAGCGGTATCGAGATCACCACAAGCGCCTTTGCCAGCGAATCTATCGCCATGATCGCGCGGCGATCGTATCGGTCCAGCAGCCATCCAGCGGTCACACCCCCGACGATAACCGGCGCCGTAAAGCAAAACGACAGCCAACCCAGCGACACCGATGAGCCGGTAAGATCAAACACGTACCAGATCAGTGTGGTCCGGGTAATCGCGTCGCCGAGCACCGTCACACTGAAGGCCAACCAGAAAATTCCGAAGCCACGATCGGAACGCAACGCGCGGTGCATACTCATGTCAACATCGCCAACTGCATGACGCAAACCCGTCCACCCGTTGGAGTCATGCTCTTTCATAGAACACCGCACGAGCCGATACTGGCTGGTTTCGGACGCCTATGTTGGCGTCCGCTCGATTATCCGCGAAGGGTTTTGTAGATTGGAGAATGTTGCATCTTGATGCCGAAAGACACGACGCCAGCCGCATATGCCCCAAGCAACGAAACTCCGCTACGGCTATTTTGACAGCCCGATTGGCCCATTACTCGTTGCCGGGGCCGATCAATTGCACCTGATTGGCTTCCCTACCGAGCGCCGGACCAAAGGACCGCGCGCCGACTGGCACCGGGACGATGCTCTGTTCGCCCATGCCTTCGCTCAGCTCGCCGCCTATTTCGCCGGCGAGCTAACCCGGTTTGACCTGCCCCTGCGTTTCGCCGGCACGGCATTTCAGAACAAAGTCTGGACGGCCCTATGCGATATTCCGTTCGGAGAAACGACGTCCTACGGTACCCTCGCCGCACGTATCGGCAAACCAACCGCAAGCCGTGCGGTGGGCGGCGCCAACGGCGCGAACCCCCTGCCGATTGTCGTACCGTGCCATCGGGTTATCGGCGCCGATAAGTCGCTGACGGGCTTTGGCGGCGGTGTCGAAATAAAGCAGTTCCTGCTGGCTCACGAGCATGGTGTCTGTATGGACGAAGCGCTCCGGTGATCAGACAACTTGTTGCCTCGACATTCGGCCGAGTGATAGTCAGTGGCCATGATTCTCCGCTCGAATTTACCCAAGCTCCAGAAAATCTGCCGCGACCTGCCGCGCGTGCTCGATGTCGGTGGCTGGCACAATCCGTTTCACCTGGCCACCCACGTGCTGGACATCATGCCCTACGAGACCCGGCAGACACACGAGGCCCTGGTTCCTGAAGATCCCGAGCGTTTTACCAGCGACACCTGGCAAATCTTGGATGCTTGTGACGGTGATTGGCCCTGGCCTGATAATTACTTCGATTTCGCGATCTGCTCCCACATCCTCGAAGATGTGAGGGATCCGATCATCGTCGCGCGCGAGCTAACCAGAGTATCGCAGGCCGGCTATGTCGAGGTCCCATCGCGCGCTCGCGAAATCTTCGTCAAGGACCGTTTCTCCAGGCTCAAGGCGCTGTTCGGTTATGGCGCCAACATCGGTTTCTACCATCACCGCTGGTTCTGCGAGCTCAGCGACGACGAACTGCTTTTCTTCCGCAAAAGCCTGGACGTAAGTCAGCACCCGTCGCGATACATCACCAGAGGCGAACTCGGCCGGAAGCTTACGGAAGCGGAATCCGGCATCTGTCTCTTTTGGTCCGATACATTTGTCGCCAAAGAAGTCATCGACATCTCCGATGACCTACTGGCGCAAAAGAAGACCGAAATTCTTGCGCAGCTGCGTCGCAAGTGACCAGGCAGCGGCACGCTCCATAGCGAAACGACCCCTGTGATGCGGAACCGTTCAGGCGGTCCGATCCTGAACTACCGCTTCCGGGGCATTTTTCCTTACCGACCCGATGCCTTTTTCCCGTGACGAAGCGGTCTTATAGCTCTCGCTCGTTCCGATAACTTGCTTATTGCGGGCCAAAAGATTGAAACGGTGCTCGCCTGACTTGGTTTCGTTGCGATCGTAATTCGCATCTAACGGCGCGTTTTTCTTGACCGACCTAATGCCGTTCATCACACCCGCTCTTTGTTTATAACCTTCGCTCGCCAGGATAATTTGACCGTTGCTTGCCTTAAGCCTGAACCGATACTCGCCCGCCTTGTCCTTAAAGATCTCGAATTTTCCGGCCATCCGTCTAGACTCCTCTTGCCTAGTGCATCATATCACACTGCCGAGCTTGCGCCGGAATACTGAGACATCAACGGTCATTCATCAAGCGCGCGGGTTCTGCCGTGGTCTGCCACACCAACATGTCGAGGCCTGCAACAGCTTCGAGATAAACTCCCTATAAGGCAGTCCTAAGCCGGCTTCGCACGCGCGCCGACCGCCCCAGCGTCGCCGTAGAGGTCTTTCGCCCGCGCTTCGAAGGCCCGCACCATGCGCGAGATCGCCTCGTGGAACAGCGCGCCGATCAGCTTTTGCAGCACCCGGGAGCGGAATTCGAAATCCACATAGAAATCGATCTCGCAGCGGCCGTCCGGCAGATCTTTGAAAATCCAGTGGTTCTGCAAGTGTTTCAACGGCCCGTCGATATATTCCACATCGATCCGCAGCGGCGACAGGGTCACCTTGGAGGTGAAGCGCTCACGCACGAATTTGAAGCCGATGATCATCTCGGACCACACCACGTCGCCCTCTCGCCGCAAGTGGCGAGCGGCCAGGCACCAGGGCAGGAACTCAGGATATTTCTCGATATCCGCGACCAGGCCATAAACCTGCTCGGCGCTATAGGGCAGGACACGTTTCTCGGCATGGCTTGGCATGCTATTCGGCGGCGCTTTTCAGCTGTGCCTCTCGCGCCTCGCGCAGCTTCGCAAAATCGTCGCCGGCGTGATAGCTCGAGCGCGTTAGCGGCGAGCTGGCCGCCAACAGAAAACCCTTACCGCGGGCGATACTGGCATAAGCCTCGAACTCGTCCGGCGTCACGAACCTGTCGATCGCGGCGTGCTTCGCCGTCGGCTGTAGATATTGGCCGATAGTCAGAAAATCGACCTGCGCCGAGCGCATGTCGTCCATCACCTGCAACACTTCTTCGCGGGTCTCACCGAGACCGACCATCAACCCCGACTTGGTGAAGAGTCCGGGCATCCGCTGTTTGGCTTCAAACAGCAGATTGAGGCTGGTGAAATAGCGCGCCCCGGGGCGGATCGACGGATACAACCGCGGCACGGTCTCAAGATTGTGGTTGAACACATCCGGCGGTGCCGCTTCAAAACAATCCAGCGCGTTCGGCTTTTCCTTAAAATCCGGAGTCAGAATCTCAATCGTCGTCGCCGGCGCCGCCGCTCGTATCTGCGTCACCACATCCGCAAAATGTGCCGCGCCACCGTCCGCCAGATCGTCACGATCCACCGAAGTGATCACCACGTGATTCAGACCCAGGCTGCCGACCGCCAACGCCACATTCGTCGGCTCCAGCGGATCAAGCGGATTCGGCTGCCCGGTCGCCACATTGCAGAAGGCGCAAGCCCGGGTGCAGGTGTCCCCCATGATCATCATGGTGGCGTGCTTCTTCGACCAGCACTCGCCGATATTGGGACAAGCCGCTTCCTCGCACACCGTCGTCAGATTCAGGCCCCGCATCAGCTCGCGGACCTTGTGATATTCCGGCGACGTCGGCGCCTTCACCCGGATCCATTTCGGCTTGCGCTGAATCGGGTTATCCGGCCGGTTTCGCTTCTCCGGATGACGATATGTGGCCTGTTCGCTCATGCTAAGCCTAGAAGTGGATCGCCCGTCCGTAGGCGTCAAGGACGGACTCATGCATCATCTCGCTCAACGTCGGATGCGGGAAGATCGCATGCATCAGCTCCGCTTCGGTGGATTCGAGGGTCTTGGCGACGCCATAGCCTTGAATCAGCTCCGTGACCTCCGCGCCGATCATATGCGCGCCGAGCAACTCCCCGGTTTCGGCGTCGAAAACAGTTTTGACCATCCCTTCGGGTTCACCCAGAGCGATCGCCTTGCCGTTGCCGATGAAAGGAAAACGGCCAATCTTAAGCTTCCGTCCGCCCTCCGCGGCCTTCGCTTCCGTCAGCCCGATAGAGGCGATCTGCGGTCGGCAATAGGTGCATCCCGGAATGGCGGAGACATTCAGCGGCTGCACATGGCCTAACCCGGCGATCTTCTCAACGCAGATCACCCCTTCATGGCTCGCCTTATGGGCCAGCCAGGGCGGTCCGGTCAGATCGCCGATCGCATAGACGCCGGCCTCGTCGGTCTCCATCCATTGGTTGGTGACTACATGGGTCTTCTCAACCCGGATTTTCGTCCCCTCGAGCCCGATATTCTCCACATTGCCGACGATCCCAACCGCCAGGATGACGCGGTCAACGGTGATTTCCGACGATTTTCCACCGCTCTCGATCACCGCCTTAACGGAATTCCCACCCGGTTTAAGCGACTTCACCGTCGCGCCCGTATGCAAGGTCATACCCTGCTTCTTGAACGCCTTCAGCGCCATGGCCGAAATCTCTTCGTCCTCGACCGGCAGGATACGGTCCATCACCTCGACCACCGTCACCTCGGCACCGAGATCCCGATAGAAGGAGGCAAACTCGATCCCGATGGCGCCCGACCCAACGACCAGCAGCGATTTCGGCATCGCCTCCGGCACCATGGCCTCCCGGTAGGTCCAGATCAGCTTGCCGTCCGGCTCCAGCCCCGGCAGGGAGCGCGCCCGCGCCCCAGTGGCCAGAATTACATGTTTCGCCGTCAGCTCGGCCACCGCGGCACCGTCTTTCGTCACCGCGACTTTACGCGCACCGGCGGCCCCACCCGCCAGCGCGCCCTGCCCATCGAACACCGTCACTTTGTTCTTCTTGAGCAGCCCGCCGACGCCACGGTTGAGCTGGCCCGCCACCTTGCGCGATCGCTTGACGATCTTGGCGACATCGAACCCAACATTGTCGGCCGACAGGCCGAAATCCGCGGCGTGCTGCATCAAGTGATAAATCTCGGATGTCCGCAGCAAGGCTTTGGTCGGGATACAGCCCCAATTCAGGCAGATCCCACCGAGATGCTCCCGCTCGACGACCGCCGCTTTCATGCCCAGTTGGGCGGCGCGAATAGCGGCCACATAGCCGCCGGGGCCGCCGCCGACGACGACCAGGTCGAAACTACTTTCAGCCATGATTTCCCCGCTGACCGCTACAGCAGCATGGTCAGCGGATCTTCCACCAACGTCTTGAATGCTGCCAGGAACTTCGCACCGATCGCGCCGTCAACGACCCGGTGATCCACCGACAAGGTACAGCTCATCACCGTCGCCACGGCCAACGCTCCATCCTTGACCACCGGGCGTTGTTCTCCGGCCCCGACCGCCAGGATGCAGCCCTGTGGCGGGTTGATCACCGCGGCGAATTCACGGATCCCGAACATACCCAGGTTGGAGATGGAGAAGGTGCCGCCTTGGTACTCCTCGGGCATCAGTTTGCCCTCGCGCGCCTTCGTCGCCAGGACCTTCATCTCCTCGGAAATGTTACGCAGTCCCTTGTCTTCCGCTTGCCGGATAACCGGCGTGATCAACCCGCCGTCGATTGCGACCGCGACCGCGACATCGGCCGATTTGTACCGCCTCACGCCCTCGTCCGACCACGATGCGTTGGCCTCCGGAACTATGCGTAGGCCCAGCGCCACCGCTTTGATGATCATATCGTTGACCGACAGCTTGAAATCGTCCGCCCGGCCGTTCAACTCCTTGCGGATTTCCAGCAACCGATCGATATGACAGTCGATCGTCAGGTAGAAATGCGGCACGGTTTGTTTGGATTCCGTCAGCCGTTGGGCGATGACTTTGCGCATGGTCGTATGCGGCACCAAGTCATAGGCGGCTTCGCCGGCACTCAGCGCGACCGGTTGTCTGGCCGCCGCCGCGGCCGGCGCCGGAGCGGCGGCCGCCGGCCTTGCCCCAACCTGACCACCCTCAACATCGGCCCGCACGATACGGCCATGCGGACCGCTGCCTGTGATTCTGCTTAGATCGAGGCCCATTTGCTGGGCCATCCGCCGTGCCAACGGGCTGGCAAAGATCCGCTGATGATCGGCGCCATTGCCTGCCGCGGCCGGCGCCAACGGTGCCTCGGCCACAGCGCGCACCGGTTCGGCGGGGGCCGGCGCCGGCTGATCCGCCACCGTTTGCGGCGCCGCAGCAGCAGAAAAACCGGCCAAGTCCGCCTCCCCTTCGCCTTCTTCCAGGATCACCGCGATTGGCGTGTTCACCGCCACCCCGTCGGTCCCTTCCTCGACCAGGATCCGACCAAGCGTGCCCTCTTCGACCGCCTCGACCTCCATGGTCGCCTTATCGGTCTCGATCTCCGCGACCACGTCGCCGGCGGTGACCGTATCGCCGACCGCCTTGTGCCACTTGGCCAGGTTGCCTTCAGTCATCGTCGGCGACAGCGCCGGCATCAATATCGAAATTGGCATGAGCCCCCGCTCCGTTTCTGCCTTGCCGCGCTCGTCATGAGCGGTAGCTGACGGCTTTTGCTGCGTCGACGATATCTTTTGTCTGCGGCAACGCCAATCGTTCCAGGTTTGCGGCATACGGCATCGGCACGTCCGCGCCGTTGACCCGCGCGACCGGCGCATCGAGCCAATCGAACGCCTGTTCCATCATGATTGCCGCCATCTCCGACCCGATACCGGCAAACGGCCAGCCCTCTTCCACCGAAACCAGGCGATTGGTCTTCTTCACCGAAGTGACAATCGTTTCGACGTCCAGCGGCCGAATGGTCCGCAGGTCGATCACCTCGGCGCTGATACCCTCTCCGGCCAGGGCGTCGGCGGCCTCCACCGCGCGCTCGACCATCAAGGAAAAGGCGACGATGGTAACATCGTCGCCTTTCCGCACGACCTTGGCCTTGCCCAGGGGGACGACATAGTCCTCCTCAGTCGGCACGTCGAAGCTTTGGCCGTAAAGCAGTTCATTCTCCAAGAACACCACCGGATTGGGATCGCGAATAGCTGCTTTCAGCAGCCCCTTCGCATCCGCCGCCGAATAAGGCGCCACCACTTTCAAACCGGGGCAATGAGCATACCAACTGGCGTAACATTGGGAATGCTGTGCCCCCACCCGTGACGCCGCGCCATTCGGGCCTCTGAACACGATCTGAGAGGTGATCTGCCCCCCGGACATGTAGTGGGTCTTCGCGGCAGAATTGATGATCTGATCGATGGCCTGCATGGCAAAGTTGAAGGTCATGAACTCGATGATCGGTTTTAGTCCGGCAAAAGCGGCACCGACCCCAAGCCCGGTAAACCCGTGTTCCGTAATCGGCGTGTCGATGACGCGACGCTCGCCGAACTCGTCCAGCAGACCCTGACTGACCTTGTAAGCCCCTTGGTACTGCGCGACTTCCTCGCCCATCAGGAACACGTCGTCGTCGCGCCGCATTTCTTCCGCCATCGCGTCCCGCAACGCCTCGCGTACGCTCAGCCGCGTCGTCGGACCGGTATAGTCCGCCTCTGCCGGCACCGCAGCCACAGCCGGCGCAACGGATTTGCTCGCCGTCATGGGTTCAGGCGACGGCGCTACCGCCGCCGGCGCATTGTCGGCGCCGTTCTTGAGTACCGCGGCGTCCTCACCCTCTTCCAACAGCACGGCGATCGGCGTATTCACCGCGACATTCTCCGTACCTTCCGGGACCAGGATCTGGCCAAGTACGCCTTCGTCGGCGGCCTCCACCTCCATCGTCGCCTTGTCGGTCTCGATTTCCGCCAGCACGTCTCCCGCCACGACATCGTCGCCCTCGGATTTCAGCCACTTGGCCAGGTTGCCCTCGGTCATTGTCGGCGATAGCGCCGGCATTAGTACTTGGATCGACATGCTGTCCCCCGTTTGTCCCAACCCAGCCTACGGCCGCTCACGCTTCCACCAGAATATCGGTGTATAGCTCGGCCGGGTCCGGCTCCGGGCTGTTTTGTGCAAACTCCGCCGCTTCCGTGATGACGCGCTTTACCTCGCGGTCAATCTCCTTCAGCCCGTCCTCCGATACGTGGTCGCCATCAAGGATCGTCTTGCGCAGCGTCTCGATCGGATCCTTCTCGGACCGCATCTTTTGCACTTCTTCCTTCGATCGATATTTCGCCGGATCCGACATCGAATGGCCGCGATAGCGGTAGGTCTGCATTTCGAGGATTATCGGCCCTTTGCCGGCGCGCGCGGCAGCCACCGCCTTGGCGCCCGCTTCCCTCACGGCCATCACATCCATGCCGTCGACTGTCTCACCGGGAATGCCGTAGGCGGAACCGCGACGGTACAAGTCCGTATTCGCCGACGCGCGCTCGATCGACGTTCCCATGCCGTATCGGTTGTTCTCGATCACGTAGATCACCGGCAGTTGCCACAGCGCCGCCATGTTGAAGGACTCATACACTTGGCCTTGATTGACTGCGCCATCGCCGAAATACGTCAGACTCACGCCGCCATTGCCGCGATACATGTGGGAGAAGGCAATTCCGGTCCCCAGCGGCACGTTGGCGCCGACGATGCCGTGCCCGCCGAAGAAGTTCTTCTCCTTCGAGAACATGTGCATCGAGCCGCCTTTGCCCTTTGAGTAACCGCCACGTCGCCCCGTCAGTTCGGCCATGACCCCGCGCGGGTCCATACCGCACGCCAGCATATGACCGTGATCGCGATAGGTCGTGATCACCGTGTCTTGCGCCTCCAATTCGGCCTGCATGCCCACAACCACGGCCTCTTGGCCGATATAGAGGTGACAGAAACCGCCGATGAGGCCCATGCCATACATTTGTCCGGCCTTCTCTTCGAAGCGCCGGATGAGTAGCATATCTTTGTAATATTTGAGAAATTCGTCACGACTGACTGCCGGTTTTCGCCCCCGCGATTTCACCGCGGGTTTGGCCTTGCTACTCGATTTCGCCATTCGTGTCCCCTCCCTGCATCGGTATCTGACGGCCACCTCATCGTTCCACAGTTAAGTTAATCAACTACCTTCCGCAAGCTGGCCCACGCCAGAAAAGCGCGGATAACCAGTGCGTAAGAACGAATTAACTAGAATTAAGTTAAGTCGATGTCACGCACACGAAAGATACTATCCGATATCCGCTGGACTGGAACACAATGTTACCTTGGGTTTTTGTCCGAACTCCGGGACCCGAACTCAAAACCACCGGCGGCAATCCGCACCCGCGTGGCGTCAGTGCACGACTTGCAAGCCCGACCTTGATGCAAGGTCACGCGTCGAGACCGGCAAGCGAAGCCCGTCCATAAGAACACCGACGTCGGCCCGACGTCGCTCCATTCCTGATCTCCCCATCAGCAGGATTGGCGGGCCGATATTAGAAATACGATTGAATTCGTTGAATCATTAGGAGCAGAGATTTGAGCTGCCCGTCATAGCCGCCTGGGGCGACGCGCCTCAGCGTCCTTCCAGAATCACCAGGTCGTCGGGCCGGGCGTAGTTCAGCATCACCCGCGCCCGTTCCTCCAGCATATCCCGGTCGAGGCTGTCCGGACGCAATAAGGTGACCCGTGCCTCGAGCACCTCTCGTTCGTCCCGAAGCTGCGCTTCTATGGTTTCGGCGCGCGCCACTTTGGCCTGCATCTGCAAATAGGCCATCACGCCATACTGGCCCTGCACCATGTGATAACCCAGATAGCCGACCACCAAGGCGCCGAATATCGGGAACATGGCCTGTCGGGCCCGCAATTTGATCTCAAGCATTACTGCCATGGGTACCAACGAATCACAGCCGAATCCCGGCGTCAAGGTCAGGAGTGGGTCAAGCTGGGGACAACTCTCGGACTAGGCCCGCAAGACCAGGTCGCCGTGATAGCGCGCCGCCTCACCAAGCTCTTCCTCGATGCGAATCAGCTGATTGTATTTCGCCAACCGATCCGACCGACTCAAAGAACCGGTCTTAATTTGCCCACAGTTAGTCGCCACCGCAAGGTCGGCGATCGTCGCATCCTCCGTCTCGCCGGAACGATGCGACATGACGGCTGTGTATGCCGCCTTGTGGGCCGTATCCACGGCTTCCAGCGTCTCCGACAATGTGCCGATCTGGTTGACCTTGACCAGGATCGAGTTTGCCACGCCGCGCGCGATGCCGTCGCGCAGCCGCACCGGATTGGTTACGAACAGATCGTCGCCGACCAGCTGTACCTTGCCGCCCAGCGCTTCGGTGAGCGCCTGCCAGCCCTCCCAATCATCCTCCGCGAGACCATCCTCAACGGAAATGATCGGGTAGCGGGCGCACAGATCCTCGTAGTATCGCACCATCCCCTCGGCATCCAGGCTGAGCCCTTCGCCCTTGAGCTCGTACTTGCCGTTGTCGAAAAATTCCGTCGAGGCGGAATCCAGCGCCAGGTAGATATCCTTGCCGGGCTCGTAGCCCGCTGCCGCAATCGCTTTCATGATAAAGCCGAGGGCTTCGTCCGCACTGGCCAGGTTCGGGGCGAAACCACCCTCATCCCCGACATTGGTGCCGTGTCCCGCCCCGTGCAGCTGCTTCTTCAACGCGTGAAAGACCTCAGAGCCCATGCGCACAGCTTCGGCGAAGCTCTCCGCCACCACCGGCATGATCATGAACTCCTGAATGTCGATGGGATTATCGGCGTGCTCTCCACCATTGACGATATTCATCATCGGCACCGGCAAGGTGCGGGCAAAACTCCCGCCGACATAGCGGAACAGCGGCAATTCGGCCTCGCTCGCCGCCGCCTTGGCCACCGCCAGCGACACCCCAAGAATCCCATTCGCCCCCAGCCGCGCCTTATTCGGGGTCCCGTCAAGCGCCACCATGGTCTGATCGATCAACACCTGTTCCTCAGCCGGCATCCCGGCGAGGGCGTCATAGATCTCACCATTCACGACAGCGACGGCGTCTTGCACCCCCTTGCCGCCGTAACGGTTCTTGTCGCCGTCGCGCAACTCGACGGCTTCATGGGCCCCGGTAGAGGCCCCCGAGGGCACGGCCGCGCGCCCACTCGCCCCGGTTTCCAGCAATACATCCACTTCAACCGTCGGGTTGCCGCGGCTGTCAAGGATCTCGCGCCCCCGAATATCAACAATCGCGCTCACCACGCACCCCCATTTTGTCGGTTAAGCCAGTCGAACCGGCTTTGATTTCGCCACCTTGTCAAAGGCCTGCAGTGTCTCGATCAGGTCCTCCAACTCGCCAAGCCGGACCATATTCGGGCCATCGCTCGGGGCATTGTCCGGATCCTGATGTGTTTCCATGAACACCGCCGCCACACCCACGGCGACCGCCGCCCGGGCCAGCACCGGCACGAATTCACGCTGCCCGCCGGTGCTCTTGCCCTGCCCGCCCGGCTGCTGCACCGAATGGGTGGCGTCGAACACGACGGGACACCCGGTTTGCTGCGCCAGCACCGGCAAGGCCCGCATGTCGGAGACCAGCGTGTTGTAGCCAAAGCTGACACCGCGTTCGCAGACCATCACCTGATTATTGCCGGCATCCAACACCTTGTCGGCAACATTTTTCATATCCCAAGGCGCCAGGAACTGACCCTTTTTGATATTCAGCGCCTTTCCCGTCGCGGCGGCGGCCAGCAATAAATCGGTCTGCCGACAAAGAAATGCCGGGATTTGCAGCACGTCGACGACGTCGGCAGCGATCGCACACTGCTCAGCCGTATGGACATCCGTCAGCACCGGGCAGCCGATCGTCTCGCGGATCTCCGCCAGCACCGCCAGCCCGGCGTCGATCCCGACCCCACGCCCGCTCGTCGCCGCCGTCCGATTCGCCTTGTCAAAGCTGCTCTTGTAGATCAGCCCAATACCACGCCGCCCGCCGATTTCGGCCAGTGCGTGGGCCATCTCCAAGCCATGCTGCCGTGACTCGATAGCGCATGGCCCGGCAATCACCGTCAGCGGCAGATCGTTACCGATCTCCAACGCTCCCACCCGCACCCGCCGTCCGCTTGGCATACTCATGGCCAGTCGCCCCTAAACCAACCGCGACTGATCGATGGCAGCCGCGATAAAGGATGTGAACAAGGGATGGGGCTCGAATGGCCGCGACTTCAGCTCCGGATGGAACTGTACGCCGATGAACCAGGGATGCCCTTCCAACTCGACCATCTCCGGCAACTCGCCATCCGGCGATAGTCCGGAGAATCGGAGACCCGCCGCCTCGAGCAGTTCTCTGTAGTTGATATTGACCTCATAGCGATGCCGATGGCGTTCGCTGATCTCGTGGCATTGATAGATTTCCGCCACCCGCGAGTCCTGCGCCAGCGTCGCCGGATAGGCGCCCAGCCGCATCGTCCCGCCGAGATTGCCGCCGGCACGCCGGCGCTGAGTGACGTTGCCTTGTTGCCATTCGGTCAGCAGCCCGACGACCGGATCTTCACAAGGTCCGAATTCCGTACTCCCGGCTCCCTGGATACCCGCCAAGCTCCGCGCCGCCTCGATAACCGCCATTTGCATGCCGAAGCAGATACCGAAATACGGCACCTGATGCTCGCGGGCGAAACGCGCTGCTTGGATCTTGCCTTGGGCGCCCCGTTCGCCAAAGCCGCCCGGAACCAGAATAGCGTCAACATCCACCAAGGAACCGACGGCACCCTCCTCCTCAAAGATCTCAGATTCGAGCCAATTCAGCTTCACTCGCGACCGATTGGCGATCCCGCCATGGACAAGCGCTTCGGCCAGCGACTTATAAGCGTCCTTTAGACCGACATATTTGCCGATTATGGCAACATTGACCTCGCCTTCCGGCTCCCGGATCCGCTTGACGATATTCTGCCACCGGCTGAGATCCAGCTTGTCACCGGTCGGCAAGGCAAAGTGCCGCAAAACCTGGTTGTCGAAACCATGCTCGTGATACTCCAGCGGCACTTGATAGATCGTGTCGACGTCCAGCGCCTGG
Source organism: Alphaproteobacteria bacterium (assembly GCA_021774445.1). GTDB lineage: Bacteria > Pseudomonadota > Alphaproteobacteria > UBA6615 > UBA6615 > SZUA-147. The sequence continues at coordinate 95,852 of JAJFJA010000046.1, forward strand.
ATGACTGCCGAGGATTCAATATTGCAGAACAGCGAGATTTTCTTGCGCTGATCCGCCGGAATCGGCCTTTCACAGCGACAAACCACCATATCCGGCTGAATACCGACCCGTTGCAATTCCTTCACCGAGTGCTGCGTCGGTTTGGTCTTGAGCTCGCCCGCCGCCGCCAGATAGGGCACCAGCGTTAGGTGAATGAACATCGACCGTTGCGGCCCCAGCTGGTTGCCCAGCTGCCGGATCGCCTCGAGGAAGGGCAGGCTCTCGATATCGCCGACGGTGCCGCCGATCTCGCACAGCACGAAATCCTCATCTTTAAGGTCCGCAATCGCGAAATTCTTAATCGCATCAGTCACATGCGGGATGACTTGCACCGTGCCACCGAGGAAATCTCCGCGCCGTTCCTTGGCCAGGACCTCCGAATAGATCCGCCCGGTCGTCACATTGTCCGACTGGCGGGCGGATTCACCCGTAAACCGCTCGTAGTGGCCCAAATCCAGATCGGTCTCCGCACCGTCGTCGGTGACGAACACCTCACCATGTTCGAACGGGCTCATGGTGCCCGGATCAACGTTCAAGTACGGATCAAGCTTGCGCACCCGCACCCGATACCCCCGGGCCTGCAACAGCGCACCCAGCGCCGCCGCGGACAATCCCTTGCCCAGTGAAGAAACCACCCCGCCCGTAAAGAAGATGAACTTGGTCATCGCCCCAAAACCGCCTACTCTGCCCCGACTTACCCGAACCCGACCCCAACATGCGAGAGGCGGCACTGGTGCCGCCTCTGTGTTCTTACATGCGTATTTTGCCTATTGCCGACATCAATTGGTTGGCACCGTCGGCAGCAGCGGTGCGTCCGTGGCCTCTTCTTCGGCCGGCGCGGCGGCACCGCTATGTTCACCTCCCATGGTCGCGCCGCCGGAAATCGGCGCGGCACCATCCAACACCAGCGACCGGTTCCCGCCCGAGGGACCACCAGCCAATATCGCCAAGCCGATACTTGTTACAAAGAAAAGTCCCGCCAATACGGCTGTGGCACGGGTCAGGAAATTCGCTGTCGACCGGGTATCCATGAGACCGCCGCCACCACCGCCGCCGCCACCGCCAATGCCGAGGCCGCCACCTTCCGAACGCTGCAGCAGCACGGCTCCAACGATGCCGAGCGCCAACAGCAAGTGAATGACAAGGACGATTTGTTGCATGTGGATTCCCTAACACCCCTTCCCTTCGCCGGAAGGGAGTATTTCCGGGTATTTAGTCCCGCCAGGCGCCCAATACCAGCTTAAACTTGCCGCCCAATCAAGCGGCTGCGTCATAGATCGCACAGAATCCGTCTGCCTTAAGGCTGGCACCGCCGACCAGCGCCCCGTCAACATCCGCCAACGCCATAATTTCAGAGGCATTCTCCGGTTTCACGGAGCCACCATAGAGCAATCGGACCTCCCCGGCCGCATCGCCAAGCAATCCTGCCAATTCACGTCTAATATGGCCGTGGGCCTCGACAATCTGTTCACGACTCGGCGTTCGCCCGGTGCCGATCGCCCACACTGGCTCATATGCGACAACCAGGTTATCGCCGGAGAGCTGAGTTTCACTGACCGGCAAGGACCCGTTCAACTGACCGCTCAATACCGCCAAGGTCTGCCCGGCATCGCGCTGCCCTTCGGTCTCGCCGATACAGACAATAGCCTTTAGTCCGGCCGCAATGGCCGCCACGGCCTTCCCTCGCACCTCGCCATCGCTCTCGCCATGGTCTTGACGGCGCTCGGAATGCCCGAGAATCACCGAGCGGGCCCCCGCATCCACCAGCATCGCGGCGCTCACATCTCCGGTATGAGCCCCCTGCCCGGCCGCATGGCAATCCTGGCCGCCGGCACTCACCCAGCTATCCCGCAACGCCGTGGCCACCGCGGCGAGCAGGGTCGCCGGCGGGCATACCAGCATATCGGCCGTCGGGGCCTGCCGCCCCTTTGCCCAAGCGCCGAGGGTTTCTGCCAGCGCCAGTCCATCGGCCCGCAGGCCATTCATTTTCCAATTTCCGGCAATCAGCGGTCGTCGCTGGCCATTGTGCCCGCTCACCCCAGTCTCCCATAAAGGCTTTTACTGTCCGCGCCATGTAGCACAAAGCCTGGAATCCCGCCATGGCCGACCTCACATATTGTCGAACCGAGCGTGATCGGCCTCGCTAGCCTTGCCGCTGACTATGGCACAACCGTATCATGCGTCGATTTTGGCGATCCATCGCAACCAGATAGAAGGCGACCGGCCATGTTGAGAGCAATGCGCAGGGGCTCCAAGAGCTGGGTGATGAAGGTTATTCTCGGCTTATTGGCCCTGACCTTCGTGGCCTTCTTCGGCGGCGTCGGAGGTCTTGGTGGTTTTAGCAGCGGCGGCCATAATCGCGGCGGCGGCCAAACCGGCAGCGTCGGCAATCTCAACTCGCTGGTTCAGGTTGGCGACATCGCTATCGACGCCCGCACTGTCTCAAACGCCTACAATCAGGAACTACGCGCCATTTCCCAGCTTCTGGGTGGCCAGATCTCTCCCGAGCAAGCCCGTCAGCTCGGTCTGATCGACCAAGCCATCGAGCGCCTGGTCGCGCAAGCCCTGATAGATCAGGGCGCCGCGGATCTGGGTATTTCAATTTCGGACGAAGCTGTGGCCCAGGCCGTGCGGAGTATCCCGCAATTGCAGTCGGCCGATGGTGGTTTCGACCCTAATCTTTACGCCGCGCTTCTCAGCCAAAGCGGCATTTCCGAGGCGCAGTTCATTAACGATGTCCGTGGCGACCTCACCCGCCGGCAAGTCCTCGGCACCGTCCAGGCGGCGACCACGGCCCCATTTGCCCTCGTCGACACCATCTACCAGTATCGCCAGGAACGCCGGGTGGTCGAGAGCGTGCAGATCGGCGCCATCGACCTGCCGGACCTGTCCGAACCGACCGAGGCGGAAATCGCCGCTTTCTACGAGACGGCCAAGAACCGGTTCCTGGCCCCCGAATATCGTAGCGTCACCGTTGCATCCCTCTCTCCGGAACAACTTGCTGAACAGCTCACCATCGACGAAACGGAACTCCGCATCGATTATGAAGTTCGTGAGGCCGAATTCAGCTCCCCGGAACGGCGTGCAATCGCGCAGGCGATCTTCCCGGATCAGCAGACTGCCGAACGTGCCCGCGAGTTGATCGCCAACGGCCAGCCCTTCGCCACCGTGGTCGAGGAGGTCTCTGGCGCACCGGCGGTCGAACTCGGCCAGGTAACCAGAGCCGACCTGCTGCCCGAACTGGCCGACGCCAGCTTTACTCTCAGCGCCGGCGCCGTCAGTGATCCGGTTGAAAGCCCGTTCGGCTGGCACGTTGCGTTGGTCAAGGAAATTATCCCGGCAGGCACGCGGACATTTGCGGAAGTTCGCGATGAGTTGGCGGCGGACCGGGCGCTGATCGAAGCGCGAGACCGAATCTTCGAGGTAATGGATGCGGTTACCGATGCTTATGCCGGCGGCGCCAGTCTCGAGGACGCCGTTCAGGAGAATGGCCTTCAGAGACGCACTATCGCTGCTGTGGCCGCGAACGGCACCGATCCGCAGGGCGTGCCGGTCGCCGGACTCGATCCGGATGGATTGATGACACGTATCGCCTTTTCGACCGGGTCCGGCCAAGACAGCGATGTCGTAGAAACGTCTGACGGCGGTTTCTTCGTCCTTCGGGTCGGCGCGATTACCGAGCCGACCCCACGCCCGCTTGCGGAGGTTCGTGAGGCCGTCGCAGCAGCGTGGCAAGCCCAGCAGATTGCCGATGGTGCCCAGGAATTGGCCAACCGACTTGTTGATCGGGTCGCCAGTGGCGCGACTCTGGCCGGCGCCGCCGCCGAGCTTGATCTTGTGGCGGATTTGTCCGAGCCCGTCCTGCGGACCGGCGAAGGCGACGATCTCCCGCCGGCTCTCATTGACCTCATGTTCGAAGGCGACGTCGGCGACATTTCGGTCAGCCCGGACAGCGAGGGTGTTGTCGTTGGCCGCCTGGCGGAGATTGTTCCCGCAACCGGCGCCACGGCCCTCGTCGGCCTTCGCAACGACCTCACGCGGGATGTGGCCATTGACATCCAGACCCAACTCACCGCAGCGCTTCGTGAACGTTACAAAGTAGACATCGACCGCGCCGCGCTGGGTGGCCTTTTCCAGGTGGACCTGCAGCAGAATCCTCGCCCCCCCCACACCGCAATGTGAGTCGGACTGCCCAAGCCGGCCGATGCATCATTGCGCGTGATCGAGGTTGCGGAAACCCGCTGGAATTAGCCGCTCTCGGCTTGTGCCGATACCACAGTACTGATCGGAACCAGCGCAAAACCGCGCTCCGCCGCCAAGGGAAGCCACTCCCTGAGCACCTCTATGGTGGCGTCTCTCGGATGTCCTATGCCAATGGCGTAACCTCTCCGGAGGGCAATCTCTTCCAATTCCGCCAGCGCCGCCCGCACGGATTCGGGCGTCGGATCATGATCCAGGAATACGTCGCGCTGCACCGACGGCACGTCGAGGTCCTTTGCCACTTTATAGGCAACGGAGTCGGCCGACGTACGACTATCGAGGAAGAGCAGGCCCCGAGACCGGACAACATCCATCACGGTCCTCATACCGGCTTCGTTCTCGGTAAATCTGCTTCCCATGTGATTATTGATCCCGACATATCCCGGAAACTGGCTTAGCGCGCTTTTGAGCCGACTTTGCAGTTCCGCCTGACTGAACTCGAGCAGCAGCGCTCCGGGGCCCGGATCGGCGTCCGGGTTATGGGGTCCCATGGAAACATGCACGAGCAGCTCATGCCCGGCCACGCGAGCCGCCTCCGCCTGCTTGGGTAGATCGTTGGCATAGGAGAGGAAGCTGATCGTCAGCGGCCCCGGTAGCTCGACCATCTGCCGTGAGCGCCCGCGGTCGATACCCACATCGTCGATCACCAGCGCGATCATCGGCCGGCCTTCGGTCGCCGGCGCCGCCAGCGCATATCGCCGCCAGGCGGGCACCGTGCCAACTGCCCCGGCCGCTGGCGGTGAGATTGTTCTGGCGGCGCGCTCTGTGTCGATACGCACCGCGCCGACCTCGGTGGGCGCCTCCTCAACCGGTCGTTCGGGAGCTTGCACCGCAACGGTGGTGTCGGGCGAGGTAACGCGTTCGTCGCCAAAGGCACCCACGCCCGAAGCGTCTTCGGGGCCCCGCAGGCCCAGTGTCACGAGACTTCCGGTCAGGACACCGACAAGCAGCGCACCGGCGAGCAACAGCGGGCTGATTCCCAGCCGGCGATACCATGGACGATACCCAAATCCACCAATCCTACGCCCCAAGGCCTTGCTCCACGATCCTCATCAAACCCGTCCTGGGCAACGTTATTAGACTACTTTAGCGGCGCACCATAGTCGCTTAACAAGCCGCCAACAATGTGCCTCGGGCGGTTCCGCCATCTTGACTATGCCTGAAGAAGCCGACTTGCTATAAAACAGCACTCAATGGGGGTGCCATCTTGATCTGGCAAGAGATCGAATGGTTAGCTCCAATAACTATTGGTACATCGGCGGCCATCGATTTGTCGACTACTAGCCAACGACCGAGAAATACGTAAGAGGGCGCTCAAGCCATGCAGTTAAGGACGGCCCAATGACTGGCAATATGCTCGACTTCAAGGCATTGCTTGCCGTCGCCGCGTCCGGCAACGCCCTGACGCGAGCGCAGGCCGAGCGCGCCTTCGACATCATGATGTCGGGTGACGCCACGCCGGCGCAGATGGGCGGCCTGCTCATGGCCATGCGTGTGCGCGGCGAAACCGTCGATGAGATCACCGGTGCCGCCAGCATCATGCGCTCCAAGGCGCTGACGATCGATGCGCCTGCGGGCGCCATAGACACCTGCGGTACCGGCGGCGACGCCAAGGGAACGCTCAACATCTCCAGTGGCGCCAGCTTTGTTATCGCCGCCTGTGGCGTGCCGGTCGCCAAGCATGGCAACCGCGCGCTCAGCTCCAAGACCGGCGCCGCGGACGTATTGGCCGAACTCGGCGTCAACATCGATGCCGACATGAGCCTTATCCGGGAGTCCCTGTGGGACAACAACATCGGCTTCCTGATGGCGCCCCGCCACCACACGGCGATGCGGAATGTCGCCGGCGTGCGCGTTGAGCTGGGCACACGCACCCTCTTCAACCTGCTCGGCCCGATGTCAAACCCGGCTCTCGTGAAGCGCCAGGTTGTCGGCGTGTTTTCTCGCGATTGGATAGAACCCCTCGCCCATGTGCTGAGCAACCTCGGCGTCGAGCGTGCCTGGGTCGTTCATGGCGAGGGCGGTTTCGACGAAATGACCACCACCGGTGTCACCTATGTGGCGCAGCTCGACAATGGCAACGTCACCATGACCGAGACCGTGCCTGAAGATGCCGGCTTAGACCGAGCCGATCCGGCCGACCTCAAGGGTGGCGATTCTCGCTACAACGCCGCCGCCATGCGCGCCATGCTGGCTGGCGAGCCAAGCCCGTTCCGCGACATCGTCCTCTACACCTCGGCCAGCGCCTTGATCGTCGCCGGCAAGGCCGCCGACCTCCGCGACGGTGTCGCCCTGGCCGGCGCCGCCGTCGATAGTGGTGCCGCCCAGACTTGCCTGCAGCGCATGGTTGAGATCACCAACCGCAAATGAGCGATACCCTCACCCGCATTTGCGCCAGCAAGCGCGACCATATCGCGCGCCAAAAGACCGCCCGACCGCACGCCGAACTCGAGCGCTTGGCGGCCGACGCAACAGCACCCAGGGGTTTTGCCGCCAGTCTTCGGCGCCGGGTAGCGGCCGGCAAGATCGGTCTGATTGCGGAAATCAAGAAAGCCTCACCAAGCAAGGGCCTCATCCGAGACGACTTCGATCCGGAAGCCTTGGCGACCGCTTACGCCTTCGGCGGCGCCACTTGCCTATCGGTGCTCACCGACGAGCCATACTTCCAAGGCACCGACGCCTATCTTGTCGCCGCGCGTGCCGCCGTCGACCTGCCGGTCCTGCGCAAGGATTTCATGCTCGACCCGTACCAGATTATTGAGGCCCGGGTCCTCGGGGCCGATTGCGTGCTCTTGATCATGGCGGCGCTGAGCGACGACGAGGCGCTACGGCTTGCTTCCCTGGCCGCGGACCTCGGTATGGATGTCCTCGTCGAAGTGCATGACCGACCGGAACTCGACCGTGCGTTACGCCTCGACACGCCTCTCCTCGGCATAAACAACCGCAATCTCAAGACCCTGACGGTCGACATCGCGACCACCGAGACATTGGCGTCCCATGTACCGGCCGAAAAGTTGCTGATCAGCGAGAGTGGCCTTGGTTCCGCGGCGCATCTCGCCCGTATGCGAGACGCCGGCGCCCATTGTTTTCTGATCGGCGAGCAATTCATGCGGCAGGCTGACGTGGCCGCCGCCGTGCGCCGTCTCCTGGCGGATCAACTGGCAGAAATGATCTCTCATGTCTGAGTTCACCCATTTCGACGCCCACGGCAACGCCCACATGGTCGATGTCTCCGACAAAGATGTCACCGAACGGATCGCGACGGCCGCCGCGCGCGTGCACACGACGCCCGAGACCATGGCCCTTATTCAGCAGGGCGGGGTCAAGAAGGGAGATGTCCTCTCGATCGCCCGCCTCGCGGGGATCATGGGCGCGAAACGCACCGCCGACCTCATACCGTTGTGCCATCCCCTGGCCCTGACCTCGGTCTCCGTCGATCTTCACCTCGACCCGCCGACCAATACCGTCGAGATTACCGCCACCGCCAAGCTCAAGGGCCGCACGGGGGTCGAGATGGAGGCCCTTACGGCCGTGTCCGTCGCCGCCCTCACGGTTTACGACATGTGCAAGGCGGTCGACCGCGCCATGCGCATCACCGACATCCGGCTGCTCACCAAGAGTGGCGGCAAATCGGGTGACTATCGCGCCCCGGCGTCACCGACAGCGCAGGGGTGAGGCCATGTTATCCGTCGCCGAAGCCAAGCAACGTATTCTCGCCGACCTCCCGGTCATGCCGGTTGTGCAGGTCGGCCTAAACGAAGCGCTGGGGCGTGTCCTCGGCGAGGACCTAGCCGCCCGCACCACCCAGCCACCTCTCGCCATGTCGGCCATGGACGGTTACGCGGTCCGCGCCCAGGACATCGCCACGGTGCCCGTTACCCTCGACATTATCGAGGAGATCGCCGCCGGCCATACCGCGAGTAAGCCTGTCGCGTCCGGTCAGGCCGCGCGCATCTTCACCGGCGCCCCGCTGCCCGCGGGCACCGACACCATCATCATCCAGGAAGACACGACCCGCGACGGCGATCGCGTAACGATTACCGAGACCGTAGAGGCCGGCCACTATGTCCGCCCCGCCGGGCTGGACTTCGCCGCCGGTGATCGATTGCTCAAGGCGGGTAAGCAGCTCACCGCCCGGGACATCGGACTCGCGGCGGCGATGAACCTCCCGTGGCTTCCCGTACGGCGGCGCCCGCGTGTCGCGCTGCTGACCACCGGCGATGAAATCGTCATGCCGGGCGAACCCCTCGGTCCGGCACAGATCATCAGCACCAACAACTTTGCCCTGGCGGGTCTTGTCGAGGCGACCGGGGGCGAGCCCCTGACTTTGGGAATCGCCCGGGACAACGAGGCGTCCCTCCGCACCCTCGCCGCCGCCGCCGAGGGCACCGATCTTCTTGTGACGACCGGCGGCGCCTCCGTCGGTGACCACGATCTCGTCCAGTCTGCCCTGACCAAGGTCGGTTTATCTCTGGACTTCTGGCGTATCGCCATGCGCCCGGGCAAACCTCTGATGTTCGGCCGCTTCGGTGCCGTGCCGCTCATCGGCCTCCCCGGAAATCCCGTATCCGCGATGGTCTGCGCCGTGCTCTTCCTCCAACCCGCGCTGCGCGCGATGCTCGCCGTTTCCGGCGGCGCCGAACCGGTACACACGGCCATCCTTGGCCGCGACTTGCCCGCGAACGACCGCCGCCAGGATTACCTGCGCGCAACCCTGACAATCGGCGACGACGGCGAGCCCATCGCGACCCCGGCGCAACGGCAAGACAGTTCGATGTTCGCAACATTGGCCGCCGCCGGTTGTCTCGTCGTGCGGGCACCGAGCGCCCCCCCGGCCAAGGCCGGCAGCCGCGTCGAAATCATCCCGCTCGGCGGCGGCAGCCAAAACGTTTGACCGTGGACCGATCACATCGGTAACAATTTTCGTTGACCGGATGCAAGAACAGGACTAGAACAACTGAACTGTTTGCTTTTTGTTCTTTCTTGGCCAGGGATACTCAAAGAACCGATGCTCACCCGTAAGCAACACGAACTTTTGCTGTTCATCAATCGTCATCTCACCGAGAACGGTGTTTCTCCCTCATTCGACGAGATGAAGCAGGCCCTCGGCCTCAAATCGAAATCCGGCATTCACCGTCTGATCACCGGCCTCGAGGAACGCGGATTTATTCGCCGTCTGCCTCATCGTGCGCGGGCGCTTGAGATCACCCGTCTGCCCGAAGATGTCGTCGCCGCGCAAAGTGGCCGCCCGGCCATCGCCGGCCGCTTCGATCCGCAGGTGATCGAAGGCGGCTTCGGTGCCGGCAAACCGGCCGAAAGTGCTCAACCCGCCGGTGACGGGGGCGTCACCCAGATCCCACTACTGGGCCGCATCGCTGCCGGCACACCAATCGAAGCGCTGAGAGACAACTCCAATTGGCAGCAAATTCCCACCGGCATGCTTGGCAGTGGTGAGTATTATTGCCTCGATGTCGACGGCGATTCTATGGTCGATGCCGGTATCCTGGATGGCGACACCGTCGTCATCGAACGTTGTGACAACGCCGAAAGCGGCGCCATCGTTGTCGCCCTGGTCGAGAGCCAGGAAGTGACACTTAAGCGTTTGCGTAAGCGCAATAACAGCGTCGCGTTGGAACCGGCCAACCCGAACTACGAAATCCGTATTTTCGGGCCGGATCAGGTCGAGGTCCAAGGCCGCCTGGTCGGCTTGTTGCGTCGTTATTGAGGTACCCACGGCCGGCGTCCCCGCGCCGCATTGACATTGGCGGCAATCGCACCGCCCGGCTCCAGCCACAACACATGCGCCCCGCCGACCCGCAACTCCCGCGGCGAAATTCTCGTATGCGGTCGAACGCAATCGCGCGGCACCGGCACCCGGCTGACGATCACGTCCGCGGCACGGCAGTCGTCGCCGAAAGCCGCGGCGTCTTCCACCAACGCAACGATCTGCCCTTTGGCGCGGTAGAGACAGCCGAGGCCGTCGCAAGTCAGCCGGCCGTCGTCGCTGGCGCCCGTTTTTGGAAACGCCGACCATTGTTCAAGAGCGGCTCGCCGCAGCCAAACGCCACGCGCAAACGCCGCCGCACGGCCGCTCGAGACCAGCAGACCGTCGCCGCCGTCCCGCACCGCGACCAAGCGCCCATCGCCGGTCACCCAAATATCCGGAACCCTGCCGTGCCCGGCGGTGAACAGGCCCAGCAGTACCAGCGGCAGGCCGGCCCAGCGCCAGGACCGCCGCATCAGGCATAACCACAAACCGCCGAAGACAACCGCGGCAAACCCGAATGCCGGCATGGCGCTAACCAGCAGCACGGCCCCGGACCAACCCGCGACGGTGTGCGCGACCACCAGGATCCAGTGGACGCCCCACCCCATGGGGATCAGCGCCAGCGCCTCAAAGCCGAACGGCATCAGCAACAGTGCCAGCACCGCCCACGGCATGACCCAGAGGCCGGTCAGAGGCACCGCCAGCAGATTGGCGACCACGCCGAACACCGCCACGCGGTTGAAATGCTGTATCGCGAACGGCAGGGTCGCCAGACCGGCGATCAAGGTCGTGCAGCCAATACCAACGATATACAGCCCGAACCGCCGCAACGGCCCCGAATCGCCATACCAGATCCGCATCCTCGGCCCGGCCACTTCATAAAAGGCCACCAGCGCCAACACCGCTGCAAACGACATCTGAAAGCTGGCGCCGACAATGCTTTCCGGCCGCAGCAACAGCACCACCGCGGCCGCCCAGGCCACCAGGCGCAGCGATAAGGCGGTACGATCCAGCATCACCGCCACCAGCACCAACCCGGTCATCACGAACGCCCGCCGTGTCGGCACCGGCGCCCCCGCCAACAGCAAATAGCCGAACACCCCGACCAATGCCGCCAACGCCGCCCACTTCTTGATCGGCCGGCCGAGGGCGAGCGGCACGACAAGCGCCAACAACCCGCGTACGGCGAAGAACAGTAGCCCGGCAACGAGCCCCATATGCAGCCCTGATATCGCCAGCAAATGCGCCAAGCCGGCGTCGCGCATGGCGGTCAAAGCAGACTCCGAGATACTGCCCCGCTGCCCCATCAGCAACGCCGCCGCCACCGCACCCGTATCCCCGTCCAGCACCGCGGTGACGCGTCTGAACACCGCCTGACGCAGCCCCGCCACCAAGCCGCCACCGAGGCGAATCTGCCCCGATTCCACCACCTCGGGCTGTCCGAATGCAAAACCCACGGCGCCGAGGCGCAGGAACCACGCCTGCCGCTGAAAATCGAACGCCCCCGGCGCCGATGGCCCGGGCGGCGGCAGCAGCGCGGCGCGAATCCGGACCCGGCTGCCCACGTCGGGCGGCACGCCATTGCCGCGCACCCGAACCCGAACCAACGCCGGAGTCTGTTCTGGCGACAGGCGTTCGACGGCCGGTTCGGCCACCACCAGCCGGAAACCGCCGGCGGCCGGTTCGGCTCCCAGCACCCGGCCTTCGACCATGACGCCCGACAAGGAGCGCTCCAGCACCGGCGCTGCCACGCCGGCACTGCGCCATTGCGCTGCCATGAAGCCAAGCGCCATGGCCAAGACGGCACTCGCCCCAATCAACGCTGGCAGATAGTGGCGGACCTGCCAAAGCAGCACCGTGGCAACGCCGAACCACAGCCCGCTAAACCAAAGCGGCGGTTCAAATCGCAACAGGAAATAGCCGGCGACGCCGACCCCGAGGGCAACCGCCAACCATGGGATCCAGCTATGCCGCTCCGCGACGACCTGTTCGTGCAGCCACCGCGTCAGCCCGGACACCGGCGATCCTGAACGCCATCCAACACCCTCGGCCTGGTGGACAGCCCGCACCTTCCCCCCAACTGACTGGCGCGACACATGCCGCTGCCGCGCAAAAGTGTTAGGCATATGTCCCAATGGGTGCAACCCTGGATGCTGCCGTCGCGGCGCTCTCCATGTTAAAAGACCCCGCCCAAGTCACCACAACTCCGGTCACCATGACGGTCATCACCCGCTTCGCCCCCTCGCCTACCGGCTTTCTCCATATTGGTGGCGCTCGAACGGCGCTGTTCAATTGGTTGTTCAGTCGCCACCACGGCGGCAGCTTCCGGCTCCGTATCGAAGATACCGACCGCAAGCGCTCCACGCCTGAAGCCATCGACGGCATCCTTGATGGCCTGCGTTGGCTCGGGTTGGATTGGGACGGCGATACCGTCTACCAGTCCGCTAACGCGGCCCGCCACGTCGCTGTGGTTGATCAACTGCTGGCCAGCGGGAACGCCTACCGCTGCTATTGCACCCCTGAAGAATTGACCGAGATGCGCGCCCAGGCAAAAGCGGCCGGCCGGGCGCAATTGTACGACCGGCGTTGGCGTGATCGCGACCCGGCCGCCGCACCGCCGGACATACCGCCGGTAATTCGGGTCAAGATGCCGATCGGCGGACAAACGGTGATCGACGACCTCGTCCAAGGCGAGGTAACGGTGGCGAATGACCAGCTCGACGACTTCATCCTGCTCCGCGCCGACGGCACACCGACTTACATGCTATCGGTCGTCGTCGATGACCGGGATATGGGTATAAGCCATATCATCCGCGGCGACGACCATCTCAACAACGCCTTCCGCCAATACCATCTCTATGGGGCATGCGGTTGGGATGTCCCTGCGTTCGCCCACATACCTCTGATCCATGGCCCGGATGGCGCCAAACTCTCAAAACGCCATGGCGCCCTTGGCGTCGACGCCTATCGGGACATGGGTTACTTGCCGGAAGCCCTCCGCAATTACCTTCTGCGGCTCGGCTGGAGCCATGGTGATGACGAGATCATCAGCACCGAGCAGGCGGTTGCCTGGTTCGATCTCGACTCTGTCGGTCGGGCCGCGGCTCGTATGGACTTCGCCAAGCTTGAATCCTTGAACGGTAACTATATTCGCCAATCGGACGACCACCGGCTTATCGACCTCATCCGGCCGCAGCTCGAGCAAATGCTCGGTTATGCCATTGCTGAGCCCGAACTCGAACGCCTCGACAAGGGTCTTGCCGGCCTGAAACAACGCGCCAAGACCCTGCCAGACCTGGCGGAGGCTGCTCTGATCTATTGTCGGCGCGTGCCCCTGCCAATCACCGATGCTGCCGCCAAGCTCCTCGGTAACGATAGCGTGTCTCACCTAAAGCACCTTGCTACCCTCCTGCGCCCGTTAACCATGTGGGACGAGGCAAGTCTCGAGACCCGGCTGCGCGAATATTGCGAGCAATCCGGCATGAAATTTGGTAAGATTGCCCAGCCACTCAGAGCGGCCCTGACTGGCACGACCACGTCTCCTGGCATTTTTGAGGTTATGACGATACTTGGCCGTGAAGAAGTAATGCGGCGGCTCGCCGCAGTGACTGGGGAGCCATAACTCGGCCTCTCCCCGGTCGCTGATTTGCACTCAGCAAGTCAGGTCTAGTAACTTAACACCGGTAGCCTCGCTCGCCGGGTGTGAACGTAACCTGTACATAGGAATTAGCACATGACAGCAGAACGCGCAGCGAGCAACCCGGAAACCGAAGATACCGTCACGGTTACGTTCAACAAGACCGGAAAGTCTCACGAACTACGCATTCTGTCGGGGACGGCCGGTCCCCGTGCCATCGACGTCCGCAGCCTCTATGCCGAAACCGGCATGTTCACTTACGACCCTGGTTTCACCTCGACGGCAAGCTGCGACTCTTCGCTGACCTATATCGATGGCGACGCCGGCATTCTCCGTCATCGCGGCTACGCGATCGAGGATCTTGCCGAGCACAGCGATTTCATGGAGGTGTGTTACCTGCTGCTCAATGGTGAGCTGCCGACCACCGAGCAGAAGGACAAGTTCGAGCACACCATCACTTATCACAGCATGGTGCATGAGCAGCTCTTGTACCTCTACCGCGGCTTCCGCCGCGACGCCCACCCGATGGCCATTCTCGTTGGCGTCACCGGCGCTCTGTCGGCTTTTTACCATGACTCAACGGATATCACCGATGAGCATCAGCGCATGGTGGCGTCGCACCGGCTCATCTCGAAGATGCCGACGATCGCTGCCATGGCGTACAAATACTCCATCGGCCAACCCTTCGTTTACCCACGCAACGATCTGAATTTTGCCGCGAACTTCCTGCACATGACTTTCTCTGTGCCGGCGGAAGACTACCAGCCGCTGCCCGAGGTCGCGCGCGCCATGGATCGCATCTTTATTCTGCATGCCGATCACGAACAAAACGCATCCACCTCTACGGTCCGGTTAGCCGGGTCATCCGGTGCCAACCCCTTTGCCTGCATCGCCGCCGGCATATCGTCGCTTTGGGGCCCCGCTCACGGCGGCGCCAACGAAGCGGTGCTGAATATGCTGCAGGAAATCGGCAGCAAGGACCGCATCCCCGAGTTTATCGAACGGGCCAAGGATCGAGATGATCCGTTCCGCCTGATGGGATTTGGCCATCGCGTCTACAAAAACCACGATCCCCGTGCGACCGTGCTGCGGACGTCTTGCAACGAGGTTCTTGAGGCACTTGGTGTCCGTGACGAACCCTTGCTTGCCTTGGCCATGGAGCTCGAAAGGATCGCCCTCGAGGACCCCTATTTCGTCGAACGCAAACTCTTCCCCAATGTCGATTTCTACTCCGGCATTATTCTCAAGGCGATGGGCTTCCCGACCAGTATGTTCACGGTACTGTTCGCGCTCGCGCGCACGGTGGGTTGGGTGGCACAATGGAAAGAGATGGTGGAAGACCCCAACCAACGCATTGGCCGCCCCAGACAACTGTATGTCGGACCGGCGGAACGCAAATACATGCCACCGGACGAGCGCCAATAACAATGGTTCCGCAACCCCCCAGGCGGCTTGTTCCGTCGCCGCAAACCCTTCGCCCGAAGCCCAAACGCTATCAGCCGAAGCGGCGCATTCGTGTCGGTCCCGCGGCCAATGACAATGCGGCTGCCCGGCGCTACGGCCGCCGCCTTGGCCTCGTCGCGATCGGTCTCATCGCCATAGCTATTTTGGCGGCCTTAGCCCTCGCGGTCTGACCCTACCAAGGCGCAAAGCGTGGCGGCGGCGCGTTCACTCGGTAACGGTCCCGCAAGCCCCAAGGCACGGACGGCCTCTGCCTGAGCCTCCAGCGCATCCTGACGCCGCGACGGCACGCTCAGCATTGTTTCCAGCGCCTCCGCTAGCGCCTTCGGCCGGCACTTATCCTGTAGTAGCTCCGGCAGCGCCGCTCGGCTCACGAGCAAGTTGACCAGCGAGACGAACCGCACTCGCATCATCCGCCGCAGCACCAACGCCGTAACCGGCGCGACTTTGTAACCAATGACTGTTGGCACGCGTGCCATCGCCAACTCCAGCGCCACGGTGCCGGAAGCAGCGATTGCAACATCGCTGGCCGCCATGGCATCGAAACGCGCCGTCGTGCCTTCCACTATGATCGCCCGAAACGGCCACGCCTCGGCGGCCATGCGGACCTGGGAGGCGATATGCGGCAGTGTCGGCACCACGGCGACCAGATCCGACCGTCGCGCCGCGAGCCGCGCCACCGCACCGCCGAACGGCGCCAGCAGGCGCTTTACCTCGCCACCGCGGCTCCCCGGCAACACACACACCACGGTGGTTTTCGCATCGATTTCATGTTGTGCGCGAAAAGCCACGCCATCGCCCTTATCGGCACCGCCTTCGATGACCGGGTGACCGACGAACTTGCAAGACAGCCCAGCCTTCTCGAAATAGGGCGGCTCAAACGGCAGCAGTGCCAACATATGGTCGAATGCACGGCGAAACTTATGCACCCGCCATGGCCGCCACGCCCATACCGTTGGCGCCACATAGTGCACCCTTGGGATATTCCGGCTGCGCAGACGTCGCACCACGCCAAAAGCGAACGCCGGCGAATCTATGGTGACCAGCACGTCCGGCTGGACCCTCTCGATTGCCCGGGCCGCAATCCGCATGCGACCCAAAAGTGAACGAGCCTTCGGCAGAACCTCGAAGACACCCATAACGGCGAGCTCCGAATAAGGAAACAGGCTTTCCAAACCTTGTTCCGTCATCTGCGGTCCGCCGATGCCGGTAAACCGAACCCGATCCCCCAGCCGGTCCCGCAAAGCGGCCATTAGTCGGCCGCCGATCAGGTCACCCGACGGTTCACCGGCGATCAGGAATACATGCATCGCCACCACTTACCGAACCGACGGGACATCCATACCGCCGCCGGCATTGGCCCGGTAGTCGGGATTGACCCCAATAATGAACAGACCTTGATCGTCTGCCGCAGCGACCAGCGCCTCCCGGTCTAGGATCAGGCTTTCGCCCGCCTGCACCGCGATCCCTCGCAATCCGGCGGCCACCGCTCGCTGCAATGTATCCGGACCGATGGTCGGCAGGTCGGCGCGTCGCTCCTGCTGCGGCTTCGCCAGCTTGACCAGCACGCCGCCCGGGCCCGCGCGTCTGAGCTCACCGCATCGCGCCAACAGCGCGTCAGTCCCCTCAACCGCCTCGACCCCCAGCACGATACCCTGCTGCACGACAACGGCCTGCGCGACATCGACGGCGCCCAAGGCGCGCGCAACCACGATTCCACGCGCGATATCGGCCCGCGCCGTCTCATCCGGCCCGTGGCGTCCAAACTGGCCATCAACCGCCAGCAGCGGTTGCAACAGGCTGTCCGCGCCGACCACCCGAAACCCTTCGCGGGTCTCTAATTCCTGCATGATCGCGTGCAGCAACCCGTCATCGCCTTTCGCCAACAGGCCGCGCGCCAGAAACGCCGCCGCGCGCGCGTCCGGCCGCAACTCCACCATCGACGGCCGCCGCACCGGTCCGGCCAGGACCACCTCCCCGACACCAGCATCATGCAGCGCCGCCAAGGCCTTTTTTACCGCGCCCAATCGGACCCAGATATGCGGCGTATCCCCGACCGCCGTCGGGTCGGCATGTCCCTTGAAGGCGACGATGAACACGTCGCGCCCGGCCGCGCGGCCTGCCGCCGCGAGGTGGCCCGGCAGCGGACCGCCGCCGGCCAGAACACCCAGCGCCTTATTCCTCGGCATGCACGGGACGTGGCTGCAAGACCTGTCGCGAGGACTCCGCTCGAATGAAGTTGATGACATCCATCACCGGCTCGCTCGATTCATAGAGCGCGACCGCGTCCGCCAACCGCTCCGCCAACGTACCTTCATTGGCAAACAGCTGTCGGTAGGCGGTCCGCAGCGTGTGGATGTCGTCGCGAGAGAAACCACGGCGCTTGAGGCCGATAATATTGAGTCCGGTCAGCCGAGCCCGATCCCCAAAAGCCGAACCATACGGGATCACGTCATGTTCGATACCGGACATGCCCCCAACCATCGCATGCGCGCCAATCCGCACGAACTGGTGCACGGCGGAGAGGCCGCCGATGATGACATAGTCGCCCAGCAGCACATGGCCGCCCAAGGTCGCGTTGTTCGCCATGATGACGTTGTTGCCGACGATGCAGTCGTGGGCCACATGCGAGCCACCCATGAACAAACAATTATCCCCGACCCGGGTCACCATCCCGCCACCTTCGGTCCCCGGGTTCATCGTCACATGTTCGCGAATGACGTTGCCCGAGCCGATAATCAACTCCGACGGCTCGCCACGGTATTTCAGATCCTGCGGCGGCAAGCCAATAGACGTAAACGGATACAGCGTGCAATCCGGCCCAATGCGGGTCCGGCCGCCAACCACCACATGGCCGTGCAACTCGACCCCGTCGCCTAATTCGGTATGCGGACCGACAAGACAATAGGGGCCAATCCGAACATTGTTTCCTAACTGTGCACCATCCTCGACAACGGCGGTGGGATGGACTTTAGTCATTCACTATCCATGATCATCGCGCTAAACGTCGCCTGAGCGACCAATTGTCCGTCGACCCGACCCTCACCGCTGAATTTCCACACAGGTCCTCGACTTCGGATTTTCGTTACATGCAGATAGAGCGTGTCTCCCGGCACGACCGGCTTCCGAAAGCGCGCGTCGTCGACGCTCATGAAGTAGACCAGTTTGCCCATCGCGCTTTCGCCCAGCGTCTCGACCACCAGGACCGCCGCGGTCTGGGCCATCGCTTCAATAATCAACACTCCCGGCATGACGGGGCGCGACGGAAAGTGACCGCGAAAATGCGGCTCTCCAATCGTCACGTTCTTCACGCCGACGGCACCGGCATCCGGAATGATCCCTTCCGCCCGGTCGATCATCAAGAACGGCTCACGATGTGGGATCAATTGCATGATCCGCTCGACATCCGCGGTCCGTCCCGCCGTCTGCAATGCGCCAGTATCCATGGTCGCCGCCAAGGTTATTTGTTGCCCCCACTGTTTGCCAATTTACCCAGCATGGCAAACCGCCGAAAAAACTCCTTTGCCGGAACAGCCGGATTTCCTGCCATTCTTGCGCCTGCGGGCGTATCGCGCATCAACCCGGATCGGGCGGCAAGTTGCACGCCGGCGCCAACGGTTATGTGCCCGGCAACGCCGGCCTGACCCGCGATGACCACGAGGTCCTCCAAATGCGCGCTGCCTGATAGACCGGCCTGAGCCACGATTACGCAACCCCGCCCCAGATGCACGTTGTGCCCAATCTGGACGAGATTATCAATCTTGCAGCCATCGCCAATAATCGTATCCGGCCCGGCGCCTCGGTCGACCGTACTATTAGCACCAATTTCCACATCGTTTCCGATAATCACCCGGCCGAGCTGAGGCACGTCGAGATGACTATCAGGTGCCATATCGAACCCGAATCCACGCTGTCCGATGCGCACCCCGGGATGAATGAACACGCGCTCGCCGATAAGACAATGTGACAGGCTGGCATTGGCGCCGATGACGCTGCCCGTACCCACGGCCACGCCTGCCTCGATCACCGCGTTCGCACCGATCTGCACGCCGTCTGATATCTCCGCTCCGGGTCCGATAACCGCGCCGGGCCCGACCGCGACGGCACTGCCCAATTCTGCGGTGTCGTCTATGACTGCGCTGGGGTGGCGCTCTCCACTGGACACGCTGCCGGGATAAAACGCCTGGGATATCCGCGCGAAACTGCGGTAGGGGCGGTCGCTGATCAGCGCCAACATGCCGCTTGGCGCCCGATCGGCATGTTTTGCCTGCATGACACAGGCGCCCGCGGCACTCTGCCTGAATTGCTCGATATATCGGGGATTGTCGAGGAAGCTTATGGTGTCCGCGGTCGCGCTCTCCAAGGGGCCGACATCGCGAAACAGCCGATCCTCCGGCGCACTATCAGGCAACGTCAACCCCGCAATACCAGCCAACTGGCGCAGCGAAAACGGCCCGGAATTAACAAAAAAGCGAGGGTCGGCCATCAGGCTATTTCCAAGATCTTACTCGGAGAGGCCTTCGAGTTGCCCCGATATCGTTACTGTCGGAACCCGTTCGTTTAACCGGTCCAGGGCCTGTTGCGTCAGATCGAGCACGTTGCGCGCCACCACTATTTGCGATTGCGCCAACACCACGTCGACACCACGCTCATCGGCAACTTTGGCAATCTCCTCCAATGCAAAACCCCTAATCCGGCTCATCGTGCCCTCTAACGCTTCGTCGAGAGTTTGCCGTATCGAGCGCACGCGTTGCTGCAATTCGGCCGCCCGCCCCTGGAACTCCTGCACCCGCTGAGCGAAGACGTCTGCTGCCACGATTGATCGCTGCTGCTGCAGTTGCTGGTCCTCTTCGCGCAGTTTGTTCTCTCTCTCGGCGATGTCTTGCTGGACCCGGGCGGAAAGCTCCTGAAGCTGCTCACGAGCCGATACCACAGATTTCGCCTCGGTCATGATCCTTTGCAGGTTGACCACAGCGACAACCGCCGGCGCGGCAGCGTCTTGCGCCGCCGCCAGCCCACCACCAAAGACCACCAGGGCGACGGCAACAGCTACCATCGCCGAACGCAAGAATTTCATTCCTAGAACCTCGTGCCGAAGCTGAAACGGAACACCTCGGTCTTGTCGTGATCCTCCTTCAGCACCGCTTGCGACAAATCGAGGCGCGCTGGGCCAAGGGGAGAGCGCCAAGACAGCCCAAGACCAACCGAAGCCCTGATCGAGCCCGTATCGACGATCCCCGTTCCACTATCGTCCACATCGGTCAAAGTGCCAAAATCCGAGAAAACGCGGGCGCTGATGCCCAATTCTTCTGGTAATCCCAGAGGGAACTGCAACTCAGCGGTACCAAAGGCGGTGAGGTTACCGCCAATCGCGTCATCCGTCACGACATCTCGCGGCCCGACCCCGGAGTTCCGAAAACCGCGCAGCGTGTCGCCACCCAGGAAGAATCGGTCCACCAACCTGACATCCTCGCCTAATCCGACGATATGGCCCACTTCACCGCGTAGGCTGGCCACCACACTATTATCAAAAAGAGGTAGAAAATAACCGGCGCCCAGAACATTGCGTACATAGGACACCGACCCGCCCAGGCCCGCAAAATCAATCTCGTATTTGCCAAAAAAGCCGTCTGTCGGCTCAATTCGCGCGTCGAGGGCGTCGTAGAAAAACTCATTGCTGACCAAGGAGGTAATCGCGCTCCCCTCCTGCGACCTGATGACCCGAGACGCGGTATCCTTGACGTTCGTGATCTCCGTGCGTTCGAGGCCATACCGCACATTGTGCCGGATCGCGGTTGTCAGTTGATAGCCCGACCGAATGCCGATACCCGTGGCATCCTCCTCGAACGAACTCTCGTCGAGTAAGTCCGTAAGTCGGCGAAAAATGTCGAATCCGGCGGTCAGGTCGCGATCCAAAAAGTATGGCTCGGTAAAGCTGAGGTCGATTTGTTGCTGCCGTTGCGCAAGCGTGAGGCCGAGGCGTAGATCCTGGCCCCTGCCCAGCAGGTTTCGCTCCCGGATCGAAAGGTCGCTCAACAAACCGGAGGAGGTCGAGAAACCGGCACCTAGCGTTATGTCGCCGGTCGACTGCTCTTCCACATCGACCGTCACAATCGTTCTATCGCTTTCCGAGCCCTGGCCGGTATCGACTTCAATATTACGAAAAAAGCCCAGATTCCCGAGCCGCTGGCGCGACCTTTGAAGCTTGGCCGTGCTGAAGGCATCTCCCTCGACAAGTTGGAATTCCCGGCGAATTACTTTGTCTAGGGTTCTAATATTCCCGTTGATATCGATGCGCTCGACATAGACCCGCGGGCCCTCATTGACCTCATACGTGATGTCGATCGTCAGGGCGTCCCGGTCCCGCTGCACCCGTGGCCTGATATCGACGAAGGCGAACCCGCGCGCCCCGATGGCATCCCCGAGTATATTGATCGTCTCATCGACCTCATCGGCGTCATACCAGTCGCCGGACTCCGAAATCACCAAGGATTTGAGGTCGTCCGCGCTGATGTCCTTTAGGCTGCTCTCCAGATCGAGCACGCCGAACCGGTAGCGTTGCCCCTCCTCGATCGTGAAAGTGATGATGAAATCCTGCTGATCCGCCGTCAGCTCGGCGACCGCCGACACCACGCGAAAATCGGCATACCCTTCTGACAGGTAGAATCGCCGCAACAATTCTCGGTCGAATGTCAGCCGGTCCGGATCATAGGTGTCGTCGGTCGTCAGGATCTTATAAAACGCGCTTTCCTCAGTCTGAATGACGCCGCGCAATGTGCCGTCGCTGAACTGTTGATTGCCGATAAAGCTGACCCGGCGTATGCCCGTCGCCGGCCCTTCATTGATCTCAAAGACCAAATCGACACGATTTTCGGGGAGTTGGATGACCTTCGGATCGACGGTTGCCGCGAACCGACCCGACCGTCGGTAAAGCTCGAGCAGCCGGGCTACATCCGATTGCACCTTGGTCCGGGTGAACACCACCCGCGGACGCAGCGTGACCTCGCTATCCAACAGTTCGTCATCGAGCCGCTTGTTGCCCTCAAACGCTATCCTGTTGATGATCGGATTTTCCACGACTTGGACGATTAGGCGATCGCCTTCGCGCCGCAACGTCACGTCAGCAAAAAGACCTGTGTTGAACAGCCCTTTCAGCGACGAATCCATCAGGCCGACATCGAAATTGCCGCCCGGTGCGACCTCCATGTAGGACATCACCGTCGCCGGCTCGATGCGTTGGGTCCCAACAACCTCAATTTCGCGGATAACGTCCTGAGCGAGCGCGGGTGACGCGGCCCCGAACGACAGGATAACGACCCAAAAGGCCAAGCCCGCAAAGGCGCAGCGTGTCAGTCTAGACAGAATCCCCCTGACAACCTGCCCCGGCAAGCTTCCCCCCTTCCCACGTCGGCCCGCTCTTTCGTCAGGATATTAACGCGACGAACTGCTTGATCAGCGGCAGGCGCACCAGATCGTTGAACGTGGCGAATACCATAAGCCCCAATACGAACGCCAGCCCGATCTTGAGACCAAAATCCTGCGCACGCTCGCCTGGGGGCCGTCCACGAACAGCCTCATATCCGTAGAATAATAGATGACCGCCATCGAGTAAGGGAATGGGGAAAAGGTTAATCAGCCCGAGATTGATCGAGAGAAATGCCGCAAAAATGACCAAAGATTGCCAACCAGCGGAGGCCGCATCGCCCGACATCTGCGCAATGCGGATCGGACCGCCGAGTTCGTCGGTTCCCCGATCCCCGGCGAACATCTGCCCAATAGCGGTGCCTGTCAGGGACACCAGCCGTCCGGTTTCCCGCACGGACTGCCAGATCGCCCCGACCGGATTGTGCCGAACGAACTCACGGCCGGCCCCAACAACGCCCAGTACGCCGATATTCTGCTCATCGCCGAGGGAATCTTCCTGAACGCGGGATTGCGGCGTCGCGATTAACTCGACCTCCTCGCCATTCCGGTCAACCACCATAGTGACTTCCAAACCGGGGTGCAGCCGGATCAACTGCTGCACTTCCTCGAACCGCGCAATCGTGCGACCGGCAACCTCAACGATAAGATCGCCCGGCAGAACCCCCGCCTCGGCGGCCGCGGACCCGGGCTGAACCTGCGCGACCCGCGCTGGCGTGAACGCTTGTCCGATCGTCATGAAAAGCACTGAGAACACCACGATCGCGAATACGAAATTAGCGATTGGCCCCGCAGCGACTATCGCAGCCTTCTGCCCTAACCGTTTGTAAAAAAACGATACTTCCTTATCCGCCGCGGTGATGCCCTCGCCACCGTCGTCATCCGGCCCGATGTCGCTTTGACCGAACATCTTCACATAGCCGCCAAACGGAATAAGGCAGAACTTCCACCGTGTGCCGAACCGGTCGGTATAACCGAACAGCTCCTTGCCGAAGCCGACGGCAAAGACCTCGACCCGAACGCCATTCCGGCGCGCCACCCAGTAGTGACCAAATTCATGCACAAACACGATCGGCGTCAGCACGACCAAGAACCAGAATACGGAAATGAAAAAGCCGCTCATCGTCGTGCTTGCTCCGAAAATTTTTATGAAATCTCAGTCACTTGGTCCAACACGTTCAGACCAGACGGTACCCCTGGATGCTAAGGCTCAATGCTTTCCCGGAAGCTAACGATAGGCATTACCGGGGCCGCTCAACCCCAACAGTGGTGGCTCAACGCCCATTTTTCAAGCGGCTAGCGCCCTTCGGGGCCTTCACAAGGGCGCTCCGAACACCCAAGACGCGGCAACGAAAATCGGCGCGCCGGCCAACAAACCGTCTATCCGATCCAAGACCCCGCCATGGCCCGGAATGAGCCGGCCGAAATCCTTAACGCCGAACCGGCGCTTGACCCAAGAGGCAAACAAATCACCGAGCTGCCCGCAAATCCCTAGGAATATGGCCAGAATCAGCGGCCAAACCACCATGTCGGCGGCCCCCAAGGTTTGGCTGAGGCCAAAACCAACCAGCGCGGCGGCGGTTAACCCGCCGACGAGACCGGCCCAGGTCTTCTTCGGGCTGATCCGTGGTGCCAGTTTCGGCCCACCGATCAGCCGTCCCGCCCCATAGGCACCGATGTCCACGGCCCAAATCACCAGCATTAGCCAAAGCAAGGCGTCTCGACCGCCACCATTGGGGCCCAGGATTGCCGCCACCGCCATCGCCGGCAAACCCAGGTAGAACACCCCGCCGGCCGACCACCCGGCAACCTTGCCCCGTTGCAAATCGCCCAGCGCCAGCGCCAAGACCACCCCGAGCACCCACAGCCCGGCGCCGGCAAGGCTGCTCCAGAGGCTCGCCGCATAGACGACCGGCCCGGCAACCAGGGCCAGTACCCCCGCCATGCCCTCGGATCGCGCACATAGCCGCCACCACTCTATGGCCGCGCCGGTGAGGGCGACCAGAGCCAGCACATGCAGCCACGGCGGCCCCAGCCACAAGGCGCCTAGCGCCACTGCGGCTAGCGCTATTCCGGAGGCGATGCGCTTAAAAAGCTCCACGTCTGCTAGGAGGCGGCCTGGGCCCCGTAACGCCGCTCACGATTGCCATACTCGCGCACCGCGTCGGCGAGATGGCTCTTATCGAAGTCGGGCCACAGCACGTCCATGAACACCAGCTCCGTATAGGCAAGCTGCCACAGCAGGAAATTGCTCAGCCGCTGCTCGCCGCTGGTGCGCACCAACAGGTCGGGATCGGGAATACCTGCCGTCGTCAGTCTTTCGCCAATAGAGTCTTCGTCGATATCATCCGGCAGCAGTTTGCCGGATTGCACGTCACGAGCGAGACGGCGGCATGCCTCTGCCAATTCCTGTCGGCTGCCGTAACTCAACGCCACCGTCAGATGCAGTCCATCATTTTCGAGCGTTCGACGCTCCACATCCTCGATCAGGGTGACGATATCCGTCGCCAGCGCCTGGCGGTCTCCGATCACCCGAATACGCACATTGTTACGGGCCAGCTCGTCCGCCTCGCTGCGCAGGTACCGCCGCAGCAGGCCCATCAGATCATCCACCTCGCGAACCGGCCGCTTCCAATTTTCGGAACTGAACCCGAACAGGGTCAGATAGGAGATACCAAGCTCGCCCGCCGCTTTGACGGTACGCTTCACCGCATCGGCGCCACGGCTATGTCCCGCTGTGCGCGGCAGGCCGCGCGCCGCTGCCCAGCGGCCATTACCGTCCATGATGACCGCGACATGCGTTGGCGTCCGGCCATCACTCTCATTGCGCAAAGGGACAGCCATGCTTAGACCTGCATGATCTCCTTCTCCTTGGTCGCCAGCATATCGTCGATTTCCTTGATGCATTTATCCGTAAGAGCTTGGATCTCCTCGCCACGATCATGCTGCTCGTCCTTGGGAATCTCGCCGTCCTTCTCCAATCGCTTCAGGGTGTCCATCCCGTCTCGGCGCACATTCCGAATAGCCACCCGCGCCTGTTCGGCATAGCGCCCGGCCACCTTCGACAATTCCACGCGCCGCTCTTCGCTGAGCTCTGGCACCGGCACCCGAATAAGCATGCCGTCCGGCTGCGGATTGAGGCCCAGATCCGATTCCCGGATCGACTTCTCAACCGCTTTGACCATGCTCTTGTCCCAAACCTGCACAGTCAACATGCGTGCCTCCGGCACGCTGATCGACCCAACCTGACTAATCGGCATCCGCGAGCCGTAAGCCTCGACGGTGAGGGCCTCGAGCAATCCGGTCGACGCGCGCCCGGTACGCAAGCCCGAAAACTCTTTGCGCAACACCTCGGTCGCTCCATGCATTCGTCTTGTCAGGTCTTTCAGATCCGCAGACATAACTGCTACTCCTCGCCTCCTCCAATCAGGGTATAGCGTCCGCCTCCACAGATAACGCGAGCCATTTCACCTGGCTCTTGGATCGAGAATACCACGATCGGAATCCGGTTTTCCCGGCACAGCGTAATCGCCGCCGCATCCATTACCTTCAGGTCTCGGCGCAATACCTCCAGATAGCCCAATTCCTCGATCCGCTCGGCATCCTTGACCTTGGTCGGATCGGCACTGTAGACCCCATCCACCTTAGTGCCCTTGAGCAGAACATCACAACCCATCTCGGATGCCCGCAGCGCCGCCGCGGTATCCGTCGTGAAGAACGGATTACCCGTGCCGGCGGCAAATATTACGACCCGTTTCTTTTCCATATGTCGCACGGCACGTCGACGAATATAGGGTTCGCAGACTGTCGACATCGGAATCGCCGACATGACACGGGTATTTATCGACCGGTGCTCGAGCGCGCTTTGTAGGGCGAGGGCGTTAATGACCGTGGCCAACATGCCCATATAGTCGGCCGAGGCCCGCTCCATGCCGGCTGAGGCGCCGGAGATCCCGCGAAAGATGTTGCCGCCGCCAACCACGAGACAAACCTCGGTGTCCATCCCATGCACCGTCTCGACTTCATCCGCGATCCGCTCGACGGTCCCCGGGTCCAAGCCGAACTCGCCCCCACCCATCAGCGCCTCTCCGGAAATCTTGAGAAGGACGCGTCGGTAGATGGGTTTGTCAGACATGCCTATTGTTCCGCACCAATTGGCGGCGCCGGCGCCGCTTGTTCTACTCCGCCAGGTCCGACCCGGGCCAGGGTCTCCCCCGTCGCCGGTTGGCGAGACGGTCAGCTACTGAGTTTCGCGACCTCGGCCGCAAAATCATCCTCTTTGCGCTCTACGCCCTCGCCCAAGCCGAACCGTATGAATCCGGCAATCTTGACGGGTGCACCCGCGGTCGTGCCGGCGGCCTCGATGACCTTGGAGATCTTGCTTTCATTGTCGACGACGAAAGTTTGTTCGAGCAGCACGACCTCTTCATAAAATTTGCGCAACCGACCCTCGACCATTTTTGCGATGATCTCGTCCGGCCGTCCCGATGCCTTCGCCTGTTCCGTGAGCACCGCACGCTCACGCTCCAGCGCGGCGCCATCGACTGAACCAATATCGAGAAATTGTGGCTGCGCCGCGGCGATGTGCATCGCCAGCTGCTTCCCTTGGCTCTCCAGGGCCGCCGCGTCGCCCCCGGACTCCAGACCAACCAGCACCCCGATCCGCCCCAACCCGGGCACGGTCTGATTATGCATATAGGCGACGACGACCCCTTCCGATACGGCCATCGTCGTAACCCGCCGAACCGAAATATTCTCGCCGATGGTCGCAATCAAGCTTGTGACCTCGTCACTTACCGAATGACCGCTTCCCGGATAGTCGGCAGCCATGAGCCCCTCAAGCGTGCCGTCCGAACCCAGCGCTATATCGGCGACGGCCGCCACGAACTGCTGAAATTGCTCGTTCCGGGCCACGAAATCGGTCTCGCTGTTGACTTCGACCATCGCCCCACGGGCGCCGTCGGTCCGCACGCCGACCAACCCCTCGGCCGCTACCCGGCCCGCCTTCTTCGCCGCGGCCGACAGACCCTTTTTGCGCAGCCAGTCGACCGCCGCTTCCATATCGCCGGAAGCTTCGCCCAGCGCCTTCTTGCAATCCATCATTCCAGCGCCGGTCTTTTCTCGCAATTGCTTGACCAGCGCGGCCGTAATCTCAGCCATTCTGTCTTTCCTCGCATGCCATGATGATATGGCGACTATTCGAACCCTGCGCTCGTCGACGGGCAAATGTTAGGACGCGCTAACCGCCTCCTCGGGGGCTGCCGCCGCAATCGGCGCCACGGCCTCGGCCGCCGCCTCCGGTTTTGCCGGCTCCACCGGTTCCTCGACAACAGGAACCTCAACCACCGCAGGCTCTTCGGCGGCACCCGCATCGACCCCTGACGCCGCAAGCTCTTGTTGCAGACCATCGAGCACCGCGCCGGCGAACAAGTCGCAATAGCATTGGATTGCCCGCATGGCGTCGTCATTTCCGGGCACCGGAAGATCGACGGAGTTTGGATTGGAGTTGCTGTCGACGATGCCGATCACCGGGATCTTCAGCTTCCGGGCTTCGTGAACGGCAATCGCCTCCTTGTTGGTATCGATGACCACCAGCACGTCCGGCCGGCCACCCATCTCCTTGATTCCACCCAAGGCACGCTCGAGCCTGTCGCGCTTGCGGGTTAGGTTCAGGAGTTCTTTCTTGGTCAGACCGACGCTCTCATTCGAGAGTTTGTCGTCTAGGTCGCGCAGTGTCTTGATCGAGTGAGAGATCGTCTTCCAGTTGGTCAGCATCCCGCCGAGCCAACGGTGATTCACATAATACTGCCCGCATCGCTTAGCGGAGTCCGCCACGATGTCGCTCGCCGCCCGCTTTGTGCCGACGAACAACACTCGCCCGCCATTGGCGGCGACGTCGCGCACGCGGTTCAGCGCCGCATACATGATCGGCACGGTCTGCGTCAGATCCAGAATATGAATCCCGTTGCGGCTGCCGAATAAATACGGCGCCATATTGGGGTTCCAGCGTCTGGTCTGATGACCGAAATGCACGCCAGCCTCAAGCAGCTGGCGCATGGTAAATGTCGGGACTGCCATCCTTTGTCCTTCTCCGGTTAGACCTCCGCGGGGAGTAATTTAGCGGCAATGCCCGCCAAACACCGGAACGACCGAACGGGATGTCTCCCCGCTGACCGAACCCCACGTGTGGATTGAGCGCCGTAGCGCCGGGCGCGTATAGCTCGGAAGCCCTGGAATAGCAAGGAGTTTTACAGCTCCTGCACGTCAACGATCCCGTTGAGAGAGCGGATCGCAGCCTGAATCTGCTGGCTGCACATGAACCTGCCGTCTAGGGCAATCTCGATCTCCTGGTCGCCGGTCGGAACCACGATGCTGACCCGGCCCTTGCCCTTGCCCGCCGCCTCGCGCTCAATCAGTCCCTTCAGCGGCCCCAGGGCGGCCGTCTCACCAAGCCAAATCTGCATGCCCGTGGCCGTTTCGGCCGCCGCGTCGTCCAGCAACGCGACCCGCTGACCGTTCAACTTGACCTGATCGTCATCCAACCGCGCGGCGGCGGTAATCAGCAAAGGCCTATCGCCGTCCAACAGCGCCTCTGCCTCCGCCAGGATCTCAGAGAACAACATGATTTCGCTGACCCCGTCCTGGTCGGAAAGCTGGATAAAGGCGTAGCGCGACCCCTTCTGCGAGGTTCGAACCTGCTTGCCCAGCACCACCCCCGCCAGCTTCACCCGCGCTGATCCCCCGGCCCCCTGTACAGTCGTCAGCAGGGATGTAGACGGCACCACGCCGAGCCGCACCAGAGCGGTCCCATAGGCGTCCAGCGGGTGCGCCGATAGATAGAAGCCGATCGCATCCAATTCCCTCTGCAGGCGCTCCGCTTGCGGCCAATCCGGCATCTCCGGCAGTGGTGCTGCCTGCGCCGCGCCGCCGACACTGTCTCCGAACAGGTTGCTCTGCCCCGATTTTCGGTCCTGCTGCGCCGATTGGGCATGACTCAGCAACAGATCAAGCGACGCAGCGATCCGCGCTCTATTTGCCACCATGCCGTCAAAGGCACCGCCCGCCGCCAAATTCTCTAGCTGGCGCTTGTTGATCACTTGCGGGTCGATCCGCCCGGCAAAGTCGAAAAGGTCGGCAAACGGACCGTTTTTCCCCCGCTCCGCCACCAATAGATCCATCGCCGCCCTGCCGACCCCCTTGATGGCCCCCAGAGCGTACCGAATGCCGAATTTCGACCCATCCTCCGGCACGTCGTCCAACGACAGCGCCTCGACGATGAAGTCGGCCTCGGAGCTGTTGAGATCCGGCGGCAGCAGCGGTACGCCCAGCCGCACCAATTCCTGGCGGAACTCGGCCAGCTTGTCGGTATTGTTCATGTCGTAGGACATCGTCGCGGCCAAAAACTCGACCGGAAAATGTGCCTTCAGATAGGCGGTGTGGTAGGCCACCAGCGCGTAGCCCGCCGAGTGGGCCTTGTTGAAGCCGTAACCCGCGAATTTATCTACCAGGTCGAAAACATACTCGGCTCGGTCGCGCGGTACGCCGCGCGCCTGCGCGCCCTCAACGAACGCCCCCCGCTGCGCATCCATTTCGGCCTTGATCTTCTTGCCCATGGCGCGCCGCAGCAAGTCGGCCTGACCGAGCGTGAATCCGGCGAAGACCTGGGCGATTTGCATCACCTGCTCTTGGTAGATAATGACGCCGTAGGTGTCTTCGACCACCGGCTCAATACTTTCGTGCAGAAACTCCGGCTTCTCTCGACCATGCTTGCACGCGGTGTATTTCGGGATGTTCTCCATCGGACCGGGACGATAGAGCGCCACCAGGGCGATAATGTCCTCGAAGGTATCGACCCGCGCCTCCCGCAGCAGACTGCGCATGCCCGGACTTTCAAACTGGAACACGCCCTTGGTATCGCCCCGGCTCATTAACTCGAAGGTTTTCTGGTCGTCGAGCGGCAGCGTTTCCAGATCCACCGCGATACCGCGCCGCGCCAGCAATTCGACCGCCCGCACCAACACGGTAAGGGTCTTCAGACCAAGAAAATCGAACTTCACCAAGCCGGCCAGTTCCACATATTTCATGTTGAACTGGGTCGCCATCAGCGGCGAGCGCGGATCGCGAAACAACGGCACGAGTTCCTGCAGCGGCCGGTCGCCGATGACCACACCCGCCGCGTGGGTGGAGGAATTCCGATACAGCCCCTCCAGCTGCAGCCCGATATTGAGCAGCTGCGCCACGGCCTCGTCATCGCGCCGCATGTCCTGCAGTCGCTGATCTTGCTCGATCGCTTGCGCCAGCCCTACCGGATTGGCTGGATTGTTCGGCACCATCTTGGTGATGCGATCCACCTGACCGTACGGCATCTCCAACACCCGGCCGACGTCACGCAGCACCGCCCGCGCCTGCAACTTCCCGAAGGTGATGATCTGCGCCACCCGATCCGCGCCGTATTTCTCCTGCACATAGTGGATGACCTCGTCGCGCCGATCTTGGCAGAAGTCGATATCGAAGTCCGGCATCGACACCCGTTCCGGGTTTAGAAAGCGCTCGAACAGCAATCCCCAACGCAGCGGGTCCAGGTCGGTGATCGTTAGCGCCCAGGCCACCACCGAGCCGGCGCCGGAGCCCCGTCCCGGACCCACCGGGATACCCTGCCGTTTGGCCCATTTGATAAAATCGGCGACGATCAGGAAATAGCCGGCGAAACCCATTTGCACGATCACGTCCAGCTCGAAGTGCAGCCGCTCCCGGTAGCGGTCGCCGGCCTCCTGACGGGTGGCGCTGTCCATGTCCTTCATAAAGACATGGCGTTCCAGGCGATCCTCCAGCCCGGCGGCCGACTGGGCCCGCACCTCGTCGGCCTCGCTCAAGCCGCTCTCGGTCTCGAACGGCGGCAAGATCGGCTTGCGGGTCGTCGGCATGAATGCGCAACGCTGCGCGATAACGATCGTATTGTCGACCGCCTCGGGCAGATCGTCGAACAACGTCCGCATCTCCTGCGCCGTCTTGAAGCGATGTTCCGGTGTGACCCGCCGCCGATCGGTCTGGGACACATAATTGCCCCCCGCGACGCACAACAGTGCGTCGTGCGCGGCGTACATCTCGGCGGCCCCAAAAAACGGCTCGTTGGTGGCCACCAACGGTAGGTCGCGGCTGTAGGCCAAATCGATCAGCCCGGGCTCGATTTGATCTTCGATGTCCAAGCCGTGCCGCTGCAACTCCACATAAAGACGCGCCGGAAACAGCGCCTCCAACCGTGCCACCATTGCCAGCGCCGCGGGCCCCTGCCCTTGCCCCAACAGCCGGCCAACCGCGCCTTTCGGTCCGCCCGTGAGGGCGATCAGCCCAGCGGTCTTGCCCTCCAGGTCGTTCAAAGACAGCTGTGGATCCTGCCCCGGCTCGCCTTCCAGGAACGACTTGCTGACCAGGTCCAGAAGGTTCTGATATCCCGCCTCGTTCTGCACAAGCACGACCAGTTGGTCCGGTACCTGTCCCGGCCCGGCCTTTTTCAGGCCGCCGCCGCCATCCTCATCGAGGCTGATCGCCAGCTGACACCCGACGATCGGCTGCACACCCTTGCCCGCGGCAGCCATGGCGAATTCAAGCGCGCCGAAAAGATTGCCGCTGTCGGCGACCGCCACGGCCGGCATCTGCTCGCGCACACAGGCAGTAACCAGATCCGGAACCTTGATCGCCCCTTCGGTGAGCGAGTAGGCGGTATGCACCCGAAGATGCACAAAATCGGCGTGTGATGACATGAACCTACCGGCGACTCGACACTAACAACGGTCAGCGTGACATGTCCCGCCGACGGTCTCCAGCCGCTCCGCGCCAACCAACCTAAAACGGCTCCAGACGAATCGCTTCGCCCGGCTCCGCAATCAGGATCGTCGAGGGCGGCACTTGCTCCCAGTCGTCCTGGGCGCTGTCCAGCGGCTCGGAAACGATGACCAGCCGATCGTCCCGGCTCGAAAAATACAACGATGGCGCGGCATTGTCGGTGGAGTATCGCACCGCGTAGAATCGTTCCCCATCCGAGATCGAAGAGGTGAATCTCAACGGTGCCTTGATGCCGGCCGCGCGCATGATGTCGACGACCCGCCCCACCGAGCGTCTCAGCGACCCGACAACATCATCCCCAAGACCGTCCGCCAGCATCAGCAGGAATACGACCTCGCTGTCTGTCGTCCCCTGCCGGTAATCATAGAGCTCATCCGGAACGAGGTTCTCGAGCTGCCGGCGTACCTTGTTGTATTGCCCCACCTGCCCGTTATGCATGAACAGCCATCGCCCGTGTGTGAAGGGGTGGCAATTCTGCCGGCTGGTGGCGGTCCCGGTTGAGGCGCGCACATGGGCGAAAAACGCCCCGGCACGAATTTGATGCGCGAGGCTGCGTAGGTTCGCATCATTCCAGGCCGGCATTACCTCATGATACACACCCGGCTCGACCCGCTCCCGATACCAGCCGATGCCGAACCCGTCGCCGTTGGTGCCGGTCTTCGCTTCCAATGCGTTTAGACTTTGGTCGATAAGGGAGTGTTTCGGGGCGTATAGCAGTTCTTCCAGATAAATCGGCGGGCCTTTATAGGTTAGCCAGCGGCACATGCGGCGCTCCTATTGCCATGCATCCTCGACATATCCCTCGCGCAGCGTGATCGCCCGATCCATTCGCTTCGCCAGCTCGAAGTTATGCGTCGCCACCAGCGCCGCCAGCTTGGTTTCCCGTACCAGAGCGACAAGCTGGCCAAAGACGTCTTCGGCTGTCACCGGATCAAGATTGCCTGTCGGCTCGTCCGCCAGCAAAACCCGCGGTTGATTGGCGATCGCTCGGACAATCGCAACACGTTGCTGTTCGCCACCGCTGAGCCGCGCCGGCCGGTGGCTAACGCGCTCCGCCAGCCCAACGGAGTCCAGCAATTTCTGCGCCCCGATACGTGCTGCCCCACGGCCTTTACCGTTGATCATCTGCGGCAGCATCACATTTTCCAGCGCCGAGAACTCCGGCAGCAAGTGATGAAACTGATAGATGAAGCCCAACTGCGTCAGCCGCAGCCGGGTCCGCCCGGATTCAGATAACCGCCCGCAATCCATCCCGTTAATGGTAACCGCGCCCGCATCCGGCTTTTCCAGCAATCCGGCGATATGCAGCAAGGTCGACTTGCCGGAACCCGACGGTCCAACCAGGGCCACCATCTCTCCGGGGGCAATCGCGAGAGAGACATCGCGCAGGATCTTAAGCGGCTGACCTGCTTGCGAAAAAGTCCGCTCGACGGCAACCAGAGTGAGGGCGTGGGGCCCGCTCTCACTCATAACGCAGCGCCTCCACCGGATCGAGCCGCGCCGCCCGCCAGCTCGGATAGAGCGTCGCCAGCAACGACAGAACCAGCGCCATCAGTATGACCGAAACCACTTCGCTCGGATCCACCTCGGCCGGTAGCTGGCTCAGGAAGTAGATCTCCGCCGAAAACAATTCAGTCCCGGTGAGCCCCTCGAGAAACCCTTTTATCGCGTCGATATTCGCCGCGAACACCAAACCCAACACCGTTCCCGCCAATGTCCCGATAACGCCGATGCTGGCGCCCGCGATGAAGAAGATTCGCATCACCATGCCACGCGACGCCCCCATCGTGCGCAAGATCGCGATATCCCCGCCTTTGTCCTTCACCAGCATGATCAAGCTCGAGATGATATTGAACGCAGCGACCACGATAATCAGCGTCAGGATCAAGAACATCACATTACGTTCGACCTGTAATGCATTGAAAAAACTAGAATTTGCCTGCTGCCAATCAAATACCCGAGCCCGTGTCCCCAAAGCCCGATCCAACACCGGCCGCACGGCGCCCACCCGGTCGGCATGATCGATCATGACCTCGAGTTGGCTTACCGACTGCGGCAACTGGAAATAAGTTTGCGCGGCTTCCATCGGCATGAAGACGAAGGTGCTGTCATATTCGAACATCCCGACCTGGAACGTCCCTACGACCCTATAGGCCCGCACCCTTGGCACCGTACCGAAGGCCGTCACCGTCCCCCGGGGCGAGATCAGGGTAACCTCATCGCCCGGTACGATGGCCAGTTGCCGCGCCAGCGCGCCTCCCAAAATCACCGCGTTATCCCCGGTAAAGGCCTCCAAGGCCCCCTGCGACGTACCTTCCGCCACGATTGTTCGGGCCTTTAGATCCTCCGGCCGCACGCCACGCACCATCACCCCGGCGGCACCGCTGTCGCTGCTGGCGAGAACCTGGCCTTGAACCAGCGGCGTCACCGACACCACATCGTCGAGCTGCCGCAACTCCGCCAGCAGGTCCTCATAATTGGTCAGCGCGGGACCCTGCACCGCCATCACCGCAAAATGACCGTTCAGTCCGAGGATCCGCCCCAATAGCTCTGTACGGAAGCCGTTCATTACCGACAGCACGATAATCAAGGTCGCCACGCCAAGCGCGATACCCAGCAGCGAGAACGCGGCGATGACCGATATGAACCCTTCCTGCCGCCGCGCCCGCATATAGCGCCCGGCGACCATCCATTCAGCCCGGGAGAACATCACACCCTCGCCTTGTGATTGTTGCCAGCGGTCAAACGCCCGCTTTGGCCGTGACCCAATTGCGGATCTCGTCTAGCGACATTTCCTGCGCCTCGCCACCGGCCCGCGCCTGCAGCTCGACCTTGCCGTTCTTCAGTCCACGTGGCCCGACGGTGATCCGCCACGGCAACCCGATTAGCTCCATATCGGCGAACTTGGCCCCGGCGCGCTCATCTCTATCATCGTAGAGAACCGAAAGTCCCGCCCGTTGGATGAACCCGTAGAGATCGTTACACGCCCTGTCGCAGTCGCCGTCACCCGACTTCAGATTGACCACACCAATGAGGTAAGGCGCCACGGCCTCCGGCCAAATAATACCTTTGTCGTCGTGACTGGCCTCAATAATAGTCCCGACCAACCGTGAGACTCCGATACCGTAGCTCCCCATTTCGAGGGCTACTCGGTTGCCATCGGGACCCTGCACAACGGCACCCATTGGCTCGGAATACTTCGTACCGAAATAGAAGATCTGACCGACTTCAATGCCTCGCCCCTGTACCAACCGGCCCTCGTCGACAGGACACTTTTCGGGCACATGTAGCTCGTCGGTTGCCGCATAATGGCTCGTCCACTGATCGACCACCGGCTGCAAATCGCTGTCGTAGTCCAACTCAGCGCTCGGCATTTTCATTTCGAGCAGCGCCTTGTCGCAGAACACCGCACTTTCGCCGGTATCGGCCAGCACCACGAATTCGTGGCTCAGGTCACCGCCGATCGGGCCGGTATCGGCCCGCATCGGAATTGCCTGCAGGCCCATGCGCTTGAACGTCCGCAGATAGGCGATGAACATCTTGTTGTAGGAATGCCTGGCGCCCGCAAAATCGAGATCGAACGAATAATTGTCCTTCATCAGGAACTCGCGCCCGCGCATCACGCCGAAACGCGGCCGCACCTCATCCCGGAACTTCCACTGGATGTGGTAGAGGTTCAGTGGCAGGTCGCGGTAGCTCGAGACATCTGCGGCGAGGATATCGGTAATCAACTCTTCGTTGGTCGGCCCATAGAGCAACTCGCGGTCATGACGATCCGTAATCCGCAGCATCTCCTTGCCGTAATCGTCATAGCGTCCCGACTTGCGCCACAAATCGGCCGGCTGGATCGTCGGCATCAGGATCTCCTGCGCGCCCGAGGCGTCTTGCTCTTCGCGAACGATCTGCTCCAACCGTCGCAGCACCCGCATCCCCAGGGGCAGCCAGCTATAGATCCCGGCACTGGCCTGCCGCACCATACCCGCCCGCAGCATCAGCCGATGCGAGACAATCTGCGCCTCGGCGGGCGTTTCTCTTAGGGTCGGCAAGAATAGTTCGGAACGGCGCATGTCTACCTTGATGCTTGGCGGCTGGAATCGCGAGAGAGTAGGCAAAGCCCTACCGGCTGTCTACGCCCCTAGCCGCCTGCCGCCTCGGATGCATCTCGGCACAGTCGCGCCAGCTCGTCCTCGGCCTGATCGCCGAGCGGCCGGCCGTTGAAGGTCGCTCGGCCCCGGCGGTCGACCTCAACCAGCCCCACTTGGATTCTGCCGGTATAATTCGCATCGCCACGCTTCGGTATGCCGAACCGATCCGCCAAGTCCACGGTAATCGGTATCTGAAAACGCTCCGGCAATTCAATGGCAGAACCACTGCCATAATCCGCCGTCGCCACCGGTCGCCCGCGCGAGTCGATGCCCGGCTGATATGCAACAGAGGCATCCGGAATATGGCGCGTGAGACGGCTGCAACTCTCCCGCGAGACCTCCACTGTATCGGCTGAAACCGGCGTGGAGACGGAGAATCCGGCCAAAACAAGTATGAATCGGACGACCCACATGGCATCCATCCTGGCGCCAACGCCTTAACAAAATAGTAACATCTTCGCCAAAATCCTGTTATCGATTCTCTCGCGAACGGGAAGATACGTTCGAATGGCCGGGCCAAAGAGCCCTCTGGCGCTGCGGCTCGGCGCATAACAGGGGGGCATTGTCATGCTTGAGACGTATTTCAAGCTGAAGGAGCACGGCACCTCGGTGCGGACCGAGGTCATCGCTGGGCTCACCACGTTTCTTACGATGGCGTACATTCTGCTGGTCAATCCCGACATCCTGTCGGCAGCCGGCATGGACAAGAACGCGGTCTTCGTCGCCACCATCATCGCGGCCGCGGCAGGCTCGCTCATCATGGGCCTATATGCCAACTACCCGATCGCGCTCGCGCCCGGGCTCGGGCTCAACGCGTTCTTCTCGTTCACGGTCGTTCTTGAGATGGGCCATCCCTGGCAGGTCGCGCTTGGCGCCGTGTTCATCTCCGGTGTCGTTTTCCTGATCCTCAGCATCCTGCCGGTACGCGAGTGGATCATCAACTCGATCCCGAAATCGCTAAAAATGGCGATCTCTGCCGGCATTGGTTTCTTCATTTTCTTCATCGCGCTGCAGTTCTCCGGCATCAGCGTGCCGGGCGGCGCCTTGGTCACCCTCGGCGACGTCACGGCCGGGCCGGTCATTCTGGTCGCCATCGGCTTCATCGCCATCGTCGGCCTCGACGCGATGAAGGTCCCCGGCGCCATCGTCCTGGGCATTCTGGGCACGACCGTTCTCAGTATCATATTCGGGCTCAGCGAGTTTCAGGGCATTGTGTCCGCCCCGCCGAATCCGGCACCGACACTGTTCCAGCTGGATATTATCGGGGCGCTGGACGTCACGCTGATTTCGGTCATCTTCGCGTTCCTGTTCGTTGACCTGTTCGATACCGCAGGCACGCTGGTCGGCGTCTCGCACCGGGCCGGATTGCTCGATGAGAACGGCAACCTGCCCCGTCTCGGCAAGGCACTTACCGCCGATAGCGGCGCCACCATTATCGGCTCGCTCTTCGGCACATCGACGACCACCAGCTATATCGAGAGTGCGGCCGGCGTCCGCGCCGGTGGGCGCACCGGCCTCACCGCCGTGGTTGTGGCCGTCTTGTTCCTGCTGGCGCTATTCTTCGCCCCACTGGCCAACACCGTGCCGCGCTTCGCCACGGCGCCCGCGTTGTTGTTCATCGGTATCGTCATGGCCAAGGGCCTGATCGAAATCGACTGGGAGGATGTTACCGAATATGTCCCGGCGGTCGTGACGGCCCTGGTCATGCCCTTCGCCTTTTCCATCGCGGAAGGCATCGCCATCGGCTTTATCGTCTTTGCCGGCGTCAAGATCGTCAGCAGGCGATTCGATGACCTGACCCCTGCCGTTATCGTGCTGGCGGTTCTGTTCTTGCTGAAGTTCGCATTTCTATAGTCGGTACAGGTAAAGGGAGACGCTACAGCGCGTCTCCCTTTACGGCTAAGCCGCCATCCAGGGCGGATTGAGCGCGACGATCCGGGCGTAAACCGGGCAGTGCTCGTGATGCGCGCCGGCCAATATGCCGGTACTCATCAGAAATTCACCGGTGATTTCGCCACCGGTGAACAAGAACGTCTTCTTGAATAATTTCACCCATTCCGGCTTGCTTAGCGGGTGATGCGCCTCTAGCCACGCCGCGAAACCGCCATGGCTTTCGCGCATCGCTTGGATGCGCCGGGCATTTTCTATCGCCGCGTCAACCTTGAGCTTGTTGCGGATAATACTGGCGTCGGCCAAGAGCCGTATCCGGTCTCCCTTGCCATAACCAGCAACTCTGTCCACCTCAAAACCATCGAACGCCTGTTGAAAGCCACGTCGCTTCTTGAGGATCGTGAGCCAGCTTAGGCCCGCCTGATTGATCTCCAACACCAACCGTTCGAGCAGCACCGACTCATCGCGGGTCGGAAAACCGTACTCTTCATCGTGATAGGGCCCATGCCATTCATGCCCCGGCGCCACATCGCAGTAGCCACTCATCCGCCGCGACCCTAGGTCGGCCGCAGGCGATCGCCAAACAGCGAGATCACCCCCGCGTCGGTCGCCCAAAATACGATCGCGAACACCACAATAGCGATCCCGGTTGTGATCCCGGCTTTCAGCAGCAGTCGCGGATTCGCCGGCGCCCCGGGATCGTCCCCAGGTGCCGGATCCTCCTGCTGCCGAATCCCGAACGGCAACACCAAGAACAACACCATCCACCAGATGATGATGAATATGACCACGGCGCTAACGGGGTTCATGGCGGTCCTAAACCTGCTCCAACTCGATCAGCGTGCCGCAAAAGTCCTTCGGATGAAGGAACAGCACCGGCTTGCCATGCGCACCGGCCTTCGGCTCGCCGTCACCCAGCACGCGGACACCCCTGGCCACCAAGCGGTCCCGCGCCGCTAGGATATCGCTGACCTCGTAGCACAGGTGATGCATCCCCCCGCCGGGATTTCGCGCCAGGAATCTGGCAACCGGCGATGCCTCCCCCAGCGGTTGCAGCAGCTCGATCTTGGTATTGTCCAGGGTCACGAAAACAGTCGTCACCCCATGCTCGGGCAAATCGACCGGCTTGCCGACGTCGGCCCCTAGGATATCGCGATAAACGCCGGCGGCTTGCTGAATATCCGCCACCACGATGGCAACATGGTTCAAACGCCCGATCATCCCGCATCCTGCAATCGCACCAGATGCACATTGACCGTCGGTTTCTTGCCCATCTCAACGCGAAAGAAGCGCCGAACCGCCCGCTGTACCGTGTCCTTGATCGTCACATCGTCGCGCAGCGACTTGGCTGACAGCGCATCGATCGCGTCGCAAACATCGGCGATTACGTCTTCCAGCATTTCCGCATCGCCGTTGCCGTTACCCAGCAAGCCGGGCGCCGAAAGCTGCGGGTCCGCCACGACTTCACCGTCGCCATCGACCACCAGGCTCAACACCGCGCTGCCATGCCAAAGCATACGCTGCCGTCGGCGAATCCCCTCCCCCGACAACGACACCAGACGCGTCCCATCCAAGGCCAATCGGCCATGTAGAACCTGCCCGACGATCTCCGGCTCACCGGGCCCAAGCTTGAGCACATCACCGTTGCCGATCACCGGCGTATGCGGCACTTGGCACGCTTGCGCCAACTCGGCATGGCCCAACATATGCCGGGCCTCACCATGCACCGGAACGGCGATCTTCGGGCGTATCCATTGATACATGCTGATCAGCTCATCCCGTGCCGGATGCCCCGAAACATGCACCCGATGATCCTGGTCGGTCACCAGTTCCACGCCAAGATTCAGCAGCTGATTGTGTAGATTGCCAATCGATTTTTCGTTGCCCGGGATAATCCGCGACGAGAATATCGCCACATCGCCTTTTTCCAGCGCCATCCGCGGATGGTCGCCGCGCGCGATGCGGGCGAGCGCGGACCGTGGCTCACCCTGGCTCCCCGTGCAAATCAACAATTGTCGATCACGCGGCACGTAGCCCGCGTCATATTCCGTCACGAACGCCGGCAGGTTCGCCAAATAGCCTGTCTCTCGCGCCGCCTCGGTGATCCGCCATAACGACCGCCCCACCAGGATCACACTACGGTCATGGGCGGCGGCGACCTCGGCAATCGTCTGCACCCGCGCAATGTTGCTGGCGAAGCAGGTTACCGCGACCCGGTTCTCGTAACCGCCAACCAGCTTTAGTAGGTTCTCGCGCACCTCGGCTTCCGAGCCGGAATCACCCTCCACCAGGGCATTGGTGGAGTCGCCGATCATCGCCAGCACGCCCTCTTCACCGAGCCGACGCAAGGCTTTCTCGTCCGCCTTGTCGCCGATCAGCGGGTCCGGATCTAGTTTCCAGTCCCCGGTATGCAGCACGGTACCGACCGCGGTGCGGACGACGACCGCGCTCGGCTCCGGTATGGAGTGGGTCAGCGTGATCAGTTCCAGGTCAAACGGTCCGACATCGAACCGTCCGGACATCGGGATTTCGGTAATCTTCGCCTGACCGTCCAGCCCAGCCTCCGCCAGCTTGCGCTGCAGCAGCGCCGCCGTGAAAGGTGTCGCGAACAACGGGCAGCGAAGCTGCGGCCACAGATAGGCGACCGCGCCGATATGGTCCTCATGGCCATGGGTTAGTACCAGCCCGGCCAACTGGTCCGCCCGCCGCACGATGAAATCCGGGTCCGGCATCATCACATCGACACCGGGCGTGGTTGCATCCCCGAAGGTCACACCGCAATCGATCATTAACCACCGGCCGCCATAGCCATAAAGATTGAGATTCATCCCAATCTCTCCGGCCCCACCCAACGGCAAGAAAATCAGTTCGTCGTCGCGCCAGCTTATTTCGACGTCATAACTATCCGCCACGCTTAGGCCTCGACATTGCGGCG
This sequence comes from Alphaproteobacteria bacterium, assembly GCA_021774445.1. Classification (GTDB taxonomy): domain Bacteria; phylum Pseudomonadota; class Alphaproteobacteria; order UBA6615; family UBA6615; genus SZUA-147. The sequence goes on from JAJFJA010000046.1 coordinate 137,251, forward strand.
GTAGATCTCGACCAAACCACGCACGGTGAGATCGCCGCGCACATGGTCGATAACATCCGTCACGTCGGCAAGCATCGGCGCTAAGCCACCGGTGGCAACCACCGTCATCGGCTCGCCATACTCCGCACTAATCCGCTTCACCATGCCCTCGACCATCGACACATAACCCCAAAATATGCCCGATTGCATCGCCGGCACCGTCGCATCGCCAATCACCTTCTTCGGCCGGCTGACCGCTACCCTCGGCAATTGGGCCGCCGCCATGCACAGGGCCTCCACCGACAGATTGATCCCCGGCGCAATAACGCCGCCGCAATAGTTGCCTTCGGTACTGACGATATCGAACGTCGTCGCGGTCCCAAAATCAATGACGATAAGCGCGCCCTCATGCATGTTGTGCGCAGCGACGGCATTGACCAACCTGTCTGCTCCAGCCTGCTCGGGCCGCGCCATCAGGACTTCCAGACCGAGCTTCACCGCGGCGTCGCCGATTACCAGTGGCTCCGTATTGAAATAGTTCCGCACTAACGTCCTCAGCTCAAAACGCGCGGACGGCACGACATTTGCGATAATCGCGGCAGTGACATCCGCGGTTCGGAGGTTCTTCAGGCCCATCAATTGGGTGAGCCACACGGCATACTCGTCCGCCGTCCGATGCGCATCGGTCGAGGCACGCCACATGCCCATTTCCCGATCGCCATCAAACACCGCGAAAACTGTGTTCGTATTACCGCAATCTATAGTCAACAGCATCGCCATGCCCTCAAGCCGCTGCCGGAAACACGTCGCCGGAATTGATGACGCGTCGTCCCTCTACCGTATCCAACAACATGGCGCCGTCGCCATCCAGGTCGACAAATCGGCCCCTAAGCTCACCCGATGGCGTCCTAACCACGACGTCGCTGCCGAGATTTGCCGCCCGACTCAGCCATGCCTGGCGCACCGGCGCAAAACCCTCCCGCTGCCATCGGTCCAACCAAGTCGCTTGCCGAGCCACAATCGCGTACAGCAGTGTCTCCACCTCGACGGCCGCCCCAGCCGCGTGCAGGCTGGTCGCGACCAGTCCCGGCCTGTCCGGGTGGCTGGCAACATTCACACCGATGCCCACGACCAGCCAAGCCAGCGATCCGCCCGCCTCCGATGCGCTCTCCAGTAAGATCCCGCTGAGCTTCCTGCCCTCCAACAACACGTCGTTGGGCCATTTCAGGGCGACGGCCGGCAGCGCCGGTGCGCAGGCCGCAATGCCATCGGCCACCGCCAACCCGGTCGCGAACCCGAGCTGCATGATACGCGTCGCCGGGCCGGCCGGCCGCAGAATAATCGACATATAGAGGTTGCCGACCGGCGATGCCCAATCATGCCCCTGCCGGCCGCGCCCTTTGGTTTGCTCTCGCCCCCACACAACCGTCCACGGTGCGGCGCCGGCGGCGGCCAAGGTTTTCGCCTCGTCATTGGTGCTGGCAATGCTATCCAGCGCAACGATCCGGCAGTCGGCCGGCAAGGCCACATCGATCATGCGCTGAAGAAGAGCCTGACCGCCTGCTCCGCGCCGTTGAGCACCGGCGACAAGACCATGAAGAACAGCAATGTAACCAGACCTGTCCCCACCAGAATCGCGGAAATTTCACGCCCCGGTCGGTCGAACGCATCGGCCGGTTCGTCGAAATACATCAGCTTGACGATCCGCAGGTAGTAGAACGCCGCCACCACACTCGTCAGCAGCCCGACCACCGCCAAGGTAAACAATCCCGCCTCGATGGCCGCGAGGAAGACGTAGAGCTTGCCAAAGAAGCCCGCAAGCGGCGGAATGCCGGCCATTGAGAACATGAACACAGCCAACGCCAAGGCCATCGCCGGATTGGTCCGGCTGAGCCCCGCCAACTCGTTGATCCCCTCCACCATGCGCCCATTGCGCCGCATCGCCAGAATGCAGGCGAACGCGCCGGTATTCATGAACAGATAGATCGAGAGATAGAGCAGCACGGCCTGGGCACCGGTTTCATTGCCGGCCGCCAATCCGACCAGCGCGTAACCCATATTGCCGATGGAGCTGTAGGCCATCAGCCGCTTGATATTGGTCTGGTTGATCGCCGCCAGTGCCCCCAGGATCATTGAGGCCAGCGAGATGAACACAATCACCTGCTGCCACTGCTCCACCAAGGCGCCGAACGGGCCGATCATGACCCGCACGAAAAGCACCATCGCGGCGATTTTCGGCGCCACCGCGAAGAAAGCCGTGACCGGCGTCGGCGCGCCTTCGTAAACGTCCGGCGTCCACATATGGAACGGCACCGCCGAGACCTTGAAGGCCAACCCCGCCACAATAAACACCAGCCCGATGACCAAACCCACCGGCTGACCGCCACCCTCGTTGCTGGCGAACACTGTGGCCAGATTCTCGAAGCTGGTGGTTCCGGCGAAACCGTAGACCATCGACATGCCGTACAACAGGATGCCGGAGCTCAACGCGCCGAGAACGAAATACTTAAGCCCAGCCTCCGACGACCGCACCGCATCGCGGCGAAAGGCGGCGATCACATAGAGCGACAGGCTCTGCAGTTCGACACCCAAATACAATGAAATGAGGTCACTGGCCGAAACCATCATCAACATGCCCAATACGGCATAGACGACGAGCACCGGGAACTCGAACCTGTTGATCCGCTCCCGCTGATTATAGGAAACCGATAGCACCAATGTTAACGCCGCACCCAATAACACCAGGATCTTCGCAAACACCGCGAATCCGTCGACGACAAACAAGGCATTGAAGGCGATCGTCTGCCCGCTCGGTCCGGCGAGCACCAGAACGGCGGTGACTAGGAACACGAAAATAGCCAGATAAGTGACCAGCTTACTCGAGTCTTCACGGCGAAAAACGCCGATCATCAGCAGTACCATGCCGGCCACCGCCAGAAAGATCTCCGGCAACCCCGCCATGATATCGGTGAGAATAGTCACTTCGCCCTCCTAGCGCGTCGCGACACTAAGTGTGTCGGCCGCAGCCAGCGCGCTTTGGTAGTTCTCGACAATGTTTTGTACGGCAACCTCGAAGACCCCAAGGACCGGTTGCGGCTGAATTCCCATCCAAATCACCAACGCCACCAAGGGCGCGAATATCGCGATCTCGCGCGGCTCGAGATCCAGCAGGACCTTAAGTTTCTCCTTCTCCAGCTTGCCGAAGATCACCCGCCGGTAAAGGAACAGCATATAGGCCGCGCCGAGGATAATGCCCGTGGTCGCCAGGAAAGCCACGCCGGTATGCACCTGGAAGGCGCCGACCAGTACCAAGAACTCACCGACGAAGCCGCTCGTGCCCGGCAACCCGACCGACCCCAACATGAAAATCATGAATACGAAGGCATAGCGCGGCATCCGCTCCACCACCCCGCCATAGTCCGAGATTTCCCTTGAATGCACCCTGTCGTAGACGACCCCGACGCACAGGAACAGGGCCGCCGAGATCAAGCCATGGCTAAGCATCTGGAACATTGCGCCCTGCAAGCCCTGCTGCGTGACCGTGAAGATCCCCAGGGTCACGAAACCCATATGGGCGACCGAGGAATAGGCGATCAGCTTTTTCATATCCTCCTGGGCCAGAGCCACCAGGGAGGTGTAGATGATCGCGACCACCGACAGCGTGAAGATCAGCGGCGCAAAAGCCTCGGAGGCTAAAGGCAGCATCGGTAGCGAAAAACGCAGGAAGCCATAGCCGCCCATCTTCAACAGCACGCCGGCCAAGATCACCGACCCCGCCGTCGGTGCTTCCACATGGGCATCCGGCAGCCATGTATGCACCGGCCACATCGGCATCTTCACCGCAAAGGACGCCAGGAAGGCCAGCCACAACCATTTCTGTAGGTTGACCGGCAAATTCAGCGTCATCAGCGTCGGGATGTCCGTCGTGCCGGCCTGCAGATACAACACCAACAAGGCGGCGAGCAGCAACACCGAGCCGGCCAGCGTGTACAGGAAGAATTTGAACGCGGAATAGACCCGACGCGGCCCGCCCCATACCCCGATGATGATGAACATCGGGATCAGCACGGCTTCGAAGAAAACATAAAACAGCACGAAATCGAGCGCCGCAAAGGTGCCGATCATCATCGTCTCAAGCACCAGGAAGGCGATCATATATTCCTTCACCTTCGAGGTGATCGCCTTCCACGAAGCCAGCACACATATCGGCGTCAGGAACGTCGACAGCAGCACGAACAGCATCGAGATGCCGTCGACGCCGAGGTGATAGGAAATGTCGAACGCCGGCAACCATTCGCGCTTCTCGACCATTTGGAATCCAGCCGTCGACGGGTCGAAATTCAGCCAGATGATCAGACTCAGCGCGAAAGTGCCCAGCGAGGTCCACAAGGCCGCGTAACGCGCGTTCCGCGCCACGATCTCCTCGTCGCCGCGCACGATCAGCACGATCAGCACCGCGCCGGCAAGCGGCAGGAATGTCGTCAGGCTTAGTAACGGAAAACTACCCACCCTCGCGGCCTCCCTAACCGAGCTGCACGAAAAGGTACCAGGAGACCAGCGCCGCGACGCCGATCAGCATGGCGAAGGCATAGTGGTACAAATAGCCCGACTGCAGCCGACCGGCCCGCCCGGCCAGATGCTTGGCGGCGGCGGCAATACCGTCCGGGCCGACGCCGTCGATCAGCGACCCGTCCCCGGATTTCCATAAGCCACGGCCAATCACGAACGCCGGTCGCACGAACAAGCGTTCATACAGCTCGTCGAAATACCATTTGTTGAAAACGAACTGATAGACGCCTCGGACACGTGCCACTAGGGCTCCAGGCAAGCCAGGCATCAACATATACATGATCCAAGCCAGCAGAATACCGGCAAGGCCGACAACGATCGGTGCGGCTTTCACCCAGCTCGGCAGCCCATGGTGCGCCGCTTCGATCGAGGCGTTCTCGGGCAATACCAAGATCGATTCCCGCCAAAATGCTTCCATCCCGTCGCCGACGAAGAGGTCCACCGCCAGATAGCCGGAGAAGATGGCCCCCAGGGCCAGTACCACCAGCGGCGCAATCATCACCGGCGGTGATTCATGGGCGCCCTCATAGGTGTGCGCATCCGCCCGGGTCGGCCCATGGAAGGTCATGAACAGTAGCCGCCATGAGTAAAACGCCGTCATCAGCGCCGCCGCGATGCCGGCCCAGAAGGCAAACAACCCGGCGCCCGTATGCGCGGCAAAGGCCGATTCCAAAATGATGTCCTTGGAGTAGAATCCGGCGAAGAACGGTACCCCGGCCAACGCCAGGCTGCCGATCCACATCAACGCCGCGGTCACCCGCATTTTCGAGAACAACCCGCCCATCTTGCGCATGTCCTGTTCGTCATGCATGCCATGGATGACGCTGCCGGCGCCAAGGAACAGCAGTGCCTTGAAGAACGCATGGGTCATCAGATGGAAGATCGCCGCCTGATAGGCCGACACGCCGAGGGCGAAGAACATGTACCCAAGCTGGCTACAGGTCGAATAGGCAATCACCCGCTTGATATCGGTTTGCGCCAGACCGACCGTTGCCGCGAAGAACGCCGTCGACGCCCCGACGATGACCACCAGCGTCAGCGCAATCGGCGCGTATTCGAACATCGGTGACAACCGCGCGACCATGAACACGCCGGCCGTCACCATGGTCGCCGCATGGATCAGCGCCGACACTGGCGTCGGGCCTTCCATGGCGTCCGGCAACCAGGTGTGCAGGCCAAGCTGCGCCGATTTACCCATCGCCCCGATGAACAACAGGATCGCCAGCGTTGTCAGGATATCGACCTGAAAGCCGAGGAAGCTGAAGCTCTCCCCGGCCAGACTGGGAGTCGCCTCGAACACCGGGTCAAAGTCGAGTGTCCCGAAGGCGAAGAACACCCCGAAGATCCCCAGCACGAAGCCGAAATCGCCGATCCTGTTCACCACGAACGCCTTGATCGCCGCCGCATTCGCGGAGTCACGGTCGAACCAGAACCCGATTAGCAGGTAGGAGGAAACACCGACCCCCTCCCAACCAAAGAACATCTGTAGGAAATTATCGGCCGACACCAGCATCAGCATGAAAAAGGTGAACAGGCTGAGAAACGCCATGAACCGCGGCACGCCCGGATCGTGGCTCATATAGCCAACGGAATAGACATGAACCATGGAGGAGACGACGGTCACGACGAACACCATCACCGCCGTCAGCGTATCGAAGCGCAGCGCCCAACTCGCCTGCAACGCGCCGGAGTCGATCCAGGTAAACAGCTCGATGGTGCGTTCGTTGCCGAGGATCGCCACGTCGTAAAACAGCACACATCCCAACACGGCCGATGCCAACATCGGCACGACCGTCGCCAGCTGGGCCCCGCGATCGCCCATCCGCTTGCCCATCGCCGCCGCGATCAGACAGCCGACAAGTGGCAGGAAAACCGCCAATACATGCATCGGGCTAGCCCTTCATCATATTGATGTCTTCGACCTCGATTGACCCTCGGTTACGGAAATAGACCACCAGGATCGCCAGCCCGATGGCCGCCTCGGCGGCGGCTACCGTTAACACGAACATGGCGAACACCTGCCCCACCAGATCGCCAAGGAAGGACGAGAACGCCACCAGATTGATGTTCACCGCCAGCAACATCAGTTCGATCGACATCAAGATGATGATCACATTCTTCCGGTTCAGGAAAATCCCGAAGATACCCAAGGTAAACAGGATCGCCGCGACGGTCAGATAATGCGCCAAGCCAATTTGCAACATCACCCACCACTCCCCGACGGCACTTTCTTGATCTCCAGCACGTCGCCGGGTCGCCGGCTGACTTGATCGGCAATCACCTGCCGCTTCACCCCTTCCCGTTTTCGCAACGTCAACACGATGGCGCCAATCATCGCCACCAACAGCACCAGCCCGGCGGCTTGGAACAGATAGATAAAGTCCGTATAGATGAGTTGTCCCAAGGCAGCCGTATTCGACATCTCGCCCAGCGGCGGCGTCGGCGACACCGCCACCTCTCCCGCCTCCGGCGACACCACCCAACTGCCGAAGATCAGCACCAATTCGGCCAACAGGACGAGCCCAATCGCCCCGCCAATTGGCAGATACTGCAAAAACCCCTCGCGCATCTCGGAGAAATTGATATCCAGCATCATCACCACAAACAGGAACAGCACCGCGACCGCCCCGACATAGACGACGACCAGAATCATCGCCAGAAACTCAGCACCCAGCAGCACGAACAAACCGGCCGAATTGAAAAAGGCCAAAATCAGAAACAGCACCGAGTGCACGGGATTACGGGACGAGATCACCATGGCACCCGATGCCACGGCGACGATCGCGAACAAATAGAACGCCAGCGCTTGAATGATCATCGGTCTATCCGACCCGATCCACGAACCATGGTTCTCTCCGTTGCCAACAGCTCAGCGGTACGGCGCATCGGCCGCCAGCGCCAGGGCTATTTCACTCTCCCAGCGGTCCCCGTTGGCCAGCAATTTTTCCTTGTTGTACATCAACTCTTCGCGCGTCTCGGTAGCGAACTCGAAGTTCGGGCCCTCGACGATCGCATCCACCGGGCACGCCTCTTGGCAGAAGCCGCAATAAATGCACTTAGTCATATCGATGTCGTAGCGCGTCGCCCGCCGGCTGCCGTCTTCACGTGGCTCCGCTTCGATCGTGATCGCCTGCGCCGGACAGATCGCCTCGCATAACTTACAAGCGATACAGCGCTCTTCCCCGTTCGGATAGCGCCGCAATACATGCTCTCCGCGAAAGCGCGGGCTGATCGGCCCCTTTTCGTGGGGATAGTTCAGGGTGACCTTGCGCTTGAAGAAATAGCGCAGCGTCAGCCACATGCCGGCGGCAATCTCACCCAGCAGCAGCGCCCGTGCGCCTCGATCCAGAAATGCCATCGTTCTCTCCGTCCGCCTATGTCGGCAGCCAATCGAAGGCAATCAGCGCCCCTGCGGTCACCACCACCCAAAGCAGCGAAAACGGCAAGAACACCTTCCAGCCCAGGCGCATAAGTTGATCGTAACGGTAGCGCGGCAAGGTCGCCCGCACCCACAGGAACACGAACAGGATGAACGCGATTTTCAACGCGAACCAAACCACCCCCGGGACCCAAGTGAACGGCGCGAAGGCAAACGGCGGCAACCATCCGCCGAGGAACAGAATGGACGTCATCGCGCTCATCACGATCATGCTGATGTATTCGCCGAGGAAAAACAGCGCGAATGTGATGGACGAATACTCCACGTTATAGCCCGAAACCAACTCGGCCTCGGCCTCCGGCAGATCGAAGGGCGCCCGGTTAGTCTCCGCCAGCGCCGACACCAGGAATATGATGAACATCGGAAACAGTGGGATGAAGAACCACACCCTTTCCTGCGCTCGCACGATGTCCGAAAGGTTGAGCGAGCCCACCGCCAACAGCACGGTGACGATCACAAAACCGATCGAAACCTCGTAGGACACCATTTGGGCCGCCGAGCGCAGCGCCCCCAGGAACGCATATTTCGAATTCGAGGCCCAACCCGCCATGATGATGCCGTAGACACTCAACGAGCTGATCGCGAACAGGTACAGGATGCCGACATTGATGTCGGCAATTACCCAACCGTCGTCGAACGGAATGACCGCCCAAGCAACCAGGGCCAGCGAGAAAGTAATGACCGGCGCGATCATGAAGACCCCGCGGTTCGCCCCGGTCGGCAGCACCGTCTCCTTGAGCATCAGCTTCAGTGCATCGGCAAACGGCTGCAGCAGGCCAAACGGACCGACGACATTCGGTCCCAGGCGTAACTGCATGAAGCCAATCACCTTTCGCTCGGCATAGGTCAGATAAGCCATAGCGATCAGCACGACGATCACAACGCCGAGGATCTGCGCCAGAATAATCAGGGTCGGCAACCCATAGCCCGTCCAGAACTCAGCCATGTGTGCCGGTCCGTTCCTGCTTCGGCGCCACGAAATCCTGTGTGCAACGCGCCATCGTCTCCGACGCCCGACTGATCGGGTCCGTCATGTAAAAATTATCGACCGGCAGCGAAAACGCCGTCGTCCCCATCGGCCCGGAAGCGCCGAACGGTTCCCAAGCTGCAGCGACGACCTCATCAACCCGATCGAACAGCGGATTTACCTCCACCAGCCGCTGCCGCACGTCGCCCAGGGACTTCACGCCAATGCTAACCCCCAGCGCATCCGATAGCGCCCGGATGATCGTCCAGTCCTCGCGGGCATCGCCCATCGGGGCCGTTGCCATCCGACCCAACTGCACCCGGCCTTCCGTATTGACATAAGTGCCGTTCTTCTCGGTATAGGCCGCCCCCGGCAGGACCACATCGGCCCGATGCGCACCGGTGTCGCCGTGATGGCCTTGATAGATAACAAAGGCCTGTCCCAGCTTGGCCATATCTATCTCATCGGCGCCGAGCAGATAGACGACATCGATGCTGCCGTCGCTGGCGCCTTGCAGAATGCCGGCGACATCGCGCCCACCCGGGCCCGGCACCAGGCCGAGATCGAGACCACCGACCCGCGCCGCCGCCTGATGCAGCACGTTGAAGCCGTTCCAATCGTCGCGCACCAACCCAAGCTTGTCGGCGATCTGTCGCACCGCCGCCAAGACCGATCCACCGTCCTGCCGTGACAAGGCGCCGGTTCCGACGATCACCGCCCCACGTTCCGCCGCTTTCAGAGTATCGGCAAAAGGATGGTTGTCCTGGGCCACCTCGAGCAGCGTTTCCGGGCCAGCACCCAGATACTCCGTCGGATAGGTCGGATCGATCGGCGCACCGATAACGCCGGCCTTCAGCCCCTGGCGCAGCCAGCCTTTCCGCAGGCGTGTGTTGACCAGCGGTGCTTCCCATCGTGGGTTGGTGCCGACCAACAGCGCCGCGTCGGCGGTCTCCAATCCGGCGATCGTCGAATTCAACAGATAGGATCCGCGCACCGAGGCATCGAGATGCGCAGCCTCTTGCCGGCAATCGATATTCGCCGAACCGAGCTTCGCCATCAGGTCCTTCAGGCACACCATCGCCTCGGCATCGCAAAGGTCGCCGGCGATCGCCGCGATCCGACTGCCGTCCAGCCCCCTCATCCGCGACCCAATTGCCGCCAAGGCTTCCGCCCAGCTCGCCTCCCGCAGCACGCCTTCTTGCCGCACGTAGGGCCGGTCCAAGCGTTGCCGCCGCAACCCGTCGCAGGCATAACGCGACTTGTCCGATAGCCATTCCTCATTGACGTCGTCGCTGAGCCGCGGCAGCACCCGCAGCACCTCCGCGCCTCGGGCATCGACGCGAATGGCACTGCCGACCGCATCGAGCACGTCGACGCTCTCGGTCTTCTTCAGCTCCCATGGCCGCGCGACAAAAGCATAGGGTTTTGAGGTCAGCGCCCCAACCGGACACAGATCGATGACATTCGCGCTGAGTTCGGAATCCAGCGACTTCTCCAGATAGGTCGTGATCTCGGCATTCTCGCCCCGGCCCAGCAGCCCCAATTCGGGCACGCCGGCCACCTCTGTCGCAAACCGCACGCAGCGCGTGCAATGAATGCAGCGCGTCATCTCGGTCTTGATGAGCGGGCCCATATGTTTTTCTTCGACGGCCCGCTTGTTTTCCTGATACCGCGAATGATCGATGCCATAGGCCATGGCCTGATCCTGCAGGTCGCACTCGCCGCCTTGATCGCAGATCGGACAGTCCAGCGGATGGTTGATCAGCAAGAATTCCATGACGCCGCTGCGCGCCTTCTTCACCGTATCCGTATCGGTGCGGATAACCATCCCCTCGCCCACCGGCATCGCGCAGGACGCGATCGGCTTCGGTGCCCGCTCCATCTCGACCAGGCACATTCGGCAATTCCCGGCAATCGATAGGCGCTCGTGGTAGCAGAACCTTGGCACTTCCTTGCCGGCAATCTCACAAGCCTGCAGCACCGAGATGCCGACTGGCACCTCAATTTCGATATCGTCGATTGTCAGCTTCGGCATAGGGTCACTCCGCCGCCGCGGGCTGCTGTTCCCGCAACTTCCGCTCCACGATGCGGTGTTCGATCTCCGGCCGGAAGTGCCTGATCAGGCCCTGGATCGGCCAGGCCGCCGCATCGCCGAGGGCGCAAATAGTGTGCCCCTCGACTTGCCGCGTCACCTGCTCCAACAGATCGATCTCCTCGACCTCCGCCTCACCGTGCACCATGCGCGTCAGCACCCGGTACATCCAGCCGGTGCCTTCGCGGCACGGCGTACACTGGCCGCAGCTCTCATGCTTGTAGAAATGAGCCAGCCGCGCGATGGCGGCGATGATATCGGTCGACTTGTCCATCACGATCACGGCCGCTGTACCGAGGCCGGAACGTACCTCCCGCAGGCTGTCGAAATCCATCAGGATATCGCCGCACATCTCGTTGGTGAGGCACGGCACCGAAGAACCGCCCGGTATGACCGCCAGCAGATTGGACCAGCCGCCACGCACCCCGCCGGCATGCTTCTCCAGCAACTCGCGCAACGGAATGCCCATGGCCTCCTCGACGTTGCACGGATTGTTCACATGCCCCGAAATGCAAAACAGTTTCGTCCCGGTGTTGTTCGGCCGTCCGATGCCGGCGAACCACCCCGATCCGCGCCGCAGGATCGTCGGCGCAACGGCAATCGTCTCCACGTTATTGACCGTTGTCGGGCAGCCATAGAGGCCGGAGGCCGCCGGAAACGGCGGTTTCAGTCGTGGCTGTCCCTTTTTGCCTTCCAGGCTCTCCAGCAGCGCCGTTTCCTCGCCGCAGATATAGGCCCCGGCCCCGCGATGCAGGTGGATATCGAAATCCCAGTCCGACCCACAGGCATTCTTGCCGATCAGCCCTGCGTCATAGGCCTCATCGATCGCCTGCTGGACGTGGCTGCCCTCGTTAAAGAACTCGCCACGGATATAGATGTAGGCGGTATGCGCCCCCATGGCGAAGCCGGCGACCAGGCATCCCTCGAGTAACAGATGCGGGTCGTTGCGGAGGATCTCCCGGTCCTTGCAGGTACCGGGCTCCGACTCATCCGCATTGACCACCAGATACGCCGGTCGACCATCGGGCTCTTTCGGCATGAAAGACCATTTCACCCCGGCCGGAAAACCGGCGCCGCCGCGCCCGCGGAGGCCCGACTCTTTGATCTCCTCGACAATCTTGTCGCGACCCAGCTCGATCAGCGCCTTGGTATTGTCCCAAATCCCCCGACGCCGCGCCCCGGGGAGCCCCCAATCGTCCTGGCCATAGAGGTTACGGAAGATCCGATCGGCATCACTCAACATTTATTCGGCCCCCGCACGAGGCAGATCGGGCAAGTCGGTAAGGCTCGTCCACTCACCCACCGGCTCCGATCCTTTGCGCCCATTCTGCGGTCCCGGCTTCGGGGTTTCGCCGCGCTTTAATGCTTCCAGCAGCGCCCGAAACGTCTCCGCCGTCAAATCCTCATAGTAGTCGTCGTTGATTTGCACCATCGGCGCATTACAGCAAGCACCCAAGCACTCGACTTCGACAACGGTGAACATCCCATCGTCGCTGCTTTCGCCAAGGCCGCAGCCGGCAACCGCCTTAGCCGTCTCGGCCAGCTCATCCGACCCGCGCAGCCAGCAGGGCGTCGTCCGACAGACCTGGACGAAATGCCGCCCCACGGGTTTCAAATTGAACATGGAATAGAACGTCGCGACCTCTAATACCCGAATCTTCGGCATCGAGAGGTAAGTCGCCACATGCTCGATCGCCGCTTTCGAGAGCCAGCCGCCGTTTTGCCGCTGCGCCAGGTCCAGCGCCGGAATCACGGCGCTATTTTCCCGCCCCGCCGGGTAGCGCCCGATGATCCGATCCAGACGCTCCTTGTTCTCCGCGCTGAAGCCGAACGCGCTGGTCTCTTCGGCCTCCGATGCCCCCACGGCCTCCGGCTCAAACGTCATCGATCAATTTCTCCGAACACGATATCCAGACTGCCTATCAGCGCCGGAACGTCGCCCAGCATGTGGCCCCTGGACATCTTGTCCAGCGCCTGTAGGAACGCGAACCCGGGCGCCCGTATCTTGCAGCGATATGGCTTATTGGTGCCGTCCGACACTAGATAAACCCCGAATTCGCCCTTCGGCGCCTCGACGGCGGTGTAGGTCTCGCCCGCCGGCACGTGGTAGCCCTCGGTATACAGCTTGAAGTGATGAATTAGCGCCTCCATCGACCGCTTCATATCGGCGCGGCTCGGCGGCGTAATTTTGTGCTGTTGCGACGATACCGGCCCCTCCGGCATTTGCTCGAGACACTGCGACATGATCCTTAGGCTCTCGCGCATTTCCGCGACGCGCACCAGGTAGCGCGCGTAACAATCGCCCGTCTTGCCGATGGGAATGTCGAAATCCATCCGATCGTAGACATCGTAGGGTTGCGCCTTCCGCAGATCCCAGGCCGCACCGGAGGCGCGCAATACCGGGCCGGTCAGGCCCCAATCATTGGCCTCATTAACCGAAATGACGCCTATGTCGACGGTCCGCTGCTTGAAGATCCGATTCTCGGTCAGCAGCGATTCCATATCGTCAAGGAACTTCGGGAACGACTCGATGAACCCGGCGATGTCATCCGCCAAACCTGCCGGCATGTCCCGGTGTACCCCGCCCGGTCGGAAATAGGCGGCATGTAACCTTGCGCCCGACACCCGTTCATAGAACTCCATCAGGAACTCGCGCTCCTCGAAGCCCCACAACAACGGCGTCATCGCCCCAACATCAAGGGCATAGGTCGTGACATTCAGAATGTGATTTAGGATCCGCGAAATCTCGCAAAACAGCACCCGGATATACTGGCCCCGCTCCGGCACCTCGAGGCCAAGCAGTCGCTCCGTCGCCAGGGCGAAGGCGTGCTCTTGCGACATCGGCGCGACATAGTCGAGCCGGTCGAAATAGGGCACGGCCTGCAGATAGGTCTTGTGTTCGATAAGCTTCTCGGTGCCGCGATGCAACAGGCCGATATGCGGGTCGGCGCGCTCCACCACCTCCCCATCCATCTCCAGAACCAGGCGCAACACGCCATGCGCTGCCGGATGCTGCGGACCGAAATTCAGCGTCAAATTCTTGATGGCGACTTCGGACATGACTAGTCCCCCACCTCGTCGCTTTCCGCCTTGGCCTTTTCGTCACCCGGCAGAACCTGGTTCATGCCCTCCCACGGGCTCAAAAAGTCGAAACTACGGAACTCCTGCGTCAAGCTGACGGGGTCGTAGACCACCCGCTTCTGCGTCTCGTCGTAGCGCACCTCAACCCGCCCGGTCAGCGGGAAATCCTTCCGCATCGGGTGCCCCTCGAAGCCGTAGTCGGTCAGCAGCCGCCGTAAATCCGGATGATCCGAAAACGGAATACCATAAAGGTCCCAGGCCTCTCGCTCATACCACCCGGCCGCATGAAACACCCCGATAGCCGTCGGCACCGGCGTGTTCTCGCCCACACTAACCTTCACGCGTACCCGCTGATTATGACGCAGCGACAATAGGTTGTAGACAATCTCGAACCGCTCCGCGCGCTCCGGATAGTCGACCCCGCACAGATCGACCAGCACCTTGAATTGGCAGCTGCTGTCATCGCGCAGAAAAGACAGCACGTCCGTTACCGCCGCCGCCCGCGCCGTCACCACCAACTCGTCACCGATCAACTCGGCACGCTGCACGGCCTCGGGCAATCCGCTTGCGATGAACTCACCAAGATCTTTCAGCGCCTGGTTCATAGCCCGGCCGTCCGTCATCCTGCTCTAGCGAGCGATAGTTGTGGTGCGGCGGATTTTTTTCTGCAGCTGCATGATGCCATAGAGCAGCGCCTCCGCCGTTGGCGGGCACCCCGGCACATAGATATCGACCGGGACGATCCGGTCGCATCCACGCACGACCGCATAGGAGTAGTGGTAATATCCGCCGCCGTTCGCGCACGACCCCATCGACAGCACCCAGCGCGGCTCCGCCATCTGGTCGTAGACCTTGCGCAGAGCCGGCGCCATCTTATTCGTCAGCGTCCCGGCGACGATCATCACATCGGACTGTCGGGGACTCGGCCGGAAAATTGTGCCGAACCTGTCCAGATCATAGCGCGATGCCGCGGTGTGCATCATCTCCACGGCGCAGCAGGCGAGCCCGAATGTCATTGGCCACAGCGAACCGGTCCGTGCCCAGCCAGCCAACTTGTCCAGGTTGGCAATCACGAACCCCTTGCTGTTGATTTCTTCCGTGACCAGCCCCAGCGCTTCCCGCTGTAGCGGCCCGGCCGGAATGGCGTCGCTGCTCACTCCCATTCCAGGGCCCCTTTTCGCCACTCATACACGAAGCCGACCGTGAGAATGCCAAGGAACACCACCATCGACCAGAACCCGAACACCCCGATATCCTTTAGCGCCACGGCCCAAGGGAACAGGAACGCGACCTCCAGGTCGAAAATGATGAACAGTATTGCGACCAGATAGAACCGCACATCAAACCGCGCGCGGGCATCCTCGAACGGCTCAAAACCGCATTCATAAGCAGCATTCTTTTCGCTATCCGGCTTTTGGGCGCCCATCACTAGCGAGGCCACGATCAACAGCATCGCCAACCCCAACGCCAGTCCCAGAAAAATCAGGATTGGCAGATACTCGCGCAGTAGCTCGTCCATGCGCTAGATGCCCCCTTAACAACTATGCTGGCGCATTTCGCCTGCCCTATTACCACCTGTGGCACGAACAAACCGGCACGGTTATGCCGCGCCGCAGCAATACACCACGGTACTGAGCCGCGCAAGGTGAAGCGTCAGCGAAAGCCAAGCCCCACCTGATGTCGTGCCCGGTACCCAATGCTTCCGATCAGCCCGAACGATCCTCGGAACGCCCTTCCAACTGGTGACCCAAGGCAATCACAAGGGCTTGAGCCAGACAAAGCGACGCCCCCAGCGACCGGAAGTCATGTACCGCGGCATCCTCAACTTGAAAACTCACGCTTGCCAGCTGCACCAGGGGACTAAGCAATTCATCCGTGATCGCGATGACGGACACCCCACGGCCATGCATGCGTTCTGCCACGGCCAGTACTTCCGGCGAATAGTCCTGGTAGCTGATTGCGACAAGTACGTCCTTGTCCCCGATCCAACTGGCTTGCTCCGACAGCATGCCACCGACGTTGTCGATTAGGAATGCCCGCCGATCGAGGTTGTTCAAGGCGTAGAACAGATAGCAGGCCACCGGAAACGCCCGTCGCATGGCCAGCAGGTGGATATGTTCTGCCGAGCGCAACAACCGAACCGCCTCCTGCAACGACTCCGTGCTGACCTCCGCCAGCAAATGCTTCAGCGCTTCATTGTGAGCCGCAACGAAATGCTCCAAAACAATGCGAGGATCATCGAAATCCTGGTTGTCCTGGGTGTCCTTGAGCTCCCTAATTCGCTGACTGTAGCTCGGCTTGGTCGCCACCAAACGGTCGCGGAAAACGCGCTGCATCTCGCTATAGCCGCTATAGCCAAGCGCCTTGGCGAACCTGATCAGGCTCGAGGGCTGGACCTTCGAATGCAAAGCGACGGTCGCAATAGTGTCCAACGCGACTTCATTCGGGTGATCGAGGACGAATCGGGCGATCTGCTTTAACCGCGGGCTAAGGTCGTCATACTGCCCCGAAATCTCCCGAATCAGCTCATCATGGCCTTTTGGCGGCGCCAATGACGGTGCCTCGGCCCCCTGTCCGCCACCGGCCCCTCGCGAGGGCCTTACCGTCTTACCTTGCCTCGCACGGGTCATCCGAGCCCACCAAGTTGCCTGTTGGGTCCAAGACTACACGTCTTTGGAAACGACCGAACTTTCGCATTTGGCATGGCCCTATGGCAAACCGGGGTACCGGCCACGCGTAGCAGCCCGGAACATCAGGCCGTCTTGGGAACTATTATCACCCTGGAAGCGGTGGCGGGAGCGACGGGACTCGAACCCGCGGCCTCCGGCGTGACAGGCCGGCGCTCTAACCAACTGAGCTACGCCCCCGCAATGTTGGGCACTCTTGGCGCCCGAACCGAAGGCTGGTGTGTACTGCCCCGCCAAGCCACTGTCAAGCAACCGCAGATAGCGGCCGGGCGGTGCCTAGCGGGGTCTAGCTAAGCGTTCCTCGTATGGGATAGTCCACCTCTTGGATATGCCTGATCCCGCGCAGCAGCTCTGCCAAATCGGGCCGGCTCCAAGGGGCGTTCGAGAGGTCGATAATCTGCACCATCCCGGCCGGGTTGACCACGAAGACAGCCGGTTCGGGAAACGGCCGGTCCATCTCCTTCTCGCTCCTAGGCTCGGAAATGTATAGGCCCAGCCGACGCATATCCTCCATCCCGAGCCCATAGGCAATCGGGATAGGCCAACCAAACTCCGCCACATCCGCCTCGGCTTTGGCTTGCGGGTCGGCGGAAACCGCAACGACCTCGGTGTTCGCCGCCCGAAAATCCCCCAGCAGATCGGTCAATCCAGATAAATAGCGTTTACAGATCGGACAATGCCTACCGCGATAAATCACGATGAGCTGATAACCGTCACCGCCCCCGCCAAGCGTCGCCTGGCCGCCCCCCACCGCGGGTAACTCTATTACTGGCATCGGCGAACCCGCCGCAAGTTTGTTGCTCATCCAAATCTCCAAGTTGCACCGGTTACCGCCATGTCGGCCGCCTGGCCGGCGAAGACTAGCATCGCTAACGCAAATGTCATCGCCGGTCATCTCTTGTACCGGTTAGATACCCCACGCAATATGCAACCGGCATCGTCCGGTTCCTCCCCCGTGGGCAAAATGGCAGCAGCAATATGAGCCAAGAGATCATCTATGTTGGCGACCCCATGTGCTCCTGGTGTTGGGGATTTTCGCCGGTCCTGAAGGCGATCCACGACCGCTTTGGCGAGCACGCCCCGATACGCATCGTCGTCGGTGGCCTCCGCGCCGGAGATACCCAACTCATGAACGCCGAGATGAAGGCCTATGTTCGACACCATTGGGAGCGTGTGCACGAAATCACCGGACAGCCATTCTGTTTCGACCTTTTCGACCGGGACGACGTCGCCATGAATACCGAGCCCGCGTGCCGTGCTGCCGTGACCATGCGAGGCCTCAGACCGGCTGCCACCCTGCCCTTCTTCGAGCGCCTTCACCGCGCCTATTATGTCGAGAATCTCGATATGACCAGCGCTGACAACCTCTCCCGCCTCGCCGCGCCTTTCGGCATCGCCGCCGATGACTTCAGCGCCGCTTTCGAATCCGCCGAAGTGCGAGAGCAGACCCGCAGCGACTTTCAGTTGAGCCAGCGACTGGGAGTGCGCGGCTTCCCCACGATCGTTCTTCGCGACGGGGACGAGCTATCGATGCTGACCGCCGGCTACCGGCCTTTCGAAGCCTTGCGTCCGATCTTGGACCAATGGGTGCGCGGCGCCCCAGTCTCAACGAGCCCCTAAGGCCCCTCATCCCTTGGACGGATGCGGCGGCTCTTGATACGATTTCTTGCTACCATTCGCGCCCACCGGTTTGTCGCAACGATATGATCCTTATCACGGTATCGGCCCTCGGCCGGAACGGATGTCGGCTTACCCAACAATGGGGTTTCAATGATCGATCTCTACACCTGGACGACACCCAACGGCCGCAAAGTCTCGATCCTGCTCGAAGAACTCGGACTGGCATATCGCGCCCACCCAATCGACATTGCAAAGGGCGAACAACTCACACCTGACTTCCTGGCCATCAGCCCAAACAACAAGATACCGGCAATCGTCGATGACGAAACCGGCATTCACATGATGGAGTCCGGCGCCATCCTCCTCTATCTTGCCGACAAAACCGGTCGCTTTGCACCCACCGGCGCAAAAACACGCTGGGAACTGATGGAGTGGCTGATGTTCCAGATGGCCAGCGTTGGTCCCATGCTAGGCCAGGCCCACCACTTTCACAAATTCAACGCCGGCAAGGCGCCCTATGCCGAGGAGCGATACCTGGCCGAGACCAGACGCCTCTATGGCGTCCTCGAGACGCGTCTCGCCGACAGAGAATACATCCTCGACGACTACTCCATCGTCGACATGGCGACTTGGCCATGGATTTCTCGCTTCGAGTGGCAGGGCATCGACCTCAACGACTTTCCCAACCTAAGGCGATGGTATCTCAAGATTGCCGGTCGCCCCGCCGTTCAGCGCGGTTATGCTGTCCCCAAGGCGGTCGGCGAGATCCCACTGCCGGCGAGCTAGAGACCCGCCTCTGGCTCAGGGCTTGGTCAGAACAGCGGCGAAGACCACGGCATCGACGTTACCGCCGGAAAGAATGACGCCGGCCCTCTGGCCCACCAATGTGTCACGCTCTTTAAGCAAGGCTGCCAGCGATGCAGCGCCGGCGCCCTCGGCCAAGTTGTGGGTGTCGGTATGATAGGCCCGCATCGCCGACTTGATCTCGTCCTCCGATACCGTGACCACGCGGTCGGCGCCTCGGCAAATTATATCCACTGCCCTTGGGTCGGGAACCCGTACGGCCACACCATCGGCCATGGTATCCGCCGCATTGGTCGCCACCGGCTTGCCCGCCTCAAAGGAAAGCGCGTAGGCGGCCGCAAGCTCCGACACCACACCGACTATTTTCGTCCGCGCGCCGATAGCGTCGCGCGCCATTATCGTGCCGACGATGCCGGACCCCAAGCCTATCGGCACATATACGACATCCAGCTCGGCCGCGCCGTGCAGGAATTCAAGTCCGTAGCTGGCGACGCCCAGCACCAACAGCGGATCGAACGACGGCACCATGTGCTGATCCTGCCGACGTGCAAGATCGACGGCGTGGTCCTGCGCCTCGTTGAAATCCTCTCCATGTTCGATCACCGCGGCACCGAACGACCGCATGGCGCGGTTCTTCTCGACACTGTTGCCGTAGGGCACAACGACGGAAGCCCGCAGACCGTGCGCCCGTGCCGCCAAGGCAACGCTTTGTCCATGGTTGCCGCGTGTCGCCGTGATCACACGCGTCACCTCAGGCCACCGTTTCCTGAGATCGTCCATGTAGACCAGCCCACCACGCAGCTTGAAGGCGCCAATGGCGGTGTGGTTCTCATGCTTGACCCACACCTCCAGACCGGCGCGTTCGCACAGCAGCGGCCAGCAATACTGCGGGGTCGGAGGCATATGGCGGTACACCAGTTCCGCCGCCGCTTCGATCTTCTCAAGCTCAGTCATCGACCCGCTCCGCTGCTTGATCACAACCGTAGAAGCCGGGCCAAGACCACCGCAAGGTCGACGTTAGGAAAAGCCTGAGGATTTTGGTGGGCGATGACGGGATCGAACCGCCGACCTCCTCGGTGTAAACGAGGCGCTCTCCCAGCTGAGCTAATCGCCCGCAGAACCTATGTAACGAACTCGACCGCTAACGATCAAGACTTCACGACGCTGGTAGCTGACCAATGCCCTGAGCGCATGAAAAGGCCGGTCACATCCTGTGACCGGCGCTTCGAAACGAAAAACCGACGTGTTTCAGTTCACAGCTTCTTTCAAGGCCTTACCAGCTTTGAATTTTGGCTGTTTCGACGCCGGGATCTTGATGGTCTCACCGGTTCGCGGATTGCGGCCTGTCGTAGCCGCCCGATTTGAGACGCTAAACGTCCCAAAACCTACCAATCGGACTTCGCCACCGCCTCCCAACGCACCGGTGATCGAGTCGAACACGCTGTCCACTGCTTTTACTGCATCAGACTTTGACAAACCTGAAGACGTAGACACCGCGGCGACGAGATCGTTCTTATTCACTAGAGGCCCCCTCTCACTAACAAAATCACTCTGGGCAGCACCAGAATCCTGATGCCGGGAGTCTAGAGCGGCCAAATTGCTGACGTCAATTGCTACAGGCCAACAAAACCCGCGGGAATGTGTGAATCTCGCGACACTGTGGCAGGCTCGTAACGCTGCGCGCGCCCGACGACGCGATTTCGGCGCGCTTCACCCGTTAGTGCGTTACCAGACCGCCGATGTCAGAGCCCTTCTCCGCGTCACCGACGGGTACCGGCTTGATCTTGTCGTCACTCTCGTCTTCCCATTCGATGGGCACGAGCGGATCGCGCAGCGCATGACTCAAGACTTCATCCACCGTATGCACCGGCACGATCTCCATCCCCTTCTTCACCGCATCGGGGATTTCGGCCAGGTCCTTCTCGTTCTCCTGCGGAATGATCACTTTCTTGAGGCCGCCTCGTAGCGCCGCCAGCAGCTTCTCTTTCAAGCCACCGATCGGCAAGACGCGACCACGCAACGTGATCTCTCCGGTCATTGCCACTTCCCGGCGAACCGGATTGTTGGTCAGCATCGAAACCATTGAAGTCACCATCGCCACGCCGGCGGACGGACCGTCCTTCGGCACCGCGCCCTCGGGCACATGGACATGGATATCGCGCTTCTCGAACAGCGTCGGCTTGATACCGAACTCGACGGCGCGTGACCGCACATACGCATTGGCAGCTTGGATGGACTCTTGCATGACGTCACCGAGCTTACCGGTAATCGTCATCTTACCCCGACCCGGCACCAATATGGATTCGATCGACAACAGCTCGCCGCCGACCTCCGTCCACGCGAGCCCGGTCGTCACGCCAACCAAGTCTTCTTGCTCAATCTCGCCAAAACGGAATCTCTGAACGCCAGCGAATTTCCCCAAATTCCGCGAAGTTACCTTGATTTGGGAAATCTTGCCGACCGTGATCTCCTTCACCGCCTTGCGGGCCAGCTTGGCGATCTCACGTTCGAGATTCCGCACGCCGGCTTCCCGCGTGTAGTAACGGATCAGATCGCGCAGAGCGGAATCGGAGATTGACCACTCGTCATCTTTGAGACCGTTCTCGCCAAGCTGCTTTTTGATCAGGTGGCGCTTGGCGATCTCGACTTTTTCGGCCTCGGTGTAGCCGGCCAGCCGGATGATCTCCATTCGATCAAGCAACGGCTGGGGCATCCGCAGCGTATTCGCCGTGCACACGAACATGACATCCGAAAGATCGTAATCGACTTCGAGATAGTGATCCTGGAACGTCGAATTCTGCTCCGGATCCAGCACCTCCAACAGCGCCGACGACGGATCGCCGCGCCAGTCGGCGCCAAGCTTGTCGACCTCATCCAGCAAGAATAGCGGATTGGAAGATTTCGCCTTCTTCATCCCCTGGACGATCTTGCCCGGCATCGAGCCGATGTAGGTGCGTCGGTGACCGCGAACCTCCGCCTCGTCGCGCACGCCGCCGAGCGACATGCGGACGAAGTTGCGTCCGGTCGCCCGCGCGATCGACTTGCCGAGCGAGGTCTTACCGACCCCCGGCGGTCCGACCAGGCACAAGATCGGCCCCTTCAGTTTGGTCATGCGTTGCTGCACGGCCAGATACTCGATGATCCGCTCTTTGACCTTCTCCAGACTGTAGTGGTCTTCGTCGAGGATCACCTCGGCCGCTGGAATATCCTTGCGCACGCGCGTCCGCTGCTTCCACGGAATACCCAGAATCCAATCGAGATAATTCCGCACGACCGTCGCCTCGGCCGACATCGGGCTCATATTCCGCAATTTCTTGAGCTCTTGCGTCGTCTTCTCACGCGCTTCCTTGCTCAACTTGACCTTCTTGATCCGGTCTTCGAGCTCTTGCAGCTCGTCCCGGCCTTCTTCGCCCTCGCCGAGCTCCTTCTGGATCGCCTTGAGCTGTTCGTTCAAGTAGTACTCGCGCTGCGTCTTCTCCATCTGCCGCTTCACGCGGTTGCGTATCCGCTTCTCAACCTGAAGAACGCCGATTTCGCCTTCCATGAAGCCGTAAATCTTCTCGAGCCGATCGGTCACGATCGACGCCTCTAGCAGCTCTTGCTTTTCGGCAATCTTCAGCGACAGGTGCGAAGCAACCGTATCGGCAAGCTTCCCCGGCTCCTCGATCTGATTGACCGAAACCAGCACCTCCGGCGGAACCTTGCGGTTTAGCTTGATGTATTGTTCGAACTGGGCCACGACCGAGCGGCTCAGGGCCTCGACTTCCTGGTCGTTCCCCGGATCCTCGCTCGCGCTCTCCGCATAGGCCTGAAAGAAGTTCTCGTTCTCTGCAAAGCGGTTGATCCGGGCCCGGTGACCACCCTCCACCAAAACCTTGACGGTTCCATCGGGGAGCTTCAGCAACTGCAGTACCGTGCCGACCGTGCCGACCGTGAATATATCCACCGGCGTCGGATCGTCCTGAGCGGCATCCCTCTGGGTCACCAGCAGGATCTGCTTGTCCTCCTTCATGACATCTTCGAGCGCCCGCACGGACTTCTCGCGCCCGACGAACAAGGGCACGATCATGTGTGGGAAAACGACGATGTCTCGCAAGGGGAGAACGGGATACAAAGTACCGCTTGGGATCTCTAACATTGCTTCTCTTCCATTACGCCACGGCTGAGGCACAAACGCCCGAACGCAACCTTACTCACATGGTCCTTACCAGATCCATGATCAAGGCACGATAGCGGCAGATCGACAAGATATGGTGTATGTCTAAGCGCTTGTCCCCACATCTTCACGGCGATCCGCATAGATGTGGAGTGGTTTGGCCCGGCCTTCGATCACCTCGCCATTGATCATCACTTCTTCGACGCCGCCCATTCCCGGCAGCTCGAACATGGTATCGAGCAAGATGGTCTCCATGATCGAGCGCAGGCCGCGGGCCCCCGTCTTCCGGCCGATCGCCTTGCGCGCGATTGCCGTCAACGCATCTTCCGAAAAACTGAGCTTCACGCCCTCCATCTCGAACAAGCGTTCGTACTGCTTGACCAGCGCATTCTTGGGTCGCGTCAGTATTTCGACCAAGGCCTCGCGATCTAGATCTTCAAGGGTCGCCAGTACGGGCAAGCGACCGATGAACTCTGGAATCAGCCCGAATTTGAGCAAGTCTTCCGGTTCGACGTTGCGCAATATTTCGCCGGTCAACTGGTCGTTGGGCGCGCGTACATCGGCACCGAAACCGATCGAGGTGCCCTGTCCGCGTCCGGTGATGATCTTCTCAAGACCGGCAAAGGCACCACCGCAGATGAACAGGATGTTCGTCGTGTCGACCTGAAGGAATTCCTGCTGCGGATGTTTGCGCCCACCTTGCGGTGGCACCGACGCGACCGTGCCCTCCATGATCTTAAGCAGGGCCTGCTGCACGCCTTCGCCGGAGACGTCGCGGGTAATCGACGGGTTGTCCGACTTGCGGCTGATCTTGTCGACCTCGTCGATATAGACGATGCCGCGCTGCGCCCGCTCGACATTGTAGTCCGCCGACTGCAGCAGCTTAAGGATGATGTTCTCGACATCCTCGCCCACATAGCCGGCTTCCGTCAGCGTCGTCGCATCGGCCATCGTGAACGGTACGTCAAGGATCCGCGCCAGCGTCTGGGCCAGCAAGGTCTTGCCGCAACCGGTCGGGCCGATCAGCAGGATATTCGATTTAGCGATCTCGACGTCGCTGCCCTTCGCACCCTGCCCGAGGCGCTTGTAGTGGTTATGCACCGCGACGGACAACACCCGTTTGGCCCGATCCTGGCCGATCACATAGTCGTCGAGTACGGTGCATATCTCCGCCGGGGTCGGCACGCCGTCGCGCGACTTGACCAGGGTGGATTTGTGCTCCTCACGGATAATATCCATGCAAAGCTCGACGCACTCATCGCAGATGAACACGGTTGGCCCTGCAATGAGCTTTCGCACTTCGTGCTGGCTCTTGCCGCAGAAGGAGCAATAAAGCGTATTCTTGGAGTCGCCGCCGCTGGACTTACTCATTCCTACTCCGTCGTCGGGCCGAAGTGCCCGCATCTCCGATCAAGGCCGGCTCTGATACCTGCCTTGCGCCATCCCTGCCCCATTTTGCCCGCTAAATTGCCGCAATATGGCCGAATCGATGACTACTCGCCGATGGTTATCCATTCAACACTAGCTATCAAGTGCCGATCAACAATAAGTTAAGCCTGTTTTGGGCAACAAATGGTTAACGCGGCGTTACCCCTTTTCGGGAGCGGCGTCATCATCGCCCGGCGCCTCTCGCTTCTCCACCACATCGTCAATCAGCCCAAATTCCTTGGCTTCATCCGGCGCATAAAACCGATCTCGCTCCATCGCGTCTGCTATAGCATCCATGGACTTGCCGCAATGGTGGGCGTAGATCCCATTCAACCTTTGTCGCAGAGACAAGATCTCCTTGGCATGAATCTCTATATCGGTCGCCTGGCCCTGAAATCCACCTGAGGGCTGATGCACCATGATTCGCGAGTTCGGCAGGGCATATCGCTTACCCGACGCCCCCGCCGCAAGCAGCAGCGATCCCGCCGAGGCGGCTTGGCCGATGCACAGCGTTCCGACGTCCGGGCGGATATATTGCATGGTGTCGTAAATCGACAGCCCCGACGTCACCACGCCCCCTGGGGAGTTGATATACAACGAAATGTCCTTGGTCGGATTATCCGCCTCCAGGAATAGCAGTTGAGCGCAGACCAGGCTTGCCATGCCGTCTTCGATCGGTCCGGTTAGGAATATGATGCGCTCTTTAAGCAGCCGCGAGAAGATATCGTAAGCACGCT
This sequence comes from Alphaproteobacteria bacterium, assembly GCA_021774445.1. Classification (GTDB taxonomy): domain Bacteria; phylum Pseudomonadota; class Alphaproteobacteria; order UBA6615; family UBA6615; genus SZUA-147. The sequence goes on from JAJFJA010000046.1 coordinate 162,810, forward strand.
CGCCTCGGTTGGTCTGCTCGACCACCATGGGGACTAGATTCATATAGTCGTTGGCGAGATCACCCATGCTGTTACATCCTTGCTGGGGTTGAATGCTTGACGGTGGTCGCAGTTAGCTACTGCTCTTTCTTTTTCGATTTACTCGCGGCCGCTTTTTTCTTTGGTTTCTTTTTCGGCTCCGCGGCGTCGCTCTCGCCGTCCTCGTCCATCGGCTGCAAGAGTTCCTCGGCGGAAACGTCTCGCTCGTCTACTTGGGCCATCTCGACGATGAAGTCGACGACCTTGTCCTCGAACACCGGCGCCTGCAGACTTGCCCGGGCTTGCGGATTGGAGCGGAAGAACTCGATCACTTCCTGCTCCTGGCCGGGATATTTGCGCGCCTCTTCCATCAGCGCCCGATTCAGCTCTTCTTGCGACACCGTTATGCTATTGCCGTCGCCGATAGCCGAGAGAATGAGCCCAAGTCGAACCCGCCGCAGCGCTATTTCACGATATTGGGTTTTTAGCGCATCGTCGTCCTTAGCAGCATCGTCGGCGTCGAGTTGACCTTTTTCCTTAGCCTCCTCGATTTGCTTCCAAATCGATTCGAATTCTGCCTCGACCATGCTCTCGGGCGCTTCAAAAGCATGCGCCTCCTCGAGTTTATCCAGCAATTGCCGTTTGATCTTCGACCGCGACGCCTGACCATATTCGCGGGACATCTGTTCCCGCACCGCGTCCTTTAACGCAGCGAGCCCCTCCAGGCCGGCCGCCTTTGCCAGGTCATCATCTACCTTGGCCTCGGCCGGTTCCCGCAACTCTTTCATTTCGCAGGCAAATACCGCGTCCTTGCTGCGCAGCTTCTCGACATTGTAGTCGTCTGGAAACGTTACATTCACGTCGAACTTATCGCCGACCTCATGGCCGCTGACTTGGTCCTCAAATCCCGGAATCAAATTGCCCGAACCAAGCTCCAGATGGAAATCCGTCGCCGCCCCGCCATCGAACGTTTCGCCGTCGACCTGTCCCTCGAAATCGATGACGGCAATATCTCCCGACTTTGCCGCACGCTTTTTCGTGACCGGCTCGGACGGCTTGTGTGCTGCCGCCAATCGCTCTAACGCCTGCTCGAGATCCGCGTCGGTTACATCCGCCTTAAGCCGCGCCAATTCCAGCTTCGACAGGTCCATGAGATCGATCTCGGGCAACAGCTCGACCGACATGTCGTATTCGAGGTCTTTGCCGTCATCGAAAGCCGTGATTTCAATCTTTGGCTGCCCCGCCGGCCGCAGACCGCGTTCCTCGAGGACCTTGCTGGAGCTGTCGCGCACTGTGCCCTCGAGCACTTCCGCCATCACCGACGATCCGAAGCGCTGCTTTAGGATGGTCATCGGGATCTTGCCCGGGCGAAAGCCGGGAATACGCGCCTTCTGCCCCACTTCCGAGAGCTTTGTTTGAACTTTCGAATTGATGTCGGCGGCCGCCACGACGATCTTGTAGTCGCGCTTAAGCCCCTCGTTGGTCTTTTCGGTGACTTGCATGTTCAGTCTTCTTATTTAGCGAATGACCTACCAGCCAAGATTTGGTCGGTCCAAGTCATCGATGGTGCGGGCGAAGGGACTTGAACCCCCACGACCTCACGGTCACCAGGACCTAAACCTGGCGCGTCTACCAATTCCGCCACGCCCGCGCTCCGCTACTGGCGCCAGTGGCTCACCGGCACATCGATCGGAAGCGGTTACCTATACCATCCACGCAGTAGAGTAAACACACGGGAATATCGGCCATACCGCTCATATTCGGGCCCACCCGAGCCAACGAACGACTTGTCCACGAACCCATCCCACGGCACACCGCCGCGATGCGATCCGCCACGCCCAACCGGAACACCGAGACAAGATCAGAAACCGATATTAACCATCGGAAAACACGCCACAAATATCCTTTTTTCGAACCTGGGTCCGGCCCTTGCATCGGACCGATACGACACCCATCAAGCTGCCAGGTCGGCAAGGCGGCGTAACGCCGCCGGCAAGTGATCAATCAAATCATCGGCGATGAGGCCCAACCCGAAGAGCCTTGCCGCCTCACCGTGCAGCCAGGCGCCGGCGGCTGCCGAATCGAGCGCCGGCATTCCCTGGGCCATCAGCCCGGTGATCAGGCCTGCCAGCACATCACCGGCGCCGGCGGTTGCCAAACTTGGCGGCGCGTTCTCATTGATCAACGCCACGCCGGAGGGGTCCGCCACCACGGTATCCGGCCCCTTGAGCAACACCACCGCCCCGCTCGCCACGGCCGCCGCCCTCGTCCGCGCCAACTTGTCACCGTCCGTGGTTATTTCCCCTTGTCCGAACAGCCGCCGAAACTCGCCCTCATGAGGCGTCAGCACACAGTCGCGTGTTATCGCGTCGAACAGCGCCTCCGGCCTATCGGCGAAGACGGAAAGCCCATCGGCGTCCAACACGCACCGCTTGTCCGCCCCTAAGGCCGCCAACACTCGATCTCGCGTCGTCGCCGACAATCCATTTCCCGGGCCAACCAGTAGCGCGGTCACCCGCGGGTCGCCGACCAGACCTTCGAAGGCGGCGCCATCGCCAATTTCGCGCACGATCACACTGGCCAGACCTGTCCGATAGACCGCCGCGGCCTCCGGGGGGCTTGCTATGGTCACCAGGCCCGCCCCACTACGCAGGGCCGCGGCGGCGGCCAGGCGGGCCGCACCCGTTGCCGTGGCGCCGCCCTGCACGACGGCATGGCCGCGTGTGTATTTGTGACCCTCTGCCCGGGGCCAGGGGAATTCGCGACGCCAGGCGGCTGGATCATTGGCGAAGCAACGCGGCGCGATCTCGGTCAGGACGGCCTCGGGAATTCCGATATCCGCCACTGTGACTAACCCACATAACGCCCTTCCCGGCAGCAGCAGATGGCCGGTTTTTCGTCGAAAGAAGGTAACCGTCTCGACCGCCGCCGCCGCTACCCCTCTGACGGCGCCGGTATCGCCATCGACGCCGCTCGGGACATCCACCGCGACCACCGGTACATCGGACGCTGCCAAGCACCTGACGACGTCGCCGGCGGCGCCATCGAGGCCTCGCGTCAGGCCGGCACCAAACAGCGCATCGACGACCAGGCCGGTATCGCTCAACAATGCCGGCGACAGCGGTTCCACGGCGCCCTGCCAGCGACCCGCCATGACGGCGGCGTCGCCGGATAGTCGATCGACCCGGCCCAACAGGCCAAGCCGAACGGTTCGCCCCGCCTCCAACAGCAGCCGGGCCGCAACGAAGCCGTCGCCGCCATTGTTTCCGGGGCCGCAAAGTACGGCGATTGCGTCGCCGGCCGAAGTCCGCTTGAGGACGGCATGGGCGACGGCTTTGCCGGCAGCCTCCATGAGCGCCGTTCCGGAATTACCGGCAGCCATCGCCGCGGCATCGGCGCGATACATCTGCTCAACCGACAGCAATGCAACGCTGTACGGCCAATGTTCTCGATCCATTGGTACCCGGCTATTTTCCTCAGCGAACCACTACATTAACGCCGAAGCTACCGGCCTGTCAGCGCACCAATGCGGCGATATTCACGGCTTCCTGATAATCTGTCGAACACGACGCCAGGGTACGTTCAACATCCCGACACAGCCGTAGCGGCCAGGCCTCGGCTAAACCCGCCTCATTCACCGCCTCTTGCCCGGCAACCGTGACGACGCGATAGACGACTTCGTTATCGACCATCGCCGGCACGACCTCCGGCGACAATATCGCATGGTGCTCTGCAAACCGCTGGGTGTTCACCCAATAAGAGAAGCTGGCCACCACCAAATAAGTTTCCTCGGCGGTCGCGGCGGTCGCCTCTCCCGGCGCTGCGGAGGCAGTCAACACCGGCCCCCAGCGCGGCTCCAGTCGCCTCGGCGCCAACTCGACACCGAAGCGGTCTGTTTCGTCCGCCGCCGACGCCACGGCCACTGACCCGACGTTCTCCAAAACATCGCCGCGGCACAACAGGTTCTCGGTCATTATCCGATGTAGCGCACAGTCACGCCCGGCAACCGTCGAAAGCGCATGATCCGTCAAGCTCTTCCCCGACGACACGTAGCTGACGCCATCGGCAGCGTAAGTAGCGATAACGATCGCCGGCGGCAGGCCACAGCCCGACAGCACCATTAACGGCAACAAGATCCAGAACCGCAGCTTCATCGGGGTCTCCTTGAGACCGACGGCATCTCGCCGATCCGTAAATCACCGATCGGCAATGCCCTCATGCATCTCCACCACTTTAGTAGAATGCAGTCGAAAAACGGGGTAATCAAAAGGGTTATCCCGGCCCTCCCATAGGACATATCCCAGGCGGATCGCGCCAAATCGCGCGGATCGCCGGCAAATCTCGGCCAGCCTCCTATCTTGCCGCCGGTGGTCGCGGCTTTGTCCGCGCGTGCGGAGAACCGTATTCAGCTACCTTGCCAACATCGTTAGGAGTAGCGGGATACTTTTAGTAAGCCTACGACGTACTTTTCCATGGCCTATGATCGGGCCCGAACTTCTCAACTGAACGCGCGAGATATTTGCATGTGCGGTATTGCCGGATGGATCTGCGGCGCCGATCAAGCCCCGTCGGAGGCGCGCTTGGCGGCAATGACCGCGGCCATTAGACATCGCGGCCCTGATGACGCCGGCTCTTTCCATGCCCAAACCGTCGATGCGCGTTATAAGCTCGCCCTTGGATTTCGGCGACTTTCCATCATCGATATCGCCGGCGGCGCGCAACCGATGCAAGATCCGACGGGTGACCTGACGGTCATCTTCAATGGCGAAATCTATAATTTCCAAGATCTCCGCCGTCAGCTACAGGCTTCCGGCCACGAATTCCGCACCCGCTCCGACACCGAGGTCATCCTGCACGCCTACCGCGAATATGGTGAGGCATTTGTCGCCAAACTCCGCGGCATGTTTGCGATTGCCCTCTGGGACCGCCGCCAGCAGCGCCTGCTTCTGGCCCGCGACCCGTTTGGAAAAAAACCGTTGTTCCTTTACCAACGTGACAATTCCCTCTACTTCGCCTCCGAAATAAAGAGCCTGCTCGTCAACCCTGAAATCACCGCCGCGGTCGACCTCGACGCCGTGTGGGAATATCTCGCCTATCGATACGTCCCGGGCCCGGCGACCCTATTCCAGGGCATAACCAAACTCCCACCCGGGACTCTCGCCGTTTGGCAGCACGGCCGGCTGCGTTCGCAGCGCTTCTTCACGCCCCCCGACGCCCGCCAGGAACGTCTCCAGCAACCGCCCGGCACCAATCTGGTGGATGCCTTTCTCGCCGAACTTGAGGAAGCGGTTCGTATCCGCATGATCGCGGATGTTCCCGTCGGCGCATTCCTATCGGGTGGTATTGATTCCTCGGCGGTGGTCGGACTCATGAGCCGCCACAGCCCGCACCCCGTGAAGACGTTCGCCGCCGGGTTCAATGAGTCCCAATATAGCGAGCTGGACCATGCTGCCCTGATCGCCAAGCAATTCGGCGCCGATCATCATGAACACCGTATCCGCCCGGACGATCTCATGGGCGAGCTTCCCGCACTCGTGCGCTTCCGCGATGCGCCGGTCGCCGAACCTACCGATATCCCCATATTCATGCTATCGCGAGAGGCACGCAAAACCGTCACCGTCATCCTGACGGGTGAAGGCTCCGACGAGCTGCTCGGCGGCTATCCGAAGCACGTCTACCAGCGCTATGCCAAGGCCTATCAGGCTTTGATCCCGGGCTTCGTGCATGACAATGTCGTCATGCCCCTGACGTGGGCGCTGCCCTATCGCCTGCGTCGTGCCAAGACCGCTATTACCAACCTCGGCCTGCGTGATTTGCAGGACCAGCTACCCCGGTGGTTCGGCGCGCTTTCTTGGGCCGAACGGGCACGTCTCGCCGCCCTCGTGCCGCCAAGCCACCCTGCTACGGGCCAGACCCAGTTCGATTTTCCCGACGGCAATTCGGCGCTGCGCAACATTCTCATGTTCGACCAGCTAAGCTGGCTGCCGGACAACCTCCTCGAACGCGGCGACCGCATGACCATGGCCGCGTCAATCGAGGCGCGCATGCCGTTTATGGACACCAAACTCGCGGAATTCATCGCCACGCTGCCCGACGATCACCGAGTTAGAGGTCGGCAAACCAAATGGATCCTCCGCCAGGCCATGGATCAGATCCTGCCTCGTTCGACGTTGCAAAGGCCCAAGGTTGGCTTTCGTGTGCCGGTCAACGAGTGGTTCCAAGGCGATCTTGGCGCCTATCTGGTCGATCTTGTCCTCGGCCCCCAATCCCACACCCGCGAATACTACGACGTGAACGTCCTGCGCCGGCGTATCGACGAGCATCGCAGCGCGCGCCAAAACCACGAAAAGTTATTGTGGTCCATCCTGAATCTCGAACTGTTCCACCGTGAGTGCTTGCAGCGGCCGCAGGCCGACGAAATACCCTCGCAGGCTCTGGCGACCGGCATTGTCGCCACGCCGATGCCTCAGGCCTTACGCAACAGCGTCCGGTAGACCCAGTCGATGTCCCCCCGCGTCGGCACGAAGATGGTCGCCGCCGAAATGCCTAGCTCGGTACGACCCCAATAGATCAGCATGGCCAGGCCCGCCGAATTGGTGACCAAGACCGCCAACGCCGCCCCGAGTATGCCCATGGTCGGCAACAGCACCGCCAACAATGCGGCGAGCACCGCCACCGAAATCATTTCTGCCTTGCCCACCTTCAGGGCGCGGTCATGGGCAAAGAACCCAACGGCAAATACAAGCTTTCCCGCCAGCGGGATATTGGCGAGGATGAGGACATTGACGGTCGATGCCGCCGGCAGGAATTCCGCTCCGAACAGGGTACCCAGAACCCATGGGGTAATTGCCATCAGCACCAGTGAGCCTGGTAGGGTGAGGGCCAGCATGCCCTTCATATAGGCTCCGAGCATCGTTGCCTTGTCGGCAGCGGACGACTGCCCGGCAATATTCGGCAATGCCAGCAGCTCTGCTGTTTCGGCGAGCAGCAACGATCCACGAGCTATCGTCGCGGCCACGGTGTAAAGACCGAGTTCGGTCGCCGTGAGCAGCAAGGAAATGAGCGCCTGCCCGAGCCGTTCGCTGGCGAACAATCCCAAATCGCCATAATGAACCTTGATGCCATAAACCAGCATCTCTTTTGCCGCCCCCCGTTCCGGGCGTGCGAACAACAGACCCCTGCGCGCGAGCATGAGTCCGCCAAGCACCACGACGACAGCGTTGGCCGCCAGCATGGCCAGCGCGGCGTTCATGACCGACGCTTGGCCAAACAACCAAACCAACAGCACACCGACGGCGAAGTTAATGTGAACCAGAGTTCGCAAAATGTTGAACTCGGTGATCATCATCGCCCCGCGAAACAGCGACTGTTGGACGATCGTAATCAGGTTCAGCGGGATGAATGCCAGGAAGACTAAGGCCACACGCAGCACGTCACCGCCGTAGCCGCTAAAGATGGCCGGATACAACAGGACGCCGACAACCACCATGATCGGACACATCACGGCCAGGAAAGTCATTCCGGTCCCATGCACGACGCGCAGTGAGAACTTTCCCGCCGCCGCGAAATAGGTAATGGCTTCGTTGATGCCGAGCCGCCCTACAGTGGCGATGATCAGCGGCCACAGGAACACCGCAGCCAACTCGCCGCGGCCCTCGGGGCCGAGCATACGGGCAACCAACACGCCTGAGACAATGTTGGCAAGCTGTATGATGATCGACGCCATAGCCGAAAACGACAGCGCCCTCATCGGCAGGCTCGCGAAATCATATAAAGTTCAAGCGCCGCTCGATCCGATTGAATGCTTTGTGCGGCACCGTCGAGATTGGCCCCAGCGGCAACCTCTGAAACACCCCCTCCGTCGCCCGCCTCACCCGTCGAATCCTCGCCACCGACGACGCATTTTCAACACGTCCGATTGCAATCGGTACTTTGCCGTCGCCCAACCTTTGCTTATCTTCAACATCTCCCCAGCCCATATCGATGGTTGATATGCCGAGCGACGGGGCATGCTCCGCCATCATCAGCACCAGCATGATACCCGGCGAGTAGCTATAAAACTCCCGATCGTAAGCCGGAAACCATTGGTGCCATACCCTACGCGACCGCATGCCCAAATGCACCGAAATCAATCGATCGTTAGCATAAAGACATGAGAAGATGCCAGCAAAGCGATCCGTCTGTGTTTCGCAAAGACGCTTCAACAGGCTCAACGTCCAACTATGCCGGAAGACGTTATAAGCACCGGTACGACGATACTGATCCCGCTTCCAAGCCAGCAGCGCCGCAAAAGCCTCCACGGTATTCCCGTGCAGTTCAAAGCGTAACGGGCCGACTTCTCGTTCAAGCTTGTGGATCTTGCGTCGATTGCTCTTGATAATCTTGCTCTTTGCCCGTCGTCGCGCCTCGACATAGCCCTCAAAGCCTTGGGACAAATCCATCGTCGGCGAATACGTTTGCTCCCAATGATACGGCGAAAAGCTTCCCTGCGACGCCAGCATATGGTCGAAATCATAGACCGATAAACCGCACCCGCGGACTAGAGCGCCCCCATCCCAATCGAACGCCGGACTGGCAATCACCCCTTGATAGTCCGAAAGTGGACCACCGATCGGCTTGCCTACGCCCAGGGCCCGCCGTTGAAACGGAAAGAACCCGGCAATCTGGCCCGCATCTTCGATCAGACCGACGAAGGCATCGTCACGAACCTCCCCCACCGCCAGCGTAAATTCCGGGCAGAAATAAGGGCTTCCCAGCGTCGGATTGGTTTCCTGGAATTGGTACCAGAGCCGTACATGATCCGCCGTGAGTTCGCGGGGCCTGACAACACGAACCTTCATGAGCCAGCGTCCTCTCGCCACCGAACAGCATGCGTTACGTATGCGGACATGACACCGAATCAGCGCGCTTCGACTAGAACACTTGTAAGGTTTCCCATGCGTTGGCGTCCACAACCCCGAAGAGGTACCTGAACGACAATAGATAGATCGTGCCGCCAAGCATCGCTCGCGCCAGCCGACCGGCGGCTCCAACGGCACAGTCAGGTAAAGTTCAGACGCCGCTCGATCCGATCGAACGCCTTCTTCGGCAGCGCCGAAAGTGGCCCCAGCGGCAGCCGATGGAACAGTCCTTCGGTGGCGCGTCTCAGACGACGGATCCCGGCTGCCGGCGACGCCTGCGCCACACAGCCGACGGCGATCGGCACCGATCCGTCGCCCAGCCTTTCCTTATATAGGCTGTCGCCCCAACCCAGATCGATCGTCGACAACCCCAGTGACGGCGCAACCTCGGCCATCTTCAGAATCTGAATGATCCCGGGTGAGTATCGCGAAAAAGCGCGATCATAGGTCGGGAACCAATAATGCCACACCGACCGCGACCGCATGCCCAGATGCACCGCGACCAGTTGATCGCCGGCATAGAGCGTCGAACAGACGCCGGCAAACCCGGCGGTCTGAACTCGGCATATACGTTCCAGCAATCCTATCGTCCAGCGATGCTGAAACACGTCGTAGGCGCCGGTGCTGCGATACTGGTCGCGTTTCCATGCCAGCATCGCCGCGAAGGCATCGGGCGTGTCCTCATGCAGCTCGAACCGCAACTTCCCAACATCTCGCTCTAACTGTCGGGCCTTGCGCCCATGATCCGAGACGATCTTGCGCTTCGCCTTGCGCCGTCCGTCGACATAGGTCTCGAACCCTTGCGATAAATCCATCGTTCTCGAATACGTGAGCTCCGTATGATAGGACGCAAAGGCGTTTTGCGACGCCAGCATATGATCGAAGTCGTAAAGCGACAGACCGCAACCGCGTACCAGGTAGGACGCATCCCATTCGATTTCCGGACTGGCAATTACCCCTTGATAGTCCGAGAGCGGCCCCGCGATCGGCTTTCCGACCCCGAACGCTCGACGCTGAAACGGAAAGAAACCGACGACTTCGCCGGCGTCCTCCATCACACCGACGAAAACATCATCCCGAACTTCCCCAACAGCCAGCGTAAACTCCGGACAGAAAAACGGGTTCGCTAGAGCTGGATTTGTTTCCTGGAGGTCGCGCCAAAACTGCAGGTGATCAGCCGAGAGTTGCCGTGGCTTGACTACATGAACCTTCACGCAGGAATCCTCGCGTCGCGGGCGGACTAGTCGCCAAACCGTTTCACCAAGCGTGGCTTCTTTTGTTGTACTGCGCGCGTCACTTCGCCGTCCACATCGCCGAGGGACTACTACCGCGCCAAGTCGGTAACGTTAGCGACAGCTCACCGTGAAGCCACCAGTATCGCCGAAATTGTTTGGTGCAATACCCCAAACGATAGATGTACTGATCCCGTTCTTTGGTGGCCGGGTCGCCAAATGTCTCTGGTGACATTAGCCGCCGGGCTCCATAATTCCTCCGTTCCAAAACACGGCCATCCATGAAACGCCAACTCGCCGAAACAGCTAAACGGCTCCTGCTGGACAGTCTCTATTTCAGCGGCGGTTACCGCCTGCTCGAACCGTTATTCGGCGGCCTCGGCACGATACTCATGTTTCACCGGGTGGCGCCGCGCGATACGGTTCCATTCAATCGGGAAATGTATGTCAGCCAGGCTTTCCTGGACGCCATCCTTACGCAGGTACGCCGGCTCGGCTGGGACATCGTCAATCTCGACGAAGTCCACCGGCGCCTGACCGATAAGGTGCAAAGCAACCGTCGCTTTGTGTGTTTCACATTCGACGACGGCTACCGCGACAACATGACCCTTGCTCTCCCGATATTTCGCCGTCATCAGGCGCCGATGACGATCTATGTATGCACCGGCATGGTCGATCGCCGTGCCGACTATTGGTGGGGTGTCATCGAAGAACAGGTGGATCGCGACACCCGGCTGCAATCACCCGAGCAAAAAGAACTGGCCTACAAAGCCCTCACGGAGCGGCGCCACGCCGATATTCTGGCCGATCACGGTGACGGCAACGGCGACCAAGAGACCGCGGATTCAGCGACCCTGCTGGATCGCGTCATGCTGTCGTGGAAAGAACTCGCGGTCCTGGCGGAAGATCCACTGGTCAGCCTTGAGGCTCACACCATCCACCACTGGCCAACGGCCCAACTCGACCCCGCCACGGCGCGGCAGGAGATCGCCGCCGGCCGCGACGTACTGGCCCAACGTCTGGGCGTCGAGGCTCGACACTTCGCCTATCCATATGGCGCAGCGAAGGACTGCGGCCCCCGTGATTTCGCCATCACCGCGGAGTTGGGCTTTCAGACCGCCACCACCACGCGCAAGGGCAATATATTCCCGGCTCACGGCAATCACCTGACGTGCCTACCCCGGATTCCGGTCGGCAGCAAATTCGACGCCACCCGTCATATCAGAGTCCATTTATCCGGGGCTTCCGGGGCTATCGCCAACCGTCTCGCCCCAGTCGTCACGACGTAGCCGGATGCAGCCGTTAGTTCCCAATCTTCTGCAAGGCCTCCGGCCGCTGCGGGCGAAATTCACGCGCCGCCTCCAACGCGCCCCCAGTGTGACGGGGAACCCCTGGCATGCTCTTCAGCAGGAATTGGATCGGTGGCACCGCGATGGCCGCACGGCCCACTTCTGGTGGCGCGATGACGACGCTACCGAGCCGACCGACCCCATTCGGCGATTACTGGCGCTGCGGCGCAAGACCGGTGTTCCCATTGCGCTGGCGGTAATTCCCGCCACGGCCACCGATGACCTCCGCGCTCTCGTGCTGGAACAACGGTCGCCAACAAAAGTATCCATCTTGCAGCATGGTTACAGGCATGAGGATTACGCCAAATCGAGGCGCATTAAGGCCGAGCTTGGACGCGATCGTCCGGTAGCAATCATCTGCGACGAGTTGGCAGCGGGCCGCAAAGTACTGGAGGGCTGGCAAGGCTGGCAGCCCGTCCTTGTACCGCCTTTCAACCGTATCGCACTAAGGCTCGTCCGCCGCATTGCCATGCTCGGCTACGTCGGCCTAAGCACGAACGGCGACCGACGCGACACGCCCCAGGCGCCGGGAATAACTCAGGTAAACGCCCATATCGACGTACTGGCATGGGATACCCCTCAACCCTGTTTCGCCGGGACCGAACGGTGCCTTACCGACGCAATTGCCCATCTCCGAGCAAAACGCCTCGGCAAGGCTGATTCCGGAGAGGCCACCGGCCTGATGACGCATTGCTGGGCCCATGACGAAGCGACTTGGGATTTCTGCCAAGAATTTATTACCCGGACCACGACACATGCCGCGGCCCGCTGGATCTCCACCCGCACCGCTTTTGGCATCTCCGCTTAGGATCACGCCTTGCCAAGCCAGCGCCACCCCACGGGCACCGAGCCCTCCGTTCTAATCGTCTGCTCAGGCGGCCTTGAGGAGCACAGTGGTGGCGTCGGCCGCCTGATGCTCTATGTCGTCGACGCTTGGCGCCGCAACGGCGGCGGCCCGGCTTTTCGCGTAATCGACGCGCGTGGTCGCGGTTCCATTGTCTGGTCGCCGCTCCATCTCCTCAAAGCCCTCATCCAAATAACCATTGCCACGATCACCGGCAAAGCCTCGGTTCTGCACGTAAACATCTCGGTCCGTGGCAGCGCCATCCGCAAATCGTTCATCCTTTTGCTCGCCACCATCCTCCGCCGACCGGTCATCCTTCATCTGCATGACGGCCATTTCGAGTCCTTTTTCAAGGGCCTGCCAAAGCCGGGGCGCACCTTGCTGGCAAAGCTGTTCGGCAAAGCGCAAAAAGTAATCGTCCTCGGCCACCACTGGCGGGACGTCGTTGCCCGCGATCTAAATGTGCCGCTGGACGATATCGTGATGCTGTATAACGCGGTACCGGACCCACGCGCCGCGGTCGCGCAGCCAACGCGCGGCGAAACCGGCCGTTGCAACATCCTATTCCTTGGCCGTCTCGGCCCATGGAAGGGCGTTCCGGTGTTGCTTGATGCTTTATCGTCGGAACGCCTCCGGAACCTCGACTGGCATGCCACGCTTGCCGGCGACGGTCCGGTTGATGACTACCGGGAAAAAGTCCACGAAGCCGGCATGTCGGACCGTGTGCACTTTCCCGGATGGGTATCCAGCAGTGCCGCCCAATCCCTCCTGCGCCAAGCGGATATCCTGGTTCTGCCGTCCCAAGGCGAAGGCTTGCCGATGTCTGTGCTTGAGGCCTTGGCGCATAGTGTCGCCGTAATCGCCACACCGGTAGGATCCATCCCGGAACTCATCACAGATGACGGATCCGGCCTGCTTATCCCCGTCGGCGATAGCGCCGCCCTCGCTTCCGCGCTCCATCGCCTTGTCGCGAATAAGCAGGAACGTCACCGCATAGCCGCAACCGGTCGCACGGTGTTTGAGCGTCAACTAGATGTCGATGTCTACGCGACCAAGCTGGCCGAGTTATACCGTGGCGCTGCAAGGACCCGCACAGAGAAACCCCCGGAACGGCAACCGCGACAATCTCAGACCAGTTGACGCACCGTATAGTCCGGCCGCACCTCGTGCCGCCTAACCAGGCCACCCAACACCATCCAAGGACCAACCACCCTTAGCGGCAGATACTGCTTCAGGCGCCGCTGCCACACGTACCGTGCGAAATCGGCTAACACAATGAACAGCGACAACAATATAATCCCGACGTGGCCGGAGAGCAGGCTGGCGACGAGGACAATTTGCAGAACTACCCCAAAGCACACTCCCTTTTCCGCCCCGAATAAGGCGACAAATCTACTTAAGAGACCACTCCTTAGGGACCAAATATGTTTCCGGATGAGTACACCGAGCCAGCGATAATTAGCGTCCTTATAGAATTGTTTTAGTCGGTCAGAAGAGTAATAGCTTCGCGTTAGATGGCACCCCATGCTTATCGGGATTGTGATGACTCTAAATTGATAGGATATCCGTATCGTAAAGTCGCGATCTTCGTTCAATCTCATGGACTCATCATACCGCAGACCGGAGCGAACGACGGCTTCGCTCAATAGTATTGTCCCGCAGGCCCACCGCCCATATTCAGCAACTTCCTGCCGAACCCGCAGGCGCCAAAACTCTTCGGTAACCGGATTGCCCCCCGCATCGTGATGGATTTCCGTGAGCCCCCCGGAAACAGCATCGGCGCGCCCGGCCCGCATCGCCTCGACACCTGCCCAAAGGAATTCCGGCGTCAGCACAATATCGCCGTCGACCAACAGAACCGCACCGGGAGCCGCATGGTCGAGAACAACATTGCGGGTCGCAGCTGCATTGGATTTACCGTCCATCCGAAAGACGCGCACCGCCGCCCTTTGGCGCGCAAATTCGACCATCACGTCGGTCGTACCATCGCTCGATACGCTATCCACCAGGATGATCTCCAGCGTCGCCACACCGTCCAACTGAGTCGGCAGGGATCGCAAGCAGTCACGCAGGAACGGCAGGCCGTCTCGCGCGATAACACCGATCGTAAGGCGGAGCCCATCCGGGCACGTTCGATTCCGAATGACCGCCACGGAGTCTAGATCGCACGGACTAATAGTATGCATACAAGGAACTTAAAAGAGCACTCTGGAGCGAAACCGGAAGGTCTACCGAGTCGCTGCATACTAGCTGCGAGAAAGGTTATCGTCTACCGCAAGAAAGGCTGAAGACCCAACCCATAAATCCCGCAAATACGGGCTTTATCAGCTCCAATGCGCACGCCGAGAATCGTGTTTGTCAGCTAATGTAGGGGCATATTATCGGTTCCGGCACGAATCAAATGACGACGACTGAAACACGGTTTGCGCACGCCCGCCGACCAAAAGGTGGTGTTGTGCGCCGCGCCTTCGCTTCGAAGGGCGTACTAGTCGACCTAGTACGCCTCACGGACGTGCTTTCACTCGCGTTGTCGTCACTTTTCGCCTTTAGCGTCTATAACATCGCCGTTCTCCATGAGGCCGAAAGTTGGCCGGTGGCCACGGGAGCCACGCTGATCGGGATATTGCTTAGTCTCAACATCTTCGGCTTCTTCAAGGTCTACGATTTCGCGCGTCTTCGAGACCTCCGCTATCAGTGGCTACGTACTGCCACGGCTTGGACGATGACCTTGGTGATGCTGATCGTCCTCGTTTTCCTTACCAAGACCGCCCTCCTGATTTCCCGAGGCTGGCTGCTCATATGGTGGAGTTCAAGCCTCGGCGGCTTGCTGGTCGCACGGGTCATTACCAAGCATATGATTGAAGTTTGGCAGGAATCAGGCAGCCTCCGACGCGATGTCGCCATAGTTGGGGCAACCGACCACGCGGCCCGGGTCATCGCTTGGCTACGAGACGAAATGGGGTCGGAAGTATCCCTCGTCGGTGTATTCGACGATCGCGGCGCCCGGGCGCCATCCGAAGTCGCTGGTGTTCCCGTTCTCGGTACGACAGACGACCTCCTCGCATTCGCCCGCGAAAATAGTGTCGAACAAGTCATTATAGCGCTGCCCACCGCGGCCGAGACCAGAGTTATGCAGACCATCGGCAAGCTGCGGCAGCTTCCGTCGGATATCGACCTCAGCCTCGATCTAGCCGGCAGCGCGCTTATGGCCACCGCAAGCCGCAAGAATATTGGCAGTCTGCCACTGCTTCACATTATCGACCGGCCCTTGAACGAGTGGCAAACGGTCTGGAAGGCCCTCGAAGACAAAGTTGTCGCCAGCCTGGCCTTGATCGCATTTTCTCCCCCCATGCTTGTGATCGCCGCATTGATCGCTCTAGAGACGCCTGGTCCAGTGATCTTTCGCCAAAGACGGCATGGCTTCAACGGCCGCCCCATCACGGTCTACAAGTTCCGCACCATGCATTGCGGTCAAAGCGACCCCAGCGGCGGCAAGCAAACTGTCAAGGGCGACCCGAGAGTGACCCGGGTCGGCCGCTATCTTCGTGCCATGAGCCTTGATGAACTTCCTCAGTTCATCAACGTCTTACAAGGCAGACTATCTGTCGTTGGGCCCCGCCCACACGTTCCAACCATGATGGCGGCGGACCATCTCTATCACGAAGCGGTCGACCAATATGCGCTGCGCCACCGTGTCAAACCGGGAATTACCGGCTGGGCCCAGATCAACGGATTGCGTGGCGAGACCGACACCATAGAAAAGGCGACCAGCCGCGTCGAATTCGACCTCCACTACATCGACAACTGGTCGCTCTGGCTCGACTTCAAAATCATCGTCCTGACTGTCTTGCGCGGCTTCCGAGACCCCAACGCCTACTAAAGCGGGCGGCGTTGGCGCGAACCGAGCGACTGACCAATCTTCGCCCTCCCCCAAGAAGACAAGAGTTCCAAGTCCGATTGGCGTTGGCCAATGGATGCCGCATTGCCGCGGTCCCCGAATGCCCCTTCGCCCCCCAATGTCTCGGAACAGAGCCAGCCCGCGGCCGCCGGGCACCGGAGGTCGGCGCCGGCCGCGCGACCCTTCAGGTGGGCAACTCCCCGACCGCAAATACATCGCGCCGTACCGCACAACACGCGATCATACGGCGCCGACCGGACTCGCAAGTAGATTTAGATTGACCCAAATCCATGGCGCCGGGCGACAGCCGGCGCCGTCAGCTATCGGACATCAGGGTCTAGGTAGTACTGCTTGAACTTGCCGTAATAGCTCCAGGTGTCGCCATAGCCCTGCTTGGCATTTTGCTTGACGTCGACCTGTGTCAACACAACACCCGCAATATTGGCCCGCGACTCGCGTAGCTGTTTTAGCGCCGAGGCGGCAAGGTTCCGGCTCGTTTCGCGCCACCGCACGGCAAACACGCACAGATCCGCCACCCCGGCAAGAATCCGCGCATCCGAAAGCGGCAGGACCGGCGGCGAGTCGAGCAGAACCAGGTCATATTGCCCTCGTACTCGGTCCAACAGGAAGCTCATCCTGTTTGAACGAAAAAGCGCCGCGCTGTCGTGGGTGAGCCGACCGCTGGTAATGAAGTCGACCCCTGTCGTCTCGTCCTTGTGAACAACGTCATGCAAGGTCAAGCCGTCGAGGATATAGTCGACAAGCCCACGATCGTTTTGCACACTCATGGATTCATGCACACTCGGTCGCCGGACATCGCAGTCAATCAGCAGGACGCGCTGTCCCGATCCGGCAACCATGCGCGCCAACGACAGAACAAAAGTGGTCTTGCCCTCGTTCGGAACGGCCGACGTGGTCAACACAACTTTCTGATCGGGTTCGGTCCGCGCCAACAGAATGGATGTATGCAGCGATCGCAGCATTTCGGCAAATGGGGATCCAGGTCTCTCTTGCACCAAATCCTCCGGCCGCCGCCCCGAACGTCGCATACCCGTCACCCGCGGTATGAAGCCGAGCGCCGGAACGCCGAGAATGCTCTCAAGTTGCACCGTGCTTCTGAACCCCCGATCCGCCCATTCAAGAACCAATGCGATAACGGTGCCCAGGACCACCGAGAACACCAGCGCAATTGAGAGGATCAACGGCTTTTTCGGCGCGGCGGGTTCCAAGGGCGCGGCCGCGTAGGAAATCACCCGCGCATCGGGCCGCTCGAGCCCGAATTGCTCGCTAGTCTGCTTGAACCGACCGAGGAATGTTTCGAACAAGGCGCTGTTCGCCTTGGCCTCGCGCTGCAAAGCCCGCAATTCAATCTCGGCCTCGTTCGACTGGCGTGCCTTCGCTTCTAGGCTCTGGATTTCGCGATCAAGAGCCAGCACTCGCCCTTGCGCCGCCTCCGCCTCGCTCTGGATATTGAGCAGGACGGCCTGCACCTCATCATCTATTTGCCCTGTCAGCCGCGCCAAATCGGCGCGCACATTGAGCATCGCCGGATGCCGGTCGCCATATTGCGCTGACAACTCTGCCTCGCGACGCTGTAGGTCCGTCTGCCTCGTTTTCAGCGCCTGAATAGTCGGCGAGTTCATCACCTGCGCCAGCGCGCCGGCATCGCCGGCCGCCCCCAGGCGCTCCGCAATCGTCAACCGCGACTTGGCTTCCGCCAGGAGCGACCGAGCCTCAGCCCGCTGATTGTTGAGCTGCGTGATTTGTTCAACCACCAAGGAGACCGTCGCCCCTTGGTTAAAGCCAGCTTGCGCCCGGAAGTCCTCGAATGCCCTTTCGGACTGTTGCACGTCGCCGCCCAGACTTGTTAGGCGCGTGTCCAGCCAGGAAGCGAGCTGCTCGACGGCTTTGAATTTGGTCTCGAGCTGATCTTCGATGTAGGAGTCTGCCAGAGTATTCGCCAACCGGGCGGCCAACTCCGGTTTTTCCGAACGGAACGCGATCGAAATTACGCGCGATTTTTGCTTTGGCTCGGTTTTCAGCGCCTTGATATATAGATCCACTATTTCTGTACGCTGACGTTCTGCCCGGATCTCCGGGGGCAGAACACTGACCGTCTCACGTGCCGGCGACTTGATGCCGAGCCACGGAACCATACTCGCCAAGCCTTTTACTCTGTCGGAAATACCCCGCCGCTGCGGCCCAAGGGCGGGATTGAATTCCGCGACCTTGTAAAGCCCCACATCGTCAATGACTTTCTCCGCTAGCCGTCTCGAGTTAATCACCTCGATCTGACTCAGAATTTCAGGCTCATCCGCGGTCAAACCCTGCACGACATTCTCGAGGCTGCCGAGCGTTGCCTCGCTGCCGCCGATAAGAACCAGGGCCTCTGCTTCATAGCTCGGCGTTAGCCGAGACAACACCGCCACGGTCAATGCGCAAACCACAAACATCGTCGCGACGATCGCTACTTTTCGTTGCCATAGGATCCGCAAAAAAACCAACGGATCCAGTTCGGGAAGAGCACTCGCCGGCGCGGCCTCGGCGGCACCATGACCGTAAGACGGCTCCTCGGCCGACCCGTAGGAATTCTGGCCGCCCGCCGCCGCCTCATGCTCCTGCGCCTTACCGGCAGAGACCCTCGCCGCCGACCGCCTGAAGGAAATCTCCTCTACGTCGTCGTTTCGCTCGCGCTCCTGATAATCTGTCCGATCCCGTTGTGCTGCCGGAACGACGGATTCTGTCGAGCGCTCGACCTCGTCGGCGGCAAACGACTTGAACGAACTTGGCAGCACCGGTTCGTTGGCGGCACCCGCGGACGGTCCACTGTACACCTCCGCCGGCTCTCCACTTGCGCCTGGTCGAAGCCAGCCGTCACGCTTCGCCCGACGCATGATTGTCTGACGACTCGTTGGGAAAAGCTTGGCAATTGAATTGCAACTCTCACCCTGGCAATAACGGCGCTCGATTTCGCCCCAATCAATGTCGGCCCGGGTTGCCATGCTTTTTCCAAACTCCTGCTCGACTTGAACTAATGCCATACCGGAAACGTGGCTGGGCCGGCAGCCATGCTCCTTGTCGGGTGCAAGCCCGAATCACCGATCATCAATTGTTACCCGACTTTTACATGAACCGGCAAAACGTGTCCCGACACAAACCGTAGATAACCATAAATCGTATGGCGCCTATACTTTAGAACGCCACACCCAAGCGGATCGAAATACTAGCAAACGTCACATATTACTTCCCGGACACCCACGAATTTTTGGCAACCAAGGCCTCGGGACGCGAGCCCAGGAATGGACAGAGACCTGCCTCCAACCCGCCGCAATCAGGTGTTGTCATCGGCGCAAGTACCCCTGACAACGGCTCGGGATCTGACTAATGCGAACCTTCCTCAACTCGGAGCGGATATTTCTGCCGGCCAGCTTGTTTGCCGTCATCGTCGCCTATTTCGCCATCGATCGGCCGGTCGACATCGCCCTCCGGGTAGGCCTTATCGAGACCTTCCAGCAAGAGGCGCTACGCCCACAGCTGGCCTCCACCAGCCCCATAAAACGATAGCTCAGTGCGAGCATTTGCGTTGCAGCCCTGGTTCAGTCCGTGAATACTCGAGCGCATCGCTCGGCGCGGCCGGCTCATGTGGCTATCGACCATCGCCGACGTCCCGCGCTCGATCGCTTCGCGAACCTGGATGGCATTGGCTGTGGCGGCACCCCGATCTCCAAGACCGAACTCCCCACGACGGCTCCTCCTGGCTATCGCCGCGTTTGCCCTAGTCAGCTGCACGGCGACGGCCAAAGCGGCAGAGCAAGTCGATCTCGAACTTGTGCTTGCGGTCGACGTCTCCGGCAGCATCGATGGTCAGGAGGCGAGGCTCCAACGGGACGGCTACATTGCCGCCATCACCGATGACCGCGTCCTCGCGGCCATTCGCAGCGGCCGGCTGGGACGCATCGCCGTCATCTATTTTGAATGGGGTAGCACCGGTCAGCAGAGAGTACTGGTGCCATGGACAGTCGTAAGCTCCGAATCCAGCGCCGCGGCGTTTGCCTCGGCCCTTGCGGTGGCGCCTCGCACCCTTGTCGCCGACCGCACTTCAATAAGCGGCGCCATAACCTTTACCCTGCCGATGTTTGCCACCAACGATTTCGAGGCACCACGACAAGTTATCGACATATCTGGTGACGGTCCGAACAATAGTGGCGACCGCGTTGATGCCGCGCGCAATCTGGCCGTAAGCATGGGGATCACCATCAACGGTCTGCCCGTCGTCAACGACCGCCCCAATCGATTTGGCCTCCCTGGCATCCCCGATCTGGACGCCTATTACGAAGCATGCGTCATCGGCGGACCGGGTTCATTCCTTGTCGTCGCCGAAGATTTTGAAGATTTCGCCGGCGCCATATTGCGGAAATTCATCCTGGAAATCGCCGCGGCTCCGCCCCCGAAACAATCGGCACCGGTCCACCTTCACACGATATCAGAAACCGAGAGTGCCATCTGCGGTGTCGGTGAACGACGCTTTAAGGAGTATTTTGGTAAATAGCATAAATGTGCTAATAATATTGCATTATTAACCCCTTAATAACTAATCGCCATATATCATGCGCGCACTTAAGGTTGGCCAGAGGGTAACTCCCGCCTCCTCCTCCCAATACCCTCCCGCCAAAAAGGGACGGCGCCTCCGGGCGCCGTCTTCTTTTGGTCCTGTCCCATTCGCCAAAAAGACCACACTACCCCCAATGATCGCGCCCAAAACACCACGCCTTTGACGTTGATCCCGAGCGGTCAGAAAAGTGACTTTCTGCCTATTATGAGTGAGATCGCTCGTGTCATCGGCCGCCTGTTCCGGCGGGCCACACCAGTGCGGGGCGGCTTCGCCGCCGGTCTACGTGCGTACGAAGAGCGCGATTATGCCCGCGCCCGGAAGATATGGCGACGCCTGGCAAAGCGTGGGCATCCGCAAGCGCAATGCAAGCTCGGCATCATGTACTTCAATGGCGACGGCATGCCGCAGAACATCTCCAAGGCCATGCATTTGTACCGGCGCGCTGCCGAACAGGGCGATCCCGAGGCACAGTTCTGCCTACGCTTGCGTGAACGCTACATGCTCCCGGCCCCGACCCCGAAGCCGGAAGTCGTCGTCGAGCGTCCGGACGCCCGATCGCCGCTGCAGCGAAACAAAAAAACGGCGGTCGAACCACAGCTCAACCGGGTTGAGCCGTCACCGAGCACGCAGCCGAAGGTACGGCAGCTGCGTCCTTCAGACTCCAGTCGTCGCAAACGAATGGAAGCGGCCAAAGCTGCTTACAACAAACGCGACTACGCCACCGCACTGAGACTCTGGAAGACCCTGGCAAGACTCGGCAACGCGGACGCACAGAACAGTTTGGCAATCCTGTTCGACCATGGTCTTGGTGTAACCCAAGACCAGGCGGAAGCGATTAAATGGTACCACTCTGCCGCAAGGCAGGGTCATGCCAAGGCCCAAACCAACCTCGGGGTTATGTACGGCACCGGTGATGGGGTACCCGTCGATATTAAGCGGTCGCTGAAATGGAGCCGGTTGGCGGCGGAGCAAGGCACCGCGAAGGCGCAATACAATCTTGGCCTGATGTTCGTGAACGGCACCGGCGTCCCAACCGACTACGTTACCGCGTACAAATGGTTCAGCCTTGCGGCGGCGCAGGACAGCAAGGACGCCAAGCACGGCATGACGGTCCTGGCCGCTAGGATGAGCCCGGAGGACATCGCCAAAGCCGAGGTGCTAAAGCGTGAGTGGCAGATCGAGAACGCCCGCAACATGGCCCTCCGTTTGGCGAAATTTTAGCTGACTCAGTGCACCATGATGCAGGGGCAGGGTTCTTGACGGCAAACCTCCTGGGAGGTGCTGCCCACCGTAAAGGCCTCGATCGCACTGAGCCCGCGACAACCCATGACGATGGCATCGACTTTCGCATCGCGCGCCGCCATCACGATGCCGGTCGCCGGCTGGCCGTTGCCCAACGGCATGATGGTACAGGTCAGGCCGCGCGCCACCACCTGTTCCTCGGCATCCTTGAGCACCGCCTCGGCGACGGCCGTCAAGTGATCGTCGGCGACCCGCTTGCCCGAGCTGTCGGGTGCGCTCATGATCTCGTCCACGCTGAGCGGCGGCGGCGGCGCCTCGTTCTGGCGCTCAAGCTCGGCAGCGACGCTCGTCGCAAGGCGCGCCGCAGCGGGCAGACGCAGCAACTCGCCCGGGTCGCGGTCCCGCAGCAGAATATGGAGCAGCCTGACCTCGGCGCCGTTGGCGCGTGCCAAGTCGCAGGCGATATCGAGCGCCCGGCCGGCATAGGGCGATCCGTCTACCGGGACCAAGATGGATTTCATCTTGTAGTGCCTCGTGCGGTCTTGATCCGGGCTGAAGCATAGAGCCAGGCAACTGCGTACACCTTGATGTGGATCAACGGACAATGCCTCGGAAGGCCGGACGGCAAACCGGTCAACGCTGCGGGATCGCAACGGTCGGCGGCTCTCGATCCGATACCGGCAACTAAGAGCCCGACGTTTGGAAGTCAGATCTTGCGAAATCGGGAATAGCTGCGGCGCATCCCGTTAGCGGAATCTTAACCATAATGGGTCAGTGTGGCGCCTGGTCTACGGACCATTCCTCCCTGACACCTTGGGCCGCGGCTTGTCGCGGCCCTTTTTTTCAGGCCGCGCCACTTTGCCGGATATGTTCACGGCACAGCAGCAAGCCTTCGCGTGCCTTGCGGCTCCACACACTGTCCCGGTCCAGCGTGACATAACGCTGCCAACCCCGCATCGCAGCCTCGAAATCACCATCCCGGAAATACAGACTTGCAAGATTGAAGATGGCGTCGGCATAACTCGGGTCCGCCTCGAGCGCCTTGAGCAAACAAGCTTTGGCTTCGCCCAAATCGCCCTTGGCCTCGGCCAAGCCGGCAAGATTGTACCAAGCGTCGGAGAAACGTGAATCGATCGAAACCGCCAGCCGCAGATGTTGCGCGGCTTCAACGTCCCGCGCCTGGTTTCGCAGCACGTTGGCCAAATTGAACCGCGCCGTGGGGTCACGCTTATCCAGGTCGACACAGCGGTTATAGAGCGTCTCGGCTTCGCATAAATCCCCGGCCACCTCCGCGGCTTCCGCCGCCTCGAACAACGCCTCCACGGACGGATTTTCGCTCGCCGGCAAGGCCATGCGCATTTGCCCGCTGAACTCGGCCACACCACCGCCAAATCGCAACGCCAGGTCGCCCTCCCCCGTGGCCACGAACTTAAACCGGGCCAAGGGTTGGTCCACCCCGCTCTCGTCGAGATCGGGCCCCAGCCTCGATGTTCCATAGACGATTTCCGCAAGGCTGATGCCGTCCCCGAACAGCCGAGCGACTTCACGCGCCGTCACCAAGTCACGAAAACCTAGGCCGTCTTGCTCGCTCGCCATCAGGTCGAACAGTGCCAACAGTCTAAGCGTTGCTCGATCCAGCCCCGTCTGAACGATCACGCTGTCGAGCGAAACAGCGGCGGCCGGCGCCGGAGGTGGCGAAAGGCCGAGTAGCCGAAGCAGGCCGCCCTCACTTAAGCAGCGCGTACCATAGCGGTCCGCCTGCCCGAGCTTTTCCTCGAGCCGGCCATTGTCCAATAGCCGATACGCACCGCGCCCGACGACCAGCAAATCGGTACGCCGCGTGAATCCGCGCCGGATAACGGCACCGGCCGTTGCAAGGCGAACGTAAACGTCGGCCGACCGCGGCCAGCTCGGTCGGCCAATGAAAGTAAGAATCTTACCGTCAATATTGTCCAAGTGCCGTAGTCCCGTCCAAGCGCCTTTGCCCTGGATCGAGCGCGGCAACTTATCGCCGCGCTGCCGTCTTCTTCGTTGCTGTCCGGCTTTTCGCTTTCGCCGGAGCCGCTTTCTTAGCCGCCGTAGCTTTTTTCGCCGCCGGCTTCCGCTTGCTCTTCGCCGGCGGCTTCATGCCGCCGCCCTCTTCCAGGCTGCGCCGCAAAGCGTCCATCAGATTGATCACCTTGCCCCGCTCGGGCGCCTTGGCAACCACCGGCGCACTGCCCTTCAGTTTACTCTTGACCATCTCTTTCAGCGCCAACTGATATTGGTCCTCGAATTTGGCAGGATCGAACTTGCCGTCGTGCTTCTTGATGATCATCTCGGCGAGTTCGAGCATCTCCTGGTCGGTCTCTTGCGCGCCCATGCCCTCGAAATAGCTTTCGTGGCTTCGCACTTCCTTGGCGCTCCGCAGCGTACACAGGGCAAAGCCGTCGCCACGAACCATGATAATCACCGGACGCTCCCGTGCCGACAGGACCACCCGCGCGATGGCGGCCTTGCCCTCGCTCCGCATCGCCTGATGGACGACCTGATAGGTCTCTTCGGCAACCGGTCCGTCGGGGGCCAGGTAGTATGTCGAATCAAAGTAGATGGGGTCGATCTCACTTTCGTCGACAAAGCTCTCGATGCTGATCGTCTTGGTCGACTCGATCTGTATTTGTGCCAGATCCTCGTCGGTCACGATCACATATTGATCCTTCTCGAATTCGTAGCCTTTGACCAGATCCGCCCGCGACACGGCACCAAGTTCCGGATCGTGCGGCTTCATCTGAACCCGATTGTGGGTCTCTTTGTGCAGCAAATGGAACGAAATTCGCTCACTCGTCGTCGTGGCCGTAAAGAGACGGACCGGACACGACACCAGGGATAGCTTTAGATAACCCTTCCAGCTCGCACGCGGCGCCATGGGTGGCACCTCCAGCTTATTGACGGCGGAAGATCATATACTCCCGCAGGATTCATTTGTGAATCGTCAATATTTCAAGCTTCTCTTTGGTAAGGGTCTGCGCCGCCTCGTGAATCCCCTGCCAGGGGTCGGCGGCCAAACTGTTCAGCCGCTCTGGGACCGTCTCGTAGTCAAATTGCGCGGCATCGTCCACATCCGCCAGTTCCTGCCAGCTCAGCGGTGTCGCAACCGGCGCCCCGGCCTTTGCGCGCAGCGAATAGGAGCCGACCGCGGTCGCACCACGCCCGTTCCGCAGGTAATCCACGAAGATCCGCCCGCGCCGCCGCGCCATTGATGACACGGCGACGTAGCGCCGAGGTGCCACTTTGGCGGCATGCAGGACAAAGCCATGCGCGAATGTCTTTAGCGCCGGCCAACCCGTGCGCCGCCGGATCGGCACCACCAGGTGGAGCCCCTTGCCGCCGGTCGTCCGCACGAAGGCACGCAAGGACAGCGCCGCTAGCATCTCGCGCAATTCAAACGCCGCGTCGACAACCTCTCGCCACGGCAGATCCTCATCGGGGTCCAAGTCGAAAATCAGGCGATCCGGCCGTTCCGGTTTGTCGATCCGGCAACCCCAGGGGTGGAATTCAACCGCCCCGAACTGCGCCAGCGCAAACAAGCCCTTGGCACCGGCGACATAGATGAAATCTGCGCGCTCTTCCTTGCCCTCGGCAGTTAGAGCAATCCGCCCCACCTCGTCTGACATGCCCGACAAGGCATGTCGCTGATAGAAAACATCCTTCAGCTTGCCGGACGGACACCGCACCAGTGTCACCGGCCGGTCGACCAAATCCGGCAGCATCCAAGCGGCGACCTTGGCATAGTATAGTGCTAGATCCAGCTTTGTCGGCCCGCTCCGGCCGAACATCACACGATCCGGATTGGTAATCCAAATCGCCGCAAGATCATGGTCGGAAACAAGCTGTCGTGTCGGTGGGTCGGCAGGCACCGTGTCATCCACCCGCCCGGTTGTATCGATATCTTCGCGCAGCCCTTGAAACACCGCATGCCGCAAGGCGCCGCTGCCGGTCCGGCTGCTATAGCTCACCTCGGCCAAGAGCTCGGGTCGAACCCACCGGCTTCCCGCGCCCCGCCCCTCCTTGGGCACCGCCACCGCCGGACGCCGGCATCGCAACGGCGCCAGCCGATCGGTGAGCAACCCAGCCTGCACTTTGGAGAAGCCGGTGCCGACCTTGCCGACATAAACCAACCCATCGTCCTGGTATTCCGCGACATGGAGTGCCGCCAACCCTCCCGCGGCATCCGTCACCGTATAACCGACGATCGCAAAACTGCCGTCTTTCACCGACTTGCTCTTGCGCCAGGTCGTGCTGCGCCCGAATGTGTAGACCGCGTCGGCCCGCTTCGAAATCACACCCTCGAGGCCGAGACGGTCGGCTTCCGCCTGGAACGCTGGTCCCTGACCCACGATGTGCTCACTGTATTGGATACCTTGCGCCGCGCCGGCGGCGCGGTCGAGTAGCGCGCTCAGCGCCAGTTTCCGATCGGCCAGCGCCGCAGCAGTAAGGTCGTATCCATCGAGGTGGAGCAAATCGAACACGAAATAAACGAGCGCGGTGTCATCACCAATCGCCAACGCGTCCTGCAACGCGCCAAAACTGGTTCGCCCATCTTCGCTTTGCACACAAATTTCGCCGTCAATCACGGCCGACTTACATGGTAATGCCTCGACCGCTTGCGCGATCGATCTGTACCGCTCGGTCCAGTCATGGCCGTTGCGCGTCAGTAGCCGAGCTGTTTTCTTTTCATGGCAGGCAATCGTCCGGTATCCGTCATATTTGAGCTCATGAAACCAGTCGCTGCCTTCTGGCGCATGCCTCGTCGGGCTCGCCAATTGCGGCCGCGGAGCATTCGGCATTCCCGCCCGAGTTGCCCCCTTCAAGCGACCTAGCTGTACTGCCGTCCGCCGCCTCGACGGCGCCCGAGCCTGCGCCTTCCCGGCGTCGCTAATCTGCTCGATACTGCGCCCGGACAACACACTCTTTGGCGCCTGTTCGAGGATATCCCCCTCCGCCAGCGCCCGCGCGTAGATATCGCGCTCTTTGATCAGCAGCCATTGATTATCCCGGCCGGTGCGCACCAAGGTCCATCCGCCGGCAAGCTTCTCGCCGGCCAGTCGGAATTTGATCTGCCCCGCGTGGTAGTCTGCCGACCCATTCCCCATCGGCACCCAAGTTCCGCGGTCCCATACCATGACCGTGCCGCCACCATATTGCCCCTTCGGGATGATCCCTTCGAAATCGCCATAATCGATCGGATGATCTTCCACGAGCATCGCAAGCCGGCGTACTTTCGGATCCAAGCAAGGCCCTTTCGCCACCGCCCAGCTCCGCAAGACACCGTCCATTTCAAGACGTAAGTCATAGTGTAATTGTCGGGCCGCATGTTTTTGCACGACATAGCGAAAACCGGTCGCCACCTCGATACGACCACCAGGTTCGGGGGTACGGCCAAAGTCACGCTTCGCATGATAGTGACTGAGCTTGTTGTTCTTCGCCGGCATCTTTCTCAGTTCAACTGCCTGCTGGTATCTGCCGCTATTTTAGCGAATCGGGTCAAAAACAACCTACCACTTTCGATATTTTCCCGGAGTCGAGACGCCGACGCAGGGATATATCTGCCGGCAGCATAGCATTTAGAATAGCTCTACCCACAAATAGTTAAGTCGTTCACCTGGGGATAAATTCGTCAGGTATTTCGCCTTCATCCGTACGCTCAAGAACAATTTTTTCGCAAGAAAATCAAGACATTAAGATCCATAGGGCAGCCCCGAGCACGATCGATCAGCCAACCCTTTTCATAAGTTTCTTGGCCCTATCACGGCCTTTAATCCCGACATTCAACAGTGATTCTCTGTGACTATAATGTCATACACTAAAGAAAATGGCGGGGATGGTAATTTCAAGTTCCCCCTATTGCACATTGGCAACAGGAGCGTCGCCGGTTGACCGCCGGCGATGGTCGCAGGGCTGCTTCTGCGACCCAGTTGATAACAGCTTAGGAAGGAAAATAGGGGCGAAATGCGCGGGCATCTAGTGACGGGGTTGATGGTATTTTCGGTGGGCGTGTTTGGTTACGGATCGCCGGGCGTTGCGGCGACGGACGAGGCGTTGCGCGCGCAGGTGGCGACGATTTTCGCGCAGCGTTGTTCGGCCTGT